>CBDDAC010000032.1:0-72522 GCA_965224765.1 Mariniblastus sp.
TCGTTGAACCTCATACGCACTCCGATCCGGAACTCAAAACCGAGCGGCAGTACACCAATCTTTCTGCGCGTGAAGTTCAAGCGGAACTGATCAAACGCGGCTATGCACCAGTCTGTGTTCCAGCAGAACGAACGATTCGCGACATTCTCAATCGGATGAACTATCGACTCAAACGGATTCAAAAAGGCAAGCCATTGAAAAAGACGGAGCATACCGATGCGATTTTCGAAAGCGTGCATGCGGCTCGTAAGAAGTACAAAGACGATCCCGAAGCACTGGAAATTTCAGTCGATACGAAAGCAAAAGTAAGTTTGGGCGAATACGTCCTTGGGGAAAAAACGCGAACAGACAGCCAGGGTAATGTACTCAAAGGCTGTGAGCCAAGATCGAAGCAAGGGGCAGCAATTTATTTTGCAACCATATATTACGACCTAGAACGGCTGACGATTATACTAAGGAGGCGGCTCAAAACATTGGCAGGTGGCCAATGTGAGGATGGTTGACGTGTGGTTCCCTGGGCTTAGCATTTTTTCGTATGCCGAAGTTCCATTAGCATGGATTTAACGTATGGTTGAGGTGAAATGATTGCATATTTTATCAAATGTTTTTTGTATGCTGCAGTGCTATGTTTGGTCGCTCATTTTTGCATGACAACAGTCGATTCGTATTCCGAAGAGATTGGAAAGCTGCCATCTGTCGCGAGCATCAAGGATCATTACGACCCGTTGATTGCGAAGGCCGAATCAAAATTAGAATCAATCTCTAGCGGCTATGGCACAAGTTATGATGTCGCAAAGAAATCACTTGACGACTTACGTTACGACAGAAAGTTTCAAATTGAAGCGTTGCCCAAACGCTTGGATGAAGCGAAGAGGACAGTGATGAGCTCATGTCTTATTGGTGGGGCTGTCGTTTTTGTTGTTTCATGGATTCTGGTCGCGATTTCCAGCTCGACCGATGCCCGCCTTGTTCATTGGGCAAGTTCCTACCCTGGGGAATTTTATCGTTCAGGAATGCCTATCGAACCGACGGGAACTTTATTCGGTGTGGCGGGATTTCTTATGATCATCAATGTTGTGATTGTTCATCCAGTTTTTTCGATCGGAGCAATGGTGATGGTCGGCATCAGTGTGTTGCTAGGAGTGGGCATCGCACAACGAGGGTATTCTGTTTACAGCGGCACCGTGCAAGCAAGTCAGGGGCGGCGGCAACGTCAGAGCGAAGCAGCCTACAAAAAGGCCAGCCAAGGCAGCATGGATGATTTTATTTCTGTGAGCGATATCGATGACGAATAGATTGAGCGTGAAGGTGAACTGGGAAGAGCTTCCACAGGATGTCCAACTCCTCGGATATCACATTGAACGGCTTCACCGTAGGATTACTGAATCCGATGCTGAGTGCAAGTTTACCAATAGCATTTTTGAGTACCTCTATCCGGAAGGAATAGCCGCCTGTTCTTTTCCAACAGGTAATAAGAGACGTGACTCCCGCGCGACTACACAACGCCCCACGCGGTGGTACGCTGGACTTGGGTCGCTTGAACCATCAGAAGAGGACGTTGTTTGCGAACGGATTTTTCACTTGCTAACTTTCAGAATGGAAACCTCAATCCACGACCATTTCTCACAGGTGTTGAATGAACGTTGGTCGACACAAAAACACTCTTTTCAAAAGTCAATTGTTGGTACACGTGACGATGTCGACAAGCCTCGTAAATTTCTAATAAAGCTAGTTGCAAAAGTGCTTGCTCAAAGAGATGCCCTTGATGAGAAAGAAGTGCGACGAATCAAGACGTTGCTCGAGGAATTTCGTCCTGTATTGGAAGCTCGGCGATGTTTACTGCTTTCCGAGAAAAGAGCTCAAGAAAAACTACAAGCCGAACAGGAGCAACGAGACCGGGAAGCTCGTCAACAAGAAAGGCTTCAATTGGCACGAGAGCAGGAATACCGTGAAGCAGAGGAGGCAGAATTGGCCAAAGCCAGACGTGAGGCTGCAGAACGCCAACGGCAGCTTGAAGAGGAACGGCAGAAACACGCTGCCGAAATGGAGCGTCAGCGAATCCAACGAGAACATGAGCAGCGTCAAAACCAGCAATGGCTTGCGAACAATCTGCATCGTTACAACATGAAGCTAGAGCGTCAGACGCGATGGGATGCTCTGATGGCAGAGAAAAGAAGTGAAGCAGAGTTCATGCCGTTCACGCCCGCTGAATCGGACATTCGCGAAGCCGCTGAGTACGAGTACAACGTTTGGTTGAATGCCAATCCCCAATTCAACACACCCGATCCTGATCCCGCTTGGATGCAAATGAAAGGGTATTGATAACTCGAATGCCCTCAACCCAAGACCACAAGCGTAGTTTCAGATCTTGCTTTCGCCAGCGAGTCCAACTGGAGGCCGCGGGCTAATCAGTGATGTTGATGCCAGATCAAAGCAATTGCTTGCCGTCCCTTTGAATTCTTCAACCAAAAATTCTCGCACCACTAAATCGGCTTCGAATACATTCATCCATATGCTAAAGAATCCAAAGCCTGTTGCTGTCCTTGCGATCTGCCGGCGAAATACTTCGGTTGGATTCGAATCGAGATCGTCCCGGCTCATTTCGGCGATCAGCCTGACTTCCATCCGTTGGCCAACTCGGTCGATAGCGACTAGATCACCATTTGAATCAATCACTTCACTGATTGATTTGTCGAGTCCAGTTAATTTCAATGTTGCTTCCGCAATTTGAGTCTGGGCTACAGTTAACCCAGATCGAATGGCGATAGTTCCATCCGACGGATACTCAAATGCAAATGCGGTATTGTCTCGATCGGGCAGAAAAATATCTGATAAGACGACATCTTTGCTGCCTTTTGTCGAGTTGCAGTTAACGCACCCCAAGAGGAAGTTGTCCCAACTACCTTCAAGATGCTCGTAGATTGGCAAACCTTTTGGCTGAATATGCTCAACTGCGAGGTTGGTTGGGATTCTGCGCTCACAATAGGAGCAGTACAGCCCTAGCCGCGAAACCAGTTCGCCAAACGCATCCCGGTAGTCGTCAAAATCGTCAACTTGGGGGCTGGCATCTCGAAAAACAGGGCGCATTTAGTTACCGCCCTCACTCGCTGTGTTTCGACCACCAAGCTTTGCGGCATGCTTCAATTCAAGAAAGGCTTGGAAGGCTGGGTTGTCCGCGTATGGCTCAATCGCTTTTGCCAGCTGTTTTTCATACGAATCCAGCATTTCATCCGGAGCCTCAGCAGCCTCATCGAGCGTAACCAAATAGTGCTTCGCCGCTTCCACCGCCTGACGATAACGCTTGCTAACGTCTGGTCTCTCGACACCCATTAGCCCTTTTGCGATCGTTTCAATACTTAAATTACCAAGATTGGGGACTGGCTGTCCCTCAAGATTGATCAACTGAGACTCATCAAGTGACTGAATCACAAACGGGGAATGCGTCGTCACGATGAATTGAATTGATGGGAATGCCTTACAAAGCGAATCGACGACAGACTGCTGCCACTTGGGGTGCAAATGAACGTCGAGTTCGTCAATCAAAACGACGCCCGGTGTGCGAGCTAAGACTCGTGCCAATGGTTGATCCTCTTCGCCAAGTTCGTCGGCAGGAACAAGGAAATTGTTCTGAGTCACCATTTTCACTGCGATATCGGCAACCAAGGCGAATAGGTTTTGTTGGCCTGCACTCAAATTGCTGAACGGCTGCGTATTGCCGTCGATGGCAATCATGATTTCTGCAAAATCATCATCGTAGTGAATGCTCTCTGAACCGGGTACGACTTTGAGCACAGCCTGTAACACGGCGTCAAAACCAGGGCGATACTTTCCATTTCGATTCGTTCTGGCGATGGCTTCCTTGCGAAACCAACTACTAAGATCTGACAATCGTATGCGTTCATTTAGACAGTCGTAAAATGCTTCCCAACGATTGGATTTCCCATTCGACTTCGCCTTGTACTCAGTCCGTTTGTTGTGTGGCAACCATGCCCGACCAGCACCATAATACGCAATGACTGGAAGCAAAACATTGCTGCCGCTTTCTTGAGCACTCTGGTATGCGTTCCAGATCAACTTGCGGGCTTCTTTAGACCCGGCATTACTGACGTTCCGTTTTCCGACGGGAAGCTCTTGGCTCCAACTCAAGTTGGAGCTACTCAATATCGTGCCGTTAGCCGAAACCGACATGTCGTCAGCGACCTGTTGGAGCTGAATTCGGTCGCCGCCTTCTACCTGAATCAGTCGCTTTTGATCTGCCTTCAAACGCCTATGACTGTTAGCCAATAGCGAATCAGGAACCTTCTCCAGCCAAACACCCAGTGCGATTGCCAGCGAATCCAGAATGCTTGTTTTGCCCGCTCCGTTCTCTCCAATCAGCACATGAAACGAACCAGATTCATTTGACTCAATCGAACGAGAAAACTCAAAAGCTTGTTCCTCAAACTTCTTGAAATTTCTTAATTCCAGCCTATCAATTCGCATTTGTTTTCCGGGCTTCTCAGCTGTTGTTGTTATTCGGACAATTGTAACCGCGACACTTCCCAGGGCGAGTCGCCAAAGGCATTTTCCGCACTATCTTGTGGCTGCTGCTCGGATCTGCTCGTGGGTTCGCTTGGCCTTTTCCTGCTCAGCGGGCGTAGGAGCCACCGCTAGTTTGAAGAGGTCAATTCCTGCTCTTACGTTTGACATTTAATTCCCTTAAATGAGGATCGAAATCGAAGACTCATCCGCAGCCGGATGTTTGGCACGATCTTACGGAGGGGTAGTGACACGTTTGGTCAACAAGAGCCAGGATTCTTTTAAGAATTCCAATTTTGGCTCAACGGTGTAACTGTCCCGCGATGCAAAAACTCTTCATTAGTGGGGGGATTAATGGGGGGACTTGAGAACACAGTCAGCGCATGAAAAAACCGAAGTCTGATTTGACTTCGGTTTTTGTGGGATCAAAAAGTACACCCGGGAGGATTCGAACCTCCAACCCTCGGTTCCGAAGACTGTCATGGCTTTCACCCAGCTTTGACGACGCTTCGCAAACCCCTGTTCTTACAGGGTTTCTTCATCAACCACTCTTCGACAATGCGTTGACCAACTGCAGATTTTGCGAATTAGTGGGTACATTAGTGGGTCGTTCATATCTCCAGTACTCAGTTGATCCTATCGTTCGAGAATACTTCCCAAACACTCACCGTTCCTAAAGGAAGTCAGTTCTCATTTCGGAATTGGAAAAAGGCGGCGGGTGCTAAACCCGCCGAGCGTCAAAATGCAAAAAACGCTTTCAATTTCTTGACGACAGTGCAGCGCCCGGATCAATGAAATACTCTTTTGATTCTTTTGGCCCAAAAAGTCTTCCATTTGTTGGCGTTCAACTGCAATCACGTGTTCTTCAAACGCGCCTGTGACGACGGCTAACAAATCCTGCACATGCGGCTGCCATTAGTAGCATGCTGTTGGGCTCAGGAACCGAACTTGCGTTGATCGTAAACTGAAAGTTATTGGCGGCTCCCGCCCCGAAAAATTGCTCGTCCAGGACGTTGAACGAGGGAGTAATCCAGGTTGCATTCCCGATTCCTGCCCCAGGTAGCCGATCTTCGACTGTAAACAAGGTGGCGCCATCTGCAATTGTATCGAACTGAAACGTCCCCAGCAGAATGGTTGTCCCCATGATACCAGTGCCTGCGATTTCCCCGTATTCCCATTCAAAGCCTGACGCCGTGGTAACGTTATGATTTTCGAAATCAAAAAGGGGATTCACCGTAGCATTGGAAATAGAACCTAGTGTTGTTGGCGCCGAGGTTAGGTCGAACCCGAAACTCACTAATCCTTCCGTGGATAGTTCCACGTTTGGGTTTGTTTCCTGAGCGTAAATACCGATAGTAAGGCTATCGCCCGCTGTCACATTGAAGTCGTTGAAAAAGGTTCCGCCACTATCAGAAGAAAACGAAAGTACAAGATCCGCCGACACGTCTTGCACTAGAAACATGGCCGCGAGGCCAGTAAGAAAGCAGATTGGTTTTTTGAGAATGATCACGTCGTTACCTCTTGGTTATCAGATTCAATATTTGGTCGGCATTTTTTTGGTTTTTGGATCGCCACATTCGCTCAAACAAAAGTTGCTTCGCCGTTAACTTGTCCGAACCATTTCCAGCGTCAATCGCGCGTTGGAATGGCCACAGTTACTAGACCTTTGCGCCAGATCGCGGCTGGGACAAGAAAGTTGAAAAATCTTCGAAATTGGCTGAAAACACGCTGATTTGGCGAAAAATTCAATCTTCCTAGCTGAAAAATTGGTTTGCCAGGCCTTACAACGAGCTTCGAAACCGGCTTCAGAATTGGAAAAAGTCAAAATTGATTGCCCCGTGGCCGAATTCATGAATACAAGCTCGACGCGCGAGCGAGTGAATCACGCCGATCCACTTGCTTGCGCTGCGAGCTTGTACCGCGTGTAAATCTGAAGCTCTACGTTGCAACGTGCCTTACAACGAGCTTCCAAAACGACTTCGGAACTGGAAGAAGTCGATAATGTTGATCGCTCCGTCGCCGTTGTAGTCAAAGGCAGCGTTGTATGTGCCTCGGAAGGCATTGCGGAACTGGAAGAAGTCCACGATGTTCACCGTCCGGTCACCGTTGACGTCGCCAAAGAATCGGAAGAAGTTGTCCGTTGCATTGCCGCCCGCATTGCCGTCTTTGTCACCGTCCAGCTGGTTGCCGGCGCTATCGGTCAACGTATCCAACGTCGTCAGTGTGTAATCACCATCGGCCAGCGATCCGCCAACGATTCCTGATCCACTGAACGTCAACGTAGCAACCGTTTTGCCGCCGATGACTTGCGTTGTCACCGTTGGTACGACTTGAGTATTGGTCGTTGTGTTCATCAGGACGAACGAATTCGCATTGAAACCGTTGACGATTTCTGAAAACGTGACCGTTAGTTCGGAAACCATACTTCGTTGTGCGTTTCCGCCATTGACGACGACCGATTCGATTTGTGGACCCACCATGTCGATCATGAATTGATCAATCGCATTGGTTGCCAGAGCATTGCCAGCAGTGTCCTGAATCCCCGAACCAGTATTGTTTAGTTTCAACTCGTAGTTGCCGCCGGACGCAGTTACCGAAGACAAGTCAATCGCGTACTGGCTTGGAGAAACCTGCGTCAGCGTCAAACCGCTAATGTCGATCGCGTTTCCATCGCGAGTCAAAGTAAGATCGCCAATGTCGACACCAGTAACATCTTCGTCAAAGTCAATCGTCACAAAGCCGACAGCCGTATTGCGCGGATCAGGTGTGACATCAACGATGTCAGCCGTTGGTGCGATCTCATCAACATCGGTCACCGTCACTAATATCGTCTGCGGCGTCACGCCGCCATTACCGTCATCGGCCAGTACGCTGACTTCGTAAACGTTATCGCCAGCGGTTCCTCCCAGGTCGGTGGGTTCTCAAAGTCAGGTGCTGTTATGAATTGCAACTGGTTGACACTGACGATCTCGAACAGGCCGTTGTCCGCACCGCTGCCCGCGATGGCGAACGTGAGCGTTTGCGCGGGCAGGTCCGCGTCCGTCGCAGTCAATTGATGCACGGTCTGCGTGTTCTCCGCAACGTTGGCGGTTGCCAGTGAGGTAAAGACCGGTGCGTTGTCGTTGACCGGATCGACTGTCACCTGGATGTCTTGAGAATCTAAGAAGAGTCCGTCTAAGACAAGGATGCGTACTTCATAAATGTTGTCACCCACCGTACCGCCAAGGTCGGTCGGTGCTTCAAAATCGGGTGCGACTTTGAATTGCAGCTGATTGCTATTGACGATTTCGAACAGGTTGCCGTCCGCACCGCTCACGATGAACGTAAGCGTCTGAGCGGGCAGGTCGGCGTCGGTGACTGTCAGCGTGTGGACGGCCTGCGTGTTTTCCGCAACGTTGGCGGTTGCCGGTGAAGTGAATACGGGTGCGTTGTCGTTAACGGGTGTCACCGTCACCAGGATCGTTTGCGGTGTCAAGCCACCATTGCCGTCATTGGCAAGTACGCTGACCTCGTAAATGTTGTCGCCAGCGGTGCCGCCAGTATCGATCGGCTTTTCAAAGTCGGGAGCCACTTGGAATTGCAACTGGTTGCCATTTGCGACTTCAAACAAGCCGTTGTCCGCACCGCTGCCCGCGATGGAGAACGTGATCGTCTGAGCCGGCAGGTCGGCATCGGTTGCTGTCAGCGTGTGAACGGCCTGCGTATTCTCGGCAACGTTGGCGGTTGTCGGTGAAGTAAATACGGGTGCCTGGTTTTGCACCTCGAAGGCACCGATGTCAATGCGCGCGGCTTTGACGCGATCGAATCCGGTGCCACGTTGGTCAAACGATGGAGTTGAACCCTGGCCCGCGACTGCCGCCGGGTCGCCTGCATCAATCGCCGGACTGCCGGTCAGCAGAGCGTGGGTTTGCGTCAGGCCACCGTTATCCGCCAACGCGCCGAGCAAGGGGTTGATAACTCCGGAACCGGAACTGCTGCCGATCTGGTTGCCGCCGTTGTCTGTGATGGTAGCTCCATCGCTGTCGCCAATCAAACTGAAGCTGCTGGTGACCGCGCCTCGAATATCGCCACCCGCAAGACTGCCAGCAACAATACTGTTGGTGAATTCAAAGGAACCACCGGAGTTATCGATTCCGCCGCCAATACTCGCCGAGTTTTCGAAAAACGTGCTGTTGTTTACAGTGATTGTGCCTCCCGCAAAGTTTTCTAGGGCCCCGCCACTACCGGCGGCGTTTCTGAAAAACGTGCTATTGGAAACCGTCAATCTGTCCTGGTTGAAAATGGCCCCACCGCCGGCAAGTCCGGAACTAGTGGAGATGTTGCTCGAAAACGTGCTGTCGTTAACACTTATAATCCCCTGCAAGTTATCGACACCGCCGCCGGTATTGGCGGCATTTGCCGTAATCGCCACCGCCGTGAGCGTGAGGTTCTCTCTGCCATTTTCAATCGCTCCACCGTTGGAACTTGTGTCGCCACCTGTGAGCGTAAGTCCACTGATGCCAACCGCGATCTGCGTCCCCGTGCCGTCGCTGAGGTTGAAAATACGATAGCCGTCGCCGTTGCCGATCGTACCATCAGTGCCTCCGCCCGCGTCGAGAGTCAGCAGGTTGGCGCCCGGCCCGGTGATGGTCACGGCGTCGGAAATCGTCGGCAGTTGCGAGCCGAGGTTGATCGTGGCCGCACCGCCGGATGTCAATGAAGAGTCGAATGTAATCGTATCGGCGCCAGCCTCGCTGTTGGCGAAGTTGATCGCTTCTCGCAGCGAGGTGACAAAGTCCGTGTCGTTGACGACATCGGCAGTGGTGGTGACGATGAAACTCTGAAACTCGGTTTGCTGCTCAAATGCTCCGATATCCACCTGGCTGGCTCGCACTCGGTCAAAGCCGGCTCCCCGCGCGTCAACAGAAATCGCCGTCGACTCAATCGTCCCGTCTCCATCAACATCAATGCCAAGCGAGGTTTCTGATGGCAGCAGAGAATCTGCTCCGGCATCCAGCAATGCGCTACCCGCCTGGATCGCGCGGGTCTGAACCGGGCCCCCGTTATCCGCCAGCGCCGCCAATCCAGGGCTGCCGCCATTGTTTATGTTGTTAGTATTAGTGTCGAAAGCCGCGTCTTCATCGGAGCCGAAGAAACTATTGCTCACGTTAATCGTGGTACCACTTCCGCCGGTGCCTTCGAAATCGTCGGCACCCACACCCGACATGTTTTCGGCGACCACGGAGTTGTTGATGGTGACCACGCCGCTGGTCACAGCAATAGCCAGCCCGCCGCCAGTGTCGGCATCATTGGCGAGGTTGCCTGTGATGGTCGAGTTGCTGAGCGTGAGCGATCCAGATAAGTGTACGATGCCGCCCCCAAAGGCTTGGGACGTATTGCCGTGAATCGTGGTGTTGGCCAAGATGGCCGTACCCGTGTTAGAAAGCCCACCACCAATGCTGGTGTCCTGGGACGTACTGTTGCCTGAGATCGTGGAGTTGGCAACGTTTAGCACTCCGCTATTAGAAATGCCGCCGCCGCCAAAGAACGCGGTGCTGTTACGTACTGTACTATTGACCAATTCAAGCGTCGTCCCGGTAGATGAAGAAATCGCACCGCCCGGTCCGTTGCTGGACCCGTTTTCCAACGTCAGGCTATGCAGCGCTGCATCGGTTCCCGAACCCGAGATGTTAAAGATGCGGCTGGCATTGTTGCCGCTGATCGTGACGTCGGCCTTGTTGTCGCCGTTGGAATCACCATCGATCCTGATATCAGAGGTCAACGCCAGTTCCGAGCCCAGCGTAATCGTGCTGCCGGCAAGTGAAGCATCAAACTGAATGTTGTTCTGGCCAGCGAGGGAGTTGGCCAGTTCAATGGCTTCTCGCAGAGACAAATCGCCGGGGGCGAAGTTCCCATCCGACTCATCGGTGGCAAGGTCAACCAGAAGATCGGCGGTGTTAACAAAGAAGAAATCCTGGCTTCCGAACGAAGTCACGTTCACGTTGCCAAAGCCATCGGTCGTTCGCACGGCAACCGAAAAATTTCCTCCGGGCGCAAAATTGTCGATTGAAAATGGCAATGCCCAGTTTTCCGGTGTCCCGTTTGTGCTGTGGAACACCGGCGTGGAGCTATTAAAACCGGTACCATCCCAATAGAAGCTATTCGAGCGACTCCAAACACCGACTTCCGTTGAGGTGACGCCAGCAGGGTCAGTCGAAGTTCCCGCAATCTGATTGAACCATGAAATCCGGTCATAAGTCGATTGAAACTGAATCTCTGTTAGCGCGGGAACCGGCCCAGCGTTATCGAGCGTGTAGGTTTGGTCGATGGTTGGTTCGGTGGCCGGAAGCGCCGCGCCAAACGTATCGGTGATGTTCTGCGAACCGCTGAGGTTCAGGCCGACGGTGCCGTTGAAGTTTGCCAGGTCACCGCCCGAGACGGTCACATCGTAAGTGGCTCCGCTGCCAGTTACGCCCGTAACGGTTGCCGTTGAACCATTCACCACAAAGTCACTGGCATCGACATTCGTTACCGTTTCATTGAACAACACGCGGAAGACCAACGAATCGACATTGGAATTCTCGGACGTGGGATTCAGCCGAGTAAAGCTTGTCAGGACCGGCGCCTGATCGAATTCCACGGCTCCGATATCGAAGCTGGTTCCTTGCGGACGGGTCAGTCCGCGCTGATCGGTGGCGGTTCCTGTGGCAGAAGCGTCGATGGCGGGGCTGCCGCTGACCAAAGCGTGAGACTGTGTTGTTCCACCATTATTGGCCAGTGTCGTGTTGAGGATTCCGGTCAAGGCTGTTGGTGTGTGCGTGGCTGGCGAAGTGTTATCGCTGGTGGCCACGATGTCACCGGATGCCGGGGTGAAGCCGCTGAACGCGTTGGCTTGAGTCAAGCCACTGTGACCGAACAGGTTCGAGTTACCTGCGTTGATCGTGCCGGCATCAATAAAGATTTCAGCCCCCGAACCGACCGTGCTGTTGCCTGAGATGAGTGTTTGGTTCAGATTTAGCGTGGACGATGTTGAACTATTGTAAACGCCACCACCCCCATTGACGGAAGAAGTCCCCTGGTTGCCAGTGATGGTACTGTTGTTAATCGTGACCGTCCCTGGACTTCTAAAACCGAGCCCGCCACCACGCGAAGCCGAGTTGCCACTGACGGTTGTGTTGTTGATCGTGGTGCTGCCACCACCTATGCCTATCGCACCACCCACGTCGCCCGCACTGTTGCCCGACACGGTACTGTCGTTGGTCTGCAGGTTTCCACGAATGATATAGACGCCGCCACCGATTTCGCTTGAATTTCCGCTGATCGTCGAACGATTGATGGTGGTCGTGCCCTCATCGACATGCACTCCGCCACCACCGAAGTAGGCATAGTTGCCCGTAATCTGACTGTCATTGATAGTCGTGGTGCCGTCCTCGGTAGCGATGCCGCCGCCATCGCCAAAGGTCGATTGATCGGCGCGGTTACCGCTGATCGTACTTTGATTGACCGTCAGGGTTCCTCCCTGATTAAAGATCCCGCCACCATCTGCAAGCACTCCGCTGGTCACATTTGATACATCTCCACCCGTGATGGTGGTGTTGTTGAGTGTCAGGTTGCCACCGCCGTCAACGCGCAGGATACGGAACTCGGGTGTTCCGCCAGCACTGGAACGGGCGATCGTGTGTCCACCGCCTTCGAGTGTCAACGTACTGGTCACCACGGGCAGGCCCGTCGCGCCCGTCGTCGTGTTGCTATTGTCAACTAACGTCAAATTTACATCCGTCGATAACGTTACCGTGTCGGCTCCGAACGTATTATTCGCCGCCGTGATCGCCTCGCGTAGCGAAACACCATCGCCACCGTCGTCTTCGATCAGAGCGGCAATCGAAGACAAATCCGGCGCATTCAAGAGGCTGGTCCCATTGCCAACCGTTACCGCCGCCAGCAGTTGTTTGGGTTCCAAAGCTTCAAAGTTCAAGTGACTGGATTGCTTTTGTCGCAACCGACGCTTGCGTACTCTAGAGGACTTTGGTTTGCGATTTGATTTGGTTGAGCTTTTGGCCATGATTTTGATCCCGTATCGGAGGTATCGGACTCGCAAGAGTTCGTACTGTTTAATTTGGTAGCTGGAGTCGCAAGACTTCAGAAAATGTTTGTTGGATTGACTCGCACGCAATTCTGTTGAACAGGAGTTCGCAGAGAAAACAGAGAAAATTGGCTACCCGGTTCATTCTCCGTTGTCTCTGTTTCCTTCTGTCCGATTGTTTTGGTTTTGCTCGTAATACAAGCTCGACGCGCCAGCGAGTGGATTTGTTTTCCGGTAAATTCACTCGCTTGCGCGTCGAGTTCGTAATGAATGATCCACTCGCTTGCGCTGCGAGCTTGTATTGTTTTGATTCATTTGCTTTGTTGAGATCGCTTGTTAGATCCACTTGCCGGCGCTACGAGCTTTTATTGCCCGTTCTTCGTCGCCGACAGCCGATCAACCCAGTTGTCAGACCAAGCAGTGCCAACGATGAAGGTTCTGGAACCGCAGCAACTGAAATCGAAATGTCACCGAAAATTTCATCCGTTCCAAATTCGTCCAACGTGTGAGTGCCTGGAATCAACTCGGAAAATAGCAGCCTTTCGTTGCTGCCCGTTGTTGTCTCAGGCCATATCGCGGTAAGACTGATTTCAAACTGATCGCCAAAGGAGAAGGCGATGCCTTCGGGAGTAAAGATGCGCATGTCGTCGCCGCTGACTCCTGGATCCTTACGTAAAAGAACGTGAGTCACAGCCGTTGTCGTATTGCTCGTGACGTTACGGAAGAAGCCGGTCACATCTTGCGTAGATACGAAATCACCGGCATTGGGCTCACCCACGCCCGCAACCAGGTAATCGGTTCCGAAATCCGTGAAGCTCCATAAGCTGTCACCTAAGTTTGTGCCCGTCGCTGTCCCGGTGCCCGATCCGACCAATTGAGCTCCTGCGTCCGTCGACGACGGCGTAAACGCCAACACCAGATCAGCGCAAGCCATTGAAGTTTGCAGCAAGACAAAAGCTACGATCAGTATCATTTTCCTGAAGTTGTTATTCATTGTTTTCTTTCAGTCTTGACTGTGGTTTCAATTTGCTTTGTTGTTTGACTTAAGCTTGGTCATGATTTGATTCCGTTATTGTTTATGATCTTGCGACAATGGGGCTTTGGTTTCTGCCGCAATACAAGCTCGACGCGCCAGCGAGTGGATCTGTTTTCCGGTCAATTCACTCGCTTGCGCGTCGAGCTTGTATTGGCCTCTTCAATCTTCTGTTTTGGTTCGGGCATCGTTTGTTGTTGCTTGCCCGTATTGTCTTCGTTCGCGGTGATGCGAAAGGCCGCCGAATTCGGCAGGTCGCGCCAGAACGAAAGTTGCGAATAACGCTCGAACAAATCGGGTGGCAAAATGGTCTTGCGTGGCCGCGGTTCAACTTTGGGATGCACGCGATGCAATCCATCGAGCCCAAGTTGGGCATCGAACTGCGGCGCGTCGTACTGCACGTTTTCAAAATCGTGTTTGAAATGATCTTCGCCAAGGAACTCGTAAATCAACGGCATGACGGCAGCGGGGCGAGCGGTCAACATGTCGTATTCGACCAACATCACGCGAGCGGCAAACTCGCCGTAACAGGCTTCGCGAAGTGCATGCCATGGATAGCCAACTAACCGGTTGGCACCGGCCATCGCTTCGACTCGCGTATAAACCGTTGATCGTTCTGCCGGATTGTTGAACAGTCTGGTATTCTCAAAAGCGTTGTCGCGAAACTGGCGCTCCATCGAATCCATGATCCAGGCGACATCCCTGACAAGGCAGATGACTTTGGCTTCGGGAAACAGCTTCATTAACGCGGGAAGCTGGGCGGTCCAGGATCGACTCGTATCAAAAATCACGGGGCGATTCACATCGGCGTAGTAGCTATCGAATAATCCGCGAAGAATTCGGGCTCGCTGCGCATCATCGACCATCGTCGATAGCTCGCTGCCAGCGGAGACTTGAGCGATTACGCCTTCAAACAAACCGGCCACCGGTCCCGTCATTCCCGCGTGAAAAACGTGGGTTTTGACGAAGCAAAGCCGAAGTCAGGGTCGAACCTGACCGAGGTAGACCTGAAATGAAGTGAAACTGTTGTTGGGATGGTGATTTCTTGATCATCTGTTTGTCCCTTTTTCCGGAGCTTGATCATAGGTTCGTTGCGATTTGCTTTAACCTCTGTGCGCAGAAGCCAGCGGGACAGAAAAATCCGAAATAATCAAAAGATGTTGAATTCAGGGCCTGGTCCATCAAAACCGCCGGAAGAGCCGATGGTTTTTGGGAGGGCCCAATTGGGGCCGAAAATACAAGCTCGCAGCGCAAGCGAGTGGATCACGGCACGAATTCACTCGCTTGCGCGTCGAGCTCGTACTAAATCGGCAGAGCTGTGGGACTATGGAAAACAATCAGCTACTGCTCTACTTTGATGGTCACCCGAATGATGGTCTTGCCAGCAAGGATAATGTCGCTGTCAATGAGTTGACGTGATTCAATCGCCTCGCCATTGACCAATGTTCCGTTCTTGCTTTTCAAATCACAGATTCGCCATTGATGACCATGCCTGTCGATTCGGAAATGACGCCGACTTAGCTGCGAATCTCTGATTTGAAGCTCGACCGACGAATCCCGACCGACAGTCAAATCCTGGCTCGGATGCAGGACAACAATCTGGCCGTTGACTGATCCGTTTTCGATTTTTAGCTGGATTGACGCAGGTGACGTAGACATGTGTTGGATTCTTGGCTCGTTAGGTAATCCCGCCGAAAAACAATGACGTGGCGCTGGAATGCTCTTACCATTCACTGTGTCAATTGATGACCAGGCTAAGTCAGGATGGCAACGGTTTTCCGTACCGATGTTGTTGCCGGATTGATCGCGACCATGATGCTAGACTTAGGTCATGAACGATTATTTACGTAGGTCTTTACCTTTGCCCCAAGAACCCAGTGGGACAGGAAAATCGAGAAAAGGGGAGGATTTTGGCGAAATACAAGCTCGACGCTCAAGCGAGTGGATCCATCGAGAACGACAAATCCGTTAAGATGCAGTCCGAATCGAGTATCAACTCGAGTATCCATTTTGATTCTGGAAATTCATACAAGTTCGACGCGCAAGCGAGTGGATTAACAGGAATACGGATCCACTCGCTTGCGCGTCGAGCTTGTATTACAAATGAAAAACAAAAACAATGAGTGATCGCCCCTTCAATACCGGTGATCCGATTGCCTACTTCATTACATGGACGACCTACGGGACCTGGCTTCCCGGCGATGAACGAGGATGGAGAAAAAAGGGTGGCCCGGATATCGAACCTCCCAACGCATTTATCGGGACAATCAACCAGTCTGAAATGAAGGAAACAAAGTTCCTGCTGGCCCAAATCGATCGCCAAACGGTCGAAGCAACGATTGGACGTCATTGTGAAATTCGAAACTGGCAATTGCACGCGACAAGTGCCAGATCAAATCATGTGCATGTCGTAGTTACCGCGCCAGGTTATCCGCCTGAAACCGTTCGAGATCAATTCAAGGCATGGTGTACCAGGAAATTGAAACCTGCTTACCCGGGACGGCAACCCTTTTTCGACAAGATTGTCAGTTGCCCGTCGCGACTCCATCCGATGGCGCTTGCAGTATCTACCCGGCCAGGCATTGTTTGTGATTCAAGACCATCCGAGGTACGGACAACCACGTCCGGTCGATTTCCGCCAAATGCAATTCGACCGCCTGACAAGCTAACTGCCATTTTTTCGAAGGTTGTATCCGGATCCATCTTCAGGCGGTGGCCGCTGGAGAGATTCCAGATGTCGTAAGTACCGGCCAGAGAATTTCCATCCGGCATCCAGGCAAGTTGCGTGGGGATACGATAGTCCCCTGGTTGCGGGTGCAGCGTTAGGTTTTGGTTTTTCGGACCGACATTCCAAACATCGATTCGACCCGAATAAAGATTCGACGATGCCAGTTGCGTTCCGCCCTTTCGCCACGCCAGGGACCAGATTTGGTCACTGTGGCTTTTGAGAGTCCTGGTTCTTTTCAGTGTGCCACCATCAAGTAGCTGAATGGAGCCATCAGAACAGCCGACGGCTAGTTGGTCTGTCAGCGGGTGCCAGGCAATGGACCTGCTTTGAAATTCCTCAGCTTGAGCGTTTGCCGGTTGATCGCCTATTCCCGAATCGACATGCCAAACCTGTGGCCAACTGGTGGCAATCGCCAGTTTTGTACCGTCCGAATTCCAACGAATGTCATATGGATCATGATCCAAGTCCTTTAATTCGGCCAGCATCTTGCCTGTCAGAGTGCTCCATACTCGGATTCGTGAATCAACTGAATCACCCTGTCCGCATGCGATCCGGGAACCGTCTGGACTCCAGTCGGCACAACAAGGGGGCGCGGAAGTTTCCAACGACTGATCAAGTTCACCAGTGGCTGCGTCATAAATTCGTAGACTGAATGGTGCTGTTGCGAATTTTGCGTCGCCTCCCACAGCAATCCGGGAGGAATCAGGACTCCACCGCGCGCATTCGATTTCTCCGTGATCGGAACATTCAAATTCAACTACTACCTTGAGGGACCGAGAGTCGCAGATCGAGACTTTCGCTGGGCTGCCAAATCCTGCCACTGCAATCCGAGTTCCGTCGGGACTCCAGTGGACGAAACGCGCCGAACCCAAGTGTTTTTCTCGAAGGACTTCGCCTGAACTGTTTCGAATCTGAATTCCCCAGCCATTTACTGAATTGACGAACTCAGTGCCGTCGGGGCAATAATCAACGGACCAACACCAACGGAATGAATCTTTGAACAGACGCGGTGAGCTATAGGCCATTTGTTCTGTCAACGAGCGAAGGTAATACCATTCCCAGCCGCGCAGCTCACGACCAACTTTTTCCGGAACCCACTTTGCCAATAGTGGACCAAGCGATTCGATCGAGATTGTTTGCGATGCCGCCTGCCCCGCCAGATTTATGTCCGAAAAGTAAAGGTTTTGTTCCAGCTGGTTGCCACGTTGGATCGCCGTTTGCGTTGCAGATTCGGATTGTCTACGCAGACCAGATTCGCGAATGTTCGCAATCGACAATCCGCTGACCATCAATACAAGTAGCGTTGCGATTCCAGAGAACGCAGCGGCCAGACTCTTGTTGCGTCGACTCCAGCGAATCAGCCGCTCGGCCATGGTGTGCCGTCGTGCCTTGATCGGGCGGTCTTGAAAAAATCGTCGCAAATCTTCCGCCATCGTGCCCGCCGATTTGTAGCGCGATGCGGGATCCTTGCTGATGGATTTGAGAACAATCGTTTCCAGGTCGCGCGGAATGCGGGGATCGATTGTACGTGGAGATTTCGGTTCGGATTCGTCGATCATCCTCATTAACTTGAGCCGATCCGACGATTCGAAGACTTCTTTGCCGGTCAACATTTCATATAGCGTCAATCCGAGCGCATAAATGTCGGCACGTTCATCGCATTCGCCTCGAAATCGTTCGGGAGCCATGTACCGCATCGTCCCAAGGAAATCACCTGTCTGGGTCAAGTCTTCTGATAGCTCGTCCTCGTCTGATTTTGCCAATCCAAAATCGGTCAGCCAAACCACGCCACTTTCGTCCAGCAATATGTTAGATGGCTTGACGTCCCGGTGAATGATTCCTCGTCCATGTGCATATTTCAGCGCTTCGGCAATCTGCAACCCGACGCGCACAACGGCGCGGAAACGTTTTCCGCCGACATGATTCGATCGTGAATCCGATTCGACAGAGCTGGATTTGAGTAAGTTAATGATTCCGAGGGATGAATCGTGCAATGGGTCTAGCGTGACGTCAGAATGGGAATCCGATGCAGGCCGTTGTTCCTTTGTTAGCTCGGAAACGTTTTCCGGAGGTTCGATTTTGGAGCCAGAAAGGCTTCCGCGTGACGCGGAAGTACCTTGCTGAAATTGGTCAATCACCCGATCCAGACTCGTTCCTCGGATCAGTTGCATTGTTAGGAAAGACAGGCCATCGTCCTCACCTACTTCAAACAATGGCACGATATTCGTGTGGTGAAGCTTGGCAACGGCGCGAGCTTCGCGGTGGAATCGAGCCAGAGCCCGTTTGTTCCCCTCAAGCCGCCGAGCAAGAACTTTTAAAGCCACCGGCCTTCCAAGTTGCTTTTGCTTGGCTTCATAAACGACTCCCATGCCTCCGCGACCGATCTCTTGAACGATCAAATAGTCACCAATTTGTTCAGGCGTCGATGAATCTGCGGAACCAAGACCCATTGACTCCGACTTAGCGCTGTCCATGATTGACACTAAGGGAAACAGCTCGCGTATTTCATTTGCCAGATCTGGATATTGCTGACAATACTCCGTGATGCTTGGCGACTCACCTGCATGTTGTCGCGAGGCAAACTCGTCAACCAAATCGCCAACGAGATCGGAATTGGATGAGTCGGTAGTCATAGTTGTTTCATAGTGGAGGTGGAGTCTAGTGCAATTCCAGCTCCACGCACCTTCCTCAGGTCGACCAATCAATACAAGCTCGACGCGCAAGCGAGTGGATATTCAATTCGATCTTATCGTATTGGGTTTGCGTTGATCATGGATTCACGCCAGCGCCTTTTGATATTGCGATTATACAACTCGACGCGCAAGCGAGTGAGTCTACCGAAAAGCAGATCCACTCGCTTGCGCTTCGAGCTTGTATTGGCTCATTCATGGATTGCTCAGGTTTTCATATCCGTTTCAGGCTGAAAAGCCTGGCGTAGTTTTCTTAACGATTGTAACAATCGTTTTCGTACACCTGATCCTGTCAATTCGCCGCCCATTGTCATCGCGATTTCATCGGAGGTCAGTTCTTCATAATAACGCATCGCCAGTAACTCTCGATCTTCCGTTTCCAGCTGGTTCAGAGCAAATTGAAGTTTCTGATGTACTTCTTCCCGGATCAAGTTACGATCAACCGATGTAAATCGACCGACAAGTTTTGAGGCAAGAAAAAAAGGTAACCGTTCACGGGTTTTGAAAAATTGTGGTTCAGTAATGCCAGCAAGCACAACAAAAAGTGTGTCGACGCGAACCTGAGATTCTGCATTCGACTTTGCTGCTGTGCTTGCTTCCTGTTCGACCACAATATGTTGTGGTCAATCGGAACCCCGTGAACGGTTACAAAAAAAGTACTGGCATTGGGGACTCGCTGAAAGATCCCGATTTCTTGCTTGGCTGTTCGCATCTTGACGTCCACATGCTTGTGATACAACTTGAACAAGGTTTCACCGGCTGTCATCCTCAGCCACAAAAAGAATGGTAGCTCACCGACCCTACTGTATTCACGAATTTTCCGCGCCAGCTCAATAAACGTGTCTTGCAATACATCGTCCTCATCAACGCGCGCTCGCAAACTCGGATCCATTCTCAGCTGGATCATTCGAACTAGCCTTGGTCGGTAGGAATCAAACAACTGCGCCAGTGCATGCTCATCGCCAGCTTGGGCTTGTTGGATCAATTCGTCAATTTCTTGTTCGGTTAACACTTGGCGATCTGGATTTGAGATTTGTCAAGATTTTGGATCATATTACCACAACTTGTCTCGGTCCAAGAAAGATCTGGATTTGTTGTCGATAAGAAATAGATATTTAGCGCGCCGCCTGAATTCTGGCGACACTGGGTGATCGTTCCAACGTTGTTCAGAGTTGCAGCACCAACACGCGCAACGTCAAAGAATGATAGATGATCGACACGCCGGATCATGGACGTCCGGCGCTATGACAGGCCCGGCGCCCGGATGGCGTCCGAGCGTCGGCCATGGATGGTCGTAAGCGAGGATGCGAGCTTGCGAGCACCGGGCCGTAACGGATGGCGCAGCAGAGGCCAGGGAAGCGGCGCGCACCGTAGGCGTCCAAGCTGTGCGCATGGTTTAGATTCGCGTCTGCGTTAGTGGCAGGCGATTGGCGGGTCGGCATTGATGATGATTCGATCGAGAATTCCTTCAGGATCCAGTTTCTTGTCATGTACAAACTCGGAACACATTGCCTCGAAGCAGCTCTGTCCGACCACCGTCCACCGCTTGATCTCGTCGATCACTCCCTGAAGCCGAAACTCGCCGAGTTGTTTTCCGATACTCTGCAGCACGCTGCTAATGATGCTCTGTCGACGAGCGCCTCGTGGTGTCTTGCTCGTGCGGCCCGTCTTGCGAGCTATCGCGTCGCCCCGCAACTGACGTTCCGAGGCATTGTTGGTGCCCGCAACTTCGTCGCGCAGGACGAAGACAAATAGCTCCTGATTGATCATCAACTTCATGACTTCATTGCACAAGCGAAGGTAGTCATCTTCGTGCTCCTTGCCTCCAACGTTCTCATTCGTCCAGCCAGGCAAGCAGGCATCAACGACCCGATCATCCATTTCCGTGACACGTTGCTGCCTGCCGGCATCACTGAATCGCTGATCGGCAGCCAATTTCTTTGCGTCGCGATAGATCGCCAGTAGTTCATCGGCCATCCGTCGGTAATGTTGATTTTCGGTATCTTGGAGCGTTAACTTGATCGCCTTGCGAATCAAATGAGCCCAGCATTTCTGCGAATTTGTGAAGCCCCGATAAATCGCTGCGTTGTCGCTGACCAGCGTTCCCGCGAATGCATTTTTGTCCAGTATTTGTTGTAGCGTCGCGGCATCTTTGTGCACCCCGTAAAACAGGACGGTCAGTTGTTCGTTGAGAAACGCCCAGACACTGTTGATGCTCCATGACGTTTCATCGCAGTGAACCACCGCCGAATTCGCCAGCAACGTACAGAGTGTTTCAAATTCACTCTCCCATGCCCGCGCGAGTTGATTGAGTAAAGCATCGGCTTGCGATTTGCGAAGTTTGAGCTGTTCGAAAAAGTTCAACAGCAAGCATGCTTTGTCGATCGACACGCCGATGACATAAACCTGGTAGGCCAATGACACCATGATTTCGATACCGAATTCGCCGCGTCCGACCAGACCGGGAGGTTTGCCGAATTCGTTGCCGTAGCGGTAGATTTTGTAGGCCACCAGCACCGCTCGTCCGTTTTCGAGTCGCCAAGCGACGCGATCGTGTGAGAATTTACATTCGGCGTGTGAGCGGTCGGCGGGATAAACGCTTTCGGTGCGGACGGCGAGTTTGACTTTGTCCGCCGTTGTCATGCGAGCGTTTTTCTTGCTCTTGCTCTTGGCTTTCTTCTTTTTCTTTTCGGCGTTGGCTTGCTGACGCGCTTTGCGTTTGGCATCGGCCGAGAGCGAGTAGGATTCATCGAGACGAGGCGTCGGATGCTTGCCAGCCGTCTTCTCGATGAGACTCTTGAGTCCTTCGATCTGCGTTTGCTGCGAGTTGATTCGCGTTTGCTGCGAGTTGATCCGCGTTGGCTGCGAGTTGATCCGCGTTGGCTGCGTCCGAATGATCTTCCGCGCGACACCGACCGTCAGTTTGTCACTCGAAAGAATCTCGTCGATGGTCGGATCGTCAGACATGCCAATGTGATAAAATATCCAACGATTTCAGCCAAGACCAATTTCACAGCTTGGACGCTTACAGCATCAGACGACTAAAATCAACAAATCCACTGAGAAGATGCTGCCGTGCCGAACACTATTGCCCCTGCCCCGTTTGTGGCAATTGAATCGATCGGCTTTAATATCAGTCCTATCGATCTTGAGTTCGAATAATCAGCCATTGAGCGATCAAGAAAAATCATGCCATCCGCGCCTGCAATCCGCTGTAAGAACCTCGTTAAGACCTACAAAGGCAAACCGCCGGTCGAAGCCGTTCGCGGCATCGATTTCGAAGTCGACGGGTCGGAGAATGTTATGGCGTCCTCGGCCCAAACGGCGCCGGCAAAACGAACGACACATCGAAATCCTTGAAGGCCTGCTCAAAGCAACGTCAGGTGAAGCAGAAATACTCGGACTTCGTTGGGATCAAAGCCCAGTTCAGATCCGCGAGCGAATCGGAGTCTCGCTTCAGGAAACGCAGCTCAGCGAACGGCTGAGTGTCGGCGAAACGTTGGATCTTTTTCGCAGGCTTCTATTCGTCCGGCATCGAACCAGCCGAAGCGATGCGACGCGTTTCGCTGGAAGAAAAAGAAAAGGCCTGGATCAAGACTTTGTCAGGCGGACAAAAACAAAGGCTCGCACGTTGCCACGGCACTTGTTGGCGATCCGGAATTGATATTCCTCGACGAACCAACGACCGGACTCGATCCGACCAGCCGCCGGCAACTATGGGAAATAGTCGAATCGTTTGGCGAGCAAGGCAAAACGGTTTTGCTGACAACCCACTACATGGAAGAAGCCGAGCGACTTTGTGACCGGGGTAGCGATTTTTGACGCAGGAAAAATTATCGCCGAAGGCACCCCATCAGAACTTATTCGCTCACTCCGGTGCGGAACATGTCATTGAGTTTTCGATCGACCGAGAGCTGGATCAGTTTGATGATGGCTATGATCAAAGCCATTCCGACCGTGGAACAGGTCGAACGGAACGGACACGGATTCCGGGTCACCGTTGAGCAGCCGCATGTTGTGTTTGCCCAAACTCATTTCCGGTTTGGCCGAAAAAGGGATCTCGCTTTCCAGCTTGACTACTCGACACGCCAGCCTCGAAGACGTGTTTGTCAGTTTAACAGGGCGGCATTTGCAGGAAGAAAGTGAGTAGACCTTGACGTGGGTTGGCAACCCGAAGCGTGAGCGAGGCGGTAAAAAACGAACTTCCTCGCTCACGCAACCGGGTTTCCAAACGCACGCGACTTCAAGACTAACGATCGGGGCACCAACAGAGTCACCAAATTGGATAGTCAATTCCCGGCAAGCTTGGCTACCTAAAACGTCCCCTCAATCAAATAACTCATCGAGCTTTCAGCAACGCCAAATCCCAAATCAACACCATCAATCATGAAAAAGCTTCATCCGATCCTGGCCCATCACCTTGGCACGTTTGCGCGAATTCCTGCGACGACCGGAAGCCGTATTCTGGGTCTATTTGTTTCCGATCATGATGGTCGTCGTGCTCGGGATCGCGTTCCGAAACAAGCCGATTGAATCGTTTGACATTGATATCGCAATCAGTTCGGCATCCGAAGAACTAGCCGAAAGGCTTGGATCCAATCCGCAAATCAACGTTCATCTGTTTGATGAGTCCGAATCGCTGGAACGCTTACGAACGGGCAAAACGACTTTGCTTGTTAAGTCTCAAAGCGAGATGAAAGAAAAAATAGAATACATATTTGATCCAGTTCGACCCGGCAGTCTTTCGGCACGCAACCTTGTCGATGACCAACTGCAAAACGCCTACGGTCGCCAAGACGTATTTGAGTCAGCCGATGTCGAGTACAGCGAACCGGGTGGTCGCTACGTCGATTTCCTAGTGCCGGGATTGCTAGCGATGGGATTGATGGGAGGCGGTTTGTGGGGAGTTGGATTTGCGATTGTCGACATGCGAATTCGAAAACTACTGAAGCGATTCATGGCGACGCCGATGAAGCGAACCCATTTTCTGATCGGCATGATGACCAGCCGGTTGATCTTTATGATCCCGCAAATTGTTGTGCTCTTGGTATTCTCGTATTTGATTTTTGGCGTGACGATTTATGGCGACTGGCTGTCCACCCTGCTGGTTGTCGTCATCGGAGCGATTGAATTTGCTTCGATCGGATTGCTAGTAGCATCCCGCGCGCAGACTTTGGAAACGGCTTCCGGTTTGATGAATTTTGTGATGCTGCCGATGTGGACTTTGAGCGGTATCTTTTTCTCGTACGAGCGCTTTCCCGAACTGTTTTGGCCAGTCATCAAAGCCCTGCCGCTTACGCCCGTCATCGATGCGCTGCGAGCTTTGATGATGGATGGGAAATCGATTTTTACGCTGGGCCCCGAATTGCTCGTCATGTCTCTGTGGTGCGTGATTCCCTTCGTGCTCGCCTTGGCCGTTTTCCGCTGGAATGATTGATACGAATAATCGGCGTCGACTGGCCATTGAAATGCTGACACCGGCTATTCGTCAAACGATCTTCGAATTATTTGTGAAACACCCAACGTGCGGAATCTAGGAACGATGGATTTCAACATTGCTTAAAATCGATCGCTGCGCAACCAACAACGCACTTTCGTTTTAGCTACAATATTTCTAAAACGACAAACAATTCAGGACTGATGGGACTGACCATGCGACAGCGAACTTCACACAAATTTGATCGAAGCGGAATTCATTTTGGCCATTTAATCCCCGCGATCATTGGAGCCGTCCTCCTGGCCGCTTTCGCTCCTGCCAGCCAAGCGGTTGCTCAGGAAAACACAAAGACCCCGGTTTACGACTCGAAATCACGGCTTGACTGGCACCTCGCCCACATCCTGATGCGGGAGACGACCCCATTCGGCGATGCAAAATGGAAACACATTGGCCCTTCTCACATGAGCGGCCGCGTCACTGACATTGCCAAACCACTCGACAAACCTTTCACTTTCTATGTAACGACAGCTTCGGGCGGTGTATGGAAAACGACTAACGAAGGCACCCACTGGACTCCCCTTTTTGACGACGCACCATCGGCAGCTTGGGGCGCGATCGCAGTCGACCCGTCGAATTCAAAAACGCTCTGGATCGGCGGCGGCGAGTCAAACATCTTTCGCAGTAGCATGGCTGGTACGGGTGTTTATCGCAGCGACGATGAAGGTGTAACTTGGAAACACATGGGACTGGCCGACACGCAGCACATTGCTCGGATCGCGGTTCACCCGAACGATTCCAATACTGTTTTCGTTGCTGCCGGTGGAAACGAATATACGAAAAGCGAAGAACGTGGAATTTTCAAAACGACTGACAACGGCAAGACCTGGAAGAAAGTTCTCTATGAAAGCGATATGGCAGGCGGCAACGATGTTCTGATCGACCCCAAGAATCCGGACATCATGTACGCCTCAATGTGGCATCGCATTCGGCACGCTTGGTCAGATCCGGTTCCAGGCCCTGGTGGCGGCATTTATAAATCAACTGATGGCGGAGAAACGTGGGCCAGAAAAACAGGAGGCTTGCCACCGCGTGACACAAGTGGCCGGATTGGAATTTCACTTTCCGCATCAAACCGGGACATCATTTACGCGCTGATCGACAACCACGACATCGCTCGCAAAGCAAAAGAGGACGAGCGCGATTCGTACGGACGTCCCAAGAAAGATGTCATCAAGGGCGCTGAAGTTTTTCGATCCGACGACGGCGGCGAGACGTGGAAACAAGCAAGTGAAAAAAGCCGCATGATGGAAGGCTTGTTTTCGACTTATGGCTGGGTCTTCAGCCAGATTCGAGTCGATCCGAGCGACCCTGACACGGTTTACATCATGGGAGTTTCGTTGCTCAAATCGACGGACGGAGGTGTCAAATTCAAGCGACTGTTCGACCGTGGTCTGCACGCCGATCATCATGCGATGTGGATCGATCCAGACAACTCTGACTTCGTCCTCAATGGGAACGATGGCGGATTGAACATTTCGTATGACGGTGGTGGCTCTTGGAAGAACCTTGAGAACCTGCCAGTGGTGCAATTCTATAACGTGGAAGTCGACAACCAGAAACCATTCAACGTTTATGGATCCGTCCAGGACAATCACAGCTGGACTGGCCCATCGAACCAATCGCCCGGTCGTAGCGATCCCTATAACTGGAAACGTACTTCGGGCGGTGAAGCAAGTTATCACGCGATCGATCCCGATGATGAGGACACGCTGTATGCCGAAATGTTCTACGGCAGCATCATGCGAACGAACCTGGCGACCCGCGAACGAACGAACATCAAACCTAAACCGGCCGAAGGCGAACCACCATTGCGTGGGCAATGGCTCGCACCGTTCATGCTATCAAAGCACAATTCGCGAGTCGTTTATCACGGCATGAATCACTTGTTCCGCAGCATGAATCGTGGTGACGATTGGGAACAAATCAGCCCCCGACCTGACTCACAATGATTCAGAAAAGCAGGGCAAACATTTCCTTTGCAACGATTAGTTCCATCAGCGAATCGCCCACTCAAATTCGGATTGCTATACGTCGGTACGGATGATGGACGGTTGCATGTTTCGCGCGACAGCGGGCAAAACTGGAAAGAAATCTTGAACGGATTGCCTAAGCATAAATGGGTCTCCCGCGTCATCGCGTCAAAGTACGACGAAGGCACAGTCTACATGACTCAGAATGGGAAACGGGACAACGACTTCCAGGTCTATGTTTGGAAGTCAACGGACTATGGCGAAATATGGACCGACATCAGCTCGAATATTCCGGGTGGACCGGCGAATGTGATTCGTGAAGACCCTTGGGCTGCCAATGTGCTTTATGTTGGGACGGACATGGGCGTTTACGTCACCAATGACAACGCCGAAACCTGGGAAGTCCTCGGGAGCAAGCTGCCAATTACTTTTGTTCATGACATCGCGATCCAAGAGCGCGATCAAGTCATGGTCATTGCCACTCACGGTCGAGGAATTCACACGCTTAAGATCCGCGACCTTGATCGGAATAATGGCGAAGAGGAAGCGGAAGAAAAGGAAGCGGAAGAAAAGGAAGCGAAGGAAGACGAAGGCGACGATGACAAAAAGAGAGACGATTGAATTTGAACTAAGAGTCCAAAAGCGGTTTCAGAACTGCTCATGGCTGGGGCTGCTAGTCTCTGTTAAAACGAAAACTTGAGGTTGGCAGTCCCAGCCACGATTTCAAAACCTGTTTTGAATTACTGACCCTTGCCTTTCAATCGATGTTGGCGATCATAGACGTTTGTCGCCAACCCCGCCTCCGCCGAATCAACGTCGTTGTTCATGAAGTTCAAAACATCCAAAGGCCGATTCGGAGAATTTCTGGAGAAGTTTCGCAAAGGCGAATTCAAATCTGAGAAACAAGACGACGAAGATTCAGGCGACGACTCCAGCGATGATGATTCTGGCGATCGTGGATCGGGCAAACGCAAGAAAAAGCGATCGGATCCAGAGAAGAAGAAACAACGCCGTAGCTATTTGAGGCTCTACATCAACCAACTTTGGCCCCATTGGAAAATGGTCGCCTTGCTGGGATTGCTGGCCGTCGGTGTTTCAGTGCTGGAGATCATCCAGCCTCTGTTCGCACGCCACATCATCGACAACGTTCTGTTGACGGATCTTGAACCAGCCACTCGTTTCTACCGGCTCAACGTGGTCGGCGGAATTTTCCTGGTCGTTGTCCTGTTAACCCGAATCATGGGCGTAGGTCGCGCATGGAACCAACGACTGCTCAATGTCCGTGTAATCTTGACGCTGCGGCGAGCATTGTTCGACCGACTCATTCGCCTGCCACTGGACAAGCTTTCGGACATGAAAGTCGGCGGGATCATTTCCCGTTTGACTGACGACATCAACAAAACGACTGGCCTGTTGCAGATGGCCGTCATCTCACCAGGCGTCGCGATACTGCGATTGCTGTTGGCGATGGTGATTCTGTTCTCATTGAATTGGAAACTCGCGTTAACGGCGCTTGGAATCGTGCCGCCAATCATGTTGCTCAGCATGATTGCGATCCGACGCATTCGGCCAATCTATCGCGCCATCCGCAAAGACGTTTCCTATGTCGATGGACGTGTAGGTGAAGCATTTCAGGGAATCCGCGCCGTACGGGCGTTTGGCGGTGAACATCGCGAATCCCATGAGTACACGGTCGGTCACCACATGATCACTCGGATGCGGATGTTTGCGGCCCGACGTGAGATCATCCTTTGGAGCACATGGGGATTCTTGATGGCGCTGATCGGCGTCGTCATCACATGGGCAGGTGGATATTGGTACCTGAACGATATCGCCAACGACGTTCCCGTTGGACAGCGAACGACGATTGGCGACATCTCTGCCTTTCAATTTTATACATTGCTATTGTTGAACCCTGTCTGGCAAATCGTCGAGTCGCTCACCGAGCTACAACGATCGCTGGCGTCAATGGAACGCGTATTTGAAGTCCTCGAGACTCCAATCGACAAACCCGATCGCGAGAATGCGATCGAAGCGGGAACTGAAGTTAATGAGATCGCGTTTGAGGGTGTTTGGTTCGCTTACAAAGACGATGAAAACCAAAAGGTCTCGTCAAATGGTTCGCCGCCTGGAGACTCTAATGAAGCCCAAGAGGAATCCAGCGGCGTCACAAACGCAGATCCCGATCCGCCTCCAGAGCCAAAAGATGTCATCAAGAATTTTAACTTGACAGTTCCGGGCGGCAGTGTGGTTGCGTTTGTCGGCCGAAGCGGCGCGGGCAAGACAACGATCACGGATTTAGTGGCCCGATTTTACGACCCGACTCGCGGAAGAATAACGCTTAACGGCCACGATTTGCGCGAATACCAGCTTGGATCGTTTCGCGATTTGATTGGAGTCGTCCAGCAGGAGGTGTTTTTGTTCGATGGAACGGTGTTTGAAAACATCGCTTATGCCAATCGTGACGCAACACGCGAACAAGTCATTGAAGCGGCCTGTCGCGCCAACGCCGATGAGTTTATTCAGGATTTGCCTGAAGGATACGATTCAGTAATTGGCGAGCGGGGAGTCAAACTTTCGGGCGGGCAGCGCCAACGGCTATCGATCGCCAGGGCGTTGTTGGCCGATCCGCAGATTCTGATCCTTGACGAAGCGACCAGCAACCTTGACACCGAAAGCGAACAGCTGATTCAACAGTCGATGACAACGCTTCTGAAAAACCGCACGACGTTTATCATCGCGCATCGGCTTTCCACGATCACTCACGCCGATCAAATTGTTGTCATCGAAGAAGGCGAGATCATGGAAAAAGGAACACACGAATCATTGATTTCGAAAAACGGACTCTACGCTGAAATGATTCGGCGTCAGCATGATGCTGTTAGCTTGGGCTAGGAAATCAACGGCACAAAACGTCCGCCTAAAAATGGCTTTGGCAAACTCACGCGGGGCTAGATGTGTGAGCCTTATCGCGCCAGCGTCCGGGCCGGATAGAGGGGTGCGGGCGCTACGACGCTTAGACATCGCAGAACGTTGGACCCTTGCCTGACGGCGCCGCAAGGCCACGGCTCAGCCATCCTGAATAAACCCCGCCAAGTCGCTCCTTTCCGCATTTCGACGTGTGTTGCCGAACATTTCTTATTGGGAAAAAGTAATCCTTCCTGATTTCGATCGCATTATCTACAATCGCGGTACAATGAGGGGAGGTTCGCGCTTTACCAAACGCTTGCCACCCCAAAACCTATTGTCTATTTTTTGAAACCTCGATTTCTTGAGACGTCGATTCGGAGACACCAAATGAACCGTTATTGGATTATTCTTGCCAGCGTTGTCCTTTGCTCGTGCAGCAACGAAACCGCGAAAGTTCCGACTGCGCCTGCTCCCGACAGCCCCAAAATTGCTTTTAACAATTCATCCATTGATTTGGACTCCGCTGACGGTGGGGGCCACCAAGCCGGAGATGCCGCCGTACTGAGCTCTTTTTCTCTCTCTCTTGGCGAGAATCCCAATGACGAGAAAAAAGCAGCCAAGGCATTCAAGACAATTGACGATGAGTTTCGCACTCGAATCGCCGAGTTAAAAGACCTCGTTGCGGCCGCAAAATCGAAAGACGAAAAGACTCGCTTGTTCGCCGAACAAAATCCGACGAACGAAATCGCGGATCGTTTTATGGAGTTGGCTAAGACGTATCCGGAAACTCCGTCGGCTCGCGACGCTGTCTTGTTCGTCGTCGGGCAAACAATTGGAACTCGAAAGCAGGATGCAGTCGCATTGCTGGTCGAAAAATATGCAGACACGATTAAGCTCTCCAAAGTCGTCGATACGTTGAAGAATGAAATTCCAAACCCGCGATTGGAAAAACTGTTCCACCAAGTTATCGAAAAGGCTTCTACTGACAAAGCGAAGGCCAATGCGTTGTATGGCTATGCAAAATTCTGTGCTCAAATTCCGTTCTACAAAAAAACACTTGCGTACAACCCGGCCTATGCAGCCCGACTTCCCAAGGCCCAACTTGAATACATCAACCGTGATCGCACCGAAAAAGAATTGGCGACCGTCGCCAACGCTTTGCAGACCGTGATCGATCAATACGGCGATCTCAAGTTCCAGGGTGGACGAACCTACGGCGAAGTCGCCACGAACGAACTGTTCGAGCTGAATCACCTGCAGGTTGGCTTGGAAGCGCCCGAAATTGAAGCAAAAGACTTAGACGGAGTTTCCTTTAGACTTTCCGATTACCGTGGCAAAGTCGTACTGCTCGATTTCTGGGGACACTGGTGCCCGCCATGCCGCGCGATGTACGATCATGAGCGGTTTATAACCAACAAGTTGAAAGACAAACCCTTTGTTTTGTTGGGCGTCAACAGTGACACCGATCTCGACACTGCCCGCGAAGCCGTTCGTAGCGAAACGCTGAGTTGGCGGCATTTTTGGAATGGTGAAGAGGGAACCCGCGGGCCGATTGCCGCGACTTGGAATATTGAGTCTTGGCCGACGCTCTACCTGATCGATGAGAATGGCATCATTCGATACAAAGGCGTCTTGGGTGATGAAATTGATGAAGGCATCAAAGCTCTATTGGCTGAAATGGGTCACGAAGTTGACTTAACCGAAACCGCCGGATTTACCGGCTCCGAATCTCACGGTGAATCGGTACGATGATCTCGTGGGCAACACGTCGAAGTGGGTCGTTCGAATTCCACGTCTTGATTCTCTTGGTCGTCTCGCTCATTAGCCTGACGGCCCGTGGTGAATTATCCGCTTGTCAGGTGACGACAACTGACAACTCGGACGAAAAAGGCCGCAATTGGCATCAATGGCGAGGCCCAGATGCGACGGGCGTTTCCAAAACGGCGGATCCCCCGCTGAATTGGAATGACCAGACCAACATCAAGTGGAAAATCCCAATCGCCGGTGAAGGCAGTTCGACTCCGATCGTCTGGGGCGACGTCATTTTCATCTTGTCCGCGATTGAAACCAACGACGTACCGAAAGTTCCCGCCGTCGTTTCGCCAGAGTCGATTCCGAAGCCGCCCAACAAAATTGTCGAGTTCGCCGTTTGGTGCGTCGAACGAAAAAACGGTGATGTACGATGGAAAAAGGTCGTCACCGATGCGGCCCCCCACGAAGGCCGGCATGAATCAACGACCTACGCGGCCGCTTCGCCGACAACCGATGGCAAGTACATCTATGCTTCGTTCGGCTCGTACGGAGTCTTTTGCCTGTCGTTCGAAGGTGATTTAGTATGGCAGCGTGACCTTGGTGACATGCGCACCCGTCGCGGCTGGGGAGAAGCCGTTTCGCCCGCCCTGCATGACAATTTTGTCGTTGTCAATTGGGACCAGGAAGACCAATCGGCAATCTTCGTACTCGATGCCACCACGGGCAAAACCGTTTGGACGAAGGAGCGAGATGAACCGACGACTTGGGCAACACCCCTGATTACTGAATTCAACGGCACGACGCAATTGATCACCAATGGAACGAATCGGATTCGCAGCTACAACCTGGCCAATGGTGAGCTCATTTGGGAGACCAATGGGACGACTTTGAATGCGATCCCCTGCCCTGTTCGCGTTGGCGACAATGTGATTTGCATGGCAGGCTATCAGGGCAATATGGCAATGTCTGTTTCGCTCGCGTCCAAGGGCGAAGTCGACTTCAATGCCACTGGCCCTGATCAAGCAGTAACCTGGAAGTACGAAAAGGATACGCCCTACGTTCCTTCGCCTCTGGTGATCGACGGGAAATTGTATTTCACGAAAAGTAACAAAGCGTTGCTGAATTGCCTGGATGTTGAAACGGGGCGGCCGATATTCGAGTTGGCTCGCCTGCCAGGACTGCGAAGCATGTACGCCTCGCCAGTCGCGGCGGCGAATCGACTCTACCTGACTTCGAGAATGGGCACGACGCTTGTCATCGATAGCGGCCCTGAAATGAAAGTGCTTGCCACCAATCATTTGAACGCTGAAATCGATGCGACGCCCGCCTTGGCAGGCAATCAAATCTTCCTGCGAAGCCGGCAATACCTGTACTGCATCGAAGACTCTAGCTCCAAATGACACTTACTTGTAAGTAAACCCGAACAGCTACAAGTTCATTAAACGACATCGCGATTCGGCGCTCTGTCAACCACGATTACCCAACCGTCAATTCTTCACTTTTCTGTGGGATTCCATGGGTTTCCACTCTACAAAGACTCAAAATTCGCAAGCTTATTTCTTGCTGTGACCAGTCGTGTCACGGGTATCTCGAATAATAGGAGTGTCAGGGAAACCAAAGCAATGGGATCCCTCCCAGAGATTTTGAAGTGAGTAAATACAATGACATTTCCCCGAAGAAAGCCATCAACAAGTTTTCATGCGTTTTTGGTCGAGCCATTGCCCGGTTTTGAGCCGACCAACTGGCAGGACAAGCCTCAGCACTACCGCATCGTCGAGTACTTGGGCGCAAAGCGCTTCAAAGGCCGCGCCGACGCTTGGCGATTCTTGCACAATCACGAAGCCATCGACTCCGGCAACGTCGGCACATGGGCTATCTACGTCGATTGATAATGACCCAACACATGAAGTACGCTCCCGGTTTCTGAATTCGCTCCCACATCAGAATGTCCGTAAAGAAAGCCCTGCAAGAAACCGGGCTTTCTGAGCGTGACATCGATTCGCAGAATTATTGAGCCATCAAAGTGCAACGGTTAGTGCGCTGCCTCAATTGCATCCGGCAACATTGACAGCGTTCCTGTACCTCGCGCCAATTTTTGCCAATCAGAAGAATCAGCAAATTTTGCCTCATCGTTGCCTCTTACACGACCGATGAAGCCGATTGGGCGCTCCTTATGATTGATTATGTACTCTTGGGAATCAGTGATGTTTGCACAAAATCGAATACCAACCATTTGCGTGCTTCCGTCGAAATGGATCTATCGGTCAGTTCTTTTCGTTAGCCTGTTTGGATTACCGATCGTTTCGATAGCTGCTCAACATATGCAACCCGTGCCACACCAACAAATGGTCACGCAGTTTTCGGATGGGAATTTCGCACGGTCCGACTACGGTCAAATGGTAGCCAATCCTCAACAAGGTTCCGTGCCCTATCTTGAATCGCGCGTTGCCAACCTGGAAGCACAGATTCAATCGTTGCAAATCGGCGCAGACTGCTGGGGAGATTCCAAGTGCGACGGATGTCAAGCTGGAGGGTTCTACGCCGGCGCGGCCGTTGTCTGGGCTAAGCCACACTTCAAAGAAGCATTTCAGTATTCTCAAACGAATGTTCTCAACGGACAACAAACTTTGTTCCCGTTCGACTATGACTACGAGGCGTCGCCACGCATTTGGGCTGGATATAGAAACCCTGATGGCGTTGGTGTTCGCGCAACCTATTGGAATTTTGATGCAACTGGAAACGGTGCAGCCAATACGTCAGATGGTTTTAACATTTACGGGGCACATGCGATCACGATTATTTTCCCAGCAAACATCTTTGCAGCTGCTCCCGGCTCGACTCTAACCACGCAGGACCAATTGGAAACGGAGATCACAAATCTTTATGGAACTTACGATACGAATCTAAACGATATTGAAGTAAGTGTTGGTGCTGGCCTTCGATACGCCAGGCTCAGGCAATCTTTGTCGGCAACCGTCAGTGGCTCGGGACCAGCTGCGTCATTGAATTGGACGCGTGAGTATGACGGACTTGGGCCAAGCATTACGCTTGACGCAAAAAAACAATTGGGGGAAACTCGATTCTCTGCCGTTGCCGCTGGCGGTGGTTCACTATTGTTTGGCACCAAGTCAATCAATCGCACCGTCATAGGTGACCAAAGTCCACAGCCAGCCAGCCCGTTCTTGAGACTGAACGATGCCGATGAAGTTGTAGGAATTGGCGAACTGAGTTTGGGGCTTGAATGGGCAACGACGACGCGCCGAGGGTCGCAGCTTTCTGTTCGCGGCACTTACGAAAGCCAGCTGTGGGCTGAAGCTGGTGCCCCCACGCTCGGATTTCTCGGATTTCAGGGTTTCGGAATTCAAGCCGAACTGAGTCGATAGGGAAACAGGTTTTGGAAAATCTCTTTACACGGAAACCGCCAATTCTGCGATTGGCGTAAAGCATCGCTCCGCTGTCGCGTTTTGGTTTACCACGCCGCGGACACCGCCTCTTGGCAACGTGATTTCTTTTTGGTAAACTGATTGCAGTTGCGACGCTTGTTGGCTTCGGTGAGAAGCGGTGTCGTAGAAACCTTCCGTTAAGCGACCCTAGAGAAACGGGAATTCGAGGCCGCCCCTTCTTACTCGCACGATCTCAAGCGCCTGCTCGTGCTGCCGAAAAAAGATGATGTAGCCGCCAACGTAGGTCGACCGGATACCTTCACCAAGATCGGAACGTTCGTCGCCGACATCAGGATGTTTGGCCAACATTCGGCACTTCTCCCGGATTTTCACTGCCAATTCTCGCGCTGCCTTCGGTCTATCCTTCGCTATGAATGTAGCGATTTCTTTCAGGTCGTCTTTCGACGCATCAGAATACCGAAGTTTAGGCATTGTCTATTTGTTCTGCTGGGATGCTTCGACTTCGTTGATCGCTGCATCAACTTCCGAAAACACTGTTTCCTCGTCGCACGATTCGCCGCGGTCCAGTTGGTCAATTCCGACTTGCATTTCGCTTCGCAGTTTCTCACGGCTCATTAACAATCGAATACCGTCCACAACTGCCGCTTCTTCGGTTTGGTACTTCCCTTGGGCTACCAACCCTTTTACGAAATCGTTGGCTTCGACGGGTAGATTTAGATTCATAGTTTTTCTCCACTGCCACCGGGGCAGACAACATGGTTTTGCCGCAAGGTTCTTCCATTATAGGCGACGCGGGCTGGCATTGGTAGAATCGCCTCAAACGCCACGTTTTCCGCTTCGATTGGTGTGGTGGGCGGATTCACGACCTCGACGAACAGTACCCGGAATTCTTTCCTAATAACAGAACCCACCGCCCGCCAGAGCCGAATGTTCGGCGCCACTTGTGGGAAATCCCAGAGGCTCCCAAAATCATCAAAACAAACCACCTGAACATGATGATTGACCGTCACGAGGCTCACGCGCAAACGCACCTCGATAAGGCTGCGTTTTACCGTGATGCCCTAAAGAAGGTCGAACCGGAATCGTAGGTGCCGGGACGTTCAACATGGTTTTTACGCAGAGGCCCTTCAGGCACACCCTCGCTCTTTGTTCAAGCCGCGATCCTTTGGTAAGATGTTCTTGACACTTACATCGTTCGCTTCGGCGCGGACGGCCTGAACCACGATGGATTGGTTCGCGTTCCATTGCGCGTCGTCGCACAACATGTTTTTTTCGCAAGGTCGCGCAGTCGCTGTTTGGCGGCGGGAGTTGGCTTTGGTAGTTCAATGTCGTTCTCTTCGGTGAGAACGGCGACGTAAAAAAACCTTTCGTTGGGCGACCTACCGAAATGGAATTCTCAGGAATTGAATCGTTCGTCGACGAATGCGAATCATCTGGCAGCGATGAAATTGGCTTCTGCGACCAGCACTCGTTCAGTGGCGAGAACATGGCTGATGCCGCGCCCGGTGGTTACCTGAATCCGTTCGGCTACTTCGTGATCGGCACTACGATTGGCGGCAACACTATTGTCATCAGCGATTCAGACCCGCGTGTCCTGTTCGCCGACCACACATGGTATGGCGATAACGACATCAACTACCAAGATCATGCTGGCGATGGAAAATGGCACGAGCTCAGAACGCTCACCCTTGCACTATCGAAAATGTTCAACGTTCTCTATATCAACTTGCAATAAGTCGCGGTGACTTTCTGGCGCGCATAAAAAACGGAACAATTGACCGCGAAATTGATGCGATCGACTAGGTTCCGGTCGCACAACATGGTTTTTACGGAGTAAATTGGCACTGTTTTATTAACGAGCGGGTGTGACTCCTGCCCGGGTAATCGTAAGCCGCGAGCCCAATATCGTTGGGGGCAGGGACACAGGGAAACGATCAACGCCTAAGCCAAACGATCCCAATCTACTCGCCCAAGGTCGCTGCGCGATCGCCTTCGCTGTTTGGCGACGGGCGTTGGTGTTGGTAGAATCTTTCGTAATTCGATGTCGTTCTCTTCGGTGGAGTTCGGCGACGTAAAAACCTCATGTTTTAATCTACTTGCTATTTCCTTCGAGATTTGTAAGCTTTCTTCATCGGTTGCAACTTTCGGTTGCAAACTTTCAAAACAGCCTTTTGTTTTGAAAAGCGATTTGAGATAATGACCGAACGCAAACACAAGTAATTTCCATCTACAGTTCCAAAGTGTTTATAGCCACTTGGGACAATCACCTACAGCAATAGGCGCAAGGTCAAGTCGTACCTACATGCATAAAAAAAGCTGCACGGAGTTATAGCCCCGTACAGCCAAGTAATTTCCTTAGTCGCCATGCAGGCGAAAGAAACTTACAAACACATTTGTATTCTTTCATCTGCTTGGCTTTCTTTCAAGTTCTTTAAGAAAGCATTTTTACAGATGAATAAGAATATCCCTACATATCGCCAAGGCTGGATCACTAAAGCAGGCAAGAAAAAGCAAGGATTTTGGCGAATTCGCCACAATGGCAGATATGTGTCTTTAACTAAATTTGGATCACCAGCAACCAACAAAAATAAAGCTGACAGGGCTTCTGCAATGGCTGCTGCTGCCAAGTTTCTTAATCAATCGCCTACTGAGATCAAAGACGATAGATTGACGGTAGGCGACGTTATAGGCGTCTATCAGGTTAAACACCTTGTGACACTTCCCAAAGCAACACAGGGGAACTTTAGCGGCATCATTGATCACTTCCTAAACGGCATTGCAGCCGACAACAAAAGCGGATTGAAGCCTTTCAAAGGTGTTGGCTCGATGCCATTTGATCAGTTGACGATTGATCACATTGACACCTTTTGTGATTGTCATAAATGGGAAGCTGGCGGATTGGCAAATGGGCTGAAGATCCTACGTGCTTCGATGAACTATGCCACCAAGCAGGTTGGCGGAAAGATCATTACTGACCATCCGTTAAAGGGATGCACGATTGAGAATCCAGCAGGCAGAACAGAAACATTCTCACCAGAGCCTATCAAGTTGATTTTGGAAAACAGTAGTCCTGAATTTGGCTTGATCTTTCAAGCATTATTGGAAACAGGAGCAAGACCTAGCGAGCTTTGCAAGTTGACTGCCAATCATGTGAAGATCAAAAGCGGTTTGCTTTACTGGCAGTTGAATTCCACTGAATGGAAGTGTGGCAAGCGATCAGGAAAGATACGTGTCATTTGTCCTACGCAAAAATGGCAGGATCATTCTGAAACGATTGAATCAGGTCACCTATTTTTGAATTCATCTGGCACACCATGGAATGCCAATTCAATCAGCCGTTACTTTCTTCGATTGAAGGAAAGGTTGAATCTGAATAGTGATTTGGTCGTCTACTGTGCTCGACATACTTTCATCACACGAGCATTGAAAAAAGGATTGTCAATCAAACTGGTTGCCGACTATTGTGGAACTTCTGCAAGGCAAATCGAAAAAACATATTCACACTTGCTTGTTGAGATTGAAACGTTGAATCAGGTGGCAGTGATTGCCAACAGCGAAGAAAAGGTGACAGTATGAGTGATGACAACGAATGGCTATTTGAGGGACTGCCTAAATTCGAGCCAACAGGAAAGTTGATTCAACTTACTTTACATGGCATTGATGATAAACCACCAAGCAGAATGACCATTGGTCAAGCTGCAAGTTATCTTGGTTTGTCGATCAAGGTGGTTCGCCAGAATGTTCCATGTAGGACAACACGAGGTGGGCACAGGCGATTCATTAAAAGTGATTTGGATAGGTGGTTGGAAATTCAACAAGTGAAGGTGGTTAAATAGCACCCCATTGCATCATCAAGTGGAGCCACCTTTTGCGAGGTGGCTCCACTTATTGCAGGTCTGCACTGCCACCAATTGCAATTCCACCAGTTGGCGTTACACGTCGAAAAATTAAGTCGGTGATTTCCCAAATTGATTTGCTGCCGCCTCTTAAATGAACCGATGCGTGGCAGTCAGAACAAAGTGGAATGATTTGATTGTTTTCGTAACAATCCCAGCAATCCAAATGTGGATGGTCTGGATTTGAATAGGCGACATGATGACAAACCAAAGGTTGATCAAAGACACCACAGAAGTAACATCTGTTCCCATGAATCTTGAAAACTTCAACTCTCACCTGTTGCCATCGTTCACTTTCGAGGAAGTGGCGATACATTTGTTTTCTTGTGATGATTGGATATTGGCTTTTCAAATTCCTTTCCTTGCACGGTTTTTTGCTGGCTACTAATTGGAGTCAAAGAGGTGAGCAATCACCTGACTCCGAATTATCTACTAATTGGTTCGCTTGCTATTAGCGGACTGTCTTTTTGACTGCAACACATTGGTTGCCGTCTCTTTTGATTCCTGATCCTTGATTCGTTTTAACAACTTTCGTTGTTGTTCGGTCTCACGTTTCAGGATTCGCAAAAAGTTTATTTCTCGTTCCATGTTTTTATTTATGGGTGGGCGTAACTTTTTGGACCAAAAAAATATTTTACGCAAGAAAAAAAGTGCGTAGTTACTTAACTACAGCAGGAGGATTCAAAAATGAAAATTGAATACAAAAAAACGATGAGACAAAACGAAGGCTTGTACACGGTAACCGACGTTGCCGAAAGATTTGGTTGCACTTACCGAAAACTTGGTTATTTGATTTCGATTGGTTTTATTCCAGAGCCAAGGCGAAGGTGGAAGAATCCAAAACGAAAATTTTACAACGAGGAAGATATTGAATTGATCAGAGACAAGTTGCAGATTGAGGAAGCCTGCAATTAGTGCATAAAAAAGCCTCTGTTAGTTCGTATCTAACAGAGGCTTCACACAAGATCTATTTTGATTCGGTAACCAGCCAAAACCAAAAACAGTTTGAAATTCATTGAAGGAGAAAAGCAAACCATGCAAAGTATTATAGTGGATCCAACACTAAAAGCGCAAGACCATTTTCAATATTTGAAACAACTATCTGAATCAGGTTTCATTCTGATTCCATGCTCGCCTAACAGCCCAAAGCAGCCAACGATTAGAGATTGGGCAAATACCGACCATCAAAGTTGGTATCAAATAAGTTCTGCATTTTCGCCACACTACACGAAACCAGTGTCACTGCTGATACGTGGCTTCAAAGTGCTCGATTTTGAAGGTCGAGGTGCAGACCTGATAAAGCAGATCAACAATTCTGGATGGTCATCGAATGCCAAACAACTGGTTCGACGAATGCCAGTAATCAAAACGCCATCTGGCGGCTATCACGCATACTATCGCTGTGACAGTGATCAAAGCAGCCAAGCACTATCGAAAAATGCAAATGGCGAACTGCTTGTTGAATTACTGGCGACCATGAAGGTCTCAATTCCACCTACACCCAACTACAAACATGTTGGTGGATCACTTTTTGACATCCCAACAATCAGCGCATCATTGGAAGCAAACATCTTGTTTCAACTCAGGCAATTCAACGAATGGGAGAAACCAGCAGCGCCAATTGATGATGAAGACATTCCAGACAAAACGACTTACAGAACCGAATATCAAGACGAATACGAATTGGGGCTTGATTTCAATGACTACGTTTTGAGCCTGAAAGTTGGCGACCGATTCAACCTGACTCAATCATGGGAGTTTCTGACACGAGCGGGTTGGGATGAACTGAAAAAAGGACACTGGCGAAAACCACACAGTTACAAACGACAACACCAAGCAACCACCAATGAAACGAGCTTCTATTGCTTCTCAACTTCTGCACCTCCGTTTGATGCTGATAGTTGTTACAGCAAATTTGCTGCATGGACACACCTATTTTTTGGTGGTGATTTCAAACTGGCGGCAAGAACAACACAAGATTATTTTGACTTAGGATGGATTTAACCATGGAAGATTTTATTACACCAGATTTCACAACATCGAACCGAATTTTAGACACCAAGCCAAAAAAGAAGAAAGCACCATCATATTTTGATGTGGCGAAGAACTTCATCAAAGCAAAAGGTGATTTGTATTTTTACCTCGATGAATTTTGGATTCACACAGGGAAGTTTTACAAGGTTGCTACTCGCAACTCGATCAATTCAAAAGTGCGAAAATATCTAATCAAAAACAATATCCCGCATGGTGATAGTTTTCATCGTAACGTTGTTAACGTCCTGCGTGACGTTTGCTATATCGAAGAAGCCAAGTTGCCAAAAAATCCATTGATGTATTTTCAAAATTGCATTTTGGATTTGAAAACAGGCGAAACACTAGAGTACAGCACGACGATTTTCAACACATACGTCCTGCCATACGATTACGATCCAGACGCAATTTGCAAACGCTGGATCAAGTTCCTGAATGAAGTGTATGAGAATGATCAAGAGCGTATCGACTTACTACAAGAATGGTTTGGCTACTGCTTATCGTCGGATACAAGATTTGAAAAGTTCTTGATACAGGTTGGGTATGGCGGCAGTGGTAAAGGTACGATTGATAAAGTGCAGCAAGCATTGATTGGATTGGAAAATTGTGCAGCGTCCACCATGGGCAACCTTGAGGGTGGTTTCAGGCTCACTAACTTGATTGGCAAACAGTTGACGACGATTTCGGAAACTGATGATTTCGCTGAATCCAGAGGGAAGCGAAAAATCATGGCAACACTGAAAGCGATAACTGGTAATGATTTGGTTTCCATTGATCGAAAAAACAAAGATATGATTGATGTGTTTTTGCCAACGAAGGTCAAGTTGCTATCAAATGAAACGCCATGTTTTCCAGACAACAGCGGTGCGATTCACAGGCGGTTAATGATCCTCAATCACAACGCATGTTTTAGTGGGAAGCCTGATATCAATTTGAAGGACAAATTGATGGAAGAACTATCTGGGATCGCCATTTGGGCAATCGAGGGATATCGCCGATTGAATCAGAACATGGAATTCACTGTTCCTGCATTGTCGAAACAATCGTGTGATGAAATCAGATTGGAGAGTTCACCAGTGTTGAAATTCCTAAAAGAAAATTGCCTAGTTCACGAGTCATTGGCAGAAGGTGACACGTTTGAAATGACCACTGATCACGTTGAAATTGAGAAAAGCCATTTGCGAGATATATTTGTTGAGTGGTCAGTTGTTGAGGGTCACCACTGGCGTGGCAGTGGTTGGTTTGGGAAGGCGCTAAAATCTGCCCTGCCAAAACTGACCAACGCAAGACCAAGAGTTGGCGGTAAGAGAGTACAAATGTACGTCGGTATTAAACTCATCTGATTTTGATTGGACAGGGGTGGACAGGGCAGTTGCGATTGGACAGAGCAGTTTTTAAGCGATCCTTAATAACTTATGATCTTTGTTTTGCATTTTGCCCTGACTGCCTTGACCAGTAGATTTCTAAAATGTCGCTTTTTTACGTCTTGGTCAGGGTAGTCATTGTAGTCAAGGTATAAATAGGTGTGAGGGTTTTTGAAAGTAGGAAAGAAAGTATATGTAAATGCAAACTGTGTTAGTGTCCTGACTGCCCTGACCACCTTGACTGTGCTTTCACTGTCTTTCTAAATTCAACACCTTGACGACTTCCCAAGCCGAAGAAATTCCAGCCGCCAACACTACAATACTGTGTCTGTTCTTTCTCGACTTTGAACAGATCTTGACTAAGCCTGTTGGAATGATCGCCAACAGGCTTTTTTGCATGTTCTCGGCAAATGAACAATCAAATATGACACTGCTTGCATCTAAGTTCGTTAATGCGATAGCTAATTGCAGCATTGAACAATTTGTAACAAATTTCAATTTTGTTCTTGCTTTTGAAATGACACTGGCTAGACAAGTCCGTCAATCCTGAAGGTGTCGAAACACTGTTAAGAACTACTACTGTGACGTTTAATGTGCCGCCTGAACAAGAAGGGATGTAGTCATTGCATCGTTGTTATGAAAACAATTTGTTTAAATATCGTAGTGGCACTGTCCACTTTAACTAATTCAGTTTGTTATTCGCAGGAAAGATCATTGCCAGATCAACTAAGAGAATTTAATCAGTTATTGAGTGATGAGGTCGTGCGCTGGGATCTTGAACTTAGCGACGAGCAAGCGGAAAAGCTAAAGTCGCTTACCAACAAGTCTCAGCAAGAATTCAGCAAGCTTGCCAATGACCGTCACCAAGTAATGATTGGCAAAGCTACTTCGGAAGAGAAGAAAATTGTGGAAGAAAAACTGAAGGAAGCTTATGAGAGTGCATTTGCTGATATTAAGTCCGTCTTGCTGCCGCATCAAGTCGAAAGGATTGGTCAACTCAAGATTCAGTCCAAGATCAATTCGCTTAAGGACACGAGTTTTGGCGTCCTCGACTTGGTTGAAGAAATGGATTTAACTAGTGATCAAGTTCGCAAATTGAAGGAATTCAGGAAGCAAACAGATAAGGAATTTGCACATTTCTTGCTGAAGAAGCGCCGAGAAATCAGCGAGAAACGAAGTGAGATGAAAACGAAGCTTCTCGCAAAGCTGAGTGTTGAACAAAGGAGTTCCTACGAGAAACTCGTTGGTCAAGAATTGCTTAGGTCACTGACTGTTGCTCATTGGTTTACTTCCGTTGACTATGTTGAACGCCTTCAGAAGAAAGACTAGGTTGCTGTTTTTACGCTCACGATTCGAGCCTGCTTTGAGTAAATCAAAGCAGGCTTTTTTTATTCACCAAACTGAACGATCTTGATGACAGCCAAAACAAGTGGACGCAAACAACAATTCAAAGGCGAGGGTTTGCGTCGGAACAGTAAACGTTCTTACGTGCGTCTGCGAGGCACACAACAAGACGAGCGGAAAAGCGAGCCACACACAGAGCAAAAAAGAATAGGCGTCCATACATATAGGTGTGAAAAGACAACACAGATTAAACACAGCGTTGAACAAGAAGGTTGCAGAAGCCTTGTACACATTGGTCGGTGACACAGAAGATGGTGACGACAAGGTGCTTCGCTTCCTCATGCTTGAAATGAACGAAGAACAATCAGAGTTCACTGGAGAATTAATTGCACTCTTTCAGAGGTACTGTGAACACGTCAATTCTTACAAGCCACACCATGGGTTTGGTCAATGAAGAATCAATATAACAACGTGTTGCATTCCCTTTAGGCACCTAAACCTAGTTTGGTTGGCTTGTCTGATTCGTAGTCCATCCAAGTTGTGGTCGTCATATTGTTCGATTATCCCTCCAAGTTATAATGGAGTCGCTTCACAGTGAGGCAGGCTGGCGATTCGTGTTGTGAGACTCCACGGACAACCAGCCTTTTTTATTGTAATCAGCCTAGATACTTTCATGAAAGACAATCCTGAAGATCTAAAAACTACTGCGGTGGTGTTGCGATGAAGACACGTCGCTGCCCAGACTGCAAACAACTTACAACAAGGTCAGGTTGTTGCCGAAAACACTACGGACTCACAGCAGCAGACAGAGACCAACGATACAAGTCATCACGATGGCAACGCCTATCTAATGCCATCAAGGCGAAGTATCCCATTTGCCAATTATGTGATGATGCAATCTCAATCGACACGCATCACGTCAACAAGCCAACGCCAAAGAACTTCTATGATGGTCCGTTCTTAGCTGTATGCCGTGATTGTCATGCCAAAATGTAACAACGTATTGCAGCCTCACTAGGTGCCGCTCAGTGTAACAGCATGTTGCAGTCTCCACTATCCACTATCAGCGATAGCCCTAGCCGACATGCCATGTAACAACAGGTTGCAGCCTCACTGGATGACATGCTATATCCACTATCCACTATCAGCGATAGCCTAGCCGACATGCTATGTAACAGCATGTTGCATCCTCATTAGGTGCCGCCCAGTGTAACAACGTGTTGCATGTTGTAAAAAAAGCAACCGCAACACTATATAACAAGGATGCTGTTTTTCTGGTGTAACTGGGGTTACTAAGACCGCCCCAATGGCATGTAGATTTTTTGACCTGTTTTCGAACCCTTTTTCACTAGATAAGGTATGAAGACCCCGAAACATCCTGACTGGCTTTCCAAGCAAGCCGTAGACCACTGGAAAACGCTATACCCTCTACTGTGCACGCCAGAACAAGAACTGCCGTTACTGGCGATGCTGTGTCACTATCTGGCGAAGCACCAAGAACTTGTTGAATTGGTCGCCAACGAAGGTGACATAGTTGAAACAAACGCTGGTGGAATTAAAGCACACCCAGCTTGCTACTTGCTGAAAAATGTCAGTGAGTCCTGCCTAAAGTTTTCAAAAGTTCTGCGTGTTCCAAGCGAGCAAATTAAAGAACTGACAAGCGATCCTGCTTTAGACAAATTCAAAAGGTGGTAATGAAACCACCAAAGAAATTTATCAGGACGGCGGCAGATCTTAGGGCAGTCAAGGAAGGTGCAACGTGGAACGAAGACGATTACAAGCTCTTCGTTGATTGGTGCGCCGAGTTTGCAATCCAAGGGCAAAGACCATGGATCGGTAAACCTATCGAGCTATTTGATTACCAGATTGACAACTGGTTCAAACCGTTGTTGTGCTGGCGTGATCACAAGAATGATTATCGCTTCAATCGTGCAACATTCGTCTGCATGAAGAAAGTGGGCAAGACCACAGCGATTGCTGCTTACGCTGGCTTCCGTGCTTACTGTTGGCGAAAGAGTGAAATCTTCATTATGTCGGCAACGGTTCGACAGACAGATTCACTTTTCAATACTTTGGTTGATTTTCATAAACAACACCCTGAGTTAAGAAAACGCTGGAAGATTCAAAATCACATTCGGACAATTACTGACACAGTAAGCGGAAGCAAAATTAAAGTTGCTGCTTCTGGTAGCGGTCAGGTAAGTGGACCCAGTACGGATATTGTCATCCTCGACGAAACAGCGGAATTTGGATACGCAGCACAGAAGACTTTTGATCGTGTCGTATACGCTGGTGCAGCCAAGCCTAATTCACAACTGATATCAATCTCAACGCCAAGCCATGAAATTGGCAACTTGCATCACAAGCTTTATCTTCATGCAAAAAACTTAATCAACAGCGAAACTGATTTAGACACAGCAACGCTGCCAAGCGTGATTGAGTTCCCAGAGGAAGAAGATTGGCAGGACGAAGTATTGTGGAAGAAACACCTTCCACACTTGAACAAAACGGTAAGCATTGATTTCTACAGGACAGAAGCCAGACGAGCCTTGACCGACGTGGATGCTGAACTGGCATTCAGGATATATCTGCTGGGACAATATGTTCGTAATCGCAAAATGTTTGTTGATTTGAAACTATGGGCGAAGTGCAAAGCAACCAAACCACTAGTTGCACCTAAGTCAACCAAAATCTGTTTAGGTCTTGACAACGGCGGTGCTAACGATTTGATCGGAATCACAGCGTTAATTCCGATCAAGGACAAAATTCATATCAAGACCAAAGCCGTCTTGTCCAAAACTGCCTTACACAAAAAGAATCTCACTGGACAAACACAGTATCAAGCATGGGTTGATCAAGGTTTGATGGAAGTTGTGGACACAGAAACAATCAAATTTGAAACAGTGTTACGACTGCTGGAAGAATTCTATGAAAACTATGACGTGAAAGCATTGGCTTACGATCCATGGCAACTAACTGATTTGGAGAAAGCATTCAAGAAAAAGAAACGGTTAACAATCGAAACGCCACAATTTGGCAAGTACCTAAGTCCTCTGATTCTCGAATTTGAACGGAAGATAAAGGAAGAGACATTTGTACATTATGAAGAACCGCTATTAGATTTTTGCATGATGAATTTTCAGGTGAAGGAAAACAAGTATGGCAAGCTGGAATTCAACAAAGAAAACAGCCGTACAAAGATTGACTTGGCGTGTTCAACAGTGATTGCATTGAATGCATTACCAGAGGTGACGAAAAAAGGAACTGATTGGCAGCATAGCCCTGTTATATCGTTCTAAATACCGCTTGATGATCATAGATACCTGTATGATCAAGCGATTAAGAAAATGGTTTTTACCTACAGAAAAAGTAACACTTGGTGATATTCTTCGCACCAGTTACAGCAGTGGCAATCAAGCGATAACACCAAGATCAATCCTTAGTCATCCAGCCGTATGGCGTGGCGTGGACTTGATCAGTACGAGTGTTGCGAAAATACCGTACAGCGTTTACGAAACTGACGAAGACGGTAGCCGTAAGACTGCAAAAAGCCATCCTGCTTATCCACTGTTGAAACTCAGACCTAATGAGATCTACAGTAGGTTTCAGCTAATCAAGTGTTGGGTGGTCAACACCCTGACTTATGGCGATGGCTTTGTCTTTATTGACCGTGATGACATCGGAAGACCAATTGGTTTGTACCTGCTGGATTCCAGCACGGTAACAATCGTGAACGAAGACCGAAGTCTTTACTACTTCGTGCGAGATCATCAAGGCAAAATCCAGACATTAGACGCAAGTCAAGTTTTGCATCTGCGAGGTCTCGGCAATGATGGCGTTAGTGGTCTGCCAATCTACAAAGTGTTGGCGGATGCTTTTGGACTTGGCTTGACATTGCAGCGATATCAGAACGTCTACTTCCAGAATTCTGGCAAGCCATCTGTTGTCATCAAACTACAGGACGAACTAAGCAAAGAAGAAATTGAAGAATTTCGTGATGCTTGGGGCAATGTTCATCAAGGTGTGGAGAATTCATTCAAGCCTGCTTTCCTGAGACCCGGCGCTGACATAACTACCCTTCAATCTGATTCAGCAATCGAAAGCTTGAGTAACTTACGTGAGCATGACTTAATCACAATCGCTGGTTGTCTTGGAATTCCGCCACATAAGCTTGGTGCAAAAAGTGTTTCCGTTTCATACGGTTCGCTCGAACAAGAGAACTTGTCATTCATTCAGGATATCGATGGTTGGACTACACAATTAGAACAAGAGTTGAGCTTGAAGATGCTTCGACAATCTGAAATAGCAACCCATTACATCGAAGGCAACAGGGAATCTCAGGTACAAGCCGACAGCAAAACGAAGGCAGAACTGCTTGCTATCTATCGCAGCAATGGAATGCTGAGCGATGAGGAAATTAGAAGAAAGCTCAATCAACCTGTTGATTTTGAGGGAACGTTCTGGACTTCCACTAGCTTGACTGAAAGATCAAAAGCAATGCATTCGCCAGCAGTGGAAGCAATACAGGAAGAAGAAGTGGAAGACACAGAAGAAAAAGCAGCATCTCTTGCAAAGCAGATCACGAAATCAACAGTGGAACGATTGTTGAGACGAGCGAGCAAGACAGGCAAGTTTGAATTGTGGAACGAAGAATTTGGAATGCTGGAAGGCTTCGCAAACTTACAGTTGCCGCATGAAGAACTGGAATCTGTGTTACCAGAACAACGCCAAGCCGTCATTGATCAACTCGATGCAGACACAATCACAGAGGTACTATGGACAAAATAACAATGACATGGAGTCATCCGCTTAAATCAAACGAAAACAAGATAACTGGCTTGGGGATGGTTTACTTCGATGGAAGTGAAGGAACACGTTGCGAATTTGCACCAAAGAAATTTGAAGCACTCGCACCTAATGCCAAGATCATCCTGCATCGTGATGACGTTATCTGTTGTTATAACCATGAATTTTCGAAAATCCTTGGGAGGCAAAGCAACAACACCTTGCAATTGCTGCAAACAAAGGATGGTTTGCAATATGAAGTGCAATTAAATGAGAAAGATCCTGAACACCAAAGTATCAAAGCGAAAATTGATCGAGGTGATATTGCCTCTAGTTCGGCAACGTTTCGCCCCACAAAGCAATACGTCAAAGGTGATACCATTTTGTATAGTGAAATCGAATTGTACGAGATCGGACCTGTACCAATGCCAGCCATGACGGCTTCCACTGCGTTTAGTGGTGAATCAAATAGCTACAGCAACCTGTTATTTGAAACTCAAAAGCGATTGCAGCAAATTACAGAGTAAGCAATCTCCCTGATTGCGCCGTGTTAGCCGCCATTGAATGAAAATTCTTTGGCGGTTTTTTCATGCGCCACCACTAGATATCCAAAGTAGCCCAAAGGCTACCAAGCAATCCAACGATTGCCACAAAGCGTGATATTTACATTGGTGGTCTTAATGAAGATTCAAGAACTAAAAGAACAGAAAGAAACAGAACAAAACAAGCTAACGCAACTAAGCGAATCATTGAACGAAGGCGAGGTCTTCAATGAAGATCAGTTGCAACAATGGGACGAGGTCAAAGGAAATCTTGACAATCTCGATTCTCAAATTCAAACAGCAGAACGATTGCTGGCTGTCAAAAAGCCAGAAGCTAAAAGCAGCACCAGCATTATCTTCACCAAGAAGAAGCCGAATGTTGAAAATGCGTTTCGTGCTTGGACATCTGCACAATTGAATCGTAAGGAATGGATTCAAAAAGATTGGTTGTCTGACAATCTCGATTTGCATTCTGCAATCGAAAGCCCTGTACGCTGGGATCAGTCAGTAGGTGTGGATGATGCTGGTGGCTTCGCTGTTAACGAAAGTGTGATTGGTGGCGTGGTTCGCAATTTGAAGGCATTTGGCGGAATGCTTTCTGCTTGTAAGGTGTTTTCCACAAGCAATGCCGCACCGATCAAAAAGAACATTCACGACAGTACAACATTCAAAGCTGTAAAAACTGCTGAGTTGGCGACAATAACACAAACCCAAAGAACTTTGGGCAATGTTGTTTTTGGCGGAACTGATTATGCAGCAGCAACCACAGAAATTTCGGCACAACTTGTACGTGACTCAGCTTATGACATCGTTGGTGAGTTTCAAAAAGATTTGGCTGAATCCTTTGGTCGTGGACTCAATGAGTCCTGCACAACTGGTACAGGCACAGGCGAGCCAGATGGAATTGTAGCAGCCGTATCTGCTGCGACACCAACAGTGCTGTCGCATGATGGCATTTTGGAATTGATGCACTCAGTGAACGAAGCCTATCACGCCAGTAACAAGTGTGGCTTTATGTGCAGTCAGCAGACTTTGCTTGATATCAAGAAAGCCTTGAAGGACGCAGATGGAAGACCGATGTACACCAATGCTGGAAATAACAGTGTGGTGCAGGGGTTTTCATACCAGATCGAAGGCAAGCCAGTATGGGTAAACTCTGATATCCCAGCAGGCACACTGCTATTCGGCGACATGGAATCGTATGAAATTCGTTTGGTTGGAAACATGGTCATTCGTCCGTTGAACGAATTGTTCGCTATGACAAATGCAATCGTCTACGTTGGTCACTGGTGCTGGGACGGACGATTGTCAGTTGCAGACGGTATCAAGAAACTAGTGGTTGCCTAAAAATGAAACTTGAAAACGTTTAGCTTGTAGCTAAGCCAGCCGCCTGTAACTTGTTGTTATGGGTGGCTATTTTTATGCGCTGACATGAATAGATACTTTCATGTTATTGATAAAAGCCCAAGACATTTTGCCCATCACACTTCAGACCGTCAAGGATTATTGGCGGATTGAATTTGATGATGATGACGACACAATTTTACGCTGTCTTAAAGCTGGGATTGTGGACGTGGAACTGAGCATTGAGCGGGATATCATCACTCGACAGTGGGAACAGTCTTTTTGTAACACTTCCAAGCTGCAACTGGATAGATCGCCATTGATTTCGGTTGATGTGATCACGGTCGATGGTAGTGAAAGTGTTGACTACACCGTTGACGCCAAGTATTTCACTCGTCCAGTAAATCGTCCTGTCATCCATCTTGATACGGCTGGTGTTGAGACTTCTGTTGTTTATACAACAGGAATGGAATCCTGTAGCCCAGTAGTTGAACAAGCCGTTCTATACGCTGCTGGTCTGTTTTATCACAACAGGGAAGCTGAAGTCATCGGGACAATTACAAGCCCGTTGAAACTTGGTTACACAAGGTTGTTAAACAAGTTGAAAGCAGGGGGTTACTTTTGAGAACTGGGAAAATGGCGTATCGTGCCACAGTACAAAAACCAAGCAATCCAGATCGTAAAGGTGTAAGACAAACATTTGAAGATGTAGCCACTATCTGGTGTTCAATTCGTCAAATGAAAGCCAGCGAGAAAGTAGCAGGCAATCAAGTTGTAACTATTGGCGACTATGAAATCAGGCTTTGGGGAATACCTGAACTGGTCGAAACTTGGCGACTACTACACGGAAACCACATTTACAACTTTGGTCATGTTGATCAGCCGAATTTATTGAGCAGAGAAATAGTGATCATGGCAAAAAGGATAAAGAATGCGAATTGAAAAAACATACAAACAATGGTGGTTGGTTGACGATAACGGCAACCGCCACAACGTCGCCGAACTTCTGATTAGCCTTGTTGGTGAACAGAAGCCAGAAGAAGCACCAGTAATCAAAACAAAAAAGAGGAAAGTTGCTAAGCCCAACGTTTGAAGTTACAGGACAAAAATTGATTGATCGAGCGTTCAAAAAGCTTGGTAACACCGTTGGAAAAAAGCCCATTCGTAAATCGGCTAGAGCAGCGGCTAGGATTTTCGCCAGCAAGATCAAACAGAACGTTCCTGTAAAAACTGGATCGTTAAAGAAGGCCGTCAAGGTCAGGACATTGAAAGCAAAACGTGGCTCAATTTTGATTGGTGCTACTACTGGTGATCCTCGTAGCACCAATCTTAATTCTGGTGAACAGTTTTCAGGTGGCTTTGTTGAGTACGGACGAAAAGGGGGTGGTTGGCACAAGGGTAGTGTGAAAGAGCAGCCGTTTATCAGACCTGCTTTTGAAAGTGAGAAAACCAAGGCGAATAAAAAAGCAGTGGAAGTATTAGCCACTGAAATCAATAAGGAAATTTAAAAGCTGTGATCATTGAATTACAACAAGATTTGGAAACCAGAACTGGTTATCCCGTTCACTTCGTGTCAATCACCGAAGAACAACGAAGACCATGTTTGACAATCCGCAAGAGCAGCAGTGAACACAAGCAGAGCTTGAATAAGGCTACTGGAATTGTTGTCGCTGGCGTTGAAATTGAGATATACGCCGATGACTACTTGGCGCTGGAAGAAGCCACAGCAGCCGTTGACGAGCATTACAACGGACAAGTGTTAACGCTTGGTGGTTATGAATGCAAATTCTTACTTGACGATCAGGAAGATGATTCTTTTCCACCACCAGCTAACAGCGATGATTGGATTTATTGGCGGAAGCTTTCTTTGCGAGTCCATTACAAAAAGATCGTGATTCCCAGTTACACCTTTAACGAGTTTGCTACGGGTGGCGTCTACACCAATGGTGGCAGTGCTGATATATCAGCAGTGCGAAGCGAGGTTGGAGCGGGTGGAATCATATGTGGTCGATACAACGGTCAGTCTGGCGAAAAAATAGCCTTCACCGATGGCTATGGATATACCAAGGCATACATCAGCGAAGATCTTGGCACAGGCGATTTCGACGTTGAAGTGATCATCACACAATGGGCAAGCCTTAGATTGATTGGATTTGGTGATGAAGGCGAGTTGCTGGATAGCACGACAAAAACAAACTACAAGTTCTATTATCATTTCAACAGCTACTGGTACATGCCATCATTCATGGCAACTGCCAATGTTCCAGCCCATCAGTGGATCAACGAAGTTCACAGAATGAGTAAGGTTGGAAACACGTACTCATTTTACAGAGATGGCGTTCTTTATGCTGATGGTACAGCGAGCTTGACCAGTCATTACATTAACGTCGGCGGGTTCTCCGAAGGTGGAGAAATTGAATCCATTAGGTATCGTCCTAGCGGTAGTGACTGGATCAAAATCCCATGGGATGAAACGAAGACACAAAATGCAACAAAAAGCGATTCACCATTAGGCAGCATGGCACATATTGAATTTGTCTGATTCAATTTCTGACAACGACAAAAAAAACAAACTGATAGAGCTAAATAACTCTAGTTATAACTAAAACAACTAGAGGTAAAATGGCTTTATTTGGCGAAATCGCCACCCTGAAATATGGTGGCACAACTGTTCTTTGCGTTTATGAAATGTCCTTTGGCGGTCACTCGATTGCCGAGGTCGAACGAACTTGTTTAGGGGACGTTTCTAAACGTTTCCGTGCCTCCCAAGTGAGCGAAGCAGGTACTTTTGACTTTTCAGTGTACTACGATCCAGAAGACGCAACACATGTTGCAATTAGATCACAATCACTCGTTCCACTGGCAACCAATCCAGAATGGATTGTCGAGTATTCCAATGGCTACACGCATACCTTTGATGGCTTTGTTACACAAGCCACAATCGAAGGCATGGATCAAGAGACCGAGCTTTCTATGAAAGTTTCGCTGCGAATTGATGGCGATGTTGTACAGGCAGCAGGTGCTTAATGAAGACAACAATAGGAAACACTGTTTATACGTTGAAGCCGTTATCACGAGGTGATGTGAGAACAATCACTGCACTCGATGGCGAAGAACAGCTTGACGAATTGATCAAACTCAGTCTGGATCGTACTGACGTTGATGAGATTCCCATGGCTGATTTTATGAAACTCGTGAAAGAAGCTACTGCCTTCAACGGACTTGATGATAGCGACGTGACAGCGAAAAAAAAGAGTTAGAAACAGACGGTAATCTGTACTTTGAATTCAAATTAGCAAGGCAGTTGTGCATGACTCATACACAACTGCTTTCTGTTTTGACTCAGGAAGAATTCAATTATTGGCTTGCCATGGAACAAGTGGACCCGATGTATTCCGACTGGCACGGGATGGCTTTAATCTGCCAAACAATCGCCAATGTCTTTTCCAAAAAAGCTTATCCCATTGATACGTGGCTTCCAGTTAAACCACCAAAGCCAAAACAAAGTCAACATGATTTGTTTCTGTGTTTGTCCGCATTGGTTCGTCACAGAACATTTATCGAGATTGGGACAGGTGGAATCAATGTACAACCGCTACATAAATGTAGGTGTAGTTACAGATCAAATGAGGAACATTGGGACTAATTAAAACATTGTCGCTTGGCGTTGGAGTCAACAGCAAGGGCGTCAAAAAAGGACTTGGCAAGGCTTCAAAGGATGTTAAATCATGGGCTTCTTCAATTCCGAAGATAGCTTCTGGTGTGGCTATCGGTACTGGGATTGCTTCTGTGTTCGGTCGTGCGATGGATGGCTTAGGCGCACTGGTAACAACCACTTTTGAAACAGCTATCAACACCGAAACAATGGAGACTTCATTTGGCGTTTTGTTGGGTGGCGCTGCACAAGCCAAGAAAACATTGAAAGACCTAAATGATTTTTCAGATGCAACGCCATTCACTTTTGATCAAGTCACCACAGCAGGAAGAAACTTTCTTGCATTCGGTTTTCAAGCTGATGAGCTAACAGAAAAGCTTTCGATGGCTGGTGATATCGCCAGTGGTCTGAATATTGATTACGGAGCTTTCACAGAATCAATCGGGAAAATGAAAGTTGGTAATGTGATTCAGGGCGAGGACCTGAATCAACTGGCTGGAATGGGAATTGATGTTTTCGGTGGGCTTGCCGATGTGCTTAACGTTTCAAGTTCTGAAATCAAGAAGTTGGGTAGTGAAGGTCAAATTCACTTTTCTGATATTGAAACTATGTTCGCCAACATGACTAGCGAAGGTGGAAAATTTCAAAACATGATGGAAAAACAAAGTCAAACAGTTGCAGGTAAGTGGAGCACAATTAGAGGAAAGTTGACCACAACATTGTCAGGTATCGGAACTTCAATTTTTGACACCTTCAATGTGAAAAGCATTATGGACTTCGCAATCACAAAGATTGGTGAGTTCAAGCCGATGCTGGAAAATACGTTGACTTGGTTTTCCTCATTGAAGCCTGTATTTATGCAAGTCTTTTCGACGTTGATATCCTACGTGTCATTAGTTTGGGACGTATGGACAACTGTATTTTCTGCAATCGGAAGTTTTATAGGTAGCTGGATAGGCGGAACATTTGACGGCTTCCTTCGTTCTGTTGTTGCTGGTTTGGCAATGATCGAGTTTGGTTTTATGAACTGGCGGAAAGTAGGCTTGTTGGCAATGTTGAAACTTGGATACGGATTGGTGTCTTTTGGCAATCAAACAATCCATTTTCTGACAGTAGCGATTCCCTACGCCGTTGGCTATTTCGCTCGCAATTTTTCTGGCATCATGTTGACGGTAGCGGCTAACGCTTTAACTGTGTTTGAAAATCTTGCGGATAACATCGTGACGCTGTTTAAGAACATCCCTTCAATGCTGGCTGGTGATTTTTCAGGCTTGGTTAACCTTGTCGATTTAGATCGAGGCTTCATCGATTTAGTGGACGAAGCCTTCGAAGTGCCAGAGCGTATTGAAGGAAAACTTGAAACCAGCTTGAGAACACAAATGGAGAGCTTGCAGAAAGAACTTGGTGCTGGTCTTGAAGATCATGTGAATAGGAAACTGGAAGTAGCTTTTCCAACAGGTGCGATTGAATCACCAGAGATACCAGAGGTGAAAATCCCAGAAGTGGAAGTTCCTAACGTTGGTGGTGCTAGTCCTACTGGTGAAAACAAGTTTGCAAAACTGGCTGAAGTCAATTCGCAGGACGCAAGAGATACTTTGCTTCGTTTTCGTGGGCTTGGTATCAAGCCAGAGAAGGACGCAGTTGCCAAGGAAAGCCGTGATATTCAGAAGGAAACATTGGCGGAAATCAAGAAAGCAAACAAAGCTAAAGTTACCACAGAAAAAGAGTATGTCATTCCCTAAATAGGATATGACCATAACAAGCGAATGCATTCAACCCAATTCAAGAAGTGGGAAGATTACCAAAGAGAGTTTGAGTTACTCAGTAACTTACAACGTTGAAACTGACGACAAGAGCGATAGCCCTGTTGATATCGCTGCTGATTTTACTTACTCCGTTGGCGATAGTTTTGAAGGCTATCCCGTCACAGATATTGCCATCACAGAGAGCCAAGAAGATGGCTTTAGCTGGGATGTGGCGATAACTTATGGTGGAGAAAATACAGACAACCCACTTGATGAGCCAGCGTCCTATTCAATCTCGTATTCGCCAACAGAAGTACCAGTTGATTTTGATATCAATGGCGATGCGATTCTAAATTCTGCTGGCGACCCATTCAATGAGATTTGTTTCTCCGAAGAATTTCGCCCTGTAATTTCTGTAACTAAAAATTTCGCTACTTATCCAGCAGGTTTGGCGGAAAACGCAGACCGTACCGTCAACAGTGCTGCATTCTTAGGCTTCGCTGCTGGTACAGTCCGCTTTGTCGGGATCAGTGGTAACAGCCAGTACAACGAAACAATCGGCACTTACTATTCAGTCACGATTGAGTTTGCAATTCAACCGACATGGAAGAAGCAGATATTGAATCAAGGTTTTCGTGAACTTGACGGCGGCGAGTTGGTAATGATCCAACTTGACGGAAAAGATATTTCGCAGCCAGTACCGTTGAAAGCAGATGGTACAAAACTTCCTGGTAACCGTTCACGGGTTTTGAAAAATTGTGGTTCAGTAATGCCAGCAAGCACAACAAAAAGTGTGTCGACGCGAACCTGAGATTCTGCATTCGACTTTGCTGCTGTGCTTGCTTCCTGTTCGACCACAATATGTTGTGGTCAATCGGAACCCCGTGAACGGTTACACTTCCTGTAGGTGGTACGCCAATCATGTTGGAATTCGAACTGTACGGAACTGCCAATTACACAACGATATTTGGATTGTAATGTTTGATAAAAGAAGCCGAGACCGAATCAGTAGCGCCGTTCGTCGTGTTGAGCGAAGTGGATCTAGCCGTGTTGGTGAAAAGAAGATTTGGAACTCGGTAGGTGGCGGCGACAAGAACAGCATTGAACCGTTGTTGGCTTACAAGGTAGGCGGCAACGATGGTGATGGAACGAGCGAGCCAAGCTACACCTACTCATTCCGTTTGTTTTCAGATCCAACTGGTGATTATGTTTTGTCTGGAATCAATCCAACATCAGGAGGGCATAAACACGTGAGGACTGATGGGAGTTACACAGAAGCAACTGTTGCCATTGGTGCTTTTGATGACAATGACGATTTGAAGATCATCTTTCTTAATGAAGTGCCAAACGTAGCTCAGTGTGAAGCAGGAACAGGTGGACCCATTGACCCGTAATTTGAATCCTACAGGCAAGTTTCAAATTAACTCTGATGGTTTGATGAGAATTGGGACTTGTGATTGTTGTGATAACGAGGATGAATTTTGCTGCTTCAATTGTTCTTACACTGAAAGCATAAATGTTACCATCGAAGGCATGGAGAACAGTGATACACCTGTTAGTGATCCTTATGACGTTTACGATCCAGAATTCCATACAAATATTTGGTCTGACTTCAATGGCAGTTATGATTTGCCAACAAGTGTTCCTACCTATCCTTGCCTTTGGTTCAACAACACAGCGGGACAAGCAGCCAGTGTTGTAAGAGAGTTTCACGTCCCTGTTGATTCCAACTGGGAATCCTATTACAGATCACTTGATATCGTTAATCTTAAAATCACTGGATATTCAACCACCAGCAGCAGCAATAGATTGTTGACTGCTAGTTTGAGAATCACGCAGTGGAAAGTGCCAGAAGGAACAGGACCACCATTTGATGTTGAGTATTATCATGCAGCCATATTTTTTGGATTCTCAATTGAGCATGATCAAGTCTGTGATGTTGATTTGCCTTTAACGTTGCCAATCACGTCTGTCGGAATTCAGTTTCGATCAGGCAGCTATAACGCAATTGATGAAGAATATTGGGGTGACTTTGGTGCAGCAAATGCAACTGCTGTTGTATCTTGTGGTCAAGAACCAAGCGGTGCAGAGCTAGGTGGTTCGGCAGCAATCAACATGAACCACTGGACAACAGGCACAGGCGGTGTTGGAATCGGTGGCTCTGCTGTTGAATCGCATACAAGCAGCAAAGAATTTGATGAGGTTGCAACGGGTGGTGCAATTGTTGGTGGCTCTGCTGGTGTTGATTTCGTACCTGATGAACTGGGAATGTGATCAGGTTGGTTGCACAAAAGTTGCACACTTTCAGGGTAAATTTAGGAAGATTCGGACAAGTTTGGGAAGATTTCCTTCTAACAAAATCAGTGTTTTCATTCGGTAAATGGGGTATACAAGGTGTTTTCGCCAGAGTTGTCTGGCTTACCTCATGTTGGACGACCTCAGAGTTTGGTGATGTCGCGATCACCCGGGATGACGCGCAGAATTTCCACGCTGTCGCCATGTTTTCGATGGAAAATCACGTAACGGCCCACGAAGTTGCAACGCACATCGCCTCCCAACTGCGATCGTACTTCACCGATCTCCGGTTGCGACGCTAACAGCAGACACTTAGCTTCAATCTTCTCGACCCAAGACACGGCTGCGCTTGGCTTGTCTCGCGCTATGTACTGCAGAATGTCAACCAAATCTGTTGTGCGGCTGTCGAATAGAAGGGTTTCTTCATCCGTTGGCTGCTTCTGCTGCCATTGCCTTTAGTTTCGCGAACACCGTGTCGTGATCGTGCAATTCTCCGTTGTCGGCTTGGTCGATTCCCACCTGAACCGCTTCCCGCAGCTTCTCATTTGACACCAACAAACGTACGCCTTCGGATACCGCCTCTTGTACCGAACCAAACCTACCGATGTTGACTAATGCCTCAATGGCTGAACGTTGATCTTGTGGTAACTGGATATCCATTTTGTTCACTCCAATGGAGACTCGGAACACGACGCGACGGTCGTTTAACATGGTTTTTACGCAAAGCCCCTTCGGGGACATCTTCGTCGTGGTTTTGACCGCGTCCCAATAGTGTTCGGCACGGGAGTTTCTTCTCAGTGATTCGTTGATTTTGTCGTCTGATTGCTAGATGCCTGCCGGGATTATGTTGGTGGCAAGGAGGGCGGAGGCCGCAGTCGGTTAATTGGATACCGACCGCGCAGCGTGAAGTGTCGCAGATAGGATCGACAAGATTTGCCCTATGCGTCTTGAGATTTCAATTTTTCGATATGGGCCATGAGCTCGTCCTCATCGGCCAATCCAGTGAAGTAAAAGCAGATCATCTCGTAAGTCCGCAGCGTTGGCTTCTTTCCAGTCCACAGTGCGATTAGCATGCAGGCGATAATCGCACAGTAAGTTTGAATCTCAATGCCATTTTGATCTTGGCTGAGCAAATGCCGACAGCCAAGGATTTGCTTGAAAAAACGGAAGAAGATTTCGATCGCCCACCGCTCGGAGAAGATCAGGCCGATGACGTCCGCTGGCACATCGAGCAAGTTAGTCGCGATGCGTAGAATGCCGTCGCTATCAACACCACTGGAACCGCCGCGGTACTTTCCTCGCGTTGTGTGCGGGTTGGTGCGAATGCAAATGATTCGCACTGGATGATTGAAGTTGGAACCTTTAGAAAACTCTACGATCTCATCACTGATGATTTCATTCAATTCGGCGCTGTCGTTGCGGTAGTTCTCTTTCACAACCGCGTAAACACTGTTGTCACGCAGGCGACAGACATAGCTGCTCCTGGAGTCAACGATTTGGTTGAACAAAGCGAACTTTGCATAGCCGCGATCGGTCACGTACAACCGGTCTGGCTCGATAACTTTTGATAACATCGCCCGCTCGTCGTGCTCGCCGCCACCGTTGGGAGTCACGTCAACGCGAGTCGCAATGCCTCGCAAGATCTCGAAGTGCGTATGCAGCCGCCACTTAACCATCCCGTTACCGTCGTCGGCGTCCTTACTCAAAGAGACATTGAAGCTTTTCCAGCCAGCAAATTCAATACTGAAGTTGGACGCGCATGGCTGGAATCCGCTGCAATTAATGCGGCTATATTCGTCGTGGAGAAGAACATTTCTCACAAATTTTAAGACTATTTCGAAGCACCATTCAGCAAATAGACCATTGACGTTGCCATCTGCTCAGTGAAGGTGATTGCCGCCTTTTTTTCATTGAAAAAAATCGTAAACTCACCGGCACCAGTCTGCTTGTAATGATAACGATCCTTTTGGTCGTCGTGCGTAAGTACGACCTTCCAGTCCACTTCACCGATTGGATCGATTTCAAAGAAGTACTTTCCTGTGTCAACCCGAACCCGAAATGATGCTTCATCACGGAAAATATTCTTTTCACCCAAATCCAAACTCCACCCTTCTACATTATCAATTTCATTCTCAGCGGCTTGGTTCAGATCTATTGAAATGTAGGCGGTGTCTTCGGACTTCTTTGTCCTGTTAAACAAACTCACAACGAGCGTCGCTGGGTGGGAGATCGTAAACGATCTGGATTCAAGTTTTCCCTTTCCTTCCATCGAAAAAATTGGGGTCTGCCCAAAAGAATCACTGCAAAGGGAAACGAATATCAAGGCAACAATAAACTGTCGAATAAGATTCATTGGTTAAATTCCAATTAGAAAAGATGCAAAAAATGCCCGACTGGGTTGACGGATTTCCAAGAGCGTTTGGCTGTTGCCCGTTACGTTGTCGCGGTTGAGTGTAATCGAAAGGCCATTCATGACTGAAAATCGGAAATCGTCGGATCCACCCCCAAATGGGTATTGCAAATACTAATGTCAGCACCAAAACCGCAAAAGCGGAAACCGATGAGAGGACAATGATTTCTTGCTTATTCATGAAAATGCCATTGGAAAAGAGCGTAAGACGAGCGAATCATCTTACCAACTTGGCATGGCAAAGCAAAAAAAATGCCCCGCCGGTTGAACAGCCGGCGAGGACTGAGTCGTGACCATTTAAATACCAGCGATCTTGAGTGAACTGGTACCCATCGCGACGACCTTTTTTATCGCACGTCTTGAAATTCAACAAGACGCGCCTCGTAGCGACGTTGACGGGACTCGAACCCGCAACCTCCGGATCGACAGTCCGGGACTCTAACCAATTGAGCTACAACGCCTTCAATTCAGAAGTAGGAAAATATCCCGAATCGACGTCCTTTGCAAGATGTAATGAGATTTTCCCGAGAAATTGATTTTTTTTGGGAAATTTCACTCTTCACGCAACGGTTTTCAACTTCCAACTCATTGGGATGTATCGGCCATTTTATCGCCAAACGATAGCCGAATTGCCCCGTGAAAATGGCTGCCGAAATCCGCCCCCGTCATTGGACTCAATTCCCATTTCAAAGCGACAGGACGGTCCTGACGCGGCGGCTCTCTGTGGAACCACGACCGTTGCCCGAAACCGCGACCTTGGGTCAGCAGCTCGCGACTAAGCCTACCGGCACGTGGAAACAATTTCCTTAACAGGTGCGACCTCGCCCCCTTTGTAGATCTGACTCCCTGCTGTTGGCCGATTGTGTGCCCGAACAATCAAACCAGCCCGGACAACTGGATCGTCACAACCAATCCTCGGCACAATTCTTCATTAGTGAATCCGTACTTCTCCCATCACATCCCTCAAAGAAACCTAAGGTTGTGTGAAGCTTGGAATTAGACTTGGGCCTAGATCCGTCCAAGCAAATCAACACTCCTTTGTTTGGCTGGAAAGACCAGCCTTGAGAGAAACCCATGAATTACATTTCGAACATCATGCACGCGGTCAGCGAACAGCTTGGCCACATTACATCTCAGATGGATTCCAACGCGTGGATCGCGCTTTCTGCACTGTCGGTGGTCGCTGGTTATTTCTTCTTGCGTGGAAACATGCTCAAGAGCACATAGAGTTCAGCATCACCACGCCGCAAGACTTTCCGCCGAATCACAGACATGATTAATGTCTGTTTCCTCAAAACGTCATATTGATGTTCGCGCCACTGGTGTGTCTTGGCAAAATTCCAGACCGGGTTTCGGCCAACACCAAAAACCTGAGGCTGATTGCACTGGCAGCCCCAGCCACGATTTCAATACCAGATACGACGCTAGGGGAGTTGATGATCTCGTGAGCCGTGACGCGTCAGCGGCCGGGTTGCCCGCAATGCCCGAGGACTTACGTCCGGCGGCTCACTCGTAGTCGTTTGCGGTCGACTAAATCAACAAGCCCTAGAAGAGATTCGAATCCGGATCGAAACCAAGTGCTTTGATTCGGGCGCGATCCAGCTCTATTTCCTCTTTCCACAAAGCCACTTCCTTCCCGTCACCTGCCCTCCTCTTCGTCGCGATCACGTCGCTTCCATCTTGATCCCGGTTGCTCAATTCGTCTGAGCTCTTGGCTTCTGTTCGGCTGAAGGCCAATTGATTGAGTTGAACACGGTGCATCAACAAGACCGCTTCGGAGCGGGTAGCGCTCGCCAATTGCTTATGAACATCTGCTGGTGAAAACATCGGTGTGTTAAATAGCGGACTCCTTAAAACCAACCGAATATACTCAGCTGACATGACTGCCAAATCCAAATTCTGTATCGCTTCCCGGTAGCTACTGGTGCGAAACAATGGATCGTCCAGATCTTCAGCCGTCGCTTCCTCCTTATTAAAGGGCAGCAAGCTGCAAACGAAACCTCGGGTGTCAAGAAACATTGTGGCGGTGTTTAAGTCATCGCAGCACTGTAAATCCGACGGAAGCTGATGGGCGATCTTGACTGAATCGAATCCCAGTTCTTTGACCCGATAGCGATCTTCATTGCATTCCTGTTCGCGACCAAGATCCTGGTAGGTCAACGCTCGGACGGAAAGAACTGTTGCAAGAACGGAACGTGTTAACTCCAGACGTTTCTGAGTAAGCTCTGTCTCGTCACCTAGGTCTTGGCCGGAGTCCAGATGGAGTTGAGTCGGCGAGGATTCGATCAACGAGATAATTCTTTTCAGTGTTTCACAGTCCGATTCAAGCGATCCGACATGCGCCGATAACATTTCAACTGCCGCTTCCTGCCGTTCCAGTGGGCGAGACAAAATACCGATTGCTAACGCTGCCCGAATCGTCATGGGCAAGTACCGGTCCCATGGCCAGTGATCCTGCTGCTCTTCGTCGATCGCCGCCTTGATATTGCTGGCTGCCAGCATCAATTCCTTTTTGGCCAGTCCACGGTAGTAGGCAAGATTGTTGAGCTCCATTCTACTGCGCCCAACATGGCCGGACAATAACGTCTTGTAGGTCGCCAACCCGTCTTCATGATCTCCCAGATTGTTTTGGATTAACGACTTGTTAAAAATCACTGACAGACGAGCCGGATAGTTCTCCAGCACTTCATCGCACAGCCGCAACGATTCGCGATCGCCCTGCTCCGACAAGTGAATCGCCAACACCATTTTCAACCCGTCATCAGTCGGCGACTTGGCGACAACCGCCTTCATCCGTGCGGTCGCCGATTCGGTACTGCCCTCTTCCATCTCAATCATGGCACGAGCAAAATCCCACTTCGCCATCTCCGCCTGACAGCCAGGGAAAATCGAGAGCAGAAAAAGTGTAAGTGGCACAAGCAATAAAAGTTGCCAGATAATACGGTTGCGTTCGTTTCTCATTCTGCGGACTTCGTTTCTGTATCGGACTCTTCTGGAGGCTCGAGGAAGTCTGTGACTTCGTTTAATACCTCTCGCTTGATAACCTGAATTTGATTCTTGTTTCGAATCTTGTTCCCCAATTCGTCCGTAACGTAAAACACGCCGATCACTTGATGGGCATACGTCGACAGGCGAGCGTAAGTGACGTCGAGTCCCAAACGGTAGAGTTTTTTTGCAATCTTATAGAGCAAACCCGTTTTATCGTAGGCAAACACATCAATGATGGTCGCCGAGTCGACTGTCTGATTGTTGACCTTGACCTGAATGGTCGGTCGGGAAAGCTGAAGAGCCAGGCTATCTTCTTTTTTCCAAACCGAACGAAAACGAGGCGGCGTATCGTCTGCTCCCGTGGCTAGGTCGTATGCCTTGTTTCGAATTTCATCCAAGCGATGCTGAGGCGTTTCCACATAATCACCATCTTCGAATTGAAACCAATAAAACATCATCGAATCGCCCAACGGTTTGATGTCCGAACCGCGGATTTTTAGCCCAAAGCTACTGAGCATGCCTGTGATTCTGTAAAAGTTCCCAGAGCGACGTTTGGCAATTTTTGCGATACAAAGTTCGTACAACGTTGTTTCGCCAACCGGATTCACCCAGCAGAGTGCATCTTCGGCCGACAAGTCCTTAAGTTCCAAAAGCTGGTTGGCGATTGTTTCCGGCGCGTGAGACTTGCAGTAGCTATTGGGAAGTTTCTCGACTTTGGTGCGCAGCCATTTTTGCGACTCCTCATCGTCTCCGATCATCGCCACGTTGTCATAGACGCGTCCGAACCGCTGGGCAAACGAATCCTCGTTGTCACCGGTCAATATCGTTTTGGCGTGTCGAAACAGATCGATCAACAAACCAAGCTTCCAGTCATTCAAAACGCCGGGGCCGACGGCTGAAATATCCGCACAGGTCAACACAAACAACATCGATAACAGATGAACCGATCCTACATTCGATGCGAATTCGGCCACCAATAATTGATCGTTGATGTCGCGATGCAGGGCCAGGTGCGACATCACCAAATGATTGTGCACAAGGAATTTGATGTCTTCCGTTGTTTCGTCTGGAAGATCGAACCGCAGCCCTGTCTTCTCCGCGATCCGCCGTCCGACTTCGCTGTGGTCTTCTGGAAATCCTTTGCCAAGATCGTGCAGCAGAAGCGCCAGATGCAACACGTTTTTCTCGCGGATCTGACGGTAAGTCTTACCGACAATCGTCTGATCATTTTCAAAGTCAATCGCGTTGGCGACCGCCCGGAGCGAATGCTCGTCGACGGTGTACATGTGGTATTCGTTGAACTGCAACAGCCCTCGCGCGTGGTCGAACCCCGGGATAATTTTACTGAGCACCTGCATTTGATGAAGATGGTGCAGCAAATCCGCCAAGCCCTGGCCATTGGAAAGTAGGGCCATGAATCGACGGGCTGCTTCCCGTGTGAAGGGAATATCTGGGAACTTGAGCATCGCATGGCGAATGGTAATCCAAGTCTCATGCTCGATCTTTTTGTCATGCAGACATGCGAGCTGCATCAATCGCAAAACCTGTTCCAGATCCATCATCACCGTGTCCAACGATGACTTGATGACTCCAATCTGTGTCGGCCCCATGCGAAAATGCTGATCGATTTGCCGAGTCATTAACGGTTCAAGCACACTGACCGCGGTCCCTTTTTTGCGGCTGACGCTTTTTGAAACAAAGTGATCGCAGACGTAGCGAATCCGGCTGGTATAGCGAAAATAGTCGCGCATAAACTCTTCGACCGACAGCATCGCATCGTCGCCCGGGTAATCAAAGAACTCGGCCAAGCGGACTTGTTCGTTCCGCCCCAATCCATCGTTGGCGCGATTTGCATGAAAGTGCATTTCGTTACGAAGCCGCAACAGGAATTCCCATGATTCCTTCAACTGAGTTGAATCGGCGGTCGAAAGCGCTCCTGAATCAAGGAGTTTGTCGATGTTGGTTTCACTGTACTGGACAAACCCCAACCAGCGAATCAAGTGAATGTCGCGCAGTCCGCCACGGGACTTCTTTACGTTTGGTCGCAGAAGATAAACCGTCTCGCCAAACTCGACTCGTTCTTGTTCGCGAGCTTGAATGATCGCCCGGATACTTTCGTTGGGGCGTTTTTTGGCAATTCGCAGGAAGCGACCTTGGAAATAATGAAACAGTTCGTCATTGCCAGCCAGAAACCTGGCTTCGGTTAGCGATGAAAAAATGTAGGCGTCAGTAAGCGCCATGCTGCAAGCGTCGCGCGGCGTCCGCAGGCTGTATCCAAGCTGCATGCCCGCATCGGTGATGTCCTGGCTGATGCGGCGAGAAAACTCAACCATGTCATCGGTAACGCTGCCCTGATAGAGCAACATTAAATCAACATCCGAGAAAGGCGCGATGTCGCGTCGGCCACAGCCGCCAAGAAGTACTAGCGAGATTCGGTCGACCAACTCAGGAGAGATCTCGCGAAGGGCCGTTTCGTAGATCTCGATCAAGACGTCGTCGAGCAGGTCAGACATCGCTCGCGTGACGATGACTCCCGATTCGCCCGCGTCGTGTCGCTCCCGAATTTTTTGCTTGCCCTCAAGCCATACGGATTTCGCACGAACAACACTGGCGCGAACTCCGGATCCGGCTGTCGTCATTTTGAACTACCTGAACGTCGCGATTTCGAATTGTAAATGGTTCAGCGGCCGGTATTTGATTCGGTTGACGTCGTATCAAACAAAACCGGAACCGCAAAGCGGTTCCGGATAATTTTTACTGGATGTCGTATCGTGTTGGATTCAATGTCGGTGGTCAAAACGAAAAGACCCCAAAACGGACGAGTCGTTTCAATCTATACCGCGTCGCTGCCGGTTTCGCCGGTACGAATGCGAATCACTTCAGCTAAATCGGTAACAAAGATCTTTCCGTCACCCATTTGGCCAGTTTGCGCTTTCCCCATGATTGTATCGATCACCGAACGCAATTTCTCTTCAGGGACGACGACTTCGACTTTAACCTTGGGGACAAAGTCAATTGCATACTCGTTCCCACGATACATCTCGGTATGACCTTTTTGCCGACCAAAACCTTTGACTTCCGTGATGGTCATTCCTTCGACGCCGCATTCAGTCAATGAGGTTTTAATGTCATCGAGTTTGAAGTGACGAATGATCGCTTCAATTTTTTTCATTACACGTCTTTCTCTTAATCATTTAAGATCCTTCAGTCGATTGTTTTCGACCGTCGGTGTACCGGAGATTAGCAACAAACCAATCAACCACCCAGATTCGGTACGCCAGAATTGTAACCGATTACCATGAAAAGCTAATCGGTAGTCAGCTCGGTAACCTGAAATTTTCGTGTGCAAATTTGCAATTTCATTCCAACGAAAGTCGTAACTTTCGCCCCAATTCGGGGAATAATGGAAACGAGGTTCGAAATCCAAGCTCTTCCCGCACGTCAACATCTCAATCGGCCGTCGACTGGGAGACACTATCGGGTGACTGACCAGTTGGTCTCCGTCGACCCTTCTTGCAAATTGACCAGCCGTGCCATCACAAAAAGTAAATCGCCCAAGCGATTCAAGTAGATCATTTCGTCCTTCAAATCTCGCTGCACACCTGATTCGATCAGCGAAACCAGCCGCCGCTCGGTCTCGCGACAAACCGATCGAGCGAAATGCAGCGTTGAACCGGCCAATCCGCCGCCAGGCAATATGAATTGAGTTAGCGGTGGAAGTTGCTCCTGGTACTGATCAATCCATTGTTCCAACTGCTCGATTCTCGTTGTCGGGAAATCGGCTGGCCGCGAACTTTCGCCAGCGCAGGCGGCAACGCGGCTGCCAAGATCAAACAAATCGTTTTGAATTTGACTCAATGCACCGGAAACGATTCTACAATTTTCGTTTTCAGCTGATCCTAGATGGCATTGCACGAGTCCGATCAGACTGTTCGTTTCGTCCAGGCAGCCGCAAACTTCGATAGCCAAATGCGATTTAGGGACGCGAATTCCGCCCAGTAAGCCAGTTTCACCCTGATCACCTGTTTTTGTGTAAATCTTCAATGCTCTGTTTCTTCTTTCAGAATTTCAATCTTGCCAGCCCAGAGGTTTGGGTTTCCTGTTCATACAATTCGGGGTCGATTCAACACCGTTGAAAGTAACAGGCAATTCACGAAAGCCAATCCGTCGGTTAAAATAACTCACGCAGCGGATGCTGGATTCATCGATTCAGGGCGCCAATCGTGCTCTCGGTGAACTACCGCATGCCCAATTTAACAGCCACCAGAACCGGAGTCTTGTGGGTTTGCCCGCCAAACGATTATGGCCAAAATAAAATCTTGCGGATTCTTGATTTTCCGAAACGATCCGAACCTGTCATTTCTGATGATGAAACATCATGACCGCTGGGATTTGCCCAAAGGCCATGTCGACAAGGGTGAGACGAAACTCGAATGCGCCTTTCGTGAGCTTGAAGAGGAAACCGGCATTACGGCCGATGACATCCAGATGGATGAGCACTTCAAATTCAAACTTAAGTACTTGGTCAAAGGCAAGCGGTACGGAAACAACGGCCCGTATGAGAAGAAGTTGTTCATTTATCTGGCCGAGTTGATCCGCCCAGTCGACATCTTGGTCACCGAACATGCTGGATACGAGTGGTTCGACTGGAATCCGCCGCACGATATCCAAGCCAAAACCATCAATCCATTAATGGAAGTTTTGGAAGAGTACTGGTCTGAAAACGCACCTACGCTTCTGCAAGACAAGCGGCGAACGAAACTGGCTCAACCTGCCGATGAAGACGCTGCGTAGATCGATTGATTGACTCTCGGTAGGAAGCAACAATTCGATTACCGATGGCCGAAACAACTGTCGGATTCGTCGCGGAGACGCCGATCATGGATAGTGACAAACATTTCATGAGTCTTTGCAGTTTCGGCTACGATTGCCCATATTTGCGATTCAACGTTTTGATGGATTAAGTGTTTTCGGTTTTTCGTACTCCAAACGCAATGGAATAGCAAATCGGAATAGGTGTTCGCCATTGTTGGATTCGGGAACTGAGCGAAGCAACTATCAATCGTATCGTCTCATCAACGTGATCGGTCGCTACACGACGAGACGGTGTTGGGATCTTTAGCCACGGGTTAAAAACCCGTGGCTATCCATAACCGGTCGCTCCGCGACGGAGACTCCGATTCGAAGAAGTAAATGCTCTTTGAAAGGAGAACCCTATACCTGAGTAGAAAAAAGGTCGTCGTTTTACAGACGAATTCAAACGCAACGCCCCGATACGCCTAGCCAGAGCGACTCGTGCAACCGCCGGCCGGCGGTGGACCAGATGAAGCCCATCGCTTTGGACAGCAATCAAGCTGCCAATCTGGCCGTCCTTTAAGCGGCCCCAGACACCATGATGATCTCCGCTGCCCGCCAACCACTCAAACGTTAACGCCTCCGGGGCGGACGAAACGTGTTTCGCTGCAGGCGAACGTCGCGCACTGTCCGTTGTATTGCCAACAGTCAAGACAATGAGGAGTCTTACAGCGGGTGCAAACGACCATCTCGTGCAGGATTGCCTCGCTGCAAATTGGGCACTTCACGTCTTCAACGACGGCGGCTTCGTTCTCGTGCAAGAACTCGATACCTTCAGCCCCGACCAACATCATCTGGTCGAATAGCTCCAGCGAAAATCGGATAAAGTCATCGAGCTGTTGGTAATCTTTGATGTATCCGGGCTTGGCAATCGACAGGCTGCCGCGATTGAGAGTCACACACAACTCATGCTTTTCGGTATGCCGACGTAGCTGTTCGAGCTGCCACTGAACAACGCTCGTGAACAACGATTCTGCTTGAGACTCTCTGTTTGCCAACGCAGCAAAGTTGGCTTGAAACTGAGCGTCGTTAATTGGCATCACGGCCATCGAAGTCCCACGCCAATTCCGAGGGCGAACTTCGCGCGTGATTACTTCCAACTTCGGCCGCTTAGAAGGCCAAGTCATTGCGATTTCTGTTTTACAACCTTCGGCGAATCTCGAGGACTTCTTGCTCTTTAGAAAGCAAATCGTACGCCCATAATCAAATGACAGGCCTGGGTTGCTGATCCAATAGCCATAGAACACGCCGCGATTGGCCTGTTTGCCGGCGTATCGCTTGCTTAATCGTGCGTAGGTTCGATTCCAGCCACTAAAGCTGCGGATGACTGAAAAAAACATACCGCCCAACACAACCATACCGACGATGAAAATGAAAAACAAAATTGTTGGAACCATTTGACGTTTTCCGAAAACTAAAACGGATTGCTCAACTGAAACTAAAGTCGCAACGATTAATAATCGTCACGACATGTTGCCAATATTTGATTGGCTGAACACTGATCAACTCTAAATTGATTTGTCTTGTTTACTGTTCGGTTTTTCAACCACTTCGTCTTCCGGAGTTTCAAATCCGCCATCGACGATTTTCACAGTGGCGTCACTGCCAACGCCACCCAAATCGTTACTTGCCACCGGGCTGTCGGCTTTGCTTGGACCCGAATTAAACGATTCGAATTCATTCTGGTTGAATCGATCGCTTGTCAGTTCCCGCTCCTGTTTACCAAGAAGAAACCCGAGTCCCCCGCCGGAAAGCGCGACGGCCAATCCACCCAAAGTCCACCACAACCAGCCGTATCCCGATTGTTCTTCTCCGAAGTCTGCCTTTTCATCGCTGCTGCCAGTCAGCTCTCTTTGACTTGCTTCCAGTTTCAGAATAAGCGTATCGTTGTCTTCTATTCGTTGGCGAGCTGCCACCAATTGATTGCTGAGACTTTCGGAAGTCGCAAGCTGTGAATCAAGCTCTCGGTCTTTGGCCGAATTTTCATTTGCAAGCTTTTCCGACAATGCCATTTGCGCTTCGATGTTGGATTGCAGCTTTTGGTGCGACGAACTTAATTCGGTAAAGTCCGCGACGAGATTGTTCTGCCCAGTCTGGCCGGCAACAATCGAGCCCATCACCTCTTGATAAGCCTCATCTTTGGCTTGTCGAAGCCGAGCACTCTCCAGCTCTGCCACTTTGTTTTCCAACTGGGTGACTTCGTCGCTACTTTGCTGACTAGCCACACCGGCCGGCGGCGACAACAACTTCCAGGCGACGATCGCGAAAAACAGAAACTGGGTTAACAGCATCGCCATCATCGCAACTTCAAACATCGGTTTTCGATTGTCTTGCAGGTTTACCATCGGCTGTGTTCCTCCACCATAAACATCACCAGCGTATCGAGGGTCTTGTGTCATGATCGGCTCTTTGTTGTAAACTCGCGCGAAATGATCCAACTCTTGCAGGCGATACCGACCCGTCGTCAAATAAAACCCGCCCGTCCTTTGCGTTTTTGGTTTCGCGCCCGTCGTCCACTGGAACCAGCCACGATCGTCGGCGCAAGGGTCAATAACCAATGCGACATCGAGCGGGCGATTAAAAAAAATTGTTGCAGATAAACAGATCCATCCCTGACAGAAACACGCTCCACCCAGGATGCGTGTGATACCAACCCACCATTTCTAGATCGGGTTTGAACTCGTCGCGCTCACGTGTAATCTGGCTCCACGTGTCGTGGGTAAACTTGAAACTGCCTTTGGTGGCTTCGTAGTGGAGCGCTCGCAAACAATCCGTGATGACCACGAACGGACGTCCCTGATCGTCAACGCTTTGATAGCCCAGCATTACGCCGCCCAATTCGACTCGCGTGTTGCTGCGAGCGTGGGCTTCCATATCGCGCATGACATCGAGATCGACATAGATCTGCAATTCTTCGTCAGACACATCGCCGATTTGGGCGACGACAAAATGGCCATCTTGGTCAGGTCGCAACGCGCGCTGCGGCTCTGATTCTTCCAAGTCACCAAATTGAATGTCTGAACTCATGAATTCTCACGTCAAAACAGATTTGAGAACACCGTGGGTTTCAGCCTGCCAGCCAACCCATCATTCGGTCTTCCCCAGTCTCTAATTCTATTCTCCGGACAGGGCGTTTTCTTCGAATTTTTTTGTATCGGCGGCCAGCAAAACGAAACATGTCTCGTCGTCCATGCCGACTTTGACGATATCGTAATCCGGAATGCCCAAGGACTTGAGCGTCCGATCCATCAAAGCTGACTTAACGCCGATCTCGCAGGTCGTTTCAGGATGAAGCGGCTCGCTACATTGGTCGCACAACCCGTCCCGCGAGCCGACTTGGCACAGCGGAAGGCCAACCTCTTTGGCGATATCACAACTGCGACAGGTTAGCCTGATCAAGAAATCTCGATCCAGTATCAGACGCAATGTGGGCTCAGCCTGTTCTTCGCCTGCTTCCAGTGAGGATTCTGATTTTTTGGCAGCCGCGATGGCATCGAAAAGCTGCCTCACGGTTGTTTCGGACGAGCTGAGCGGTAACTCGAGAATCGACTCATACGTCTCGTGCGACATGCAATCTTCACGTCGCTGATACTTGGTTTGGTAAAATTTGTTCGCTGCACCGTTAAAAACCAAAGCGGTTCCTTCGGCGGTTGGCAAATCGTGAATCAACTTTAACGCTTCCTGAACTTGCATTCCTCCGATAATCGAGGCGATGGTGGGGGCGGTTGGAACTTTGCCAAGCTGAATGTCTTCTTGCTTGAGCAATGGGCAACTATATCGTAATGAAATCAGCCGATAATCGTTTTCAGTCATCGCGCATTCGTAGCAAGATCCGCCCGGTGGCACAAACACTTTCGCGACGCCGTTGATTTCCTGAATGCCTCCATCGATCCAAGGCGTGCCTGTCTTCCAACACATTCGATTGATCCACAGCCTCGCTTCCCGGTTGTCGACACAGCAAATGACCAGGTCGACATCGCGAACTAGCCCCAAACCGATGTCCATCAAGACGTTTCCCAGCAGCGGATAAATCTGGCAATCTGGATTTAACTCTGTCGCCATTTTGGCGGCAACGGTTGCCTTGGGTTGGCCGGCGTGGGAGGCCCGAAACAGAACCGAGCGAGAAAGATTTGATCCCTGGATCTCGTCGAAGTCGATCAGATAGATGTGGCCCAGCCCCAACAACGCCAAGTTCTTCAGGACTTCGTTGCCCAACGCGCCCGCCCCTACTACCAATATTTTGGCAGCAGCGATTCGATCCTGATCCCACCAACCAATCAGGCGTAGGCGAGAATAACGATCCGAATCATCGATGAAAAAATCCGGTTGAGAGGGAGGTTCCGCAGCGGATTGAGAGTCCGCAGGATCGGAATCACTTGCGCCCGACGATGTATTGGTTTCCAAAATATCCTCACCCACTCGTTATTGGCAGTTTGTTTGATTGCCCAATTTAATGATTGCTCGAATAAACGTGGTCTCTAAATTGATTTGCCCAACAAGTTCAGTTTGGGCGGTACGCCGGTCAATGCTACGGAACCGAGGCTAGCGCCAACGGCCAACAAAAAACTAAACGCCCGCCCGGCTCGACTGGACAGCGACCAGCTGGACGCCTCGCCAAAACGTCTCACTCAAAACGGCTGAGCTTAGACCCATTGGCCAGGGTACAACTCACTAATCGAGAAACACAATCCCGTCATCATTGGGG
>CBDDAC010000033.1:0-27929 GCA_965224765.1 Mariniblastus sp.
GAGGGATCAGGACCGAGTGGAACCAGTTCGCATGCCTCCGGCGTTGCGCGACGGTTCTTCGGCAATACCCAGAGCATGACTCAAGGATTGGGCAGTCAGGCAACCAATCCGGTCACGGGGTTTGACGCGAACGACTGGATCAATAATCAACTTGGCGCTGAAACTGGCGCGGATCCGGCGTTTCAGAACTTTCATGTTTCGAATCACAGCTACATTGGGTCGCTTAGCGCCGCGACGAATGGATTGAGCGAAGCCGAAGCGGCGGACATTTTGCGGCGTCTCGATTTCGCCATCAATCAATCTGAAATGACCACGGTCGTCGGATCAAATAATGGAGTTGGAGCGCTGCCTGCTTTGATGGTTCAAGGATACAATTCAATTACTGTTGGCCGGTCTGATTCCTTGCATGCTGCGGGGCCCACCTCAGGTTTTTATGGCGCGGGTCGGACCAAACCAGAAATTGTTGCACCCGAAGGGGTCACCAGCTATGCGACGCCGATCGTCTCTGGCGCTGCGGCTCTTCTGCACGAAGCCGGTGCGGGAACGACCGCGACTCGTTCTGAAACCATAAAAGCAATATTGCTCTCAGGTGCAACCAAAGACGAATTTGCCAGTTGGGATAGAACGACCACTCGCCCGCTGGATGAGGTCTTTGGCGCGGGGCAAGTGAATATCTACAACAGCTATAAAATCTTAAAGGGTGGAGAGCACGACGGTTCGGAGGGAGATCCACTTTCTGCAGTTGCTGAAAATGGTTGGGATTATGAAGAGGAGATTCTTGCAGGGGACGAACTCTTCTACGAGTTCCATGTGCCGGACTCGCAAATAATGGATGAACTATCAATCATCTTGACTTGGAACATGGAAATCACAGACACCGACGCGTCTGGTGCGGTTTTTGCCCCTGTTGAATCGCTTGCAGATATGAATCTGGGTTTTTATGACTCTAGCGGAAGCTTTTTGGGAGACCTGCTGGATCAGAGTGCCAGTACGGTCGACAATGTCGAACACATCTATATGCGGGATTTAGCTGCGGGAACGTACCATTTGCGCGTCACCAGCGATATCAATCGGGATTTTGGTCTTGCTTGGAGAAGTAACTTGGTTTCGGCCGTTCCCGAGCCAGGCTTCTGTTCAGTATTGCTCGGTATATTGGCGATGTTTTTCATGCGGCGCAGACGCGAACCGTCCTGTCTTGTTATGGACTAAGTGTCCTATCGAAATGTGTACGATCGTTTCGATAGGCCGATCGGTCAATCTGAGGCCAAAAAAACGCAATATGCGATCATTTCACTCAAGTTTGGCCTAGAATAGAGGGATAGAACCGTCAGGGGCATGGCGGATATTTTAAAGGATCGGAGTCATGATGAAGCCAGTTTGGGTTGCAATACTTACGACCAGCTTATTGATCTGTTCAACACTCTCGTTTGCGCAAGAAATTGAGGCAGTGGATCGCCTTCAATTGAAGTCTGGCGGCGAGATTTTGGGCAAATTGATTACCGACTCCAAAGTCGTCGACAAAAAAAAGCACTTCGTCTTTAAGACGGAGTCGGGCGGCATGTTGCAATTGGAAAAGTCAATGGTTTCCAAAGTCGTCGCTTTGAATGACGAAGCCAGCGGCGTTTATCAAAATGTATATGCCTCTGCCAATGACCTGGAGTCTCATTGGGCGGCAGTCAAATGGTGCAAGGCGCAAAAAAGCGGAAATGTAAAATACCGAAACGAAATAAATTACCATTTGCGTCAGGTCCTCAAGTTGGATCCGAACGACGCGGCTGCTTGGCATGGGATCATATCGCCAGTCACTGGGAATCGCGTCTATCGAAAACGAGACGGAGTTTGGTTGAACGAGGTGGAGCGATTCAAGTCGTCTGGCTATGTCAAACGCAATAATAAATGGATGTCGGAAGAAGCGTTACGAGTCATAGAGCAAATTGAGGCAGCTGATAACACAGGAGTTGTCAACGACGTCATGAAGCGATGGAAGAAGCTGTTACGGACCAAGCCAGCACAAGCGGTTGAGGCACTTCCGCAGGTCATTGGGAAATCGACAGTCGTACCTCTTTTTAATCTCGCGACAGGGGAAATGAACAAAAAGGATTTGCCAACGGTCCAATTTCGCAGCATGGTTATGGAAGCTATCGGAACGATCGATTCGCCGCAGGCGCTGAACGCGTTGGTTTACTTTGCCGTGAAAGATCCGGATACCAGTATTCGAAGTCGCGCTTCAACTTTGTTGGAGAATTCCGGTCTCTATCATCCCGAGAATGTGGTGCAAACGGTCGTGGGAAACAATTTTCTGCTTTCCAAGAGTAGTACGACGATTAACAGAGCAGCTCTATTGCTCAATCGGGTTGGAAGTGTTTCGGCTATTCTGCCGTTGATTGATGCTTTGGAGACTGAACATACCGTTGCAACTGGCGAGAGTCCGGGAAGAATGAGTACCGCCGCCCGTGGTGGGCAGGTCGAAGGTCTCAAGACTGGAGGTGGCAACGCAACCGAACAGGTTTGGAGGCGTAATAGGCAGGTTTACCAGGCACTTCGTTCACTTTCGCGTCAGACTCAAGATTTTGGATACATTGAGCCGCAGTGGAAAAGTTGGTACATCAGCAAATTTACCCATACACATTTGGACGTTCGTGCGGACGAGTAAGCCGCTAGATGATTCACCGCAGCGTTAGTTGATAGATTGATACGATTGGATTCACAACTAATTTGCAACGTCAACGCCAGGGTCGCGCCAGGGTCGCGCAAGAGAAGTTTACTTGCAATCACCTATGCCTTTTTCCTCCGATGCGATGGGGAAGCCGTTGGTTCGTCGCACTTCAAACTGGGTGAGTTCTCGATTGGTGGCAGTGATGACTTGGGCTTCAAATTCACCCTCTTCTGCAAGCAACAACCCGTCAGCTCCCAAGACACTTATGGCAGACGCATAGGCGTCAGCAGATCCACCATTCTCGTGAATCACGGTGACGATTCGTGAATCGGAAATGGCCTCGGCCGTTTTGGGATCGATGATGTGTGAGTAACGAACTCCATCAACTTCGAGAAATTGGTAAACGTCCCCAGACGTAGCAACGGCCGAATTGGCAAGGGTGATCGTCGTTGTCTCCTGGCCATGCCCACCGGGAATCTGAATGGTCCATCCCTCTTTTTCAGGTGGTGGGTTGCTCACGAGAATGTCTCCACTGGCGTTGATCAACGCAGATTGTATTCCTCGCTTTTTTAACGCAAGCATGGCGAGGTCCGCTGCCCTTCCCTTGGCGATGCCACCAAAGTCCAGTTGCATGTTGGCTTTAGTGATCGACATTACGAATGTTTGATTGTTGGTTTGTGATTGAATACAATCCAATCCCATGCGTGATCTTGCTTCGGCAATTTTTTCCTGTGTTGGTAGCCGTTTGTTTCGTCTTGAGAGACGCCACAATTGGGTCGCTGGTCCTACCGAAATGTCAAATGCGCCCTCAGTTTGCTCGTAGATTTTTTTTGCCAGCGCATGGGTTTCGTACAAGTACTCGCTGACTTCAACCGGATGTGCGTGGGGGGCAGATTGGCAAAGTGAGTTGATTTCACTTTTGGGTTGGTAGTCACTCAATGCTTTTTCCATTGCCTCGATCTCGGAAAATGCCTCGTCAATGGCAGTCGCCGCAGACGATTCGTCAGTCGCGTAGATGATCAAGGTAAACTGGACACCCATAAGGGCTTGCGTGGATTCATACCGCTTCAGCTCTTGAGCTTGTCCGGGCCAAAGACTTGAAATAATTGTGCATAGGACCAAAATCATTGGCATTTAGGCCTCATTTGAAATTCTATTCAGTAAACTATCGTTGCTGCTGGTCAGTTGGTTCATGATATCACCTTTGTGTTGGTTCGTTGAAAACTTGAAGGCTTCGTCGAGCCAATTGAAAAGTCAGTATTGTGATCATGCCAACATTGACGATTGCTGATAAAATAAAACAGGCTGAATCCTTGCTGGCCAGGAGTTGGCATTTCAAGGTCCATTTCATCACCTGATGTAACTTACACCAAAGATCCTATCATGAACGAACCCGTCGGTATTCGAACTTTCGCAGTTGAGATTAACGGCAAGTCTTGCAACGCGCAGTTGGGGGAGACCGTTTACGAAGTCGCAGAGCGCGAGGGAATAGATATCCCCACACTGTGTCATGACCCGCGACTGGAACCTGCAGGAGCGTGTCGGGTCTGCTTGGTTGAAGTAGAAGGCCAACGCCGCTTGCAACCGGGTTGCGCATGGCGTGTTTCGCCCGATATGAAGATCAAGACCGAATCGGAACGAATTGAACGGCATCGCAAAGTCCTTTACGGAATGTACTTGGCGGATCATGAACTAGATTCAGAGGGTTTGCCGGTTGAAACGGGCAACTCGAATCAGCTTCGTCAACTTGCGGAGAAAACGCCTCCTCTCAAGCTTCATCAGATCGAAGCTCCGCGTGTTGGGCGTCCGATGGATGATAATCCCTACATTCAGTTTGACCCATCGCTTTGCATTTTGTGCGCTCGCTGCACACGGTATTGTGACGAAGTCGAAGCGGTAAACGCGATAACATTGGCATATCGGGGAAGTGAAACGACGATTTCGACCGCCGGCGAACGCAGTCTGATTGAAACTTCCTGCGAACTTTGCGGCGGATGCATTGATACTTGTCCCACGGGCGCGATGATTGAGAAAAAGGCGCCTCAAGTCCTGCCAGCCGAAACCAAAACGACACGAACGACCTGCAATTTCTGTGGTGTTGGCTGTCAGTTGGATTTGCATGTGGTCGATGACAAGGTCGTCAAGATTACCAGCCCAGCTCCGGGCGAGACTCTCAACGATGGCAACCTCTGCGTCAAAGGACGTTTCGCCTATGACTTTATTCATCACGGCGACCGAATCACAGAACCATTGATTCGAGGCGATGACGGCGAACTTCATCCGGCAACCTGGGACGAGGCACTTCGATATGCTGCCGATGGTCTCAATCGTGTCAAAGAAAAGTACGGTGCGGATTCGTTGGGTTTTATTTCCTCAAGTCGATGCACCGGTGAAGAGAACTATTTGATGCAAAAGTTGTCGCGGGCCACGTATGGCACCAACAACATTCATCAATGTGCCGCAACCTGACACGCGCCAACAGTCGCCGGTCTGGTGACAATGTTTGGTGCGGGTGCCATGACCAATTCGATCGATGAAATTCGCGATACGGAAATGATGTTTGTCATTGGTAGTAACACCAGTGAAGCCCATCCGATCATCGCAATGGAGATGAAACGGGCGGTCCAGCGCGGTTCAAAGTTGGTCGTCGCCGATCCTCGAGAGATTTTTATGGCCGAAGTTGCTTGCAAGCATCTTCAACTCAAGCCTGGAACTGATGTTTGGTTGCTTAACGCGATGGCTCATGTGATCATCAAGGAAGATCTGGTTGACCACAACTTTATCGAGCATCACACAGAAAAATTCGAAGACGTTATCGCGGCTGTCAAAGACTACACTCCGGAAGAAGCCGAGAAAATCACAGGCGTTCCTGCCGATGACATTCGAATTGTCGCAAGGATGTACGCCACAACCGAAAAAGCAGGGATCTATTACACGCTTGGGATTACAGAGCACACTCACGGTACTGACAACGTCTATTGCCTAGCCAACTTAGTCGCGATGACAGGGCACCTTGGTGTTCCAAGCGCTGGAATGAATCCCTTGCGCGGCCAAAACAATGTTCAAGGTGCCAACGATTCCGGCGCGACACCAATCTTTTATCCGGGCTATCAAAAGGTTACGGACGATGCAGTCCGCAAGAAATTCGAACAGGCTTGGGGAGTTCCGCTTTCCCCGAACGATGGATTGAATCTCAATGTCATGATGAAGGCACTTCAGCGTGGTGAGATTCGCGGGCTTTATGTGATGGGCGAAGATATCGTTATCTCTGAACCCAATGTCGGAAAAGTTGAAAAAGGGCTTAATGAAAACTGCGATTTCCTGATTTGTCAGGAGATCTTTCACAATGTGACAACGACATTTGCGGACGTGGTTTTTCCCGGTGCTTGCTTTGCGGAAAAAGACGGAGTATTCACCAATAGTGATCGGCGTGTACAAAGAGTCCGCAAAGCGGTAACGCCGCCAGGAAATGCGAAAGCGGATTGGGAGATTATTTGCGATTTCTCGAAGGTCGCTGGGTATGAAATGCCGAACTACGCAGGGCCTCACGAAATCTTCGACGAGATGGCTGAGTTGACTCCAAAAGTTGCGGGGATTTCACATGAACGTCTGGATGAAAGACCGCGCGGTCTCCAGTGGCCATGTCCAGACAAGGGGCACGAAGGCACCCCGACACTTCATGTTGACGGCCCGATCATTGGAAAGGTCCAGTTTCAGGGAGTCTCTTATCGACCTAGCGCGGAATTACCTGATCCTGAGTATCCTCTCGTGCTATCAACCGGGAGAACCCTGTATCACTACAACTCGGCGACTCAAACGCGGCGTGATCCGGGCCCGGTCGCCAAGCAACGTGAAAATTTTGTTGAAGTTCATCGGCGCGACGCGAAGAAGCTTGGGATTTCACAAGGCGAAAAAGTCAACGTGATTTCTCGACGTGGCGAGGTTGAGGCCTTGGCTTGGATTTCGCCGCGCGTGCGACCTGGTTGTACTTGGATGCCAATGCATTTCGCCGAGGCGCGTGCAAACCTGCTGACCAATGACGCGGGTGATCCCGTAACGCAAACGGGTGAGTACAAAGTCTGTGCCGTGCGCATCGAGAAGCAAACTTAATCGGTAGACGCTGTTCGTCTCTCGGATGTATCACAAGAGTGAGTGGGTGGGCGAATTGCACTTGGCATTTGCCCATCAAATGGGAGGTTGAGGCTCCTGCCGAAACAATTCTTTTTCCTCTCAAACGTGGAACTTGGGGCGAGTACCCGGACGTTTTGAATTGACGGGTACAAGGCTAAGAAAACTGGTGTAACTGATGTTCTCGGCCCGCCAATCGAAGACGGGCCTAGGTACTGGTGGTCCAACTGAAGCATGCTCACGCAAGCGTGAAGCATGGCACCCGTCGTCGAGGTTTTGCCTTTTACGGGAGGTTGAGGCTCCTGCCGAAACAATTCTTTTTCCTCTCAAACGTGGAACTTGGGGCGAGTACCCGGACGTTTTGAATTGACGGGTACAAGGCTAAGAAAACTGGTGTATCTGATGTTCTCGGCCCGCCAATCGAAGACGGGCCTAGGTACTGGTGGTCCAACTGAAGCATGCTCACGCAAGCGTGAAGCATGGCACCCGTCGTCGAGGTTTTTGCCTTTTACGGGAGGTTGAGGCTCCTGCCGAAACAATTCTTGTTCCTCTCAAACGTGGAACTTGAGGCTAGTACCCGGACCGTTTTGAATTGACGGGTAACAAGGCTAAGAAAACTGGTGTATCTGATGTTCTCGGCCCGCCAATCGAAGACGGGCCTAGGTACTAGTCCGCAGGAACGAGTTCTTGCAGCTTGAAGCTGTACTTTTGCTCAATTTATTATTTTGCTAGACACTAAGAACCTTGCCGAATTAGAGACACCAATACGATTGGGCTTAGGGGGAAAACACAGCATTCAATGCCTTCTTTCCGATCTGACCAGCATCAGCGAAAAAGGAAATGGTTCAACTAGCGAATCGTTGTGCCAAAACTGTTTCTAGGCTCGCCTAAGGAACTGGAAAGATTCGAATCGCTACTTCGATGGGCCGCTTGATCGTTTTGGCTTGGGAAAAGAAGAACGTACACCCCCAGCAACATCATTAGTCCACCAAAAATGGCGACTATGTTCCTGGCAGCAGTGCGTCCAAAGCGAGATTCAATGCGCCTGACCAACCAAAAATCAAAACAGGCTGGCCGACAAATGATGGCAGCGTGGACTAAGAACGCTCCAAGTCCGATTGCGATAATGGCAACGAGTAGATCTCGTTCAAGCATTGTTTTTTCCTACGGAGTTGGAGGTGAGTGTTGTGCTTGGCCCAAGGCGATTTTTCGCCACTTTGGATATTTCACACTATATGCACAAATGGCGTTCTGAGTAACAGGTTTCTGCGAAGACCGAAACCGACGTTTAAAATTGAACCTGGTTGGTCGTAGAACGTCATCGATTCAGGTATTAGGTCCATCTGGGGCTCGTCGAGGCTTTCAGGGACCCATTGGCATAGACCCCGGAGTCGCGACTTGAAGCCACCACCAATGCCTTACATTGACGACTTGTTGGTTCAGCTTCGGTTGGGGAAAAAGATGGGGCGAATACGCCGCGTTCTAGTCGTCGAAAATGCCAGACGGAAACCCATCAATACTCGTCACATTGTTTATCTCCCACCGTTCGGCTTGTTGCTCAGGAGTGTATTTGGAAGCGTGCTTCAACAAGGTGTCTCTTTCGCCAACAAAGTCAAACAAAGGTACGCCGTATCCGCAAGAAGTTTGGAGTGAGTCGACTTCAACGTCGAAAAATTGTCGTGTACCTATGAAGCTCGGGAAATGCTCGCTAAAGTTTTTCCATTGGGCGTCGCGTGGATGAACGGCGGTTGCTTTACCGTAGACGCGCAAGATACGTGGTGGGCCGGAAAATGAACAGAACATCAGCGTGATTCGGTTAATGGCTTTCAGGTGAGCCGCCGTTTCGTTCCCGCTTCCAGATAAGTTCAGCCAAACCAGTCGGTTGGGGCCCAAGACTCGAAGGGATTCATACCCTTTGGGAGATAAATTGACTCGGCCATCCTCTGCCGCGGTCGCAATGAAAAAGATCTTTTGGGCTTCGATGAAGCCCTGAAGTTTTTCGTCAATACTCTCATAAAACGTTGCCATAACTCTCTTTCGTTTTGCGAAAAATCTGTTGATCGCTCAGTAGGCGTCGCGCCCTGTTGAGTCGGCGCGAGATGTTTAGCATTTTGGCTGCTTCACTTTGTTTCAAACCAGTTGCAGAAAATCCAACGCTTTGGATGCAGAGACGTCTGAACAAATTGGAGAGATTCATCAAATCAATGATCTCAAAGTTTCCTGGCGTGACAACGAACTCGACTCGTTCGCGTCACGATTCACATCGGGTTGGCGGCGGAGAACGCAGCCGCGAATTAAAAGCCGCTGGACGACGCCGCGAAGCCAATCTAACCGACTGACTTCTCGATTAACCGATTCGATATTCCTGTGAATCGGAATTCCGAAGTGCTTCAATCACTTCTTCAAGCTCTTGAACGATTCGATCCGATTGATGATGGTGGATGGCATCAATGTCGTCTCTAATTTCCGACAGTTTGACAATTATTTTGTCTAGGGAGTTATTCATTTGTAGCATTCCAATTGACCTCAAAAGTCAAGGTTTTTGGTAAGAACGAGGAGGTGGGGGGAGGTTCATGGTGGGAATCGATCGTGGTGCACCCCTAGGCACATTAGAATGTTACCTCACGTTGGTCCAGTGGCAACGAGAAAAATGTCTTAGAAGGGAAACCAGAGGGAAGCGAAAAATTGCCTTGTACGAATTTGCTTGATGGGGACGTATCTGAAGGCGCTTTCAGCCCATACAATTGTGTCTGACTTCGAGGGAGCTCTCGAAATTTCTTGCTTGGTTCTATTTTTTCTGCCATGAACGCGTCCAATCAACATGACAACTCCGCTCACGAAAATGTAGACCAAAAACCTACCAAAGGGGATTGTTCTATGGGCCAAGAATCCAGCCCATTGGGGAAGGGAAACCGAATTATCAAACGATTCGGCGGTAGACACTTAATTTTTCGCACCAAGCTTGGCGGTTGGTGGATGGTGCCAAAACCCTATGTGTTGGTTTCTTCATTTCGCGGTGTAGTTTGGATGTTTTATGGAATGGGTCAGATCTGGTTTACTCATTCCAAAGATCGAGAAATTGAGGACTGGATTGTCCGAAAACCGAGATTACTTTCCAAAGCGGTTACCGATATCTTGAACCATATCGAACCCCAACTCAAAGATTTCGTGGGCTATTGCAATAGTCAAAGTATCGAAGGCACGATTGTGCTCGAAAGAAAGATGCTTGAATTCCATTGGACGTTTGGAAATGAACCCTTGCCCAAAGAAAAGGAAAAGCCCGAGAATTCAGAGACACTGGACTCTAACTTCAACGACCTCGTCACTGCCTTTGTCGCCGCCAAAGAAGATTTGGGACTTTGATCGCTCAGCGTTGTTCGATTGGGGAACTGATTATTTAACGAATGGGTGTTCGCCAGGTTTTTCATTTGGAAAATCTTGAACGAGGCTTTAGGGGAGCTCTTTCGGCTCCAGAAATCCCAAATGGTGTTCGGCATGGAGCAAAGTGACCTGGAGCAGCGTTTCTTTGTCCATGGGGCCAAACAGTGGCGACGGCAATAATTCACCCGTGTGGGCACAGACTCTTGCAATGGTTTTTTTCAGCACACCAATGCCCTGGCGATCCGTCATTTCGTCGTCATCCGGGATGGTTTCAGGTGCCGTTGGCATCCCGGCTTTGAAGCCATTGGCGAGGATGTCGCGTTTCATTTTGTCGCCGATCGAAATTTTCATCAGGAAAAAAATCGGTCGCATATAGATCGGCGGAATGGGAAAGCCATCGATTGGAAAACGCATCCAGTCCGCCACGTGTCCACAGATTTGTGCAAGTGACCAATTTCCTTGGCTTTCGTATCCACCTTCTTCCAGTGAGTTGATTTCGTTCATCATTTCTTCGAAGTTGGCAAACTTCAATTGCCGTTTTTGGAATTCTGTTTTCAACATCGAGTCGTTTCCCGTTTTTGGATTCAGAGGATTGAGGTTAACGTTCTGCGTGCTTTTCCTTGGTCGAAATAGTCAATGGAGCGAAGACAAAGAAGTAGGGAGATTCAGGAGTCGTTTGCGCGAGTTGAACGGCCGTCGCTGGACTTCCCGCTGCACCCGAGAGGAGTGAAGCAGAATTTCTGCTGCCAATTCCAACAGTCTTTTTGTCGAGTTGCCTGAGGAACAATCGCGATCGCGATATAGAAGAGGGATCGCTTGAACACCTAGAGAATGAAAGCGTTCTTGACGGGTTTTGCGGCGCATCTCAGTGAGGTAGAGAAACGCGAAGCGTAGCGTCAGAATCCAATGGCTTCGCAAGTTGAAGCGAAGGATACTCATGATCGAGTTGATTGCCATCGCGCATAGAAAAAGGAAAGCCCCAGTGGACATTCCTTTTTATAGGCGATCAATTGAACGTTTTCAAATTTATTTGCGGCGTTCTTTGAGGCGAACGGCTTTTCCAACGCGATCTCGAAGATAATAAAGCTTTGCTCGGCGAACGACCGAGCAGCGTGTGACTTCGACTTTGGCAATTCGAGGTGAGTGAACGGGGAATTTACGTTCAACGCCCTGCCCTGCAACGATTCGACGAACGGAAAACATTTCACGAACGCCTTCTCCGCTGCGTCCGATGACGGTACCACTAAAGACTTGCGTACGAGTCTTTTCGCCCTCATGGATCATACAGTGAACATTTACGGTGTCGCCGATTTCAAATTCGGGAGCATCCGCTTTAATGCTGGCCTGTTCGACTATTTTCATCAATTCGCGTGACATAATTTCCTCGCTTATGACCGGAAAGCAGAAATTTACTTTCTCGATTGGTCTTCTTTGGTTTTGTCCTTGTCCAGCAGGTCGCTTCGTCGTTGTTGCGTCCGCTGGATACTTTGTTCGTTTCTCCAAGCCTCAATTGCCGGATGGTTGCCGCTAAGCAAGACTTCCGGAACTGAGTGACCTCGAAATTCGCGTGGGCGAGTGTATTGGGGGTACTCAAGCAATCGGTTTCCTCTGGAAAAGGAATCCTGGATATTGCTGTTTTCGTCTCCCAGTACACCTGGCACCATTCGAACCAAGGTATCGATTAACACCATCGAAGCGACTTCGCCACCGTTGAGGATGTAATCTCCGATAGAAATTTCCATCGGTTTGAGGATATCGCTCACTCGTTGATCGAAACCCTCGTAACGACCACACAAGATTATAAATCGGTCCATGACCGAGAGTTCTTCAACGAACTGTTGGTCAAGGCGTCTACCTTGTGGAGTCGTCATGATGACTTGGCCCTGATTAGGAGCCATATCTTGGACCGCTTCGACCGCTCGGACGATGGGGTCCACCATTAGTACCATGCCAGGTCCACCACCAAAAGGTCGATCATCGATCTGGTTGTGGCGACCCTCTGTCCAATCCCGCATATTGTGGGTTTGAACAGAAACCAATTCACGTTCGATTGCTTTATTCAGCAAACTTTGACTCAAATAGCCGGGATACATTTCCGGAAACAAAGTCAAAACATCGAAACGCATTGTTATTTATTCTTCGGACGCTGCTTCGGCAGGAGCGTCAGTTTTTTCTTCGGTTGTCGCCTCAGCAGCCGTTTCTTCGGCTGGTACACCCTCTGAAGGCGATTCCTCAGTTGGTGCTGGAGCTTCAGGTTCCGGAGGTGCCGGCAAACTGCTGGCCGCCGCGATTGCATCGCTGATTGCCTTTTGACGACGACCACCTAGTCGTTCAATGGCAGCCTTTTGAGCATCCAGATGCGTGCCGTCCTTACCGTACTTTCTAATCAGTACGCCGACTTTGGGGGTCGGTTGGGCACCAACGCTCATCCAATAGTCAATTCGATCCGCGTTCAAAATTGCACGCGCATCAGTTTCCGGCACGATCGGATCGTAGGTCCCGAGTTCTTCAATAACTCGACCGTCACGTGGCGCTCGCGCATCCATCGCGCAGACACGGAAAAATGGTCGGTGTTTGCGACCCATTTTCTTAAGACGAATTCTAACTGCCACTTTTCTCAGTCCTCAACAAGTGTTTTTCGAATCACATATATTGAGATTTTTGAGCAGATTTGGCAACCGTAAATTGTTCTTTTTTCGAAGTTTAAAGAGCCGTTGCGAGACAAATTGCCAATTGGGCCATCAAATCCTTGTTTAACCGGGGTTTTGTCAGGGATATCCAAACGTTTTCGAAGAGGGGCGCGTGCCGCCCATTTGGACGACTCCCAAAATTCCTAAACTCACTTAACTACCTAAGTGACAGCATTAATATCCAAGAAATGTGTCAAACATTGTCGGTTGTCATAAATGATCGCTTGTCATTTTCCGGCCATTCCGTACATCCGGAACGATACCTCTTTGTTTGTACAACCACGAAACGCTTAACCGATATCCTCACTGAAACCCGCCCAGGTTGCATTTTAGCTTTTGGCATTGAATTTGGTCTAACCATTTATAGACGAAAAATCGGGTGGATCATTAAGGAGTTGGCGATGAGCAGTCCCCTAAAAACTTTTGCAAACGCGATCATTCTTACCTTTTTGGCAATGATGATCGGTCCTATCTGTGCATTTGGGGCCCTGCAAGTTACCCAGTTGCCTGGAGGCACGTCCGCTCGACGGTTTTCTCAGGCAAACTATTCGCCCCATCAGGGCGATGAGTCAGCAACTCTTGCCATCGATGATGAAGATGCGGAAGACGGAGAAGAGGAAGACGAGGATATGTTTGACATGGACCTCGAAGCACTCGCTGACGTGAGAGTAAGCGAAGATCCAGTTTTCGAAGCTGAGTCGCTTAATAGCGAGGTCATGTCGGTCGATGGGACAAAAAGTACTGTGGGGCAATCACCCGCGGCGGTTTATGTCCTTACCGACGAAATGATTCGTCGGTCGGGTGTTCGTACGATTCCTGACGCGTTGAGACTGGTTCCGGGCGTTCAGGTCTCGCAGCTCAATTCACAAGATATTTCCGTTGCCATCCGCGGGTTCGCTGGAACATTCAACAACAAAGTCCTTGTCCAGATCGACGGAAGAGCTATCTATAGTTCGACCTACGGTGGCGTGATGTGGGATGTCCAGGAGCTCATTCTAGAGGATATCGAGCGAATCGAGATCATTCGCGGGCCAGGGGCAACGGTTTGGGGCGAAAACGCGGTAAACGGTATTATCAATGTCGTAACCCGACGAGCCGAAGACACAATCGGAAGTTACTTCACTACCGGTTATGGAACTCTGGATAACGAATTTCACGCCTTCAGTATCGGGCGAAGTTTGGGTGATTTGCACTATCGAATCTACGGAAAGTACAACGAACGCGATTCGGGGCTGGTTCGTGATCCCCTCTCGGTTCCATTTGGGTATTATCCCGAAAACGATGGGTTCTTGGGCCGAGTCGGAATGCGAAGTGATTACGTGCCCACGGAAAACGATCGGATCACGACGTTCTTTGATTTTCATCGTGGAGGAGACCGCCGGGTCATCGGGCAGGAATTTCGGTTCGACGAGTCGATTGAGCGATTCTTGAAAACTTCGGGCGGACATGCAATGGTTCAATGGAAGCACAAGTTTCATGAAGATCGCGACGTGACACTGCAAGCCTACTATGAGCGAACCAATCGTGACTGGATCGCTACGCTGGAAAAACTGGATAACTTCGAGATCGATTTGAAGCAACGAGTCAAGTTCAATCCCTTTCGCGAGCAAGTGACTGGATTGACTTACCGTTACAGCAAGGGACGCTATTTTGGCACCGATTATGAGGATGACGGATTTGGCGGCATCAACGTAGTTGATCCCCATGCTCAACTTGATCGATTGGATATCCAATACTTTGGTGGATTCATCCAGGAAAAATGGACGCTCCAAGAAGATAAATTGTTTGCGTGGCTGGGAACCAAAGTCAGCTGGAACACCTTGAATGATGTTAACGTCCAACCTTCAGCTCGAATGTTATACGTCGTCAATGATAGCAGCGTTGTTTGGGGCGGGATTTCACGAGCCGTTCATTTGCCGACGCGTTTCGACGCGGGGATCCAGTTGGAAGATTCAGATATAAAGTACTTCTCTGTTGTGCCGACAACCAAGGATCTGTTGGTGTCCGAGGAAGTGATTGCCAGCGAACTCGGTTACCGAAAGCAAGTAAATGACAACTTTAGTTGGGAGCTGACGGGTTTCTACAATGACTACAGCGACTTGCTGGAACAAGGGCCTTCGGTGTCGACTTTTGGTCCCTTCTTACCTGATACGCTCGATCAGTTGCGAGCGGATGGACATGCCTACGGTGCGGAACTCAATGGCGATCTGAAGATCAACGAGCATTGGAATCTACGTGGTGGATACTCCTACCTGAATTTGGATATCGATGAAGCGCCTGGAGGATTTGGTGTTTACGGCGCTAGTCTGGACAATGATCGCAGTCCTGACCATATGGTTTACATTCAGTCATTTGCGCAAATGACAAGCCGTCTCCAATGGGACATGACGCTACGCTACAGTGACAAACTACAAAATGGCAATTTGTGGGAGTATGATCCGGTCTTTGATTCGTTTGATCGTCTCCGCGGGATCCCAAGTTACGTTCAGTTGGATACCCGTCTTAATTATCAAATCAATGATCGTTTGGATGTGAGTATTGTTGGGCGAAATCTGATAGATTCGGCGCATGCGGAATTTGGGGAAGATGAATTTTTGTACCGACACAATCGAAGCTTCTTGAGACGAAGCGTTTACATGCAGTTGAGCTGGAAGACGGGGCGGATCCCTCGTAAACCACTCCCTAAAACTCCTGCAGGTGAACAGCAGCAAGACGGTGAATCGGTCGTCAAAACCGCAATGCGGCGACTTGAGCAAAGACGCTAGTGCTGGAACGTTTCTAATGTGAAACATCCGCCAATCTCATTCATCCGTAGTGCAAATACAGATTCTTTTTAGGCGTTGTTTGTGGGCATCGGATTGTCAGAGATCGGTTGCACACCGTTTTCGATTGCCGACGGAACTTCAGCCGACGTGGGGAAACTTTCCGCATATAGCCAGCTCAAGAGCGTGCTGCGTGCGATGACACCCGTTGGGCAGTTGTCCCTTACCATGACGACATGAGGAATCGCGACGCGAATCAGGAACCTGAATATCTCGTGCAAGGGCGTTGATTCATGGTAGCAAACGACACTGGAATTCATGACGTCCAAGGCTGCCAAATCGCCAGCGGCCTCATCCGTGAATGACTTGAGTAAGTCGCATTCTGTCAGTTGTCCAATGACTTTTCCGTCAGTAGAAACTACGGGAGCAGAACTAATGCAATGTTTCATTAGTTGCTGAGCACACTCTTGCAGTGTGGCATCCTGGCGAATTGATGGAATGGGATTCATGACGCTTCTGGCGGTGATTCCCTCCAAGGATGCCAGGCAGGGGTCTGAATTCAATTTGAAATCAGGATCATTGATTGCACTGTAGGTGACAACTCGGTTACGTCCAAGGCTCTTGGCAGCACGCAGTGCGGTGTCGGCGTTCTCGAGTGCTGTGGCGGGTTCGATCTTTTGGTTCTCGAGTTGGTAAACACCGAAACTTGAAGAAACAAAGATTTGGTCGCCATTTACTTTTGCTACTGGTGTGGTGGCAATCTTTTGGCGTACTCGATCTGCCCATTCTACGGCTCGTTTCTCGTCAGCATTTTTGAGGAGAACGCAGAGTTCTTCACCACCATAGCGACAGACAATGTCTCCCGGTCGGCTATCGTCGATCAGGATTTGCGCAACGGTCCGAAGTACATCGTCTCCCGCTGCGTGTCCGTGATCGTCGTTGACGCGTTTGAAGTAATCCAGGTCAAGCATGATGCATGACAGCGGAGTCTTGTTTTCGAAACTGTTTTTCTTTTGCAGTTGAAAATGGTCCATGTAAGCTCGGCGATTGACGAGCCCAGTCAATAGATCATATCGCGAGTCTTCCCAACGTTGGTGAAGTGTAGCGGCCAACTGTCGGACTTCGATGCTCTCAAAAGGTTTCTTGAGGACGAGGAAACGACTTGTATGAGTCAACTCATGAATGATGTCTTGCCAAGTGTAATCGGAGTAGGCTGAGCAAACGACCACTTGGATTTCCGGATCCAGTTCCCAGATTTTTTTGGTCGTCTGAATTCCGTCAAGGCCTGGTGGCATTCGGACGTCGATGAACGCGAGGCTGTAGGGTCGGCCTTCTTCGAGTGCCTTTTGAACCATCTCGATTCCTTCTTGGCCCTGATGAGCTGAATCGACCTGGATTTCGGGAGCACGTGACCTTGGGTCGACAGGTTCATCTCCAAAGAGTGCTTCTAGTTCATCAAGTTCATTGTCGGTGGAAAGATTGCGACAAAGCACTTTTCGAAAATCACTATGGATTTCCGGGTTGTCATCAATGATCAGAATTCGAGGATTTGTGTTATTGGCGTTCATAGCGTTCATAGCGGTAATGCTTCAGGTTTTGTAACGGATTTTGTTGGCAAAACGGGTTGGGAGACTATTGGCTGTTGGTCGGGGAACAATGGACATCGGACGTTGGAAACGTGGCAGGAAGGAACCGCGGAGATTGCGAATCTCGTTCCACGTTCAACGTGCTGAGGTCTTCCCAGCACGCGTTGAAGGCTTCAACGACTGCTGGATCGAAATGTTCCCCTGATTCCGTATTGATCATTTCTTTAACGTCAAGTTTGTCCATTGCACTGCGATATCTTCGATCCGAAGTCAGTGCGTCGAATACGTCGGCAACGGCAACAATCCTTGCCGACAGAGGGATGTTGAATCCGCTTCTGCCTTCGGGATATCCCGTGCCATTGAATCGCTCATGGTGAAAACGTGCGATTTCCGCGGACATCTTCAAGAAGCTGCAACATTCAGCCATGTCGGCAGCTTCGTCTAGAGCATCGGCACCGATGATGACATGCTCTTTCATTATTTCAAATTCGTCGGGCGTGAGACGACCAGGTTTTAAGAGAACCGAGTCGGGCGTTCCGACTTTTCCCAGGTCATGTAAAACACTGGAGCGATAAATGTCGTCAACGAATTGGTCGTCAACGGTTTCTTGGTAAGCTCCGTTGTCTCGCAACCATTCGGCGAGAATCCGTGTGTACTGTTGCATGCGATCGAGATGGTTTCCGGTTTCGGCATCTCGCGATTCCGCCAGCTTGGCCAGCGTGTAGAACATGATATCTCGTGTGGCCAAAAAGTCTTTGGTGCGTAGGTCAACCAGAGTCTCGAGTTCTTCTCGTTTGAGATTTGCGATTTTTGTAAGTCGCCATTTTTCAGTTTGAGAGGCGGCCAGTTGACGCAGTTCGACGTTGTCAAATGGCTTTTTCAGGATCAGCAGTTGGTCGGCCCGGTCGAGTTGATTCGTGATTTCTTCCCAAGAGTGATCCGAGTAAGCGGTGCATAGAATGATCGGCAAATCTGGATCGACTTCCCAAATTCGCATTGCCGTTTCGACACCGTCCCAGCCTGGAGGCATGCGGATATCGATGAATGCCACCGCATAGGGACGTCCCTTTTTGATCGCTTCCTCCACCATTACCAAACCTTCATGGCCTTGGAAGGCCGAGTCGATCTCGTAGGTGACTTGGTTTTTTTGGCTGTTTGATTCGGCATTGTCGTCGCCAAATAACAACGATTCGATTTCGCCTAGGTCATTGTCTTCGTTCGTTGCGAGGACTTTTCGATAGTCTGCATGAATCGAAGTGTTGTCGTCGATCGCCAACACTCGGTGGTTTTCGAACTGGATCATACGGTCACCTCTTGGGGAAGAAAGGGCAGGTCAATCAGGAAAGTTGCGCCAAAACCCGGCCCATCACTGTGAACGGTCAGGTTGCCCTTCATTTCGTTGATTGCGTTGGCACAGCTGTGAAGTCCAAATCCGTGCCCATCTGATTTGGTTGTAAAACCATGAGAGAAAATTTTTGTGACATTTTCTGTCGCGATTCCGCTTCCGTTATCCGTGAACGAAATGTGCAATCGATCATCGCTCGTTACGCGAGTCTTGATTGTCAAAAGTCGGTCGTGGGAGCGACCTTCGGTCATTGCGTCCTTGGCGTTCTTCAAAAGATTCACGAGGACCTGCAAAAGTTTTTGCTTTTCCACTTTGATCTTTGGAATATTTTCGAAGTCTCTTACGACATCGACGTTGTGTTTGGCCAGCGACGATTCAATCAGAATCTCTGCATCGTCGAGTAACTCATTGAGCGAAATTGTTTCTTTGACGGCAGAAACGCCGGCATAAGACTGCTGCATCGAAACGATGGTTTTTACGTGTTCCAAATGTTTTGCAAGAGACTCCAACTCCGTCGTGGCAGTGTCCTGTTCGTCTTGCAATACGTTGCCGAGTTTCTGTAGGTATTCTGGAAGTACCCGCCCTCTTTGCGAGTTGGCGAGGAAATCCGCGATGTCATCCTGAGAGTTGAGCAGCTCTGTTGCTTTTTTCAGTGATGGCAGGCGAGAGAGTTGCAGTGTTTCAGCAACAAGGCTTGCGGAGACGTTGATACTGTTGAGTACATTGCCGACGTTGTGCAATACTCCTGTGGCAATTTCCGCTTTGCCTGCCCGGTGAGACAATTCGACCATGTGAGCATTCATTCGCTCTCGTTCTTCGAATTCTGCGCGAAGTTTCAGGTTGGCTTCAGACAGTTCTTTGGTTCGATCCGTAACGCGAATTTCGAGTTGATGACGTCCATCTTCAAGTGACTTTTGGCCTTTTTCAATTTCTTCCAACATGCGGTTGAAGCATTGGTAAAGCGTGTCCATTTCGCCACTCGAGTTGCTTTCGACTCGACGTGAATAATCGCCATCCGTGGAGACCTCTGTAGCAAATGTCGCCAAGTTCAGAATCGGACCTGAGACGACTTTTTGAAGTTGAAATGTAATCGCCATCGCGACGCACAAGCAGAGTGCCATGATGGTGCCAGCAATCCAAATGTTGCGAACGACCCGTTTTCGCAAATCGTCCATGGATGCCTGCAAAAAGAACGTGCCAAGGATTTCTTCTTCTTCGACCACCGGAACCATGATTTCAAGAAATCCTTCGTCCGTAAACCGATGCCCTGGTTTCATTTGAATGTTTATTTCGTCCATGCCCTCAAGATTCTCGGTGCAATAGCTCGCCAGAGATTCTCCTTCGCTGGTAAGCAGCTGGGCATATCGGATCGTGCTGATTTTCGAAAGTGAACTTAGCAACTCTTCGGCGGCTTCGGATTGTTCGAAGGAAAGTGCTGCAGTACTGTTGGATGCGACCAGTTCGGCTGAAGCAGTAAGTTGCTTGACTTTGGATTGTCGAGTCAGAGCAACATCATTGATCACGAAGGCCACGCACGCGATCAGCAGAGCCACTGTACAGGTCACTGCAACGAGTGCTGTAAGTTTCCATTTGATCGATTGTATTTTGAAGCGGTTCATGAGAGATGCTGGTTGTATTTTTTTGGGAATTTTGAGATCAACGGGTTTTTGCGGTGTATTTATCGCGAACTGCTGTCTGATACGCTTGCCAGTTTCAATAATTTGGCACTTACGTGCAAACTGCGAGCACTGACCACTCCAACATCGATTTCGAATCCGACTTTGCCGGTTTGATCAATAAAGATTTGGACAGAAGAGCCCTTTCGCGTTTCGGGCGGTTTCTCGCTGACAACCAGTACATGGTCGGTATTGGCTTGTTCCAACGCCATTTGGAATTGTTCGTCGGATACTGATCTCGTGACGAACAGCATTTGGCATTCTTCGTAGTCTTTGACTTCTGCAAAGCGGAGAACGACTATTTTTCGGTTTCGAACAGACTTTTTCAAAGCCAGGCGATCTAACTGATTGCCTAGTGGATCATTTCCCAATACTCCGATTACGAAAGGATCTGCTTCGCCTTCAAATGACGTTTCCGGCCATTCAAAATAGCGGCTGAAGTTGTAGATATAGGCAGCTTTTACTTTTTGCTCTTTCGGAGTCACTTGAACGGAGACCGGTTGGGACAAGTCTTCCTGGCCCTGAACCGGAATTGCAACTCCCAAAATGAGCGCAATCATCAAGACGCAGCCGTTCATTGCGAATTGTTGTTGGATTGACGTCATGTTGTTTTCGTAATTGGATAGTGGTCAATGTAAATCAATGGGTCGCGACACCGTTTCCGCCTTCAAGAGGCGTTTGAAGAACGAAGTATTATTTTGTCGCTGAAGGAACGTAGGACATCGCTTACTTCACTCAAAGGAAATTCGTCCAAATTGTGTTCGGTAGCCTTTTCGTAGAGTGGGTAACCCAAATAATCCGAATTATTGGCCAGGACTCAAGCGTCTACGAAGATTCCGCGCTGAAATTTCCCTGAATTGGAATTGATTAGGGTTTGTGCTCAGCAAGTTACCGGAGGTGCCAGCTCAACCGCCGATTGAGCCGCCCGCCAATTGAGACGCCGAGCTGTGGCGTTTCACGAATTGGAATTGAAGAAGGGTATTCAGGAGTTCCGAGAGCTTGCCGTAGGATCACCCAACCTATTTGCATTTCGTCTTTGTGGCAGGGAGATGGACCTGTTTGGTCCATTCTTGGGCTGGCCTTTGGAAACCGGCACTTGTTCCCTATCGCCCCAATCTTGAATTGGGGAACGCCTAAGAGCGGAGTGTCAGGACCCCAGCCGAGAATCGGTAAATGATGCGCAACATCAGGTTTTTAAAAACGCTTAAATCCGCTGCAATGAACAAAATAGAAAAAACTGTGCTAATTGCAACTGCATTTGGCCATCGGTTTGCGGCACCGATTGCACTTCTTCTTTTTGTCTTTCATTAATTTCTTGCGGTCTTTTAGAAGTTTCGCCTTTTCTTTGGGCGTCAGGCGTTTCCCCGTCGACTTTTTCGGTTTGTGCATTTTTGCAGACGGGTCCATCATCTGCTTTTTTAGATCGTCGATCTGGGCCATTCGCTCGCCCATGTCACCTGAGGCCATTCCGGTCAACATCGGTTTCATCGTATTGAACTGTTTGACGAGATCGCTAACCGCTTTGGGTTGGACTCCAGAACCCTTGGCGATTCGTTGTCGGCGCTGGGGTTCGATGAGGGAAGGATCGGTTCGTTCCGCTTCGGTCATGGAGTCAATGATTCCACACATTTGTCGGATGCCCTTAGAAGCCTCCGGGCTGTTCATTGCCGCGGCCATTTCTCCCATGTTTGGCATCCCAGGCAGTAAACCCAGCATTTTGGTCATCAAGCCGGGTTTAGCCATCTTGATCATCTGGTTTCGGAAATCATCAAGGGTGAAGCGACCCTTTTCAAGGTTCTCTTGGAGTTGACGTTGTTCGTCTTCCTCGAAAACCTTGCCCGCCATTTCGGCCATCGCGCCAAGATCGCCACCGCCAAGAATTCGGTTGGCCATTCCTTCAGCACGAAACGTTTCCAAGTCGTCCAGGTGTTCGCCAGTACCCATGAATTTGACTGGCACGCCAGTGACGTGACGAACGGAAAGCAGCGCACCACCGCGTGCGTCACCATCCAGTTTGGTCATGATTACGCCGTTAAGCTCCAATGCTTCGTGAAAAGCACCCGCACTATTGACAGCGTCTTGACCGGTCATTCCATCGACGACCAGAAAAACCTGGTGGGGCTGGACTTCGCGATCAATGGTTTTCAACTGCTCCATTAATTCTTTGTCAATGGCCAGTCGACCCGCAGTGTCAAGAATGACCACCTTGCAGTTTTCGGCGCGGGCTTTGGCAACGGCGTCCCGACAAACTTTGACAGGATCTTTTTCTTCACGATCGCTATAAACCGGGACGTCGAGTTGTTCACCCAGTACATGCAGTTGGTCGATCGCCGCAGGCCGCTGAAGGTCAGCAGCGACCAACATCGGGCGGATCTTTTGTCGCGACAAAAGCTTGGCGAGCTTTCCGCAAGTCGTCGTTTTACCGCTACCTTGCAGACCGCACATCATAAAGATGTTGACGTCATTCTGGAGGGTCAGCGAGTCGTCTGATGGGCCGAGGATATTAATCAACTCGGTGTGCACGATATGAATCAACTGTTCCGAAGGCTTTAACGCCAAGAGAACTTTCTCGCCCAACGCCTGTTCGGTGACGCGATCCATGAAGTCCTTGACGACCGAGTAACTAACGTCGGCTTCGAGCAAAGACTGCTCAACCAGTTTCAGGCCCTCGCGCATGTTGGCTTCAGTCAGTTTGCCTTGTCCTGCAAGTGACTTGAATGCGCCTTTTAATCCATTTTGTAGAGAGTCAAACATTTGTGGCTGATTGGGAAGTGGAACAGATTTCGTATCAGCGTCTTAGTTTATCCAATTCCCGGTTTTTTGGGAATGACAGAAGGTATTTTGAGCCGGACAATCTATTGGCATTCCGCTGAATTTCCCATCTCCTGGGCGGCGCGGCAAGCTGTGAAACCGCAGTTTGGTCGGGCATTTTTCGAAAACTGATTCTGGTTAGACACTATATCTGTAAATTCAACGTCCAGCGTTGCGGTGATACGCTGCTACAACTGGCTGAACTAGGGAGTCACCGCTCCCACCTCTTTCAAATCGATTTTTCGATCTTTGGACTTGATGTGAGACAACGGGAAGTCGTGAATTGGGTTGTTCGTCCAGCAACCTTTCAGGTACCGCCCCAACTTCGCTCGAATCTGTTAAATTATGGAAATAGAAATTTTAACTTAGTCTTGGAAGCAGACCATGAATAAGACCGCTTATTACACATTAATGCTGGTGTTTGCGATGACCACCAGTAGTTTTCAAGCCAATTTCACGATTGGGCAGGATGGAGACCGGAAAGTGAAACCAAATATTTTGCTTAGTGAATGGGAAGGACCGCACGGTGGCGTTCCGCCATGGAAGTCGATCAAAGTTGACGAGTTTAACGCAGCGTTTGACGCGGCAATTGAGCTTTCTAGCGCAGACATTCAGGTGATTGCTGAAAATCCAGATTCGCCAACTTTTGAGAATACGATTGTTGCCATGGAAAGAGCCGGAAAGGCTCTGGATCGAGTCGAGACGCTGTTTGGAGTTCATTCTTCAAATCTGAACGTAGGACCAATTGGAGACATCGAGGCTGCAGTCGCCCCAAAACTATCTCGACATAGTGACTCGATCACTCAAAACGAGAAACTGTTTGCCCGGATCGAAGCCGTTTTTAACAGCGACGAAAAAGAGAATTGGACGATTGCTCAGAAACGTCTGGTTGACGACTATTACAAACAAGCCGTTCGACAGGGCGCAAAATTGAATGCCGCTGACAAACGAAAGCTTTCGGAAATCAACTCGGAGCTTGCCAGCCTGTTCACTCGTTTCAGCAAGAACGTCCTAGATGATGAAGGCGGCCCCATCACGCTAGTCGAGAATAAGGAGTCGTTGACTGGATTGCCGTCAAGTACCGTCGACGCCATGGCCGCAGCAGCAACTAAACGCGAACACGATGGTGCTTGGGTAGTTACAAACACTCGTTCATCGATGGAACCATTTTTGACTTATGCGGATGATCGTGAATTACGTGAAAAAGTTTGGAGGCAGTATTACAACCGCGGTGATAATGGCGATGAACGCGACAACAATGAGATTATCACGACCATTTTGAAGCTCCGAGCAGAGCGAGCGATTTTGCTAGGCTATGAGACCCATGCTCATTGGCGACTAGAACCTCAGATGGCTAAGGTCCCTGAGAACGCCATGAACTTGATGTTGAAGGTGTGGCCCAAGGCGGTTGAGCGCGTCAAGGAAGAGGTCCGCGATATGCAGGAGATCGTCGATCAAGACGGTGGTGGATTTTCTGTCGAGCCCTGGGACTATCGATATTACGCCGAGAAGGTCCGCAAAGCCAAATACGATCTGGACTTCAACGAAGTGAAACCGTACTTGCAGATGGAGAAACTTCGCGAAGGAATGATGTGGGCAGCAGGTGAACTTTATGGTTTTGAATTCAAGCAAATCAATAACGTTCCTGTTTTTCACCCTGACGTACGTGTTTGGGAAGTTTCCCGTGATGGGACACACGTCGGGCTCTGGTATTTTGATCCCTACGCGAGACGTGGGAAACGCAGTGGAGCTTGGATGAATGCCTATCGTGCTCAGGAAAACCTGGGTTCCCCTGTGACGCCGATTGTTTCCAATAATTCGAACTTCATCAAGGGAAAAGCTGGGGAGCCGGTCCTGATTTCTTGGGACGATGCGACCACAATGTTTCATGAATTTGGTCATGCGTTACATGGACTTTGCAGCCAATGCGAATATCCCTCTCAGGCGGGAACTTCAGTAGCTCGGGACTACGTTGAATTTCCTTCTCAGTTGAATGAGCACTGGTTGTCGACGCCAGAAATTCTTCAAAAGTTCGCTGTGCATTACGAAACGGGAGAACCGATTCCGGCCGAACTATTGGAGAAAATCGAAAAGGCGGCCACTTTCAATCAAGGGTTTTCCACAGTCGAATATCTTGCAAGTGCGTTGATTGATATGAAGCTTCATTTGGCTGGGAATGTAATGATTGATCCAGACAAGTTTGAACGCGAAACGTTGGCTGAACTGGGGATGCCTAAGGAAATCGTCATGCGCCACCGAACTCCTCAATTCAGCCATGTGTTTGCAAGTGATGGGTATTCTGCTGGCTACTATAGTTACCTTTGGTCGGATGCGTTGACTGCCGACGCCGCTGAAGTCTTTGAGGATGTGGGATCATACTACGACGACAAGACCGCAAAAAGCTTGTTGGGAAACATCATGTCCGTGGGTGACACCATTGATCCCGCTGAAGGCTTTCGAAGGTTTCGAGGACGTGACGTGGATACCCAGGCTTTGCTTCGCAAACGTGGGTTCCCAGTTGATTAGTTCGTCGATAAAACGAGAGGCGTCGGATTCGAGTGAGAATCACGAACACGATCAGATTAGATTCTCTCTTTTGAAATGGACGTAATTCACTTGGCTTGCAATCGACAATCGATTGCGAGCTTTTCTTTTTGGCCACAAAACTCACTCCGACCGGCCCATTGCAGACTACGCAGGTTTCGATACTCGCTGGAGTACGCGCTGCCGAACAATTTAAACGTCGTTCTTCCCTTGGGCGTCTGCCCAATCCGCCTTTTTTGAAACAAGTCCATAATATTCGTTCGCGCCGATACGTATGCAGTTTGTAAAAACGTTGAAACTTTGTGCCATGTGGCACCGTCAAACCTTAGCCGAGATAATTGGATCCGGTGATTCAATTGCCATTGCACCGGCGTGCAGATACGATAGAGGCTACGTTGTTAGGTCAATGATGACTGGTCATCGTCTACGTGGAAAGAAAAAATGAATTTCAAATTTGCCATCCTGATCAGCCTTGTCGTTTGCCTTGTGACGTTCCAAGGCGCTGTCGCAGATGACTGGTACGAAGATGTTGCTGAAGCCATCAAAGTGGGTGCCAAAGAAGAAAAGGACCTACTGATTTTGTATACCGGATCTGACTGGTGTCCTCCTTGCAAAAAGCTGGAGGATGAGGTTCTTTCCCAAGAAGACTTTTTGAAAGAGATTCGTACGGGGTATGTATTGGTCAAACTGGATTTTCCCAAGAACTTGATTCAGAAGGCTGAAATTTTAAAACAGAACAATGAGTGGCAGGAGAAGTTCGGCGTCGACGGATTTCCGACTATTGTTCTGATGGACTCACAGCAGCGACCCTATGGCTTTACCGGGTACGAAGAAGGTGGAGTTGAAGGCTATTTGGGGCTCTTAGAGGGCTTGCGCCAGGCGCGGATTCGACGAGACGAGTATTTGGACAAGGCCGAGAAGGCCGAAGGACATGAGCGAGCAAAGCTTTTGGACGAAGCGATGTCCCAGTTGAATCAAGAGATCGTCTCGGTCTACTATGAAGAATTCGTCAAAGAGATGGTCGAGCTGGATCCGGAAGACGAGCTTGGCTTTGAGGACGAAGTGGAATGAAGCCAAGGATTCTGAGGTTCGTAAAATTATTTTGACGGACATCATGATGGTTGCCCGATTGGAGAAACCAGAACGGGCTCTGGAGTTCATCGATGAGGCTGCACAGTTAATGGATTTTTCGGCAGACCAAATGCTGCAGATTCTTCAAACCAAACTGAACCTGCTTCAGAAACTCAAACGCATTGATGAAATCAATGCGACACTTGATCAAATGATCGCTCTGGATGGCGTCGAAGGAGTGATCCGTGAACGGATGATCGTCAAAAAGGTTTTGTCGATGGTTGGTAACGGACAGCGCGATGCAGCGATGAAGATGTTAGATGACTCAATCGAGGCGGGTGGAGACAAACTGTTTATGTGGTTAGCCAAAGGCGAACTATATGATTCAGAGGAAAATTATTCAAAGGCGATTGAAGCTTATGATCAGGCGATTCCCAAAGCGGGATACAACCCGGATCTGCTTGCCGATTTGTTGGGCGCAAAAGCCGATGCGTTGATGGCGACTGACAAGGGGCATGAGGCATTGCAGCTGTTGGATAACTTTGCCGACGACAATCAGATGCCTTCGGATTTACGCAGCGAGGTTCTGCTTCACAAAGCGATGATTTTAAGGGACCAGGGAAGGCGTCGTTTGGCGATCCTGGCAGAGAACCGAGCGGTCGAAATTGCCGAGTCGACCGGCGAAAAATCTGAGATGCAAAAGGTGGTTGAGCGATTGAGAAAGAAGTACGACGAGTAGGTTCTCCGGGGCCCCGGTTTTAATGCAAATCTCGATCCGCCAAACGCTTCAATTTACTGCATGGGTGGCGTTTTGTATTACTGTGGTCTCGTGTCTTGAAGATGGGGCTGAAAAATTGAGTGTGTCGCCACTTCTCTGTGGATTGACGCTGTTTCAGTTGCCCTTGCAGTCGATGTTTGGCAGCTCTTCATCACGGACCGATGAATCGTTTGAACACTTCGTTTGCGTGGCTGCGGTCGGAGTGGTTGGTAGTATCTTGTGCGGAATCGGCGTGACATCCCTAGCAGGATGTTGCGCGGATAAAATTTCGTGGCTCCCGTCAAACAAGAATCTGATGACGCCGATCGGATGGATTGCTGGAACGAGTTGTCTCTCCATTTTCCTGCTAATTCATGTCGTGTTTTTTTTCCCAAAACGGGATTGAATTAACGGTCACCAAGTTCGCTTAGGTGGTCGTCAACGGGCGAGATAGCTTCTTTGTAGATTCTGGCGTCGCCATTCTATGGTCCCATTAGAGCTAGATTCAACTATAATCGAACG
>CBDDAC010000034.1:0-14547 GCA_965224765.1 Mariniblastus sp.
TCGAATTGGCAACACTTTTCTTCGATGAAATACTGACAAGCAGAGTTTCGTTGGAGACTCTGCGCGAAACGAAACAAGTCGTAAGCCTGGAAAAGGGACTTGCTGACGCAGTTGCATTGAAAGAGAAGGGATTGGCAGAAGCCATTGCCACAGCTCGATTTGGAGAAAGTGGTTTGGTGCGCACGTTGGCGGAACTGGATTACCAATTCACTGTGCTGAAAGCTGGCAATCGAGTGGCAGCGTTCGACTGGCTGGCCACTTCTTCCAACAGCCCGCTCTTGGGGCTAACGGGCTTACTTAGCTACACAAGTACAGTCGATCCATTGGATTCCAACGCCACGATCTTGGCCTGGATGCCCTTTCTCTATGCCGAGGCAGTTGCAGAAAAAGCCCTTACGATTTCTGTTTCCGAAGCAGAAAAGACTCGCGATCTTTCGGTAGCCGATGCGGACTTGGCTTTAGCCACCAAGGCTGCGGAGTTGGACTACAAGAGCAAGGTAGCCGCCAACAAAAGATGGGCAGACAAAGTGATCGATAATGCGTTGAGTGATTACGATGGCTGGGGATATGCGACGTCTGCTGAACTACCTCAAGAGTTCGCTCAGTTCGACGATCAAGTTCTGGATCTTTCCAAAGTTGATTTAAATCTCGACGAAGCCATTACCAGTTGGTCGGTATTTGAGACTCGATGGTTGAGAACACGTAGTGGCTCAACTTGGTACGAGGGAACAGAAACTTCAAGCTGGCGAGGCGGTGATCCACGCGGCAGTACCAATGACAACCTGGATCATTTCCTCAATCGAGCCAACTGGTCCGGGGAAATCGAAGGCTTTAGCGATGATGAATACATTGCCAACGCCAATCTCTTAGCCTCCATCTCAGAGCAGATCAGCAACCTCAACTGGTCTGCCTTCGCTGATTGGACCTCAAACACCACTGAATACATATTGGAAAAGAAGCAATATGTGGCAAGTTGGTTTGGAATTGTAGTAATCAAAGGCGCAGATTGCAGCTCAAACCATTACCAATGCATCTCCCATAACCCGAGTGTCGGGACAGCGGCGGCGAGTCAACACTTCCAGAATTCAGATACAAACAACAGGCATTACACAATTGATGATGTGGTTCAGGTACTAATCGAAAAATTCCCAGAATACAGAAAAGTTGTAGAGAATTTCCAAAGGGCTGGCGGTGAAATTTATTTCAGAGGAGATCTTGCCTGGGAAGCGACCTATAAGTATTTCAATCAACCCAAAGCGAAAGAGTATCCAAACACTGGTGATGTAATTCTGCTGCATTCCAGCGCGGAAATCTTAATTCAAAGTGCCGCCGACAACTTAAAATCCCAACTTGATAACGTATTTGCCGACACCAAAACGCGAACGTACAATTTCTACAATGGAGTTACACAAGTCGAGCCATCTATTTTTGATTCTTCCGCCGAATTTTTTGGAGGCCATAGCGGAGACTTTACAGAAAAAAGTTTGATCTATGGTGGCAAAGCGAGTATGACGATTGGGGTAGGTGCTGGTGCTTTTGCAACTGCAATCCCTTCAGGTGGCCAGTCGTTGACTACTTTCGGCTACGTTTACTTGGGTGGTGTGATCGTTTATGAGGTGGACCAAGTTCAGTCAACGACACGAACGATTTGGACGGGGGAACATGTAGACTCTCTTGGCTCGACATTGATCAACAACGGTATTGACTCCATAGCAGGAAAAAATTCCACACTGGGAGATATCGGTGGAATTGGGTATGATTTTGCTGGGGTTGCTGGTATTCTGCGGGGACGTGGAACCGGTAGGTTGGTTGATCTTGCTCCAAGAACAGCAGGGCTTGCTGACAACGCACTTACAGTCCTGAGCAAGACCTGCTTCGTCGCCGACACTCCGATTCTGACTCCGGACGGATACAAGTCGATTCAGGACTTTAAGCCCGGCGACGCGATACTATCCCGACCGGAAAACCAGCCAGATTCACCAGTACGAACCAGCGTAGTTGAAGAGCTGTTCGAGCTAGATGCTCCGATACTTGAACTACGACTGGGTGGTCAAACTATTGAAACGACCGCTGAACACCCATTCTACGTTGCTGAAAAAGGCTGGGTGCGGGCGGAAAAACTTGAATCAGGGGACAATCTTGTCGGACACGACGACAAATTGACGTCCGTCGATTCCATTACGACGACAGATCGTCACGAAGCGGTTTACAACGTCCGAGTCGCTGAAGACCACACCTACTTCGTCGGTGATGACGATTGGGGATTCTCTGTATGGGTTCACAATGCGTATTCCGTTAGACAACTGGCGGATGGCACCTACGAAATTATTGATGGCACTGGCGGTGTCATCAGTTCTGGTCTAGCGAAATCTGATGCGGATGGCCTTACCAGATTGTTTAACAATCTTCCAGGTATCAAAAAGGCAGTCAATTCAAAGATTCAGCATGCTGCGGATCAGGCATTCGACCGTTTAGGCATTGACCGAGCCAGTGCGTTGCAAGAACTAAAAGAGCTTAGTAAGCGACTGGGAAAAGAAGGTATTCCGCCTGGCGCTTTGCTTGACCCCGGAAATGTGGTTGCACGTACTGATTCGATCTTGGTTCCATTCCACAACGGCGCAGCAGTTTACGAGATCGGGAAGAACGGCACCGCGCGTCTAGTAACGGTTATTAGCGCTGAGAGGTTTATCACCGCACTTAGAAGGCTTGGGTTTTAATGACGAAAAAACAGATGAGACTAAGACAACGTCCCGAAGAACCGGGCGCTGCTTACCTCGAATTACATGATCATCCGCACGTGCCAACCCGAGGGCTGTCGCAGCGGACAGTTGACGTTCATGAGTTAATAGAGGATTTCTCGGGGCCAAGGATTAGCATTGATTTTAATTCCCAGGGATTACCAGTTGGTATCGAAATTCTGTACCCAATAGATGAAGAGGAAGAGGAAAGAAAAGAGGCTGGCATGTAGTAATTACTTGCCCCAAACAGAACAGTGACAGATTTAGTCACACGTTCTGTTGACGATGTCAATGCTCCGTTCATCGCAAAGGGATGGAATCCTCCATATTCTGGAAAGTTTGTGCGCGAATTTGCGACTGGACAAGAGACGGTGTTTGTGCGAGTCCACGGGACTAGCAACAAAGCTCGATCTTGGATGATGCGAGCGGACGAAGTCAAAGGACTTACGCCAGCTCAGATCAAAGATAAATTTGCACTTCCCGATCTACCGACGCACATAACAGATGTTCACGTCCCGTCGGGAACGAGAATACGTGCTGGAAAAGTTGCACCACAAAAAGGTTGGGGAGCCGGAGGTTCTTGGCAATATGAATTGCTAGAACGGCTTCCTGAAGATCTGTTCAAAAACACGAGGCCGTTACGATGAAATACGAAATAGATGGAAGCCGCCTTCTGGTTTCTCAGTCGGATGGCTCGGTGAAGGAAGCAAGCTTCAAATGGCCAATTGCACAAGTGTTGGAAACTAGGAGTGTGTTGGTAGTTCGTGTCGAACCAAAACCCAAGGCGTGTGATAATCAAAACGTTTTTGGAATCGCGCCGAATGCGAGTGTCCTATGGCAAGTAGTTCAGCAACAACACGTTTATGATGATAGCCCGTATACGGGAATGTCCATTGTTGATGAAGGTGTGTTGCTTTCAAACTGGGATGGAACGGATTTAGTAGTTGACACAACGACCGGTGAAGTAATCAGTCAATCTCAGGGAAAATAACGAAGAACCCCAAATGGGGCCATCGGGAACCATAAGAATGGGGACAGCGGCTGTCTAAAGTAAAGTCAATAGACGAGTTGATTCTCGACCCATTTTGTTTTGTTTTTGACCATGGTGTTTAGGATGACGAGCAGTTTTCTCATGCAAGCCACTAGAGCCACTTTTTTTGGTTTTCCTTTGTTGATCAAGGATTGATAGAAGTTTTTGATTCGTATGTTGTGTCGGGTGGCGACCCAGGGCCGGCGCATTTGAACTGACACATTGATTGTTGCGTATTTGTCTTTTAAATCAAGAATTTGGTGGGATCCAAGTTTCCTATTCAGCTGAAAGACTTAGCTGCATTCGTCTTTCGCTTTTTGGGATTTTGTCATGCTTACTGATGCCAGTGTAAATTTTACGTGCTTTGAATCGTTGCCCGAACCACGGCGTCTCGGTGGCAATCATCGGCATGACTTGATGGATATTATCGTGCTGGCTTTGTGCGGGACGATTTGTTACTGCGAAACATGGGAAGATATCGAAGACTTCGGACGAGAGCGGGAAACATGGTTGCGGAAATATCTCACGTTCAAGCACGAGATTCCCGGTCACGACACGATCGCCCGAGTCATCTCACGGCTCGATACAGCGATGTTTTTTGAGTGCCTTCAGCAGTGGATCGATTCCATGAAAATCGATCTGCGTGGCAAAGGGATCCATGTGGATGGCAAGACCACCCGCCGCAGTTTCGACAGCGATTCGAACCTCAAGGCGTTGCACATGATCAGTGCGTGGGTGGATGAGGAGAGTCTTTGTCTGGGCCAGTTGGCAACCGATCAAAAATCAAACGAGATCACCGCCGTCCCGATGCTGCTGGAACTGCTCCAGATCAAAGGCGGCGTGGTGACGCTTGACGCCCTAAACTGCCAGCAGAAAACTGTCCAGCAGATTGTTGATCAAGAAGCTGACTACGTGATCACCGTCAAAGCGAACCAGCCTAAATTGTTCGAAGCGATCCTCGACCAGTTTATCGAGTTCGATGATAACGACGGGAAAGACCGGCGGTTCCGTTCTCGCCGCAAGAACGTTAAGTCACGTGGACGTGTGACCGATCAAAGGATCACCGTCGCTCCGGTTTCAGCGGCGACCAAGGCGGCCGGTAAGTGGGCCGGGATTAAGTCGGTTGTCCGAGTCGAACGTCACCGAGAAGCGGTTAACCCTGACAACCCAAGGGCGATTTCAACGACCGACGGCGTGACGTTTTTCATCAGCAGCCTACCGCCAACGGCGTCCTTGGTAGCCAAGTACATTGACAAGCACTGGGCGGTCGAGAACTCGTTGCACTGGACGCTCGATGTAACTTTTACCGAGGATCGAAGCCGAGTAAGAAAAGCAAACGCACCTGCCATCATGGGCAGCTTGCGTCGCTTCGTTCTTTCGCTACTCAAACGGGACACTTCGATGCCCAAAACAAGCCTCAAACGAAAAAGACTAAGAGCTGGACTCAACACGGACAACTTAGAAGCCATTTTATTCCATAATTAGCAGGTTTTCAAATGCGCTGGCCCTGTCCCTTTTGCTGACGCCACCATACGATCCATAGATCCAAGACGTAATGAAGAAACACGTTCGAAAGGATAGGTGAAATCACTGACCCTTGCGGCGATCCTTCTTCGCCTGGAATCCGTTCGCCTTCCTCGATAACACCGGCATGAAGCCATTTACTTATTAGCCGAAGAATGCGGTTGTCACCGATTCGGTGCTCCAGAAATTTGATTAACCACGAGTGATCAATCGAATCGAAAAAGCCTTCCAAATCAGTGTCGAGTACCCAGCTCACCTTCTTGTCGGTCAATGCCACACTCAGCGCATCAAGCGCCATGTGTTGGCTGCGACCGGGGCGGAACCCATAGCTGAAACCGAGAAAGTCTTGTTCGTAGATCGACTGAATCACCCATAGCACCGCCTGTTGGACAATCTTGTCCTCCAAGGCCGCTACCGCCAGTGGCCGCTTTCGACCATCAGCTTTGGAGATCCAGACTCTACGAGAAGGCTTGGCTCGATAGGCTCCTCGGTGGATGCGACCGTGGAGATCCTTGAGATTGGACTCCACGTCTTTTTCGTAATCAAGCCATGTCACCCCGTCGATTCCAGTCGCTGCTGATTTCTTCAAGTTCATGAAGCTCTCAAACAACAACTGTTCATTGATGTGATGAAGCAAAGCAGTAAAACGAAGTGTGCTGCTGTTTTGAGCAGCTTCACGCACGCCATACAGTCCGCGTGACTCACGTTTATCCCAGCGCGGTGTCCGGAGTGAGGCAGGCTGCATCACGTTTCTATTGGCTGAGTCCCTTTCCTCGATCGGCTCCGCAAATGCTTCAGTTGCATTCTTGTTCGTCGATGTCGAAGGTACTATAGACTCATCTGACTCCCCCGTGACGTGCATATCGGGAGTACCGCCTGAGGCGTTTTCCGACCGATCCCAGAGATCAAAGAATGATCCCTGGGATGCCACCGGGGTCTCCCGGTTCTCGCGTTTGAAGTTTTCAATCATGCTGAGGTTCTCAGACTCCGCCGTGTCGACCAACCGCTCACCAGAACGCTGTTGGGCGTGTTGCCTTCCCCAAAACTAGACAAGGTCGGCACACGAATTTAGCTGATTTCGGAGCTCAATAGCTCGCCTGACTGTACCTCTGACCGATGCTACACCCATGCTGTTGCCAGCATCAGCGTACGGATCAAGGCCGGAGTGATTGGCTAAATCTTCCCCGTAGGACTCTTTCATTCCCGACTTCAAACCGGTTTATCCCGGTGCTTTCCTAATTGTCGCTATACAGGTTAGTGTCATCTGAAGCGTCGTCGCAACAAGCCCATCGGAAAAGGCTTTTTTGTGCATTGCGATGTCGCATTGATGGCACTTGGTTGTGCCATCAGAAGTCACGTTTGGCCGGCTCTAGCCCGACGTGAGTGCAAACGGCATGTCTAGCCAGTTCTTGACCTCTGTGATCAAGGCGCGCCGAAAGCACTTGATTATTCACATTGCTACGTGAGTTAGGCAACCCGTGACACACCCTCCTGAATGCAATTTTGGAATGCGGTTGTTTCGGTTGCTACCTCACACATTGGAATTTGAGCGAGCGTTGTATTATGGATTGAGACTGATGTCGTAACCACCTTCCTCGTTGGGTATGAAGACCAAAATGTCATTACCTTCAAAGACTTCATCTAGAATTGCCAATCCATCGTTGTCGAGCAACCCATTTTCATCAGTAACTCCAATCTCCAGCTTGTTCACGATATTTCCCAAGCTCGGCACTGAGGAGTCGATACCGTTCGTCAGGCCAATTGTTGCACTCCCGTCTCCGAGCATCGTATCCATGTCTCCATATCTCATGTGTATCGTTCCGTTTTCGAGAAACGCGATTTGAAAACTCACGACTACACTGTTGTCCCTGAAATGTGGAATGCCTAGGAAACTGACTACTCGGAATCCTTCTCCATCAAACAGCCCAATTCGAGGATTCGCGCCAACCCCTGGGTGGAGATCGTCAAACAAGGGGAAGGCTCCGACGTGGTTCGCAGGCAACTCAAAATTGTTGTAAACGCTGCCCAAGGTGTCTTCGCCGAAAAGGATCACGCCATTGGTCGTAACAAACATTTCCGATCCAACATTCTCGCCAAAGAACTCGAATTCGAACGGCAAATCGGCAATTTGAAATGACTCATCATCCTGAAGATTCCCAAGCTGGATCGCCGATCCAAAAGGCAAAAACTCTGGAGCGGAATCAACTTCTTTGACTTCAAACCGGTTGACAAGTAATCCTGCTCCCAGCAAGTTACCAAATAAATCAGTCACTCCCGATTCGTCAACTTGCAATTGAAATAGTCCCGGTCGCAAACCTTCATTGGTTCTCAGTTCCACCAATCTTCCACCGTCTTTCAACTCAAGTTCAAGTGGGACGATCAAGTCATCGGCGTCTCCTAAAACACCATTGTTACCGGCTGCGATTATCTGGAAGTTCGAGTTGGTAACTGACTCATCGGACACCGCTTCATTGAAACGAACCCTTGCCGTCCTGGAACCCTCGAACAACTCGGAGCCATCAGTTGGAGAAACGAACACAACGACTGGAGCGAATGTGTCAGGGGCGAATTCAAGTCGAATTACCTCAGATACAACACGGTTGCCTCCCGTATCGGTCGCGCGAACAGAATACTCGGCGAATTCACCCGAGCTGATCGCCGGAGCACGTACCAAAAAATCAAACGGGAAGGAAACGTCACTGGCGATTACATTTCCATCCAAGAGAAGTTCAACACTGCGAACCTGTACGTCGTCAAGGACTTTTGCCTCAATCGGAATCAAACTTCCTTCAATCACCTGAATACCAGCATTCTCCTGGTCAACATCTTCGACGCCAATCTCAATTTCTGCCGAGGGGACCAATCCTTCAGCATCAAAGGGCAAGAAATTGACAACTTCGAAGCGATTTCCTGCACCGATAAACGCAAACCCATTGCTAATCGTAATCGAGTTGGCGGTATTGCTTAGGTCGAACTGAGTCAACAAAGCATCGGTATCCTCAGGGTCACTCGTGTCGTAGACTTGAACAAAATCGCCTCCATTCGCCAACACCAGCCCCAAGCCGGAGCCATTTCGTCCAATTCGTTTCGCATTAAAAAATGCGTCGCCACCATTGATCAACACCGGATTGCTAGGGTCGGAAATATCGATCGTGCCAAGGCCTCCTCCTGCGATCCAAACGTTATCATTGCCAACCGAAATCCCTACATCGGAGACTGGGACCGCAGCGGCAAATTGACTGACAAAAGTTGGGGTTTCCGGTTGTGAGATGTCGACGATCGCGAGAATGTTTGGACCCGATACAAATCCGTAAAGTAGGTTTCCTTTACGCTCGAGGCTCGTCACTGTTCCGGAATCTGGAACGACCAACGATCCGACCACAGAGCCACTTGATAAATCAATGACCTGAAGGCCGCTTCCCGCTGTGGCAAACGCATATCCACCTGACACCTCTACCAACGTCGCTGCCACGTTCACGGAACGAATCAATTCTGGCATCATCGGATCAGACACGTCCACTAGTTGAAGGGTCGTTCCCGAAGCAACTGCGGCAATCCCGAGTTCCGAATCAACTCCAACGTCAGATGCGACACCAGCAAGTTCGATCTGGCCGAGTTGAATCGGTAATCTAAAAGACGACACGTCAACGATTGCAAGTCCATGATCGCCTGTGGCCGCGTAAGCCAGATTGTCCACTGCGGCAATCGCCTCAACGTCTCCGGGGAGTTCAAGACTCGCTTGAACGCCAGTGGTTGCGGCGATTCCGTCCAGTGGATTGAGACCCTGCTCCAGTTCTGCGGAATCCGAGATGCCGTCGCCGTCAGAATCTATGTTATTTGGGTTGGTTCCTATCGCCTTTTCACCAATGTCTGGGATGCCATCGCCGTCAATGTCCACACCGCCAAATGAAGAAAGTGAAATACTACTCAAAGAATCCGACTCTCCAAATCGACTGGGAGTAACAACCGTAATCCCACCGCTTTGTGACACGTTCCCGGCAGTCTGAATACTCGAATTATCTTTCGCGCGATAAAATGTTGCGACGAATTCTTGCCCTGGTTCAAGGACTAGATCTCCGACCTGTAGTCCACTAAGCATCACCCCGCGTAACTCACGACCGCTTTCAAAACTAAAATGATAGTAAACTTGATCAGAAACGCCGAATCCAGCTGCTGAAGTTATTGGTAGATTGATTGTGTTGGAAACATCTGCGTTAATTGGTAAGCCCATCGGAATAGAGCGGTTCAATTGCGTCTCTGCTGGATTTTGTGAACTCTCGTTTCCATCGATAATTACAATATCCTCAAAGCCGGAAGGAATCGTGAACGTTCCTGACAACATTGTTCCATTGGCGTCACTAGTTTCACGTACCGGCAAGTCGACAATAAAAGGTTTTGCATATCCAAACAGCTGTTCGAGGCGAATCAATCCCAAACATCCACTTGCAGCAGCAAGTTCTACGGCATCTATCGCAAGCGAGCTCGCGGTAAGGAATTCTCCGTTCTTTAGAGCCTCAGCTGCTTGAAAAAGTAGGTTCTTGCTTTCGTCCAACTGTCGCTCGGCATCCTCGCTGTCGAACCCAAAATCATCAGACAAAGTGTAAACAAGATTCGCCGTCCACTCCCCCACGCCTCCCGTTTCTGGGCTGTTGATGCGTCCGTTTGCCGCTAGACTTTCAATGGATAGAGTAGCGGCTTGAGTGTTGTCGATGATAATCTGCAGCGATCCACCGTTCTTACCAAGGTCCACTGTATCAATGGGCACATCCAGTATAGATACAAGAGAATCTCGGACATCGTTCAAATTGAGAGTGCCATTTTCTCGATCAATGCTCCTCACGATGGCTTGAGTAATTGCGTCTTCGACAATCGGTTTGTAACGCCTGACGTTTTCTTTAACGACTTCATGATCACCGACAAGCGATAGGACACTTGAATCCGCCTCGATCCTCCCACCTTCACCAGACAAGAACCGTTCATAATACTCTTGGACGATGTCGAAATCGGCGCCACGAGCAAATGTCGCAGCGGTATAACAACCTCGAATAAGTAAATGCGATACTGCACGAACTGGAGCGAATGCCGGAATTGCGTCGTCGATTCTCTTAAACAGTCCGTTTGACATGTCGAAATCTTCATCAGCCCCTAACCGGTTATTGTTGCTGCCTGAATTCCTGCCAACTTCAAAAATTGCCGGGCTCCCGCTAATGACAAAATGCCAGCCTGGGGCAACAATCCCTGTACTAGGATCAGAAACAACTGACATGCCATCATCACTTACCGTCGCTGTTCCGTTGACGACCCATTCTCCAACATCATGATCAAAAGACATTAACAACATCTTTTCTCCTGCAGCCATTTCCTCAATATTCGGGAAGGAGACTTGGGCGGGCACATCGAAATTTGTCGCTCCACCGGCGCCGTTGAAATTCCCGTCAATTCCCGCTTGAACCGAGATAACGAGGGAAGGATTCAATGTTGCGGGCAAAGGAGCCGGAATTCGATCCGGAGCAACCGGAATCACTACTGCTTGAGTCGCAACGTTTCCAAAATCATCGCGTGCCGATCCGGGTTCGAAAGTGACTTTCATCATGTTAAACATTGCGGGATTAACGTTTGGAAACAATCTAGCCAACTCGTTCTTCCCTGCTTCGCCAAATCCAATTTCGGTCGAATCAATCGACGAAAGATCTTGAATATCGCCCAGTGACATTAAAGGCAGGAAGATATCGAAGACTTCTCCATCCATTGACAATTGAGTTGTTGTGCCGGGCAGACTGTGAAACGGCTTCCCCAAAGTTGGATACATCGTGTCTGAGGGCGTTCCGGTCACTGTCGAACCATCAATCGTAACAAAGAAATCCGGAGCTGGTACATCCGTCAATTCAAACCGCCCGGCTTCATCAACTTCTTCAGTTGCTGGGTCGTCAGCGATCGTCACAATCTCCAGGCCAGGAATTGCGTCGACCTTAATCGTGACCCCAACCAATGGATCACCTGTCACGGAGTCTCGAACGTAACCAAAAACGTTGGTGTTCGGAATTCTTGTTAACGGCAGCGTGCTAAAATCCGCCGTTCCCAAACCACCCGAAACTCCATTGACGTTGGCATCAATCGGCAAACCGTTTCGTCCTCGGATACGATCACCATCCACCATCACCCTGACTTCAGTGGCCGCAGGTAAGGGCTCATCGTAAAAATAGGTGGCGAATTTCCCTGTCGACGAAACGACGACTCGTCCAGGAATTTTCTGGCTATTCGCTATAACGTAAAAGGTTTCGTCTGTAACTGTTTCCGGATCAACTTTTCCATCAAATCGAACGATCGTCTCTCGTGTTACACTAACCAATTCCTCGCCATTGGCTGGCGATATCTGCTCAACTGCCACGGACGATTCCAGTTCGTAGATGCGAACATTATCTACCCATGGCCCCTGTCCGTCGCCAAAATTAGCATCACGATCGAAGGCCTCTCGTAAATCCAGCCAAGATGTACCGCTTTTTTCTCCTCGTACTTGGACTGAAAAAGTCTGCCAATTCTGTGACGGCAAAAGCGTTGAAACCCATCTCCCGTTCCAACGTACGCGAAGTTGATTCGAGTTCTCGGTGGATACCTGCGATGATCTCATGTCAAGAAGGACGACATACTCCTTGTCCGCTTGTGTCTCAACAGGATGGAACAGGCGATCATATCGAAAGTTTGAATCCACGTTCCAGTAGTAATCTCCTCTTTGGCCATCGTCATCTGATCCGTAATGACGTATCGAGACGTCTCGTTCTTGAGAAGGTCCATTGGTGAACCAGTGATCTAGTCGATGAATTCTGGTTGACGAATTTTCTGGTGAGAAATTTCCTTCTTCAAAACTACCGTTCGGAAATTCGTCGAGACTTGCCGGGACTAGTGTGATGTTGTCAATGTAGGGTCCGACGCCGTCACCACCATGCTCTGAATATGTTTCTCGGAATTCCAATCTAGCAAGGTCGTCTTGAGTTCCTGACACGGTCAACCCGACAGTCTGCCATTTGCTAACTCCACGAAACACGCCAACCAACTGCTTATCCCACAAAACCCGCAACTCGTCGGCACGCGTATTCCCATCACCTTCGCCAAGAATGTCAAAGCTCAGCAGGTAATCTTGGCCAGCACTCACTTTGACATCTTGGTAGACGCGATCAAACCTTCCGTCTTGTGAGTCGATTTTTAAGAAATTGCCTCTTGATTGTTCTATGACATCGAGGATCCGCTTTCCGTTTCCGTCAGTTGTCGAATTCCACCCGACGACATCCGCACTTGTCTGTAACCCGTCAAAACCATCACCGATTTCGAAGTCACCGTTTACGAGTAAATTTGCGGCCAGTAGCTGCCGTGGTTCGAGCAATTGGTAATTTACTTCGCCAATGTCTCGGCTTACCTGATTTCCCGGTCTCTTTTTTGAAACACCACTACGAGCAAATAGGTATTCAATTAGCTTCTTCTGCATAATCCATTCTCGCGAAAACAGTAACAATGTTTGCGCGATTATCGCGAATCGTTGTTTTGATGTAAAACGATTTCTTAATGATTGGCGAATTCAGTAAGTCATTCCCCAGTGGGGAACTTGACCAGGGCTATTGCGCGTTAGGGCTTGGCAAATCCGGCCAATAGTTTCTCCAGTGCATCTTCATTCCATCCTGCCCTCATTCTTTTGCCTCTGATATTGTCATTTATGGTAGTGTCGAGTTTGAGGATGTTGGTTGCCATTCTTCGCAAGCAAGCGGCGACTTCAGGTCCAGCCCCTTGCCAACTGCGACGTTGGCAGGTCAGCTTTTTGTTTTGCGATTGCTGAGATTCGTTGGCAAGGCTCCTTTTCCGTGAAATTACGAATGAGACTGGATGTAGATAAAGGTCATACATTCTTAGATTGATGAGCAACTACTCCCAGTATTCTTGTCGACCGCACACTGTGGTTTGTCACGCTAAACGGTCGTTCACGAAAACAGAACAGATTCAACGAGTTCTCGAAACATTGAATGCTTGACTGCATCCTGACGCCGAGGGAGATTCAGGCAAATTATTCAAACTTTGATTTGTCGCTCGCGAATAGATGTGCACATGTTGGTCAACCGACGGAGTCGGACGCCCGTTGATTCGATGCTAAATCCTATGAATTTCTGTTGGGACATTGTTTAAGAATCGCTCAATGTGTTGCCGATTCACCCCTTTATTGGCTCCGATGTCGAGTGGGTAAGATCGAAAAATCCGCGTAAACGTACGTTCAACGTGGAGGACCAATCGCACCGATTCTACTGTTATCGAAGGCCCTTGTGACTCATTGAGTATTGGCAATGGAGTCCCCGCTTTAAACCGACCAGGCGTTATCGCAATGCTGGCCGACGCATGTTCTCGTAATGTTGATTGCTTGTCCACTCCGATAATCGGTGAATCTGAGTAGGTCAGTCGCATGAGTCCCATGCATGCATCAAATTCGCTCAATACCTCTTTTCCGCCCTGCAAATGTCGTCGCAGGTTGGCCAGTTGTTCGGAATCCTCCGAGATGCAAATCAATTCGCCATTTGTTGTCATAGTTGGCCTGGAGAAACGCAATTGAAACTGCTCAGCGCGAGACAATATCGAAGGTAAGTGAGTTGTCAAATTGTCTCGGAGCTGAGGCAGAAATGCGAGAAACGATTCTCTGGACTTCAGACTACGTCCTAATGGACGCTAAACGAAGCAATGGTCGCGAGAATGATGGACCTGTCATTCAGTTCGTCAATTAGCTCGTTTTTATCCAGAATGTCACCTACCTCAGCAAGACAATCGGAAGAAATCACTAGCGACACTCCGCACGTGATCTCATCGTTTGGATCGGCAATTACGTTGGCAATTCTTTGGTACGTTTCGTGCGCGTTGTCTAGCGACTCTGCCTTCACGAACTCGTCGATAGCCGCCAAAATACCCGCAATTTCCATTAGTTTGGCGACTCTTCGGCGTCCAAGAGAGAAACCTTGATCTCGCAAGTCATCCATGATTCGACGCGAACCATAGCGCCGTCGATGGGCATGGAAACTCTTTACGATCAACGGCAACATTCTCTTGTCATCTTCCTCCAGGGGCGACAATTCAAATTGCTTCCACCTTTGAAAGGGAGATCTTGCAAACTCAAGGAACTCGCAAACTTCACGTTCTGAAGCAAACTCGTCTTCGACAATGCTTTGAGCAACAGGATAGATTTTGGTTACTCTCGACGGCCGAAAATGACCAAAGGCCAGGTGGCCC
>CBDDAC010000035.1:0-13652 GCA_965224765.1 Mariniblastus sp.
GATAGCGACCGTCAGCGACTTCGAACGTGCAGCCGAGTAGTCCCACCGAGCTTCCTTCGGGGCCCCGATCACTTGATTCTCCACCGCGATAGTAAGCGTGTCCGACGTTTAATTCGGAAATCATCTCACCAATTACAAATCCGACGTCCTCACGAGAACTGCAGTCATCCAACATCTTGATGTAGTGGTCGTGGATGGCTTGCCAGTCGACACCGTGCATGGTCGGATCGTAGAAGAAATCTCGTTCGATTCTCCAAGCGTCGGTAAATATCTGCTTCCACTCGACACGTGGATCAATCATCACTGTCATGCCATCGGTTGAGACTTCGTCATCCAGCTTTTGCCCAGAAGACGCACTGACGATGTATCCCGTAGAATCTCGATAGACCAGCATCTTTTTGCCGTCAGCGGTTAACGCGAAGTTCTCCGCACCGGAAACTACCGTTTTTTCTTCCGGCTCATCATCGTTCATATCAAACAGCATGATCGATGGGCCTTCGCCGACTCGAGCGTAAATCAATTGGTTTTCGTCGTTGACAACTAGGTCGCCGAAAATTCCCTGTTCAACAGGAAGTTGAAAAATTCGTCGGCCGATATTCTCGAATTCAATTTCGAAAGGTTCGACAGATTTTTTATCCTTCTTTTTCTTGTCATCTTCGGAATCATCATCGTCGTTTCGAGTTCCCTCAAATGGGAACTCTTGGCCGCCCATATCAACGGTTCCGGAGATTTCTCCGTCTTCGATTTTTGCGGAAATTTTAACAATGCCCTCGTCCGTATCGATGGAAAATGTCAACTCTCCAGAATCCATGTCAAACTGGCCATCGTTGATTTCTTCTTCGCCACCAAGCGTGTCAGCACTGCCGGTCACAGATCCGTCGTCAGACAGTTCAAGAGTCAGAATGGCATTTCGCTGTTCTGCTGGAATCTCGTCGTTGAGCAATTCGATGGCCCAAGTTCCTGATACAGGGTCTTTTTCGTCATCATCTGCTTCCTTGTCATCGTCGCTTTCCTCGCCCTCGGACTCGTCCTCATCGTCAGCCTCTTCTTCGTTGTCCCATTCTTCTTCATCGCTTTCGGGTTGCATTGGCAACTCGACATCGGCTCGAAGTGGAACCGCCAACAGGACTTCAGTGTCCGTGTAGACGAACGAACTTCCGACATCTTCGTAGTCAGGGCGGTCAAACGCACGAGAACTAGCGAAATAAAGGTATTTGCCTTCCCGGTCAAACACCGGAGAGGAAGAGTTAAAGAATCCGTTGGTGATTTTGTGCTTTTCAGCTTTGGCGACGTTGTAAATCCAAACCGTAGTGACCGGAGCCTTTTCGTCACTATTGATTGCGTAAGTCAACCAAGATGATTCATGAGACCAGCGAACCGTCGCCGCGTCGGCGTAGGGATCGCGGTCAACCAGGCGAGTCTCCCCATCGATGGTGTGCAGGTAAATTGCACCTGTTTTGTCCGTGAAAACGATGTGTTTTGAATCGGGAGACCAAACTGGATCGTATCGGAAGCAGTCTCCATCCGACGTCAGCTGTTTGGTTTCACCTCGCCCGTCTGACTGCGTGACGCACAGTTCATACTCACCTGTCTTGTCTGAAAAATAGGCGATCCAGCGACCGTCGGGGCTCCATGATGGAGCGCGTTCTGCAATGCCATTCGTTCGGGTTAGATTGCGTGGAACACCATTCTCCGCAGGTAAAGTCCAGATATCTCCACGAGCTTCGACACAGATTCGTTTGGCCTTTGGGGAGATGTCGGCAGCAACGACAAAGTCCGCAGCATCAATCTTTTGCCTGCGAAGTTTTGGCTGGTCACCTGGAATCGTCACAGGAACGGATGCCGACTCACCCGACTTCAGGTTCAGTAGTCTGAGATCTGAGCCGATGGAGAATACGATTTCGCCTTCGCCATTTCCTCCCGGTCCGATCGACGGCCATTTGCAATCAAAATCATCGAATTGTGTAATCTGACTTCGCTCTCCAGATTCGGTATCGAACTTCCAGATGTTGAGTCGGGCATTGGGGCCATTGTCCGAGAGGTAGTAGACCGACTTGCCATGCCACATAGGAAGGCTGTCTGTGCCTTCAAAATCCGTGATCTGTTTTGAGGTATTGTCTTCAAGGTTAAACAGCCAGACATCAGAGGCCATTCCGCCTCGATAACGTTTCCAGGTTCGGCCATCGCGAGAATGAGGTGTGTATGCGAGCCATTTTCCGTCCTCGCTAACCGCACCATTGGTTCCGTAAGGTACCGGCATCTGATTCGGAAGCGGCGATTCAGCAGAGATCGTAAACAGCTGAGGTTGACGATTTAGTCCAGCAAAACCATTTGAGCTGTAAATGACTGACTTGCCGTCATTCATCCAATCGCAGACGAGTTCGTTGGCTGGGTGATAGGTCATTCTTTGGGAAACGCCTCCATTGACGGAAATCGTATAGACGTCACCATTTCCTTCGTAGTTGCCACTAAACGCAATCGTCTGTCCATCGGGGCTGAATCTTGGAAAGCGTTCCTGGCCCTGGGGGCTTGCTAGTGGCGTGGCTGCTCCGCCTGCACGGTCAACGACCCAAAGGTCCCCCGAGTAGACAAAAACGATGTGGTCTTTGCTCACATCTGGGAAACGCATCATTCCACCCGAGGGTTCATTTTGCGCGATCACGGAACTGCTCAGCAGTACAGCGAATAGAGGGATCATCAATTGGCGAAAGGCCGCCTTAAGGTGCTTCATCATTGTGTGCAGAATCCAGTAGGTAGATAAATTGAAATGAGACTTTGCATTAATCGTCTGGTTGACGATACCATCGGCAGGGCCAGAAAGTTTCTCGTTCTTGACAATATCTTTGGTGTTTTGGAGGGGCTTTGGCCTAGTGCTGGAAGTCGGAGTTAACCTTGAATGGAAAACAGGCCAGTTTGTTCGTATCCCCTTTGAAAAGCGGGCTTTCTTACCGATTCCCATCCAATATCAACTTCAAGTTCCAGCACTAGGTGAATCACCGACCGGCTGGCTCAGGACGTCATCGGTAACTCCTCTGGACGCTCGTTTTCTTACAGAGAAATCCGGAAAAACGATGCCATCAGCAGCAGATTTTCTTTTGTCTGTCTCGATTGCCTGAAACCGTTGGGCAATTCTAGCACATTGCTTGGCTGATCTCGAAGAATCCAAATGCGTTGCCCAATGGTTTGGAGCCACAATCCGAGTATAACTACGCAAACCAACACCAATCGTTCTGTACTTTCGATTTGTCCTTCGAATTATTGCCAAGATGACTTCCTCCAAGCCCAAACCTGAATTGATGAGCCCGGCAGGTCACTGGCCGCAGATGCGCGCAGCGATTGAGGCGGGTGCAGACGCGGTCTATTTCGGGTTGCAGCATTTTTCAGCTCGCGCAAAAGTCGGTTTTTCGTTAGATGAACTTCCGAGTGCAATGGATTTGCTACATGAACGAGGTGTAAAAGGGTTCGTCACTTTCAATACTCTGGTGTTCGATCATGAGTTGAATTCGGCGGCCTACGCCATTGAGAACATTGCGAATTCCAATGTGGATGCCGTGATTGTTCAGGATATTGGAATGGCGAATTTGATTCGCGAACAAGCTCCTCAGCTTGAGATTCATGGCAGTACCCAAATGTCCGTCACAAGTGCCGAAGGAGTGGAGTTAGCCAATTCGTTTGGCTGTTCAAGAGTTGTGCTTGGCCGCGAGCTTAGCCTGTCGGATATTCGTAAGATTGCTTCTCAGACAGATGTTGAGTTGGAGGTGTTTGTGCATGGCGCTCTTTGTGTCTCCTATTCTGGACAGTGTTTCAGTAGCGAGGCATGGGGAGGGCGAAGTGCGAATCGCGGTAAATGCGCTCAAGCCTGTCGTTTGGCTTACGATTTAATCGTTGATGGGGATCGTCGTGAACTTGGTGACAGTCGCTATCTGCTTTCGCCTGGTGATCTTTACGCTTTGGAGCAAATTCCGGAGCTTGTCGATATGGGAATCGCCTGCGTGAAAATCGAAGGTCGCTACAAATCAGCTGAATACGTTGCGGCGACGACTCGAGCGTATCGTCAGGCGATTGATACTTATGTCGAAACCGCAACCCATCAAGATGCCTCAGCGCTTAAGCAGGAATTGGAGCAGGTGTATTCAAGGGGATTAGGGCCTCACTTTATTTCGGGGATCGATCATCAGAAAGTGGTTCTTGGGCGTGCACCGCGACATCGCGGTCGCAAAGCCGGAATCGTCGCGGAGGTCAAATTCGATTCAGTCGTGATTCAAGGCGACTTGGAAGTTGCCCCAGGTGATGGTGTCGTTTTTGATGCCGCGCACCGACGTGACCCTGCAGAAAAAGAAGAGGGCGGCTTTGTCTATGAAGTGGCTGCGTTGTCCGATGGTCATCTCGAGCTACGACTTGGGCATGGTGAGATTGACTTTGGACGAATTGAGGAAGGAGACTGGTTGTGGCGCACTCACGATCCCAAACTTAACAAACGTCTCAAGCCTTTGGTCAACGCGGATTCTCCTCAATACACGCAGTCTGTTGATTTCGAAATTGTGGCCAAGATTGGTGAGCTGCTGGAGGCCACTGCAAGATGTGCACCGGGGCTGACCGCGGTCTATCGCAGTGTTGAACCGCTGGCTGCTGCGAAGAAGAACTCGGTTGAGGAATCTCAACTTGTTTCGCAGTTGGGTCGCTTGGGCGGAACTCCATTTCACCTCGGTAAGACATCGTTAGAGGGAACAGACGCCTTTGTTCCACTTAGTTTGCTTAATGAATGCCGACGAAAGTTGGTTGCGAACCTGCTCAAACTTCGCGTAGAAAATCAGAGACCCACGGTCAGCTTGCGGATTCCTGAACCTGTTTCTTCACCAAATTCTGGCTCGATATTAGCACCGAAGCTCCATGTTTTGGTACGAGGCGCGGACCAGTTGGAACCTGCTTTGCGCCTTGCACCTGCCAGTATCACGCTTGACTACCTGGAACTGTATGGGCTTCGTGATTCAGTCAAAAAGATCAAAACGGAAGGCATCGTTGCGCGGGTCGCCAGCCCCCGCATTTTGAAGCCGGCTGAGGAAAAGGTACTTCGATTCCTGCTGTCATTGGACGCCGAAATTGTCGTCCGGTCCGGCGGTCTGCTTCGGCAGCTTACGCAAATCGATGAAACCAAATTGCCCAAGCTGATTGGGGATTTTAGTTTGAACGTTGCAAATCGTTTGACGATGCAAAAGATTTTGAATTTGGGAGTGGAGCGAGTTACCCCAACTCACGATCTTAACGCTGAGCAAATTAGTGATCTCGCACAAATGATGCCTGCGAAAATTGAAGTGATCGCGTTTCATCATTTGCCCGTTTTCCATACTGAGCATTGCGTGTTTTGCCGGTTCCTTAGCGAAGGCACGGACAATACGAATTGCGGTCATCCATGTGAGAAGCATCGAATCGCACTTTCCGATTCTCAAGGCAGGCAGCATCCGGTGGTTGCCGACGTTGGGTGCCGCAACACGGTTTTTGGTGCAGAAGCCCAATTTTCTGCTACCTCAATGCAAAAGTGGTTAGAGGCCGGGATAACCGACTTTCGAATTGAGTTTGTTCATGAAAGTCCCGAACAGGTCGAGTTGATCTCTCAAGCATTTCAGCAGTTTCTTAATTCCGAAATCACGGTTGAGCAATTCTCGACGTCGATCAATCGAGCTTGCCCATGTGGCACGACACTGGGAAGTCTCTATGTGCCCAAGGAATTCAAGCAGCTTGTGCAGTTGAATCGGCCCTAGATAGCGTTCCTGCTCCGTTTTACCTATTTAGATGTGCCCTCGACAATCAATATGATGGAGGTGGCAAAAGTGCAAGCACATTGAAGCATTCTGGATTTCTCTCCAAATTCGTTAAAGATGAGGAGGGGATTCGTGCAATCTGTGTTGACCCGCTTTCAAGCGACTGATAATTAACACGTGCGATAAACCGAGTCTGGCTTCGGATGCTGTGATGTGCATGAAAATTTGTCGGCGACTGCGCTTGAAGTGCAGCTTGCCTGGTTCAATCAATATTGGCGTTCTGTTTTTCCTTTGCTTTTTTGCATTTGGAAATTCGAATTCTCACGCCCAGCGTGCGCGATTTGGTGATGCGATTCAGGGGCTTGGCGGACCGGTCATTCAAGGTAACGCCCAACCTGGGGTGATTCAGCAAAATATTGTGCCGCAGAGGATACCTGCACCGGCCTTTGATCCGTTTCGTCCTCAAAACAATACCTTTCCGACCTTTGTAGGTCCCGCACAACCTGTGCAAAGATTTCAGCAACAGGCTCCAAACTTTGGCCAGCAACCCGGATTTCAATTTCCCCAGAATCAAGCTCAGCCAGCTTTTCAGCCTTTTGCCATGCAGCAGCAACAGCTCCAACAGCCGCTTTTTGGAAATCCCTTTCAAGCCAGCAGTCCAAACACGAATACCGCTTGGCCCAACCAAGTCTGGTCTCGGCTGAGGTCGGAAGTGATCCCACGTTTGCTTGAGCGTCCTCGTTTCCGAGGCACCTGGTTAGTCGGGGGGGATGGTGACAATCAACTGAATATCACCGACGTGGAATTAGCCACCACGATGACATTTGCGAATTGGCTGGGGTCGAGTCAGCCGATTCGGGTATCTCCAGGTTTTATTTTTCATTACTGGGATGGTCCTAACACGGTAGCAACTGGCTTCGACGTGCCTGCGAGGGCGTTTAGTGTTTACCTCGCAAATGATTTTACGACGGACCCAAAAAGAAACTCTGGCTTCGAAACCAATCTAACGGTCGGTATCTACAGTGATTTTCACAACACTTCCTCTGATGCGTTAAGGATCACGGGAGTGGGGCTTGGTTGGGTGCGACTAAACTCATACACAACATTTAAGCTGGGCGTTGAATATCTTGATCGGGTCGACGTCAAGTTGCTTCCCGCAGTCGGAATGTTTCTGACTCCCAATCCAGATTTGATGATCAACTTGTATTTTCCGCGTCCTAAGGTTGCACAGCGCCTTCCTCGAATCGGACCCTATGAGGTTTGGAGTTATGTGGGAGCGGAGTACGGCGGTGGAAGTTGGGCGATTGAGCGCAATCCACTTTTGGGCGCAAATTTTGATGACCAAGTGGACATCGATGATGTTCGAGCATTCGTCGGTGTTGAATGGATGGGGCCAAGGCGCGTTACGGGCTTTTTCGAAGTTGGATATGCATTCGATCGAGAGCTGGTTTACCAAAGTGATCCGCTGAATGGGCTGGAGTTACGCGATACATTCATGTTGCGTACCGGTTTGGCATTTTAGGTCGGGTTCATCAATGCGTGAGATCGTGTTTTTGCATCTGGGGAGGGGTAGCTCTGGAGGGCCGAGTTAGAATTTTCGCGAGGCAATGAATTCGTGTGCACGACACGCAACGGATTCCGTCGCTCTGCGGATTGTTTGCTTGCGTTGCACTGCTTCGTCGTCGACGGTAGCCGCGATCAAAAATCGTTTGCATCAAATGCAGGACGCTTGTCTGCTTCAACCCACTCGAGGCTGTGACTTTTTCATTCGTACATAAAGCAAAAACTTTGAGCAGTGGTCTATGGAAACCCGACGCGTCAGCGAGGACGTGTCGGGTTCGTCCTCGCTGACGCGTCGGGTTTCCAAAACAGGCGGAATGTGGATACTACGATTCGGAAGCTGCTGACTTCTGCTTCGCTTCCTCCTGCTCCAATTCCAGTCGCATCGATTGCCACTGCGGTTCTTTCGGAGTTCAATCGCACTACGCATTTCAAAATATTTGTCTACGAAAGCCTTTTTGATTGCATAAGACCACTTTGGAGCATAGCGATTGACCACTTCCGTTTCTTTTTGACTTCATTGCGCACAACTCGTTGCACAATCGATGTTTGCGACAAATCATCGAAATGAATGTGGAGTGATTTGAAGTTTATCGATTTGAAAGTTCAATGACCAATAAAGTTTCAATTCTTGTCACGGCGAACGAGTCAGTTAGTCAACAAAAAGTATTCAGAGTTTGTTCCTGGAAAAAGTTTGCATTGATGTTTTGCTTTGCTAGAAACAGGAGTAACTTTTCAATGGCGAGTTGCTGTTCTGCAAGTTTCGCCAGTCCATTCGGATCCAACAAACTCACAACTTTAAGTCTCGTTGTTTGACAACGACAGGCTTTGACTTTTCTGCTTTTCTAATCACAACTTAATATCCTGTTCAGGATCAATGCGATGAACACTCAAGCTACCCGGTTCGGGTCTTGCCCGTTTCGCCGGCCACTTCAGGCAGCGGTTTTGTTGTTGCTGACCCTTTTTCCAGCGACAGTTTCGGCTCAATTGACCACCGAACCCTCTGTTGCTTTCAGTTACACCACCCGGAGTGGTGTACGGAGGGTATTGGAAGGCACGAATGGTATGGGTGGTACGGGAGGAAGAGGGAGATGGGAGAAGAGAGGTTCCTGGGTGGTGCGGAGAGGCGGTGACTTTACGGTAACCCAGGCCAGTTCTATCGTTGGCGATAACCTTGTATGGAGCTGCGATGTCACGTACGTAAATCCTCGAACACCAGGACAATCGATATCTTTCTGGAAATCCATCAATCATGGCCCAAGGACCAATGTCATTCTTACGGAAGGCGTAGCACGTCATTTCTCTGGCTCTATACGGGTTCGCCAGGGTTATTCGCCACCACTCAGGCGCGGGCGTTATTCGCCACTCCAGCGCGAGGGTTCTTTGACACTCAGAATCGGCGAAAGAAGTCGAGGAACATTCACTGGCACTTGGACTTGGAGCAGCGCGAATCCTGATCCAGTGGTTACACCCCACCCACCTGTCAGCCCTTGCAGTAATCGCGGCAGCTTTGGAGGAGGCGGAGGATGTGGAAATGAGTCCAGGTTCCAGAATATCTGCGCGCCCAACCCCAAACTGGAAACCTACGGATGGAGAACCCACTATTCGGCCGCCAGTCAATCATCCAGTGGTTGTAGTAGTTGCGGCGGTTCCGCTCCGGGAACTTCGGGTTCGGACAATCTGCTTAATCTCAGTCATACCTTCATTCCCAGCAATCAAGCTTCGATTGGAAGCAGCTCTCCCGGCGTTTACTACAACTTCGACCAGCGGATTGAGTTCTATGACGCGGGAGGCGACCAAATCGCAACGCTCTTTGATCCAATCTCACGCCGGGTGTACTACTATGAGTACAAGCCCTCCGAATCGGCCTATGTTTCACTGATTGATGTGGATGGCAGCGCTCAGGAATCCGACGCTGCATTTAAGTTGCTTGAACTGGAAGACTCAGCCGGCAATCCGGTAACCCATCCAAGCACCATCGCCACACAAACGGTCTACGCGGTAGTAACCAGCCGTGAAGGCTGGACCTACAAGTCGGAACTGGTGGACATCGATCCGGGAACTGGCGTCGCTCCCGTTTCTCGGCTGACCGAGGTCACCAGCCCCACCGGCAAAGTCCAAACGTTGACTTACAAATACAACCAAGGCGATCCGGCGCTGACGGGATCGCCCAAGAAGATCCTGCAGATCGACACCATTAGCGATTGGCAAGGCAACACCGCCAGCTTTACCTACGATTCCAATCAGCAAGCGGGGCGCTGGGTCGTCTCGGATATCGATATCGTAGCTCAGGGACATGCCGGAACGGTCAATCGATCTCTGCGCTATACCTACAACAGCAACGGGCATCTGCATCAAGTCTTCCGAGACGTTTCGGGAGCCGAAGCCACCGTGGGGACCTATACCTATGGAACGGACTCCGTTTGGCAAGCCGCCACCATCAACATGGATGAGCACTTCGGCGCCGTTCCCCGAGAAGAAAAGCTCTTTGTTTCACAGGACTATCGCACCTGGAAGAACGGGCTGGTCAATCAATTCTCCAATGCTCTGATTGGCGCGGCCGATGGCGCAGGCACCCGAAACCTGATCGTCTTTCGTGATATCGACAATCCAGGCCGATACCGAGTTTTGGAAAACAATCAACTGACCGAATGGGATGCAGGAGTCTCGGTCATCGCTTGCAGTTCCTACGCCACAGGAACGAGCCAGGGTTACAACAGTTTCACCAACATCCAATACGAAACCAATCATCCTCAGTATCTTGATGCCAACGGCAACCCACCCACAACAGAGCAAGTTCTCTTGGGGCGACCGGGCAAGGTCAAAGACGGCACGATTCGTTCTGCGGTCTCGCCCAGCTACGATTCTGACGGCAACGTAAGCCGAATCGACTACGCCGATACCTCTTATGAGTTGTGGCAATACGATGCCGACAATCAAGAGACTTACTACTGTGACCGGGAAGGCATCGTCAATCTGACCCAGCGCAACAACGACGGACAAATTGTCCGAGTCGTGAGGGGCTTGGTTGACGTTTCAGGCCCCGGCTCGGAAATCGCCGATCCGAATACAACTCCCGTTCAAGAGATCCGTGGTTATAACGCCCATGGTCAACTGGAATGGGAGGCAACCACGGCCTATGTCAGCGGCGCCATCACTCCTCCAGCGGCCAATGTCCGTACCGATTATATCTACAGTGCCAACAAGCAACTGGAAAAAGTGCTCAAGCCATTGGCTCCCGGTCAATCGGCTCGGCCAGAAACCCAGTACCAATGGGAGGGTGAGCGCCTGGTCTCGATGACCGTGGTTCGAGACAGCGGCAATGAAACCACCAGTTACACCTACGATTCTCGCAACCGCCTGGTGAAAACGACCTATCCTGACAGCACGTCCGAGGAAGTCGCCTACACAACCAATGGTCTAGCGACTTATCGCAAAGACCGCAGCAATATCGTCAGCGCGACAACACGCGATTTTGCTGGAAGAGTTTCCAACCGTAGCAGTTCTTTGGCCTACGACACTGATTTGACCAATATCGATATTAACGGAACGCCAGCCACAATCTTTGAGCGGCTCAGTGATCAAGTCAGGACAACGATTTACGATTACGAGCCGGGCGAATCTCGCCCCGTCAGAATGATCACCGATGGTAAGACCACGCAATACGCCTACGACCACAAAGGGCGGCAAGTCGAAACGCTTCGTTTCACGGGGCATCGCGGGGGAACCGAACAGGCCCAAGTGACTCGAACCGAATACCAAGCCAATATGCGATTCAGCCAAGAGTCCCAGTTTGGCACGGTAAGCTCAGGGGCCTTTACTCCAGATTATTCTCGCAAGACCAACTACGGCTACGCCGCCGATGGTAGCACAGTTCGAACCGTTCAAGTCGCCAGTGCGAGTACAACCTACGCAGACAATGCTGCAGTGATGAATGCCAGCCGCCCACCAAGTACGGCAGCCAACCCATCGGTGTTGATCACCGATGCCATTCGCGACCTTAGTGGAAACATCGTCAGTCTGATTAATGCTCGCGGGACAACACAGCTAACAACCCATGACTCTTTGGGACGCTCGTTGACCCAAAAGCAAGATTCCATCAACTTCCCCAACTACCTCAGTCAAAGTGAATACGATGTATGGGGCAATATCACCAAGTCAACCAATCCCGCAGGAGTGGAAACGGCAAGCCAGTACGATACATCGGGCCAGTATCAAATCAGCCAGATCCATGGCGCGAACTCATCTACGCTTTCGGCCAAAACCGAGTTCACTTACGACCGCAGTGGACGCCCCAAATCAGTCATTGCCCCAGGAACTAACGGACTTCCCGATCCGAATCGTACAACAACAAAGTATTACGATACCGCTTGTTGTGGCCAAACAGTCGGGACTCGCGATGCAATTGGACATGGTCAAATCCAAAGCAGCGATGCAACCGGCCGAGCTATCCACAGCGCCCAAGTCGCCGACTATGACAGTCACGGTTCGCTCCTGAATCCACTCGATGCAAAGACCAACAGCGAAACCACCACTCGTTATCTGGACGATGGCAAAGTTCAGTTCCGTACTCTGTGGACACAAGCCCTGGACGAACCCGTCAACCGAAACCTACCGCAACTGGCGGGGCTCGGAAAACCGGCCTCCTGGGGTGTAACGACTCAATATGCTTATGATTCAAAGGTGGGTGACGGCGCCGGTCTTGAAAAAACCACGGGCGTTAACGTGGTTCAACTTTCCACCTCTCAGGACGTCAGCGTTTCGATTGCCGCAGCGATTAGCAAACTGGAGAGAAAGCGTTGCCAACGGTGGAGCGGATTTATCTTTGGCGACCCATCACGGCAGTGCAACCCTTGTTATCAGTCCTGATGAGAAGACGATGCAGTGCTCCATTTCGGATGCTGCAGGGCGTTCAGTGATGTCGGCCTTATTGTCGGGGCCTGCAGCAACGACCCCCAATCAGTTGCTGGACTGGAGTTGCACTCAGCATGACCTGGTTTACAACCTGAGCGGAGTTGGAGACACTCAGCAAACGAAACAAATCGATGCAGATGGCAATGTGGCCAGCAGGCTCAGCGATGGGTATGGCTGGGGAATTGGTTCTCTGGACCAGGATAGCAACCTGACACAAACCGAATTCAATCCGGGTGGTCAACCGCTTGCCGTGACCAATGCGCTAAATCATGACACGACTTACGTTTATGATACGCTCGGGCGTCAAACCTCAATGACGACGCCAGCGGCAACGACAACAAGCACCTACAACGCGGTGACTGGACAGTTGGCTTCGCGAGCGGATGGCAAAAGCGAGTCAACCAGCTTCCAATACGATGCATTGGGTCGCCCGAGTATTGTCACCGACCGTTTGAACAAGCAGTCCAGCCGCACTTACTACCGTACAAGTCAGCTTGCAACGGTTACTGATGCCGAGAGCAAAACAACCTCTCATGACTACGATGTGCTTGGGCGTCGTACTGAGCTGACCATGCACGCCATCGGTGGTGGAACACCTCAGGAAACAACTTACGACTATGATTCAGCGGGCCGTATGGAAACGGTAACTCTTCATTCCGGTGCTAAACGCGAACTGAGTTATGAGTTCTCGGGAGTCCTAGACAAAGTGGACTACTTTGCACCAAGCAGCAGCACGCCGTCTGGAACCGATGACTTCACCTACGACGCGTTTCTTCGCCGCACGAATTCCAGTAGTGATGACAGTGTGACTCATACTTACACTTACACAGATCGTGGGCAGCTGGACACCGATACCACAAACTATTCCAGCCAAGACTATGAGGTGGATTACGACTACGATAGCCGAGGTCGCTTGAACAAAATCACTTATCCGTCCGGGCGTGTGGTTGACTATGGCTTCACCAACCGAGGTGAGTTGGACACCGTCGATTGGGACGGAACAGAAATCGAAGATCGAGTCTATGACGCTCTTGGCAGATTGACCAGTGTTGACCGTGCCTACGTTGACGAAACTCGTATTTACGACAATGCCAACCGTGTCACTTCTATCGCCAATACCAATCTTGGCACCGCGACTTATACTTATGATGCAAACAGCAACAAGCTGGGTGAAACCTGGACCGGCGTGATGTCGAATTGGAGCTTCACGACCGAGGGTTCAGGGGCCAGCGATCCCGATGGCTATGACGATGAAGATCGTTTTGTTCGTTTCGAGCAATCGGGACAGAGCAAAGATTTTGATCTGGTTCGAAGTGATATCGGCAACATTTCCGATCGAAAACTCAACGGAACGAGCCAGTCGAGATCCTTTAACGAAGTTCATCAGCTTACGAGCCTTGCGGGGAGCTCTCAGACCTT
>CBDDAC010000036.1:0-13652 GCA_965224765.1 Mariniblastus sp.
CGGCTATTCCTAAGTCTTGTGCTGACAAACCACTAGCCAGAAATTCATTGTTTGATTCCATTTTGCTTAACCGTTCTTCAAGTTCTGCTGGGATGCTTCTTGATGAGCGAGTTCCATGTCGTGATCGATCATGAGTTCGGCGAGTTCTTTGCAGCTGGTCTTCGCGGTCCAGCCAAGTTTATCCTTGGCCTTTGAGGCGTCACCGAGCAACAAGTTGACTTCCGTTGGCCGAAAATATCGCGGGTCGATCTCAACATGCTTGTTCCAGTCGAGGTCGAGATGCCCAAACGAGAAGTCCAGGAACTGGCGGATCGTTTGCGTTTCACCGGTGGCCAACACAAAATCGTCAGGCTCGCCGTGCTGAAGCATTCTCCACATCCCATCGACGTAGTCTTTGGCATACCCCCAGTCGCGTTTCGCATCGAGGTTTCCAAGAAACAGTTTGTCTTGAAGTCCTAACTTGATTCGTGTTGCTGCCCGAGTAATCTTGCGAGTGACAAAAGTTTCACCACGACGCGGCGACTCATGGTTGAACAAGATTCCATTTACTGCGAACAGATCGTAGGCTTGGCGGTAGTTGACAGTTTGGTGAAACGCATAAACTTTCGCACAAGCGTATGGGCTTTGCGGTTGAAAGGGTGTCGTCTCCGTCTGCGGCGTTTCGATCACGTCACCAAACATCTCGGATGAAGAGGCCTGATAGACTTTGGTTTGTTTCGACTTGTTCAACTGGCGGGCAGCTTCAAGCACATTGAGTGCGCCGATGCCGACCACTTGCACGGTGTAGGCAGGCGCGTCAAAAGAAACACGAACATGGCTCTGGGCACCCAAGTTGTAGATTTCATCCGGCTGAACATCCAAAACAAGATTCGTCAGGTTCTGTCCGTCGGTCAAGTCACCGTAATGCAGGAACATCTTGGTTCCCGTTTCATGCGGATCGCGATAGATGTGATCGATTCGATCCCGTGTTAAAGGTGCTGCTACGACGCACGACTCCGTGAACTTCGTAGCCCTTTTCCAATAACAACTCGGCCAAGTAGGAACCGTCCTGACCAGTGATTCCAGTGATTAGTGCTTTTTTCGACATGCTCAAATAGTCTCTAAATCAGTTGATTAGTTAATGTAGATTGAATTTTGTTATTCAAGTTTAAGTTGCTGGACTGGCAACAGTTCAGTCGACACGATGTGGTTTTCCGCCGTAGTGGATCTTGTTAAAGATCCAAATCAAAGGATCTTTAACAAGATCCACTACCGCTCTACCCGAAATCCGTACCGTGACGAACCACTAAGCTTGTCGTAGTTCACCCAGTTTGGATTCTTGCAAGAAATTTTGATAGGTCATTTTCAAGCCTTCGTCCAAACTGGTTTTGGCCAGCCAGCCAGTAGAGTGCATGAGGGTCATGTCCGTACGTTTGACAGGTGTTCCGTCAGGCTGGTCTGGATTGGCTTTGATTTCGCCTTGGTAGCCAACGACGGACGCGACTTTTTGGGCCAATTCTAAAATTGTGACGTCTGATCCAGTTCCAATGTTGACGAGGCTGGGCGGATCGACAAGCGTACACAAATGGATGACTCCATCGGCTAGATCGTCAACGTGCAGGAATTCCCTTCGCGGCTTTCCCGTTCCCCAGATGACAACTTCGGGCAGTCCAGATTTGGCTGCGTCATGAAATCGGCGAATCAGTGCCGGCAAGACATGCGAATTTTCCGGGTGGTAATTGTCACCAGGCCCGTACAAATTCGTCGGCATTGCTGAGTGAAACAAGACGCCATACTGTTTGCGATAGTACTCGCACATCTTAAGCCCACAAATTTTCGCCAATGCGTAGGCTTCGTTGGTCTTTTCTAGTGGCCCACTCAAGAGCGAACTCTCTGCCATTGGCTGTGGTGCCATTCGCGGATAGATGCAGGTACTTCCCAAGAATACAAATCGACTAACGTTGTTTTGGTATGCCGCATGTATGGAGTTGGTCGCCATCATCAAATTGTCGTAGATGAAGTCAGCGGGATAAGTGTTGTTGGCGTGAATCCCACCGACTTTGGCGGCAGCGAATAAGACGCAATCGGGGCGCTCCGATTCGAAAAACGAATTCACAGCTGCCTGGTCACAAAGATCCAACTCGTTCCGAGTCTTGACGATGACTTCCGAAACACCGATTGAATTCAGCGTTCGCACAAGCGCTTTGCCAACCATCCCACGATGGCCCGCAACATAGACTCGCTGGTTTTTCAAAATATCAAATTTGTTTGTGTCGATCGTCACGTGCTCTTGCTGGCTTGATTTGGAGGGCGAATTATCAATTGTAGTTTCATGGTTGTCTTGTGAAACAGTCTCCGTGACTTTCCAGAAGGCAATTTGAAGAAGGAATTGGTTTCCACCATACTTCATTCGCCAAAAACCAATTAGTCGTCTTATCTAAACCAGCCACAAGTCTCCCCCAGCATGCCAGCCAAGTTCGTAGTGATTGCCAAGAAATATGCATATCGAAATCGTGCACTCGTCGAACCAGGATGAACCTGATCTACTTTTGATGCCTTGTGACTCGACGGCTTTTCGAGGAAACCAGTGAGTTGAGATTTGGATTTGTTCCGCTGGATATGAGTCATTAAAGACTCATGGGTGGTTGAGTCGCAATTGGGCTCGTCATTGGTTGAGTAAATTAGGGCGCACTCCGTCCCTCTGGGTGACACGAGATACATTGAATCGCGCATGCTGGCAATGTGAATGTCATTCCCGCTGCGGGAAACGGCTGTTCAGATCGTGGTGCTGTTCTTTCCCCAGCTTAACTAGCAGCTCCTGCTTGCAACATGCCGATCCTTGGTAGTCCACGAAATCAAGCCAGATTTTAATCGGACCAAACGGCCAGTCCAAAGGTAAAGACGTGCAAGAGGGAAAAGAACGGACCTTCAAACCAGATCAAAGTCGATATTTTCCAGCATTGACTATCCAAGGGCCAGCAAGTCATGCCAGAAGCACAATTGTTATCGTTTTTGAAGGCCTTCCGACTAGTGCTTCATCCAGATTTAACTTTCGGGTAGTGGACGAGGTTACGAGTCCCTTCGATTCGGTGAGTGCTGGGCCTCGTGGCCTCGGCCACTACGACCAACTCCAAGAGGTGGCCCCTCAACCAGCACCACCTCACCAATAACAAATTTAGATGAAGCACTAAACATGATATTCAGCCCCAACCATCCTCATATTGCCAAACAACCGCCAACTACATGCGGCATTGGTGTTAACGGCGATGCGCGACAACGGTGAGCGTTCGTAGAACTGCACATTTACACGGCGTCTAGATTGAAGGTTTTTGCCTTTGGTTTGGAGAAGATGTCATGGGACGAGCGTCAATTGAGAAGGAAGAATTCTGGGGCTTCGTGATTTCTGAGCAATCGGATAGTGGACTGAGCGTTCGAGAATTCTGTCGCCGTGAAGAAGTGTCACAAGCTTCGTTTTATCAATGGCGGAAGAAGCTTACTCCTTCGAATCCGGTTGATCGGGAGGTTGCCTTGTCCGAGCCAGCGAGTTTGGGATTTTTGCCCGTTAATGTTGTGCCGTCAACGCCAGGCGAGGTTGGTGCCCAAGACAAGCTTGATTCGTCTACTGGTCGTTTGGTTGGCTCGCGTTTTGAATCGGCCGTATTGCAGATCGTCACTCCGGACGGATACTCGATCAACATTTCGCACGCTTCGACGTCTGACTTGATTGTGCAAACCCTGACCACGATCGAGCAACTTCGACGGGAGGCCGAGTCATGCTGAACGTTGCCAGTGGGACTCGGATTTATCTTGCTGCCGGCGCGACCGATATGCGGCGCGGGTTCAACGGTCTGCAAGGCCAAGTCACAAGCGTGCTTCAGCAGGATCCGCTTTCGGGGCATCTGTTTCTGTTTGTCAATCGTCGCCGTGACAAACTAAAGATCCTATATTGGGATCAAGACGGCTTGGCGATCTGGTACAAGCGGCTGGAATCGGGCAGCTTTCAAATTCCCAGCGCCAAGCCTGATCAAACGCACATCGAAATCAAAAGCGATGACTTGATGATGTTGCTTCGTGGCATCGACCTTTCGAGCAAACGCCGCAAACGGCACTCGCTGGAAAGTTAATCGCAAACTCAATCGTGTCTTTCAACTTCAACAATGCTCCGCCAAGCTCAAACGGGTGGAGCATTTTTTTTTGCAAAAGTTTTTGTTAAGTTTGAATCTGCGTGAAACTTTTTTGCTTTTCGTTGGTTTGTATTTACATGGACGCAACGGAACTGCAAAAAGAAAACCAACGGCTTAAGTCGCTGCTCGCACAACAGCGGCAAGGCTTTGAGGGAGAGCGACAACTTCTTCAAAACGAGCGGAAGAGATTCCAGCAACAACACGAGCAAGCGCTCCAACAACACGGACAAGATCGTCAGCAACACACGGCCGAGCTCAAACAGTTCACGCAAACGATCGAAACCAAACAACAAGTCATCGCCCGCTTGGAACATCAGATCAAACTGCTGCTACAAAAGGTTCGTGGCTCGCGGCAAGAACGCATCGACCCGGCTCAGCTGACTCTATTTTCAATGGAAGACCTCGAAGCGTTGGCGGCTGAACTCGAACACCCTGGCAGCGAAGTCTTGCTCGAAACCGAGCCCTCGTTCAAGGGCAAACGTCGCCGCGGCCGCAAAGGCAAACTGCCCGAGGACCTTCCCCGCGAAATCGTTCGGCACGAACTTGCCGATCAAGAACGGGCTTGTCCGTGCTGCGGCGACGAGCGTCATGAAATCGGTGTTGAAACCAGCGAACAGCTGGAACTGATTCCGGCGATCCTCAAAGTCATCCAGCACGATCGCGTTAAATACGCTTGCCGCAACTGCCAGAGCAAAGGTGTTTCTGGCGAGGTGTCGATCGCTGACAAGCCGCCGCAGCCGATCGAAAAAGGCCTGCCCACGCCGGGATTGTGTGCTTATACCGTGCTCTCGAAGTTCGGCGATCACACGCCGCTTTATCGCACCGAAGACATCACGTCGCGTTACGGCTACACGATTCGCCGCAGCACTCAGTGCGGTTGGCAGGCTCAACTCGCCGATCTGGCGTCGGCGTTTGTGTTGCGGATGAAGTTTCTGATTCTCCAATCGAAAGTCATTCACACCGACGACACTTCGATCAAGCTGCTTGAAGGAGGCCCGGCTCAAACGGCAAAGTTCTGGCCGTACCTGGGCGACTGCGACCATCCTTATATCGTGTTTGACTTTACGCGGACTCGCCAACGCGACGGGCCGGCGAAGTTTCTCGAAGGGTTCAACGGCTTTCTGCAAGCCGATGCTTACAGCGGTTACGATTCGATTTACGCCGGCGACAAGGTTAAAGAAGTTGCCTGCTGGGTTCACGCTCGCCGTTACTGGCATCAAGCACTTGATAACGATGCGCTCAGGGCCAATCAGGCGTTGTCATTTATCGCGCGGCTTTCGCAAATCGAAAAGCAACTTCGCAAGTCCTGTCCGGAAGAAGATCTGCAGGGGCATCGTGACTTCGCGGCAGTGGCGTCTGCGCGGCAGGCCCATTCGATTCCGATTCTGGAAGCTTTCAAAACGTGGCTCGATGCGGAACAAGATAACAAGCGGATCTTGCCCAAGAGCCCGATTCGGTCGGCGTTCACTTACACGTTGAACCAGTGGGATGCGTTGTGTCGTTATACAACCGAGGGCTTTTTGTCTTACGGGAATAATCTTGCGGAGCGGACGGTGAAAATTCCAGCGATCGGGCGGAAAAATTATTTGTTTGTGGCAAGCCACAATGGCGGCTGCCGGGCGTCGCTTCATTATTCGCTGGTCAGCAGCGCGAAGTCCAATGGAGTCGAGCCGTATGCGTGGCTGAAGAATCTGTTTACCCAATTGCCATATCATCGCGACGGCGAAGCGTTCGCGCAAGCCGCCGCTGACCAGCCAGTGACTTCAAGCGAGCTTGACTATCTGCTGCCAAACATCTGGCTCAAGGCAAATCCCAATCATAAGTGGACAATCGACGAGATCCGAAGAAAAGAACGCGAAGCAAAGGACGTGTAGTTGGTTGCCATCGCTTGTCTGGATAAACTATCTTGTTCGTGGTTGTTGGTTGGCTGGGAAAGTGAAGTTGCAAGGAAAGAGAGAAGGTTTTCACATGAATAGTCTCACGGAGTCGATTGAACTGACTTACATTGATCGCGATCTGATTCTGCAGCACGGCTATCCAATGGATCGACTGAAGCGCGCTTTGAAGCGTTGGCCAAAACAGCAAGGCGTGCGAACAGTTCGAATGTGTCGTTATGAGCTGGAGATGTTAATCGGAGAACTTGCTCGTTCCTTCAATGACCAACAAACTGGCAGGGACGAGGATGAGGTTCTCGATCTGTGTGACCGCCTAGAATACGCCGAAAGAACCGGTGACGGAGCCCATCCACGAATCATGTGGTAGCACGTGTAGTTCACAGAACGCTCACGTTGCTGATCATGCTGCCGCCACTTTGACCATCCGCACACCCGACGGATACGCCGTCGATGTATCGGCGAGCACGCCTACGGATCTGATTGAACGTTCGCTCCAAGTGCTGGGTCAGCTTCATCAGCATCATCAATTTCGCAGCGAGCAAGCATCATGATCAACGTTGCTCATGGAACACAGATTTACCTGGCCACGGGCGCGACTGATATGCGCCGGGGCTTCAATGGCTTGCAGGGCCAGGTCGCCAACGTGCTTAAGCAGGATCCGCTTTCGGGCCAACTGTTCCTGTTCTTCAATCGCCGTCGCGATCGTTTGAAGATTCTCTATTGGGATACTGACGGTCTGGCGCTCTGGTACAAGCGACTAGAGTCGGGCAGATTTCAAGTGCCAGGCTGCGAAGAAGGCCAGACGCACATCGAGATCAAGAACGATGACCTGATGATGTTGTTGCGTGGGATTGACCTTAAAAGCAAACGGCACAAACGATACTCACTGGACGAGTAACTTGCAGCCAACATTCCAATACGAATCTTTCTGCTCCGCCAAGACGAAACTTGGCGGGGCATATTTTTTGCAAAATAGATTGAATCTGTTGAAACTTTTTGCTGCCTTGCTGGTTCTATTATTCATGGACGCAACGGAACTGCAAAACGAAAACGAGCGACTCAAATCGCTGCTTGAGAAAGAACGCGTTGATCGACAACAGCGGTTCAAGCAACACGAACAAGATCGCAAGCAACACGAACAAGATCGTAAGCAACACGAGCAAGATCGTAAGCAACACGCCGCTGAGATTCAGCAGTTCACTCTGGCTCTTGAAGACAAACACCAAGCGATCGTCCGGCTGGAACACCGCATCAAACTGTTGCTTCAGAAAGTCAGAGGCTCACGTCAGGAACGTATCGACCCGGATCAGCTGACTCTGTTTTCTTTGGAAGAACTACAAGCGATCGCCGACGAGCTTGAGCAACACCCCGGTAATGAACCGCTGATTGAAACCGAGCCGACTTTCAAAGGCAAACGTCGACGGGGCCGCAAAGGTAAACTTCCTGCGGATCTTCCCCGTGAAATCATCCGGCACGAGCTTGAGCCAGAACAACGAGCTTGCCCTTGCTGCGGCGATGAGCGACACGAAATCGGAGTCGAAACCAGCGAACAACTTGAACTGATCCCGGCGGTCCTCAAAGTCATCCAGCACGACCGAGTCAAATACGCGTGCCGCAACTGCCAGACTCACGGCACCAGCGGTAGCGTTGAAATCGTCGACAAGCCGCCGCAGCCGATTGAAAAAGGCCTGCCCGCGGCGGGACTTTGTGCCTACAGCGTGCTTTCGAAGTTCGGCGATCACCAACCGCTGTACCGAACCGAAGACATCACTTCGCGTTTCGGTTACACGATTCGCCGCAGCACCTTGTGTGGCTGGCAGGCTCAGTTGGCTGAGCTTTCGCTGGCGCTGGTGATGCGAATGAAGTTCCTGTTGCTACAGTCAAACGTTATCCACACCGATGACACGTCGATCAAGCTGCTTGAAGGCAAAGGCGTGGCGCACACCGCCAAGTTCTGGCCTTATCTTGGCGATGCCGATCATCCCTACATCGTGTTTGACTTTACGCGAACGCGAGAAAGGGATGGGCCAGAGAAATTTCTCAAAGGTTTCAGAGGTTACCTTCAAGCGGATGCCTACAGCGGCTACGACAGAATTTACGCCGGCGACGAGGTTCAGGAAGTCGCCTGTTGGGTTCATGCTCGTCGTTACTGGCACCAAGCGACGGACAACGATGCGCTCAGAGCGAACAAGGCGTTGTCGTTTATCGCGCGGCTTTCGCAAATCGAAAAGCAGCTTCGCAAAACCTACCCTGAAACCGACTTGCAGGGACATCGTGATTATGAAGCGGTTGCCGCTGCGCGAAAGGAACACGCAGAGCCGGTGCTCGAGGGCTTCAAGGCGTGGCTTGATTCCGAAAAAGACAACAAGCGGGTTTTACCCAAGAGCCCGATACGAAGCGCGTTTACGTACACGTTGAATCAGTGGGATGCCTTGTGCCGTTACATTGAAAAAGGTTATTTAAGGTACAGCAACAACCTTGCTGAGCGAGCGGTGAAGGTTCCAGCGATTGGCCGCAAGAATTACTTATTCGTGGCCAGTGCCAACGGCGGTTGTCGCGCCGCGATTCATTATTCGCTCGTCAGCAGCGCAAAGGCTAACGGAGTCGAGCCGCATGCGTGGTTACGGGACGTCTTCACCCGCTTGCCATACCATCGCCAAGGCGAAGCGATGACCCAAGCCAATTCCGATCAGCCGGTCAATTCAGACGAGTTAGATTACCTACTCCCAGACATCTGGCTCAAGGCCAACCCAAATCACACATGGGATATCGACAAAATTAGACGCAAGGAACGTGAAGCAAAAGACGTGTAGTTCACAGAACGCTCACCGACAACGATCGTGTCCTGAGTCGCGGAGCGACGGTATGTGATAGCCTTGGGTTTTAACCCAAGGTTACTAACCCCACACAACCAGAGTCGCGGAGCGACGGCATGCGGCATCACCGAATTCAACCAACAATCTCATTATCCAAAAAGCAAGATATACCCCACTGTGACTCAGCGGCTCTATGCGTTTCCTAGGCCGGGCGCAGAGCCGCAAAGACGCAGAGTTTTCACTCAGTTCCTGATCAGCGATGCCTTGATCGAGCCTGCCAGATCAGGTGTCAGACTACAGAACGCGAAACGTCCCAAATACATGCTCGCAGCGCAAGCAAGTGGATCAAAATCTCTGCAATGATCACTCGCTCGCGCTTATGCGCAGCGACTTGATTTGGCACAGAGGGCAGAGGGCAACGTCAAAACGCGTGAGGTACGCGTGAGCGAGGAACTAGCGGGAAGACTTGGCTCCTCGCTACCATTGTGGCGCAATAGTATTCACTCGGAATTATAAATAAATGTCAGGCTGGAGCAAAGTCTTCGCTCAGGTCGCTCAATCGCGTTCTTGTCCTCGATGAAGGACGCAGTCCGCATTTTCAGACTGAGGCCTGTGAACTAATCACTTGTTAGTACGTTGTTCCAGCTAGAAATTCGGATTTCGAACATTAGCCGTTTGGGCGATAGCCCCGGTTCTTACCGACCAACCGTGGCTCGGGCTGTTGATTTAGTCTTGCAGTAACCAACGTAGAACGGAATTCATTCCGTTATCCACAGGTGACGGCGTGCACGGTAACGGAATAAATTCCGTTCTACATTAAATCAACAGCCCGCTAACGCCTAAACGGCTAACCTTAAAATCGAATTGGAACAAACCACTAGACTATCGGCTCCAGCAATCCTTCATCCATTTCCATTGATACGCCTTGCTCCAAGAACTGGATTGACAAGAGCAACCGAGTCTTGCCTTCGCGTCGAACAACGGTTCCCTCATACCTCGCAAAGGGACCAGTCTTAACTCGCACGCGATTGCCGGCCTCTAAGCGTGCCTCGGGAGTAAGTGCGACCCCTGCATCGACGACATGAAAGATTTGACGAAGGTCGTGAACGAGTCGCTCACGGTCTTCGACAACATTGCAACGCGAAATGCAGTTGGTTGTCATCGCCTGATAACGATCTTCCTCATTACCAAACATAAAAACGTAGTTTGGAAAAAGCGGAATGAACGAAGTCCGCAATCGTCCGTTGGGCGAGCGGTATCGTTTAGGAATGACAGGACCGTAGTGCGCGACCTTCAAAGAAGCCAACTTCCGCATCAAGTCCTTCTCACGCCGAGACATCGTGTAGATGCAAAACCATTGACGATCTGTATCGGTCAAGACCGCATCGCCATCCAAAAAGTCGTTTGGAAAGATGTCGCCTTCGCGTTTTAGAATAGGCATGGTCTTCGAGTCGAAAATTGCATTATTGAATGAAGAAGGCTTGATTGCCTGCATGCCGCTTGTCGGCCTTCAGTCATCTAGAACCTATCGTTTAACAATAATCTTCGCCAGCCAGATTCTTCCGAAGCGAATCGGCGCACAAAAAATGCCTGCCTTCACGGATGAAGGCAGGCATTCAACTTGATTAATGAAATTCTACTTTTTTTCGGCGACGGAATGCCAATCCAAATGCTGAAATCCCAAACAGCATGAACGACGTCGGCTCCGGGGTTGCCACTATAAATCCTCCTGCAGTTCCACCACCGAAGTTAAGTATCTGGGGTCCAACAGGGAAGGCTGATCCGGTGTAGATGAAATCAAACCGAATTTGCGAAATGTCGTCTAATCCCGTCAGCTCGCTAACCGTTCTACCGGTCGACAATGCCAATGGATCGGTTGATGTTCCAAGCGTAGCATTCCCAACCGTGGCGCTCGTGCCATGCAGATAGGTTTGACCGTTTCCGTCGACGTAGCTAACACTCAAGCTGAACGGATCATTGGCAAACACTGGGGCAAATATATTCACTAAAGCGTCTGGTTCACTGGCAACAACACTCGAAAATCCGCTCGTAAAATTGTAGGTCAACGAGGCTGTTGCACCGCCGACTCCAACGCCTGTTACATCCACTACATAACCGGTTCCAATGGTTCCAGAGATGGCAGCACCGCCATCGTTTGCAATTGAGACTGAGCCAAAGGCAGTCGCGAGATCGCCTCCAACGGTGGCAACAGCAGAAAAATCATCTACAACGACAGAGGCGTTTACTGATACAGGAATTGCCAATGCAATTGCCAAGAACGCTATGCATTTTAGTTTTTTAAACACAACATCACCGCAAATAGAACAAGGTTGGAAAATGGGAGGTTTAAGCAAGTATTTATTAAAATTCAAGAGGCGAGGCTTGTCAATGAAAAAACTGAATATTTGTTAAGCCTGCAAGGAATGAAATGTCGGTTTTCGTCGATTAAGAACTTGATCAATGTTGAAATCAGGGCCAAAATGGTTTTAAGTGTAAATTATTCTTTTTAAAAAGAATAACGTTAATAGCGGATGTATTGGCTACGATGGGGATGTCTTGTACTGCCAATAGGGCTATTTAGACTGGCGGGGCATGTCGATTAGCCATTTCCTGCAACCCTAGTTTTTCGTAACTAACAGCTAGTTTTTGATGAACCGCCTTTTTGTCGGATGTCTCTGAAAGGGCTAATTGCAACTCAGAAACTGCATCTTTATATCGCTCCATTTTGAAAAGAATCGTGCCGAGTGTATCTCGAAACCGGCCGTCCTTTGGGTTTTGGTTCACTGCAGTTTCGGAAAGTTCAAGGGCGCGATTTAAATCTGGTTCTTTTGAATGCGCAAGCATCCAAGCGAGATTGTTCAAAATGACAACCATGCCTGGATCCATTTTGTATGCTTGTTCCAGATAGAAAGTTGCATCCTTTTTGTTGCCCTCCTTCCAAAGAACGTTGCTCAAGGCGAAATGAGCAAGCGATGTTGGGTTGTCACTGGCGATAATATCCTGAAGCGTCTTGCGAATTTTGTTAGACTCTTCCGCTGAACGATTCGCGTCCATAGACATAGTCACCAAGCGACTGTAAACCGGCGGATAATTTGGATCCAAAGAGATAGCATCCACCAAAAACCTCATTTGCTCCGAGGTGTCTTTATCGCCTTTAAGTGCCTGGTCATGTCGCATTACATAGAAACTGGCTAGAGCACGCCTGCTCAGTCCGTCTGGCTGTATCCGCACTCCCTGTCTTAGGCATTGTTCAGCTTCATCAAATTTTTTCAGGCGAGCCAAAACGTTTGCCATTGAAATTCTGATCTTCTGGTCAAGTTCATCTTGCTTGAATTTTTTCCGAAATGCTTTTTCGGCCTTTTCGAGCGCGATCTTGGATTTTGCATCGTGACCATTTTGTTCATAAATCGTTGCAATCATCAGATAGTGATTCGGATTCAAATCCGCAGATCGATTGAGCGCCGCGATTGCCGCATCTACTTTTTCTACTGCTAGATAATAGGTTGCCCATGCTTCTTGCGTATCAGGTGAGAGGTCCCCAGAAAATTGCAAATGGAATCGTAGTTTGGCGAGAATTTTTGGATCTTTGGATTGCCCTAATTTACTCGCAATTGAGATTGCTTTTAAATTGTGTACTGGCCCGAAACCAGGAGAATCGTCAGGGGCAAGCACATTGATAATCTCTTCGGCTCGCTCCGGTTCACCTGTGTTGGCCAAAATCATAGCCCACTGATACTTCTGTTGCTGTGTTAAATCACCACCGGCTACTATTCTTTGAAAATACGTCTTAGCGAGAACGAAGTCTTTATCGTTGAGTGCATCATAAGCCCCTTTCTTGTAACGATATTCAATAGTGTCTCCTCGAACAAACACTTGAACGAGCACGAACGCAAGCAGTACGATCATCGTCAATGCCGGCAATATATATAGGATGTCGGAACGACGATTGGAATTTCGCAGCGACTGATAGAACTGGACGGGTGCAAACAAAATTCGAAACGGAAGAAACAACAACCATTTACTTGTTTGAGCAATCCGCTCGCGCAAGGTTAATTGACCGTGATCAATATCGATCCCAGTATTGTGAAAAAGGCCCAGCCCCTTTAATGGAAGAAACAAAACGCGAACGGGAAAGAGCAGGATGTTCGCAATTGTGCTTGCTGTTGAACCAAAGTCTCCATCTGTTTCTTCGGAATCTACCTCCCACTTCCTACGAATTCGCGAAGCTATCGACCTAAACCAATTCATTTTTTATAGACCGGTGTAAAAGATATTAAACGGAGAGAATTTAAGCCGTATCGAGTTGGAAACGACAATTATTTAGGACTAAACTGTTTTCTTTGGATCTGAAAAATTCGAAATGGGCTAGAGTTTTAGGTTTTAAGGTAGTTCGGATTCTGGTTTTGCGCTAAACCGATCATCAATTTTCCGCCGGTGTCCACCAGTACTGGGCTAATGCATGTTGTATCCACATCTATGGAGTTCCAAGATCATAAAATTCTATCCTTACTGGCCTGCGGAAATCACTAAAAAAATGTCGTCTTGGAAATTAATGACCAAGCGTTGTCAAATCGTTGGCTAATAGTTGTTGTCTCTCTGGCTTTGAATTGGAATGTCTCTTCTATCTGCTGATAAAGCCTTTCAATCATTACGGAAAGCAAATCCCTCTTGGAATTCGACTTTAGAATCAATTTTGGTCAACAATACGTTTCTTGTATTCAGGCGGAAAATTTGCCACGTGACGATCAATTAAACAATTGCCTAAGACCAAGGCATCC
>CBDDAC010000037.1:0-242803 GCA_965224765.1 Mariniblastus sp.
CACTGTTGCTTGAGGGCTTTACGGACCAGAAACGCTATGGAGATCGAAGAGGATTTTGGGGTGAATTCAGATTCAAAATTGGCAACATGCCATTCACCGACTCATCGATGATCGTTTTTTCGCCGACGTTCGTAAGTACTTCCTGCATCGCTTCGAGATAAAGTCGTCGCCTGGTAACATCTGGAGATTTTGCGTATTCGGCGAGTTTTGCATTGAACGCGTTAATCCTTCCCAGCGTCTCCAATACCACTCGCTCCTTGTAACCTTCGGCTTCGGAGATTAGCTGATCGCGTTTACCTCGGGCGGCAGGAATCTGGCGATTTCGCTCGCCCTCCGCTTGATTGACAACTCGTTCCTTGTTTTGTCGGGCTCGGTTGACCTCCTGAAAAGCGTCTTTGACCGATTCAGGTGGCGCCGTCGTTTGGAGCTTCACAGTAATCACTTCCACGCCAACTTTGTATTCATCCAGCATCGCCTGAATCTCAATCTTTGCTTGTCCGGCGATTTCTTCACGTCCCATGGTCAACACAGAATCGACACTTCGGTCCCCAACCAGCTTGCGCATGACCGTTTCTGAAACGTCACGAATCGTATCTGGCAACGCGGGATTGATATCCCGACTCGTCATCTTGTGGGAAACCGTTTCCCAGAACATGTCATCGCCGCCGCCGATGTTAAAAAGCGATTCATAGGCGTCCCGGATTTTGTACTGCACAATCCATTCAACGTGAGCGAGATTGAGATCGCCTGTAAGCATGTCCGCAACATCATCCGTTTGAGAATTGGCTGGGGAGTAGGTTGTGGATCTTCCAGCAGATTCAGTTTGAAAACCAAACTCGGCTGACTGAACTCGATGAACTGGCACGGTAAAAACCTTTTCGATCGGCCAAGGCATTTTGACTTGCAACCCCGATTCGACGGTGCGAACGTGTTTTCCAAACCGAAGCACGATCCCCTGATCACTCGCATCCACGCGATAGAACATCGTGAACAAAACGACAATTACGGCAAGAACGCCCACGCCTGCCAGAAATCGGAAAATGCTCTTGCGAACAAGTTCTTCGCTCGGACGGCGGTCTAATAAATCATCAAAGTCCATCATGTTACCTTTTGTCAAGGAATCGCGGATGCGTTGACCGTCGGTACAGCCAACGACCTGATTACGTTCATCTATTTGCGACCAACCGAAAATTCTTGGAGAAAATTCGCTCTATCTCTAATCTTTTTGATCGGCCCGACTGCGAAAATGGCTTGGTGAGATTATGAACTCCAAGGCTCGAAACCCGAAAATCCCCGAGAAAACAGGAGTCTGCTAGCTTGATTATGGCCACAATGTCGCAAAATCGATGATCAGGATCGCCAAATCAGTGGGATGAAAAAATACTGGGCCGGCAAATTGAACTTGCCTTGAAATGAGCGATTCGCCTAAAGAACTGCACCGATTTTCGTTTCGCAATTTTTGATTGGGCGCATCACCATGCGACTATGGATCATCCTTTTACTATCGATTGTGTGCGCAGGCTGCAAAACGATCAGCCCTCAATCAGAGCGTGAATTCGCATTAATGCGCACCGAAATCTTGGACCTGGAAAACCTGTACGGTGATCTGAAATCAAGACACCGACGCGCGTTGTCGGACCTTGCATCATGCAAAGGAGAGCCGGTCACGGACTATCGACCCGAGCTTAACTCCGCCTACTATCCCGAAGAGCAGATCATTGGTGCCGGGATCATCCATACAGGAACCCCTGATTGTTGCGCCGACTGTGGGGAAATTTATTACCAAGGAGAAGTTTATCATCAGGAATCCGGCTTGGGCGGTTCGGTACTTCCCTACCGACAACCAGTCAGCCTTGAACCTCAGCCTGCTGGGAAAATTCCCGCGATCAACCCGATCACTCAACCCTTCGGAGAAGCACAACCTGGGGAAACTCAGTCACAAATGGACCCCAACCTAAACGGCGATACTTCGATGCGTTCCAACCTTCCACCGGAACATCGGTACCTTGCCCAAGATCAAAGGCGGCAGAACGAGAGCTGGAGTCAAAAAGCTTCACCGCGAATTCCAGCAGCCGAACCAGGATTTCGTCCTGATTCCCAATGGACTCAACGAGCGCGACATCGTCAATCAGTGGAACGTCAGAACTCAACGGATCTGAGTATTGAGCTGGGATTGGAAACCGCGAATCCCACATGGCAGAAAACTGCAGCGACAAGCAATTCGAACTCCATGGATGAGCGGTTTCTAGAAAACGAACTTGCGGGAAACTCAGGCGATTACAATGCTCTCATCAAACAGATTTTCATCAACCCGGAAAATACATTTGGCAAAGACTACGATAGAAACGGCGAAGACGATGGAGTTCAACTCTTGATCCAGCCACTCGACTTGCAGGGACGTGTTATCAATCGCGCTGCTGATCTGATCGTAAGCATCCTTGACCCTAATGAAGTAGGTGAAGCCCAACGAATTGGTCTTTGGAAGTTTGACGCGTTCCAGGTTGAATCATTGGTCTCCACCGATCCCATTCGCCCTGGTCTTGTCCTCGACTTGCCTTGGCAACGCCGACTCCCAACCCACAAAGACCTCGTCGTATTCGTACGCTACGCTTCTTCGACAGGCGAGAAACTGGAGACCTCCCTGGATATCCAGATCACTCCTCCAGCATCCAATGGGGATGGCAAGGTACTGGATTCGATTGCCAGACAACCTGCCACTCAGCGTGAAGGACAACCCCGCAGAAACCGCACGACGAACGTTCCTGAATGGCGTCCTGTTCGATAGGCGAGTGACTTTGACCGGTTATCGCTGCGGAAAGTTGTTTTTTTGCGGCAAAGTCATTTGAACTGCGGTTCTTGGCGCGTCGTCGAATGAAAGACCAAGCCACCCATCGTTAAGTACTAGTTGTGAGATCGCCAACGGTGTTTCTCCGAACTTTTTGCCGAACTTTTCTGGCATGGCATTGAATTCATAGTGATCGCGGAAAAGCGCTGTGAAAACGGTACGCACGGCCATCTGATCGCGAAGTTTGAGGTTGGCCCCCTTTAGGCGAACGCCTGACTCATCTCTTACCAACACAAGTTTGGAGCCTTCGATTCGAGGATTGAACAGAACTCGCACGCTCAGATTCTTCCAGGTCTTGCCCTTGCCAACACGAAACTTCTTCAAATTCAGCGAGATCTCAACCTGAGAATTCTTGAACTCCACTCGCATTGGATCGTAGGGAGCGAACTCGAAATTGGCTTCATGGTCCATTTCTTTTGAACCTGTAGCTTGCGGGCTGCGGAAGACCGTCATCAAGTGATCGTTCAACTCTTGGGCAGTAAAGGATCTTCCGCTGATCTCAATTCGATCCAACAGATTATTACACACGGACTCATGCAATTGCACACTCATCAAACTATTGGCAAGGGCTCTTGGCCGAGCGGTATGTGCCGCCATCTGGTCACGACCGGCCAAGCGGTACCGCAGTACAATCCGCTCGTCAGTTGTCCTCATCTCGATGGGAGTGGGTTCCAGCTCAAGCGCAATCAGGGGCTGAAGCATGTTGACGAACAAGTAGTCACTAACTTGAGACAGTTGAGTTTGAACTTCAGAATCAATCTGTTCCTTTGCGCCTGACTCCAATTTTTGACGGGTATACTGATCCGTCATCGGGCTCGATTCCCGAATCTTGTTCTGAGCGATACGACGTGCAACCCACCCCACGACGGGGATCGGATCGAGATTCGATTGCATTCCGACGACTTGAGAACGCGTATCAGACACCGCGTAAGGTGCACCGGTCTCAACACCGGAGCGATTAAAGGCAATTTGTTTAAAGACCTGAAAGCGGCTATTCCCGACGTTATCAATGCGAAATCCACTTTGCCTTGCCTGCGTAAGCGATCGCACCCGCCCGTTGGCCTCCAACCACAAGTTGACTTTTCTGTTGTCTGGAATCAATCGAATCAGCAGCCGATTTTGAATGCGGCTGTTGCCTTGAACTTGAGCACCCATAACATTTTCATTGATGGGCTGCTCAATCTCTGGAGTTTGAGGAAGCAAGCGGTTGATTAGTTTTTCGGAAACTGAGACTCGAAAATTTGCGTTGCGGTAATGACCATCAAGCTGCCCCGCCAGATTTTGAGACGCCAAATCGTTTGACCAAAGCAGGCTCTGGTAGAAATCATTCATCTTGTGGCTGGTATAGCCATTGGAATCGTACTCATGCCTTTCCAACATTCGCATCAACTCGGGCAGTTCAACCGAAGTACATGCTTTCTCGCGTAGAAGACTGATCAAATTCTCATCAACTCTCTGATCGAGGAATTCCTTTTGGACCTGGGAAAGCACAGGAGAATAAATTCTTGACAAAGTTGCGCGGGCTGCACGGCGTTGATCATCGATTTTGGGCTGCAAAGAATTGAACGCGGCTTGGAGATCGGCCAGTAGCAGATACTCTGACCAGTTGCTTCCCACACCCGCAACGTTCAAACGAGACTGAGACGCAAAAATGACCTGACGAACCTGCTCATCGCTCATGTCTGAAAATCGAACCAAATCTTGTTTGGCAAGTTCGTGAGCGTACCCCCAGATCATCAGGCGACGTGCGATCGCATAGTGGAATGTTCTTAACTCAGTCGCCAACGGCCCCTGCACGTACTCCGGCTGAGTGGTTGGAGTGGTTGAGACCGAAACAGCGATCTGATTGAGTTTTTCCAGCTGGTAAGTCAATTGTTCAAAGACGGACACTGCCTGCACATCACCGATCGACTCGGTCCAATGAAGAAACTTGATGAGTTGCTTCGTCTCCTGAGCCCACTTCGCAACTTCGGGAAATTTCTCCAGACGTTCCAACTTTTCGACGATTGCCGTTGGCTTAGGCCATGCTGCTCTGGGTTCCCACTCGGGAATAAGAATTTCACGAATCGGCTGCGACGCCATGCGGAAACGCGGCATCACTTCGGAATTGCGTTTAATGTAAGGTAGGCGAGTAGACCCTGAAGCAAGACGCAGCGGAGATGCTGGCGAGGCGTGCTCAACTTCTTCATCGTCGAACATCACTTCCTGGCGTCGATCATCAGGTGACAAAAACTGCCCCTGCGATTCATCCATTCGGGTGGTAAAGACATCTTCGGATTGATAGGTGCTACAGGTTTGAAACGGATTGGTAGCGACTCCTGATTCATGGTTGTTGAGAATCAAAATTGGCTCTGATTCATCGTCCGAAATGGATTGATTCTCAATCGAAAGTTCGGACAAAGGATCGACATCTGCTTCCACCGGCTCAAGATCAAGAGCCAATTCTTGAAATTCCGCCTGATAGGGAGACTCAAAGGAAACGGCAACGACGGGATCCGTTGTTACCGATGAAGCGGGAATCTGCAGATTCCCTCTCTGGCTTTCAACAAATGAAGTCGCCCGATACTCATCTGCGTTGAGTGATGCGGCGAATGACACCAAACTCGACGAGCTTGGTCCATTGACTGGAGGCGAAACCACATCAGAAGTCCCCAGATCTTTTGAACAAACAAGAACCAAGACAACCAGACACATGATCGCCGCTGCAAATACGAGCGGCCAACCGGATTTGAAGTGCATAAATCAACTTCCTCTAAACCGTCAACTAAAGCAACGGTCGAACTGCAAATAGACGTCTACCTACAGTTCATCGGAGTTTGGCAAAGTCGAATAAATGTTGATTCCCGAAACCACTCTGAGAATCAAATTCCGTTGCTCCACAATTTTCGGATCTACAGATAAGCAAAACTTTGACGATTTTGCGGACGAGAAAGTTTAACGATTAGCCAATTTAATCGTGGGAAACCAACGTTGGATCGACGTCGTCAAAACCAAGCTTGCAGACAGAGATGAGTGCTGGCGCATATCGACGAACTTTCCAACGATCAGGCTGGGGAAGGGTGGTAGGCAGAAAACGCGAATCGGACTCGACCACAATCAAACTATGTTTCGGTGCCACCTGCTGTAATCCACCGATCATCTGCATCATCTGATCTGCCTCATCGAGATACAGTTGATAAGGAGCACAACAGAAAACGACCCAAGGCTCTACAGGACGCTGTGCATCTTTGCGAAGAAACTGACGGGCCCAAAAAAAGGTATCGCTCGCCTCAACCTGCACTGGCAAGTTCTCCTCGAGCGAATCGACATTCCGCTGAATGATTTTAGCAGTAGGAAAATGTCTCTCTATCAAGATAGCCTGCGAGGCACCCCGACTGATCGCTTCCAGTCCGACGGCCCCTGTTCCCGAAAAGAGGTCAATCACGGCCTTTCCGGGGACCCAACCTCCTACCAGATTGAATAGAGCTTCGCGAACACTGTCCTTCATCGGGCGTGTTCTTGGATCACCAAGGTACTCGATTTGGCGACCCCGGAACCGACCGCCTACGATTCGAAGTTTTCCGGGTTTGGCCTCTGGAGTGTTGGAATTCCAGTTTTTAAGATTCTTTCCGTGCCGAAATTTTGCCATTTGGGGTTTCAAATACGAACTAAAACAAATGAAAGACAGTAGAGATAACCGGGAACCACCCGTGTTGCACCGTTCGATTCTGACTTGAGTCCCGCCAAAACGGTTCAATGAATCAGGGTGAAGATGTTATAGTAATGTCTGCGGTCGATTTAGCGCCGAATCGCCTGCTATTTTTTTCAATTTATTTGTATTCTATGCTAGGCGATCCAGCCCAATTCCAACCACTTTCCCATCAGGCTTTGAAGTGAAACCAGCAATCTCTCTTGGTCCCATGCTTTTGTCATTCTGTTTGGTTTTCCTGATCCATCAGACGCCAGTTCTCGGCCAAGACACCGCCCAGTTACAGGCGGACTTCGACACTAAGGTGGAAACATGGCGAGAGACCATCAAACAAATTCGAAAGATCCATTTCGAGTATGTCGCAGCGTCTAACGAAGACGAAGCCAGAAAACTTCGCAAAAAATGGGTGCAACTTCGCGTGATCGGTCGGCAACAACTTGATGACTTGGCCCAATCTGCCACGACCCTTTTTGATCAACTCGATAATCCTCCCAGGGATCTCCTGGCATTCATCCACAGAATTCAAAGTAAGCTCCTTTTTGATGGCAGCCCTTTGCGGGCATATGACATTGGACACATGATCCTGAAAAAGATGCCAAACGATAAAGAATCGCTGATGATCACTGCCAAAGCCGCTATCCGACTCAACCACTTTGAAGAAGCCGAACAGATGGCTGAGTCACTGGGAGTGGCGATGCAGCGAGGGCTAGACCGAGTCGACACGAGCCTATTCTCAAAAATTGACGATCTCAAAACCAGCTTCCAACGCGAGCTGGAGTTTCGAACAGCGGAAGCCGAGGCGGACGACCTTCCCCGAGTCCGATTGGTAACCAACAAGGGCGAAATCATCGTTGAGCTTTTTGAAAACGAAGCCCCGACAGCGGTAGGCAATTTCCTCGCGTTGGTCGAACAAGAAAAATACAACGGCATGTTGTTCAATCGTATCATCAAAGACATCCTGGCGCTTACAGGACAGTTTTACAAAGACGGTGGATTTGCCCCCGTGATCTATACCATCAAAGACGAATGCGGTCGAGAAGATGCGAGGTCGCATTTCCGCGGCTCGTTAAGCATGGCAAAAACCGAGGAGGCAAATTCTGGTTACATTCAATTCTTCATTTGTGAGCGTGCCCTTCCGCATCTCGACGGAGAACACACGGTTTTTGGCAGAATCATTTCTGGAAAAGATGTATTCGAAAGTTTGTCCATCAGCCATTTCACGACAGACGAAAATGAGGAGGAAAAACTTCCCAACGTCGTGCTCGACTACATCATCAGCGCGGAGGTCATTCGAAAACGCGACCACGAATACCCTTTCGAAAAATCGAGCGGCAAGTAGTTGCTCGCTTCTACCCGGAAATACAGGTAACCCAATGGCTCATCGCAAATCGCTACTCATCCGACTCTGTTCTACATTCCTACTCCTCATTCTGGCTCCTTGGTCATTTTGTCAAGTATTGGAAAACTCTCCCGCTCCCCCTGAACAACAAGAACAGGAGACAAGTGACCCGCTTGAGTACTTCAAACAAACGAAAGATGAGTACCGGAAGATCGAAAACGAGATCAATGAACTGTACACCAACCTGAATCTAGGTCTTCAGGAAACTCGCACGAAGCAACTCCAAGAAGTCAAAGCACTTCAGTTCAAACAGGACCAAGTCAAAGTTGAAATGTTCGAAGCCGCATTGGCAGTTGCACGGGACATCGAGGACTTCGAACTTGCACCAATCTACGAAGTGCTAGAGTACGCAAAATTCAGCTATGGAGGCAGCAGACATAGCATTCCATTTGATCCCGCCAAAACGATCGAGATCTGTGAGATCCTCAGACAACGAGGAGTACCCGAAAGCAAACTATTTCAACTGGAAATCAACGCCTCACTTGCTTCACTCAATTTCGAAAACGCGAACAACAAAATCAACGATGCGATTAAAAATGGTGTGAACATCCCCCAACCCTTTATCGACAGTGTGAGTGACGCGGAACAAAAATGGACTCGTGAGAAAACGTGCCGAGCCGAAGAAAAGGACCTCCCCACAATCCGAATGGAAACTACTCAAGGGGACATCACTTTGGTACTTTTCGAGGACGAGGCGTCTGAAGCAGTACTCAACTTCGTAAGCCTGATCGACAGTAATTTTTATAACGGACTTGATTTTTTCCAAGTCAAACGCGGACAGCTGGTCAGATCTGGGTGCCCCCAGAACGATGGCAGTAGCATTCCCGACTACAACGTCGCGGGCGAGGCAGAAAACGAAAATGCACGCCACCACTTTGCAGGCTCGTTGAGCATGATAACCGACTCCAAAAAAAAATCATGTCACAGCCAGTTCATTATTGCCCAACGCCCGTTGCCTCATCTTGATAACAACTTTGCCGTGATCGGACGCATCACGGAAGGAATGGATGTGCTTGACAAAATCATTCAGGTCACGAACTCTTCAATACAGCGAGGTATTGGCAAACCCAAAATCAAAACCATCGAAGTTTTGAATCGCCGCTCTGGCACTGCGTACCTCCCCAACAAATTGGACGAAAACTAACATTTTTCCCCCGTCCAATTACGGCGTTCGCCTTCAACGGAGCTTGATCAACTCGGGACAAATCGGTCCAATGGCTGGCATGGACAAGTCGTCTTAAGATCCTTTCCTGTAACATTTCCTGCATTCGATAGATCACGATAAAGATCTAAAGTCACTTTGGAGTCGATTATGAACTTTGGTCGAGCATTTTCTTGTTGTTTGATGTTCACGTTTCTTTTCTCACCCGCGGTATTCGCACAGGATGCTGAACCGCAGGAACCACAAAAACCCCAGCTGGAACAACGAGTCGACGATTGGACCGATATCAAGTCGAAGTTGACTGAGGTCAAAGGTAAATTTCGACTGGAACAAGACCACGACGCTCAGGCTGAATTGCGTAAGAGTTATGTCGAACTTCTGGATGAAGCCAATTTCATCGTCGATGACCTGAGGGACATGTGCTTTGCCGCTTACGAATCAGACAACACCGATTTGCTGGCTGCCAAAACCATGATGGGTATTGCCATCCAGGATGCTGGCAATGGAGAAGACAAACGAGTTTTGGAACTTGGGGATAAACTCATCTCCATGGGCATCAACCCAATCTACTTCGAAACCGCTGCAGCGTCGGAACGACTCAACATTGAAGACAAAGAAATTTTCGAAGAACTTTTAATTCGACAAATAGAGGCCAAATCCGACAACAACCCGAGAGTGGTTCTAACCACTGACAAGGGGGAGATTACCGTTGAACTCTTTGAGAACGAAGCTCCCGACACGGTAGGCAACTTTATCAATCTCGCCAGCAGTGGATTTTTTGACGGACTCGAGTTTCACAGGGTAATCGGTGGCTTCATCGCTCAGTCAGGTGATCCCAAAAACGACGGTTCAGGCGGACCCGGATACAAAATCTATTGCGAATGCAGTTCACCGGAATCCCGTGGACACTTCACCGGCTCTCTTTCGATGGCCAAGCAAACACCAGTCAACACAGGTGGTTCTCAATTTTTTCTGACCTTGAAAAGAACCAACAACCTGGACGGAATGCACACGGTTTTCGGTCGCATCATCTCTGGTATGGATGTCGTTGATTCTCTGACTCACACCGCAACCACGAATCCGATTACCGGCGCCGATGATCCTATTCCAGGTGCAATTCCCGACAAAGTTCTTTCAGCGAAAGTCGCTCGCGATCGTGGCCACGAGTATCTCCCCAATAAGGTGCCCGCCAGTAACGATGAAGCACCTAAACCTGAAGACGAAGGCGATCCTGAAGGAGAAGGCGATCCTGAAGGAGAAGGCGATCCTGAAGGAGAAACGCCAGAATCCGAAACTGACAAATAGAACTTTGAATTGTCATTCATATTTGATTCGCGGTGCCGTTCAGCGTTTCGACGCAGGTCTGATCCATGAAAAAAGCTGAGCGCGCATCGCTTGTTCAAAAGCGATTGACGGAGTTGTACCCAGCTCCACCCATCCCCCTGAATCATTCCAACTCTTTTACCCTGCTAGTTGCTGTCCTGTTAAGTGCCCAATGCACTGACAAACGAGTCAATCAAATCACGCCAGCACTTTTCAAGAAGGCCAAGACGCCGCAAAAAATGATGAAGGTGCCCGTGGAACAAATCCGCGAAATCATCAAACCTTGCGGCCTTTCTCCTCGCAAATCACAAGCAATTGCAGGCCTATCAAAAATCATTGTCGAACAACACAAGGGCCAAGTCCCCCAATCATTCGAAGCATTGGAAGCACTTCCTGGAGTTGGCCACAAAACAGCCAGCGTTGTAATGGCACAAGCGTTTGGTGTTCCAGCCTTTCCCGTCGACACGCATATCCACCGGTTGGCTCAGCGATGGGGCCTGACGTCTGGGAAAAACGTCAAGCATACCGAGATGGATTTAAAAAAATTGTTCCCGGAAGAAAGCTGGAACAATCTACATCTTCAAATCATCTTCTATGGGCGTGAACATTGCTCAGCACGAGGTTGCGACGGAACCAAGTGTGAATTATGCCAGGCTTGCTATCCCAATCGCCGAAAACCTGTGAAAACGCAAAAAGCCTAAGCCACGTTTTCGCAGGTGCTGGGCTCCAAGTTGTTCTGAACCACACAAGAAAGACTCACCTACTTTTCTGCTACATCCATTTACCTATCAAGAAAAATTGATGAAACGAAGCGTCTTGCTATGATAGAACTGGGCAGGGGCAAGGAAAATCTTGGGAGCGTTGAACAACTAATGAAAATTCTGGCAGAATGTCCAATCTGCGAAAATCGTATCGAAATCGCGGCGGACCAAATCAAAAGCACATTGCTCAACTGCAATTTGTGCAAGAATCCCTTTGACATACAGGCCAATCGAATCAAAAGGAACAAGGCCCCAAAAACCGTCAAACCCAGCCAAATCAAAGACAAAGAGATTGAATTGCCACCGGCATTGCCTGTTGCAGCGACACCTTTTCCATCGTCAACGTTGCCACCAGCTCCCAAGGGACAAGATGACTTTGTCGTCTCACCAGCCACCAAAGCGAGGGCAATGCTGAAGCGCCGGCGAAGCCCATTCGTTCCCATTCTGTTGGGACTTGCCACACTGGCTAGTGCTGGTGCACTGATCGCCGTTGTCGTCATCACAGATCCGTTTCGAAAACCAAAGGTCGAATCCGATGATTTAGGGATGGTCGACGAAGACGCTGATTCGGAAAACACGTCTGACAAATCGAAAGACTCAACAACGGCTCAAGATAACCTCGTCGAAAAAGGGGACGGCAAGCAGGTGTTTCGAATTGACGGAACCTCAGATGAAATTGAACTCCCACCCACCAATGCACCGCCAGACAAACCACCTAAGCCTCCCAACTACCGATTTATTACCCAAACCGAAATTCAAGACTTCTGGGATGGACAGTTCTGGTATTTCGTCCGCCTCCGTGTCAGCACAGGCACGGAAAGCCATTACGTATCGGGAACGATTGTCGATAGCCGAGGCTGGGTCGCAACCAGTTTAAGTGCTGTCGCCAACGCTCAGGAAATTGAGATTCAAATTGCCACCAAGAACCTCAAAGACATCAATGGGGTGAAACTTACTCCAACCGACTTGGTGCGCGGTGTCATTAAAACGGATCCGGATTCGGACCTGGTCCTGCTCTCCATCAACCGAGATTTTGTGCCTGTCGCCCCCGATGTCACGTTCGGACAATCGACATCGCTGGTAGCCAGTGAAAATGTAATCCAATGCGCGTGCCCGGGAACCCAAAACTGGGCGTGGCCCAAAGAAACTCAACTTGACGGACGCATGACCTATGACGAGTTGGATTTCGATTTCCAAAGCCAATTTGACGACCTGCAGCTCGACACGTCCGACAGTTACATCATGCACAATGGCTTCACGGACACGGCAAAAGGGGCAGCACTCTTTACCAAGGACGGTAAATTGGTCGGCATCAATACGGGCCTTACCGACGAGTCCAATCAGGTTCTCGCCGCCTCCGTGGAAAAACTTACCGAACTGATTTCCTCATCAGAGGATCAGCCACAGGGACTTTCTGTTTTAAAGAAACTTCCATAACCTCGCCGGACGAACCAAGCCGACAACGCATGTGAATGTTCTTTGCCGCCCGAGCGTGCCAGGTCGTATCACATTCCGGATGAGCAGTCGGGCGGGGCGTACCAATGTCCAACGACGCTAATTTAAATCCTCTGGCAAACCGAGCTTCGCCAACTCATCCTTGATCTTCTCCAAATCGACGATCTGCAAGCTGTCAAAACAGACCAGCGCCAACTTGTTGGAATCATTGGAAAAGACAATTTTGACGATTCGGCTCTGCCCCCTCGCAACCGCATCGACAAAGGGTTCTTCGTCCTTCGAATCGATGAGCGAAAAATGGAAACTGGATGCCGAAGCCAAAAGAACCTTGTCCTTAGAAAACTGGAGTACTCCCTTGTAGGGTCGCCGTTTCACCTCCGCAAAAGGCACGGCCTGACTCCCATCAAATCGAAACTTTCGAACATCATCCCGCCCAGCATAAAACACGTCGGCTTCGAATGGATGCGGTACGGCGACACTGCTTTCCGTTTCCGCGTCAGCAAATTCGAGCATTTCTCCCGATTTCATATCCCATATTTTGATACCGTGACCATGCCAGGTTCCTGTTAACAAATAGCGATCATCCGCAGTAACAGACACTTGAGACAGACCATGGTGACCAACAAATTTCGCGCCCAAAGTTCCCGTTTCTAAATCAATAGCACGCACATGCGTTCCTACCCCCACGACCATCGTCTTACCATCGCTTGTGATATCAAATCGCTCGGTCTCTTCATCGATCCATGTAACTGGATTTCCAACCACGATGCTTGTTGGGTCACTCTCAAATTCGACCTCAACGTCGAAGCGTTTTAGCCCTTCACTCGTACTAAGAAAGAGCTTTTCGCCATTCTTCGAAAACGCGATTTCCTTCACGACGATTTCACTGAGAGCAAACAAGATACGTTTCTCATTTGTGTCCCAAAACTCAACAGAGTCGTCAGCGGTCATGGCCAAAACATGCGGATACCTTGGGTGAAACGCCGCCAGTCGGCTTCCCCCCTTGGCACCTGAGTAAACATCGATCACCGGTTTGGCAATTTCCCACACACCGATATTGGCTCCCTGGATGAAGCCAATTCTGGCATTTGCTGAAAATCCGCTATCCAACACGATCACGTCTTCCATTCTCAACACTTCTTTTTTGGCCAGCAGATCAGTCAATCGAGAAGTTGCATCCCAGGCAGAAGTAACAACCAGTTCCCGTTTAGGGTGAATGTCGACTCGAAAAATCGTATTTTGGTGCAACTCCAACTCTTCAGGCTCACCGTCCAATGAACCACGCCAGAAGTACAAATTACCGCGGGTGCCGCCGGTGACGAACAATTCTCTTTCCGAGTCCCAGTCCATCGAGTAAACATTTTGAGTTGTCTCAATCGTGCGAATCAACTGGGGATCAGGCTCAACGCTCCAAAACTCAACAACTCCTGCCGACATTTTGCTAACCGCAAGTGTGGAGGCATCGTGATTAAACATGATCCTTCGCGGAGCCGCTTCTTCGACAAAGGTCGGCACCATTGTGTTAACCGTTTCCTTCGACGCCAGTTCCACGACGTCACACTTTTTGGCATAGGCAACGGCCAAGAGGCAACTGTCGTCCGAAAAACAGTAGTCATAGGTTGCGGTTGATTCAAAAATTGGCTCATCACCCTGAGCCAATTCCCAAACCGCCATCAACATCCGCGCTCGCCCCGCATTCGGTGGGTGATAAGACGCAACCAAGAATCGACTATCTGGGCTAAATTTCATTGCCCAACAGTTCTCGGACGTCCGAGGCGAGGGCAACTCGACAATCACCTGGTGGTCATCTGAGTTACGCACTTGTATTCGGCCATCAACGTTCCCAATCGCGTACCGTTCACCTGATGAATCAAAAACGACTTCACTTGGTGTGCCCCAGTTTGCCTGTGTCTTGTAGCTCCAAACTTGTTCCAAATCGGTCAAGGACAACGCGGCAACAAATTCACTTCGCAGATTAAATAGGGCTTCGCGTTTTTGTTCAGAATCAAAATCCAGCTTTGGCAGCAAGTCGGCAGCATCCTTGATTGCCTGGATCGTCTCAAACCGCTGCCCAGGTCGCTGACTCAGCCGGCGCATTCTGGCTTGGTCCAATTTGGAGAAGTATAGACTTTTCTGCGACTCTTTCCGCTCCTTGATCTCGTTCTGAGCGTAATGCAACGAACCAGCGGCAATCATCACCAACATGCAAGCGATACACGCGGTCAAAGTTGACGCGACTGGATTCCTGCGGCAAATTCTCCAGCATTTTTCCAACCAGGACGCCCGACGCGCTTTGATGGGGCGATCCGCCAGAAACAACTGGAGGTCTTCTGCAAGTGCAGCCGCTGACTGGTAACGGCGTTCTGGTTGCGGCTCAATTGACTTGAGAATAATTGTTTCCAAATCCGCAGGGATCGTATCATCAATTGTCCGCGGCCAGACAACAGTACTGCGATCAGCGACCTCTTGAACCATCGTGCCACGATTGGCATCGAATGCACATCGAAGCGTGCAAAGTTCATAGAGCGAAAGCCCTAGACTATAGATGTCGCTGCGAGGATCTGCCTCACCCGCAAATCGCTCTGGGGCCATGTATCGCAAGGTCCCTACGATATCACCTGTTTGCGTCAAATCATGAGCATCAAACTTGGCCAGTCCAAAATCGGTGATCCAAACATTCCCATCCGTATCCAAAATCAAGTTGGCCGGTTTAACATCGCGATGTAGCACTCCGTGATGATGGGCATAGTCCAAAGCTTCTGCCACCTGCACGCCCACCGCTGCAACACGATGATGATAGGCGATTCTGGTTCGCGAGACCGAAGAAGATGTCGGTGCAAAAACCGTCGTCGGCGCTCGCTCCGATTGAGCGGCTAAAGTACCCTGTTTTTCGTTCGGGCAATCCAATCCGTCAGCCTTCGGAGACGCATTCACGAGTTCGTCATTTTGAGATGAAGCGTTTTGCGGTACCTCAGATGAGATATTGGCGGACAACAACTCGCGAGCAAGTATGTGACTTAGACCTCCATCCCTAACCGCATTATTTTCAGTAATGCCTCCAGCAAGGCGCTCGTCCCGAAGCGCTTTGACGTCCTGAATCACTCGATCCAGGTTTTCACCATGGATAAACTGCATCGCGTAAAAATTCAGGCCAGCGGCCTCACCCACTTCAAACACTGGAACAATGTTGGTGTGATGAAGTTGTCCTGCGGAGCGGGCCTCTGTGAGAAAGCGATTCAAGTAATTGGGGCGTTCAGCAAGGCTCTTGGGCAACACCTTGAGAGCCACACGCCTTCGCATGATCGCGTGCTCAGCTTCCAAAACGATTCCCATTCCACCTCGTCCAATTTCCTGGATGATTCGGTAGTCGCCGAACACTTCCGGAATCGAATCATCGACGACCAGCTTTCGATGGTTGGGTTGTGAATCAACATTCTCCAGCGCGACCAGCGCAGGCAGTACCGCTTCAATTTGTTTGGCGTGTTGAGGGTACTTGAGCATGTACTCCTCGATCGAGGGTCTCTGACCTTGTTCCAGGCGGGCAGAAAACAACTCGACGATTTGGTCAATTGTGATTTCTTTTTCACTTGAACTCATAAGAGGATCCAAACCGCCAGCACTTGAAAAACAAGACAATCATCAATACATCTTCTAGGAAAGGCTGTCCCCTCCGACCCCTTTCAACTCTTTCTGAAGCCGCTCAAGAGCCCGCACATAACGATTGCTTGCGGCTGTCTTGGAAAGATCCAGGAGCTTGGCGACCTGTTCATTACTCAGACGTTCAAACCTTCGAAGTGCGAGAACTTCTCGATCAATCTCAGTCATGGAATTCAATGCCGATTCCACTCGTCGCGACTGCTCGGCTCTGACTGCCGCAACACTAGGACTAGTATGCTTGCCTAGCAAATGTGCGGCGAGCATTTGTGAAGTCGCTTGTGGCTGAGGCTTGGAAAATATGGAAACTTCTCGACCTGCATCACGAGCTTTGACACCCAGATGTCGACGGTGCAGCTGAAACATTTTCTGTACCGTAATAAACCTCAGCCACAAAAAAAACGGCATCTCCTGATTGGCAACAAAGTCGTCAAATCGCTGCGCCGCTTCAATAAACGATTCCTGCACGACATCATCCGGATCCAGTCGGCTTCGCAAACGTGGATCCATACGAAACTTAATAATTCGCAGTAAGGGTTCACGACAGGACTGCAACAACTCTCCTAGTGCTTGAGGATTTCCGGCCTTTGCTTTTTCTAGCAGTCCAGGTTGGATGATGCCTGATTTATTCATCGCATTACTCTCCCGATTGAGATCCCTGGAAAACGTCGCTGTTCGCAGTATCTCGCAATTTGTCACCCGGCCAAGTTGGAACAATCATGGGAACTGATTTTTGGTAGTTGACGTACTTTTGACCAAAGGCTCCCACTAGATCTCGTTCTTCCAGTTGTATTGCAACGATAATATATGCCGTGGTCCCGATCGCGAAAACCAAATGCGAAAGTGACATGACGGGAGCCGCCCAAAAAATCACCAACCACGCAACGTAGAGAGGATGCCTAACCACACTATAAAGCATGGGGATACGAAATTCATTCGGAACATAGGGCCTCTCTCTAAAATAAAGCCAGACCTGTCGCAATCCAAACAAATCGAAGTGGCAAATCGCGCATGTTGAGACAAACAGCAATAGCCAGCCAAGGAAATAGAGCCCGTAAATGGCACCGACCAAAAACGAATTCTCTACCGACCACACCCTGCCGCCCAAGGGTTGCCAAAACACAAACAATAAGACCATTGCCAAGTTAGAGAGCAACACATAAGTACTTCGTTCAGTCGCCTCAGGAACGTAACGGGTCAACCATTTTTTGAAGCCCTGCCGTGCCATTCCACTGTGCTGAATGGCAAACGCAGCCAACAAGCCTAGATCGATCGCCAAGGCAGGCCAGAACTCCATCCGAGGCAAACCGTCTAGCGAATGGGAAATCCAAAAGTTGCCGATAAACACAATGGAGTACAAAAATATTCCGAGGAACATCAAGTAGCTAGAAAGACCAAAAAGTAAGACCAACCAGCGTTTCATAACCGTTCTCCTATGCGAAGTTTGAAAAAGGACAAATGCCTATTCCCCCAACTGCCTGCCAGTGATCGAATCCACAAACAAAATTTCTTTTTTGTCACCCCAGCCAAAACGCCCAAAAACAAAGGGTTTGGCGGATTTTGATGAAAGCAAAACGCAGCGCCGACGGTCTCGCCCGACACAGTAGCAACCGCACCAGGACATCTACATCCTGCTCGATTTGGAAACCCGACGCGTCAGCGAGGACGAATTGGGTTCGTCCTCGCTGACGCGTCGGGTTTCCACGGAGCATGTATTCTATTCATGCATGAATGAAAGATCGCAGCCGCTCCACGGCGACCAGATTCAAAGCGGACGTTGGTGCAGAACTAAGGGCTCATGCGCAAATCGCGCAGAATGAATTCTTGGTGCCATGCTCCTCGCAACGCGTGGGCATGCCTTAACGAGAATCGATTGAGTTGATTTCGAAGCTTAGCCAATCTCAAAAGAACAGGCTCTCCCACGGAATGAGTGGGGCACTTCTGGCGGAATTCAAATTCAGACCTCGTCTCAGCTCTTCAGAGGGGTTCCGCCCCTACTCGCCTTTACCTCGGATCAGCCCTCAAAACGCTGAGCGAAGGGCTGACGCGAGGCGACGGCGGAGGGGCTTCGGGAACATTTTGGGTAAGAAAGTGTGTAAAACTGGGACGCAATTCTGAGTACGGATTTAGACAACGACAAAAACACGCGAAAAGCCTGAAAAACCGTGCTAAAAGGGTCTGCATCGATTCGATCTACCCACCAATTCCGTGGACGAGGCAAAGACATGGCCACGCAAACGAGGCCATGGCACCCAGTGCTCCGTGAGGGGCATTGGGGTTTGGGATATTACCCAGACTGGAAGTCCTGAAAGCCCTGAAAGTCTACTCGCTAAACCATCCCGACTTCGAATCCAAGCTGGCTACAGGCTGGCCTCGGTCCGGAACACTTTTTCGTCCAACTCGCCTTCCCATTTCGCAACGGTGCAGGCAACGGCAATATCCCCTGTAACGTTGGTGACTGTTCTCATCATGTCGAGCAAGCGATCAAAGGGAAAAATAAAGGCGATAATCAGAACAGCATCGTTCGCACTGACATCAATCACGTTCAGAACAGTTGCTGCCAACAGCAATCCAGCCGAAGGGATTCCAGCGGCTCCAATCGAAACCAACGTAGCCGTCAACGCAACCATCGCATACTGAGTCGCGGTAACTTCGATCCCAAGTGCCTGGGCAGCGAAAAGGGCAATCAACCCAAGATAGATCGCCGTCCCATCCATGTTGATGGTAGCGCCCAAAGGCAAAACAGAACCCGCTACGGACTTATCCACGCCTAGGTTCGTTTCGGCGCAAGAAATCGTCATGGGTAGCGTCGCGCTGGAGGACGCAGTCGAAAATGCAACTCCTTGCGCATCGGCAACGCCTTTGAAAAACTGTACCATCGGCAAACGTAAAATCCCGCGAATAATCAGCCCGCCATAAACCAATATGATCTGCAGAAAACAAGCCAGGTAAAGAGCTAGTGATAACCACAAAAGATTCGAAAGAACTTCGATCCCACGGGTCGACATGACCCAGGCCATCAATGCCAAAACCCCATAAGGCGCCAACTCCATAATCAGCACCGTGACTTTCATCACGACTTCCGCCGCCGATTCAAAAAAGTGCTTGACTGGTTCTCCAGCTTTTCCAGCTAGAAGAATTCCAATCCCAATCATGATGGCAAAGAAAATGGTAGGCAGTACGTCTCCCTCCGCCAGCGACTGAACTGGATTCGATGGCACAATCTCCAATAAGCGATCGACCATGGTGCCAGATTCCTTGGCCGAAGTGATTTTTCCTTCGACGGCTTTCACAGCCCCTGCACCGGCTGTTTGAAAATCAATTCCCGCTCCAGGCTTGAGAACGGTACCCACAGCCAACCCCAGGCTTACGGCAAAAAACGTCGTGGCAAGATAAAGCACAATGGTCTTGAATCCCAAAGACCCAAGCTTCTTGGGATCTCCCATCGCTGTCACGCCTGCGACCAGAGTCGTAGCAATCAGCGGGATAATCAACATTTTGATCAAGTTAACAAACAAATCGCCAAAGGGCTTGAACCAAGTTTCCCCAATTTTGATTGCGTTGCCATAGGGTTCATTTGCAACCAGCGTGATCTCATCAACACCCTTGAAGCCGGCGTTGGGCGTGTAGGTAACCTCATTGTCCTTACCAATAAGCACCTCACCATGGAGGGCCGATGGAGATTCGGGAAGCGTGCCATTATTGGACAACCACCCACCTTTAACGACATTAAACGTCAAAGCTTTGCCGACCGTCGTTTTCAAGTCTTCCGAGACTTTCTCATCAGCAGCCGAAGAATCTTGAACCACAATACTAACCTTGGCAACTTCGCGTGAGGCTGGTGCCGTATATCGCACCGATAGTCCTATCGCCAATCCAATAAATAACCCGACCAGCACACGTTTCCAAAGTGTAATTGATTGCCAAGCTATAAACATTCAAGTTGCCTTTTTTCGATTTCAGAAACACGAGCGCGATCGACACGGTCCAAGTTGTTCCACACATTTGACATTTAGCCATGTGCAACATCAATGAGTGTAACCTGTTTTCAACAGCTTGAGGCGGTATCAGACGCCGAACCCGCACGAATCTCCACAACACTGCTGAATCGAAATTGATCCCCGATGCGTTTTACGACGCGACCGCTTCATAGAGTTTGAGATAAGCATCAACCAGCGCCCCGGCTGAATACTCTTGTCGAACATGCTGCTGGCCCTGGCTCGCAATTTGCCTCGCGCCCTGCTTTTGTTCAATTAAATACTTTGTCCATCGGGCAAACTCATCTCTTGCACCAACATTTACACTGAACCCCGTCGTTTGATGCACCACAATCCCATCGGTTTCAGCGCCATGTACACTGACTGCCGGAACACCAAACTGCATCGCGTTCAGCAGTGCAGGTGGTGAAGGCCATTGCAAATGAGAGTTCCAGTAAACATCAAGTCCTGCAAGGATTTTTGACGAAGCAATTGGGCAACCGATAAAGTGCACGTGCGTCGTTGCCGCTGTGCAACGCAAAAAGCGATGCAAACGGTTCAGTTGCGAACCGGTTCCCATCACTAACAATTGCACGTCGTCACGAATACAATTGATCAAATCGATCGCCCAGATCAAATCCTTGATTCGCATTGCCGGGACCAACGGTGCATAGGTTCCTACAATTACTGAATCGTCAGCAAGTTGGTACTCATCCAAAATAAACTGTCTTGAACAATCTCGCGAAAAACTCAACTCAGGGTCAACCGCAGGTGGAATCACCGTGATATTCCCCTCCTGCACACCACGATCAGCCAAACTATCAGCCACAATTGGATGCGAAGCAACATAGTGAATTGGCCCGAGAGCCTTGCGACTAACCCACCATTGGTGTAACTCATGCCTCCAATGATTCGCCTGACACTTGTACTGAGAGGAGATCTGGGGAAAACAATCGGCAATCGCAGCGCGGACCAATGTCCCGACAGACCAATCGTGACAAATCGATGGCTGAATGGCCTGTGCCAATTTCCGTAGTTTTTGCCATGCCAACCAATCCCGCTTTTGAATCTCCAAATGATGAACGTGACAATCACTGGGAAGAGAAAAATGATTGGGTTGCTTGTCATTCAAAACGGCAACATGAACTTCAAAATCAACCTTGATTAGATTTCGCGCGAGCAATCTCAGTTGATGAGCGGGGCCTAGCGGACTCATGGATTCGACGATCAGCAAAACACGCTTTTTCACGATGTCGGCTCGCACGAAGATTTATCGGAAACAGGGTGCAGCAGTTTCTGGTACTGAGCGATTGTCTTTTTGAATGGCAAATCGCGACTCACCGTATCCTTCGCCGCCTGGCTCAGGCTTTCAAGCCGTTCCCGATCTTCCATCAAACTCAAAATCACTTTTGACAATTGAGCAGAATCCTGACGGGACACCAGAACACCATTCACGTCATTTTCAATGAGCCCATTAACGTCATCCGTCGAAACGGGACACACGCCACAAGCCATTGCACGGGTCAAACAGGCGTGGCCAGTAACGTCGCGAGCAGGATTAACATAAACATCTGCCGCCATGAACAGATCATCAACACAATCAAAAAAGCCGGGCATGATAATCGAATAAACCAAATTTGCCTCCGTGATTTGATCCCAAACCGCCCGACCTTGAGGCCCATCGCCGATCACCCACAATCTAGAGCGTGGATGGCGACGTGCAACAAGAGCCCAACTTTGAATCAAATCATGAACTCCCGCGTCACCATTGAGAGGGATCCCCGTTACAACCAAAGGTTCATTGGGTTCGATGGCAAGAACAGGGTGCGCATCCGAAAGAGCCACCCGAAACTGGCTCCTTTCTGAACCGATTTTGCCCTCGTGGTCATTCGGCGGAACTCCATCGGCGATGATGTGGATTTTGTTTCGATCCACTCCAATCGCAAGCAAGCGATCACGAAGATTCGGATTTGTGCAAACAATGCTAGCGACGCTTTCCAATGCGGCAATCATCTTTCGATTTATTTTCTGAGCCCATAACTCCATCGGAGCAATCGAATCATCCAATCTCAAGACGATCCGAGTATCTGTCTTTGCCAACACTCGGACCGCGGGTTCAAAATGATCATCAACGCCGCAGATCACGGCGGCGTCCCAATTGCGATTCAATTGTCTTGTCAGGGCGCGCTGTGTACGAAAGTTCCCCCAGGGTCCGCTCGAAGATATCGGCAAACGATTGACGGGGACCCCACGATAGTTGAATAGCTTTGTCCAATTGTGTTCCCATCGCGACGTAATGATCTCCACTTCACATCCCTGTTGGACCAGTCCAACAGCCAGCTCACCTGCCACAATCTGCGAAATACCTGAGATGGGCCAAAATCGAGAAGTTACCAATGCGATTCGCGTTCGATTCATGACTCAATTTTTTGAACGTCGGGTTCCCGAATATCCGTTGCCTCCAGCACGGCAAGATATGGCAAGTTGCGATACTCGTCATTGAAGTCCAATCCATATCCAACGACAAACTCATCAGGAATTTCAAAGGCCACGTAATCAGGACGCAATTTGACCTCTTGGCGATCTGACTTTTGCAACAACACGGCAGACGCGATCGAAGCCGGGCCAAACCGACTCATCAGATCAGTCACTTTCTCCATCGTGTGCCCCGTATCAAAAATATCATCGATCAATAGGACATCCCGATCGGTAATATCAAGCATCATTTCCGAATTGATCGTCAGCTGCCCGCGCTCCGTTCCGGAATAGCTACTGGTTTGAACCACTCCCACGCGTAGCGGCATTTCCAGCTTGCGAATCACGTCCGCCAACAGCACGATACTACCGGTCATAATTCCTATCACCGTAAGCGGGCGATCGAGGTACTTTTCGTTGAGTTGGGCCGCAAGTTTCTCGACGCCTTGTTCAAGTTGTTGCTGGTCCAGTAAGACTTTCATGACTTTCAATTGCCTGGGTGTTTTACGAATAGTTTAATTGGCAGAATTCCGGATGAATAGACGGGCTGCACCTTCTTCCAGTCGCTCTCTGAAACGAAATGGAGCCTGACAGCAGTCTTGAGATGGTGCACGTTTCTCAGTGCCCATCGCCTGGATTTGCAACCCGCGACGTTGTGAAAAATCCGTCTCAACTGGGACGAACGAACGAATCTGTTGCAATCAATTCGCGACTGGCCATGAATTCTCGACCAGACGCCCATTGCGCCCCCGTCAGTTCTGACTTGCTGTCGTAGAGATTGGTCAACAACTTCGCACTTTCACTTCCCAGCAAATGGCTCCAAACCCGGGGGTTTTTGTGGCATAAATAAAACACGGGTTTGATTCGCTCTTGAATCACTCTGGGGCAACCGCGTAAGATCCCCTATGTTAACTCATAGCGATTTGGCTTTCCCCAAACACCGGCAAGCCCAATCTTGCCGGTGGTCACATCGAAAACCGCTGAGTTGCTTTCGCCGCCAATCAAAAAACAGCTGACGCTGCTCCATACAATGAAATGTCAAAAATGTGAAAAGCACGCCACCTTCCACATCACGGATCTAACCGGCGATGACTTGATGGCGCTGCACCTGTGTCCCGATTGCGCGAAAAAATACCTCAACGAAGATGAATTGGATATTGAATCCGACGAGTCAACTCCGACGATATCGGGAGTTTTGAGCGGGCAACTGAAACTGGAACAAACGGCCGAAGATCTTAAGGAGCTTGATGCCAAGCAATGCCCGGTGTGTGGCATTTCGTTTTACGAATTCCGCCAAGCCGGCCGATTGGGCTGCCCCCACGACTACGATTTCTTTGCTGCGGAACTTCAGCCGCTGTTGGTCAACGTCCATGGTGACACTCAGCATATTGGCAAGCGACCTGAAAATGCGCCAACTGACATGTCGATTCAAATTGATTTGATTCGAATGAGACGCGAAATGAAAGAAGCGATTGAACAGGAAGATTATGAAAAAGCATCTCAGTTACGAGACGGGATCAAAACGATCGAAAAGGATTCTCAAGATGCTTGATGAACTTGCCGTCGGTTGCGGCGAATGGTTGCGGGGAAGTGGGCCTGAATCCGACATCGTCATGAGTAGTCGAATTCGACTTGCGCGCAACTTATCTAACTACCCTTTTATTCGCCGTTGCACTGACATCGATCGCGCAAACATTGAATCAACAGTTCGTGAGCGACTGTGCAAAGACTCAAATCTCAGCGATCTTACATTCATCAACGTCGCGGACCTGGAAACATTGGACCGCCAATTTCTGGTCGAGCGACAGCTGATCAGCCGAGAGCACGCCGATGGCGATGGCGCTCGAGCCGTCGCCATTGATGACGCCGAACGTGTCAGCTTGATGGTCAACGAAGAAGATCATCTTCGAATCCAAGTCATGAAAAGCGGATTTGATCTCGAAGACGCGTGGAGCCACGTCGATGCAGTCGACAATCACATTGAAAGCCATATGGGTTACGCCTTTCATCAGGAACTCGGTTACCTGACGGCATGTCCCACCAACGTCGGCACAGGAATGCGAGTCAGCGTCCTGGTCCATCTTCCAGCACTTGTCATTAGTGACCAAATTGAGAAAGTCTTTCGCAGTTTACAGCGAATCAATCTAGTCGTGCGGGGCCTTTACGGCGAAGGCTCTCAGGCCATGGGCGATTTTTATCAGGTCAGCAATCAAATTACGCTGGGCAAGAGCGAAGCGGAACTAGTCAAACAAGTAAGTGACGTCGTACCCGTCATCATCGATTACGAACGTAAAGCTCGTGACTATTTGATCAACGAAAATCAACACGATTTGTTTGATCAAGTCAGCCGTGCCTATGGGACACTACAAAACGCCCAGCAAATTTCCAGCGAAGAAACCATGCACCTGCTTTCGCGAGTCCGCATGGGAATTAACCTGGGTTTGATCGGTGACCTGGAGATCCCGACGGTCAACAAGCTCTTTATTCACACCCAACCTGCACACCTGCAGAAGATTCGGCAAACATCCCTCAATTCGTCACAACGAAACATTGAGCGAGCCAACTATCTTCATGACGAGCTGAAGCCCAAAGTCGATCCCAAAACCAATTAAGAGGTTTCTAAATGGAAGGTTGAGGTTCCCGCCGAAACAAATGCTCGTTTTTCTGTCCGGGCTGTACTTCGTTTACGCGATTATGCGCCAAGCGTAATGGAAACCCCACGCGTAAGGGCTTGTTGATTAAGTACTTGCCTGGGGTGTTAAAAATTTATGAGAACCCGGATGATGTTTGGAAAGGAGTCAAACATGGATTGGGCCAAGGTCAAAGAGAGTCGCGATCAATTAGTTTTGTTTCCGGAGCGTCTGGACGAATCAATTCCGGCCAACCATGACGTTCGCGTGTTGGACCGGATTCTTCGAGGTGTCGACTGGTCAAGTTGGGAAACGAAGTATGCCCTTGTCAGGGGTCGTCCTCCGCTTCACCCGCGAATCGTGGCCAGCGTCATCCTCTACGGCTTGTTTTGCCGGATCATCAGCAGTCGGATGCTGGAGGAAGCGTTAACGATTCGCTTGGATTTCCGCTGGCTCGTCGAAAGTCGTTCGATCGACCACACAACGATTTGCAAATTCCGGATCGGGAACCAAGAAGCCCTGAGCGGACTGTTCATCCAGATGGCATTGCTTGGACAAGAACTGGGCTGGGTACGCCTGGACAGCCTCGGCTTCGACGCGACCCGCATGCGTTCCAACAACTCGCGCCAAGCCAGTCGGACTCCGGAGCGTCTGCGTGAACTTAAAAAAGAACTCACTGCAGCCTACCAACAATTTGACGCTCAGGCCCAAGCGGCTGATCAACACGAATCCGAGCAGTTTGGCGGAGCTTCGCACCATCAGCTGGAAGTCGATTCGGCTCAGCTGGAGCGGAAACTTGCCAAAGTCAACGCCGCTTTGGCCGAAGTGGAAAAGCTCGAATCGGCGGGCAAAACGGTTCCCGCCCGAATCCCGATGACCGATCCGGAATCACGGATCATGCCCAATAAAGACGGCGGTCACTCTCCCAACTACAGTCCGATCTCAACGGTCGATATCGACAGCGGGGTGATCGTCGACGCGAGCGTGCTCAACGAAATCAACGAAGACGGTCAGCTGATGGGCTCGATCGCAAGGGTTCAAGAAAACTTTGGGCTGGAGTCGGCGCCCGGCAAGGCGTTGGCCGATGGCTTGATGGCCACGGGGGAAAACATCGCCAAGTGCAACGAAGCAGGCGTCGAACTTTACGCACCGACCAAAACGACAGATCCCACAAAAAACCCAGCAGTTCGCGAGAATCTCAAGGAGCCGGTCGCCCCATCAGACCGAGGCAGGCTGCCCGTCGTCAACGTGACGGTGGCAGGCGTTAAGCGAACACAACTTTCCAAAGACGCTTTCGTTTTCGATTCGGAGAACGATTGTTACTGGTGCCCCAATGGCCAAGCACTGGAGTTCAAAGGCAAATCGCGTGATAAGCGTTCTTCTGGCGAAAGTCGCATGCGTTTCCGTTACAAGATCGACAGCGAAGTTTGTTCTGGCTGCCCGCTGGCGGCACTTTGCATACGCAAGGCGGGCACTGGCCGTCAGGTGACCCATGAAGAGCACGAACTTTCGCGGGTTGCTCATGCTCAGAAGATGGCGACGGAGGAAGCGAAAGAGATCTACCGGAAACGTCAACATCCGACCGAGCGTCCGTTCGCCGTGATTAAGTCACAGTTTGGGATGCGACAGTTCCTGACTCGAACCCTCGAGCGTGTAAGCCAGGAATGGAATTGGTGCGTGGCCGCTTTCAACGTCCATCGGTTGATCGGACTGTCTCGCAACCATGCCGGTCCTCCGCCACCAGCATGCGAAGTTTCCCCGTCCCTTTCACCCTTTTAATTTGAGTCGTCGCTGCCCCCGCCACCGGTCTGTTTCGACCGAGCGGGGGAATGGGGGGAAACCAAACTCAAACCAACGAAACTGAAATTAATCAACAAGCCCGTAAGCTCACGTGGGATGCCGCAGAGCGGCTAGTTCCGTTAGCCCCAGACTTTTTAGTCTGGGGTAGCGCACATTGCCTACGTCGTGGGAGTCGTAGAACGACGGCATCCGTCTGGTGCGGCGATCCTATCTCATGCTGGCGATTTCTCGGGGCTTCGTCCTCGCTCACGCGTCGGGTTTCCATCAACCTCTGGAAAACGGGATCCTCACGTGGGATGCCGCAGAGCGGCTAGTTCCATTAGCCCCAAACTTTTAGTCTGGGGTGGCACATTACCTACGTCGTGGGAGTCGTGGAACGACGGCATCCGTCAGGTGCGGCGATCCTTTCTCATGCTGGCGATTTCTCGGGGGCTTCGTCCTCGCTCACGCGTCGGGTTTCCATCAACCTCTGGAAAACGTGATCCTCACATCGGGATGCCGCGGAGCGGCTAGTTCCATTAGCCCCAGACTTTTAGTCTGGGGTAGCACACATTGCCTACCGTTTCTCGCTCCAGCCTCCATCGTTCCCAGGTGCCCATTTTGCGCCATGCCGTTACTTCCAGCGACAGGTAACCGTTCTCACCATTCGTGTACTGATCATTGACCTGAAAAGGGTTTGAGATTCTGATTACGGGTTGAATCCAAGTCACCATTTACCAATACCAACAATGTCCGAGTTAGATTCCAAAATCCAGGCTGCCAAGGATGCCCTTGATGCACACACCTGCGAAGTCGTTCAGCGACATTTTCATGAATCCACGGGAAGCCCTTTTTGGCTGGAGAAAAAGCGCGAGCTTAATTTTGATCCGTTGACGGAAATCAAGTGCTACGACGATCTCAAAAAGTTCCCCTTGTTCGAAGACGACTGGCTACGCGGTGGCCCGATCGACAAATGGCGTCCGAAAGCTCTGGATGGTCAACCTACCTATGTTTTCGAAACGGGCGGCACAACCGGCATTCCCAAAAGCCGTATGGTGGTCGACGATTTCCGTATCGACTATGAGTTGTTCAGCGAAACCCTGCCGGATGAGTATTTCCCCAAAGGCGCGAACTGGTTGATGCTTGGTCCGAGCGGTCCTCGTCGATTGAGACTCGCCGTGGAACACCTTTGCCAGGTTCGAGGCGGTATTTGCTTTTGCATTGATCTCGACCCACGTTGGGTTGTCAAACTGATCAAGAAAGGTTGGATGGAGCATCTCGAAGAATACAAAAAGCATTGCATTGACCAGGCTCTCACTCTTCTCAGTGCCAACCATAATATCAAATGCATGTTTGCAACTCCCAAACTGCTGGAGTCACTCTGCCTGGGCATCGAAGACAAGGGAGGAAGTTTTCAAGAAACGGGAATCACAGGGATCTTTTCTGGTGGTACGGAATTTACTCCGCAGTGGACTCGCTTTGCCGTTGAAGAGTTGTTTGGTGGACCCGTTGAAGAGAGCGGAATCTACATGACGCCGACCTATGGAAACACGCTGATGGGATTGGCGTGCAGCAAGCCGGTAACTGCTGCAGATGATTACAAAATTTCCTACTACGCTCCTCAACCTCGTGCGGTCACCGAAGTCGTCCGCTTCGACGATCACAACCAAGTTGTTGGTTACGGCGAGACGGGGAGGGTGAAGCTCACTACATTGACTCATGAGTTTTTCGTACCAGGATTCATGGAACGCGACGAAGGCGAACGAGAAGCACCATTCGATACGTACCCATGGGACGGAGTCAGTGGAGTTCGACCCTATCACGAGTTTGCCGCCTCAACGACCGTGGGCGTCTACTAGTGCGAGTTGCACTTGCCAGTAGCGTCTCCTCGCCGTGTTTTCACGAGTGAAACGAAAAAAGTCCGCCAACATTAATATCAATACGAAAACGCTCTCGAAACAATGAGGTCGATCACGACTTCGTTAAAAGCCAGAACAAATCGGAGAAAAACACGTGTTAGACATTCCAGTTATTCGTTGGGGAAAACCGTACGAATCACTTGAAAAATCTGAGATCGTCCACTTCGATACAGGTGAAACCATCGCCAATATCAGCCAGGCTAACGGTGGACTTGTCGCTCGCGATATGCGAAAGGCAAAAAATGCTCGTCAGATTCTGCGGCAGTTTAGCTGTGACGAGTTGATTGCCAAGCTTGCAGAAGCCGCGGATTTTTTCGAGAACGATACGTTGCCGCTTGGCAATGGAACTCAAACTCCGGACGAGTTCGTGCACCATCAATCGGCATCGACCGGATTGCCGGAGCACATGTGTCGCTCGAATATGCAGAAAAACTGCTTTGTGATGCGGAACATGCAGGAGATCCTCGCAGCACTTACTCGAGGACTTCAGCTGGACATTCTTTCTCGTGGATACGGAGTCGAAGACCGTGGGGTGGTTGTCAGCTACCAGTCGCAGGCACCGGTTCTAGGCGCCGTCTTGCCTTCGAATTCGCCTGGAGTTCACACGCTTTGGCTTCCCGTTGTGGCATTGCAAATGGGACTGGTCCTCAAACCGGGATCGTCAGAACCTTGGACGGCCTATCGTGTCGCATCCGCATTCGAAAAAGCGGGAATTCCTCCAGAGGCTATTTCACTCTACCCAGGTGGCCACGATGTGGGCGGCCAAATCTTGAGTAGCTGCCGTCGCAGTATGATCTTCGGAAGCCAAAAAACCATTGACCAGTATGCAGGTAACCCAGGAGTACAGGTTCATGGCCCTGGATTTTCAAAGATCTTTCTGGGCGACGACTGCGTTGACCAATGGGAAGACTATCTCGATCTAATGGTTGAGTCGGTCTATATCAATGGAGGCCGCAGTTGCATCAACTGTAGCGGAATCTGGGCTTCGCGACATACGAAAGAAATCGCTCAAGCAATCGCAGAAAAAATTGGCCCCATCGAAGCGCTCCCTCCAGACGACTCCAACAGTGGACTTGCCGCATTTACGACACAGGGCGTTGGAAAAGCGGTTTGGGAAATGATCAAGAATCAGGATTTGACCGAATCGGGTGTGACCGACATGACAGCCGAATTCGGAGATCGACTCGTTGAGCGAGATCGATGTTCCTATCTTCGACCCGTTGTCGTTCACGCCAACAGTCCAGAATGCGCCGTTGCCAGTAAGGAATACATGTTCCCGTTCGTCTCCGTCGTGGAGTGTCCTCAAGGACAAATGATCAAGGCCGCAGGTCAAACGCTCGTTGGCACGGCGATCACCAATGACAACGAGTGGATCCTCGAATTAACGGACGCAACTTCCATTGATCGGCTGAATATCGGCCCGATTCCAACGAATCGCCTGAATTGGCTACAGCCTCACGAAGGCAACTTGATTGACTTTTTGTTCCGCAGTCGCGCTTACCAGATGCCCGAAAGTCGTTTGGCGAGTGCACGGTCCACTTAGACTTACCCCACTCTGTGACAAAACGAAACAAAACAACACTTGCCTTTCCTCCACTCACTTACTCGTCCAACTCCAATCTTATGACTCCATTTGATTTTCAACTTCGCACACGCATAGTCGCTGGTCCCGACTCGATCAATCGACTTGGGGAACTTGCGGGGGAGCTGGGTGCGCGCAGTGCACTTGTGGTAACCGATCCCGGGATTATCGCCGCAGGCCATGTCCAACGTGGACTGGATGCTCTCACTCAAGCTGGCCTGAAGACTTTTCTTTTTGATGGAGCTCGTGAAAATCCGTCAACAGATGATGTTGAATCGGGCCTAGCCATTGCCAAGCGATACGAGCCAGAGATGATCGTCGGTCTTGGAGGCGGCAGCAGCATGGACTGCGCGAAAGGAATCAACTTTCTTTATTCCAACGGCGGAAAAATGCAGGACTACTGGGGTGTGGGCAAAGCGCTTCATCCGATGCTTCCTCTAATTGCCGTACCGACAACGTCTGGCACCGGAAGTGAACTTCAATCGTTTGCACTGATCTCGGACGCCAAGACTCACGTCAAGATGGCCTGTGGTGACAAAAAGGCAAGCTGCCGAATCGCGATCCTTGACCCGAAATTAACTTTGACTCAGCCTCCCATGGTGACGGCTCTTACCGGAGTCGATGCAATTTCACACGCCTTAGAAACCTACGTGACCAAGAAGCGAAATCCTGTTTCGCTCATGTACAGTCGTGAGTCGTGGAAATTACTTGCGGGCAATTTCCGCCGCGTCCTGGATGATCCAACCGACCTCGAAGCACGTGCGGCCATGCAACTGGGAGCAGCCTACGCCGGCATCGCAATCGAAAACTCAATGCTGGGTGCAAGTCACGCCTTGGCGAATCCCTTGACGGCAACTTATGGAACGGCTCACGGACAGGCCGTCGGGGCAATGCTTCCCCACGTGATTCGATTCAACGGCCAGAAACACGATCAATGGTACGGCGAATTGCTGCAGGCTAGTGAAGGCTTAGATGGACTGCCAGACTCCTCAAGCGGAACTCAGGGCCTTGCTGATTTCGTTTCTACCTTGGTTTCTGCTGCTGGGCTAAAGATTGAGCTGAAGCAGATGGGAATTGAGCAAGAAAAGCTCTCTGAGCTGGCAAACGCGGCTGCTGAGCAATGGACCGGCACGTTCAACCCTCGTCCCGTAGATTCCTCATCGCTACTGGGGCTCTACCAAAGCGCCTTTTAGAGCAACTTCCTCGTTTTTCTTAGCAAAAAGCTGAAACCCAGGAAACCCAGGAAAGCGAGAAAAGGTATCCAGAGGGGATGGAATGCCATCATGATCTCAAAGAACGTTGGCGTTCATTGCGTTTTCAAAGCGACTCGCATACCATTTTAATCCCTGAATCCGGCAAACCAGGACAGCTCCTCCCAGTACATTCTGAAAAGAGGTTGAGCTTTCTCAGTCCGGCGCGATCCCCTAGACCATTCAACTCAATATTTCGAGAACCCCATGAAAAACAAACACTTTCTCCGTTCGATGGGCTTAGCGATTCTCTTCGCTGCGTCCTGCTTAGTCTCTCTTGGCTCAGTCAATGCCCAATCTGACCTTGCTGACGAAGACCGCGCCACAATTCTGTTCGACATCCGCATGGGAAAAATGCTCGATGGAGAATTCATGCAAGAGCTTGCTCCGGAGCTTGAAGAATTGCGTGACATGTCTGCCGACCAGACAGACTTTGATCCTGAAACGGTTGTGCGCATTTTTGGTGCCGCCAACATGCCGGACTCGATGGATGAATTCAACCAACCTGAGCCACCAGAAAGCCTTCAGTTTTTCTTGCGCATGGAGATGACAGATATTGAAAGTGCTCAAAATCTGTTGGAAACCATGAATGGTGAAGAAGTCGAATTGAATGGTCAAACCTACATCTCACCACAGGACGGTATCTACGCTCATCTGATTGAAGACGAAAACACCATCGAAGTTGGTACGGAAATGTACCTGACTCAAGCAACGCGACGCTTGTTCACAAAAGGTCTTGATGATGCGTTCAAGAAGACTCCCGATTTTGGCATTCGTATCGTTGCCGATCTTGCTGCTGAAAGTGATCTAATTTCTGAAGCAGTAGAAACAGCCAAAGCCGAAGGCGAACCGATGATGGCTCCCATGCTTGACCTGATCGACAATGCCAGTGACTTGAGCATTTGCATCGACTTTGATTCTGAAAACTTGATCTCAATTGCAGCAACAGGCAATAACGAAGAAGATGCTGAAGCCCTCCGCGGTGGACTGGATGGATTGTTGGGAATGGCCAAAATGTTTGGTGCTCCTCAAGCTGACCAAATCCCGGACGCTGACATGGCAGAAATGACCAAAGATTTTCTGGAATCTCTCGCAGCCACTCGTGACGGCTTGAGCGTTCGAATCGATATCCCTCGACCTGAAGGTTTTGAAAAAGCAATTAGACAGGCTTTGGAAGCAGTTCCTATGATGATGGGTGGAGGCGGTGGATTTGGCCCAGATTTCTAATCTTCACAAAAAACACTAAGAGTCCAAAGGCTTTCGATCACTTTCGAAAGCCTTTTTTGTTGCCCATCAAACATTGTTCGAGCTCCAGCGCGGCCAACAACGTTCAAAAACATCCTGGACGAGTTTCGCATGAAAGTAGCGGACTTTTGGTGATTTCACCGGTAAAACACGGCGAAGAAACGCTTTAGACAGGTGAAATTTGCGCCAAACTCACCTCAGAATAACTGGCCCGCTAACCAATCTTCTTTGAAACTTGTAGTTCGATGTGCGAATCTTCAAACCTTAGCTAAAATTAACGCGTAAACAGAAGATGCGACTGACTTCATTCTCCGAGGCTGAAATGCTCATCAATAAATGCTTAGCTCTGGTTGCCTGCCTGGCTCTGCTATCCTCCTGCTCCGCTGCACAACAGACCTCGACGACTGTGACTGCCGCCAAAAGTTCAATCTCGAAGCAAACATCAAAAACCAAAGGCGATTGGCCGATGTTCCGTGGCAACTCACAGTCCACGGGCGTTGCGACCAGCAGCCTGCCTGACCAACTAGAGGTGATCTGGGAATTCGACGTTCCCAAGGGAGCCTTTGAGGGCTCAGCAGCCATCGTCGAAATGGATGGCAAGAAAGTAGTTTACATTGGCGACCTTGACGGCAAATTGTTTTCGCTTGACTTTGAAACCGGGGAGAAACGCTGGGAGTTCGAGGCGGAATCTGGAATTGGCTTTTCAACTTCGCCCACGTTTCACGAAGGCAAAATCTACATTGGCGATGTCGATGGCCTGTTCTACTGCGTCAATGATACAGGGAAAAAAGTCTGGAGCTTCCAAACGAATGCCATCATCAGTTCCTCGGCAAATTTCTATAAAGGAAACGTAATTCTTGGTTCACATGACGCTAACCTCTACTGTCTCGAGGGGAACACTGGCGAAGTGATTTGGGAGTTCCAGGCAGAAGATCAAATTCGCTGCACGCCAACGATTATTGAGGGGCGAGCCTTTGTTGCAGGATGTGATGGTCGCTTTCATGTCATCGACTTGGATAAGGGCGAGGAAATAGGCAGCGTGAACATTGAGTCTCCCACTGGCGGAACCGCTGCGGTTCTGAATGACACGGTATACTTTGGTACGGAGCAAGCAGGCTTTTTTGCTGTGCGATGGGAACAATTAGAAATTCGCTGGCATTTCGTTGACGAAGCGGTCTCTGCGATTCGCAGCAACCCGGCCGTCACCGATGGCCATGTCATATTCGGGGCTGCCGACCGGGTCGTACGATCACTTGACCCTGCCACCAAAAAAGAAAACTGGGCGACCACGCTCAAGACCAAAATTGAAACCTCGCCCGTGATCGTCGATGATCGAGTCTTTGTCGCTACTGGCGACGGTCGTCTTTATGCTTTGGAGCTGGTGACAGGGAAAATCGTTCTTGAAATGGAGTTTGAGGGTGGCTTCACTGCCTCACCTTCTGTAGGCTTCGAACGATTGATCATTGCTTCAGATCGCGGCAAGGTTTATTGTCTAGGTAGTCAACCCAAGTAGAAATCAGTAATTTTGATGGCATCTGACTCGACAAAAACAGAAGTTGGTAGTTACTTCATTTCCAACTACCCTCCGTTCTCGCAATGGAAAAAAGAGCAGCTTTCCGAAGTGGAATCCGCCATGGCCAGCGCGCCAGGCGATGTTCCGCTGGGTTTGTATCTGCATATTCCGTTTTGCCGAAAACGCTGCAAGTTTTGTTACTTCAAAGTCTTCACCGATCAAAACGCCAAAGAAATCGAAAACTACGTTTCCGCTTTGTGCAAAGAGATCGAACTCGTCAGCAAGCAACCAGTAATGGGGGGACGACCGTTTCGATTTGTCTACTTTGGCGGAGGCACTCCATCGTTTCTGAGCTCCCGACAGTTGACCTCGCTTGTCGATCGACTTCGAGAAAACATCAATTGGGATTTGGCCGAAGAGGTCACATTTGAGTGCGAACCCGGCACCCTTCAAGAAGGCAAAATCAAAACGTTGAAGGAGTTGGGAGTCACACGTTTGAGCCTTGGCGTTGAAAACTTCACCGACAATATTCTTGAAGAAAACGGACGCGCTCATCTATCCAAAGAAGTCTACAAATCATGGGATTGGATCAAGGCCGCAGATTTCCCCAACGTCAACATTGACCTGATTTCTGGCATGGTGGGGGAAACTTGGGACAACTGGAAATACAATATTTCCGAAGCCATCAAGCTTGATCCGGAAAGTGTAACCATCTACCAAATGGAGCTTCCGTTTAACACGGTTTATTCTAAAGACATTCTCGGCAACAAGATTGAAACACCCGTCGCAGACTGGCCTACTAAACGCGCATGGGTAAACTACGCCTTTGATGAATTCCTGGCGGCGGGTTACCACATCAGCAGTGCGTACACGGTTTGCAAGAATCCCGAGAAAGTCAATTTCAGTTATCGTGACAATCTCTGGGCAGGGTCTGACCTGTTGGCCACCGGAATCGCAAGTTTCGGACACGTTTCTGGAGTGCACTACCAAAACAAACCGGAGATGAATCAATACCTCTCCGACTTACACGAACACAATCGCCTTCCGCTGGGCCGAGCTCTTCGCCCGACGTCCAATCAATTGCTGGTACGTGAAGTGATCCTGCAATTGAAACGAGGCTTTTTGGATGTAGGTTATTTCCAGAAAAAATATGACGTCAACATCCTTGAACATTTCCAGACGCAGTTTGAGCAACATCGTGACAACGGAATGTTGAGCTTTTCCGATGAACGCATTGAGCTAACCCGCCAAGGTTTCTTGCACGCTGACGCGCTTTTGCCCATCTTCTTTGAACAGGAAATGCAGGGTGTGCGTTATACGTAACGCAAATTTCAATGAGTGACAGCCTGATTTTCATGATGGGTGAATTCGAAGCGAAATTCCCCACCGATCGCCAATACTGCTCAAATCATATGTGGGCAGTCCCCGAAGAGAACAGAATTCGATTCGGATTCACTGCGTACGCAGTCCGCCTACTTCAAGATGTCTATTTCCTGGATTGGCTCGTCGAATCGCCTGTGGCCATCAAACACCAGCAGGAAATCGGCTCCATTGAGAGTAAGAAAGCAGAAAGCTCTCTTTACTCACCCGTGAATGGAAAGCTGGCCTTGTTCAACGAAGCGTTGATGGAGGACCCTTCAGCGATCAACACCGACAAGTACTCGGGTGGCTGGCTATTCGATGTCGAAGACTCGGATGGACCGCTGATGTCACCCGCTGAATACCTCGATTCGCTCGTCGACGTCTGGAAGAAAACGGAACGCACCATCAAAGGACAAGTGAACCAGGCGGACTAGTGCAAATTACACCGCTTGGTCGCGTTCTGCCATTTCATGTTTGCGATCTTTTGATTCACGTACGAAGAGATTGGCTAGGGCAGCAGACCAATGGAAACCCGACGAGGTTGTGACTTTTTCAGTCGTGCATGAAGCAATAACTTGGAAGCGGTGGTCTATGGAAACCCGACGCGTCAGCGAGGACGTGTCGGGTTCGTCCTCGCTGACGCGTCGGGTTACCATAGACTCCTTGAAGAACCTGAATTCGCTCAATGCATTTGTCGTGGAACGACGATCTCTAATAGCCTTGGGTTTCAACCCAAGGTCTGCGGTCGCATCACCCTGCCAAACGCGAAGAGGTTGTGATCTTTTCACGTACGAAGAGATTGGCAAGGGCAGCAGACGTGATGGAAACCCGACGCGTCAGCGAGGACGTGTCGGGTTCGTCCTCGCTGACACGTCGGGTTACCAAAAGCCTAAGCGAGTTCATTCGTACGCGATGAAAAAGTCACAGCCTCGACGCGTGAACGAGGGCCAAAGGAGGCCGTGCCTCGCTCACGAGGCGAGTTACCATAGACACCTTGAAGAACGTGAATTCGCTCAATGCATTCTCTATTGACCCCATCCCAAATCGGAATCGCGAAGCGACGGCGTCCGCAACGAGTAAATCTTCCTTCGCGAGCTCCATTCGATTCATTTAACGATGGGCGAAAGTAGTGGCCAAACGCCAATACTTTCGCCTTTTTTGCTATGACCACAACACATCTGCACAACAGTTGTTGATTTCTTGATGGATTTGCTGCCAAACGGGCACTTTGAGGAGTTCGCTCGAGTGAGATAGACTTTCTTCGGTAGAATCTGGTTGCGTAAAAAAATTCGCGGCAGATATCGCTGGCCGTGGTCTCTTGAAACTAGCGAATTGAACTGAAAATGGCTTACGACTTTGAAACACCTGGTCTTGATCGTCTTTTGCGCGATGCAAAAAACGGATGCAACGAAGCGAGGGAAGTCCTTTTCCGTGAGCTGGAACCCTACCTGAAGATTATCGCCAAGCAAAATTTCAATCAGAATTTGCAGGCGAAACTCGGTCAATCCGATGTCCTTCAACAGACCATGCTAAATGCGTCAGAGAAGTTCGCACAATTTAATGGCAGCACCGGCGGCGAACTGAAAGCGTGGCTCAAACAGATATTGATTAACGAAGTTCACCGTTCGGAACGGACGTACTTTTCTGACAAGCGAAATGTAACGCGAGAAACCTCCGGTTCGACCTCCGACAGCTTGCCACAGTATGTTAACAATCTCGCGGACAGCCTGCCCACACCTGGCGCTCGCGCAATTGGAGAAGAGCAATCGGAAAATATTCTAGCCGCCCTAAAGCGATTACCCGAAGACTACCAAGCCGTGATTCAATTGCGGAATTGGCAAGGCCGCTCATTCAAAGATATCGCCGAATCACTGGAGCGAACGGAGAATGCGGTAACCAAATTGTGGGTTCGAGCGCTCGTGCGACTCCAGGAAGAACTGGATCACCAAACTTGATCGATTGCGATTTGGGGAGATGAATCATGACGGATGAACCTGACATTGAACTTGTCATTGCCCAGTTGTTATCCAATCGGAAATGCAACGGGGCAAATCTCTCCGACGAACAGGCAAAAAAACTGGCCAAGGCTGCAAAAGGCCTCAGCGCTCTCAACCATTTAACTGACACGAAACGAGTTTCAACAAAAACAATCGATGCGTCGGCAACCCACCGAACCGACTTCGAAAACTCGAGTTTGCCATCCGATCATATCGGAAGATTCGAAATCAAAGGCACCTTGGGAGTCGGGGGACATGGTCTGGTCTTCCTGGCTTTTGACCCCAAGCTCGAGAGAGAAGTTGCACTTAAAATTCCCAATATGGATTCGGCGTTGGACTCGGAATCACAGCAACGATTTGCTCGTGAATCGCGTGCCGCAGCAATACTAAGTCATCCCACGATTGTCCCACTTTTTGAGTCCGGCAATATCGGGCCGGTCCATTACATCGTTTACAAGTACTGCCCAGGTGTGAATCTGTCCAACTGGAACAAACTTCATTCCATTCAATCAAAACCGGGGTTGGCCGCAAAAATCGTCGCCCAATTGTCTGAAGCCGTGGAGCATGCCCACCAACGTGGCGTCGTTCACCGTGACTTGAAACCCTCCAACATTTTACTTGAGTCGAAAACGGAAGCGAAACAGTTGCTTCCCGAGCAACTACCCGATTGCTTGAGGATCGCCGACTTTGGACTGGCAAAATTCACATCAGACACTTCAACGTTAACTCGTACTCGTGGGATTGTCGGAACCCCAGAATACATGTCCCCTGAGCAAGCGGATGGAGCACCGGATGTCGGTGCAAGAAGCGATATCTATTCGTTGGGCGCGATCCTTTATGAATTGCTGACGGGGCAACCTCCGCACCGAAAAGACTCCCTGGTTGCAACGTTGAGATCCGTATCCAACGATCCTGTCGTGGCACCTCGTAAATTGAATCGTTCGGTACCCCGCGACCTGGAAATGGTCTGCTTGAAATGTCTAGAGAAAAAACCTGGTGATCGATATGGTTCGGCGTTTGAGCTCAATTCAGACCTCATCGCCCTCGTCGAAGACCGCCCCATTTCAATCGCGAAGCCAACGTTTGCTCACCTGACCGAGAAGTGGATTCGACGCAATCCGATATTGGTTCGCGCAGCAACTGTAAGTTTGTTGATTTCGCTAGTCACACTAGGATGCGCATTGTACTGGGTTAACAATGCCAGGCAGGACGAACGTGCCGCCAATCAGGCCGCTCAAGCCAACCTGCAACGTGCCCGCGAGATCGTCAAAGACTTCTTTGTTATGACGGAAACCGAGCTGGAAGATTTGCCAGGTGACAGCTCCATCCGTAAACGCCTAGCTCAAAAATCGGTCAAGTACTTTGAAGAGTTCGAGCAACTCGTTGATAGACAAGACCCCAGTTCACTCGAAGATCTCGCCAATGCAAGAGCGCGTCTTGGGAGAATCCTAGACTCAAACAATCAGTTCGCGCTCGCCATAACCCGAATGGAACAGGCGCTCGATGAGTTCAAACGCCTCTCCGAGCGCAGCGATTTATCTCAAACCAAGGATCCCGAGGCTCAGCTGCGAATCCAATATCAGAGTGCTCGCATCAAGGTCGATCTCGGATCGGCTTATACGAATATTCATCAGATCGAACAGGGCCGAAACTACAATCAACAAGCAATCAAAGAATTAACTGACCTCGAACGACGAACCCCAGCCGACTGGATCAATGACCAATTGATCAATGCACTGATTGATCGCGGCACGATTCTGTCGACGTTTCGTGAAATGGACGAAGCACAGCGTGTCCAGAAAAAAACACTTGCTCTGATTGCCAGTCGAAAAATGACGCCAAGCCTACACCGCAAACAGGCATTTCTATTTTTGGAAATGGCAAAAACCTGCGCGGTCAAGCAAGAACTGGAAAAAGCACTCAGTCATTACCTGGAAGCCAAAGTAGCGTTCATAGAATTGGCCGCCAACACCCGACAGAATCAATTTCTTCAACTCTTGGTCGCCAAGTGTAAGGTTCGGATCGTGAGTTTGCGACGCCGGCTGGGGCAACCGATCCAAGGATCAATTCAAGCCCAATCCGAGATCGTCAAGCAACTGGACAAGCTCGCCAAATCCAATCCAGAGCGACCATCGTTTCAGTTCGACTACGCGTTGGGGCTGTTCGATTTGGCTTCGTTTCATGCTGCAGAAAAGCGAGTGGATGAAGCGATCGACATCAACAAAGAGCTAGTCAAATTCCTCAAGTCCACGGAAGAGCGTACTGGATTTATTGATGCAGAAGGCCGAGTGATGCTCGGCGGAGCGTTCAACAACCTTGCGTTATGCTACCTAGGCAAGAGTCAATACCGACTGGCCGAAGATGCGATTCGATCAGCGATTCCATACACCAAGTATGCAACACGGGCAGAACCGAACAACTTGTCCGCAAAACGTTTCCTTATCAATCATTACTACGGACTCGGTGAAATCCTCACGACGCTTGAGAAACATGAGGACGCCATCGAGGCGATGGGAAAAGCTGCAGAGCTGGCAGGCAAGTTTTGCAATTCCGGCCATGCCAATATCACACAACATTCGCAATTACATTCCATCCTTGGAAAACGACTTACCTTACTGGAGTCTGCAGGAGAAAAAGAGAAGCAATTGGCAAACCTGGAAACAAGAATCTCAGCAGGACTGCATCTTTTACAGAACGGAGATCCAAAATTTCAGAAGTATTACAAGCAGGAACTGAACAACGATCTTGAGCGACTCCTGGTTGCCTTGATTGAACTGCGAATTGACGATCCAGAATCGATTGTCAGGTCAGTTTTGAATTCGGAGACTCAAGCAGAACTAGTCCACCAGCAGATGATGCATGCATTGGAAAGCATCAGACCAAAGCAAAAAACGCCTGAATCAAAGGTCATGATCAAAAGAATCCAAATGGTGATTGACTCTCACAATTGATAAAAAGCGTTGCGATTTCAAGGCTCAAGAATTCTCTGAAAAATTCTGGCTGATTCCCAAAGGCCATTACCTCTCGTAAATAGGCCAACAGCAAAAATGTTGGTCCAACTGCTTTTCACCCATTTTTTTGCGAGAATCCAATGAAAATACGTCCACAACTAATCGCCTTGCTGTTGGGCACCTTTTTATATTGGTCAGGACCCGCCGCAACTCAGGCACAAATTCGAGTTCCGACGAACCCCCGACGCCCGATTGAAGTTACCCCCCAAGGTAAAGAGCGGCTGAGCGCTTTGGCGAAAAAACGCATCGATGATGCGATGAATGCTGAGCTGGTCAAGGTCAAGAGGCGATCGGCTGGATCAGGAATGCTGGTCGGGATTATCAAGAATAATCAAATCGTTCATCTGAAGGCCTACGGTTTTATTAACGAGATCGATCGTACTCCAATGACTTTGGACACCCAACTATCCTGGGCCTCGATCTCCAAAGTCATTACGGCGGTTGTGGCCTGGCAACAAATCACAGACCCCAACATCGACCTGAGCCTATTGACTCCAACCGGAGATGTACTGAATTATTGGACCGCACGGGGCGTGACAGACCGTGCCAACAAATCTCGTGTAACTGTCGATCAACTGCTAACGCACACATCAGGAATTGGCCACTACACAAGCACGCCCAACAATCGTGACATAAGCAATCAGGGCTGGTCAGATCATTATCAGCGACTGCGAACGATTACGCCGGTCGACTGGAATGCCCGCCAAAGCATCACCTACTATAAAGACAAAGCGATCGGGGCAGGCAACAATGGCAATTTCGAATACACAACATTTGGAACCTGCGTATTGGCAGCCATGTTGCATAAAAAAGCTCGCGATGCAACCAACAATCGGCTTGACTATACGGGCTGGGTTCAAGAAAAAATTGCCCGGCCCGCAAGGATGACCAACTTGAGAATCGCGTCCAAATTTCGCCACAACTTGCCCGGCGCCGGTTGGACGTCCAATGTCGAAGACTTGACGAAATTCATGCATGCATTAATGAACGATCGCCTTGCCCCAATCAGCAGCCTGACCGAATCCATCAAACCGGGTGCGGCAGCTGGTAATTACTATGGACGAGGGCTCTATCGCAAAGAAATCGACGGACAATTGTACGTTGGACACCGCGGTTTGCAGCCAGGGTCGAGAACATCCATGTTGATGCTTGCCAATCATCGTGAAACGCGACCGATCGGCGTGAGAGGGCCCATCAAGCATGTCTACTCAGTAGACGCAGAAAAATTTGGCGTGGTTGTGATGATTAATGATGAAGCCAGATCAGTCGACATCGACAGCATTACCAACGCGGCCTACCAAGCAACTCATTGACCCACCCAGTCACTGCAACGGACACAAGAGAACGGCGCATGAAAAAACCCACACGTCAATGAATAGCGTGTGGGTTTTATTGGTAACAACAACGTCAAATTCGTTTATCGACGAATTCGCTCCTGTTGCATTTGCTCAAATTCCTCTTTCTGCTGTTCGCGATCACCGGCGACGGCAACTTGGTATTTGCGATCAAACTCCATCGAGAAACCATAACTGATCTCATGGATTTCTTCTCCGACAGCACGAGCAGGCACTTCGGTATCCCATCGAAGCAATCCTTTTGGACGCTCTTCGCGGACATACACTTTGTCGTCGCTCAATGCGAGTTCGGTTTCACCCATGGTAATGTTGATATTGCGTCCCTGGTCTGAACTTGGCAACCGATCACTGACGCGGATATTCACAGGAGAGTCCTTGAAATTCTCAATCACCAGTCGATAACTAAGTTGAATCTCTCGGTTACCTCCATTGATGTCGGTTTTTTTGTCAACCAACTCGCGTCGGGTTCGCAGTTGCGAGTCTGCACCAAAGCCAACGACAAACTTCTGCCCACGTGCGACAGTTGGAATTTCACCACGCCCTACGAATCGTCCGTCCAGATAAACCGCAATGGGTCCCGCCAACAAATCTTCCTGGCTTTCATTGTTGAGTTCTGCTTCGCGGTAGACGTAGCTCGTCAAAATTGGCGTGGCCACGTGATAAAAATCTCCTTCGAGATCCGTTTGCATGATACGAATCATTTGCTGGCTATTCCGGCTGGTCAGGCTGACCATGGACTCCAGCGTATAGCTCAAGCTTGGTTGGTCTCCACTGTTGCCGATGCGACTCTGCATACTTTTGGCGATTGATGGTGTGCTCACCAACTCAACGCAAGAAAGTTCATTGACGGTATCGTTTAGCCCCCAGCTATTGGAAAAATTGTCGCGGTTACTTACCGAGTTGCGAACGGCATAGATAGCTTCGCGTTGCTTGGTATAGATCATTTTCAGTTGCTGACTATCTTTTCCGAAACTTTGAGCCACTTGAGCGCCGCGTCCGGCTTCAGATTGAGCGAAGGCAGCATCAAGCTGTCCATTGGCAAAAGTTTGATCGGGAACCAAAGTCAACTTGAAAGGCGCAAGGCCTGGTCCAGAAGCGCTTAACGCTGGAGATGCGGTGGAAAGTGTCAGGCGAATATCCTTCCAGTCTTCGCCACTCATCTGATGGATCAGCCCGTTGTACTCAACTCGTGCCGTATCGCTTTCCTCTTCTGCTCGAATCGTATACGAAGGGGACCAGCCACAAGAGCCAACCATGTAGCTCAAACGAATTTTACCGGCGCCTCCATCGTTCTTTTGCATGAACAAAACGGCTTCACGCACGGTCTTTGAGGTGCCGTTGGTAATCTCACCCAGCTTTCGCTGCACCAATACTCTCTCTTGCTGCAATTCATAGAGTTCAGAACTGAGCTCGATTTCACGTTTGGCGATTTCTTCGCGCTTTGTGAAATTGAAATCCGTAATCTCTTTCAAAGATTCCGCATTAAGTACTCCCTTGGACATCTCGGCGGTTGCTGAAGGTGCCACAAAGTTTTCCAGTTTATCAAGGTACTGACTTTGCCCTTGAAGCAATGCGACTTGTTTTTGGTTAAGCGCAATTTTTTGATCCAACGCACGCAATTGTGTCTCGAATCCCTTTACTTCTTCTCGAGGCGAACTGCCTACTGCACGAGTGCGAAACTGAACTGCCCGCACTTCGATTCCCTCGGACGACTCAGCAAACAAACTGTTAGAAAGAACGTTTTCGGGCAAGTTGCTGACCACGATTTCCCGGGCGTCTGCCGTCCCATCAATTTGAATCTCTCGAGTGACCTGAGCTTGATCTCGATACAGCGTCACATCAGTGACTCGACTTTCGACCTTCACTTCCTGCGCTGCAACGGGAAAAGCACAAATCAGGACCAACACCAACGTGGTCCAAAACGATCTGAAGTAACTCATATTAGTCCTCATGGAAAACTGAAACTTGACAATGGGTAGCGGACCGTTGATAAGAATGGGGCCCCCTCGCCGGTAATCGCGAAATCATTCACACTCCCAGAGCGCTTCCAACTGATTTGTTGAAAACGTGGGAACTCAACTCTATTTTCTGCTAGAATAAGGGCTTCGAAAAGCAGCCGATACAAGATCGTTACAAATGGCCAAACGACTCAACGTTGTCATCTCCCAAAGTCAAAGCAAGAATCCAGTAAAACGAAAACTGGAAGAGGACATCGTAACGTCTTTACTCGATGAAAAGGGCATCGATGTTACTGTCGTTCCCCATCTTTACGATATCAAACCTGATAGCCCCGGATTGCTTGCACTCCAAAATATTCCAGGCAATATGGTCGTTTGTGCCTGGCTCTTTGAACGTCCAATTCACTGGGTACTTGATCGGAACAATATCTGCGGACATCCCGGTGAAGTCTCATTGATCACTGCAGATGAAGATGACGAAGAAGAAGAAGAAAAAACCGAAGCCGAAGAAAAAGATCGCGTTGTTGATTCAAGAACGATTCCCAATCGAAAAATCTACGCGTTGGACTTCCGAGCGTCGACGAAGCCGCGCGATTTCGTATCAGAACTGAAACGAATTCATCAGGAAAATGCTGTCCAAGTCGTCACGCTCGGAGATGTTACCGGAGCGGTTTCTCAACTTTCAACGACCGCTCAGCAGCGCAACGAATCCCCAACAAACGACACTGCGTTGGCCGCCGATGGCAATGGGCTGGAACAACCCTCGGTCGTCAATCGCTTTGAGGAAAAAGGCGGCCGACGATGGTATCCCGTCATCGACTACAGTCGCTGTACCAACTGCATGGAATGCATCGACTTTTGCCTGTTCGGAGTTTACGGAGTGGACCGGATCGATACGATCCTTGTGGAGCAACCCGACAACTGCCGAAAAGGCTGTCCCGCTTGCAGTCGCGTTTGCCCTGAAAACGCCATCATGTTTCCGCAGCATAAAACACCCGCCATCGCTGGCAGCAACGAGGCGGCAGCCAGTTTAAAAATTGATTTGTCGCAACTATTCGGTGCTCCGACGGATGACAAATCTTCAATCGCAGTAGCCGCGGCCGAACGAGATGAGCAACTGTCACTTGCCGGCCGCGACGAAGTTGGCATGACTGTGGGCATCCCTAAACGTCAGCCGGCTGGCGATGACAAGCATCGCGACGAACTTGATGCATTGGTCGATCAACTTGACGATCTAGACCTCTAGAACACAATGCATTTGCGGCACCATTTTATTGACTGAATTTGTGTCACTCGCGTTTGAACCTGACCTTTTCAATTGCCTCTGATCGACTTGCTGCATGGTCCCTGCCTACACAATTCGTCCCTACCAGAAATCAGACCTATTGCCACTGGCGAAACTGTACGAACAAACCGTTCGGCAATGGGCTCCCGCACTTTACTCTCCCGCACAGGTTGAGGCTTGGGCAACTTCACCTCATGACCACGAACGGTTTTCCACATTGCTGGAAAAGGCGCATACGTTTGTCGCGGTTACGGCAACACAAGATCCAATCGGATTTTCTGGCGTCGAGCCCAATGGCCGAATCGCATCGCTCTACATTGGTGCTGACCAAACGAGGCAGGGAATTGGTTCTGCGTTGTTGCAGCATGCGATTGCCTACGCAACAGGGCAGGGCATTGGGCCATTATGGTCGGAGGCAAGTATTCTTAGTCGCCCCCTTTTCGAGCGTCATGGTTTTCAAGTCACTGAACCAGAACATGTTATGTTCAACGGCGTCGAATTCAAGCGATGGATCGTACGTCTCGAACCGTAGATCACTTATTCTCTCTTTCTACCCGTGAATCGCTCCTGGAAGTGAGAAACATTTGAAGGCGGGGGGCAGATTGAGTTAGAATCCATGGGAGATTCACCCACTTGCAAAGACAATTTCATGAAACGACGGACCTTTATTGGCGGCGCTGCTGCCTTGGCAATTTCGACCACCGCATTTGCTGATATCCTGCGTCGCCCGCTTGCCAATCTAAATGCGGACCATCCCTACGTGGATAATATCGGCATCCAGCTTTGGACCGTTCGCAACGAGCTGGAAATGGATAAGTTGACGACATTGACCGCGATCAAGGAGGCTGGTTACAAGCAGGTCGAGTTGATGAATGTGATCGACTCAGGCGAAGTCGTCACGATTGCCAAGGATCTTGATCTGGGCATCACCTCAGCTCACTTCAATTGGGAAACGGTCATCAATCCAAGCGACGCCGTGCCAACCATCGAGGCAGTGATTGAAAAAGCAGGTGAGATTGGACTGAAGTACCTCGTGCTTGGATACATTGGACCTGGACATCGCGAATCCGCGGATCATTTCAAGGCTCATGCAGACTCCGTGAGTATTGCGGGAGAGAAATGCCACGCTGCCGGAATACAACTCTGCTACCACAATCACGCGTTTGAGTTCAAGCCGCTGGAAGATGAAGTAACGGGCTTCGAACTGTTCATTGAACGCTTTCATCGCGACTTTGTCATGTTTGAGCTAGATGTATTCTGGTCACGGCTCGCTGGCCAGAGCACTTTGAAAATCCTCGACCAACTCGACGGACGTGTTGCCCAAGTCCACCTCAAGGACTTGAAGAAGGGCACCAAGAAACAGTTTGATGAAAGCAAAGTCACCGAGGACATCTTCGTTCCGCTAGGACAAGGCGGCATCAACATGGCGAAAGTGATGGCTGCCTGTCAAAAAGTTGGAGTCGTTCAATGCCATGTTGAACAAGACCACTCGCCCAATCCAATTGAGAGTTTTGGCATCAGCATTGCCCACCTCAACGATATTGCTTCAGGCAAGATCGAAGAAAAAAAGAAAGCCGAAAAAGCCGCCAGACGAGCAGCAGGTGAAGCCCATGACGATCCATTTGGAGGTTAGCCGTTTGCTTTTACCATTGCCGCAGAGCGGCGATTTCTCTTAGCCGCGGATTGGGGTCATCGGCGTCGCGGAAACCTTGCAATCTTCTTAACCGCATGAATAGATTTTCGTTGCAACACCATTCAAAGCTTGCGTTGCAACACCATTCATGGAAACCCGAAGCGTGAGCGAGGACGAACCTGACACGTCCTCGCTCACGCGTCGGGTTTCCATTGATTCCACAAGAACATGCCTCATCACATGCATTTGCCGCCGCGCGGCTATTTCCCCTTAGCCCCAGACTTCAGTCTGGGGTATCGTCACCAACAAAAAACCGAACCTCGGAGCGACGACATCTGTGATTTCGCCGACCGGTCCAATCCAATTGCAAAATTGAAGACGCCTGGGCTTCCCCTCCCCGAACGCCCTTCGGGAGGGAGGCTTTGTTGGCAGCACCTTGGCCACGCAACTCAAGAGCAAACATGGAAGAACATTGCGAAATGCGGCTAGACATTTTCATCTGCCTACAAATCATTGGCGAAGGTATCTGGCTTCATGGAAACCCGACGCGTGAGCGAGGACGAACCTGACACGTCCTCGCTTGTTGCACCAATATCTAACTACTTCGGTCGACCATCGCCCCAAAAACTTCGTAAGCTTCCGCGAACAACGATTTGAGCTCCGGCGGTTTGCTGCGAACACCCGGGCGAAAGAAAACCATTGTGCCGGGATTGGCTTCGACGCTCACCCCCAGCTTGGTCTCAAAGAAATCCAACATCGCAGAATTAAAAAACTGACGTGCAGCATCTTCATCAGGTGACTTGAGAACAAACGAATCCGAAAACTTCGAATGCGATTCAAAATCAATATCCTGAAATCCCAACATACCGCCGATCCGATCAAACAATCCTTCGGGGCGCATCGTAAACGATGGATTACTTAGCCGATGAGACTGCAACATCACAATGGTCTGGTTGTAGGTATGAGAGTTTTTGCCGCTGCCCGTCGTATACTTGAAGTCGAAGATCGCGATCGCAACTTCATCGGTTTCACCGCGAATCAAGTTGTACATCTTTCGACTTCGACCGGTATTGCAAACATTGAAACTGGATGCGACGCTCAGCAACTCGGGGTCGCCATCCTGCATATAGGTCAGCCCTAATTCTTCGGCGGCAACGGCAAGTTTTTCACGTCGAGCCTTTTCGGCAACATATCCCCACCAAACTGCCCCACCAATAATTAACGCAATGCCTACAAAGACTGCAATTGGGAAAAGCACATCCATAACGGCCTACGAGTTTGAAATCTGATAAAGCTCTTTCGCTTCTTCGGTGGGCTTATTCTCGCGAGGCTCAACCCAGTTTTCGACCTTAAAATGCTCCGAATAGGCGCCGTAATCATGATACGCAAACTTTTTCGCAAGTCGATAAGCCCAACTCTTTTCTGGAACGGGTTCTGAATCAGGCGAGTATTGCGACGGATGAGTATTGGCGGCATTCAATTCACTGACCGCCGAATTTCTTGCCGTCGAATCCTTGGCGCCATGCCGATCAACCAGTTCCTGGATCAAATCCGGGCGTTCCAAAGCAATACAACCTCGTGTGTGCTGGGCTGCCGTCTTGCGGAAGTCTCGGAGGTATTCAGATTCATTGAAAACGACATCCAATGGACGTTCGTCGTGAATTGATTCTTTCGCGAACTGAATCACGGGGCAAGGCTCGATGTCTCCCCATGGGCTGATGTGATGAGTAAACCCAGTCGCAGCTGGGCATAGCGCATTTCCATCTGCATCGTAGTAGGCATCAATGACAATAATTGGCTTTTTGCATCGCATATTGACCACGAACTCGCGAGCCTTTCTTTGCTGTGCAGGAGTCAATGCCAACTGCGGATTGGGATCAGGCCCTACCGGACGATAAATGTGGTACCAGGTATACATGACACCCATTTCGACAAGGCGATCAATCCATTCCTCTCGAAGCAAATCGTCAAAGTTCGTTTGACACAAACTCGTACAAACACCAGTCATCACCTTGTTGTTCAGACAGTTTTGCAATCCTTCCATCGTTTTGCCATAAACATCTGACTTACCTCGTCGCTGATCACTGATGATCTCGCTGCCTTCGACACTGATCAAGGGAGTTACGTTGCCACACTTCCGCAATCGCTTGGCGACCTCGTCGGTGATAAAATGTCCGTTTGTAAACACTTGGAAGTAAACATCGCGATGGGCCTCAAGGACATCAAACAATTCCTTGTGCATAAACGGCTCGCCACCCAACAGGCCAAAAAAGCAATTGCCCATCTTTTTTGCCGTCGTAATCATTCGATTCAAAGCATCAACTTCGATTTTGTGTTGTTTATGGGCAACATCGACCCAACAGCCTTGGCATCTCAGGTTACAACTGTTGATAATCGAGATATAAAGATAAGGCGGAAAGAATTCACCCTTCTTCAAGCGACGTTTATGATTTTGAACGCTGCGGATGCCTTTGACACCCATGTTCCAGAACAACTTCCACAAAAGCCGTTTATCTGTCTCCAGCAACATTCTTTTCGCCATGCGAAAGTACATAAGATTTCCGAACTAATTATGTTGAACGTTTCCAGCCCCACCGAGACCATCACGAAAATTTTATTATATAGAAAGCGGTCGCCAACGCACGTGCTGTGTTTCACGGTCGCGGGTCTCATTCTCTGGATCTGGCCTCCTCTGGAAGCATCTGCTCAACAGATCGACTCAGATGTTGCACGTTTTGTTGGTGAAGTTGTCGTTGGTCACGAATACAGCAGCCAGAACCTCGTCGCCATGAAATGGAGCACCAAAGCTCAATTAAGTGTCTTTGGAGCCACCCCCAACCAATCTCGGGTCGTGGAACGCTGCGTACGAAAACTGAATACAGCACTCGCAGACACCGACATGCGAATTGAAATCATGGAGGCCGAAAATCATGACGCCACACTGAAAGTTTACCTTGCTCCTCTCGCTGATTTTGCAAAAATCGTGGAACAGGAAAAAATTTCGTATGCCGAAAACAACCACGGATACTTCTATATTCGCTGGAACCAAGATTACCATATTACCAGTGCAGTCGTTTTGCTCGCTTCCGATCAACTTCAAGAAGAACGGCTCAAACACTTTGCGATGGAGGAAATCACTCAGACGCTAGGCCTTCCTGGCGACTCCAAGCGATTCAAAAGCAGCCTGTTTTACGAAGACAGTGAGCGCGACGATTTTGGGTCGGCAAGGACGCTAAGCGGGCTTGATGCCAAACTCCTTCGTTTTCTGTACCAAAAGGTGAAACCGGGAACCCATCCTGTTGAGCTGGGGATCTTGATGGCCGAACATTGGGCGGACGCCCGTTGATTGATCGATTCGTTTCGTTCCAACTCAGGTTTTGTCATTGAGGGCCAACGGCGGTCGTTTTGGTTTTTTCCATCATCGAGTCGAACACAACGCGGAGGGAGACGCTGCCGTCCAAGTCGCAAAGTGCATTTGCCGCAGAGCGGCTATTTCTCGTAGCCCCAGACTTTTAAGTCTGGGGTAAAACGTTCCCAACCAAAACCTAATCGCAGAGCGATTGCATCCGTTTCCCAGCCAATCGGTTCTATTCTGATACCTTGTAATCGAGAACCCGAATGCCCCTCTCCGGATGCATCGCATCCGGAGAGGGGCAGCTCTGGAGGGCCGAGTTAGAACTTTCACGAGGCATTGAACCCGTGTGCACGACACGCAACGGATGCCGTCGCTCCGCGACTCGGATTTTTGGGTTGGTTGGATACCCCAGACTGAAAGTCTGGGGCTACGAGAAATAGCCGCTCCGCGGCAAAGTGCATTGTGAAAAATCACCGTCCCAAAAAATCACCGTCCCAAAAAATCACCGTCCCAAAAAATCACCGCCCCAATGAATCACCGCCCCAATGAATCACCGTCTTGAGGAATCACCGTCTTGAGGAATCACCGTCTTGAGGAATCACCGTCTTGAGGAATCACCGTCTTGAGGAATCACCGTCTTGAGGAATCACCGTCTTGAGGAATCACCGTCTTGGGGAATCCCTTTTCTTGAGCAGCCAATGGAAACCCGAAGCGTGAGCGAGGAACAACCAGCGCGTGCCTCGCTCACGCGCTTTGAAGTTGCGCTCTTTTTGGGTGCTATCAGAAATTGATATTGCATGAAAAGCAGTCTCCCCCGATGTCCAGTTCATTGAATTCTCACCTTTGACCAAAGGAGACTGCAATGATCATCGTCGAACAAACCGCGGGATCGCTCAAGAGGTATCTCGAAAAAAGCTTGGTTTCTGAATACGCCCGGTTGATGGTGATGCGAATGGTACTGGCATTTTTATTGCATCGTGGCCGCATGTCTTGCTCGTCGGCGGCGGGGATGATTGCTTCCCGGCCCATGCATCGTGGCCAGGTGACTCGTTTTTTGGCGCGTCCTCGTTGGCAGAAAGTCGATTTTAACCAACCGCTACGGGCGGCCCTGCTGCAATTAGAAAGTGGGAAAGGGAAGTTCATTTTTATCGTGGACCTGACGCTTTTCAGTCAGGCGGGTGTTAAATCCGAGAACACTTACAGCACCGGTAATCGGGAACGGCGCAAAATCAAAAAAGGCTCTCGCTACAACAAGAAGAAAACCCGTCGCAAGAAAGTTCATGGCTTTACGTTTGGACTGTTAATCACGCCTTCGGGATATCGGATTCCATTTCAAACTCCTCACTACACCAAAGAGTATTCGAAGAAGAAAGGCATAACGCCTCAAACCAGTGCCCAGGCGATGGCTGAGATGATTCGCCAACTGCCGTTGGACGAAGAAGCCGAAGTGGTAGTGCTGGGGGACACGGCCTATGACGCTCGCTGCGTTCAGGAAGCTTGCGATGAGCGAGGCTACATCTGGATCACTCCGGCCAACGCCGAGCGTGTGTATGCTGGGCCCACTGGAGAACGACCAAAATTACGATCACGTCTGAAGGATTGGACGGGACTGTCGCTGAAAACGATCAGGCTTCGAGCCTCAACTGGCAAGTACGCTGACTATCGGCGACTGTCTCGTTGGCGTGTTGGGCCGAAAACGAAAACCAGGACGTATTACGCCCATCAGGAAAAACGGAACGTTCACAACGTAGGTTGTGTGGGACTTGTTTTTTCGACAATGAAACCAAATTTGGAGAAAGCGACTCCCAATGATGTCAAAATATTGATGACCAATGCGACCGGCATGAGTGTGACCGAGGTGATTGAGTTATATTCGCTGCGCTGGCAGATCGAGTTATTTTTCAAAGAACTGAAATCAACGCTGGGCGTTGGCCAGTATCAGTTTGAAAAATTCGAAGCCGTGGTAGCTTGGATCAACTGCGCGATTACGACGGTGCTGTTCCTGGAACAGCTTCGAGCCCGGAAACTTGCTGATCGACGCTTGAGCGAGGAACGACGGCGTTGGTGGGTGGCGCAGCGAATCCACGGATTGTCTGAAGCCTTTCACCAGCAATGTACTGGCGAGGAGATGAATTACCTCGCCAAACGACTGGAAACTTCTGGAGGCGTTCAAAAAATGAAACGATTGCTCATGCTCGCTTTACCCAAAGAATTCCGAAGTGCCGTATGATTTTCAAGCAATATAGCGCAACTTCAAAACTCACGCGTCGGGTTTCCATAAAGCATAGCGACAAAGTTATTCGAGTTCGCACAAAAAATTCACAACCGCGCCGCGACGAAAGCAGAAACCGATTCCCTAGGCCACGCGGCGCAATGAATCAAAGCGAGTCGGCAACCGTAAAATGTCGGCTTCCTCAAACTCTCCAGACTCCAGTTCTTGAATCTTCTGCAGGAGCCGACGTCGATAGGCCTCATCGATGTCCTTCATTGCACGAGCAGAAAACTTGCCCACCACATGTTTCAGATACCAAGGCTTGAATGGCGATACAATCAGCTCCTGCAAGCTTTCGCTCAATGAAGAACCCTGATTTCCAAACCGTGTTCGAGCTCGAGATGCAGCACAACCATGAGGCTGCATGGCTTCTTTCGATATCAAAGTCGAGTCTTCGACCGTGAGAACACACTCCTGCTGGAACACGTTTTCAAATCCAAGTTGCTGAATTCCCAGTGCCAAATCCGCGTCCAAGTAAAGGGAATCCAATTGAGCGTCGGGAGTTCCCAACAAATCCAATACGCTTCGACGGTAGAATCCCGCCCAGGATGTCGGACCGAGAGGATTGAGCTTTGCTGCTTTGCGGCCAAGCCGTACTTGGCACCCGACCAATTTTCGCATGTAAGCCTTGGACGACTCAATGCCTGCAGTCACTAACCGGTTCGGCCTATTCTCATCCACAATTGCCGGCGAGACGCTAGCAACTTGTGGATCGTCGAATGACGACAGGATGCCTGCCTGCCAATTTTCGTCCAGCAGAACACCAGGTCGAACGATGCCAATCAAAGGCGCATCGGAAACCCGAAGCGCAGAAGCAAGCTGGTCACCGAGCGTCGAATCGTTTGTGGTGACAACAAACTCAACTTCGTCCAGGCCATGAGGATTCTGATAGGAACCATCGTGGACGACGACTAATTGAGTTCGAGCCGGTTGATAACGCAGCAACGAAGCAAGCGTATCTTCAAACCGTTGGACGTGGACACCCATTGGCAAAACAATAGTCATGACAGGGGAGTGATGCATATTGAAACTCAACCCTGATTACACAAGTGGAAAAACATAGCAGATCGGCGTTAGATGCTGTTTTAACTAGAAGATTGTCTAAGTGAAATCGGAAGGTCGGCATCCAAAATCGAAGTTTTCTTATTCAATTCAGTTTGTGCCTGCCGGTGCAAAGTTGTTTTCTGTTATTTTCGACTTTGGCTAAAGCTAGCCGAGTTTGGCACTTCTTTTCTTGATTCGAATTAAGGCCATGATTTTGGAGCGATTTCCATGAGTTCGTCGCGATTTCCTCGTCGTTCCCGCTACCGAGTAAACTACGAAAATCGATGCGATCTCGGACTCCAGTCTTTGAGTCGACGAGAGGGTGTGAGTTTCATTTGTGTTGATGCAGGCACCAGACTTCTTGGAAACCCAAATCATGAGTGAGAACCGCTGCAACTTTGCTTCTGGAAACCATCCAGTGGTTGGATTATTGGAAATTCTACTTCCGAGGTAGACAAGCAATGTCACGCAAAAACGACCCCAATCGGAACTCACTACCCCGCCACGGTCCCAACGGGCAACATTTCACAGCCAACAATACGCGGCACATTAACTGATTGAAGGTTGTTAATTCTTGCTGCGCGCTTTACAAAAGGGGGATGAAACAATACCTAGAATTAATGCGACATGTCCTGCAAACGGGCATTGAAAAATCGGATCGAACGGGAACCGGAACTCGAAGCGTTTTCGGATACCAAATGCGTTTCGACCTCGCCGATGGATTTCCGCTGGTTACCACCAAAAAGATTCATCTACGAAGTATCGTTCACGAACTCCTCTGGTTCTTACAGGGCGACACCAACACCAAGTACCTGAACGACAACAAGGTCTCCATTTGGGATGAGTGGGCGGATGAGGCAGGAAACTTGGGGCCGGTCTACGGCAGCCAATGGAGATCATGGCGAGGTGCCGGCGACGAAACAGTCGATCAGATTTCTCAAGTCGTCGACGCCATCCAAACAACTCCTGATTCACGACGACTCATTGTCAGCGCCTGGAATGTTGCTGAGATTCCGAATATGGCGCTGCCGCCCTGCCATACGATGTTTCAGTTTTATGTAGCCAACGGCAAACTCAGTTGCCAACTCTACCAGCGCAGTGCAGACATTTTCCTGGGTGTTCCGTTCAACATCGCCTCTTACGCCTTGCTAACACTGATGATGGCTCAGGTATGCCAACTTCAACCGGGTGAATTCATTCACACGCTCGGAGACGCACATCTCTATTCGAACCATCTTGAGCAAACGGAGCTTCAGCTTTCTCGTGAACCACGTGAGCTTCCGACAGTCAAAATCAACCCGGAAGTCAACGACATTTTTGCGTTCCAGTTTGAGGACTTTGAAGTACTCGACTACTCACCTCACCCACATATCAAAGCCGCGGTTGCGGTTTAGTTGAGCACACAACCCTATGAAGCCTCTCGCCATGATCGTTGCGGCGTCTGAAAACGACGTGATCGGCAACAACGAAGATCTGCCCTGGAAACTGTCTGCCGACCTGAAAAATTTCAAAAAGCTGACAATGGGGCACCATATTATCATGGGGCGAAAGACTTTCGATTCCATCGGACGTCTATTACCAGGTCGCACCACGGTAATTATCACTCGCCAAAAGGACTATAAATTCGAGGGTGCGAAAATCACCCATTCACTGGATGCAGCAATTGAAATTTGCGGTGAAGACTCGCCGCCCTTTGTAACCGGCGGAGCCGAAATTTATCGCCTGGCATTACACTACGTTACACAATTGCATTTGACCCGCGTTCATACCAACATTGAAGGTGATACTCGTCTTCCAAAAATTGACTGGACGCAATGGCAACTTGTCGACTCGCGCCCCCATGGCAATGACGAAAAAAACGAGTTCGATATCACGTTTGAGACGTACACGAGAATACATGAACCAGGAAATCATTGATCTGACACACTGGTTACTGCTCTCCATCAGTCAAGGAGATTGGGATACCTACGCTCAGCTATGCGACCCGTCACTGACGTGTTTTGAGCCTGAGGCGCAGGGACAACGCGTCGAAGGCCTGGACTTTCACCGATTCTATTTCGATCTTCATACGGAAAAAAACAGTCCGCAAGCCAATGTGACGATCACATCGCCTCACGTTCGAATGATCGGCAATGATGTCGCGATCATCAGTTACAATAAGTTACTGCAATCAGCAACCGGCGGTTCACCACAAACCCTGAGTTTTGAAGAAACTCGCGTGTGGCAAAAACAAGATGGCCACTGGAAGAACGTTCACTTTCACCTCTCACATCCTACCAAGCCACGACGATGGCACAGAAAACGGGATGGATAACAATACCGCGACAAGAGAAAGCAAATCAAAATGAACCGTTTCGCGTTTTCAGTACTAATTCTTGTTTTCCTGTCTCCAGCTCTATTCGGACAGGAGCTCCAGACGACGACTTTTTACATCGTTCGACATGCAGACCGGGACGGAGTCAACGACGCCCTGACCGAAGCAGGAAAAAAGCGAGCTGAAGAACTTGCCGCGCTCATGAAAATACTTCGCGTAAATGCCATTTATTCGACTGACACTCAAAGAACTCAATCGACCGCCAAACCCACCGCGGACGCGTTGGGCCTCAGCATCGACAGCTACGACGAGTTATCCTCAACCTGGTTTGACGATCTCAAATCAAACCATCAAGGCAAAGTCGTTCTGATTGTCGGACACTCCAACACTTCTGGAATGATTGCGAACGGCCTGGGCGGCGAAGGTGATTTCACTCTCGGCGAAGATGAATACGACAACCTTTTCATCGTCAACGTTTCCGAAAATGGCACCCATGCCATGCGCATCCGATACGGCTGTGGGCACGCAAAGGGCTAAATTCAACCATCGTGACAATGCCTCCAAAAGGCGGCTTAGCGTTTGGCCTCGTCGGTTAACTCGACAACTGCCACGATAGGTCGATGATCGGAAGTCTTCGGCGCATCCAAGACTTGGCAACTTTTTTGCTTCCATCGATTGGCTGGTGCCGCAATGATAAAATCAATCTCCTTTTGAGGATCTTGAGACGAAAAAGTAAATCGATCCGACTCGGGCTTCTTCAACGCAAGAGATTTCTGGGACAACAGCTTGAGCGTCCGCGAGTCGCAAACGTCATTGAAATCTCCCAATAAAACATAGGGGGTCTCTAGCTCACCTAGAAAATCATAGAGCGCCTCGGCCTGGGCGTAACGAAAGCTGTCGTCTGCTACCCAATCAAAGTGAACATTGACGGCCGTCACCAATTGCTGGCTAGGTAGCCGAATCTCACAAGCCAACGCGACTCGCGGCTCATGACCATCTGGCAGTCGAATTTCATGGACCTGCTCGATTGGATGTCTTGAAAGAATTGCCATTCCATAGCGACCTCCCTGAAAATCCATGAAAGTCCCGAACGCAGACTCCATTCCCAGCCGCTCACCGAGAAAGGCCGCTTGATCAACGCCCCCGCTTCGCTGGCATTCACAATCAACCTCTTGCAACCCAATAAAGTCCGCCTGCAGGTTGCTCAACAAGGCTGCGGTTCGATTCAAATCAAACCGATTGTCCATGCCCGCGCCATGACGAATATTATAGCTGGCGACACGCATTTCCTTTTCAGCGGCTTCATGAGTCGACCAGGCAAAACGCGTCACCAAGGCAGCGTGATCGGAAGGAAATTTATCTTGGTGCGAGTCGATTATCAGCGACTCCTTGGCATTCAAACCGCGGCCTCGGTAGTAGACATAGTCGATTCGGTCCTGTTCCTGTTCAGGAAATCTCGGTGTCCAGGTACGGTCGACCGAACGATCGACTTCGGGATGAAGCAAACGCCAGGAATCTACAAAACCATCGTCCAACAGTACATGGCTGGTCGGCCAATCGATAGAAACCTCGTACTGATCGCTGAACGAAGGAATGTAATCAAGATGAGACATACTGTTGAAGTCTCCCGCGATAACGATGGGCACGTCGTCATACTTGCTGTCCCCCAACCTTTTTTCAATCTGCGATTTGATTTTTTTTAAATCGTCACAAGATGCCTGACAGGCGGCGAGCATCGACTCCGAATCAGAAGTATCACGAGTTCCCTCAACCCAAATCTCTTTGTTGTACGGAAGCCAAATTGAATAAAACGCCACGCGTCGTTTGTCTGGCAGCTCAATCAAGGCCCCCACACATTTAAATTCTTCGAATACCGACAGATCCTCTACAACGGGGAAACGACTGTGGATCGATACATTCGTACCGCGAGGATGAAACTGAAACTTGAGTGCATCGCTAATCAATTCTCCGGATCCATAGGTCTCCTGCATCGCAACCAAATCCACGCCACTATCGCGAATGACATCGACGACCCGTTCTGGCCCCACTTGTTCGCCGTCTTCCCGACCACCATGCCAGATATTCCAGGCCATCACCGAAAAAGACGTCGGAGAAGATGATGTTTGAGCCCGCAATTCGATTCCGACACTGCTCCAGGCAAAAATCGCAAGAACAGCGATCAGCCCTGCCCTCAAAGAAACTGTAAGTCGATTCACAACCGAACTCCTCATCAACCTGTTATGGTGTTTTAACATTCTCAACACAGCAACGCCCTGGCAAAAGATCGCCTGTTTTTCAACAAAACCCGCCAGGCGAATAATTCCGGTTTAAAATAAACGATTCGGAATCAGAAAAGTTCCGATCACGCCACGTTTAAAAACCACCCAAGATTCACCTCATTGACGGACACGAATAATGCAAAAGCAAGTTCTGCTAGTCATCGCATTCGCTTTGTGCTTTACGAATATATCTTACCCTGCCAATGCGCAAGAAGCAGCAGACGACAAGATACAAGAACTGATTGACTTCCACCAATTTCGCCAGATCGGCCCCTTTCGAGGCGGGCGAAGCGCTGCAGTTGCAGGGGTCCCTGACAAGCCGATGGTGGCCTACATGGGAGCAGCCGGTGGCGGTGTCTGGAAAACGGATGATGGCGGCAGCAACTGGCGCAACATTTCTGACGGATTTTTTGGCGGCTCGATCGGCGCGGTTGAAGTCAGTCCTTCCGATCCAAATACGATTTATGTCGGCGGCGGTGAAGTCTCCGTCCGTGGTAACGTCTCTCATGGAAACGGAGTCTGGAAAACCATTGATGGTGGCAAATCATGGAAACACATGGGCTTGGAAGACTCACGTCGCATTCCCCGAATCCGCATCGATCCCAACAACCCGGACATTGTTTACGCGGCCGTACTAGGACACCTTTTTGGTCCGAACCAGGAACGAGGCGTGTTCAAAAGCACTGATGGCGGTGAAACCTGGACGCGAACACTGTTTGTTGATGAAGAGGTAGGAGCATGCGATCTAACCATTGACCCTAACAATCCGAGAATTCTCTACGCTTCCACATGGCGCATTCTCCGAACACCCTATAGCCTGGAAAGCGGCGGGGCTGGCTGTGAGCTTTGGAAAAGTACTGACGGCGGCGAAACATGGAACGATATCACGCGACATCCGGGTCTACCCAAAGGCACTGTTGGCATCATTGGAGTCGCCGTGTCTCCTGTAGATTCCAATCGTGTATGGGTCATCATCGAAGCAGATAACGGCGGCCTTTTCCGCAGCGACAACGGCGGTGAAAGCTGGACCAAAATCAACGAAGAAAGGAAACTTCGACAGCGAGCCTGGTACTACTCTCGAATCTACGCCGACCCCGAAAACATCGATGTCGTCTACTGTTTGAATGTTCAGTTCTGGCAAAGTTCCGATGGCGGAAAAACCTTTCGCTCCATCAGAACGCCACATGGTGACCATCACGACCTCTGGATCAATCCAAGTGACACGGATCATTTTGTCGTCGCAGACGATGGAGGTGCTCAAGTCACATTTAACCGTGGTCAAACCTTTTCGACCTATATGAATCAACCCACTGCTCAGTTCTACCGAGTTACCACAGACAATCATTTCCCTTATCGAATTTACGGTGCCCAACAAGACAACTCAACGGTCCGAATCACCAGCCGGGGCAACCGAGGCAGTATCGGTGAGCGAGACTGGGAATCCACTGCTGGCGGCGAAAGCGGACACATTGCACCACACCCAGAAAATCCAGACATCGTTTATGGTGGTTCCTACGGAGGTTTTCTGACGCGCTTCAATCACAAAACACAAGAACGTCGAAACATTAACGTGTGGCCCGACAATCCGATGGGGCACGGAGCAGGCGACGGCAAGTACCGCTTTCAATGGAACTTTCCAATCTTCTTCTCGCCTCACGATTCAGGCACACTTTACACTGCCGGAAATGTTCTGTTCAAAACGACAGATGAAGGCGCAAGCTGGACCGCAATCAGCCCCGACCTGACACGCAATGACCCGACCAAGCTTGGTTCATCTGGAGGGCCAATCACCAAAGACAACACCAGCGTAGAATACTACTGCACTATTTTTGCAGCAGCAGAAAGTCACCACGAAGCAAACACCATCTGGTGCGGCAGTGACGACGGCTTGCTTCAAATCACGCGTGACGGTGGCAAAAACTGGGAGAATGTCACCCCTCCAGAAATGCCTGAATGGGCCCAAATCAATTCTATCGAAGTTCATCCAACCGAACCGGGCGGTTTGTACGTTGCTGCCACTCGCTACAAATTGGACGACTTCAAACCTTATCTCTACAAAACGACTGACTACGGTAAAACCTGGAAGACAATCACTCAGGGAATCGACCGGAAGCACTTTACGCGTGTCGTTCGAGCCGACCCAGACTCCGAGGGCTTGCTCTTTGCCGGAACCGAATCAGGGCTCTACGTTTCCTTTGATGACGGAGATCACTGGAGAAGTTTTCAATGCAACGTTCCGATTACTCCGATCACCGATCTGGCCATCAAAAATGGCGATCTGATCGTGGCCACTCAGGGACGTTCGTTCTGGGTACTGGATGATTTAACCACTCTTCACCAATGGAGTGATGAAGTCGCCGAAACTTCCTTGACGGTTTTTCAAACACGCCCAACTTATCGTATGGGTGGCGGGTTTGGCGGATCCAGCTTGACCACAGGGACCAATGTCCGTGGCGGAATAAGTCTTAAGTTTTTCGCAAAAGATAGCCTGGCAAAAGACTCCAAAGCGAAATTGACCATCACGGATCCTAATGGCGTAATCGCGAAAACATATTCCAGCAAACCCGAGGAAGGTCAAGAATCGCTAAAGATCAAAAGTGGCTTAAACGAAATTCGGTGGAATACGAGATACGCTGGCGCCAAGACATTTGATGGAATGGTGCTGTGGGGCGGTGGCACCGGTGGTCCAAATGCAATCCCGGGAACCTTCAAGGCGACTTTGACTGTCGAATCTGACGGCAATCAGGAAGTTCACGAAATGGAATTTGAGTTGCTGCAAGACCCACGGACCACAGCAACTGTCGAAGACTTAAAAGCTCAGTTTGATTTTCAGATTGAGATTCGAGATAAACTGAGCGAAACTCATTCGGCCATCAAAAATCTGCGAGACTTGAAAACCCAATTAGCCAGCTTCAAAAAGCGAATTGCAAAAAAGGAGCAATTCAAGGAACTTGGAGATCAAGCGCAAAAATTGATCGATGAGATGTCCGTGATTGAGAAAGAGCTTTATCAAACTAAGAATCAGTCCTCGCAGGACCCGCTCAACTACCCAATCAAACTCAACAATCGACTCAGTGCGATCGTTGGCGTCGTCGCTTCCGGGGACAATCCCCCCACGTCGCAGGCGGTTGCCGTTCGAGATGAGGTCGTTGGTTTAATTGACCAACAACTCGAAAAATTGACTGAAATATTCGAAACGGGTATTGTTGAGTTCAACACTGCGGTCGCCGAAGCAAAGGTTCCAGCAATTTTCATGGATGAGGAGTAGGAAACACCCTGTTTTCTTTGCCTTGATACCCGTCAATTCAAAACGGTCTCGATACGAGTTTCACGTTGGAGAGGAACAAGAACTGTTTCGGCAGGAGCCTCAACCTCCCGTAAAAGACAATAATTTCGACGACCGGTGCCAGGCTGTGATTGCGGGACATCAGCCCTCATTTTTCATCGATCTGTCAGGCGTGATCCCACAGCTTCAGGATCAACACAACGCGGATCTACTCATTCATAGGAAATTTCTGCCCTTTTGAAGCTGGTTTTCCGGCAAGTATGATAATTATGGCGTAATGCCAAACCGACTAACGCGTGTTTAAGGGGTAGCGATCCGGGTTTTTTCCCAGGACAATCTATCGGTGTTTTGCTTTAGAACACTCGCCCCCATTTATTAAAACTCTCACAGACGAGGACAATTGTGAAAAGAAAGAATTTGCTTTTCGCGGGTTGCTTGAGTGCAGGATTGCTCTTTGCAAATCTGACACAAGCCCAGGAGACCAAGGTCTCTACAGATACCACTGACGCACCTGCCATTGAATTTGAAGCTCCTGTACAACTCAAGATCGATGATCAACCCATCAAAGTTGAAGCTCCAGGATACGCTTGGCCGACATGAATGGCGATGGCTTGAAAGATCTATTAGTTGGACAGTTCGCGGGTGGCAAAATCAAGGTCTACCACGCCGATGGAAAATCTGGGTTCGGAAAAGGCGAATGGCTCCAAGCCGAAGGAAAAACCGCCGAAGTTCCAGGCGTTTGGTGATGCACCAGTTCTACTCCACAGGTTGTGGATCTGAATGAAGACGGACACATGGACATCCTCTCGGGAAGCTACTCTCGAATGGACAATGACATGGCAGGAACATTCCAAGTTCTCTGGGGATCAGAAGACGGATTCCAAGTTGCCAAGACGCTAAATGGCACTGACGATGAACCGTTGATCATCCCAGCCAGCGAAGAGCAAGTTACTGCAAAAATCTGCACTCGCCCATTCGCCGCTGACATCGACAATGATGGTGACATGGATTTGGTCGTTGGAAACTTCGGTGGAACGTTCTACGTTTTCAAAGGAGAAGGAAAAGGCAAATTTGATCCCAAAGCCGAGTTGCTGGAAGACAAAGATGGCGAATCTCTACACGTCGCTCATCACAGCGATCCATTCATGTTTGACTGGGACTCTGATGGTGACCTCGACATTGTCAGTGGAGACACCAAAGGCGGAGTCAACCTGGCAATCAATGTAGGCGATGGAGAAAAGCATCAGTTCGCGGCCTTCGAATCGATCATTGAAGGTAATGACGTCAATTATGAAGACTACGAGATGACATTCGGCACCGAGCATATCACTCGCCCCCAATCCTCGACTCGCGTTTGGATCGACGATGTCAATGGTGACGGAAAATTCGACTTGCTCGTCGGCGACTCAACAACCATCAATACTCCCGCCGAAGGAATTGCCGAAGATGATGTGAGAGGTCTTCTGGACAAGCTGAATGAAGAAAGCGAAAAAGTTTATGCGAGATATGACGAAATCTCTCAAAAGCTTGAGAAATTAAAAGAAGCATCTTCGGAAGAGGGCGACGAGTCCGAATCACCAGATGACGACGAACGTGAAAAACTCGAAGAAGAACTCAGCGAGCTTTCAGAAAAGATGGAAGGATCGTATGAGAAGCGAGAGGAGATTGTTTCCAACGATATGACAGGATTCGTTTGGGTCTACTACCAAAAGTAGTCAGCAGGCGCGTTTCATCCGATTTAGCGGCAAAGTCGCTGAACGACAAACGAGGAAACGCCAGGGGCGGTGCAACTCGCACTCGACCTACCAACAATCACATCATCGATCAGTTGGCCATGCAGTTTTTGCGTGGCCAACTTTTTTTCGCCGTATTGTTGCTGCCAGCTTTATAACTGCATCATTTTGGGGAGATTTTTTTTACGTTTCTTTCAGGTTGTGATAAAGAGATAACAGAGCGAGTGCAACTGAAAAAGAACTCAGCGGGAATTTAGAACTGAGAAAGGTAGCTGGTAAAAACAGGAAATCGTGATCAAAGAACGGTACGGAATTGCATGGATTGACTACCAAAAGTAGTAGAAAATTGGCCAGCACAATTTACTGACCGTTTTCTCATACTTTGGACGTTTCCCATCAACGGATTTATCGCTTATCTAAAATCTTCTTGGCATTCGCATTCATCGCTTCGGTAATCTTTTCCAGATCCTCATCGGTTGCGTCAGAAGTCTTCCTAATCATGTCAACAAAATGCTCGATTTCGAATGATTCTACGGGGCACCCTATGTTTCCTTTCGGCCCGACTGATGTGATCAGTTCTTCTCCTTCACTGTCTAGAATCGTCATCCATGGCATCCCGCCAGACCGCTCATTTTTCAGTTCATCAAAAACAGCTTCACCATTTGCCATTTTGTCCGTAGCAATGGCCACAAAATGATAATCGTCAGCAAACAGTTCTGCATTGGTATCGAGGACCTCCTCGAGTCGATGGCACCAACCTCACCAATCTGCGGTAAAATGCACGAAAACTGCCTTACCTTCCGTTTTACTCTGAGCAATCGCGTCGCTTAGAACGGTCCGAGCATCAAGCTTGGTTTCAGTGCCTTCCTCCACCCCATTCTCCTCCTCACCATTCTCCTCCTCCGAAGCTTCTTGGGAGGATTTCCCAACGACTTTCGCCGCCTTTTTCTGCTCAGCCATATCATGACGGTCGGTTTTCTTGGCCACCTCAGACTTGTTGGATTTGGCTTTCGACGCCTCCTTTTCCTTGGCTTTGTCACCACATCCACTCAAGAGTACCAACAGTCCCAAGAGTAGGATTCCGATTTTGTTCATGATTTTCACTCTCCAATTACGTCAAAAAGTACAAAACTGCGTAGTGAAATTATAGGTATTCAAAACGAGGTCGGGCGAATCCGCTCCCGACTTGTGGTGTTTTCAGCGAAGTTTCCAACCTAACCTTGGAATAAATCGCTTACAGCGGGGCGAATCTCCACCTGAATTGCCACTTACGCAGTAGAATCCAACGACTACGATTACAGATGGGGTGAGCCTCAATTCATTGGAATTGATAAAACTGGATCGTATTTGGATTTGTCGGTTTATTTGGTCGACACTACAATTGAGGCACATCGGGTGAATGGAATTAGGACTTTTCATCCTTAATTCAATTCGTCGAAATCGCAGTTTGCCGATTTAGAGCAATATCATTGAGGATATTCGTGGAAATAACAGTCAACGCAAAAAATGGCAATCTCCCTGAATCGGTTCAGGACACAATCCACAACAAAGTCTCAAAACTGCCTCGTTTCTTCGATCGTACGACAGCAATCAGCGTCATCGTTGATTTAAAACATACAGACAACCCTAAAGTCGAAGTCAAAATCTCTGCGGAGGAAACCGCCGACTTTTTCGCTGCCGATACGGGCAGCAACGTTATCGTCGCGCTGGATAGCGTGATCGACAAAGTAGAACGCCAACTAAGAAAACACAAAGAAAAACTGACTGAGCACCGAGGTCGCACTCCTTCTGAAGACTGATCTACTGATCGTCCGAGAATAGTAAAAGCTTGACTGACAAAAGTTGGGAGCTTTGACTTTGTGCCAGTAAACAACAAGGAACCAACCCTATGAAGTTTTCTGATTTTGTACATGCAGATGCAATCAAACCTTCTCTCGAAGCGACTGACAAAGAAGCTGTCATCCGTGAATTGATTGGTAGTTTGATTGGATGTGGCCAACTCAAATCTGAAGAAGAGAACAGCATCGTTGAAGCAATCCTCAAGCGGGAAGAACTTGGCAGCACAGGTTTGGGGCGCGGCATTGCCGTTCCTCACACCAAGCATCCCAGTGTCACTGAACCCGTTGGAACGATTGGCATCAGTTCAACAGGAATCGAATTCCAAAGTTTGGACGGCGAAGACGTTCAACTTTTCTTTCTTGTCATCAGCCCTCCTGATCGCCCGGCAGACCACCTGCGAGCATTGGAAAAAATTTCCAAGCAACTCAAAGATGCGACCTTCTGTCGATTTTTGAAGCAATCCAAAACAGCTGACGATGTTCAGCAGGTTCTGGACGAAGCCGACAACAACCAATTTGTTTCGTAAACGCGGTTATTCACGCTGATCAATGTCTGAACCAACTAAGTCGACAACTGTCACCGTTCAAAATGCGCAAGGCCTCCATATGAGACCCGCGTTCTTGATTGCCGAAACGGCGAAACGATTTGACAGTAAAATTGAAATGATCAAAGACGATGTGCGAATCGACGGAAAAAGCGCATTGGATATTTTGACGCTCGGTGCGTCTCAAGGCACTCAAGTTGCTCTTGAAGCGACCGGTCCCGATGCTTCCAATGCCATCGAAACTTTGCAATCGCTTTTTGCATCCGGGTTTCCCACGAAAGAAGAGACAGGAAACCCCAAGTAAAACGACCCACGACTTGCCCGCAGAAGCGGGGACATTTGAACAGCCACCAACCGTGTTTGCCGCGTCAGCCCCAAAAGCAACTAAACGTGCAAACCAATCTAGCAACAACTCGATCATCTAGAAGGCGTACACAGACGCCCATTATGGCTTTTACAAGTCATGATCCGGATCGACTTCTGCCTTCGCCACCCATTCAACGGGACGGCGAATTTCGATCAAAGCAGCTCAGGGCATCTCACAAACGCCCCCAAGTTTCGATGCTTCATCGAACCACCTTATTCGCTCAGAGTAATGCAAATGCAAACTCTGTTTTGTATCGGGTAAATTGTTTTCACAATGCTTTTTGGCCTCGGCGCGATTTATTATTTCAATCGCACAATTTGCAGCCATTTCCGCGTTCTCGCGACACTTGCTGCACTCACGAGAAAACTAGAAACCATGAAAAAAGAAATGCTCATCAACGCGATGCAAAACGAGGAATGTCGAATTGCAATCGTCGAAGACGGACAACTTGAGGAACTGTATGTAGAACGCGCCAGCCAGGACAACTGGGTGGGTAATATCTACAAAGGAAAGATCGTCAATCTCGAACCCAGCATTCAAGCCGTGTTCGTTGATTTTGGCGTTGGCCGAAACGGCTTTCTCCATATCTCCGATGTCGAACCGAGATACTATCGACAAGGCGGATACGACCCCGACGAAATGGCTCGGGAAGAAAAACAACGCGAACGAGAACGCCAACAACGCGACCCTCGAAGACGTCCAACTCATGGAGGATTCCGTCCTCGGGTCAAACCACCCATTCAAGAAATTTTTCAACGCGGAGACGAAGTCCTCGTCCAGGTCATCAAAGAAGGGATTGGCAACAAAGGCCCTACTCTTTCTACGTATATCAGCATTCCTGGTCGCTTCCTGGTTTTGATGCCTGCCTTGGGACGTGTTGGGGTTTCTCGGAAAATCGAAGACGAAGACGAACGCCGTCGGCTGAAGGATATCCTCCACGAAATGAATCCGCCCAAGGGCTTGGGGTTCATCGTACGAACCGCAGGAATGGGAAGAAGCCGAAAAGAACTGTCTCGCGACTTGGCCTATCTTTTACGACTTTGGAAAGTCCTAGTGCGTCGTGTCAAAAAACAAGCGGCCCCCGTTGACATCTACGAAGAAAGTGACATGATCATTCGCACCATTCGCGATATCGTGACCACCGACATTGATTCGATTCAGGTCGACCAAGAGGAAGCCTACAACCGTGCCAAAGAGTTTCTAAAAGTCGTGATGCCTCGACAGGCAAGCAAATTGCTGCATTACACAGGGCGGGATCCTCTCTTTCACAAATACAACCTAGATGAAGAAATCGCCCGGATTCACCGGCGCGAAGTTCCGCTTCCCGAAGGCGGGTCCATTGTGATCGATCAAACCGAAGCCTTGGTAGCAATCGATGTTAACAGTGGCAACTTCCGAACCGACGATTCCGCTGAAGAAACGGCGTACCGCGTCAACCTCGCGGCCGCTCGTGAGATTTCGCGGCAATTGCGACTGCGAGATCTCGGAGGCGTAATTGTCAACGACTTTATTGACATGCGACGCGAGAAACATCGCCGCGGCCTAGAAAGAGCACTTCGCGATTTGATGAAACGTGACCGGGCTCGAACCAAGATCCTTCGCATCAGCCCATTCGGCTTGATCGAAATGACTCGCCAACGAGTCCGCCCCGGCTTGAAACGCAGCATGTATAACGATTGCCCGTGCTGCAACACACGCGGAGTCGTGAAGACTGCGGAAAGCATGGCACTGGATGTCATCCGAGCTCTTCAATTGGCATCCCAGATGGAAAAATGTACCGATGTCTCTGTCCGTGTCACAGAAACAGTCGCATCCTTCTTGAATAACCAAAAGCGGAGCGAACTGGCCCACCTGGAAACAGAAGGCAAGATGCAAGTCAAAATTCGTGGTGGTGAACATCTTTTCCCGGAACACCTGGAAATGGAATGCCGCGATGCAAAAGGCAACCTACTGAGGAACCCCAAATAGGTAGTTCAACTTCAGTTTAGTGAAACCCAAAATCAATCAACGCCAGTGAATTCGAGCGCTTTCGCAGCTCAGTTCTCACTGGCTTTTTTTGCGTTTTGCCCCGTGCCAGTTTAAGAACCACTGAAGGCTAATCTAGCACCAGGACCGTTTTGAATTGACGGGAAACAAGGCGAAGAAAACCAGTGTATCTGAGGTTCTGGGCCCATCAATCGAAGACGGGCGAGGAACTCGGCTGTTGGCAGAACACCACATGCCCACGCAAGCGAGGAGCATGGCACCCATCGTCGGTTTTTGCCTTTTACGGGAGGTTGAGGCTCCTGCCGAAACAGTTCTTGTTCCTCTCAAACGTGGAACTTGGCGCAAGCACCAGGACCGTTTTGAATTGACGGGAAACAAGGCGAAGAAAACCAGTGTATCTGATGTTCTGGGCCCATCAATCGAAGACGGGAGAGGTACTAGAAGCGTTTTCGTTAGTTTGAGTTTAGGGAGACAAAATCGGCTACACTAAAACAGCCTGATTGATGAACAATTGGACATTGTGCATCCCGTTTGTTACCTCGACCGTTCTCATTGGCGAAAGATGAGTGCCAAAAAACGATTACCTGAGCTCGCACCCAACAGCCTTCAAGTGTTTACTGAACCACAAGATGTCTATTTCGATGATAGCCAAAATTGGTTGAACAAACCGACCTTGCCATTAGTGGCAGCCCAGCTGCCTATCGATGGCTTGCCGCACAACAGACTCAAATGGCGAGGGAAACTCAATCGATAACTCGGCGATTGTGAGTCCACAAGATTTGAATCAATTGAAGATGACCGAACGGTCCTCCATCGACTTGAGGTGCCGCCTACCGAACTAAAGAAGACGCCCAGCTTCCCTCTAGCGTGTGCCGCTCTTGCCACATCGAGCCAATTTTAAAAAAATGAACACCCATCTAACCGACCGCGACTCAACCTCTGACGTGCCCGAGCTGGCTGATCACCAGAGGCAAGGGTTTTCCTGGAGTAGTGCAGCCGCGATTGTCACCTATCTGATGTCCGCGTTTGCTCTTATTTTCTGGGCAATTCCGATTGACCGCAGTTCCGCGACTCAGATCTCCCAAATAGGCCTCGTTGCGTCCATTCTGGCGCTGTCGACCATGGTTACCTGTATCGCAGCAGTCATGAAAAGCCTTTGGCGTTTTCTTTTCCTGGCCATCGCATACATCGCGCTGTCCATTCTTTTGAATACCAAGGAAGACGGTCCTCCACTCCAACTGCTCTTACTCTTATTTCCCCTGATGATTGGGCTTCCCACCCTACTGACCCTGGAATCGATCAAGCTATTCTTGGGGAGATTTCGACGGGGTGAAATCTACGATGACACCAAAGAAGGGCTGCAGTTTGGGCTCAAACACCTTGTGATCCTGACAACGGTTGTGGCTGTATTGTCTAGGATTAGCATAATGCTCGGACCTTGGTTCCGGCGGTTGGATGCCCCTCCTCCCAACCTATCCATCGTCTTTGCCATCGTCATTTGCATCATGTCATTCAACACACTTCTTGGAGTCTGGGCGATGCTCGGCAAGAATGCGGTGGTACGTTTCCTGATATGGTTCTTTCTAGCGGGGATCGCCGTCAGCTTCGTCCCTTGGTTCTTGGCACGATGGGTACAAAGCTCAGGAATTTGGACGACTGTCCTTTCCATTGCCGCCATTGCCACTCAGATTTTACTGGGCTGCTTGAGACTCGATGGATATCGATTCGTGAAACGGTAGATCCAAAAGCGACCTCGGCACCGTTGTCAGCGCTGAATTCAAACAATTCCGGGCCAAGCACCTGCAGGCCTGAGTCAAATCCCAGTTTGGTTCAACCGCGGGCTCCCTCTCTCAACCGGCACGTTTCTTCAGCTTGGTTGAACAAAAAAAGCCAGACTCAAATAAGCCTGGCTTTGATCTAGATTAAGTCTTCGATCCTTAAACCAATTTAACCAAATCGAAGAACCGGTTGAGTACGGAAACTTTATTCGGAGCCAACGCCTGTTCCGTTGCACCACCTGGATTCGCTGCCGCAGTGAACGTTTCGTTCCAATCCTCACCCGCGTTCATCCGAGCATCATTGGCAACAAATTGTGACGCAAACAGATACCAGGACTGGTTGTCTCCAGAGCGAACATAGTTGGCAATCTCTGACTGATTTACTGTCAATCGCCAATCACTGATCTGCCGGAAAGACTCCCAGTTGTACTGACTATTTGTAAAGAGTTTGGAAAGTTCTTCTTGTGAGTTCCAATTCTCTCCGATTTCCGCAAAGGCTCGAAGAACTCTCAGGTCGTTAGCCGCGGTATTGGTTTCATCCCACTCGCTAAACTCAATTTCACGAGTGTAAACGGTAGTTTGTTGACCTTGAATGAGCTGCGTGTTGGTCAACAATATATTCCTGGAAGGATCACTATTAGGAAGCACGTTCATTTTGCGGAAGACCAACTCCTTGGTTGAAAGCGAGTCTTTCAACAATCGAGTGTTTTCGGTACGCCGATGAAGAACCTCGAATGCGTCATCGATGACTTCCATCTCGCCGACGCTCCAGGCACTAGAACCATTTTCAAAAGTGATTCGCACGTCTTCAGCCTTCAGGTCATTCACGACATCATTGGTGAATACTAGAAAACGATCTTCGCCATCGTGTCCAATCATGACATCAAGATCGTTGACCGGCGAACCCAGCAGCGAGTCATCGCCCGCTCCACCGTTCATCCAGTCGGCACCTGCACCACCAATCAGGCGGTCGTGATCACCATCCCCGCGGAGTGAATCATCTCCCGCGTTGCCGCGAATCAAGTCGCGTTGATTACCACCACCGAGGTTATCATTTCCATCATTCCCGTCGATAGTATCGGCACCATTCTCGCCGCGGATGTAGTCATCGCCGGAACCTCCTTTGATGATATCTGCTCCCGCTCCAGCATAAACTTCGTCATTGCCTGCACCCGCATCGATCGTATCGCTGCCACCGCCGCCGGAAATGATATCCACGCCGTTTCCGCCAAAGATCGTATCGTTGTGGCTTCCGCCAATAATGCGATCATTGCCACTTCCGCCGATGACGGTATCAGCTCCATTTTGGCCGCTTACGAGGTCATCGCCTTCGCCACCATCAACGTAGTCGGCATGATCTCCTCCGTAAAGCGTATCATTGCCTTCACCACCGAAGAGCGCATCAAGCCCCTGGTGAGACAAAATTCGATCGTTACCCTGTCCACCATCAAGTCGATCGTTGCCTTGATTTCCAAAAATCATGTCGTCGCCATCGTGACCGCGGATGTCGTCACCATCTTCGTTGCCGACCAAAATATCGTTGCCACCGTCGCCGCGAAGACTGTCAGCACCTTTTTGACCGTAGATCGTGTCATCACCTGCGTTGCCAAAAATTACATCAGCTCCGTCGCCGCCCCAGGCCTTGTCGTTGCCTGCTCCAAGCGAAATCCAGTCATTCCCGGAACCGCCAAACACTTTGTCGATTCCATCAGCTGCAACAATGCGATCGTTTCCGGCGTCACCCAAAATGGTATCATCGCCCTCGTTTCCGATCAGTTCATCGTTGCCCGCGTTGCCAACAAGCCGATCTGAACCGAGCTGCCCACGCAACGTGTCATCTCCGTCGCCGCCCAACACCTTGTCATCGCCTGGTCCGGCAAAGATCATGTCGTTGCCGCCGCTGCCACTCAAAAAGTCATTGCCGTCACCGCCCCAGATTTCGTCATTGCCGAGGTAGCCAAAAACCGTGTCATCTCCAGCCGCGCCTCGGACCAGGTCATTTCCTTCACCCGCAGCGATCCAGTCATTGCCAGCATGTCCGAAAATTTCGTCATTGCCCAAGTTGCCTTCGATTCGGTCATCGCCGTCGTGACCTTCGATGAAGTCATGTCCGTCTCCGCCGTTTAGCTGGTCATCGCCTGCGTTTCCAAAGATTTCATCGTTGCCCTGTCCACCCGACAAGAAATCGTTCCCCGATCCGCCGGTCAAACGATCGTGACCTCCCTCACCATAGGCTTCAGAGTCGATACTCGTATCGTTACGAAAAACATCTTCGCCGTCGCCTGCAAAGAACCGTACGCGATCGACGTCGATTTCATCAAACGATTGGGTCGCAACTCCGGTCAATGAAACGTCGATTTTTCCGAGAGTCGCAGACATTACGACGGTCGCAGTGTCATTAATTGCCGATCCAACTACCGTCACAACTCCGGCCGAAAAGGTAATGGCTAACAGATCCCTGTCCTCGAGCTTGTCGAAATAGAGATTTTGGCGGGATTGGGAGGGGCGAGAGGAGATTGTCTTTTGGGAGCCGAAAAGGATACTTGCCAGCTTACCTGCAAATTTGCTCATTAATTTGTTCCAGAGGGTGAATAGATGCCACCGGGGGATATATAGATGATTTCCATTATCTGTTTTAGCTAGAGCCTCTATTCGTTGCAAACCAAACTTCGAAAACCACCCCTTTATTCAATGAAATAGCAGCGGTTTGGCGCGAATCGACCTCTAGACAATCAAAATTTGACGCTTGGGAGGGCTGAGAGTTCCATAGATCACATGGACAAAAGGAGCAAAAGGGAATTTCGGCACATTCAGCATAATTTGCCCAAAGCAATTGGGCTGAAATGCCGATTTCTAAACAGACCTCTGTCCCTATGCGCAGAGGCTCCAAGGGCAGCCTGGTGCCAATCCACCTCAGATCACGGAAGAGCGATGCAAAACACATACGCATTTTCAACAAGTCGACTGGCAGTTTTCCTCGTAACTATGGCGGCGATAGGCCTTGGTATTACGTCAGCCGAAGCGCAAACCGAAGGTGCAGATTGGATTTGGTCTCCCCGTCACGAGTCAGAACAGGTGCCGGTTTGTGATTGCTATTTCCGCAAGAAATTCACTCTGATCAATCCGGAAAAAGCAGAAATCTACGTGGTCGCTGATGATGGATTTGAGTTGTTTATCAACGGCCAGTCGGTTCAAAGCGGCTCAGATTCCGATGCCGTCTACGAGATTGAAATTGCCTCGTTCCTCAAACCGGGAGTCAATCTTGTCGCATTTAAAGTAGAGAACACTAACGGCAACCGTGCGGGCCTGGCTGCACGTCTTCGGGTCAAAGAGAGAAACGAGACCCGCTGGAGAAGTCTAGTAACGGACGATTCATGGAAGACGAGAATCGAAAAAGTCGCCAGTTGGAAATCCAACGGCTACAACGATATTGGCTGGTTGGCAGCTCGAGTCGTGCAAGCTGACTATCTCGGTCGCAGCGACATCGCCCAGCCAACCACACAACCTCAACTTGCCGCGACTCAAGCAAGCACCCAGATTCAGGGAAGCTCGCTTCCTCCAATCAAACAAGCCAAAGATGTAAAAACGGAGTCGACCACCCCGGCCACTCCACTTGCTCTTACGACATCTCGGATTGCCGACACTCAACCTCAAGCACCAACCAACGACCAAGTGCCCAGCCTGACTCTTGCTCCTGAGTTCAAGATGCAATTGGTCCTGCCCGGTGAACAAACGGGATCCATCATTGCAATCGCATTCAATGAGTTCGGCAACCTGATCTTCTCAAAAGAGGGCGGGCCATTGATGATTGCCAATCTGAGTTTGCCAAGCGACAGCCCAAATCGCATCCAAATACTCTGTGATGACGTGACCAGCTGCCAAGGTATTTTGCCACTCAATGGCGATGTCTTTGTGACGGGCGATGGACCTGACGGCCTTGCGCTATATCGTCTGGGCAAAAAAGGAGCCGACAAGCAACTTGGCATCAAAACGACAATCCTGAAATTCAAAGGTGAGCTGGGTGAACATGGTCCCCATGGTCTACGCCTTGGCCCAGATGGCATGATCTACTGCGTCATTGGCAACGGTAGCGGACTTGAAGACGAAGCCGAGCCCACCAGCCCGTTTCGACACCATTACGAAGGCGACCTCGTCCATCGATACGAAGATCCAAGTGGACATGCTTCGGGATATCGAGGCGAAGGCGGAACCATAGTTCGAACCTCGCTTGACGGAACAAAAGTCGAAAAAGTCGCTGGCGGAATCAGAAACGCCTACGACCTTGTATTCGATCAATGGGGAGACCTGTTCATCCACGATAGCGATATGGAATCGGACATTGGCATGAGTTGGTACCGCCCCACTAGCATCACGCACGTCGTCGCTGGCGCCCAACTAGGTTGGCGAAGCGGCTGGGCCAAATTCCCAGAGTATTTCGTAGACTCAATTCCTCCCGCGGCAAAGACCGGGCGCGGTTCACCTACTGGGGCAGTCTGCTACCAGCACTTGCAGTTCCCCTCCCGTTATCACAACTCGATGTTCTTTGCGGATTGGTCCGAAGGGCGCATCCTAGTTGCGACTCCCAAAAAGCGAGGCGCAACGACTCAACTGGAAACAGAGGTCTTCCTTTCTGGCAAGCCTCTCAATGTTACTGATTTGGCCGTAGGCGAAGACGGCGCGATCTACTTTTCCACGGGAGGCCGAGGAACAAAGGGCGGAATCTATCGGGTCTTCTGGGGCGGAGCCGTTCCAGAGTCAATGGTCAATTTTGAGACTGAACTTGCCAAAGTCATTCGGCATCCACAACCGAATTCTGCATGGGCGAGGCAAAACATTGCCAAACTGCAAAACCAACTCACCAGCACATGGAAAATGGATATCGCAGGTATCGCCAAAGAAACTCGCAACAAACCGGAGTTCCGAACTCGTGCATTGGACATCATGGTCGTTTATGGCCCATTCCCGTCACAAGAGTTCTTAAATGCTCTTTCGACTGATGACGAACCTCGCATACGTGCCAAAGTCGCATCACTGTGTGGACTTCGCGAAGGCAACCTTCCAATCCTCACTCAGCTAGTCAACGACGCTGATCCTCTGGTTCGTCGACACGCCTGTGAATCATTCCTGCGATTGGGAGAAACTCCTGATCCATCTGTCCTGTTAACGATTCTAAAATCAAACGATCGCTTTGAAACAGTCGCTGCCAAACGTTTATTGGCACGAATCCCATCCAGCCAATGGTTTGATGATGTTTTGACATCTGATGACAAAAGAGTATTCATCAATGCCTCAATCGTTGCCGCCTCGGCTCAACCAACTTTGGACAAGTCTTACCAGATTCTTGCACGCTGTAGTGAGCTGATGAACGACTTTGTAAGCGACGCAGATTTCATGGACATGATTCGTGTGATGCAAGTCGCTTTGATTCAGGGAAAAGTGGATCCGCAAAATGTTCCAGCGTTCGTCGAAAAGATTCAGCGAGAGTTCCCATCGAGAAGCGGACTACTAAACCGCGAACTTGCAAGAATCCTGGGCTTACCTGAAAGTGGGACAACTCGATGGTCGAATTGCCAATTACTTTGAAACGACCAATGATTCCCGAGAAGACCAGGTTCACGTTGCCATGTTCCTGCAAACCATCGGCAAAAACCTATCTGAATCGGGGCGGATTGCCATCATCAACCAACTCGAGGAGGCCAGATCCTACAACAGTGGCGGTAGTTACCGACTGTATCTGGCGAAGGCAATCAAAGAGGTTGCCGAAACAATCACGACCGAACAGATCTCAACCATCCTGAAAAATGGCGATCGTTGGCCAATTTCATTGATCACCGCCTTCTATCGCTTGCCAACCGATTTGTCTGCCGAACAAATTTCAACGGTAATCGATCTGGATAAAAAATTGCAGGCGAAAGAAAAAGACCCTGCAACTGACCATGCACGCATTGGAATCATTGCCGTCCTCGCCCAATGTGGAGACGAAACCTGCATGGAATATCTACGTCAATTGTGGAAACAAGAAACGGATCGTCGCGGCGACATTGCCATCGGTCTGGCTCAGCAACCTGACGGAGAAAACTGGGCCTACCTAGTCAGCAGCCTTCCTGTTCTCGACGACATGACAAGTACTGAAGTTCTTACGAAACTAACGAAAGTAGACTTGCGTCCAAAAAGTGCGAACTTCTATCAACAAGTCTTGCAACTTGGTTATCGATTGGAGAACGATGGTGCACTGCGTTCGGCAAAGTTGATCGAACATTGGTCCGGCGAGTCGGCTGAGAACATCAACGGCAACTGGAAAGCCACATTGAATTATTGGAAAAAATGGTACGAGACTAAGTTCCCTGAGGGGCCTGCAGTCGAAGTTCCTTCCATTCAACGAGTCGGACGCTACTCAGTCAAACAAGTAAACAATTCCTTGGAGAAATCGATGGGGAAGGGCGATCCGGAACGCGGACATTTGCTTTTCACCAAGGCTCAATGTGCCAACTGCCATCGCTTCGGGACGTTTGGTGATTCGACGGGGCCAGACCTGACCAGTGTCGCAAGTCGCTTTTCGCGACGAGAACTTATCGAGGCAGTTGTAGATCCTTCGAGGATTGTCCCCGATCAATACAAGACTCAAACGATCCTGACCCAGGATGGCCAGCAGTTCACCGGAATGCTGGTACGAGAATCCGATGGCTACATCGTCCTCCAATCAGATGGAAAAAAGGTAGAAATTGCAGATTCTGAAGTCGAGCAAATCAAGCAAGACAAAGTTTCGGCAATGCCTGAAGGGCTACTCGATGACTTGAGTCCGGAAGAGGTTCGCGATCTTTTCGCCTACATTTACACCCCCAATCCTGAGCGGGTTGCCCAAGAGAGCACGACGACTCGCTAGGAAGCAATCTCTCCGGGTGGGAGCGATGTCGTGGGGAGGTGCAATTTCCACCAAAATTTCTCTATCATGAAGAGATGAATACAACTCCCCATTCCAACGACTCGACCGCGACATTGGACGACCTAAAATCGGAAGTCCGACAGTTTTCCGATGAGCGCGATTGGCAACAATTCCACTCTCCCAAAAACTTGAGCATGTCGCTTGCGATCGAAGTCGCAGAACTCATGGAGCACTTTCAATGGATCTCTATGGACGACTCGCGCGAAGTCGCGGCGGATCCTGAAAAGAAGGCCGCCGTCGGTGAAGAATTGGCAGACGTCTTTTGCTACACGTTGGCAATCGCCAATGAAATGGGAATTGACCTCACCTCGACTTTCCACCGCAAGATGGAAAAGAACCGTCAGAAGTATCCAGCTGAAGAATACAAAGGACGCTACGGAGCCGACGACCCGACTCCCGCGAAGCAGTAACACTGGAGTCCACGATGGCAGCGTCGGTTCAGTCGCAACCAGCCCGACTCGCTATCGCTCGTCTCAAGAAATGCTCCAAAAAACCAGAACTGCGACAGCAGCATTATGCATTCAAGATGTCCAAATCGAAAACGACCTGCGTAACCCGGCGACGCTGTGACTTTTTCATTCATGCATGAAGTGATAACTTAGAAGCAGTGGTTTATGTCTACGTCTGACGTTCAATGCAGATTCTCAATGCAGATGGCGTCGCGCTGCGATTCCCCCTTATGGGGTGATGGCACTCCAGACTGAAGTCTGAGGCGAATGGAAGTAGTCGCTCCCGGCAAGTGGATGGTGAGGAAAATGGTAACCCGGTGAGGCTGTGACTTTTTCGACTGGGCTAGATTTCAAATGATTTTGGCGCTAATAACCGGATGCCAAAAATCGAACACCCTTCCACCGGGCTACCGGGAGTGCAACGACCGGGGAGGAGAAGCCACTGCCGTTATCCGAAGCAGCAAAACCGCCTGCTTCGACTGGTGGCTGACTCAGTAGCCAACGTCATCTGAACATCCACATTCCGCCTGTTTTGGAAACCCGACGCGTGAGCGAGGAACAGCCGAATCCGTCCTCGCTGACGCGTCGGGTTTCCATAAAGATGGCACCCCAGCCTGAAGTCTGAGGCGAATAGAAGTAGCCGCTCCGCGGCAAGTGGATGGTGAGAAAAATGGTAACCCGGTGGGTTGAAAGGTGCAATCGCACGATGAAATTCGATGTCGGCTCATCGCATCGCTGCTTGTAATCTGCCTTCGAATTACTCTCAATATTCTAACACCATTCTGGTTTCTTCCAAACTCGCGAAGAAAGGTCAACATTTTTCGAATCATTGCATTTGAGATTCCGTTGCCTCATCATACGGTTTCGCAACAACCACTTCTTGAGAGCTAACATGGGTTCCAAAGTCGACTGCCCGTTCTGCAAAATGCGATTGAACATCGCGCCTGAAATGTTTGGGCATCCTATGGTTTGCCCCGGATGCAAAAATAGCATTACGCCTGAATCACCTCAAGCAAGAACCGGCGAAATGCGTTCGAGCAAAGAACCTCCAGCACCTTCGCCTCCTGAGCAGCCAAGATACGACCCACAACCTCAACAGACTCAACCAGAAATTCCTCAGCCAGCAAACTATATGCCCCCCACTCGTGGCGGCAATCCAATCCCCTGGGTCCTGGGATGTATGGGAGGCGGTTGCTTGCTGATTGTCATCATCGCGATTCTGATCGCATTGCTACTGCCCGCTGTCAATAATGGCCGCAAGAAAGTCAAAGACGGTCCCCGGGCAAGAATTGCCCAACCTGCACTGATTCCATTGGCCAACCGAGGCTCCTGGCAAACCCAGGAGCCAATAAGCAAAGAGTTCGACTACTCAGAAAGAGAAATGCAAACAATCTCTTTGTCGTTTCTTGCAAACACGCATTTCCCAGCAAACGCAGGATGACTCCAAACGATTTTTCGTTTCCAGTTTTCTGCAGTTGGCTCGAGCATTTTCGCCCGGCCAATTTCCTTGAAGCCTTCAGGATTCATCTGAGCAATGATCAATTCGCCTTGTTCGGTCGTGATGTACCAGTGCTCGCCATTGCGAACCACGAACCCCGTTGCACTGCTGGCAGGTCGCCCGTCAGGACAAGTGGCCAGCGACTCCCAAATTCTTTCACCGGAGACTAGATCAACACAACGCATATGGCCTTTTACATCCACACCGTAGATGTGATTTTCAAAAACGACGGGCGGGTTGTGATCAGGCTGCAATCCCTTACCTTGCCAAACTTCCGAAACGGAGGGTTTCTCTGTATCAAGTTTCAACAAAACAGAGGCGCCCTGCAAGGCGGTCATGAGCAGGTAGTCACCGTGCTGAATTGGGGCAATGATTGACATCTCATACGCAGGCTTGCTCGGTACTGACCAATAAAGCTTTCCGGTTTCGGGATTCAATGAATTGACAGACTCGGCATGCCAAATAATCAACTGATCAACACCACCGGCGTTGATCATGGTAGGAGGGCAGTACCCTGTTCCAGCTGCAGAAAGAGAGCGCCAAACTTCCTCACCTGTCACTTTGTTGAACGCCACGGCGACAGAACCTTCGCCGCCTACCAGGCAGTAGAGCAAATCACCATGAACCAAAGGATGGCCAGCGAAACCCCATAACGGGGCTTCCGCTATTTTGTAGTCCGCTTTGAAATCTTTCTTCCAGACCACCTCGCCATTGGTCGTATTCAAGCAAAACAAATGCCCTTCGGCACCCAGCGTATAAACTCGATCTCCATCCACAGCCGGAGTCGTTCGCGGGCCCAGTGCGTAAGAAATATTGTATTCACATTCATTTTCATGGGTCCAAATCGATTCCCCTGTTTTCGCATTGAAACAATGAACTCGTTCGGTACCTTTCAACTCGCTTCGCTTGCCTGGATCAAAGGTCTGATCGCCTTCCTTCAAGAGATAGTCAGTCACATAAACTTGACCATCAGCGACAGCTGGACCCGAGAATCCACCAGCAACCGGGGCACGCCAGAGAACTTTCAGGCCGTCCTTGGGAATCTCAGTTAATACTCCCGACTCGCGCCAAACACTATCGCGCTGTGGACCCAACCACTGATTCCAATCCTGACCAAAACTGGGCAAACAAAAAGTTGAAGCCAAAATACTGAAAAGCAAAAACCTGAATCCCGACATCCGATACCCTCATTTGAAGCAAAGTTACTGGCTTGATCGTAGCCCATTTGCCGATGAGTTGAAACTGTTTGCCAGCCAACAACTTTACAATTTCGTCGCGGCAATTGGCCAAAAACATGACTTTGGCACACGGCTCAAACGGCTCGATTCCGGGCAGACAAGGCATCCACGATGCCGCTGAAATTGGAGGAATTAGGGGCAAAACAAACTTCAGGAGTCCGAAGATCCGTCTTTTGCAAATACATAACGCAACAGCAGTCCCGCCAGAATAAAACCTCCTCCTGCCAGAGTGGTCCATTCTGGTGCCTGATACTCCACATGCTCGCGCCAGGCAATAAAAACCCAGATCGGCACCAGTACGGGCTCAAGCAACGTGAGGCCAGAAGCTTCGTGGCTAGTTACGCTTTTCAATCCGCGGGCAAACAAAACATAGGGAATTCCCATCTGAAGAATTCCCAAACCGCCAAGATACAACCATTGCTGCCCACTTGGAAAAATTTGGCTTTGCAACAGCGACGGAAGGAAGACGATCGCTGTCGAGATATGAAAAAGAAAAACGATCCAAGCCGAATCCAAATCGCGCAATTGACGCAGCGACAACACCACCCCCGCAAAGAAAACACCGGCAATCAAACCAAGTGAAAACCCGGGCGACATTCCACCAACAGCCTGAGTCAAAACGATCAGTGTCACCCCAACAGTTGCCAGCGCCAACAACATCCAATCACCAGTTGTAGGCTTCTCGCGAAACCACCACCAACTCACAAGGAACACCCAGACAGGAGCGGTGTACTGCAACCAAATGGCCAACGCCGCTTCGCCCGATACCATCGCACCGAGAAACGCCCAGTTCATACCCGTAAAAGAAATCGCGCCTGGAAGAAGACGCCAAGTCCAAGTGACTTTGCGAACCAGAAACACAAGCACCAACGAGGCAAATGCTGCCCTCCAAAACACCAGCAGGTTCCCGCGAGACGCCTGCGGCCAATCGTCAAAAACTGGAGCCTTGGTAAAAAAACCACTGGTACTCCAAAGGACCACCGCAACAACCACCAGCAGCCGACCTCGCCATCCCAGTCGCTGATATCCGTTCGATTCACTCACAAATCGATCATTCCTGCCAGATTTTCATGAAACTACTTTGACAACATCAGCGAAGATCTAAAGAACGCAAGATGCGGCTGTGGCATGTGCAAAAACCGACATTAGTTCAGTTCAGCGCATGAAGAAACGCATCGAAAATTCGATGCGTTCGGATATTCAGGGAATCAAATCGAAAATTACTTCTTGCGGTGGCGAATTTTCGCACGCATACGTCGTTTCTTACGTCCGATTTTTCGTCGACCCTTGCCTGTTTTCTTTGTTCCCACGCCTAACGGCTCCTAAATCTAAATTTGGTTTCGAGCCACGGATTTTAAGCTATCGTGGGCTCTTATCGCAAGGCGAAAACTTTCACTCTACCGCTCAAACTGCAACAACCGCATTTCAAGCATCGAATTCAATGAGATCCTAAGGGCTATTTATCATCAACCGAGCCATTTCGCCCCATAAAACAGCTCAAAACAATGCCGAAAACCACCCACAAGCCGATAAAAAGGGTCTGCCACCCAAACCCCTTCTCCACCATGTACACCCAACTGCGATACCCCATAAAGAAACAAACGGCCACAAACAACAGCGGTGTCAAAGGGTAAAGAGGCACTCGATACCCCGTAAATTGTCCTTTAAACCGAGTCCGACATATCATCAGCCCAATCACGGTTAGTGCCAAAAAGATCCAAAAATAGGGGGCCGTTGCGGCCACGATTTTCTCAACCCCCTCCTTGCTGTTAAAAGTCGTCACGAACACGATCGTTACCACCATCTGCAACATCATAGCGCGCCACCACCCAGCACCCGACTGGGAACCTGCCAGCCAGCTCAAGCTCGGATAGTCGCCTGCGGTCGCCCAGTAAATCCGTGGGCTCGTGAAGATCATCGCATTAATCGCTCCTAGGCACGAAATGCAGACAAGGGTGGCAAAGAAGAGATTCCCCACGGACCCCATTCGCTGAGTGATTAATGCCGAAGTTGGATTCCCCCAGCGAGAACCGAGCGACGACATTTGTTCAAACCCAATCCCATAGACCAAGGCAAATATGAAAACGAGATAGACCAGCAGCACACAGAACGTCCCGATTACCAGAGCTCGCAATAGATTCTTCTGCGGTTCCCTGACCTCCGTCGCAACAAAAGCAATGTCATTCCATCCCCCGAAAGTAAACATCACAAAAACCATGGCCAGCCAAAACGAACTCCAGAGTGAACCAGAATTTCCCTCTGCTGACTCAGGCTCTACCAAGTTTTCCTGAGCAGCGTCCGCCGCAACTCCTTGAGTCGATGCAGCATTCTGTATCTCATTGACACTGTTCTCTTCTGCCCCACCAGACCATAAAAAGAATGCGGCAAAGACAATAAACAGAATTCCCAAAACCTTGGATACGGTCAACACATTCTGCGTCATTTTGCCAAATCGTATCCCGATTAAATTCAACAGGCTTATAAGAACTACACTTCCGATAGCATAAAACAAATGAGGAAGATCACCTGGAAATATCTGCACCGCAAACTCGGCAAAGATCATCGCCATACCGCCGATGTTGCCAGGGCGAATCACCCAAAAGGCTGCCCAAGAAAATGCGAATCCAACTTGTCGATGATAGGACCGTTTCAAGTAACCGTAGTCACCACCCCGGTCTGGATAGGTCGTCGTAAGTTCGGCAAAACACAATGCGCCCATGAGGGCCATCAGGCCACCAAACACCCAAATCCCGGCCAGCCAATAAACATCAGGCAGGTTGGACGCAACCACCGCTGGCATCTTGAAAATTCCGGCACCGATGATGGTGCCTACAATAATGCAAACACAATCAAATAACGTGAGTACTTTGCGCGGGGCAGAGGAGGATAGTTCAGAAATCGCGAGGACCTTTGCAAAAAAGTTCGAACTCCATACGCTGCTTACGAAACCGCGAGCGTTTCAGTAAACCAGGACTTGCCAACAATCTTACCAGCCAAGTTCCCAGAAACCGACCAGTGATCACATGATGCCCCATTAGATTTCCTCGTCAAACAAAATACATTGATTCCCAGAACCAATCTGATCCAATGACTGCAATGCAACACACATTCTGGAGATTACCATGAAATCCTTCCTTTCAATCTGTTTACTACTGGCATCAACTCAAATCGCGCTGGCCCAAGATGAAGCAGCGGCGAAGCCCACCAAAGAACACGCTCGCCTCGCAGCAACGACTGGAGTGTGGGACGCCGAAATCATCATGTCCTCGCCTGACGGAAAAACGGCGTCCACGGGCGTAGAGACAGTCAAGATGGTGGGGGAACTATGGACCATTTCAAGCTTCGAGTACGAATTCATGGGGGTGCCGACCCAAGGTCACGGCACCATGGGATACGATCCCTCCAAAGGCAAATATGTCGGAACCTGGATTGAGTCAACCAATCCCCATATGTCTACGATGGAAGGGGAATACGATGAAGAAAAAAAGGCCGTCGTCTATCAAATGAAAAGTAATGACGCAGGCGGCAATGAAATGGAGTTTCGGGTGATCACGGCAACGCAAGACGAAACCCACAGGACATTCGAGCTACACGCGAAAATTGACGAAGACCAGTTCGTGAAAGTGCTTGAAATGAATTACACCAAACGCGATGAAAAATAGGAAAGACACTGCGGCTGAACTGAAAATTCTAAATACAAAAGTTGAGCCGGTTCATTACCCGTCGATTCATGGGCTGGCCAGAACCAGCCCGATTCACTTTCGCGCATACCAACCTTGAACTAGCAACTCGCTGATCGACCGGCTTGTTCAACGAGTTTTTTCAACTGGGACAGCCGAAATGGCTTGGCGATAAATCCGTTGAACCCCGCGTCAACCACACTCCTTCGAACTTGATCCGTTGCGTCTCCGGTCATCGCAATCACCAAGGGAGTTGTTACGCACTCAGACCGAATCTTTTTTAGAACATGAAATCCATCGTGTTCTGGCATTCGCAGATCCAATAAGACGATGTCGGGCTGCCAGCTTGAGATTCGCTTGATGGTTTCTGGCAAGGCTCCGCATGAATCGGCTTGATACCCCAGTCGTGCCAACTGTCGGCAGGCAATTTCTCGAATCACTTGCTTGTCATCGACGACCAGAATTTTCAGTGACGAATCTAGCTCGACATTTTTCTCGTGTGAAACGGTGGATTGAGGATTGAGTCGATAGAGGATCTCAAATATGAATCGAGATCCAAATCCAACTTCTGTTTCAAACTGGAGTTTTCCTCCCAACGTCTCGACCAGCAATTTGGTGATGTGCAAACCGAGTCCCTTGCCGAGGTGGCTGTTCGGAAGCTTGGCAAAGGGCTCAAACAAATACTTGTGATACGCTTCAGGGATTCCGGGACCGGAATCTTCGACCAGCCCCTTCAAAAGAATCGTATCGTCTGCAAAGTTCGCATGCCCGGAAAATTTAGCTCGTACAAACCCCACCGAAGTTTGCTTGATTGCATTGCCGGCCAAATTGATGAGAATCTGACGCAAGATCGTGCAATCACCGAAGAATTGAGTTTCCTCAAGTTCCGACTGAAAGCTGAGTTCGATTCCCTTGGCGTCTGCCGATTCTGAAAGAATCACCAGAACATCGTTCATCACTTCTTTGACATCAAAACTTTCTTCCTTGGCCACGATGGCGCCTCGCGCGATCTCGGTCACTTCCAAAACGTCGTTGACCAAGCTCATCAAGTGTTCACTGGAAGAACGAATCCCGGATAGAAACCTTCCCCTTTTCTCCGAATCATCCCAAACGGATTCGTGTTGAATCAAATCACTGTAACCGAGAATTGCCTGGAGCGGGTTTCTGATTTCATGGTTCACTCTAGCGAGGAATTCACCTTTTGATTCAGCAGCCAACTCGGCTGCCTCATACGCGACTCTCAGCGATTCAGTTCGATCATTGACCAATTGCTCCAGGTTGTTGCGACTCTGTTGAAGCGTTCGATACCGAGTCACTCCAACGGCAACAAATACGGAAGCACACCCCAACACGATCAAAAGCAGGTACCATTGGAAACTGGCTCTTTTCTGTTGCGCATTTTCAAGATCGACAAATTCACGATTGCGAATTTCTGCCTGAAGAAAAGTATCGGTCGCACCCTCGACATGCTGTACCCTCTCCTTCATACCTTCGCTGGTGTGGCCAAAAAGCTGGTGCGTCCACCTGAGGGCTTCTTCAAAGTCCCCCAGGTGCTCCAGAATGTAAATCCGGTCGCTCATCCTAATACTGGATTGGGATTCACCCTGCACCTCGATGAGTTCATGAAACTTCTCGCGAGCCATTTCCAATTCCCCCATCTCAATCAGCAAGGAGATGCGATCACCTTCCAGCCCCTTCACACATTCAAGAGACTGGGCTTTCACAAAACACTCTTTGGCCTCATCAAGCAGCTCCATCGCCTCGTCCAGCTTTCCCTCTCGCTGCTTGATCATCTTCAAGAATGCCGTATTGCGACCAATTCGGGACCAATCCATAAGCGACTTTTTCGACTTGGCCTTCAGCTTCTTCAGTAACCTTCCGGACTCTTCCTCAAGCTCATTGGGAAGCTCCACACAAAACGCGGCGTACTGCGAATACACGTTTTTGGGCTGAAGCTCCAACATTCGTTTCACATAAGGAATCGCCATCTTGTTTTGATCCAACGAACAAAAAACCAAAGTGGAAAGTCGCAGCGCAATGTATGCCAAACCATCATCGGAGACAGAGTCAGCGATTTTCACTCCGATCAACGCCTGCTCCAACGCAACCTCGTCTCGATTATCGTAGTTGTAGAGCATTGCAGAAAAGGAATGAGCAATCGAAAGCGCCTCGTCATTTCGAAGTTGCCGCGCCATACGAATGGCCTCGTCAAGTTCCTTAATTCCTTCATCAAACTCGTGGTCCCAATTCCCCTTTTTGAAACCGCGGAACATCAGGAGCTCGCAAGCCGCCACCGACTGCTTGCTACCGCAGATCGATTCTGCCTCTTCGAGTTTCGCCACCCAATCGTTCCTCCAGCGGCCGTAAGTCAGTTCGGTGAAAACCAATCGAATGAGTCCGCGGGCTCGAATCATGTCATCTCCGCTTTCGACACCAAGACGGTGAATCGATTCAGCAACAGCCCGGCTCTCCTGATAAGGCTTGCCGTAGGCCAACTGCTGATAATACTCAGTGACGAGATTATCTAGGCGAGACTGTCTGGCACCAGATTGCTCCGTAAGACTCAGCGCGACGATCGCGACTACGGCAACACACAGCAACAGGCATGTGATTGTCCTTTTACCTAGCTTTAGATTCATGGGTGGGAAACTACGAGTCCTGGAGCCATACAAAACGAACCGACTGACAAAATGCAAAATGCTTCATCAGTTTTTAGGGAGGTCACTTCAGTTTTTAAACAGAATCCACCTTCCATGCAAGCGATTCGAACTTTACCCGTAACTGCATTAATATCACTGACCTCGACAGATCAAAAACAGTCACCGATAAAAAAAGATGGGCAAAAAACAAAAGATAGAACCCAATAAAAGGGCAAGCGCGGCGAATTGACGTTTGCAGCCTGCCCAGTCACTAACTTCTTAATTGGTAAAGCTCGCCTCCACCGATTTTTGCTCCAGAATCAAATTCCTGGAAGCATTGCGGCTCCTTGGCATTTTTGTGAATTCGGTGCTCCACACCAAACTCACAAACGCCAAGCGTGGCAATCTTGCGAGCTTTCGTCCTAATTTTTCGGCAAAGTGTTTTTGTGGGACATGTAATAATCTCACTTGCACTGGACTTTGGGCTTAACTGGCCTATAAGATAGGGGTTACGGCAAGCTGCCTAATCAACTTTTTTCTCTACATTTTGAAGGTTTTATGGCAAAAGAAGAAGCATATGAAGTCGAAGGGACTGTTGTTCAGGCCCTGGCGAACACTCGATTCAAGGTTCAACTTGAAACGGGCAACGAAGTCCTTGCGCATGTTGCTGGACGGATGCGAAAACACTTTATTCGTATCGTTCCTGGTGACAAAGTCCGCGTGGAACTTTCTCCCTACGACCTGACAAAGGGTCGCATCGTCTATCGAGAACGTTAATTCTCCATCTTCGATTTGCTGATGCAAATCTCATGCAACCAACGTGATCTATTGAAAATCAGCTGATTTTCAATAGAAATGACTGGTTTGGAATCGTTTGGCACTTGGGCACTAGCGAATTGTGGCAGAATAGCCCCATAACAGCCAAATCTCAAAACCTCGCCTGATCTGCTTGGGTATCGGTTGCTGTTAATCACCTTGCCTCAAGAATCACCTACCGGCTGAAATTCTGTTTTCATGGCAAAAACGCACTGAAACACCATTGCACTGCATAGACGCCGGTCCGACAATCACTGTCTCAATTTGTAGAAAAGCCTGTGAGTTCGTTCATTTGGACTCACTGGCAAGAGAATTAGCACCGTTGCAGCATCATTTTCGTTTGATGCTGAAGATTTATATAAACCGTTTCACGTTAGATTTGACACTGGGAGAATGTAGTGAAAATCTTTTCCAAAACAATCATTACCAGCCTGATCTTGGCAGCAGTTGCGCTGATGCCATTGAATCAAGCAAAAGCACAGTCGGTTGCTGAACCGGCAATCATCGTTTCGATGGCGGAACTCAGCGAACAAATGAACGACATCGGCTTTCTTGCCGACGCTTCTGGCTTTGGCCAAATGTCGTTCTTGATCAAGATGCAAATGGAGCAATTCCTCAAAGGGATTGACGACACGAAACCCGCCGGCGTAATGATGTTTTTCGAGGAAGGCGCCGAAGAACCAATCATGCTTGGCTTTTTCCCCGTCTCCAACATGGACGACGTACTCAATACCATTTCCGATCAAGCCGAAGTGGAAGAAGGCGACGACTTCACGACCATCATCCCCGATGACGGATCTGAGTTGCTACTCAAGCAAATTGGCGACTATGCCTTCATCTCAGACCGTGAAGAGATCTTCGCTGCCGCACCCAATGACCCTGCAGAAATGCTGGGCGAACTGCCCACTCAATACAATCTGAGCGCTCGCGTTTATGCTCAACGAATTCCCGAATCACTTCGAACCATGGCCTTGGACATGATCGAAGAAGGTTATGCGGATTCGATTGCAGAGATGGGTGAATTTCCTGGTGATCTTCAGGAAAAGAACTTTGAAATGCAGATGGCAACGATCAAGTCTTTGATCAATGAAACCGAAGAACTTGTTGTTGGCTTCAATGCCGACGAAGACAACGGTGCTTTGAGTTTTGATTTCCAAATCACTGGATTGGACGGATCAAAACTTGCCAATCAGTCAGACGCTCAAGACAACATCGAGCCAACTAAGTTTGCGGGCTTCTTGATGAACGATGCCGCGTTTACTGTAAATACTTGCTCTGCCATTTCTGAAGAAGATATCGAGCAATACCAGGACATGCTTTCTCAACTTCGCGACCAAGCTTACCAAGAGCTTGGAAACGACATGCCTGAGGAAGAAGCAAAGATCATTGAGAAAATCGCTGATGAGTTCTTTGACGTTCTTGAAGACACCTTGAAAGAAGGCCGTATCGACATGGGCGCCGTCATCACAACGGATGAAACCCTTGAATTTGCAATCGGCCTCCAAGTCGCCGACGCCCGCAAGTTCGAAGATGGCGTAAAGGAATTTGTTCAACTTGTTGAGAACCAACCTGAAGTGCGTGAAAACGCTGAGTTCAACTTGGACACCGGCACCATGAACGGCTTGCGACTTCACGAGATCATCGTTCAAGTTCCCCAAGACGAAGAAGAGATGACAGACGTTCTCGGTGAAGAAATGACGATCATTTTGGGTATCGGCGACAAAGCAATTTATATGGCTGGCGGCAGTGACCCTAAGGCGCTGCTTGACAAAGCCATGAGTGGTTCGGCCAGCGAGTCCGAATCTACGGAGCAAAACATTGCCATGCAGTACAACTTGTTTCTAACTCCAATCCTTCGCATGGCCGCTGGCATTGAAGGCGAAGAAATGATGGAGCAAATGGCTGACAAGCTTGAAGAATCTGGACGAGATCGAGTTCGCATCACAATTGAAATGGTCGACAATGGCATGAAAGGCCAGCTTGAAATTCAGGACGGTATCCTGGAAATCATTGGCGTTGCGGCTCAGGCCATGGGCGGAATGATGGGCGGCGGCGCTGACTTCTAGGAGTCAGCCAACCATGCAGTCAAGACTTTGCTGAAGTGTAGATTCCCAATTTGCCGTTCAACAATCGCATCAAAACAAAAAGCGGCGTGACCAAGTCACGCCGCTTTTTTTATTACCAAGACTGCCAAGATGACGACTTATCGCACCCGAGCACGCGTTTGTGACCCTCGAGAAACTGTACTGACCGGAGGCACCGGCGCCCCCCCTGTAACTTTCACTCCAGGCGGCAACACAACAGGAAGCGGCATCGGAGGCGCGATTTGATTTGGGACTCGTTGACCAGGATAGGGCTGCCCTGGGTAAACCGCAGGACCATAGCCACCTTGATATCCATTTCCTTGATATCCATTTCCTTGATATCCATTTCCTTGATATCCATTTCCTTGATATCCATTTCCTTGATATCCATTTCCCTGATACCCGGCTCCTTGATACCCGGCTCCTTGATACCCGGCTCCTTGCTGAGCTTGCGGTCCATAGAAGACGTTGTCAAAGTAACCATTCAAACGCTTCCAGAATCTACCACGAGAACTTGGCTGAAGGGCCTGAATCACCGCCTGATTGTAGGCACCAGCATTAGGTGGGCAGTTACAGCCTCCACGCTGAGCACTGAAACGGGCCGATGCATTCAATGCTCTCTGATAGGCCGCCTCATTGGCAAAGCTAAGCAGCCAACCTGTAGATTCTGAAGGAATCAACGAGATATCAATTGGCACAATCTGTGCGTCCGCGTTTTCACCACCGCCAGGAAGACCATCTGCTGCCCTGGATTCAACGACCTCCACGCCTATGGCAGCCAGCCCATCGGCTCCCGCAGCAACCAAAGAATAGAAACCCGGTTTGATTTTTGAAAATTCAAACACGCCAAAGTTGTCGCTTGAGGTCGCCGCATAAACATCATCGTTTTGCAACAACATGATACGTGTATTTCGGACGTCAACCGGACGGCCATTAAGCGAATCGATCTGATGAACACGCCCAATCAATCGACCGTCTGAAAGTGCCGTTACCGCATGACTCTGGATCGAAGTGGCAGGAACACCTTCGGGATAATGCAAAGAAATTCCGCTGGTTCCGTACAACGCGGCAGGATCATCAGTGCCCTCGCGACTGGTGAATCGACCGTATACTCGATACCTGACGTCAGGACCAAAATAGGAAATGCAGTCTGTATTGATGGTCGTATCGTTGGGAGTCGCCATGACCGTGATTGATTCTGGCGCCACAGCTTTTGGATTGTCGGAATTGCGTATCGCGTCAAAGCCAAACGCAAAAAAGTTTTTGTCGCCAAATCCAACCAGACCATAAGTACCCTGTTGAACATTATTAAAAGAGAATTGGCCCTGTTGGTTGACTCGAGTCGAATTGACAACCTGGCCATCGCGAAGCAACCTGACAGTCACATCAACAACCGCAGTTCCGTCAAAGCTAAGAACGGTTCCTCGCAGCAAACCATTGGCATCAACCATTACCCAATTGGCTCGCAACTTGTCAGACAAGCGACCGCGCGACAGTCCGATACCTGCGGCTTGCCAGCCCGCTCTCTCTTCATTGACCTCGACCGACTGCTGGGGAACTTGAGGCCTGTTAGGCGCGGTTTCGTCCTCGGACTGTTGAATTTGCTGACCGGGCAACGTATCAAAAGCGTCAGTTTGCGCAAACAACGAATTGCACAGAAAAAGTGAACTCAGCCCAGTTACCAGGCAACTCAAGTATCGACTTGTCATTTCCAATCTCTTCCTCTAGCGATGAGCGTGCGCAATAGGCATCACAAAAATCTCTTGACACTTCTTCAGTCTTCGGAGTTTCGACATAATGCCTTTTCTCTGAAACGGAAAAGATGCTTGCAATTAACAACAAGGCGCCCGTTCGCAACAAAATCGTATTGAATCGGGATTGCAACGAATTCTCAAGTAAACTTCTGTGTAGCAAAAAGGTAAAGTTCACCACCTTTGACGTCTAATCGGAGCAACCCATCATGCTGGAAAATCAAGGTCGTGACGAGTAAGACAACTCGGATGGGATAGTCCGATTGCACTCAATACGAAGCCGCTTTCGAATTTGCGTCTGAGGAATAGATTGAGTTGCCCCCCATCCAGGGAATTAGCCGTTTCGGCGCTAGCCGCGGTTGAACAAACAAAATTCGTGGCTAGCGCCAAAACGGCTAATGTCGCTCCAATTTTTAGCTTTGCCAACCATTAGTCTAGGATATGCGCGAGGTCTAAGGTTCCAACTCAGCGACGCGAGCCGCCAAAGCTTCAACCATTTTCCTCAACTCTGCCAACTCATCTTGGAGACCACCACCAGCATTGGAAACCTGCGGCGGCGTAACAGCCGGAATCCGTTCAGCGGTTTGCGGTTCGGCTACGGGAGCAGGAGCGATTGTGCCAACTTTGCCGCGAAGATGATCGAGTTCGCTGGACAGGTATAAATTGTGAGTCACGATCTGCCCGCGTCCTGCTGGACTCAGTTCTACCATCAATCCTTTCTCCAGCAGTGACCGAATCAAAGGCTTCAACTCGTCGAGTCCAGAGATGGGCTCCATTCGAGACGCTCGAGCCCGCAGCTCGCCGAGTGCCTGTTCGCCTCGTAATAACAATTCACCCATGACCGCCATTTCAACTTTCTCTACGCCCAACCAGTTGTACATTTTGTGTTTGTACTTGGCGACGCGGCCATCACCATGAATTTCTGCGACGGTTCCCAGTTCGCGAAGCTCATCCAACACGAGCTCAACATCGTCAGCCGCGAGTGTCATCTGGGGGCTTCGGTTACTTTTCTGATTTGCCCCCGTTGTGATCGAATTCAGCGTCATCGGATAGGCATTAGGAGTCGTCTTGGATTTTTCAATCAACACGCCGATCACCCGTCGTTGGTGACGGGTCAGAGGTCGAAATTCAGGTTGTGGTTTCTCATCAGAAGATTGCGAATCGATCGACATCAGTGGTTCCTTTCAATTGTTTTTACTACCATCAATTTTCATCGACGGTGCTGCAACAGATTCTCGACGACGTTTTCAACAATCCACCCCAGCGACCATTTTGGCCTCAGAATAAATGCAGGTTGGAAGATCCACCCATCGCATCCAATGTATTGCTCACTCTTGACAAACTGGGCGTACATTTTCATATCGCACTTCCTGATGTCCACCATTGCCTTTACCATTTAGCCAGCCACACAAAGCATGTCACAAGTCAATCACTCAATCAATGAGACCCAACTTCGTTCTGATGATTGATGTCGTGAGCTGGCTTCACATCCGAGCTAATTCCCCGATTGCTCGCCGCTCCCAGCCAAAACATTCCCTTTAGATCAAAACCGTGAGCTACAACTTGTTGGATCGTGAAAGTTTGATTGAAATCGCATCTGGAGAACGCCGAGGCGTAGCTTCTTCGTTGTTGCGATCACTACTCTGGTGCCTCTCATTGGTTTACCAAATTGTCATCCGATGGCGCAACAGAAAATTCGAATCGGGTAAAAATGTCACTCGAGTAGAAGTTCCGGTGATTTCCGTAGGCAACCTGACCACTGGCGGCACAGGGAAATCCCCTCTGGTTATCTGGCTGGCCCAATTTCTGAGAACACAAAATATCCGAGTCGCAGTTCTCAGCCGCGGCTATGGGGCTCAAGCCAATCAAACTTCAGACGAAGCTCTTGAACTGGAACAACGCCTCACCGACGTGCCTCATTTACAAAACGCCAGCCGAGTCGAATCAGCAAGAATTGCAATCGACGAACTTGAGATGCAAGCGATTGTCCTTGATGATGCCTTTCAACACCGGAAGATCGCTCGTGATCTGGACATCGTCTTGATTGATTGCACGCGACCCTTTGGATTCGGACACCTGCTCCCACGAGGATTGCTCCGAGAACCGCTCAGCTCCCTTGCCCGCGCGGACGTCATCATCCTCTCGCGCTGCGACCAAGTCAACGCGTCAGAAGTCGCGGAAATCAAATCGACCATTCAAAAACACTCACAAGCCCCCATCGCAAAAGTTCAAAGCCGTGCATCGCATCTACTTCAGGCTGATGGGCAGACCGCATCCCTTGAATCATTGCGCGACAAAAAATCGTACGCATTCTGCGGTATTGGCAATGCAGAGAATTTCTGGGCAACGCTGGAACGACTTGACTTCAACGTTCGAAACAAAATGCCGTTTCCCGACCATCACAACTACGACCGTGAAGACATCAATCGGATTGGAAACGCGGCCAAACGCAGCCACGCAGACTTCATCGTGTGCACCCACAAAGACCTTGTGAAAGTCGATATCAACGAACTTCAGGGCTTACCCATCTACGCTTTGATCGTTGAAATTGAATTCTGCGATGGCGCGGACGCAATGAAAAACTTGATCTTGGCGAGCGTTTCGTCTAAGCCATGATCATGCGCTATCCACTCTTGCTTGAGCGGCGAAAATGCACCTTCTGAGCTTGCCAACGACAAGACAATCCTAACGTCGATTCAGCCGTGGAGTCATCATATTGCGAAATCGCTGAAACAAAGAACCGGTTCGAATCACAGGTTGCTGATCGACAGTTAATTCGCCGGCAGGAGCGGGTACTGGGGGCATCCCGATGTACTCGTTCAAGAATCGCAACCAATAGCTATTCAGCATCCGGCGGCAAAGATCATAGTCTGCTTGCGAATTGGACAGCGGTCGAGCCGCCGCCAAACGCTGTGTCAACGCCCGAATATCGTTGGCATCGAAAAGCCGATCGTAGAGTTCGACTTGATCAATAAAGACCTTACCGGTATCCATCATGTCGAACCCGACTCGCAGTTGAACGCCTTCTTCAACTGGCAGATCATCAAAATGCACAACATACTGACGCCATGTCGCACCAACTTGGTTGGACGGATCATCCGGCGCCAAACTTCCGACCGTTCCGAATCGATAGTAGCCAGTCCCCTCGGCCTCAACGGCAATTCGCAACGGTGGCTGGCTCGTTTCGTCCGTACGCATCCAGACAGAAATCGAAAGTCGCCCAGTCTCCGGAACCGCAAACGGTGCACTGCGAATCCAGTTGGAGCCACCCGACGACTTCATCATCAACACGGAATTTCCTTTTCCATCTGTCGATATAGCAAAGTCGGATTGAAGAGTTTGATCAAAACTCCATTGGACCGGTCCTTGCTTCGACTCCTCAAATTCCAAATTCGCTTGAATCTCCAGTGGTTTCACATCAGTTGCCTGAATCAATCGCAATTGTAACTGATTCAAACGAGCCTTCAGGCGAGCTGCCGCTTCCTCGTCAACTAGGTACTCAAAGTCCATGATTTGATTTGCCGGATCTTCGCTGAATCCACCAACAAGTGAATAGGGTGGCAACTGAAGTCGAATAAATCGCTTGCCATCCTCTTCCTCAATCACGATACGACTTTGAGAAAGCGATTCGATTCTCTTAACTTGACCGCGGTTTAACATCACCCGCGCCTCGGACGCCCAAGGGGAATCATTCAGGCAGTAGAAATACCAACGCCCATCAGTAATGGCTTGACGAACAACCACCGCTCCAAAATTGAGCTCGCGCTTCGTCGAAACGACGGTATCAAAAGGTAGATCGGGCAACCTCGTATAGACATCAATCAAATCGACCAGCGACCGTTCCTGCCCCATTGCAAGAAGCCAACCCCCATCGACAAGTAAGCGCGAATCAAGATGGCGAATACTACTTACAAATCGCTGTCGATTTTGCCAACTCGACGGCGTCAACTGTTGCAACCGCATCAAATTAGGCCTTTCGGCGTTACTGAAGGCCGACTGACTTTGAATTTCTGCAAACTTGGCCCAATACGTTCTGTGAGCAAAAAGCTCCCCAGTAATCGCCTGGCGTTGAAAAAAGTTGACGACCTTCTGAGACTGCTCCATTTGGGCTTCAACTTTGTTCTCTGCAACCGTGCTGTTCTCGTCAATCCTCTGTGGTTTCAAGAACACAATACTTGGGCTGTCATGGAAATTTCCGGAATCCCAACCCAACTCCAACATCGCCTCATCAAATTTGTTCGACCAATGCAGTGATGGACTCAACGACGAGACCACATCGGAGTGCCGGTAGATGTCGACTGCAGAGAGGTAGAGCCTTCGGCCTCTCTTGCCATCAGCGACAATCTTGTTGAGTCGCTTGTACCAATTTGAAATTTGGTTCGCGCGCCAAGCCAGCCAATTCTTTTGATTTGAACCCAACAACAGGTTCTGAATTTGATTCCAATCGTTCCCTACTGCGGACGCCAATTGAATGCCACCCGAATCATCAAGGAATTGTGCGACAGTCGGCGAGTCATATCCCCAGCGGCGACCACTGAGTTGCGTGCAGGTATCTGGCCGGCACAATAATGATACGCCCTGAAACGATTGATGGTGCGTGTAACGCTGAGTTAACTCTTCCACAACCAATCCGATCTGGCGTTGCACAATCGGATTCAACGGATTGTAAGCAGAGTGCTCTGCGCTCAAATCCGCCACCTGACCACGAAAGTCGACGGGGCGAAAACGACCTGGCCCTTCCAGCCGTATTCGCGATTCCAGTTCGGGGATTGGACCCGAAAAAGCCAATCCGGGAATAAGCGTTAACCCCTCTCGATCAAACATCCTGAACAGAAGTTCTAAAACGTCTTTTTGTATTGGATCCTGGGCTGATGCGAAGAACACTCCACTGTCGAAAATCGGCGTCGCCCCAAGATGTACACTTGGATAAATTGCACCCGAATCAGCTGCAGCGGTCAGGACGGATCCCGTGTATCCGTTCGCTTTCAGATATTGAACCAACCGGTCAGCCCCACGATAGAAAGTGAGCCAGTCATCCAGAGTTTGATCAATCGCTGGCTCATAGACTTCGTCGGCGCCAAAGTTTTCAGGAAACATCGGAGACTCGTAGAATGCCAAGAACTGGCGTGTGCGATCTCTCAATCCACCATCAGGCAAATGACGATCCGCCGCAAGTCGATCGGGGCCCGTCAAGACACGCACGCTGCCGAATTTAATCGGTTGATTCTTGCTGCGATTGGAAACCAACAAAAAGGACTGATTCGCCTGGGGCCAGAAAACAATCTGATGACGCAATAGTTTAGGGTTCGCCGAATCAATGACGGCAAACGATTTGGGAACAACAACCCCAGAGTCAAATCCGTACGTTGGAATCTCGCCCTTGGATTCCGGTTGCAACACACTGAAGCCAATCGCCGCGTCTTCTTCCGACAAGTATTCAACTTCCAATAGAACAGGCTTTTCCGTTTGGTTCAGTCGAAGGTCAACAACCTGCCAACCACCGGGTTCAAGCTGAACGAGTTGCTCACCATTCTGCTCAACGACACTTCGCCCCGATTCAAGCAAACCGCTACGAAGCCCAGTAGACCTTAGTATCTGATTCCATTGAATCGTTCGCCCACCTCGGATTTGCGTTGGGTCGATACTCAATTGCTCGCGCCAGAGCTCACCCGAGGCAATCGGCGGGGTAGGGGAGAGTGCAACAAATTGCAAACTTCTCATCTGCGGGGAATGAGTCAGTCGTCCTGGAAATCCAGCGGGTTCTAGTTGCAGCTTAAGGTCATAAACGCCTTCCGTTGCGGGAATCGGCACGATAGTTCTTTTCGATGTTGCGTTTCCTAGTGAGTCCGTTTCAAAATCAAGATTCGCCGACCACACTGCAGGCCCCTCGGAGCGAGCCGGTACCAACGTCACCTTGCAGCGGACTTGTTGATCGGGCAGTCCTGTCAAATTCGGTCGCAAATCAACCTCAAATGTCTCGCCCGTCTCAAAGATCAAATGGTCTCGCTGAAATTTCAACTGCAACCAATCTCCCGGAGAACGAGCAACGGTCAAGCGATTCTGCCGCGCATCTAATTCACGACTCTCTGTCGCACGGATGACATCTTCAATCAAAATCGTATGACGTATTAGTTCATCAGGATTCTCTGCGCTTCGGAAAACGGTTTGCAACTCAGCGCCTGGTTGATAATCCACGTAAAACTCAACACCGCCATAGGTGGCTTGAGAGGGCTGAGTGATGTAGAGATTTCCGTCATCAAGATAAACCGAACCCGGAGTGTCCTGAGTTAAACCCAATGCCCGGATTTTAGAAATGGCGCCGCCGGAATAGTGCACCGAGCCGAGCCATTGAACTTCGTCTCCGCCTCCCCACGACATACGAACCGCAACCTGGGTTGCTGACGCGTTCGGCGCAACTGCCTCGTCAATCACTTCAAAAGCGGGCCGAAGTGGCATGTCACTTTGAACAGACTGTCCCTGCAATTGCGGAGTACAACTCAGCAGGGCAAAAGACTGGACACACAGCGATAGCGCCAACAACCAAATTGTTGATCCATATTTCGCGGGCGTGCCTCTGGTGTCATGAAACACCATTCGCAAAACCGGACTTCCTTGTCCGAGCATTTGCTTAACCAACCATAAAAAGTTAAACGATAGAAAATTCGTAAGTCAGGGAACTTAGCAACCGACTTTTTCTACCTCCAGCCCAACCCAGTCGAAGTTCGCTAGCAATGTCTTTGATGCTCCCCTCTCTTACCACCCAGCCTACCCAGACGACGTCGAATGTTAATATCGCCACCATAATTCACAGCATCGCAATCGCTTGAGCAGACAAATATTTCGATATGATGCACGTGACAATGACTTGGCAGGCTCGACCATCCAAAATCGCAATTGGTTGCGAACCGTCAACAGCGTACATTTCCACGAAGCGTTGGCACGGCTCTCTGGCCGATTGGACGCGATGCCGACGGCAGCATCCGAACGCAACTCTTTGAATTGACTTGGAATCAAATCATGCATGAGATCCAACCCAACTTACTTTGGATTGGGCACGCATTTGACGTGCGTGCGCCCCGCCCATTGTTTGAAGTTGGCATCACCGCAATTGTCGACGTCGCCTATGAAGAACAACCGACAAAGATCCCTCGACAACTCACCTATTGCAGATTCCCACTGAATGATGGGGGAGGCAACAGTCCAGATCTACTTTTACAAACGCTTCGCACGGCGACGGACTTGCTAGGTTCGGAAACCAAGACCCTGATTGCTTGCTCTGCTGGAATGTCTCGGTCACCAACCGTTGCCGCATTTGCGCTGGCATATCACCTATCAAAAAATCCCAATGACGTCATCTCGCGAATTGCCGAAATCAAATCACTGGAACTTAAACCAGATCTTTGGAGTGACTTGCAATTAGCCTTTGGAAGGCTGCCACCCAAGGGCAGCCGTTGTTGATTCCATGGGGCCACACAGCACGGTTAACGTCCTGAAGAGGTTGTGAGTTTCAGTGCGAGTCAAATTCCGGGATACGTGCGACCTTGTCGCAATTTCCCAAATTGTGTGGCGCGGTCATGCCCACGCCTACATAACCATGTTTTGACAATGGTTCGTGTTAGTCCAGGTTTCGAGTCCAACCCGGCAGATTCTCGAATAAGACATGCCCACGTGTTGCGTGGAACCTGGTCCCCTAAGAAATTTCCAGCGGTATCTCGCGGGCCATGAACCCAATGCTACTTTTAATTTAGCGATTGCTTGGTTGTTGCTAAAACGGGGCTACCGTTGTCTCGGAAGGATTAGGCGTTTCGAAACTAGTGCTTCATCCAGATAGGAAGGGTTGGCTGTTTGTTTCACCAAGACATTGATTGGCGAATCGTCTCTCCAACTCGAAGATTAAAAATCGCCAAAGCACAAACGACAAATGTATCAAGAAAAATGTTCTGCCAACCGCTCTGGCAGCAAACGTGGTTGATACTCACCGTGCGATTTGACTTCGCCTACGACGGCCTCGCATAGTTCAGCGAGCTCTTCTCCAATCAATCGACACTTTCGCAGCACATCGTTCATTTCCCAACGATCATCTGGTTTCACAAACAATTGTTGCTCCCGTCCTTCCTGCATAAACTTCCATCCATGAGTTCGCAACGAAACCAACAGCTTGGTAACAGACAGGACATACTCGTTTCGTCGATCTGGAAGCGGATTATTCAACCAACCCAAATCGATCGAGTCGCCTCCCAACCAGTCGAGTACGAAATCGGTGATGCAACTGGAGTACCGCAAGCTCTGGTGGCGATTCATCGCATGACGACTGTCGGGCCAACGAACAAAGATTGGAACTTGGATCGAATCATCGACCAATGAGCACTTCGCCTGTCCAACATGCCCTCCCGTCCCCAATGGGAAGCCACGTGGTGCGGTAACAACCAACAAGGGCTGCTTGGAAACTGGCATTGAGCTCAAATGTTCTAGAAGAATCCCCAAGAATTGATCAATCAAAACAACCTGAGCCGCACAAGCTTGTTGAAAACCAAGTCGCTCATCTGGCTCTAGCTCACCTGGCGAAAAAAAATGATTGGGTGATTCGACAAACGTTGGCGGATCAGGATCTTCCTCATCGGCAAACTGAAGACGCATTTCGTAGGGAGCATCCCAAACACCACTCAATCCCTGAGAGTGTAGCCAGAGGAAGTTCCCTGGCTCAATCAAAGCGGCCTTTTCAATGGCACCGGCAAAAAATTCAGCGAGTGCGGTTTCGCTGGGATCACTGGCGGCAGCCTGCGTTCCCTCTGCCTGATTCAAAATCACGCGGTCAAACTGCTGGGCCAACGACCAGTCTGACAAGATGGGCTCGTCTGTAAGCAGCGTCGACTCGACCCCGATTTCAGCGAGCGAATGCGCCAACTGGTTTGTTCCCTCATTTGGACTCAGGTCGGCGAATCCGGGGCGGCAACCAAAAAGTGATCGAAAACTCCCCAGCAACTCCGGGCAGTCGGTGAATGCGAACTCCAACAACATCGATTGAGCGGCGAGACGATCAAAGTGAAAAGTGGAAAACAGAGTGTTCCCGTAGGGGCCCAACATTCGAGCTCCCAATCCATCGACCGAGAGTACGATGGTTGATCTATCTGAAACTGGCATTAATTTCTGGGGTAAGGGCGATGAGTATTCACTGGCAGTCTATCTGTTTCGCAGTGTGGCAACTACACATTTTGGGAAAATACATTAGGCTAAACCGCTCAAACGGCAACCATCTGAATAACTTGCTTAGAAATTGATTACATGGAAACGGCAAAGCAAACAACGGTCTACAACCGACAGCGATTAATTGAACTGATCAAGGAACACGCTTTAAAGTTCGGAGATTTCACCTTGGCTTCGGGAAAAAAAGCCAAGTTCTATCTCGACTGCCGAAAATTGACGTTGGACGGAGAGGGAGCGAATCAAATCGCTGCAGGGATGCTCTCGATAATTGAGGACGACGTACCCGAATTCGTGGGCGGCATGGCGATTGGAGCAGACCCGATCACGGGTGCGGTCATCACTTGCGGCTGGCAGCGTGGACTTCCACTCAAGGGCTTTATTGTCCGCAAAGAAGAAAAACAACATGGTTCAAGGAGTATGGTAGAAGGCCCCATTCGATCGGGTGCCTCCGCAGCCATCCTAGAAGACGTCGTTACCACCGGCGGAAGCAGTCTTTTGGCAATTGAACGAGCTCGCGCCGCAGGATTGAAAATTGACCGAGCCATCGCGATCATCGACCGTCAGCAGGGCGCCGCCGAGCGATTCGCCAAAGTCGGCGTTCAACTCCACTCCTTACTTACAATTGGTGATCTTGGAATATCCGTCGAAGACTGAATTGCTGGCACTTCAGTTTCAGCCGTGCATTCAGCTGCGATGCGCGCACCAGGCAATCTAGTAGATACCAGACGAATTCCTGCAACTCACGCGGACATAACATCTTACGCAACCGCGAGTACCCGTTGCCTGTTATGGCACTCAGACCGGACGTAACGATTTCTGTTTCGCTCCATTAGGATCAGGTAAAATCGTCTGAACACCGTCCAGCGTAGCAACTCGGCAAACTATACCAATCACGCAAACTGACAGGGCTGTGAGCAGTATTCGGTACTTGCAGATTACAGCGCAGGCTGTTCCTTCAATTTGGCTTTTGACGATAACTTTGCTCGGCATTCTCCAATAATGCGGACGATGACTACCGCAGACAATCTAACGGAAATCGTCATGCTGCGTGACGATTCGATTAGATCCAACACAACGAATCAACCATTTGTGGTGAGAGTGTCGGGCGATGGGTGGCTTGGAATGGCGCACCGGCCCCGAGCGTTCTGACGGTCAATCAAAGGAGTGAAAAATGAAGTGTCTTTGGTATTGTGGCTTGGCCTTGATTGTGGGTGCCTCCATAATCAGTCCAGCCAATGGCCAGGGCGATTGGGGAAGTCCAGCTCAAATCGGATCTTACCAGTCGATTCTTGCCTCGCAACAAGGCCATGCTCAGCATGGTTCTGCAACACGAACCCCAATGCAGGGTCGTGTCATTCAGCAACATCAACACCCGGTTCAACCGAACCAAGTGCAAGGCGGTCCAGTTGCAGGAGGTGCTGTATACGGGGGTGATGTCGCCTACGGTGGAAACGTCGTGCAAGGTGGAGGCTGCGCAACAGATGGCCAATACGCTCCAACGACGGGTCCGATTTCATCGGGTCCCGTCGGCGCAAACTACGCTCCGATCCACGGCTCGGATAGCTACAGTTATGGCAACAGCTCTGCATGCGGAACCAATTACACGGCTCCTGCTTATTCAGGTCAGGCATACAGCGTTCCAGTTGCCGCCCCATCCAGGTTCGGCCTGGCAACTGCGGCCATTGGCAACAGTTCTGTCAATCGAGTCGTTGGAGTTCGCGGATTGTTCTTTGATCGATCTTACGACAACAATCGACTTTTGAGCTACAACCCGTCCGGCACAGAAATCTATGCCAACAGTGCCGACATCAGCACCATGACTGGCGTCGAAACCTTTTTGACTTCGCGTAACTGCGATGGCACTGGCTGGGAAGTTCGCTACTGGGGTCTTTTCCCAAACGAAGCCGACGTAACCCTGGGTGGTGCTGCCGTCACAACCGCTCTCGATGGTCTCCAATGGATAACCCACGGACCCAGCGCTGCAACGGTGTATGATATTTACAACGCGGCGACAACTCATCGCGTCTATCGCGACAATGACATTCACAACGTGGAACTCAACTTCCTGCGAAACGGTGGCTGCTTCCGCAACCGTCGTGGCAAGCAAGTCAACTTTGAGTTGCTTGGTGGTCTTCGCTGGTTTCAATTCGACGAAACCTTCCGCTACTCAGCGTTCGGAAGCTTCGCTGGTTATCCTACCGACATGAACTACGAACTCGATGTTGAAAACACGTTGCTGGGACTTCAGATGGGTGCTCGCACCGAAACATGTCTCACCAACAAATTGAAAATGTCCGCGACTACCAAAGTCGGCGTCTTCAATAACAACGTTAGCTTACGTCAGAGAATGTTTGATGAGAACGGGATTTACCCCGCGATCAACACAGGCGTCTACACCAACACTGACTACAACTTTGCCTCTACGGAAAATGACTTCGCTATGCTGGGTGAATTGGATTTCGGATTGATCTATCAGTTGAGCTGCAAATCACGACTTACCGTCGGCTATCGTGCTCTGGGCATTTCCGGAATCGCGTTGGCGGATGATCAGATCCCTTACGACTTCCGAGACGTAAGAGACATTCAACAGATCGACTCGGGCGGAAGCTTGATCCTGCACGGTGCTTACGCCGGCCTGGAATGGTGCCACTAGACTTGGCACAAAACTTCTTTCGAGAATCTAAACGACAAAAGCCGCAGTCACTTGACTGCGGCTTTTTCTTGTTTGAGCGAACTTTTGAGCCGTCAACTATTTGGGAGCAATCATACAAGTCATTCTTCGAGCTTGCTGTGAAGGCGAGCTAACGACTTTGCCGTGCTCTTCGAGTCGCTTGATGATGCCCTGCATCACTTTACGGCCTTCTTCGATATGCGCCATCTCACGACCACGGAACATCACTGTCACCTGAACCTTGTCCTTGTGATTCAGAAATCCGATCGCCTTTTTGACCTTAAAGTCGATATCGTGTTCACCCGTTTTGGGCCGTACACGAATCTCTTTCAGTTTGGTTTGGTGAGACTTGTTTTTATGTGTTCGTTTGCTTTTCTCATATTTGAATTTGCCGTAATCCATGATTCGGCAAACGGGTGGATTGGAATCAGGCGATACTTCGACCAAATCCAGTCCAGACTCTTGGGCTTTCGTTAGTGCATCTTTGGTTGGAATGATGCCTAGCTGATTTCCTTTCTCATCAATAACTCTTACCGGTGACTTGCGAATCTGTCCATTGATTCGATTCTTGTCCTTGTTGTTTTCCGGCATTCGGTTTCGTCGATCGATTGCGATTTTTTTTTCCTCTCTAAAAGAATTTGAAACAAGCCCCCAAATGCAATCGAGGAGGCCAACAAAGTATAGCTTTGGAACTCATGAATTCCAAATTAGGGTCACCAGAAACCTAGTAACCACGGGTCCATGATCATGACTTTTTTGGGCGATCCGAGCGAGAGCAGTTTGCTGCGTTCACCTATTTTTTGACTGAATTATGGGAATTCACAAAATGCACTGAATTTCCCACATTTATTAACCAAGCCATCACGAATTGAGCCAGGCGTTACCGAGCGAGTCAATCTGGACCCACTCGGCCATTATTCGCCTAACTTGCTTGGCTATTGGCAGTTCGCCTGACAAGCTTTTGCTCGACTTCGGTGGAAAACTTGTCAATGGCTTCGGCGAGCGGCATCGCTCCCAAATCGCCATCAACCCGGTCTCGAATCGAAACCGTCCCGTTTTCAGCATCACGGGGGCCCACAATCAGCATGTAGGGAATCATCTCCAACTGGCCGTCGCGGATCTTTGCTCCCAACTTTTCACTGCGGAAGTCACCCTGAACTCGCAAACCAGCAGCTCGCATCTGCTCAAGCACCTGGCGTCCGTAGTCTTCTGATTTATCGCTGACGGTCAAAATTCGAGCCTGTTCGAAAGCCAACCACAAGGGGAACGACCCCGCAAAATGTTCGATCAAGACGCCAATAAATCGCTCCATTGATCCGAACGGTGCACGGTGAATCATCACGGGGCGATGCGATTGGTTGTCCTGCCCGACGTACTCCAACCCAAATCGTTCTGGAAGGTTGTAGTCAACCTGGACAGTCCCCAATTGCCATTTTCGACCAATGCAGTCGCGAACAACAAAGTCAATTTTTGGACCGTAGAACGCTGCCTCGCCTGGCTCCTCGGCGAACTCCTTACCCAAAGTTTTTGCCGCGGCCCGGCAAGCCTCTTCGGCAAGGTCCCAATTCGCTGGATCACCAACGTACTTGGAGTCATCCGGATCCCGTAGTCCGACACGAACAGAATAGTCTTCCATTCCCATCGCGCCAAAAATGATCTTCACCAATTCGATGCAACCAACCAGTTCGTCGGCAAGCTGTTCTTGAGTCACAAACAAGTGTGCGTCATCTTGAGTAAACCCGCGAACCCGAGTCAAACCACCAATTTCACCTGACTGCTCCCACCGATAGACCGTACCGAATTCAGCAAACCGAATCGGCAAGTCACGATAGCTTCTTTGTTGCGACGAAAAAATCTTAATGTGATGTGGACAGTTCATTGGCTTGAGCAAATAGCCATCAACTTCACCTTTGCTCATCATGTTGGAAAGCTCGCCACAAGAACAACCTTCGTCGGCAAGTTTCTTCAACTGTTCGCGACTTACCAACGCCGGATACTGTGACTCCTGGTAATAAGGAAAGTGCCCGCTCGTCTTGTACAAATCAAGTTTGCCGATGTGAGGTGTAAAGACCTGGTCGTAACCTTGTCGCTGCAAGTGGTGCGAAATAAAGTCCTGCAACTGCTGCCGAACGAATGCTCCCTTGGGAGTCCAGAGAATCAATCCCTGCCCAACCATTTCGTCGATATGAAACAAGCCCAAGCGTTTGCCAAGCACGCGGTGGTCACGCTTTTTAGCTTCTTCAAGTTGCTCCAGGTGCTTATCCAAATCGGCTTGTTTGAAGAACGCCGTTGCGTACAAACGCTGAAGCTGTTCACGATTCTGATCGCCCATCCAATAAGCGCCGGCAATCGACAACAATTTAAACGCACCGATAAATTTCGGTGATGGGATATGCGGCCCGGCACACAAATCGAGAAATTCACCTTGCTGATAGAAAGAAACCGTTTCTTCTCCCACCAATCGCTCTTGAATGTGCTCAACCTTAAAGTCCTGATTCATGTCAGCACAAATCTGAACCGCTTTGTCGCGAGGAGTGACGATCCGCTCAAACGGTTCGTCCAGCTCAACGATCTTTTTCATCTCCGCTTCGATGGCTTCGAAGTCGGCTTCGGTCAAGGGTTCTTCAGATTCAATGTCGTAGTAAAAGTGATTGTCTTCAGCAGGACCATACGCGAGGCGAACATTCTTTCGCAGCCGCATCACGGCCCGTGCCATGACATGCGCGCAACTGTGTCGCATCGTTGCCAGGGCATTGGGGTCTTTTTTGGTAATGATTTTGAGTGGAACCTGCTCGCCTTCGATCTGGTGTTCCAGATGCACGGGCTGCATATCGACTTCGCCCCATAAAGCATCTTTGGCCAAGCGAGATCCGATACTTTTGGCTACTTCTTTAACTGAAACAGCACCTTCAAACTCTTTGAGACTTCCGTCAGGAAGTTGCACTGAAGACATGGATATTTTCCTAATCTACGACGTTCGCTGGCCGGTACAAAAGGCCAATCACGATGCCAGTATAGGAGCTTAGACAGTTCATCGAAACGGCGGTTCGCAGTAAATCATCGAGTGCCTCCTTATTTCAGCAAATCGCCAGACGGCTTGAGAAAAACCGCTCGCCTAGTCCAGTGCGATCACTCGAAATTCCCCATCAATCCTACCAACGACCGAGGGCCTCCCCACTTCAGTAAGCTGCTGCGCCAACTGAGCGTCATCGAGAATCTCCAGGAAGATCTTGATCGGCTCGCTACGCGAAACCAAATACTTGGAAAGCACATCGTCCCGATTTTGAACCAGCTGGACTCGTCTCCAGGACGGAGTGCCAGAAGAAACCGCTTCGGCAACAGGAATACGATTCTGCGCAATATCAGCACCATTGGGATCAGATGAATCCTGCCAAAAACTGATTGAGAAAACGGCGACAAGACAGCAACCAAGAATCAACACTCCGCGACCCTGCGAGCGTCTTCGTTGAAGCGTTTTCATTTCCAATTGCAAACATTCAAGCATCTCGCCACGCCGGGCTTCCCCGCCAGGGCTCAATTCTGCTTTCTTCGATCTTGAGTTACTCATCAAACTCTCGCTTTGCTTTTTCCTGTAGCTGTTGGACTGCTCTTCGAATTCGCCCGTCCACTGCTCCTGTTTTCAACCCCATCGATTCAGCAATTCGCCGCAGCGACCACCCCAAACGATATCGAAACCCGATCAACTTTTGCAGTTCCTGCGGCATGACCTTCAGTTGATCTTCGATCCATAGCATGCGCACTGAATCTTGTTGAGCGATCCAATCGAGCGACACACCATCGTTCGCTTCGGACAGCTCAAAGGAATGGTTTTGATTTTGTTTTCGCAGCCAATCGTAGACGGTACTTCGAACAACCGTCTTCGACCATGCCGCAACCGCCCCCACACTCGGAAGCGGTTTGATGCAACGAATCGCCTTCATCATCGACTCCTGCACCAGGTCAAGTGAAGTCTGTTCGTCACGGTGAAGCAACCGTTGAACTTCACGAAACATTGGATCAAAAAAATGCTCGTAGTAAATTGCCAGTGCCTCGGTATCTCCCGCTTTCATACGGCGCGTTAAGTCCAACCAGTCCGTCTCAGCTTTCGCTGACGAAAGGGAAGAATTCAAACGCGGTTGTTTCACATGGAGCTCCAGCATCTCATGATGATATACGAGATCAGAAGGCATCGTCGCCCGAAACGGACTTACGATGCCATTCAACAGCCCATCATTGGCCGTCACCGCGTCCGCCGCCGCCAAATCCACCGCCACCGCGTCCGCCACCGCCACCGCGTCCGCCACCGCCATCGCCACCTCGCCCCATGGGACCGGCGCCTCTTGCGACACCTTCCTCCAATTGTTCAATGATTTCGTGAACCAAACCGACACTCGACCGGCGACCTTTGACAAACAAAAGACCCGTTTCCTCGTGCAGTTTCAGAGAGACATTGGACCCAGGACCTTGCATATCCAGCCCGATCTCAACGGCAGACAGCAGCGATTGCTGCGGAACATCCTCCAACAAACTTTTGACACTGGTAACCGTGAAAACAACCGGCTCGTCGTATTCCACGCTGATAATATAGACTTCACCCGATTCATCGGTGTCGACATCGACCCTATTGGAATCGGTAGAGCAACCTTGGATAATCCCTAATACACCGTCAATGCTGGTCTGAGCATTCACGGAAGGGAGGCGAAAGTTTTCGGCGCTTTCTGTCACAACCACATTAAGCGGGCGTGAACTGTCGTGCATGCTGCGTACGAGCTGTACGTATTCGCCAATCGTGCCACCCTCAAAAGCGATCGAGTAGATTTGCTCTACGTCCTCGGATTGTTGGCCAAAAGTTGCGACCTGGACTGCGCAAATCAAGGCCACGGAAAGGGAGAAAGCTAGAACTTTTTTCATGAGAAATCCTTGATAGTCTGGTCAAAAAAGAATTGATTGGGCTCGAGGTCGTAAAGCTGGACTACCGACCAAGCTGTTTAGATAACGACTCATGCACCCCGTTTTCGCGCAAAAAACGTTTTTCCGAGAAGAAATTGTCCCGCGGCTACAATCCTGGCGCAATACAACCACAAAGGTCATTGATCAAAAGGGCCGGTTTTCCGGCGGTATCGCCACTCACTGCAATACGATGTCGCGCAAGCATATTTTGGCGGGATCACCATCATTAATGCCGTCACAGTGGAGAATCGGCCGCGAACCTATCCGATGGCTGGATGTCTGGTTGAGGAATGTCGGACGAACTCTGGAGTGCACGGGGCGTCAGCCTGAATCGGATCAGGTGGAAAAACTTGTGTAGATCAGCATTTTTCAAGGCTGGTTGCCGCGAGGGTGATTCATTTCCGAGCGAAAATCATCAAATCAAGATTCGAATCCAAAAGACCGATATTCAAGAATGCTAATTTAGTTAGAATTAGAGTCTCATAGAGATTTTCGCGTTCAGGGATTCGTCCCAAATTGCGAGACCTTTAATGAAAGGGCGATTAGCTCAGCTGGCTAGAGCGCCACGTTGACATCGTGGAGGTCGTTGGTTCAAGTCCAATATCGCCCACTTGATTTTTAAGGCTTCAAGCCGAACCATCCTTCGTATGTACCCTTTATGTGTACCCTAAATACGGAGGATGGTATGCCACGCCAGGCGAAGCCCTATTTTCGAAAAGCCCAAAAACGTTGGGTTTGCACCATCGATGGAAAACGCATCACTCTTGATGCAGATCGCGAAAAAGCCCATCGAAAGTTTCACGAACTCATGCTGGATCGTGAAAATCTATCCGCTGCAGTTCACACGCTCTACGGCCTCTCTCAGACGTATCTCGACTGGGTCGAGAAGAATAGGGCAGTCGGAACCTACAACAACCAGCTGCGGATCCTCAAAAGCTTTATCGGGCACGCTGGGCGAACGATAAAAGTTGGTGCCTTGAAAAACCACCACCTGCTGAAGTGGGCTGACTCCCAACCAGATTGGACATCAACCAGCAAGAACGATGCAATCAGCACAGTTTTGCGAATGCTTAACTGGGCAACTGAGCTAGGTCATATTCAACGCTCGCCAATTTCGAAAATCACAAAGCCAAAACGCCTTCGTCGCGAGATCTATTACACACCCGAACAGTGGAAACAGATCTGTTCCCATGTCAAAGATGGCTTCATTGATTTGCTGGATTTCATGTGGTCCACCGGCTGCCGACCAAAGGAAGCTCGTGATCTGGCAGCCCGACACGTTCATCTCGACAACAGCGTATGCCTAATGAGATCAGATGAATCAAAGAAAGAAAAACCGAGAGCAATTTTTCTAACTGAAGAAACGAAGGAAATTCTCAAAAGGCTCACTGAAAAATATCCAACAGGAAAACTCTTCAAGAATCGTCGCGGAAATCCCTGGACGAAAGATTCCGTCAAATGTCGACTTACACGAATCAGTGCCAAGGTTGGCTTTCGAGTCATCGCGTATGGCACACGCCATTCCTACGCCACGGAAGGCCTAACTAACGGCGTTGACTCAATTGTCCTCGCACAACTTATGGGCCACAGCAACACAAACATGATTGCCAAGGTCTACTCACACCTATCCCGCAATCCTGCATTTTTAGTTGAACAAGCGAACCGAGTAAAATCTGCCGTCAGTTGAATCAAGAAATCACTTGTCACAGTCACGAACTCGATTTCAATTGCAAACGCAATGAACACCAACTCACGTCTCGTTACCTGAAGAAACACAAAACCAACTTCCAAGTGTTGAGGAACTGAAAAAGAAATTGGGAAATAGGCAGAAAGTTTAAGCAAATTCAGGTTCAAAAAAAGTACGGTTGCAACTAAAAGTCACGAGTTATTACAACACGTTACACAACAATCTACTATGTAAATGCAACAATCCTTATTTTTGTGGCATACTTGTTGACGGCGGTCGAAAAGAGCGGCGCCTGGCGGAGTTGAGGGGCGGTCCAAAATGGCGGCGCGCCGAGCAGTATTTCGTTGACTTTTGAGGCAATCGAACTTTAGTTCGATAGCTTTTAAGCTCTCCGAGGTGCCGGATTGTACGTAGACATGGAGTTTTGGACGGAAGTTCGTCGTCAGGTTCTTGTGGAAGGCCTGAGTAAACGCGGTGCAGTCAAGAAGTATAAGATTGGCTGGCACACACTCAACAAGATCCTCGCTCTTGAGGAACCGCCCGGTTATCGGCAGAAGCAGCCGAGAGCCAAGCCGAAGATTGAAGCCTTTCTGCCGATCATTGACCAGATTCTTAAGGCTGACCAGAAAGCGCCGCGCAAGCAGCGCCATTCGGCCAAGCGAATTTTTGAGCGTCTGAAGAAGGAGCATGGGTTCACGGGCGGTTGTACGATCGTCAAAGATGCCGTGCGTGTCTGGCGACAGTCACAGAAAGAAGTGTTTCTGCCTCTGGTTCACCGTCCGGGTGAGGCTCAGGTCGATTACGGCTTTGCGCAAGTCAGGATTCGAGGCCATGCGGCACCGATTCAGGTTGCCATCTTTGTGATGACGTTGCCGTACAGTGGCGTTGTTTTCTGCCAGGTGTTTCACCGCGAGTGCACCGAGTCGTTCCAGGAAGGCCATCGCCGCGCATTTGAATTCTTTGGAGGAGTGCCATGGCGAATCTCCTACGACAACAGCAAGGTTGCAGTCGCCAAGATTGTTGGCAGTCGGGATCGCAAGTTGACTCGCGAATTCCTGCGTTTGCAGAGCCATTACCTGTTCGCTGAACATTTTTGTCTTGTGCGGCGTCCCAATGAGAAGGGTCACGTAGAAAGGCTTGTCGAATACGCACGCAGTAACTTTCTGGTTCCCGTTCCGGTTGTCGATTCTTTGGAAGAGTTGAACCATCGCTTGCTTCATCAGTGCCGTGTTGACCTTGAGAATCAGAGTCGTGGTAAGTCGGCCAATAAACGATTGCTGCTAGAAGAAGAGCGTTCTACATTTCTGGCTTTGCCGAAGCGTCCCTTTGAAGCCAGGCGAATCACACAAGCGGCTGTCAGTTCCCAATCGTTAGTTCGCTTTGATCGCAACTCATACTCGGTGCCAACTAAGTACGCTCACCGTAAAGTGACGGTCGTGGGTACCGTTGACGAAGGGAAGCGTCCAGGAAATTGTTAAAAGTTGAAAAGTGGTCTCCCGAAGGCGACAATGTCGCCCTTCGAAATATTCAACTTTGACGTCGGGTACAACCGACGGGGAGACCATCATGAACTGTAATCTTTTTCAAACCCTCGGGCAAGTTTCTTCTGACGAAGTGGGGCAAGTCTTTCGAGATCATATTCGCGGCTGCGTCCGCCAAATGATCAGCGAAGTGATGGCTTCAGAAGTCAGCGAACTTTGCGGGCCGAAGCACCATCCGGACCAGAGCGATCATTTTCGAGCGGGCACAAGCTCTGGCCGAGTGCTTCTTGAGGGCGAACGTGAGGAGGTCGTCCGACCGCGTGTGCGAAAGCGAAACAATGATGGCAGCAGTGAAGAAGTCGTTTTGGCGACCTATCAAGCAGCCGGCGATCCGGCTCAGCTTCAAGCTTCGATCGTCAACGCCTTGATGTATGGTGTGAGCACTCGCGACGTAAAAAAAGTGAAACCGAACTCGCCAGGAGTTGGCAAATCAAACGTATCGCGGCATTGGCAGAGCGTCGGACACAAATTCGTTGAAGAGCTTCGTGAGCGGGATTTAACTCAAGAGGATTGGGTAGTTTTGATGCTCGACGGTATTCGTTTGAGCAAAGATCAACTGGCCATTGCAGCCATCGGAATCACCGCTGATGGTCACAAGCGAGTTCTGGATTTTGAGCTTGGCAGCAGCGAAAGTGCGGAGGTTGCCAAGGATTCGGTGCGGCGTTTGATCGAACGTGGCTTTCATTGCGACCGCCCTTTACTCTCGGTTCTCGACGGCAGCGCGGCGTTACGGTCGGCCGTAAAAGAGTTCTTCCCAGATGCAGTTGTGCAACGATGCTTAGTTCACAAAGAACGTAACATTCGCTCAAAGTTGTCGAAGAAACATTGGGGCGAGTTGACACGTTTGTTCAAGCGTCTTCGCCAAGTTCAGGGCAGAGAAGCAGCCACAGAAGTCGTCAAAGAGTTGAGTAAATTCCTCAAGGGCAAGAACGCCGAATCACTCAAGAGCCTTGAAGAAGCGGGAGAAGACTTGATCGCACTTCAATCTCTGGAAGTGCCCAGTACGCTTCATCGAAACTTGCTCAGCACAAACGCAATTGAGAATTCATTTCGCAACACACGCAACAAGCTTGGTCGGGTGACTCGATTCAGAGCCGAAACTGATCAAGCGACGAGGTGGCTGGCGTTCGCGTTGCTGGAAGCCGAAAAGGGGTTCCGAAGAATCTCGGGCTACGCTGATCTGCCGAAATTGACTGAGGCATTACAACGAACAAAAAGTTCTCCACCGAAAAAATTTCCTACGGAACTGCCCGTGGGGGAATCTATCACTATAGAGAACGACTAGCAGGGATTGGCGGCTTAATGCGAGCTCGATGGGACGGCTCGCTTGCCGCCTGACCAACTTGAAGATACCTTCTTAGAAGTGAGACCGCGATTCAGTTTCAACAAGTTCCGGGACATCCCCTGACGAAGTTCGCTTCGTGTTTGGCGACTCTCTTGTTGCCAGGCATCAACGGTGCTGGGAGAAGGAGCAGTTCTTTTACCAGCCAGTCCATTACCTCTCGCTTTTAGAACGAAAACCGGGTGGTTTTGATTTCGCCAAGCCGGTTGAGCAATGGCAGTTACCAGAATGTTTTGGAGTGCTGCGAAGACGGCTTGAAGCCAGTGATCCGAAACATGGAACGCGAGACTACATCCGAGTTCTGAGGTTGCTCGAACGTCACTCATGCTCGCAACTGACTGATGCCATTGCATACGCACTAGATATCGACGTCGTCGATCCAGACAGCATCCGCGTCATCCTTGAGCATCGAAGTGAGAAACCCGCCGAGTTGTTCTCGCTCGATGGCCGGCCACAGTTGAAACCATTCAATGTCGAAACGACTGACGTTTCGGCTTACGCAGCGCTGTTGAGTGCACGCTGATCTCAAATGCACTTGATTACTTTCTTTAGAAACCCAACGGAGTTAATTACGATGAGTAACAAACGTGAAACCAAAGCCACGGTGCTGATCAAGCATCACCTCAAACAACTTCGCCTGCCGACGATGGCCAGCGAGTGCGATGGGCTGGCTGAGCAAGCGGCCAGAGACAACCATGATCACCTGGCTTATCTGCTAAAGCTAACTGAGCGAGAACTGATCGAACGCGAACGCAAATCCGCCGAGCGGCGGCTCAAAGCGGCCCGCTTTCCAGCCCACAAGACGCTCGATCAGTTCGACTTCAAGGCTCAGCCCACTGTCAATAAGCGTGAGCGTTCGGTGAACTACACGTCTTTTGCTTCTCTTTCTTTTCTTCGGATGTCGTCGATTGTCCACTTGTGTTGTGGGTTTGTTTTGATCCAGACGTCGGGCAAGAGGTAATCGAGTTCGTTTGAAACGATTGGCTCACCCGCGACGGCTTGGGCGAAAGCGTCGCCGTCGCGATGATAAGGCAAGCGAGTAAAAAGCTCTTTCAGCCAGGCGTACGGTTCGACACCGTTGGACTTGGTGCTGCTGACGAGCGAATAATGAATCGCTGCCCGGCAACCGCCATTGTGACTTGCAACAAACAGATAATTCTTTCGGCCGATCGCCGGAATCTTTACCGTCCGCTCGGCCAGATTATTGCTGTAAGACAGAAAGCCTTCCGTTGTGTAACGGCACAACGCATCCCACTGATTGAGCGTGTACGTGAACGCCGATCGAATCGGGCTCTTGGGCAAGATTCGTTTGTTATCTTTTTCCGCATCGAGCCACGCTTTGAAGCTTTCGAGAATCGGAACCGAATGCTCCTGCCGCGCAGCAGCCACCGCTGCAAAGTCACGATGCCCCTGCAGATTTTCTTCCGGGTAAGACTTGCGAAGCTGTTTCTCGATTTGCGATAGCCTCGCGATAAACGACAACGCCTGGTTGGCCCGGAGCGCATCGTTATCCCGGGCCTGATGCCAGTACCTGCGCGCGTGAACCCAGCAGGCAACTTCATTGACTTGGTGGCCGGCGTAAATCGAATCGTAACCGCTGTAAGCATCGGCTTGCAGAAAGCCATTGAATCCTTCAAGAAACTTCACCGGCCCATCGCGTTCTCGGTTTCGCGTAAAGTCAAACACGATGTAAGGATGGTCGCAGTCGCCAAGGTACGGCCAGAACTTCGCCGTCTGAGCCGGGCCGCCTTCGAGCAGCTTGATCGAAGTGTCGTCGGTGTGAATGACTTTCGACTGCAGAATCAGAAACTTCATCCGCAACACAAACGCCAACGCCAGATCGGCGAGCTGAGCTTGCCAACCGCATTGACTGCTCCGACGAATCGTGTAGCCGTAACGCGATGTGATATCTTCAGTGCGATAAAGCGGCGTGTGATCGCCGAACTTCGAGAGCACGGTGTAAGCACATAACCCCGCCGCGGGAAGGCCTTTTTCGATCGGCTGCGGCGGCTTGTCGGTGATCGCCACTTCCCCAGAGACGCCCTCGTTCTGGCAGTTGCGGCAAGCGTATTTCACACGATCATGCTGGATGACTTTGAGCTTGGCCGGAATTAGCTCCAACTGCTCGCTCGATTCAACGCCGATTTCATGACGCTCGTTGCCGCAGCAGGGGCAAGCCCGCTCTTGATCGTCAAGTTCGTAACGAATGATCTCGCGAGGAAGATTCTCAGGGAGTTTACCTTTGCGACCGCGTCGACGTTTGCCTTTGCCGGAAGGCTCGGTTTCAAGCAGGACTTCATCGCCGGCGTGTTTTTCAAGTTCCGCTGCCAAGGCCTCGAGGTCTTCGAGTGAAAACAAAGTCAGCTGAGCCGGGTCGATACGTTCCTGACGCGAGCCACGAACCTTTTGCAGCAGCAGTTTGATTTGATGTTCCAGCCGGGCAATGGCTTGCTGTTTGCTTTCGATCGTCTGAGTGAACTGCTTCAGTTCGGCCCGGTGTTGTTGACGTTGTTGCTCAATGCTCTTTCGCTGTTGCGCGAGCAGCCCCTTAAGCCGTTCGTTTTCTTTTTGCAGTTCCGTTGCGTCCATGAAAATATAAACCTGCGAAACTCAAAAAGGTTTCACGCAGATTCAAACTTTCCAAAACATTTGCAAAAAAAAAGCTCCGCCAGTTTGGCAGGTGGCGAAGCATGTTTTGAATTTGAAATGGAGATCGCGATTGAGTTTTGATTAACTCTCCAGCGAGTACCGTTTGCGACGTTTACTCGAAAGGTCAATGCCACGAAGCAGCATCATCAAGTCATCGCTTTTGATTTCGACGTGCGTCTGGTCGGGCTTGAAGCCGGGAATCTGAAAGCTCCCGCTCTCCAGTCGCTTGTACCAAATCGCCAAACCGTCTTGGTCCCAGTAAAGGATCTTTAGTTTGTCGCGGCGACGATTGACAAACAGAAACAGGTGACCCGAAAGTGGATCCTGCTCCAGCACGCTTGTGACTTGGCCTTGCAGACCGTTGAACCCACGACGCATATCCGTCGCGCCAGCAGCAAGATAAATTCGAGTTCCGCTGGCGAGATTCAGCATGGCTTGGGTTCCCGCGCAAGCCGTTCAAAGGCGACAAGAGTATGAAATATCAAGTCCGGCGTCGCAGCTTGCGTCACGTTGATCGAAAAACCGCCGGGAGCAGCGATCTCTAAAACGGATGTTTGCTGCAAGCCGCATGCTGGCTCGGATATGATTGATCGAGCTGAATCAGACTGATTCCCTGACGCAGGAAAGCAAACTGGGGCGTTGTCAGCGACCTGCTGGCAAGGCGAGGTCGCTACAATTTTGACTGGCAAAAAGTCCTGCTTGACTGCTTCCGAGTGCCGACCAAGCTTCTTTCGCCACTGATAAAACGAAGCCTCCGAAACACCTTCCTGGCGGCAGAACTCTCGAACACTCTGTCCACTTTGCGATTGCTCTGAAAGCACGAAACTCCAGAATTCTTCCTTCTCATTTGACGCTCGTCCCATTACGGTTCCTCCAAACTGAAAGCAAAAACTTTCAATTTAGCCACCGCGTCAACGTGCAGTTCTACGAACGCTCACTCAATAAGCCGCTTGTTGCCCAGTTGGCAGCCGGTGACTATCTGGCTTCCAGAGAAAATATCCTGCTGGTCGGGCCAAGCGGAACCGGAAAATCTCATCTCGCGATTTCACTGGCGATCAATGCATGTTCCCAAGGTAAACGTGTTCGATTCTGGCGAGTAACGGAACTGATCACTTGCCTGCTCGAAGCAAAAGAAGAACGGCAACTCTTGCGAATTCGCAATCAGCTCGCCAAACTGGACCTGCTGGTTCTCGACGAACTGGGGTACGTACCGGCAAGCAAGGCTGGCGCCGAGCTACTGTTCGACGTCATCGCAACAGCTTACGAACGAAACAGCATTATCGTGACAACCAATTTACCGTTTGAGAACTGGCCAGAGGTGCTTGGCAATCAGCGGCTCACTGGAGCCGCACTCGATCGACTGACTCACCGTTGCCACATCATCGAAACCAAAGGCGAAAGCTACCGACTCAAGGACGCAAAACGAAGAGCCCGTACCACCAGAAAGAAGTCCGCTTAACTAACCTGACTAGACGTTTACCCCCTCATGTTTTTTTATACCTAGCGCCGCCATTTTCAGCCGCCAGGCGCCGCTCTTTTCAACCGCCGTCAACACATACTAAAAATAGGAGGTACATCATGATCTTTTACACTTTTTTTGACGGCGAATACAGTCAGCATTTCTCTTCAAAATCGGAAGCGATGAAAGAAGCGAGGGAGCTCTGGAGTTGGAATTGCGACAACGAGGTCTGCGATTATCCGATAACGGTCGAGAAAATTAACATTGGCAACATCAATCGAAACAAACTTTTGCAAATACTCAATAGGCGAGGTTATGTGGAGAATCGCGATATCGTAACAACAATTGGAAACTGAGGCGAAAACGATACCGAAGAACAGATTGAGTTGGGCCTTGGCCAAGGAGAATCTGCCACAGACACCGGTTTGTTTCGTATGTGTCCACCGCAGCGATCGACTGAGTTTTGCAGGGCCTTACTCCACTTTTTCCACACAGTACGCTGACTTCCGAGAGTATCGTGAACGATATCGTGCATCTCAATCATAAGGCCAAGTATTGCACTAATTTCGCCAGCCAATGCGCTACAATGTCAACGCATCAATCAAGTTGAAAAAATCGGTGTTTCCAAAGCTTCTGCCCGAATCAGCATTCCATGATTCGTATCAGTGAGGCAGATTTGGCTTCGTTTCGTGCATTATTTCGTGCACAAAAGACACTTAAAGATTCACCTAAGTTCATTCCACGATTCTGATGTCATTGGACCCGAAGAATTGCGCAGTTGTTGAACCCGAACTGGTTGACGCTATACAGAAGTGCTCTCATTCCCTTGGAAAATCGTTTCTTTCTATTTTTCTAACTTTCACAACGAGTCCGTCTTGCAATTTCATAACTATTGGAGTTTCCGCGAACCAACGAATGTTATCCTGCAATTTGAACACATGCTTGAATTCATAGTTGGATTCGATCGCAAAAGGAGGCAACACAACAACTGCTACAGATTCGTTGTGGCTCATTTCAAACATCCGCAACACTTTATCACAAACTCCACATTCATCGTGGACTAATAAAAGGGTCCACTCGCCAGCTGCCAATTTACCCTTGTCCTCTAGAGAATCTATTAGTGGGCACTGTTTTCCAATCCATTCCGATGGTCTCAAAACGACCAACTCACCTGCTCTATAGTCAGTACTTGGCTCAAATTCAGAAACAAGAAAGCTTGGGATTAACAAAAAAAGTACGAAACAGCCAAGAATGCTAACTGAACCATGCACTAACGTTTTGGCTTTCCTCGATTTTTCTTGGCGTGGGTGCCAAGCAATCAAAAGAAATAACGCGAAACAGTTTATCGCAATCATTATTCCCGGTTCGAATTTCATAATTCCAAAGCACTTGCAGTACTCTTCCTTAATGTAGTTAGAAACCGAATAAAGGAGAAACACTCCGAAGGTAGCGATCGAGACTAAGCGAACCTGAGCGAGATAGGGGCCAAAAAGTAGGGACACAGAAAGCGAAATTTCGAACAGTATTAATGCGACAATCTGAAGCTCTGAGAGTAAGGATTCATGGGAGGCCGTAAGCTCAATCGATTTGCCAAAAGAGCTAAAAATCAACAAAACAGCGACTGGAATGCACGTCAAATGTCGCAGCTTGCAAAGATTTATCCGATCTGACGAAGACCCACTCATCTCACTTATTTGATCTACGCGTGCGAAGACAGCCCAAGTACTCGATAGCACCGTCATTAGTACTGTCAAACATGAACTCCAGCACAACCAAATTCATATTCTGAAGTGGCATTACATTCAAATGAGTCACGGTGTTAAGTCGCTTATCAAACAGAGATAAGGGAATGTCAATTAATCGAGAAAGCAGGGATACGTCCTGGATGCGAGGAATGATATTCTCGTAATATACATTAGAGTCACCGAGCACTTTAGCTCTATAGTTGCTACTCGTATGGTGCCGCCTCTGACACCATCCTATAAAACTGAAGATCTTAGCAAATTGGCTTGCCTCAACGTTGTTGGTAAAGAAATTTTGCTTCGCTGAAATTGCTTTAAGATGCTTGCCGGCAGTGTTGAACTCAAATGTCTCTTGGACGCCAAATTCTAGTTCTTCGAACGTTTGGCAAGTCTGTCGTGTCAATTCACGATCCAACAGCCCCATGAATCCCACATCAGAAACAACGGCTAGATAATCTCCGTAATCAAAAATGCTAAACCCATCTGCTCCTCTACGTCCATATCGATGAATCGCAAATTCTTGGTGATGCTCCGATGAATTATGCGCTACATTTGCGTTCTCAAATTCAGACTCCTCACGCTCACCTTCCATTTCGAAGTTAAATGGGCTTTTGCCTTCCAGCTTTTTGCTTGACATGCCAATCGCCGAGTCTTGGTCGATATCAGCAGCATCAACTATTACACCCCGAAGAACATCAAATCCCCCTTCTAACTCATCTAAATACATGCCACCACCCGCGATAATTGCTGCAAACTTGCATACTTCGGTTAGCTGCTCGTCACCGGAAAGAGCATTCTCTATCGACTGGCCAAAAACGGATAATTGATTGCCAGTTGGCCTGGTTGAGTGTTTTGCAGAACAGGCGTCTTTCCAAAAGCCCATCGCCAGCTCTTCTCCCGGCACTTGGCAAATTGCCTCGTAATCCTTGAAAAATGCAGAAGATCCATGTGAGAGATAAACCGCCCAAGATGCAAAAGACGGCAGTTTTCGGACTTTGGACTGGTCAAGATCTTCTAAATGCTTGAAAGCTTCAATCGAGTAATCAGGTAAAGGCTGGATAATTGGATTGCAGATGCGGTATTCAACTAAGTTCTCTTCACCAAAATTGATAACGGCGCCAAATGTGCGAAAGCAGTCTAGTGATTCCTTCAGCGTCTTCAGCTTGGAAATGTCGAACATTTTTTCATAATTCGCATAGCAGAAAATGTCATACTTTGAACGCTTAGGACCAATGAGATTAGTTTCGACGCGGCGAAATGAACGAGAATTCTTGCAGCTCAAGTAGTCTTGTGAGGCATCTTTCTTAACTCTACGGACAATCTTTCTGCAATAGTCGGCGGTAAGATCACAAACACCATACAACATGTTTTCATGCGTGAAGAAATAGATGTTTTCACTGGGTAGATGAAAGATTGGCAAACCCAACTCATAAAAGGAAGGTTTCGCAGAAGAATTCTGCCTTGCCGCTGTCTCCTCCAAAACCTTAGACCAATTGAGTACCTCCTTCTCAAACTCAAATCCGAAAACGACGCGAAAACTGTCTTCGGCCTTTTCGACTGCAACGAAAGCTTCCCCCGAAAAAATTTCAGCGATTTGCCCGACAACATCATCTGCCGCCGAGTTAACAAGTGTTTTATCGGCTGAAACACCCTGCAGATCGTCTAGAATCATCGCGACCAATGGGATGCTATCACCAATTCCTGACAAATTCCTCCACAAACAATGTCTTCCACTGATTCCTTTAGGATTAACAAAATGCTGAACTGAAGGAACGTCCAATGGCCCGAGACGCTCCGCTTCAACTGCCTGTGAATAAAACGGCACGTAGATTCTGTCGTAGAGATTGCGAAAAGTTCTCTCCGTATCAGTGATCTTAACCAACATAACACACTGATCTGAAACCAGTTCTTCGGGCGAAACCTTTTCCTCAAAACCATAGCTTTGCTCGCAATACAAAAGCAGAGGCGATACTGCGACGGATATTAAGATAGTCACGATTCTTGTCATCGAATTATTACCGTGCCAGAACACTGCAAACTCTCCTTTTTCTGATTTACTTCGTAGAAAACCTTTACCCCAAAAGATTTCACGCCAGGCGATATTTTTTCACTTCCAACAGTTAGTACAACACCGTTTTCCTCCGAACCATAAACCTGAAACCCCTCTGAGTCTTCTCCTAACAACTGAACGGACAATATCTTTGCGTTCTTAATTTGCTCTCCATTGGCATCCACGATTCGAAATGTTTCAATACTCTCTCGCGAATCAACGGCAGAGGCAAAAAAAGAATTTGGTTTTAGCCTGGCGCAATCCAGAGATTGAACTACAGGTAGCTGGTATGTTTCCGTAACACCGACCCTATTGATGGCTGAAAACTTTAGAGTTGCAGGATACGTCGTGTAGCTTTCGAGATTCTTGTGAATTTGCAACTTAAGCCGTTGCCCATCATTATCATGAGACACCACCTTAAAGGTTGGATGATTTAATTCAAAGCTCAATCTCTTGAATTGCTCAGGAGTTAAATTCTCGCGGAACACAGAGACTGACTTTTTATTGTCAAGAGCCGAGAACACAACTTCACCTTCATTCAATCGGATCGCTGTGCGAACTTGGGCAAATAATAAAACGGCCGCAGGAGGAACATCACCGTCGAAAGAAAGTAAAATTGTCTTCTCTATCGTCTTGCTCTTATCTGTATCCTCTGCCAAAAACTTTCCAGGAATGAACGCTACACCTCCAACTTCCGCCATGTTTTTGTCCTCCAAGTCACTAATGCAACCGCACGAAGTGCGTACCGAAGCTGTCGTGACAAGTCGAGAAGTGTTGTTCACCAACTGAATCTCAAAATCCCTCGTTTCGCCAATACTGAGATTCTCGAGAATAATTTCCGCAGGGCTAACTGAGACACCCTCCAAATCATCTTTGGGCATCAATATCCAACTAGCAATCAACACAGCCAAAAATAAAGAAAGCAGTAGAAAGTTACGCCAGTTAATCATCGAGGCTAGTTCCCATGGGTGGAATTGGGTCAGTCATCGCACGGATCGTCGGGGTTCGGTGATTTGCATTGCATTGCGTACCATGTAACATTTATTTCGATTCCAACCCTTCTGTCGCATCCTCTCGGTGTAAAAGGATTATTATCCTCATAAGTTGTAACGGGGCCCGCAGTACCACACTCCCTCAGCTCTTCTGAGCAGCTCTTTGTTCCATCAGCAGTATAAATACACTTGCTCCCCGGGTGATCTCCGATTTGGACGTAATACTCAAAATCTTCATCCAGAACTCCATTCGCATCGTCATCAATTCCCTGGCATCCGCTGCATCTCGCCAAATACATAAAGGTTTTGCAGCATTTATTGGTGTCATCTGCAATCGCATACCCGACAAAAGCAGTTGCTACGACCAATGTAAAAACTATTACGTAAGCTAAACCAGTACTGATCTTAGACATATCAATTCCTTATTTTCACGAAAAACTTAAAACGAAACAAAACGCAAACCATGAGCAACGAGAGAAAAGCTCCAACAATCCACAACGGAAAAAACGAATCACTTTCAGTTGGTGCCGCCGAAACGGCAGCATGATCAGACGTTAAATCAACAGTTCTAAAGTCCAAACCCACTGGAACAATATTTTCGAAATCAATGGACTCGAGTGGCTTGATTATCCGATAGTCTGTGCATTTGTAGACCATCTTCTGTGCAAGCCCTAGTTCTGGTGTGTGATACTCAACAATGCCCTCATCTAGCACAAAACCTTTTGCGAAAGGTTTGTAAGACATTATAAAACGCCTCTCAAACCCATCTCCATGACCGTAGCGAATTTCTGTTGGAAGAAAGTTTGAGTCAAACGTTATCTCAACAGGCTCATTCAATTCGCAAATTCCCTTTAGTAGTGCGCCCTGCATGCCATCATTAAACTTTGCAAGCGACCACTTGGAGCCATCTAGGAGAGACTGTAGCGATTCCGAGACAAGATCTCTACCGAAATTTCGAATGTCTACTGTACACTTCCCTCCTAGCCCCCCAACATTCAGCAGGCTAAGGACTTTGTGCTTGGGGTTGTATCTTCTCCATTGGCGTCCATTAAAAGAGAGTATTTCTAGCAGGTTGCCATTTTCGTCTTCCTGGTTCCAAATGAAGGCATCGCCTGTTACAGAAAGATGGCCAACAAACTTAGTGTATGGACGTCTTTCAATGACTACATGCACTTTGCGTTTTTCTTCATCTGTTAGTGATGTGATATCAAGTTTCTGCTTTGGTGGGCGATTGTCGTACATAGAAATAACCACATCGCACTCGAAATTTCCCACCACTGACTTGTTGTAGTTTGTAGCCTCCTTCACTACTTTCACCGCGTCGTGTTCGACATCATCGGCAACAGTATGGACTGTACTTGCTGTTAGAAATGCCGCGATTAGGAATGCACACATTTTACTACAATCATGTAAGACTTGATTCGAATCGTCGGACAATGGGATTGTATGGCAAGGCAAGTCAAAGTCAAAGTCAAATAATTAAAGCGCCACGTGACTGCATTCTACCACTAGCTGAATTACCGTAATTGGACCCTTCTGCTAGAGTCATGAATTTCAAGTTAAATTCCATGCGGTCAAAGACCGGCGACAATTGCCTGCTCAGCGTCAAATGCCTATTTTCTGTGTGCATAAAGCGATGTTTTTTTCCTAGAAGTTTTGAACTCGATTTTTTTTGTCTTGTTTGATGATCCACGACTACAAAGTTGTAAACAACAAGTGAAATTTTGCCAACGTAAAACCAACTATAGAGTCTTCCGTCGAGTCCTCGTCCTGGACACCCTCGCCCATTTTTTCATAATAAAAGTTATCACACAAGTCGGTGGGCCAGCCCATGATCAATTCTCATATTTCTGATCTCGTCATGCAATTAGATCCATTCAATTTCGTCCGAACAAAATCGACGTTATCGGACGATGTTTTTACTGTCGCGTGCAACAATAGCAACGAAAACAGCCGCTTGTTAAGATAGTGTGCCGATTCGAATAGCCTGCATTTCTTCCTGCATAGGACTATAGCTGTGTTCAACCATAAATCACTCAACCAACTGGAAAATTACATCGAACCAAAACATCCGATTGCTTGCAGTCGATCTAGCATCGTTTGGTTTGCTCTTGTGGCAGTAGTTGTTAATGTAATTTCGTTTTCGCAATTGCGAGCCTGCTCCAGCTCGGTTTGGATGGACAAAATATCCGATGAATGCCAAGACGAAGAATGGGTCGAGGGAAGAATCTTGAACCAAGCTAATCGGCCAATTGTCGCTGCCTCTGTTTCCATCTCAATCTACCAACCCGTTCCAGGCGGTGTTGGGCCGACTGCTGAATTGAAAAAGATTGAAACGACAACAAACGAAGACGGGCGATACCGCTTCGCGCTCTCGGACGTGCCTCCAACCACAAATCCCTTCTTCATTGCAGTCAGTGCGAGCACAAAAACATGTTGGGAACGACGTCGATCTTTTCATGAACGGGAGTTCACTGATACAAATTTACTACCGTCGCTTCGATTGGAGGAAGGCCGCACAGTAAGAGGCAAATTGGTTCCTTCAGACACTTCTCCATTCAGTCTCCAGTCACCAAAATTGTTGGCGTACGCGCTGGTTCGCGATGGTGGTTCCATGACTCCGTTCGTAAAGCTTTTTGATATCGAAGAAAATGGGGAATTCGAATGCCTCTTACCGCCCGATTGTGCTGTGGCAATTGCTGCAACCGCGAACGGATATGCAGTTGCACGGGCGAAGCTGGACAACTCCGAAACCGAGGTTGGAGAAATTCAGTTGTCGAAAGGAGTGGCCGTCAAAGGGTTCTTGCGAGACCGAAACAATAAGCCGTTGTCCAACGTCGTGATCCATCTAATTGAGAATGAAGGCCTGTTCTTAGAAAATTCGATGATGATAATCCGTTCATCCGTGACCACTGACATCAAGGGTCGATTTCGATTTCCGGTACATAGCGGTAAATGTACGATATCGGTAGGGCACAGAGGCGGTAACACATTTGGAAAGGCAGTTTTCCCTGATCCCAGAAAACAACCTTTAGTACTCCCTGTCATTCTAGAACTGGATTCCGACAACCCACCCTCCGGTATCGTGCTTTCCGAAGCTGAACCTCAGTACTTGTCAGGCAGAATCTTGCTAGAAAGTGGTGAACCTGCGATTGGGATCGTTGTTGACGCTTTGCTTGATGGAAGTCAACGAGTTGCTCGAACCGCAACCGATTCTGACGGGAAATACAAAACGGCGATCCCCAAAGCAGCTGATCGATTCGGGTTACGTGTCGTTGGTAAACGCGATAAAGGGGGCGATATGCTGTTCGGCATTCCAGCAGATCATCCACAATCAACTCGCTCCTCAACGCAAAGCATCCGGTTTGAAAATGTCGACGACGACATTTCTGATATCAACTGGACGCTTCAGCCCGACCGCGAGTAGACACATTGGTTTTTGTTGTTCAATGTCGTTGGTGTTTTACACAACAATGTTTGAAACCACGATCAAGACTGAACATATCTCACAACGGCCTTTGCGGGATACTTCCCCTCAGATGGTTGTTACGAAAAAAACTGAACCGCCTAATGATTTTTCCGCGACCTACCACTCGGACGCTTTTAATGTCTATGAGCTTGGTACAAAGGTCGTAAGAAACGATCGCCGCGAGGAACTGCTCGATTTCCGCTATCAAATAGCGCAAAGGCCGCCGTTGGTGCATCAAGAAAAAGCTTGAACTCGCTGTGTCGTTCGCGCTACTCTTCACTTGTAAGGAAAAGTTTCCTTGCCGGACTTAGAAAATCCGTCTCACATTCGGCTTACGGGTCGGATGGCTGTTGAATAAGGGCCTATGGCCGTGAGCGTTCGTAGAACTGCACGTTGACGCGGTGGCTAAATTGAAAGTTTTTGCTTTCAGTTTGGAGGAACCGTAATGGGACGAGCGTCAAATGAGAAGGAAGAATTCTGGAGTTTCGTGCTTTCAGAGCAATCGCAAAGTGGACAGAGTGTTCGAGAGTTCTGCCGCCAGGAAGGTGTTTCGGAGGCTTCGTTTTATCAGTGGCGAAAGAAGCTTGGTCGGCACTCGGAAGCAGTCAAGCAGGACTTTTTGCCAGTCAAAATTGTAGCGACCTCGCCTTGCCAGCAGGTCGCTGACAACGCCCCAGTTTGCTTTCCTGCGTCAGGGAATCAGTCTGATTCAGCTCGATCAATCATATCCGAGCCAGCATGCGGCTTGCAGCAAACATCCGTTTTAGAGATCGCTGCTCCCGGCGGTTTTTCGATCAACGTGACGCAAGCTGCGACGCCGGACTTGATATTTCATACTCTTGTCGCCTTTGAACGGCTTGCGCGGGAACCCAAGCCATGCTGAATCTCGCCAGCGGAACTCGAATTTATCTTGCTGCTGGCGCGACGGATATGCGTCGTGGGTTCAACGGTCTGCAAGGCCAAGTCACAAGCGTGCTGGAGCAGGATCCACTTTCGGGTCACCTGTTTCTGTTTGTCAATCGTCGCCGCGACAAACTAAAGATCCTTTACTGGGACCAAGACGGTTTGGCGATTTGGTACAAGCGACTGGAGAGCGGGAGCTTTCAGATTCCCGGCTTCAAGCCCGACCAGACGCACGTCGAAATCAAAAGCGATGACTTGATGATGCTGCTTCGTGGCATTGACCTTTCGAGTAAACGTCGCAAACGGTACTCGCTGGAGAGTTAATCAAAACTCAATCGCGATCTCCATTTCAAATTCAAAACATGCTTCGCCACCTGCCAAACTGGCGGAGCTTTTTTTTTGCAAATGTTTTGGAAAGTTTGAATCTGCGTGAAACCTTTTTGAGTTTCGCAGGTTTATATTTTCATGGACGCAACGGAACTGCAAAAAGAAAACGAACGGCTTAAGGGGCTGCTCGCGCAACAGCGAAAGAGCATTGAGCAACAACGTCAACAACACCGGGCCGAACTGAAGCAGTTCACTCAGACGATCGAAAGCAAACAGCAAGCCATTGCCCGGCTGGAACATCAAATCAAACTGCTGCTGCAAAAGGTTCGTGGCTCGCGTCAGGAACGTATCGACCCGGCTCAGCTGACTTTGTTTTCACTCGAAGACCTCGAGGCCTTGGCAGCGGAACTTGAAAAACACGCCGGCGATGAAGTCCTGCTTGAAACCGAGCCTTCCGGCAAAGGCAAACGTCGACGCGGTCGCAAAGGTAAACTCCCTGAGAATCTTCCTCGCGAGATCATTCGTTACGAACTTGACGATCAAGAGCGGGCTTGCCCCTGCTGCGGCAACGAGCGTCATGAAATCGGCGTTGAATCGAGCGAGCAGTTGGAGCTAATTCCGGCCAAGCTCAAAGTCATCCAGCATGATCGTGTGAAATACGCTTGCCGCAACTGCCAGAACGAGGGCGTCTCTGGGGAAGTGGCGATCACCGACAAGCCGCCGCAGCCGATCGAAAAAGGCCTTCCCGCGGCGGGGTTATGTGCTTACACCGTGCTCTCGAAGTTCGGCGATCACACGCCGCTTTATCGCACTGAAGATATCACATCGCGTTACGGCTACACGATTCGTCGGAGCAGTCAATGCGGTTGGCAAGCTCAGCTCGCCGATCTGGCGTTGGCGTTTGTGTTGCGGATGAAGTTTCTGATTCTGCAGTCGAAAGTCATTCACACCGACGACACTTCGATCAAGCTGCTCGAAGGCGGCCCGGCTCAGACGGCGAAGTTCTGGCCGTACCTTGGCGACTGCGACCATCCTTACATCGTGTTTGACTTTACGCGAAACCGAGAACGCGATGGGCCGGTGAAGTTTCTTGAAGGATTCAATGGCTTTCTGCAAGCCGATGCTTACAGCGGTTACGATTCGATTTACGCCGGCCACCAAGTCAATGAAGTTGCCTGCTGGGTTCACGCGCGCAGGTACTGGCATCAGGCCCGGGATAACGATGCGCTCCGGGCCAACCAGGCGTTGTCGTTTATCGCGAGGCTATCGCAAATCGAGAAACAGCTTCGCAAGTCTTACCCGGAAGAAAATCTGCAGGGGCATCGTGACTTTGCAGCGGTGGCTGCTGCGCGGCAGGAGCATTCGGTTCCGATTCTCGAAAGCTTCAAAGCGTGGCTCGATGCGGAAAAAGATAACAAACGAATCTTGCCCAAGAGCCCGATTCGATCGGCGTTCACGTACACGCTCAATCAGTGGGATGCGTTGTGCCGTTACACAACGGAAGGCTTTCTGTCTTACAGCAATAATCTGGCCGAGCGGACGGTAAAGATTCCGGCGATCGGCCGAAAGAATTATCTGTTTGTTGCAAGTCACAATGGCGGTTGCCGGGCAGCGATTCATTATTCGCTCGTCAGCAGCACCAAGTCCAACGGTGTCGAACCGTACGCCTGGCTGAAAGAGCTTTTTACTCGCTTGCCTTATCATCGCGACGGCGACGCTTTCGCCCAAGCCGTCGCGGGTGAGCCAATCGTTTCAAACGAACTCGACTACCTCTTGCCCGACGTCTGGATCAAAACAAACCCACAACACAAGTGGACAATCGACGACATCCGAAGAAAAGAAAGAGAAGCAAAAGACGTGTAGTTCACCGAACGCTCACCTATGGCCTAAATAGACGGCGGCTTCGTGAGAGGTTTTTCTAACGTCCGATTCACCAGCGAAAGGAGCCGAAGAATGATCTTTGATAAATACGACCATTTTTATGAATACCTTGAAAAGAATGTTGAACTAAAAAAACTGGTTCACCAGTCAATTCAATGCCTAGTCGACGCTTGGCTTGTATTTCAGAAACAAACGAATGCCTCAACTGATGAGACCGGATGGCAAAATCCAAGGGACATTGACTGAATGTACGTCAGTTGAGTTGGGCAATCTGATTCTGGCAATGTCGAACAACCATTCCGACAAACCTAGTCCCACGTAAAACTTGAGTCCTCGCGCATGCTGTAAAATTTCTCGGTACCGTTTCCAATAATGAGATGATCAAGAACGTTGATCCCTAGGATTTTGCCTGCAGCAACCAATCGCTCAGTTACTGCTCGATCTTCTTTGCTTGGAGTTACATCACCACTTGGATGATTGTGAATGAAAGCGATCGAGCTGACTCCCTGCACGACAGCGTGCCGAAAACTTTCTCGCGGGTGAACGAGACTTGCGTCGAGCACACCCAAGGTCACCAAATCGATATAGGCGATGTGATTCTTGCTAGTCAGTCCCACCCCAAAGAAATGCTCTTTTTGTTGGTCGAATGAATGTTCTTCAGCCAGTATTGCTCGAACCGTAAAAGCCAGAGACTCCGGGGATGCGATCGCAGCAAACTCTCCTTTGATTTCTTTCAGCATTTCTTTTCGTTCATCTTTCGTTCATCAGTTGAAACGAAAAACTAAAATAGATGCGAGAACGATGTCAATCGACATACGATCGCAGGAGAGTTTTCTAGGCAGTGCGTTTGACGTTTATTGGCATTGGCTCGTCAGCTGCCCATGCACATTGCGATAATAAATATATGACGGTTCCCGCGTTCTATCGGAATGCACTTGGTGCACATTTGCCTTCTCCAAAAACCTCGCGTCTTCCGCGTAGCCTCGGTCGTCGAAGCCACCGATTTCCAGAAAAACATCTCGTCGCACAAAGAACGTTCCTCCCACTGCACATTTGGCGAGATGGATTCGTTTGGATTTATCGTCTTTGTCAGCAACATAAGGGTCGCCAAGGATTTTGAGGCCGCCGTGGAGAAAACGGACGGTGGGATCTGAATTGAGAATCTCTTTACGTTTGGCCAGATGATCTACGGCGTACTCATCGTCAGAGTCCAGAAACGTTACAAACCGCCCCTTGGAAATCGAGACTCCAATATTTCGGGCGGCGCCAATGCCACGATTACAGCTTCGCTGAAAGAAACGAATGTTTGGGGCAATCGAAGTATATCGACGAGTAACCTCTTCGGTTTCGTCGGTTGAACCATCATCGACAACGACCGCTTCCCAATCCGACTCCGACTGAGCCAGAAGTGAGTCCAACGCTCTGGGCAGCAGGCGAGCACGATTGAACGTGCAAATCACAACGCTAAAGAACTTTGGCATGTTTCAGTTTCTTCAATAGAGTCGGGTACGTTCGTAAAAACCACGATGTGATTAGAAGTGTCGCCGTTTGTTGGGTGGTAGTTTGGGAGATTCCTTCCGCTGTCCGTCAAGGAACTTGCCCAAGTCGTCTTCGCCAATTCGTTTGCACGAACCGATCTCGAAACAGGGCAGGTGACCGGTGCTGATCAATCGATAGACCATCGAGATACTGATCTTCAACCTTTCTGCCGTTTCTTTGACTGTCAATAGTCGCATACTTCTCTCTTGTTAATGATCGATATCAGTTCCGGAAGTTGTGAGAGCCGAGACTTGGGAATCGTTGGAAGTCAGCATCACAGCCGCCGCAAAAACCATCGTGAACTTTCGGGCCAACTGACCGTCGACTTCTGTGATTGGGATAGTCCGTTGTAAAAGCTGATCTCTGGAGGCGACGGTGGTTCTTGTATCAACCGCCGTTACAACGATTTCCAAGACCATTGCTTCGTTCAAATGGCCGCGGGGATGATTCTGGGTGCCTTGACGATCCATTGAGCAACTGGCCGCGTCCGCATCACGATTAAGAATGAATTTGCTTTTTACACGTTGGTCCTTCCATCTTCTCCAAACGACAACCGGTTTTCGATAAAATCGACTTTGAAAGGCGATTGCATGTGGTGACGCCCAGAACTTGGTCCTTGTGGCAAAAAGCTGACGAGCCAAAAAACCGTGCGTGGAATACCGAATGGTGAGGCTAACAATCGGAAACAGAAAGCAACAACCAAGAAACAACGCGACGATACGAACTGAAGTGTCGAGTTGGAACAGTTGAAGCCACAGACAATACCCTGTTGGCACAAACACCACCCACTTGAGGAAAGTTGTGGCGCGCAAAGCCCACTCGTAGCTCCGCCAAGTTGGGTGTTTGGCAACGACATACGCCAAACGCCGTTGCTGGTCGAGATAGAGTCTCGGCCACGGTGGCAAGCCGGGAGCCGTCACCAGCACCATTTTTCTAGGCCGCATTGAACATCCCCTGAAACCATTCGTGCTGATCGTAGAAGACGCGTTGCAAAATCGCTGGATGGTAGCCAGGTCGTAAGATCAATTGCCGTAGCATTCTATCATCTCGAGAGAAGTACCTGCCGATCTCCTCCGCGGTCATCAAAGGTTGACTACTGATTGACCAAGATTCTCCGGTGGCGGCGTTTCGAGATGCTTGTTCAAACGTTGGCACGTTGGTGGATCGAGATAGACAGGACGTATGACCGAGTCGCTTGGAAACATACTCAAGGGTTGTCGCGTCCGCCAAACTAAACAGCTGCAAGATTCCGGCATTGGCGATGAAGGTTTCCCAGCTTGAAGAATATTTACTTTTGATCTGTCCCAGATCCTGGGTTACGGCCCATATTTTCGCCCCTAGCCCCGCAATCTGAGCAGCGGCGACCTCCAAACATTCGAGTCTACCTAGCACAGAAAATTCATCTAGCATCAGGATAGTTTGACGGAACGGATCGACGGTAGGCTCTTCTTCGTGTGCGGCCAGAGTTAGTTGGACGAGCAGCCGCAACCAACCACTCAAGTCCGCCATCCGCATTGCCGGCAGCGAGGCATACAGCGACATGGAGCCTCGTTTGAATTCACGGAGGTCAATCGAGTTCCCTTGCAGGCATTCCGCCATGCATTCAATCCCAATCCAATCCAGATGTTTTCTCAGGTTACTCAGCACCGATGAAAACTCACCACCGGTGCGGTCGTAAAACTGTCGCGCAGCGTTTCGGATCATTCCGCCCGCCGCGTCATTGGCAAGCATTTCTGTTTCTAGCCAGTATTTATCAGAGGAATCAGGATCGGGAGAAGTCAGTTCGGAAGCCAGATGCCAAACAGTAATTAAGTTCCGATGGCCACTATATCGCTCGTGCGTAGCAACGTGGCCGCACAGTCCTGCCAGGATTTGTTGTGAGGTAGTATCCCAATGTCGATCTTTAAAGTCACCGGATACAATCAATGAGTCTGCGATTAATTTTGCATTGGGTACAAAACTTCTTTGATCAGAGCGTTCGAGGATCTCGATTGCATTGAATGAAACTTTTAGATGGGCAACCTCAGGGCCGCAAACCCCAAACGGATCCAGCACCCCTACTGGCTGTTTCAGTACATTGGCTCGGTATCTAGCAGTTAGCCTTGCCAAATCTCCTTTTGGATCCACACAAAAAATTGAGGTGGTCGCGGGCAGTAGTGCTAAATTTGGGATGAGGCAGGATCGCCCCTTGCCGCCCCTACTCCCGGCAATGGTAATAATGTGACGGTCGTCTCCAACACCAATCGGTAGACCGCCGTGAACATATCGAGTAGCTCTGCCGTCAGGCAGGCGTTTGCCGGTTTCAACCGAGCCACCAACCGCCCCCAGAAAGATTTTGGATTCGGGATTTCCGTTTAGATCAAATCGAAGCGAATGCGTTGCCGCGAGATTGGTCGGAGGTTCGAAGTGGGCGTCCGGTAGTTTTCCAAGCTCGCCGGGTTGTTTACCGCGAAGGATATCATCCAGCAGGCTGTCGAAACTCTGTTTGTTCAATTTTTTTCCCATTGCCCCAACTCCTTTGACAGAACACGACTAAAACTGATCAAGCTTGGGAAGCTGAGGCGTTTCCGATAATCGACCTTCAAGGACGTAGGTTCCTAGCGCAAACTCAGCTTGCTTGAGTATCTTTCGCCATCTGGGCTTTTCGTCATCGGCCACAAAGTACAACGCCACCCCTCCTCCCGCTTTGGAATACTTCTTCAATGAGTCAAGCATCGCATTGCCGGACTTCCGCCACAAACTCTTGTCTTTCTCGCTATCCTTCAGGTCGCTCAAAACCACCGTTAGCATTCGGGTTCGTTCTGTCACTTCGGGGATTTCAACAAGATGGTCAATCATCTTTTTTGTCGCGTCGTAGACTTTGGAACCATTGGGATCCGAGTGTTCACGCAGGTATTGGTTCAAAACATCTGGACTTGGAAATCGGTTTGCCAGTTCCTGTGGCGTCCCTTCAAACAGCAGGAAATCATCATTGGCACTGATCTGTCCCAGGACGACGCGAGTGTTTAAACCGGTACTTTCAGTAAAGAACTGATCCATCAAATTCATAAATAACTGATGGGCGCGTCCATTTTTTTGCCAGTCGTCGCTAAACGATCCAGAGACGTCAATCACGATTGCCAAACAAGCGTCGAGTTCCTCAACTACGAATGGTTGGAATTCCTTGCGGGAATGATCTTTGCTAATGCATCCGCATGCACTGGCGATACTCAGTAAAGTAACAAAGCAGAATGTTTGCTGAAGTACTTGCATTTGACTCTCCTTAGACGGCTCCAGATGAATAGTGAAAATCGGCGTGCCACGCACCCAGTAAGGCAAGCCCTGCGGTGTAGAGGATCGTGGCAACCGCCGGCACATACGCAGGTGTGTCAGTCCACCCGTTGGATGTTTGGCTTTTCAGTCCGATATAGAAAATCCCTGCATCACCGAAAATGATAATTGCTGCGATCCCTGCCAGCAGGAAAAACAGAATTGGATTGTGGCGCCGTTGTTGGCTGATCCTGTCAGAGCTTTGAAGCTCTCGGAAAATTCGAACCCACAGAATGGTTACGGCAGTAAACAGTACGATTGCGGCGAGCATTGCAATATCGAGTTTGTCGAAACCGCTATAGTCCTGCAAAAACTCAGCACCGGGAATTGGCAACTTGTAGAGCCGCATGGCAAAGATGCTCATTAGTTTGCGTAGACCTTCGGCTCCAACCGTGAGGTAACAGATTCCCGTGACCGGCAACAAAATCAGATTGAGTGTCCAGAAGAAGATCTTTTCTTTGAGGCTCTTGCGTTTCTTCAGAGGACGAACCGAACCGGAGGACGTCTCCCCTACTCCGACTGGCGCGAACGCTTGATCGAAGCTGTCAAAATCATCAAACATGATGTCCTCCTAAGCGACTGGCTGAGATTGCTTGGCTGTCGTCTCGGCGTACTGTTGACGGAACGACTCCAAGGCCGCTTCCAAATCCTCGATGATCGCTTCAAGATTGACCGGTGATTTTGATTTGGCAGGTTTAAGAACCAGGCGTACTGTTCGACCAACAAATGACCAGATAGATTCGTCTTTTGGTTTCTTGGCTGTTTTCGGCGCTGTCTTTTTTGCTTGCTTTTTGGGGCTGGAAGAAGCATCCAGTGCGAGGGCGTGCTTTGCCAGCAACTGATTGGCTTGTGCAATTCGAATTCGTTCGCCTTTTCTGGCGAGGTAAATTGCTTCGTACCTGGCGGCATGGGTTGCGTCAGCTCCAGAAAGCAGCTTCAGTGCTTCAACAACGAAATACTTGATCAACTGCGGTTCATCGATAAGCAGTTTGCCAAAGCATTCCCATACGGCGATGCATCGATAAGCTTGTGGTCTGGACACGCCAATGTCTTCGAGCAGATTGTCAAATAGTTCTCTGCGGTTGTCGGTGTCGGTGGCTCGAAGGTAAAAGAACAACAATCCACCGGTGGTGATTGTGGCCTCAACTCCATTTGTCGTAAGTTTCTTGGAGATCCAGATCCCTAGCTGCGTGACTTCGGTGTCATCAATCGCTTGGGAAGCATCGTTTAGATCTTCTTGATCGACGTGAGCGATTTTTTTCAGAACGATCGGGACTCGCTCGTTGGCGATAATGGTTTCGATGATCTTTTTCATATTGGTTCCTAGCCAGATTACTGGCAAAGCAAAAGAATGATGATGGTCAGCAACAATGTGACCAACATGTTTGTTTCCGAGCCATTTGGATCGGGCGGGAATTCGAGGACGTGGTGCATTGATTGTTGAGGGAAGGAAAGTACCGCCGCATCCTTGCTTTGGTGCTTTCGTTTTTCAGCCAACTCCATCTGGCCCTGGCGTGGATTACTTACGTGGCTTGATGGTTGTATTGCCGCGGTGCGAAATGTCGTAACCTTTGTTTTTGGGCTTGCAGGCCAAACAAGCCATCCAAATTACGAAACCAATAATCAATAAACCCACGACAGGGTTGCCGCCTTGAGGGCTCGCCGCCTGGGCCATTAGCAGGAAATTCATGTTCATCCTTTCAATTAAGTTGTGTCGAACTCTTGCTCTACAGACTAGGGAGGACTAACAGGTGGAATCCCAGCGCACAAAATTAATTTTCTTTGTCCTTGATTTTGAAGGGAGCTACGGTGAATAATTCAAACTAAGACTGATTCGCATCACTCCCCGGTTTGACAATGACGAGTACTCTGTCGATATCTACTTGCATCCGTCGCGCAGCTGACGCAAAGGCTCCTGACGCAACTTTTTTCATCTGGAGTTTTTTTCACGAGCGAGCACTGAGAATTGCTCAGCACGAATTGAGGTATTCATATAAGTCAAGTGGTGACGCCAACGACGCCACGAACGCCGCTTTTTTTAGTTGTTTTTTGAAACTGCAAAACCAATTGGGCATGCGGCTGGGGCGAGAGGAGTTCTGGAATGTCTTGCGAAGAAGTGTGAAAAAGCACTCGGATCGGCTTCGCGTCCAGCGTTACACTCGCAAGTGTCAGCACAAACACTTTTCTACGCTAAACCCTCATGAGGTTCGCTCGTTGGAACACACTCAAGGTCGCAGTAGTCAGGCTGAACAAGAAATGGACCTGCTGAGCGAAGTCGAAGCATTGGTCAATTCACTTGGTCTGGATCCCAGCTTCAAACGTTTGCTTCAATTGAAACTGGAAAACCTCACTAGTAGAGAAATCGCAGTCGAGCTTGGTGTTCATGTCGGGACTGTGGACCGTAAATTGAGATCGCTCCGCCGCGGAATTGAACGATTACATGTTGAAAACGATTCTTGAAGCCGCGGAATCGTCTTTGTGCGATGAGCAGCAGGCAACACTAAACGAACTTTGTGAAAGCTTCGAAGCGGCATATCGTCTTGATGCCAAAACTTCCCCGGCAGCGTTCGTTTCTGACCTTGACGACCTGTTGAAAAACGTTGTCCTGTTGAATTTGGTTCTCATCACAATTGATGAGTCGAAATTCGAGTCTGAACAACAACTTCTCGAAGCGCTGCACCACTCACCTTACTGGAACAAGTCGCTTGAAGTGTTGGTTTCAGGTGGGAGGAGCAAGTTACCAGCAAATGAAATCAACGAGACACTTCCCCGCAAAATTGGGAAATTCACAGTATTGGGAAAACTGGGAGCAGGTGGACAAGCGGAAGTGTTTCTCGTTTTCCATCCGGGGCTCTTCAAAAACATCGCGTTGAAAACGTTGCCACACAACGTCGATCCGACTAACAAATTACACACCCGGCTCGTCAAAGAAGCTCAGCTATTGGCACAACTTGAGCATTCTGGAATTGTATCGGTCTATGATGTGCAAGATCAGCATGATCCTCCATTCATCACCCTGGAATTGATCGAGGGTGTAACGCTTGCCAGTTTGGATCGGCCAGCAGCGTCAGAGGCCGTAAAGATTGTCTTGGCAGCCGCAAGAGGGCTCCATTACGCCCATCGCCACGGTGTTTTTCATCGAGACATCAAGCCAGGGAACGTCATGTTGCGGTCCGACAATCGCGTAGTGTTGATTGATTTTGGTCTAGCAACAAGTCACCTGAAATATGATGGCGACTCCTTTTTGGAAAAGTACGTTTGCGGTACGCCCATGTTCATGGCTCCAGAATTGTTGGCAGGCGACGTAGATCCTGCAAATGGTCTCAAGTGCGTCGACATTTTTGGACTAGGTGGAGTTTTGCTCTGGCTGCTAACAAACCAACCTCCAATTGTCCTTGCCGGTGATGAAACGGACACTGTCCCGCAAAAGGGAGTCGTCAACGAAAAGGCCATTGAATCGATTCGAAATAAACGATTACGGAGCATTTGTCGTAAGGCGCTCTCGCCAGATCCCCAGAATCGCTACTCTTCTACAGATGCATTTATCAACGAATTGGTATGGTTTCGTAATTTGCCAGGGGTAAAAATTGGTTCGGCGGTATTAGTTCTAGTAACTGCTTCTGTAGTTCTGTTTACTTTGCTAGTTCAGTTCTTTTCAAAAAGTTCACCCGAATCGAACAAATCAGAGTACGTTGTTGTTCAGCACGAGCCGAGATTCGACGAGCATCAGGCGTTCGAGATCATCGACAGACTCAAAAATGACAGAGACGGCACAATCCAGGGACAAGCTGACGCATTTCCATTTCTGATCAGCCAAGGAGTAGATCTTTCGGGTTCTGACTTTTCAGGGATATCGTTTGCGAATGTAAATCTATCTCACGGCATACTCACATCGTCAAAAATGCGTTTGGCGGACTTTTCAAATTGCGACAGCGAAAACGCTGATTTTTCAAACACAGACCTCTCCTTCGCCGAGCTTGCAGATGCAAATTTCACGGGAAGCTTGTTGCTTCAAGCCTACGCACCTTTTGTTAACGGAGCCGACGTCAGCTTTCGAAACGCACAGCTCAAGCAAGCCAATTTCGCTTTCAGTTCGTTGAGAAATGCTGACTTCTCAAACGCCGACCTGACCCACGCATGCTTCGCCTTCGCCGATCTGCGAGGTGCGAATTTCGATGGCGCAAATCTTGCCAACACCCACTTCACTGGAGCACTGTTGGATGGAGCGACCTTTCTGGACGCCCAGTTTTCAAATACCTGTCTTACAGGCGCATCAGTTGATCAAAGCCGGTTGGCAGACGAACAGTTGAACGGCGTGTGCCGTCATGCGATCCATACTATCGAGGGCGAACGCCAGAAGCTCAGTTGGGACGTGCGTGTTTTTGAGAGATGGCCCAGTCAAGTCAGTAACAGCGGGTACATCCTGGATTCCATTTGTGCAATTGATTCGACGGTTGGTCATATCAATGACCAATCATTTCCTCTTGTACCCGACTTCGAAATGCTGCCGGTCTATTTTTCCCCAGAATGGCCTGGAGACGTGGTCATCCATCTTGATCGAAGTTATCTAAGATATGGACAACGCGAAAAGATGGTGCAAGAGCGGGTCAACAACCACTTTGCCCTGATTAAGGCCGAACTGTCGCCTGCCAGGGCACTTGTCAGCCAGCGGAGTTGGCGAGAACAACTTGTAGAGAATTCGAAAGAAATTCGTCACCTCGAAAAATGCTATTTCGAAACTGACTTGGCGTTGCTGATGTTATTGGGTAACGAATTGGTTGACTCAGAAAGCATTGACTGGACTGAGTTGGCAAAGACGAGGCATTCTGTTGAAAGACATATCGAGGACAACGCTCAAGGGAAATTCGGTGCATACACTTACTGGCCGCCGGTTTTCCCATCAGATATTCCGTTTCACGACGGGACAAAAGAATTTACCGATTGTTATAGGGATTGGACTCAACTGCGAAGCCAAGCTTTCTCAAATCAAAAAGAATTGACCATTGTTGCTCGCCCGAAATTCAAGTTTGATTTCTTCGCAGAAGAAGTGTCTCTGGACGGCTACAACTGCCTGCATACTATTTCTAAATCGGAAAATGATCGCTGGTTAACCGACGATTTACTCCAAATGCGAGAAGAATGGAGGCGTGACCTGAGACGAATCACTGTCGAACATCTGAAATTGCAAGCGATTGATGATGTCGATGCCTTGCTCTTTGTTTTTCCTTCAAATTATGAAGATTACCATTTCAGCATGGACCGTCCGACGTTTCGTTATGCCCACACAAGATTTACTTATGATCAACCCAAGGCGATTCGCCTGGAGGTTGACCTGAAGGTAACGGATATTCAGTTGCTCGTTGGTGAACAGGAGACTGAAAAAATTGCTGTTGTGTTTGTTCAGCCTCAGCAGGCGAGGTTGCTCGATAGCGGAACCATCCTGTGGCAGGGTGAGTTGGAAACAAAGATCAACTGATTGAAGACCTAGTTCCTGGAGTCATCTTTTCAGTTCCATGAGAAAGGCAGCATGCAGGACTGGATCGACCGATTTGACATTTCTTGCAAAAAGATATGCTCTTAAAAGAGTGGGAGAGCGGGTCTCGCTCCTTTCGAGAACGCCGAGATCTTGGATTGCCTGATCAATGGCAGAACCGATTTCAACTGCCGTTGCAAATGCGGTCCTGAATTTAGTTGGTGATTCCGGAGGCGGTCTTCCCCTCACCAATGCAGCGTAATCTCGCTGAAAATCCTTGTGAGATATCAATCCTGAAATCCATGCCTCGCAAAGCGAAATTATGTCTCTGCCCGACTTTTCTGATCCGCCTTTGTTCTTGGCCATGATCGAACTTCTCACGTTCTGTCGTTTGAGTCAAACAACCGTTTCGTTGGCAAGTTCGGTGGTTGATGGGCGTCGCTTCTTAATCGACACAAAAACTTGACACACTATGGGCGTCCCCTTCTCGCAAACCACTTTCGACAGAACCCGACAAAGGCAGCATCTGGTTTTCGTGGCGGCTCCGCTCCGGACATGTCCATCCATGAACGCCATTGTCGCTCAAGTTCATAGACGTCCCAGCCCGGTGCCTCCAGTCTCGCGTCGTGATAAGTGTCAGGCAGCAACGGTCGGACTTTTGATTGGCCTCCATGAGAAGCCCCGATTGCAGGAATACTTCCACGGCTCTGGAAAATTACAATGTCGTCCATGCCCCCTCCTCGCTCATCAAGCCGTACGCTGTAGTCTGGCATATGGCTATTTTCGATATCATCACGAACGACATTTCCGATTAGTCGCTTGAACTCTTTCAATGTGGAATTGGATCCACATTTTTTCCTGAGCAGGTCAAGCGAAATTCGCCATTCCATCTTGCGGCCGCAATGTTTGCGAGCAATTTCGTAAATTCGGCGTTCGATGGGTTTTCGCAGTCTGAAGTAATCACGGTTAAGTGTCAGGACTTCCTGCGAGCGAATCGCGTTGTAAACCCAGTCCGACAATTTAACCTCGATTTCCCGCATTCGCCCTCCCCGGGTCTCGCTGACAATCTCGTAACTTTCAATTAGCCCAAAACCTTTGATGACTTCCTGGTCGCCGGTAATAATATTGGTACTGATTCGGGTTCCCGCCAATCGTTCCAACGAAGACTTGAACAATTTATAGCCACGACCATTAGTGACGCGATTGGTTGAGGTCAGCAAATCATGAGCCTTGAATCGTACGGCCTGAGCCATTGGGCGGCCCTCGTTGAAGGCAGCGATCAACTGGCTAATGCAATAGATCAGAATATCCCGGTCATGAATTGTTGCCATGCCGTCTGCCGATGGCTTCACTTCGATCCAGGCATTCTTATGTTCATAGCGACGAACTCTCATGTCTGGATTCGTGGCGAGGCTGAAAATGGGATGCTCCATCGAAGCCATATCCCCCTTGGGTGCTGCGTCGAAAATATCGCAGACAAAGAAATCCGGTGTTGGATGCCGATCTGGCAGCAACGGGGAACGGTTCGGCGATTCTTTCGATACTTCACACACTGATAACGATGTAACGACATTTCACCCACCGAGTCAACCAAAACTTCGGTACTTCACACACCTGCGTTCTCATTCGACATTTCACACACCAATTTTCGATACTTCGCCCACCTTTTTTCGACACTTCACACACTGGCCAATTTGGATTCTCCAACCATTTCAAAGAACTGTACATCGATTCGAATTCGTAACACATCCATAAACACAGCTTAAACACTCCCTGCTCAGAGAATTCAAGAAATAATTGCAGACCGCGTTTGATTTCTCTTGGCAATGGGAAAAGAAAATCACCTCGTCTTGTGAAACTGATTCGCGGGTTAGTGGATTGGCAAGTACAGTTAATCGCATTTACATTTTTTCGCATTTGCGATTTTGTTCAATTGTGCAGAACTCCTGCTTGTCCACCTTTGGCAGTTGCGAAATGGCCAGAGATTACCGTAGCATCAATTTAAGATACCAAATGAGGTCCGCAGTAGCCTGCTTGATTCTTTCGACTAGCAAAGTTGGCCTCAGGATTGCATCGCTGCATTTCACATCGTCGCAAAATCGCATTTGTGAATTCACACATTGCCACATCTGTGCATTTGTAGGAAACAACATTTCTTCAAATGCTTTTCATCGCAATGCTGCTTATCTGCGAAATCGCATTTCTTCAATTGCGATTTCGATGACAGAAACTACAGCCTCTCCGAAGCAAGGCCAATAGGCGGTCAGGCGGCCGTGAATTATTTTCTTGCGGCGATGAGCATTCTCATATAGTCTCAAAACTGCAATTGCGATTTTACAGTATGGACAGTATTCGAGATGATCTATGGAATTCTTAATCAAAAAGGAGGTGTTGGAAAAACGACACTCTCCATTCACGTGGCCGCCGATTTGACTCGGCGGGGGAAGCGAGTGTTGTTGATTGACGCTGATCCCCAAGGGAGTGCATTGGCATGGTCGAACTTTCGCGACGAGCCCACATTCACTGTTGTCGGTCTCCCGAAGCCAACATTGCACAAAGAGCTTGAACAATTGAAAGACGATTATGATGACATCGTGATCGACGGTCCACCGCGGCTCTCTGAACTTGCTCGTTCAATCATCTTCGGATCAGATGTGGTCGTTGTTCCATTGCAACCATCTCCTCTTGACGTTTGGGCTGCCTCAGAAACGATCGATTTGATTCGGGAGGCTCAGACATTCAAGCCAGAGTTGAAGTGCCTGCTGTTCATCAATCGAAAGGTCGCCAATACCGCAATTGGAAGAGATGTTCGAACGGCCCTGCTGGACCTGGAGACACCAGTCCTGGAAACAGATATCGGGCAAAGGGTCGCCTTTGCCGAAGCCATTTCGACAGGCCGAACCGTACTGGATCGTCCGATGTCCAAGGCTGCCCAGGAAGTTCGCATGTTTGTCAACGAATTAAGGAGGATTACTGATGAGCAAGAAAATCCAAATACCGACCCGACCGCCGAAGAAGCCAACTGCTGACCAATGGGTCGAGAACAAGGTGGTGCTTCAAAAAGAACGTGTGAAGCCAAAACGGTTGACCATTGAAATCGATCCAGGCTTACATCGTGAATTGAAGATCCACTGTGCGTCAACCGAGACCCGAATTGTCGATCTCATACGGAACTTGATTTCTAACGAACTCAATTCGACAGAACGCTAATTGCCATTCTGGCAATGGATTCAAGAATGGAAGTTGCCAATAGTCCAGGCAACAAATGGTCTCTTGAAATGCACGCCGGAATCGCGATACGGTAGGAAATGGCGACCGGAAACGAAGAACTTGAACAATTCAAAACCCAAATCAACCTGTGTGAATACGCAGCATCTTTGGGTTTCATCATAGATCGAAAACAAAGCAGTCAACGAAACGCGGTAATGCGACATGCCAACGGTGACAAGATCGCCGTGGTCAGGCGATCGGCCGGGCACTGGGTCTACACCAACACCCATGGCAGTGACAGCGGAAGTATAGTCGATTTCGTGCAGACTCAAAAATCGTTCTCAATTGGGCAGGTGCGGAAGGAGCTAAGACCATGGGTTAATGGAGCAGGTCCGTCAAAAACGACTAGGAAACCTGAGCTGAGTGAAGGCTACAAGCTGTTACCCGCAACACAATATCTGACCAAAGTGGCCGACAACTGGATGCTTGCCAAGGTGCCGCGGTCAACGGATCCGTATCTACGCTTGCGTGGCATTTCAAAAGCTGTTCTCGAGGCTCCAGTTCTTCTGGACCGAATTCGAATTGACGAACGACGCAACACGATTTTTCCTCACTGGAATGTGGCAGGAGATTTGTGCGGATATGAAATCAAGAACAAAAGTTTCACGGGATTTTCACCTGCGGGCGAAAAGGGGCTGTGGTGTTCTCGGCCAAGAATGGACGATCGGATCATGGTCGTTTGCGAGTCCGCGATCGACGCGTTGAGCGTGGCAACTTTGTTTGGCACTCAATCCAAAAGGTTCTTCAGCACAGCTGGCCAATGTAGCCCACAGCAGATTAAATGCTTGGTCTCCGCTGTGCAGAACATGCCCAACAAGGTGACCGTTTGGTTGGCGTTAGACAATGATGATGGCGGAAAGAGACTCGCTTCTCACATTCGACAAGAACTTGAGGGACACATTCAAAACAATCACATCATCGACAAACTGCCTGGGGGAATCGGCACAGACTGGAATGATGAGCTGCGGGCACGATTGAAGTCGTCCAATGGACTATCGTTTCCAAATGCAACTGCCCATCTTTAGCCAATCGATCCGTAGTGATCATGCGAACGTATGTGATGGGAGGAGGGTGTTTGGCCGTTTTTGATTTTCGTGGTAGTTGAACCCAATTGTTATTTTCAACCCACGAAAGGAATCAAAATGACCAACAACAATAAACCAATTCACCCCATTCGACTCAGTACGATCTCGGCTGCAATTTTTAAAAACGAAACGACAGAAGGTAAGACTTTCTATAATTCAACGATTGATCGGGGCTACAAAGACGGCGAGCAATGGAAACATACGGGCAGTTTCAGTCGTGACGATCTGCTCAACGTTTCCAAAGTCGCGGATCTGGCCAATAGCTGGATACATCAACAGGAGCAGGCCGAAAGTCAGAGCAACAGCCCTGAACCATCTTAAACCCTTTCAAAAAAAGTGTCGCGACGGACATGGAGTCGCCGTGGCACCCTTTTTTCTAGACTTTTGCGGCCAAACGGTGATACTATGTTAGTGAGGAGAAATTTGATGCCAGAACTCAATTTGAACAATATTGAACCCGAACTGCATATCCAGCTTTGCGAAATCGCGAAGGAGGAGGGGCGTTCTGTCGAAGAACTCATTCAAGCAATTCTCCGTGAAGCAATCGAATCCAAACAGCGACCCCATTTGGCAACGCGTCTGCTGGATCGTTTTTCTGATGTCGGCCTGAATCCCGGCGAGACCATTGAAGAATTGAAGGGGCAAGAAGTTCGTTCGCCAGAATTTGAGCAATGATCGTTCTCGATACCAACGTTGTTTCAGAGTTCATGAAAGCCCAGCCAGACCAGACGGTTGTCAATTGGCTGCATGCTCAGTCCTCGGACGATGTTTGGACAACCAGCATCACGGTCTTTGAAATCCAGCACGGTTTGAACATCCTTCCCGACGGTAAACGCAAACGCGGCCTTGTCCAGCAGTTCGAACTGGCATTAACGCATGATTTTGATGGGCGTATTTTAGATTTTGATTCACTGGCCGCGTTAGCCGCCGGCGAAATCTCTGCCAGCTACAAGAGAGCCGGGCAGGGAGCAGACGTTCGGGATATGCAAATAGCTGGAATCGTCGGAGCCAGGGATTGGACACTTGCGACCCGCAATACAAGAGACTTTAGATTGACTAAAGTTAAGTTGATCGATCCTTGGCAGTTTTCGCCATCACAGTAGAAAGTGCTTTTCCGGCTTGGTATTTCTTCCCATCGCCCCGCCGGCAAAGGTTCGGGAGGATCTAGCCCGGCAGCCTCACGAGCGAACTGGCACTGCTCGTCGCCAGCCTCCATAGCCACACAACACCGGGATGAGTGGGGTAGATGGCACATTAGAATTTCTCCATAAGAAACTGGCGTAAATTGCCACAAGCGATCACTAGACACTTTCCGTTTTGTTCCAAATCAGCCATTAATGTTTCGTGAGTTTGATTGAGGCGTAACGGTTTGGCTGCGGTCGCAAGATGCGGCTCTCGGAGAACATCAAGTGCATAGGCTTCAACGATCAAATGCCCCTGGCAACAGGCTCCACACTGATCGCAATCAAATTTATTCTCCATGGTTTCAACAGACACCGTTCTCTCGGAATTACAACTAATTCAAGTAGCGAATGCTGGCGTATTCGCACTGTCTCAAATTTGAGACAGATGCAAGCTTGGCACCGCAATCACTTGCGGGAGCTAAAACAAATCACGCTGTTGCAGCAGTTTAGTGGCAGTCTTTTTTGCAGCAGGAGTTGAGTCAGCGGATGGGACTTTCTGTTTTTGCTGATAATCAAACGGGCTTTGTTCGATGGGTATCTCTCGAATGACGCCGCCGTTTAGGTTAAGCCCAATTTTGTAGACTCGGTGAACTTCAAGCGTTAGTGTGTTCTGCCAAACCGCATAGCCAAACATCGCACGAAGTCCCATATTAATGGCCGTCATCTGAGTACAGCGATGGTCAACATCCTGGCCTGAAAATTCCCAGTCTGGATGGTCTTTTCCAATGGAAAGTAGAAACCGTCCTGATCCGCAGGCCGGGTCACAAACCGATTTTCGTTTACCGTCATCCTCACCAACAACCAAATCTGCCATCAACGAGGCAAGAGCCTCTGGTGTAAAATACTGTCCACCTTCACCGTAGGTAATCGCTCCTTGAAAGATATCGCCAAGAATGTCCTTCCCGGTTTCTTCCATCGCAATCACCAGTTGGCCGAACCCGCTAACAACGGCGTCGATTCCGCGTCTTCCCTTTTCACCTTTGGCATAACCTTTGTCGATGGTTTTCAGATATTCTTCTTCCATCGTTTGACCGGCAAGTGAACAACGGACAAAGGTCAGGAAATCTTCAAATGCTTGCCCACGACTTAAGCCAGCTCGGCGACCGCTTTCGTCAATCTGCTGCAAAACTTCTTTGCTACCTGCGATGGAGAAGCACTCTTTCGCCATCAATCTTTCTGTTCCGCTTGTTGTTCATCCTCACGCATTTTCTGAAACAATGAGTCTGCTTCTTTGCTGTTAAGTAGTTTGGTGACAAGGTTGTCTAACTTGGGATTGCGAGCAACTAAATCATCAATTGCCTTTTTTCGATCTTCATCCATGAAATTTTTCCATTGTTGACTGGTGATCGGACGTTGAAAAACCTCTAGCGAAGCCACCGCCTATTGAGTCCGAAGACCTTATTCAGCGGCCATCCGACCTCAGGTCGAATGCTAGAACGGATTTTCAAGTCCGGCAGGGCAACACGCCCTGCAATTGAATAATCACACGATTTCAGTGCGAAAAGCAAGCTCGAAGTGTGGGCTGATAGGGCAGTCTCAAATTTGAGACTGAGGCCAAGTGTTGCGTCGTCTTCGACGACACTCTTTTCAGAGAGGCCCCTTCGGCCCAATTTCTCAAGACCTTCGCAAGGGCTCTCCTCCGGTCCCAAAAGACCTCCGGCAAATCGTCGGTATCCCCAAAATTTTTCACGGTCGCTGCGCTGCGAAAAATCCCGGGTGATCCCCCTCCGCCGATTTGGATCTTGAGAAATCTCCTCCCGCTCAAAATCTGCTGCTCCCATTGATTTTATGGACGGGCACCTTCCACGGCTTCGCCGCTACAGGCTCCCACCAAAAACCAAAGTCCAATCAAAAAAGGAGAAACGGACATGACTAAACAAGTAAACGACAAAACACGCAATGCGGAACAGCTACAAGCGGAACTGGATCATTTCTGCGGTGACCTGGTGAGGTATCGCCACCCACTAAATCGCAAAGTGATCTACACGCCGGGTGTAAGACACCTGGCTAATGAAGCATCGGCGCATTGGTTGGTTGATGCAATCGCCAGTTGGATCAGCTCAATTGAGTTCAAAAAAGCTGCCGCTGACGATCCTTGCATTAATTACATGCACTTTTGGAAGCTGACTGTCAATTCGGATGACAACACAGCAACGCTTCACGCTGAAGCGGATTGTGATGTTGAGCCATTCATCGTCCATAAAATCGACTTCACCGATTTCCCGCTTGACGAAATCAGCATCTGGGCAGGCTTCGATGGAAGTCACTGGATACTCTACTTGCCCAGCGAGCACTGACCAACCTTGACGAATCCGTCACAAGACGGGTTCGTTTCAATCATCAAAACAAAGGAAAAGACATGACTTGTAATTCAGCAGACACACTAGCAGTCCCCCCTTCGCGCCTCGCAATGGGCAGTTGGTGCCATCAAACAAACGAAAAAATGGGTGAAGGCGATATCTACGCATCATACAGTGCAGACACCATCAGCATGGGCAACAAAATCCGCAAGCCGTTTCGGCTTGATGGCTGGCTCTACGCCACCGTTTCAATTTCTGGAACGTCCGATTCTGTCGTTGCCGAAGCATATCGCTTGATTGGCGAAAAGCATTTCAATGGCGTCCCCAAATCTTACAGCGAAATTTGTCGGCAAACACGCAGTGAGAATGGATTCTACGATGGCCTCGGCGTAACGTGTGGTGGGCAACGATTTGTGCTCGTTGGACCGCCAATCAAAATTTCTGCGAGCGATGAAGCTGAACCTGCTCAAGGTTCTTTGTTTTAAGCAACCATCAAACAGGAGACAGATTTATGAAATTAGAGAAATACAGCTTTTCAAACTTCAAACGCGACATCAACCTATCCGTTTTTGCGGCCATGTTTGACTATGAGATCGACCGAAAGAAGTCAACCAAAACCTCAATTGCCATGAAATCGGGAAATGACAAAGTCATCATTTCAAAGAAAGGAGGTGTGTGGGTTTACTTCTCGGTGTTTGACGATCAAGACAGCGGAACCATCGTTGATTTTGTGGCCAACCGTTCCAATAAATCGCTGCCGGAAATAGGTCAGCTACTTTCTCAGTGGAGCGGGCTGAGAGCCCCAACACCAGCCTATCAGGTTGAAAACCAGGCCTACGATACCGAGCGGGTTCAAGAAATATTCAGTAAGTGCCGTGCAGTCCAAAGTCATGCATATCTTGAGAGGAGGGGGCTTGGCTCAAAATTGCTTTCTTCGGACAGGTTCGCAGGTCGGATTTTTACAGATCGATTTAACAATGCTGTGTTCCCCCACTATCGAAACAAAACAGTTTGTGGATTGGAATTGAAGAATGCTGAACGAGGATTGTTAGTTCGAGGCAGTCAGAAAACATTCTGGCGATCCAACTCAAAGGCGACGGACACGACTGTTGTTGTGACAGAGGCAGTTATCGATGCACTAAGCTACCAGAAGTTGTTTCAGCTCAAAAACGCTATGTATCTGGCAACGGGAGGAGGGGTGTCGCAAAGGCAGTGCCAACTTCTCAGTGACCTGCTGACTGCAACTCAATTCAAGAAGGTTGTTGTTGCGACCGACAATGACCAAGGTGGCGATCGAATTGCTGAGCGCGTCTTGCAGGCGATTGAGCAGGCTCAGTTTGGGGGAAAAATCTCTCGGCACCGACCACTTCATGCGGGAACTGACTGGAACGACGCCCTATTCAGGGGTTGATGGTACTCAGTCTCAAACTTGAGACTGAGTCGTGGCGGCAATCAAAAAGATGGGCAGTCTCAAATTTGAGACAACCCAACTTTATATTTAGTCTTCTTTCCCATTGCCCCGCCCCGCAGGGTTGCATCAAAACACTGTTAGCTCTTTTCGATCAATTCAACAGAAATCCTGGTGACTTCTGGGGCATTTTCTGGTCTGTCGATGTCGCGTTCATCGGCTTCGTGGATAGAACGAATCGAGGCAATACAAAATAGGTTGGCCAGTTCCCTTAGATGACGCCCCTTGAAAGTAATTGCCTTTCTAGTCATGGAATGAAGGAACACCTGTACCAATCCTGCATCGCGACAATGAACCTCACGAATATCGCTGTATGCATAGCTTTCCATGCGCCCGTCGCGAAATCGCAATTGAAACATCATTGGAGGCAGCTCGCCATCGCGGATTGCCTGCCAGGGGCAATCCAGTTCGACCGCTGTACGTCCCAAACTCTTCGGCAAACGGTGAAGAATGTTTCGCCCATTATGTTCGTCAAATATTTTTGCTACATCCGCCATTAGCTGATGCTCCTCTCCATACCAGTCGAAATCCCAACGCCTGATTCGCGGCAAGCGTCAATTCGATGCCGCCCCAGGTGTTCCTGTTGATTTGTCTTATCCGAAACGCTGCGCCACCAATGTGAAATCCGGTCTCGGAAATTGCTTGCGGTCTGTCGACTATGTCGAACAAGTGAGGTGATTGAACTTTCAGGGCTACGCTCAGCCGATTTCTCAAATTCAGCTCGAACGTTTGAGCTAACCAGTTCAGTTGCAGACATTTGCTGTCCCGACTTCTCAATGCTGCGTCGCACCTTCGCCTTGTCATCCACGTAAATGGCAACATCTTCGCTGCCTCTGGAAACAGTCACATAGAACTGTTTCGCATTGATGGCAGGAAGGGAAGTCGCTCCCATCGCGGCGATCGCCAATTGCCGGTCTTTACCCTGGCTTGCGTGGCTGGTCACAACATAGCCATGATCAAAATGGCCGTAGTTGCGATCCACCACTTTTCCATTTTTCAAAATCAGATTGCCCCGTTTGTCAAAACCCTTCACTTGATCCAGGCGACCATTGCTGATGCGGCCTTTGCCATCGAGTGTCTTCCCACCCAGACTGAAACGAATTTTGTCACCAGCGGAAATCCCCAGTTCATCCTTGGTATAGACTTCAAACCGATCACTATTATCCGCCGGCAAGCGGTGTAACCTACCGTCCTGAAGGCTTTGTAAACGCACTTGCTGATCTTCAACGTCGTGCACCAAATAGCGATCCCCTTTTTTGAAACCGCCTTTGACGTTCTGGTGAAATTGGATAATCAGCCCTTGTTGATCTCGATAAGAGGCGGTATTTCCTTTTTCCGCTTCGGTGAGGTTCAATGACCGCAATTGGATAAACGGGCGCTCCTCACTGGGGAGTTTTCCTTGTTCGCGAAGCTTTTCGCGAATGTGTTCCGTCACGTTGCTTGCCTCGGCATGGGTCGGAGCCACAATCAAAGTTGATTTTCGTTTGTCGGTCGATTTCAGATAGGCCTCTGCCAGTGTCTCGTGGCGTTGGTCGCCCGCAATCTCTTTCACTTTCCCCATTGCATCAAGCATGTCAAATCCGGCAACCAGCCCGGTTTTTCCTGTTTTTGCGTCAACGATTTCGTGTCCTTTACTGATGAGCTCAACTGCTTTCTTGTACCGGCCTTTCTGACGTTGAATGGCTTCAATACGTGCAATGTTCAATCCTGACTCGTTTTCTAGTAGTCGCATTGCTTCTCCGCGGCGCGGCGAAGAATGCTGCCTTGTGTCACCCGAAAGAACGACACGACAATTCTGATCTTTGGCAATATTGAAAATTTCATTCATCGCTCGCACGTCCAACAGCCCAGCCTCGTCGACCCACAGCAGCTGATTTTTCAGTTCTGGATGAAGCTTGGTGTTGCGAAGCAGATGCTCAACAGTCTTGGCATTGGAAAACCCTTTCTCTTCCAGTACTTCTTTCGCTCCGCTACTGGGAGCAAAGGTAAATATCTGTTTTCCATTCTCACGGATCGCGTCAGCCGCTTCCTGCATCAAGGAGGATTTCCCAGTCCCGGCTCCTCCGGTGATTGCCATCACCGTATCGCGGGATTCCAACACATGATTCACGGCATTTTTCTGTTGGTCGTTGAGCCATGTTCTGTCAAACTTGCGGTCAAACGTGGCAATCGCTTTGCGAGTTCCACGACCATCTCGGGCAAACGCGATCATTTGTTTTTCGGCGTTGAGTACTTCGCGAGTCGTGATCATCTGGCGTTTCGATCCGTCGCTATCCAACGTTCGTTGGATTAGCCCCGCTTGATCAATCGCCTTTTCCATTTGTTCAGGACTGATGGTCAGTCCATGTTCCAATGCCGTTCCCGCAATCTGATGGCGTTCGACCGTTGATTGCCGGTAGAGATGATGTTCCAGGGCGTACTTCAATGAATTGGCAGCCGCATTCTGTTCCGTTTCGCCACTGCTCTTGCCAGAGCGCTGCTTCAAGTTATTGAATGCTTGTCGTTCCTTGTCCGACAGCCTGTTTTGCCATTCGCGGCGGAGTTGGTCGACGGACTTCCCCGTATCCTTCTGCTCTCGGGTCAGCTTTCCAAGCTTCCCTTTGGCCTCAGCATCCTTGACGTTATTCTCCAACGCGTGTTTTTCTACTTGTGCCGTACGCCGGCTGAATTTTTCGATTGTCGAACGTTCAATACCTTTAATTTCCCAACCGTTTTTCATTCGTCCGGATTGAAGGAAACGCGTGTGCTCAACGTTATATCCCAACTCATGGTTGAGTTTTCGGGCAAGCCGAGCCTCAAATTTCGCCTGTAAACTGGGACGCTGACGGACGATTTCTTCAAACTCGCCCGCGTAGTTCTTGCCGTTTTGCTGCGTCCAGTTGATGACGAAAGCATGAACATGCAAATGTGGGTCAGCTTTGCCCTCGACCGGCCGCGAAGTTTTATGTAGGAAGTCAGCATAGATCAGCTTCCCAGTATGGGATTTCTGTTTTGTTTGAGCATGTTTGCCCGTTCGCACTCGCCGTTGCATCAACGGTTCAACATCGCGTTCCATCGTTTCGCGAACCGACTGTTGCAACGCTTCCATGATTTTTTCATCTTTGTTGATCGCCCAAGCCAGTGAAACGCTCTTGGGAACGCTGAATGTCAAATCCATGCCAGGGCGGCGATCCTTACGGATCCGCTGCATCAAGTTCTTGCCGGTTTCTGGATGCCTGCCATTGAGCAGGTTAGAAAATTGTTCTTTGGTGACGTTAGAGCCATATTCCAGCCCAAGGATTTCCGCACCTTTACCATGCCACTGACCAGCAACTTCCTGACCGAGGTAATAATCACCTCGCGTCAAAACCTGCTCAAAATATTTCTGCGTCCCGGAGACGCTTGTGGCTTGCGTGGCAATCAGCATATTAAAAGATACGTTCATGGGTTCAAAGAGACAAACGCAGAGACTCAATGACCCTGACGGATCAGTTCAAATCGCGAAGGAGGCGACTACTTAACCGTGGCAACAAAATGTTGCCACGGCAATGTCGCGGAGGCGATCCCGCCGATGCATCCACAGGTAATTGCGTCAGTCTCAAATTTGAGACTGAACTCACGCATAATCCCCAGTCTCAAATTTGAGACTGGGCAGCTGCACGTTCAGTGATTGCGTGGCGGGTCAAGTCAGGATGAGAAACTGCCTCCTCAAGCGACATGCAGCGAAGAGATGTTACGACGAATAAGTGATACACCAACTCTGTCTCAATTTTGAGACAAGACTCAACGACGGTTCAATGACTGTGTTGGAGAAACCAGAAGCTAGAAATCTCCAGTCTCAAATTTGAAACTGGAGAACCGTTCACTCAGGGATTACCATTTGGAACAATTCAAAAGTCAGAAATCTTTCCCCAAGCAGTGCATAGGGAAGGAACGCGGGAGCAAATAGCTGATTCTTGCACTGCCCCCAAGCGAGAAAAATTGAGGTAATAGGCTTGTCTCCTAAGCACTGCTTAGCAAGAAAACTGCGGATAAATCCAACAATTTCATGCAATGCTAACTTCAGGTTACTGAATTCTCACCCAAGTCCAAAGTATTTGGGGAAATGGCTGTATTAGGCCTCGAGGCACACAAAGTCAGCCCTCTGGATTTGCTTTTCGCTCATCATTCATTTAGGTTATCGGGCGATCGAGTTGCTGGAAGGGTTCGATGAATCGCGAAAACATAATTCAAATGGAGTTGATAAAACTCTATCAGGAAGCCGTCAAAAAATTCCAAGACATTGAGGAAGAGGGTTTTAATACTCACTGGAATAGCCCCGAGCAGCAAAAAGAGCATTTACCTCGCTCCTTGGAGCTACTGCAACTTCGTTTTGGCAACAGTGAGCTTGTTTACGGTCGGCCAGAACAGCAAGAAATACTGACGGAACAAAAACGGCCCGAGCGTGTATTGCTGTTGATGGCTGGGTTTAGCGTCGAGCAACTCGCACTCAGCATTGCGTTTCATTTCTATCAGGGAGTTAATGCCAGTCAGCCTTTAACGCTTATTGTTCCCTTCATCGGCGCATTGAACGATGGGAGTTGTGCTTGGGAAATCGTCTTGGCCGAAAATGAAAAACATGGCCTATATGCGGCCCTGAAGATTCTCTTGGGTAGGGATTTCAACAACGTGTGTAGCCTCCTGCAAGATGCGGAGGAGGTTGAATCTGGCAATCCAGCAGCTGTGTTTCAGAAGGTCTTGGAATGGTGGCGCAATGACAATCAGGATAAGGCAATTGCACTCGATGTTACTGGCGGGCAAAAACCGATGGATGCTGCCGGAATCTACGCGGCAATGTATCTTGGCGTTCCCGCGTATTATCTGGACTTCGATGACTATGACTCCAAAGCAAGAAGGCCACATCCAGCATCACTGAAATATGAACAGCTGGACTTGCCCGGAGTTGTTTTTTCACATGATGCACGAAAGGAAATCATCAACCATTTCCGCTCACGTAATTTCGCATTTTCTCATTCGTTGATCAAGAAACTTGATGAGGAGATCAATGGCGAGAAAGGGAAAGTCGGCAACTACTTTTCCGCGACCGACAAAAAAGACATACAGAAAGCTCATGTAATAATTCATGAGTCTGATGCATGGATGAATGCTGATTATTCATTGTTTGAATCGCCCCTAAATGAAATTCCAGAAGTGGGCGTTCGAGAGGCCGTTCTCAATCTCAAAAGGCAGCCTGCGAGAATGCGTCAATACTTGGTCGACGAATATCTACGATTAAAGGCATTGTTGGCGTTGTCTAGTTTCTCCGATAGTGATCTGGATTCGAATTCCATGGTTCGAGACGTTATTGTCGGTACGCATGGATTTTGCGAACTCGTATTGGATTCATTTTTGCACCTGGAAAGATACCCTCCAAAAATTCTCGGGGTCAACTCAATATGGACGTCACGAAAAATCGAGATTCCTGAGGCATCGGTTGTGGCGTTGAACGCAACACTCCAAAACGCATTTTTGAACCCTTGCAGTCTTGAACTAGTGGCAATCAAGGCGAAGGTGCAACTCCTATTCAAGGGTAGCACAGAAATTGAATTTCGCCGAAATATCGACAAGTGTATTGAAGGCGGCCAATTCGATCCAGGCATCGCTGCAAAATTGATTTTGTCCGGTTCCTACGAGTCGAACAGCTCAAATGCGGTAGTTTTTAATGTTAAGTTGGGAGTTGAGAACCCGGTCATTGAGCTGAACTTGGGGCCGAATAATAAGAATGGGGAGTGGTATAAGTTTTGGGGCGGGGTGGGGAAATATCCGCGGTGGACAGATTTGAGAAACGCCTATGCCCATTCTCGTGGACCTGTAGAAAAAGAAGCTGTTGAGATCGCCAACAATGCGATCAGATTTGCATTGCCACGTTATTTAGGGTTGTATTCGATTCTTTCAAGTGAACACCCAACTATTCCTGTTTCGGACCTTCTCGCGAGTGGAGCTGGTGAGAGCGAAATCGAAAAAGCGATAAAAGATGGCCAGATCCCCTGGCTTGGGCCAAACGGCCACGACAAAGAAAATGAGTTGCGCGAACTCCTTCGGCTGCCTCCCAGGACTGAAACCATATAGCACCCTTTGGGAGGGTGTTGATATGGGAGCGAAGGACATCAAAACTATCAGAAAGTTACTATCTATGAAGCGATTCCTGCTGTTGACTGACGTCGATGCGATTCAGTCGTATGTATTCTCGTCCATTCGGATGTCTACGATCGTCGGTGCCAGTCAAATTGTTCGTGAATCGGAGGCAATATCAACCGACACCGCAAACACGGTGAAAAACGAGAAGGGCGAATTGGCCGTGGAAGTTGGCGTGTGCCACGGAGGAGGCGGGCTGTTCGTTTTTAACGATATTGAAAAAGCTAGAGATTTTGAGCGACAAATTTCGAGAGAATTCAAGAAACGTAGTGTCAATGGTTCCCTTTCAACAAGTGGAACTCATGAATTCGGTTCCGATAGTGGACAGAGCTTTAGAACGGCTCGTGAGGCCGCGCTGGAGGAACTCGAGGGTCAAAAACGGCTGGGAAGAAATTCCAGTGAATCGCCGGAACTGGGCTGGGCTTGGAATTGCGAGACTTGTGGTGCTAACCCGGCTACGGAGGCAGTTTCGCGGAAATTCGATTCGGTAGACGATGATCAGGCTGCCGAAATAAAAAGCGTGTGGCGAGTCTGCCCGGCTTGCAAAGCTCGTTACGATCACAGGAAAAGTAGCGTAGACCGACAGAAGCTATTCTATCAAGACAGACAAGGTGAGCCAAAATTAAAGATACCCTTCAACCTGGAGGACTTGGCCGGAGACTCACATTGGGCGTTAGTCGTCTTGGATGGTGACGGACTCGGTCAAAGGCTTCGCGAATTCGATTCGCCGCAATCATATCAAGAGTTCTCAAATGGGCTGAAAAGCTTGATTGAAAGTGCTTTGAAAACCGGTCTTCAGTCAATTCAAGAACTTCATCAACAAGAAACTGCCCCGGCCCTGATCTTGTTTGATGGTGGTGACGATATTGTTGTCGCCTGTCCAGCTGAATTAGCCTTTCCGTTTGTTGATTCCTTCTCTCGTCACTTGCAGTACTCGTTCGCACATGGTGAATGTGAATGGGACGGAGGGAAGGCAATCGGTTTTTCTGCTGGTGTGGTCGTTACGCGACAAGGGTTTCCCTTCCAAACGGCTCATCGAATTGCTGATGGCTTATTGCGAAACGCAAAAACGAAGGCCCGAAAAAATGGCTGGATCGAAGGTGCCATCGACTTCGCCGTGATCACAGAAGCCTATGGAGATTCCGAACGTATTTTGGCTGAAAGATCTATCGGAGATAAACGTGGAGTCACGATGGTTTCATTTACTGGTCGACCTTATCATCTGAAAAGCGGCGGGGCGCGCTCGTTCGAAAAACTAAAATCGGCCTGTCGATTGCTCAAGCAAAAGTCTTTTCCTTCCAACAGCCTCTTCGATCTTCGCAATAATTTAAATCGAACGGCGATCGTTGGCACCAAAGACCATGAAAGTAGCAAGACCGTGGAAGAAGTTTGCAGCGATATCGTTGAACCTTTTATTACAAACTGGGAACGAAGAGTGAATCGTGTACCATTGAACGAGGCAACATGGGCAGAAGTAAATCGCCTTCTCGATTTCAACTCACCAAAATTGAACAGTTCTGCAGAGGCAGAGTTTCCGCACGCCGATCTTGCGGATGCCATTTACCTATGGGAGAAGTGCTTTGACAGTTCGCATTAAGCTTACGATCGATGTGGAGACAGACTTTCATATAGGAACGGGCAGTGGGCGAGGTCGTGCCACCGATGCAGTTTTCTTGCGTGACAGCAATGGAGTAACCTTTGTTCCAGGTTCTACCATCAAAGGGCTCGCAAGCGATTGGGCGGAAAAAATCGTCCGACTACACAGGTCAACATTTGGGTATCCTCCCACATGTCATGACGATTCATCGCCAAGCAAGATCGTGGGCGATTTTTCGGATAGTTGTTTTCGCGAGCTATTTGGAGGCGGCAAGTCCTCAGGATTCGCGGAAGATTGTGTTTTTTTTGATAATGCGTACCCACGCCACGATGCAATTGATTCCACGGTTGTCAGAACTGGACGCAGTGCGCGTGATCGCCATTCTGGTCGCTCCAAAGATGAACATCTGTTCTTTTTCGAGGACGCTCCCGCAACTCAGTTTGAAACAGAATTGATTTGCGAAGCCAAGCTTTCCAAACGTTCGTTGTTATTACTATTGCTATCTCTTCGGTCGATCAACGCAATAGGAGGCCAGCGGCGTCGGGGAAAAGGGAAGTGCAAGTGTACTGTTGAAGTCGTTGAGGCGTCCGAACCGGAACTCGTCAATCTCAAGTTGCCCTGCGGTGACAACGAAGACCAAATAGTCGAATTTAAAGCCTTCGTCAATTCGATTTTGAAAACAGATCCAAAGAACGACTTGGATAGAGATTCATTAGGGGCGTCCGAGACAATTTCAATGCTCCGCCTGACTGAACCTTCTAACGACGACAGCCCCGAAGCGGATGAAGATACTGTCTGGTTTGTTTTTGGTTATGCAAAATCTCCGATCTCGATTTCGTACCACCGAGCGGTGGACAATGTTGCGGAAACGTTCGACTTCATCCCTGGCACCACGATACGAGGGGCCATCGCCTGGAATTGGTTGCGAAATGGTGTGCTCGAAAACGATCCTGTTTTTGACGAGTCCATAGCAAAAGAGAAGATTCGTTTTGGCCCTCTTTATCCGGCGGCAATTACGAATTGGGTGGGATGTGCTGCGTCCATGCCAATGCCGTTTCCGGCCAGCATCCACACCTGCAAACACTATCCCGGTACCAAGCCGTCCAGTAGACAACACGGGTTCGGTGATCGTTTGTCGGTTCCCTTGTCAACCACCTGCTCCTACCAACAGCCAGATGAACACGAGTGTGACGGGGCACTGAAGCCCTTGGGAGGCTATCTCCAACTCACGGGTAGAGCAGCCAGTAAGGATATTTCATTCGAACACGGAACTGTGCAACTGGAAGTTGCACAACGTACCGCAATCAATCGACAATCGCAGCGTGCGGAAGAGGGGCAGTTATATGGTTTCGAGTCCATTGCTCGCGGAACTTATTTTGGCGGCTACGTACGAGGACCGAAGCACTTGCTTGAATCGGTGCTGATTCCATGGAAGGAAAAATGGGCATCCCTGCGAGTTGGAAAAGTAAGAACTCGTGGGATGGGGCATTTATTGATGTTTTGTCGACCGATCAATGAAAAACAACACAAAGACTATCCCGGCCTGTTGTCGGGTTCAGAAGACAAATCAGCTGACGATACTGTATTCTCTGTAACACTCTACTCCGATCTGATCGCACTTGACCCATGGATGCGACCTTTAACCAAATTGAGTGCCCGCCAATTGTGGCGAATGATTGGTGGGGAAAAGACTGCTCCATTCACGATTAAACGTGGTTATGTGTCGACCCTTCGGATTGGTGGTTATATCGGAAAAGTTGGAATTCCTCGAACGCCCGATACAGCGATTCGTGCTGGTTCAACATGGAAGTTCGCATGGAATGACACTGCTACCGTAGGTTCACCAGAACGAATAGAGGCTTGGGAAAAGCTCATGCGGGCACAGCAGATAGGAATTGGCCTGCGTCGCGCGGATGGTTTCGGGCAAATCATTTTGAACCATCCAATTCACGGGATTTCAGAGTGCTTTGGAGGGATTGTGGACGACATCGTCTTTGATACAGTTGCTATCAAGAAGTCGCCTCGAGACAGTTTCAACACGAAAGCTCACATCGAGCCCAGGGTCAAAGTCGCCACCACTAAGAATAGGAAACCAAACTCTAAATACAAACGACTTTGCTATGAAATTGCCACATCGCCTGAGCCAGCAAGTGAACTTTTGGTGCTGTTGAAAACCCTGTCTACATCACGTCGAAACAAGGCGGATTCCTTGAAAGAATTTGTTGGCAAATACAAGGAAAAACTATTCGGAACTACAGGAAAGAGCTCTGAGGAATTGCTCGAAAAATTGGCCAAGATTGAAAGAGAACCAGGAAACCGGGAAAATGAGCCCAAGATGCTTGGCAATTTTCGTTGTGCTCTGTTTGAAATCGCGAAAGGGCAAGCATGAATTCTGAGACAAGGCAGGAATCTAGTGGGCACGTGGAGTACTTGATCAAACTGGAGTGCAAAACCAATACACCACTTCATGTTGGAGGGGGAGATTCAAGTGAAATGACCGACTCGGATTTACGTCGCAATTCCAAAGGGCAAATCGTAATTCCCGGAACGTCGATTGCGGGAGTCATGCGGACAGCAATTGAAAAACTCGCTAAAGTGCAATCGGGCGGCAACGCATGTCACCTTTACCAATCGGGCAAGCACTCAACACCTTGCAAATGCGTGGTCTGTATTTTCATGGGCAACGCCACACCAGTTGGCGCTGAGCCGTGGGTAACGCAATCCAAAGTTACTTTCGATGATGTGATCGTCACAGCGGCTCAGGAAAGGATTGTCGACGCAGTTGCAATTGAACGTACCCGCAGAACGACCAGTGATGCTAAGAAATTTGATCACGCCCAAATTCTACCCGGCGCAAATCTGGAGATCGTCATCCGTAGTGGCCAACTGAGCGACAAGGAGCTGAATTGGTTGGAGTCGGCAGCCAGAATGCTTGCCGAAGGAACGATTAGAATCGGCGCAAAAACCAATCGTGGACTTGGCAGACTTGAACCTGCAGACGATGGAAAGGGATGTGCGATTTTCCGACGTGATCTTGGCTCGATCGACGCACTTATCGCTCTTGCAATTGGTTCAAAGTCAGATTCCAACGGCTGGACAGTAATAAAATCGGGCCTTACTACTTTCCTCGTTGAGGAGAATTCGACAAATCAAATTTCTTTTACGTTGGAAACCGATGCGTCATCAGGTCTACTGGTCGCCGATCCGATCCAGTCAGTCAAAACTGGATTCGATCGCGCACAACGTAAACTAAACAATTTGCCGGAACTGCCCGTCACGTCATTGATCGGTGCGATTCGAAGTGGTTGTGAGCGGATCGTTCGGACAGTTGTGCCTGAAGCAGGTTGCAATTTGTTGTCCGGCACGGACACCGGGAAAACAAAGGTGTGCAAGTGCATCGTGTGTCATGTGTTTGGCAACACGGAATGGGCATCTCGAATCAGTGCTGGCGTTGACACGACTGAGAGTGGATATGACCTCCCGATGGATCATGTTGCAATCGACCGGTTCACCGGTGGTGCAAGTGATCGCAAAAAGTTCGATGCCAAGATTTGTCGTGACGCCAAATTCAAGGTCACCCTGACATTCAATTCATGCGTGAACTCAGACGAGGCGAAGTGGATGGCCGGTTTGCTTGTATTGGCAATCCGTGATCTGAATGATGGCATCATACGATTGGGCAGCGGTCGATCGAAAGGCTATGGAAAAATGAATGTCGCCGACGACAAACTGAATTGGTCTGGAGAGGAGTTTGAAGCTCACTCCAAAAACTTGCAACAGTGCGTTGATTCATTGTGGCAAAAAGTTGAATTGCAAAATTCCAAAAGCGAGGTAGCGGTGCCATGAATCAGTGGAAAGTTATCACCCGATATCCGGTCGATCAAACCGAGCTAAGTCGGGAACTCCAACATTGGGTTCGGAAAGCTGCTAAGGACAATGTCCTCTTTCGAGAAGGAGCGACGATCAGCCAGATGACTTTTGCAAACGAGAATTTGGTCGAGGCATCTGAATTGGATCCGCTTCAAATTGTCCGCTTGTTCTGTCCGAAATTCGAACTTTATGCCCGGCGACACTCATACAACGGAAACGGCATTTGGCAACTGAGAATCACCAGCTGCCTGAATGATTTACCCGACGGCGTCCAAATGGAGTGCTCTGGAAAAACGCAGGTGCGTCTACTAGGCGATCAACCCGACAGGTACCGCCGAGCCACATTCGAATACTGCGATCTCGACGGCAAGGAGTCCAGTTGTGTCCTTGAGGCAAATTTATTTCGACCTGAATCGGCATTTGGCGACCGCTCCGATTCGGGCAATTCGACATACGAAGAAGAAACCATCTGCTGTTGGACGAGCATCAATAAATTGCCATCACCGGATCAACAGGAAGCTGGCGCACAAGCTGCCAGTCACGAGTAGGAAGAAAACACGGTACAGGTAAAATATCATGTCAGAATTTATTCACCCCTACAATTTTGTTCGACTTCCAGACGGCGGAATACCGGATGCCTTAAAAAAGCATCCGTTGTTTAGGCGGCATGCGGCGGAGACCCATGATCGCTTTGTCGAGAACAAGCACAGCGGGTACCTGGAATGCGAACTAACCACACATACCGATTGGTTTATCCCGTCTGCGGACAAGGTTGGGTTATTCCAAGCAAAAATCAAAAAAATCAAAGTAGCGCATCCTGAGCATAAAACGCTTGGCTTCTTTTCCCTTGATCCTGTGAGACAACCGTGGTTTCCGCCAGTGGACCAAACCAAACCAGCGATTCCAGGTTCTAGTCTTCGCGGAATGATCCGCAATGTCTTTGAAACTGCGACGCTGTCCTGTTTTGGTGAGTTTGATTCTCGACTCTTGGATTTTCGTTTTCCAAAGGTTTTGGATCAATTCAAAACCAAAGATTTATCTCGGACAGCGAAAGGTGTTCCGTTGTTTGCACCTGTTCGTTTGCGAAAACTCAACGGCGAGCACTACGCCGAGTTGTTAGTCGGAAAGCATCAAAAAGACCACGTCACTTCGTTTCCTTATGCAAATGCAGTTTGCTACGTGGATAAGGTTCGAGTAACTAGAACCAGAGCAGGAAGCAACACACCGCTATTGGATCTCATTGACGACCTTCAGATAAAATCCTGCGATCCAATTGCTGTTGTTGTCCGAGCGGAATGCCAATCTCGCCAGAAACGCAATACCAAATTGTGGTACCGCAATGTCGGTGGGAAAGGGGTGGACAGGCAATCGGGACAGAACGTACACGATATCTTTGCAAAGGCCGTTGATTTTGAGCAATTGAAACCTGAAAATGACCAGATAATCGTTTTTGGCTATTGGTACCGAACCGGCCCCAACTTCATGTCGAAACATGACGAACGTGTTTTCTTTTCGTGGTCAGCCAACCACAATTTTCCTGTCGATCAATTCCCAACTCCTAAATCCTGTCTGAATGACGATCGAACATTATTAGAGAGATACGAAGACTTTGTTATTAGGCAAACCAACACGGATAACTTAATCTACTTGCCAGCCGAAGTCATAAGCACATTCGAATCATCAATTGTCGAGTACAACGGTCGAAACAAGAACGCTAGTAATGACACGCCGAGGGCAATCGACAATAACGCCCCTCACCCAAGTGATTTCATCGATAAAAATGGAAGCCATGAGCAAGTCAAAGACGGCGATCTTTTCTATGCACTGATCGAAAATCTTATTGGTTCTCTGCGAATCGACAGTATCTATCCAGTTGCCGTCCCACGCCTCCGACATCCTGAACCTCGCGGCAAGTTACTCTGGAACAACACACGCGGCTTTTACCCCTGTAGGAAATTTCAGGAAGAGTGCGAAGACTGTCAACGCACCGAAAGCCCGAATTCGAAGAAAAAGGGCACCGTGAAAATATGCCCTGCATGCAAGGAGCGACATCTTTCCTTATGTCCCGCTTGTCGAGTCTTTGGATGGGTTAGAGAGTTCGACCGTTATGAAGCTGCTCAAGGCGAGTCAGACCGTATTGATTCGGTCGCTGGCCATGTCCATTTTTCTCATGGCGAGCTTAAGTCTTTACCAACAAATGGACGAACCAAGGCCGAGCTAATCACGCTCCCAATTCTGGATACACCAAAACCAACATTCACAGATTTCTATCTGCGAAAGAAAGAAAAGGCCACCTATACGTCCGAAGTCGAGAAAAGATGGCCGCCCGCAATCCAAAAACACCCAAGCCCGCTATATCGAACCAATGAAGCAAACCTTCGCGGGCGAAAACTCTACCGCCGAAAAAGTGAAACAAAGTTTGACTCGAATGATCCAAAAGTTGGTGGCTTGATATCACCGCCAGACAACGAGCATCATCAAGGCGGCTATCCAGGCAATCAAAATCAGACTGTCCATGCTCAACCTAAAAACATGGTTTTCAAGTTTCGGGTTGATTTCGACAATTTATCCGATCAGGAACTTGGAGCATTGGTGTTCTCGTTAAACCTCGAACTCCCGAAGGAGTTGATGAGAGAAAATACTCAACTACGCCATATGCTGGGGCACGGAAAATCACTGGGAATGGGACAGTCGTCAATCAAAATTGTCGGTTCAAATGTAAAATCTCATGACCAAAGAACGGCCTCCTACAAGTCTTTTGATGGACTCAAGTCAACCAGAAATGACTTAGGAAAGAAATCGCTTGAACGATGTTCTGAAAAGTTCTTTGAGGCATGGAGTTCCACCGGTACTGAAGTTCAAGAATGTTGGAACGATTTGATCAACATGCTTTCGGTGGTTGATATCAACGATTGTCCGGTCCATTTCCCAACTCGTGTTGTTAGACAAAAAGGGAGGCCTCCTACATTTGACGTCCATGAAAATGATCATTACGAGATCTTTGGATGGTACGGCGGTTATCGACAGCAGAAGAACCGCATTCCGTTGCCAGATCCAGTTGGAGAAACAGAGGGAACCCAACCCAGACTTTCCACTGACCCATGCAAGAGACTCGACCAATGACTAAGTCTGCTTTTGCGAGTTTCTACCCGATGCGAGTTGTTTTGCGGCTAAATCGTGCAACGAAAATGGGGCACCATCCAGCTGCGACGATCTGCCAACTGTTGAAAACGGCTGCTGGTAGGCTGGGGCACAAAGCGTTTCCCTCCAATGTAATTCCCGACCCCATTGAAGTCGGGCGAATGTCCATCGCCAAAGACGCTTTGTATGCGTTTGGACTTAACCTTTGGCATTGTTCGGAAGAACAAGCCCGGTCTGATTTCATTGGCCTAATCGAAGCCATTGGTGAAATTGGTAACGAAACATCCGGAAAACATCGCAAACAAGGCTTGGGCGGTAACTTTCGAATCGACCACCATCATTCACTCGTGGCCGAAGAATCGACCGCACCAGTCGCGATTCCAGAGCATTGGATCGACCTTCAGGAACACAACGCAAGATCGCAATCGCGACTGACGCTTCGCTGGCTTACTCCTCTCTGTGCCTCGCTTCCAAAGCGTTTTGGCAAGAATGGTCGCAAGCCGGGCTTCTTCGATAACAAACGATTTCCGATTCATGACCTCGCCAATCGATTGGTCACCAGACTTGACCAAACCATTGGGGTCGATCTCAACGGTCTCAAACAAGTTCACAACTCAGACATTCATCTGTTGGACAAGCCAGGCCTTTCACGCTTGCATTGGATAAAATGGCTGTACGGCGAGCAGATAGCACAAATCACTGCCTCTTCTCTACCAGTTGCTGAACAACAAACCGCTGCCGTGTCACAGGGCGCTGATACCGGAAACCATATCAATTCAAATCGATATCGGTCCCGCCCCAAACACCAGACCTCCTCGAATCACAAATGGAAGAAAACCAATCAACTAAAGGGCCAGTTGTATGGAGTCATTGGCCGAGTGCAGGTAGAGGTGCGTTGCCCCAAATTGTTACGGGCGCTCGTACTTGGGCAGTATTCAAACGTCGGAGAAGGAACGAACTATGGGCTGGGACGATATGTGATCGAGGAGACTCAGCAGTGTCTGACAGTTCGAATTCCTCCTTTTTTGCGCGCTCAGCGATCCGTCAGCCAGTCGGAGCTTGCATTTGAACATCCAATCTTTGAACAGGAATGCCATCGACTGAACGTTTCCACCTCGCAGGCACGTCAACAGGCCCAAACCGTTGTCGATGGTACGTTTGAAGCACGCCCCGTTGAACGATTCTTGTTGCCTGGAGAAAAGACGCGACTTATTTCCGTTCCCGCACGTTCGGAGCGAGTTTTGCAGAAAGCCATTTACGAGCAGTTGAATCCAACTCTGGATCGCTTTCTTTCCGACAGTTGCATCGCCTATCGCAAAGGACTTAGCCGAAAAAACGCTGCGCAAAAAATCGAACAAGCCTTTACGCAAGGCTGGAGATGGGCCTTGAAGGCTGATTTTCATCATTTCTTTGATTCGATTGATCATCGAATTCTTCGCGACAAACTGGAAGCTTACATTCAAGATGACGATATTGTTGAGCTTTTAATGAAGTGGGTTGTCAGCGGCGCACCCCAACCGGGGCGTGGTCTGCCCACCGGAGCCGTTATTTCCCCATTGCTCGCCAATCTATTTCTGCAATCGTTTGATGAAGCCGTCAAACAGGATGGAGGACGACTGGTACGATATGGTGACGATTTTGTAATTTTGTTTCGCGATCCTCAGAAAGGAAGATCGGTTCTCCAGCGGGCAAATAGCTTGGCTCAACAATTGATGCTGCACCTGAACGACGAAAAAACCAAACTGCTGGATCTCGAAAAGACGCCATTTGACTATTTGGGATATCGCTTTTTCTGTGAGAAGGGCTGGCAATATCGTGGTGATGGCCTGAAGCAAGTAGAAGATCTCGGCTGGCATCAAGCTCCCAAAACCCGAGACGTTTCGTCAGCAAAAAAACTCCCCGGCGAACAGGGAATCGAGCAGCGTCGGGCTGGCAGCTGGATTGTCGGGCCAAACATCGATTGGATTGGAATCGAAGGAAAAGACGTTGTTTGCCGTAGCCGTTCCCAAGGGAGTGAGAACCGATTTCAGCACCGGCGCGTGAGCGAATTAATCGTTCTAGGACCAGTAACGATCGATCAATCGTTGTTTCGCAAGAATTCTGACATCGAACTTCAGTTGATTGTCGCTGATGATATCGGACGCTGGAATTGCTTGCTTACCGATTCTCCGCCAGTCGAGTTGCCCCAATTGGTTACTGCTCAGGTTCAATTTGCGGCTGATTCGGCCCGTTGTTTGGAAATTTCCCGACGATTGATTGCGGCCAAGCTTAATAACTTCGCCACCTTGGCGGAGCAGTACCCGATTCCTGGAAAATCAAATAGCCTTGCGAGCCATCTGCGCGATCTAGCCGGTCGAGCAAAGGAGGCTGACGACAGCGAGTCACTGCTGGGCTTCGAAGGGGCCGGTGCTGCGGCATGGTACAAAGAACTGGATCAGCGAATTGGCCAGAAATTTCACTTTGAACGACGGGTTCACCCTAACGCTTCCGATCCGGTCAACGTGATGCTGAACATCGCGCATTCCCTATTGCATCGAGTCATTGCTCTTTGCCTAGTACGAGAAGGATTTGCGCCGTCAATTGGTGTGCTTCACCAACCTGGAAGGCGTCATGCGGCGCTGGCTTCCGACCTCCAGGAAGTTTTTCGACACCTGATGGAACGAGTAGTAATCGATGTGACGCATACCATCTCGCCTGGCGAGTTCCATGAAACATCGAGCGGGCCCTTTGAACTAAGAATTGAGCCTGGAGCGTATCGGACTTTGGTAGCTTCAGTGTTCAAAATGCTCAGCACAACTTGCATCATGAAATCGCAGCAGGCAGCTAAACCCTATCGTCGACACATCGCAACGATAACGCGTTCATTGCATCGCCACCTTTTGAATTCTGAGGCTCCATTCAAGATTTTTGAGCACATTAACTGAGGATGTCATGAGCCGTTACATTGCCACTTACGACATATCGGTGGATGCAAGCCGAACCACGATTGCAAAGGTCCTGATGAAATACGGCGATCGGATTCAGAAAAGTGTTTTCGAAGTCTGGCTGGAGCCGGACGAATTACCGGAATTGCGTCGTCTCGTCGGTCCCTACTTGAGACACGAAGACCAGTTTGAGCTGATTCCAATTGATCTGTCGCCAGCACGCGACCGCTGGCGATGGGGAGAGGAAACCGATGATTACCCGGCTGTGGTCGTATTAGGTCGCTAAAAACTGGCTATTTGCTCTTTGACAATTTGCTTGCCAATATTCTGGTGTCAACCTCGAATAACTATCTGTGAGGGATCGAAAAAGAGCTCTCATCGACATTTGGGTGCGGCGGCCCTGTGGCTGCGGCCCGTCAGATTTTCGTTCAGTTGACAAGCGGCGAATCTTCAAGTGAGTGAAGTCGCTGGAAAGCGGACGACTAACCGGCAATTTCTTTAACAGGTTGCTTGGAGTTGAGGAGTACGTCGGATATCAGGAAACTCAGAATGGAACCCAAGGCATCGATTTATCGACGTTTTTTCAAAAATGTTTCAAACTGAGACAAAAGAGAGGGTTGCGGTTGCTTACTTCACGCGACCGATCGAGACACAGAACCACAAGTCCTAAAAACAGTATACCAACAAGTTGCGGTTGCTTACTTCACGCGACCGATCGAGACAATTCACGATTTTCTCCTTATATAGTTATGTTGCGGTTGCTTACTTCACGCGACCGATCGAGACCAGATTCATTTGGAATTGTTCTGAATTATATGTTGCGGTTGCTTACTTCACGCGACTGATCGAGACAAATCTAGGTTTCATAATTCTTCCAAGTTTGTTGCGGGTTGCTTACTTCACGCGACCGATCGAGACGCTTCAACAAATTCTGCCATTTTTTCTTTCCAGTGTTGCGGTTGCTTACTTCACGCGACCGATCGAGACGAATTCACGATTTTCTCCTTACACATAGTTGTTGCGGTTGCTTACTTCACGCGACCGATCGAGACTTCACTTTGCATCACTCCTTCCACGTCAAACTTGGTTGCGGTTGCTTACTTCACGCGACCGATCGAGACAGAAACTAGTCCAATTATGTAGAGTGTTCCATCAAATCGTTGCGGTTGCTTACTTCACGCGACCGATCGAGACAGTCTCCTGAGAATTTCAATGTCGTGTTTTCTCCAAGTTGCGGTTGCTTACTTCACGCGACCGATCGAGACTTTTAGCATCTTAGAGATGCATTCCATTGTGGTTGCGGTTGCTTACTTCACGCGACCGATCGAGACTGTCTACCACCATGTAGTGGGGGTGAGAGAACCAGTTGCGGTTGCTTACTTCACGCGACCGATCGAGACCTATGCCGCCAGAGAAGAGGCTCGGCGGATCTAAATAGTTGCGGTTGCTTACTTCACGCGACCGATCGAGACCATAATAATCTCCATAGATCGGGACCATGTTGGTTGCGGTTGCTTACTTCACGCGACCGATCGAGACGTTTGTGCTGAGATTTTTCTTGTCATCTCAAGACTGTTGCGGTTGCTTACTTCACGCGACCGATCGAGACACAGTGCGGCAATTGAGACAGTTCATAAAGTGTTGCGGTTGCTTACTTCACGCGACCGATCGAGACCTCGGCAACTTTCATTACTCTTTCGGGCCGAGTTGCGGTTGCTTACTTCACGCGACCGATCGAGACAAGGATGATCTGAAGTATATGTTGCTACACTGCTGTTGCGGTTGCTTACTTCACGCGACCGATCGAGACTCGCCAGTTCTTTTTGGTATACTCCAACCTTGTTGCGGTTGCTTACTTCACGCGACCGATCGAGACTTTTTTCTTGGACATTCCTGTCTCCTCAGAACTGTTGCGGTTGCTTACTTCACGCGACCGATCGAGACTACGGTCGTCTTATTTTCCGCAGTTGTCATGTGTTGCGGTTGCTTACTTCACGCGACCGATCGAGACAGTTGGTCAAATCCATTTTGGTTCTCCCAAAAAAAGAGTTGCGGTTGCTTACTTCACGCGACCGATCGAGACTTCATGTCGGTCCCTGCTCTGGTTTTGTTGTGTTGCGGTTGCTTACTTCACGCGACCGATCGAGACCAATAAGCAGCTTATGCTTTTTTGCTTTGTAGTTGCGGTTGCTTACTTCACGCGACCGATCGAGACAAAGAGGTATTGGTTTAGTGTGTGATCCTCCTGTTGCGGTTGCTTACTTCACGCGACCGATCGAGACACGATCGCTTTCATTTATTACTGCCCTCCAACGCGTTGCGGTTGCTTACTTCACGCGACCGATCGAGACTTGTGTCAGACATTTTCATATCTCCTAGAGGTTGCGGTTGCTTACTTCACGCGACCGATCGAGACCAAGATTGCTGCGATATTTCGCATTTTTTTAGTGTTGCGGTTGCTTACTTCACGCGACCGATCGAGACTTTTCTCCTATAATGAACGCCAAACAAACCGTTGCGGTTGCTTACTTCACGCGACCGATCGAGACTTTTAGAGAGAAAACTCTCATTTTTCTGATGATGACGGGTTGCGGTTGCTTACTTCACGCGACCGATCGAGACATCTCATACCCACCTCAAGGTCGACTTTCCTTGTTGCGGTTGCTTACTTCACGCGACCGATCGAGACTTTTATATTTCTTGGCTACCTTTCTCGACTTGTTGCGGTTGCTTACTTCACGCGACCGATCGAGACTTGGTGGGGTCCTTTGAAGAAACTAAGGAAATGTTGCGGTTGCTTACTTCACGCGACCGATCGAGACGAATCCCATATTAATCTCCCTTACGAATTGGTGTTGCGGTTGCTTACTTCACGCGACCGATCGAGACTGCTTCTTACGGGCTCTTAGGATCACTTTTCTAGTTGCGGTTGCTTACTTCACGCGACCGATCGAGACTTTTGATGCCATCGTTTTGCTCCTTAAAATGTTGCGGTTGCTTACTTCACGCGACCGATCGAGACATTTCATAAAAACTCCTTAAAAAGGAACCATGTTTGTTGCGGTTGCTTACTTCACGCGACCGATCGAGACTCGCATAGCTTGCCAGCTTTACCTACTTCATACCGTTGCGGTTGCTTACTTCACGCGACCGATCGAGACTTATCTTAGTCATGGTCAAGTTCCTCTCTTTTCAGTTGCGGTTGCTTACTTCACGCGACCGATCGAGACTAGTGTAGTTTCGGACATGTGTTACTCCTATAAAGTTGCGGTTGCTTACTTCACGCGACCGATCGAGACAAAATAACTTTTTCATTTGTACGCTCCGAAAAAACAGTTGCGGTTGCTTACTTCACGCGACCGATCGAGACATTCAAAGCAAAGCTCCTCAAGGTAACTCGAATTGTTGCGGTTGCTTACTTCACGCGACCGATCGAGACTTTTTTAGCCATTCTTTATGGCTCCTATATTGTTGCGGTTGCTTACTTCACGCGACCGATCGTGACCAAATGAGATGCCCTCGAAAGTTGATACACGGTTGTGAAGGTTCAGGTCGGGTAATTGGTTTCCGGCACAACGAGTCGAGTATCCGGCAAGCGAGCCGTCCCATCGAGCTCGCCTTAAGCCGCCAGTCCCTGTTAAACGTCTTCTATTTTGGTTGAATTCCCCCCGTGTAGTCCCGTAGGAATTTTTTTCCAGTCGAACTTTTTGGATGTTGCAATGCGGCAATTAACTTAGGCATTTCTGCGTTTCCAGAGATCTTTCGGAAGCCCTTTTCGACTCCGGTCAAGGCAGAGGCTAGTCTAGCCAGCGAGTTGTCTGGTCGGTTTCTGCTCGGCGGAGCCAACTCATCAGCTCGCCAAACTGGAGCTGCTGGTCATCGGCGAACGAGGCTACGTACCAGCACGAGGCTGGCGCCGAACTACTGTTCGACGTCATCCCAACGGCTTACGAACGAAACAGCATTATCGTGACAACCAATTCACCGATTGAGAACTGGCCAGAAGTGCTTGGCAATCAGCGACTAACTGGAGCCGCCCTCGATCGACTGACTCACCGTTGCCACATCATCGAAACCAAAGGAGAAACCTACCGACTCAAGGACGCAAAACGAAGAGCCAGGACCAACAGAGAGAAGTCAGCTTAGCTTAACAAGACTAGACGCTTACCCCCTCGTGTTTTTTTATACCGATCGCCGCCATTTCCCGCTGCCAGGTGCCGCTCTTTTCAACCGCCGTTAACAGAAACCTCACGCGTACAAACTCCTGAAGCCAAGGCAGTAGCAATCGATTCACAAAGCTGAGTTGGACACAGGCAGCCCGGTAGCTGGCCAGTTGAACTGCTGATGTGCTGCCGCCCTCATTCCGCCTGCGCACCCGAGGTCTAACAACTTCACCAATTTTTTTTGTTTCTAATGATTGTCAGATTTCTCAATTTTCATGTGGCCTGTTTGGTGCTGCGTGTTGATCGCATTGGCAGTCAGAAACATTGCATGAACAAAAGCTATCGACAAAAGAAGGGCCACCAGTCGCTTTTTGAATGGGGTCTTAGATTTTGCCATCGCAAATACAAAATGCACCGCTAACGCAAGAGTGGTCAAAACAACAACAATTAAAGATGCACCTAGAAACATGCCATGGTGTAGGTGGAATGCGTTGGCAAGCACATGGGCAAGCTCAAGCGAGTAGACCGAGACAATAAAGATATGCAGACCATGCATGGCATGTTCCGATTTACTTTCCCGTTCATTTTCAACAGCTTTCTGGAAATTGTTGATCGCTCGTTGTGTAGAGGTAAAACACGCGTGTAGATTCACGTTATCTTGAGCCAGTTCATGATGCTTTTGAATTGGCCCTCTTGAACTTACCTTGGCGAATTCGCCTTCCATGTCGAAATGTACGACGTCTTCAAATACGTCACTGGCAACGGACTCAAGAGGGCTGCTTCCCAACTGGCGGGTTGAGCGATTCAAAATCTGTGCCAGTGCAGATTCTTGAATCATTGCTAGAAGATATCCAAGAAAATATCCTCGTTGAATATTTTGGTTTCTTTTCCTTGAGTACTCGGATTCATTATCTACGATCGCGACGTGGGCGACTCCATTTGCCGATACCCGGCAAGCGTGTTCTTGGTTGATTGCCAATAAATCAGAAAACATGCTTGTCTTATGTTCTCCTGGATGGCTTGATGGATGCACTTGCGATATGTGCGACAAAATTTGCTGGATTGAGGGAGAGTGGATATTATTGGATTCATTTTTTTCAAATTCTAGCGTTGAGAAAATTCGCCCGCGACAAGCAACTTCCATTGCGAACTGTTGTGAACGAAACTGTCTCAATTGTTTAGAAATGAACTTGTGAAAATCAAATGCTTGTTCATGCTGACCAATATCTCGAAACCAAACTGATTTTTGAGCGGTTGCCAATGCATGATGCAATTCCAACACATCTGACTCAACAATTTCCTGATTGCCTTTGCGAATTTCGAATGCAACACTTAGGACCCCTATGCCCAGCCCGCTGAACCAAAGTTCGATTGGATCCTTGCAAAAAACGACGTTTAAATCGAGTCGGCATTTAGGACTCTCGAACGGCTGACGTGAATGCCAATGATCACAATTCAAGTACTCCAATCCACGCTTTGAAGGGCGGTCACAACGAGCCTTTTCCACGAGTTCTGTTTTTTGAGTCCCAAGCCAAACTTCAAAGGAATTGTCCGAGGCAATTAGCGGATCATTATTAACCAAGAAGCGACAGCCAGTTCGGCCATGGCCGTCAAAAAGAAACTTCCTGACATGTTCATGGTAATCAAGCACATAACTCGAATGAAAAGCACAATAGCTGGATTTATCTGCTTCAGCTCCCAGCCATCCACTTTCAGTGTGATTTTCGAATGCTGACTCAAACCATTCGTCTGGAGTTATTGGTGCGTCTAAATGGAAAGGGATCAATAGTCGCGAAAAGCACTTTTTCATCCTTTTTGTCCTGAAATTGGTTGAATGGCAAAGCCAAAACTATATCACATTTCTTGCGTTTTAAAGCTCTTCAATCCCAGCCTTGCCGCGCCTCAGCTTTCTCCAACGAATACCAACGCAACTATCCCAGCTGAAACGACGCATGATTTGATTGTGGTCAAAAAATTGTCTACCCTTTACCGTACCCTTTTCACGAAAAAACGAGTGGGATTCATGGGACAAATAGAGGGGTAGGGGAGTGAGGAACCCCTGATTTTTCTGAGGTCTAGCGTGATATCGCGATGTTGACATCGTGGAGGTCGTTGGTTCAAGTCCAATATCGCCCACTATCGGGGACAAGAAGCCCTTCGGCGAGTACGTCGAAGGGCTTTCTTATTGTCGGGACTAGAGTTACGTCATCGAGTCGGCAGTTCAACCAGACGATTTCAAGGATCTGACGTTTTTCCTCGTATTCCGCTGTAAGCCACCTGCTGGTAAGGGTTTGAGAAAGTTCAAACACCCTCGAAGCCAACTCGGCGTTCTCGTCGCGTGTGCGGTTCAATGCTTCGAGTTGCAAGACGATTGAAGCGTGGCGGTCGCGTAGTTCGGTGTTCTTGCTGGCGAATGTGTCGTCGTCAATCTGGCCGTCGATGCGGAGATTCAAGAGCCGGTCCTGCTGGTCAGCAAGTAGCGTCGATTGCCTTTGAAGTTCAGAACGCATTGCTCGCGTCTCGGCTTGGGTGTCTTTCGTTTTTGAGGCGAGTACAGCCCGGAACCAATCACGGACGCTGTCGTCCTCAATGCGAATTTTGCCGAAGAAGGCCAGCACCTGAGCGTCGAAATCTTCCTCCTTGATCCGCGTGCGGGGATGACCCGGCTTGTTGTACTTCGTACAGCGGTAGTAGATGTATTCGCTTGGTCCGCTTTTCGTCTGCTTGGTCTTGATCTCACCGGTGATCTTGTGGTCGCAGAAGCCGCAGTCGATTAGGTCGCCAGCGAACGTGAGTGTGTGAGTGACCTGCTGACGATTGCCGAGTAACGTCTGGACGCGATCCCAAGTGGCTCGGTCGATCAAAACGTCGTGTTTGCCCGGAAACCAGTTTCCCTTGTACCGAATCTCGCCGATGTACGCTCGATCGTTGAGCATGTTGTGAACGGACGTGCGTTTCCAATCTGTCTTGTCTGCACGGTAGATGACTCCTTCGTCCTTGAATCGCTTGACGATGCCATCAAGAGTGCAGTTCCCGTAGGCGTAGAGTTGGAACATGTGGCGAACATTTGTCGCCTCTGCTTCATTGGTCTCAATGAGTCGCCGACCATTGACCCGGATATGCGAGAACCCATAGGGAGCCTTGCCGGGGAACAATCCTTCCTGAACGCGGCGACCGATGCCCTGACTGATATCGACGGCCATCTGCTCGGTGAAGAAGCTGGCCATGTTTGCGAGAGTGCGGCGCATCATGCGACCAGCAGGATTATCGTCGGTCTGCTGCGAGATCGAAATGAACGGAACTTGATAGTCGGATTCAAGTCGTTCCAACTCGACGTAGTCGAACAGATTCCGTGCGGCTCGGTCGACCTTGTAGAAAAGTAGGGCGTCGATTTCGAGAGCGTGCTTCTTGGCGTAGGCGATCATTTCCTTGAACGTCTTGCGTTCGTCTCGCTTACTTGCCGTCTCTGCGATCTTGAACATCTTGACGATCGTGCCGCCGTTGCACTCGGCGTACCGCTTCAAAGCGTCGTGTTGGACTTCAAGGGAAAAACCTTCGCGTTCCTGCTCACGGCTGCTGACTCTTGCGAGTGCTACGAATCTTTTCATGGCTCTTGTCCCTTGACACGATTCCGAACAGTTGATCTACCCCCATGATCATCTCCAATGCGTCCGCTTCGATCAACTGGTTCGCATAAAAAGGCTGCCAAGTTTTGAGCGTCAACTCAATTAGTTCTTCGGTCACCCATGACGGCGATCCTGCCGGAACGACGTACCGCACCGCACCCGCACCGTCTATCGCGGGCTTCGCTGAGTTCATGCGATTGGGAGACCGAGACTGATTCACGATTTGTTAGGCTCCTGATTGGCAAGCATCCAGACGAATGCTTCGTCCAAAGCAAGCCGAATGACGGGAACGTCCTGCGAATCGAACCTTGCAGACTCTTTCCAAGCGTTGCCATTGCGAAAGAGCCGCACGACGGAAGTCGAATAGCTGCGTTGCTTGCGTGTCCGCTTTCGCCACACTCTCACGACGATCAGACCACGCCGAACTACGTGCACGGGTTTCGACGCCATCAGTGAATCTCCGTGTCGAATTCTTTGACGGTGGGACTCTCCAGAACGTCATCCATCGCGGTGTCGAGAAACACCAAGAGCCTTCGTTGTTCGGCGGTGATGCAACCATCGTCCGCCAGCATTTGCGAAATAACGCGAACGAACTTGGCAAGCGAAAGAACATCCTGCGGGTGAAACTGATTGGTCACTTTTCCGCTGCGTTTGGTGCGAAAGAGATTGAATCGGTATCGAAAATCGTCAGAGCCTTGCGATTGTTTCCAAACATTCGATGTCAAACTGCCAGCACCGACGATGCAGTATGGTTTTGATTTTGGTTGCTTCTGTGGCTGCTCTGGTTCTTGATCTGTATTCATGGGGTCGTTGTCCGTTTCGCTGGTTTACTGTGCTGCCTTCTGTAAAGAGTCGTGGAGGGCACGAATGCCCTCCACAACCGGTGTTGCACTTCATCGCTGAAGCGCGAGCCGGTCAGCGAACCGACCGGCGAAAACCAAAATGAAAAACCTTCAACAAAACTTGAGCGTCAGTATTCTTCTGGCAACAAGACCGTCGTTACCGAGCGGTCCCATTCTGTGATGATCCAGAAACGCTTTGCGTTGCTGGCTGTGTAGATCGAAAGCAAGCGAGAATCGTCTTCCAACGACGCATCGTTTAATCCCCAATCTTCCTCACACACATCACCCCAATCACATTCCGCGTGTCGCTTGACCGCGTGCCAGATATCCATTGCTGGCACGCAGTTCATCACTCCTCGCGTCATGTTAAGTTTGCCAAGAGAAAACGCTCTCTTTGACTTCAAAGCCGTCATCGTGATAGCCTCCTAATCGAGTAGGCCAGCAGGACCGTAGTCCTGCCAGCGGGTTGGTAAACGACTACTCGACCGCGTCGGACTTGGGGGCAGATTGCTCCCAGATCCACGTGTATGCCATCTCGACAACTTTCGAGACGATCGGCAAATCGTCACGACGAAACGTTGTCGTGTCTTTCAGCTCCTCTTTGTCCCGATAGCTTCGTGTCACCGTGACGGTGAACCATGACTCGCCAGTCTTTCGAGACTGATTGAGCCAGATTGCCGCACGAATGGCACTCAGACGGATTTGATGTACAGGTTTGTTATTAGCCATTTTGGCCTCCTTCGTTGCGCGTGAGATTTGCCTTTCCTTGCGGCTTCGTCTCACGCAGTTCATACAAACGACGACGTAAGTCATCGCTACTCAATGGCCCGCCGGGGCGAACCAAAGAACCTTTCCTTTCGGAACCTTTTTGTTGTGCCTCACCTCCCTTCAATCGAGTTGAGTCTCTGTCGGTTTGCCCCATGGCGATTGCTTCGCGAAGTGCTACGTCAATCTTCCTCAAGGCACTGATGGTGCCATTCACCGCCACATAAACGACGAACGCCCAAACGTAAAACCTGACCTCCTTGGAGTTTCCCGAGGGTGCCAAGCGTCGTGACCGGCTGTTGGAAGAAACCAAACAAAACTCCAACAACCTCGCCAAACGGTTACGCATCCAGTACGGTGACTGCTTCATACGCATTTCCTCCTTCTTCGCTGTCGTTGGCCTATTCCAACGGCAGTTGAATCACGGACAGTCAGCACTGTCAGTCAGTCAAATGAGGAATCCGCTTGCTCGTTGTTTTGTGCCGCTCCTGAGCAGGGAGCCGTTTACAAACCCGCAACGTCGGGGAATGTCGTTTCATAGGGGTGCGAGTTGATTGAGCAGGGACGGAACGGACTGTGCGTCTACGGGAAGCTCGCGTAGTTGCTTGCCTACGAGATGTCGAATTGCGTTGGCTTTTGATTCGGTTACAACGAGCCAAGTGATTTCAAACTGATCTGCCAGAATGAGTTTGCGAAACTCGGATTGCTGGCGATGCTTTTCAATAATGTCCAGTGACCGTTGCCATATGCGACTGACAGGTGAAAGGTGAATATCAACCCGAAGCAGCCCCAGCCTTGGCGTTTCGGTCGACGTATCGACGTAGTAGCCAGCGGGTAGGCCATGTCGAAAAAGAGTTGGAAAGAATCGTGTTACTTCATTTTTCGTCAGCAGAGTTCGGTTCGATTGGCTTGCTCTGCAAAATGCTTGTGCGGCAACACAGCGTGCAACCGCAGTTGACGATGGAATCCGCTTGCATCGTTGGCAGACGCAGACCGTCCCTGTGATATCGTCAAAAACTTGAAACTCGGCGTTCGTTCTCAGAATCACGATTGCTCGGCTGCGATGTTCTTTCGGTAACTCGTTCAGCAAGAGTTCGGTGGCGGCGATGCGATACCGACGTACTTGATTTCGTAGCAGTTTTGTCAGTTGGAAGTTGTTCATGATTTACCAAAGCTCGTAGGGGAGGCGGCACTGACGGCAATACTCGTGAAACGTGTCCACTTGCTTCTGCGAATAGGAACCTGCGGACTCGATGACCCGTCGTGGTCGGTACCCGTCATCCAATAGGAATGCGTCGGGATTCTTGACTCCGCGTTCCGCCATTGGCATCGCATCCTCACCGACCCAACAATCAGCCAGTTTGGGCAGTTGAAGGCGATAGAGGACGAACACGTCAGACAGCAGCAAGTCGTGCCGACGTTCAAACGATCGGGTGTTGTGACCCGAACGAGAACCAAAGATTCGACCTGCCAATTCGGTGGCTTGATAAACACGCACCTTCGATTCACATCGTTTCCATCGCGAACGAAATTGCTTTGAGAGCGGCCACGTATCAGGTTCAGCTTGACCCGGTTTCCAAGTAAAAGCTGGAACAGAATCAACTGCTGGCAACACAACAGACCATGTCTCAGTACGAATCAGCCGTGCCGCGTTCAGCCTCCCCACACTGAACGCAAGCGTCTCCGGCGCATGCTGGTGTTGCCAACCTCGAACAATCTGTTGTTCAGACAAGACTCGCACTTTGCAGGCGAGTGCCGTCATGATCTCGATTTCAAGTTCAGTCCAGTTCATCACTGCTCCAGATTATTTGTGTTGGTCGGCAAGAAACTCATCGAACAAACTTGGCTCCTCGCCAATCGTTTCCTGAGTGACAACGGGACCGTGTTTCTTTGGTTTGGTTTTTGGCTTCGTTTTCTTTCTCTCCTCCCAGTCGGCTGGCACGAACGAGCCGGTGCCAACCTTGGGCCAAGGTGCGTTCTTGCGAGCTTGAAACTCCTGCTCGCTGATGTGGAAGTCGGATTCCACAATCACAGGCATTCCGCCGAACTGGCTGTATCCAGCACCGCGAGTAATCAGTGCGATGCTCTTTCGCGGGTCGTCACTCGCCAGCTTGATGTCGTTGACGGAAAGTCGGGGAGCAATGAATTGCTTGGTGCCATGCGTTGTGGTCGTGCGAGTTTCAAACCCGTCGCGTTGCTTCGACACAGATTCCGAGTGCAGCACGTCGATCGTCTCGCCGCTCGACTTGGACAATCGTTGTTGTTCTTCTGTCGATGACACTGCATACCACTGGCGATAGCGGCAGTTGGCTTCGACAACATGCACGAGATCGTCTCGTTTGAGATCCAGCATGGATTGATTCGCCAGAATCACACCGATGTTCATGCTGCGTGCGAGTTGCAAAATTGTGTCGACGTTGTGAGCAGCCACTCGCTGGAACTCGTCGATCATCAGATAGACCTGCCTACGATTCTGAGTCAGTGTTGCTGTCGTCAGCAGCATGAACATTGCCAGCCTTGCAATCTCTGGTGACGATCCCGGACCCAGCGTTGACGAAAGATGAAAGTAGAAAATTTCCTGACGACGAAAGAGTTGGGCCGGGTCCATCGCTTGCTGGAACGTGTAGAAGTTCGGGCAATGCTCCGGCGTGACGTTCAACGGTTTGAACGAGGCCAAGCGGTCGGAGATCATTCGCAAGTGATTTCCTGCGTCGGATTGACCGTCGTTCAAACCATGAGTCTTTGAGTTTTTAGTGACAAACGCGATTCGGTCTGAAAGTTCAGCGAACGAACCAACATCGGGCGTGGCTCGCAAAGTTGCGTGCAGCACTGCCGCGTTTGCAGAACTAAAGAATCCACGGCCATAGTCCGTTCCGTACGTCAGCCCTAATGCTCCACAAAGAACATCGGTTCTTTGATAGAGATTGAGATGCTTCCAACATGGCAACTGAAACGGGTTGAACGCGAACGTCGAGTGGTCTTCACGAGTGCTGAAGTGCCGGACCGGGATTGGTTGACTAGGCGAACCAAAGCGTCTTGCACATTCATTGAGCGACGAAAGCATTTCCTGCGAGTCGCCTTTGAGGTCAATGACCATCAGGCTGCTTTCGCGATCGCCCAGTAGTTGCTCTGCCATTGGAATCAGGCCGCGAGCGGTTTTCCCTGATCCGCTATCGCCAAGGATGTGTGCGTGTTCGTGAAATACCGCACGCGGAACCAACAACGGGGCACCGTCGCGAGCAACCCGCCCGATGTAGATGCTGTCACGTTCAATCGGGTTACTGGACGAGCGAATTGAATCGGTAACAGCCTGCCAATCGCTTGCTCGCGGAGTCGCAGTTGTGGTTTTCGCAAACCGAATGACGGCTGGTAACGACACGAGTGCAACTAAGGCTGCTGAAACTGCGATCGGCAAACCGACCAGAACAAAAGTCAAAACAATTCCCACGATGATGTTCCCTGCGTCGAAGATTTCGGAAGCACTTCCCCAAACGATTCCAGCGAGTGGACCGACGGAAGCGAGTAATAGCGTCATGCTGGCGACCAGAAAGACCGCCATGCCCAATCGTTCGTTCGCTGTACCAGCGGGACTTTTCAGCACGCCCGGTGCTTCCTTGTCGCGGCGGTTGTAGGTACACCACGAGTACCAAGCACTGGAAAACTGTCGCGTGAGATTGATCGGACCAGCGGCGATGACCGTAAGACCGCATCCAGCAGCCACTACGATAAACAAAAGCGGTGCGAATCGCGGGAACACGAATGCTGCTCCAAACGGAATGACAAGCAGTGACGAGAAGATCGTTAGCTCATCCCATTCCAAGCGTTCTTTCGCTGCCTTCGTGCGATCGAATGGGAAGCTCGTGGCGAGATAGACATAGTGCCTAGCAAACTGTCGACCGACGTAGGCGGCTGCGACGGAAACCACAATCGCTCGCAGAAGAATCGGCGGAATAAAGAAGTGAATCAGGCAGGGCACAATCACTAGTGCAAGAGGCGGCTTGTAAACGGAAGGCCGCTGCCAGAGACTGACCATCCCGCGAATGCCGAAGACAACAACGAAAAAATTCAAAGGGAATGCGATGTGAAACGCCCCTCCGAGCCAGTCGGCTGCCAAGCAGGTGGCCGACACAAGCATCAGGTTTCGCATGACCACCCATGCGAACCGAGCGTCTTCGGGCTTTTCCGATGACGTATGGGCAAACTGAATTTGCAGTTCCTGTGATGGCAGGTGTTCGGCCTGCGTCGGATTTCCGGTTGATTGGTAATAAGTATCACGAGGCATCGGGACGCTCCTATTGATTGCGTAAGTGGAGAAATGTGAGCCGGGAAATGGTTGCGATGTGAAGTCGAAGGTTGCTTTCCCAAGACAATCCTTCCATCGCTTTCCGAATTAGTCGTGCTTTTGCGGTCGTTGTCGTCAGCACCACCAATTGAAAATGTTTTCTGTCGATGAGATCCCGAAACTCGGGGATATCAATTCGCCGCGAACAATCGCGAGCAGCTTTCTTGGCGACGTGATACGGCGAGCCACCAAGATCAACTCGCACCAACTCCAATAGCCCGGCGGCAGTGCGACAAAATGGAGCGTGGCAATGCTCATCGGGTAGCCAAGGTGCTGTTTCATTGAGTTCCGTTCGTAGCAGGCGAGTTCGTTCGCCGTGGCTCGCATACAGCAAAACGGCGTAGTCGATTGGCAAGGCTTGTGGCCCCAGTGGTTCAGTGCGACGTGCTGAATAGCCGAACTGCCTGACAGCCAATGGGCCAAGCGTGAAATAGTCTTCTGGTGGAATCAGCGGATACCGCTGAAGCCATCCTTGCCGACACATTCGCGCCGTGACTTTGGTCACCGCGTTGAGCGTCTGTTGTTCAAATACCATCGAGCGAATCACGGCGTTCGTTGCGATTCGATAGCGATCGACAAGTTGAATGATTTGTTGGTCACGTTCCGTCATGAGTTCACCACAAGTGATAGGGGAGTCCGCGTGCTTCTGCGTCTTCGTGAAAATCGGCAATTCGCTCCGGGCCGTAGCTACCACCAAATTCGATGAGCAGCTTCGGTTCGCCTTGCTTATCAACCAGTGCAGCGTCCGGCAGTTTTTGGTGGATGCGTGTCGGTGCGAGAATGTCCTCGCCAATCCACATCGCCGTCATGTTGCTGTCTTGGCTTGCATAGCGAAGCCAGACAGCGGTCACGCCAAGGTCATGAGTGACTTGCGTGAGTTTCGTTTGTGATCGTTCGCACCCACCGAATTGCGTGATTGTTTTGGTCGTTGGGAAGTAGACGACAGTGGGCCGTAAAGCACGGAACCTCCAACGACTTTGGACTTGGTAGGCAACGTTGTTTGCATCCGGTGAAGCTTGGCCCGGCTGCCAGCGAACAATGGGTTCGATTATTTCTGGAAGCGGTTGGGCGTTGACGACGTTTCGTGTAACCATTCCATTCGTTGCTAGCTGGGAAAACCTGCGACGAGCATTCGCACAGTGACCATGCCAGAACGCATCGGCGGCTTGTCGCTGGCTGATCAACCGAACTCGAAGCGCGAGTGCTTCAAGCAAAGTCAGGTCGCGTGGTCTCAATCGCAATGCGCTGTCCATTACGAACGTCCGCCTTCCTGTGCGTCTTCGATCTTCTGAATCGGCTGAACCGGATCAGTCTTTTTGCGAGCCTTCGGTTTGCGTTTCCCCTCGGGCAATCCCAGCGGCGTGCTGCCTTGTGAAGCCTCGAACAACGCAGGATTGTCAGCATCAAAGTTTTCCAGCACTTTTTCGGACGTTGGCATCGGGTCATCGAGACTGAGCATTTTTGCTTGCTGCCGGATCAAGTCAGCGATTTCCTGTCGCCCTGCGGCTTCGTAGCGAAGTGCCTGCTCCTCTAGTTGGTTGTGATGCTCTGCATGATTTAGAATGAGCATCCGTTGCAAAGCGGAACTCATGAAGCTGCCGACCGCCGGCACGAATCGCTCGACCAGCCGATCGACGAACCATTGAACATTTTTCTGAAACATCTGCGAGATTCCTTTTGGTAAGTTGAGTGAGGAATGTGTCCTGAATCGGACTGATAGAATTAGACGCCGTGTCCAATTCAACCTCCACGCAATGTCAAGCAATCTCGCGTAATCTCGAATTGAGCATCTATGGCAGCAAAACGACTAAACCGAGAGTTTGAACTCGATGGCGAAATCGTCGGCGGCTTGATGAATAGCTTGGGGTTCACGGTCGAGTCATTGGCAGCCAAAGCCGTGCTGTCGCCGAACACGATTTCGTCAGTGCTGAACGGAACTCGTCCGTGCAATCAGAAGACAGGGCACAAGATTCGGGTCGCGTTAAAAATCGAGAACATTGAAGACTTGCTAAAGCGACGCGATAAAAAGACGGAGAGCAAATCGCAGATTAACGAATGGGTTTTGGATCAGCCGCTGACCAAAAATTGGGTTACCGCATCAAACCAACTTCAGTTTCGCGTCTGGAAGCTGAAGCACGAACACCTGAGTAAGTTCGCACGCGGCAAATGCTACGACTTGGAGGGTATGGCAACCGCAGAGCGAGAACGCTGTCGCGATTCACTGTTGCGTCATGCGGAAGTCTGCACTCGGATCGGAAGCCGCGTTCACGTCATCAACAACCTGACGACGTGCGAAGCTCCCAGCCGTGATCGCTGGTGGGTTATCGACGAATGGATCGAAGGGTCAACACTCGCTGAGGCACTCGCCACTGGGGATTTTTCGATGTCGGAAAAGCAGAACTTCATCCGCCAGATTGCCGAAGGTCTGAACGCTTTTCATTCGCACAACATCGTGCGTCGAGAACTGTCGCCTCAGACGATCCTCATTCGGCAAGGCAACGGCGACGTGGTTTTGACCGAGTTCGAGTTGGCGAAGTTGCTGGACGGTAGCCCAACTGTGTCCAGTTCCGACTGGCCGATCGACCCGTATCGTGCGCCCGAAGCAACGACCGATGAAATTGGTCGGCAAGCTGATATCTATTCGTGGGGACGAATTGCAACGGAACTGCTGGCGGGAGAGTTGCCCCAGAAGGGAGCGGAACAGGCGAAACTGGTTACAGTCAAATTGCCTAAGAAGGTCGAGACAATGTTGCTCAAATGCGTCTCGGTGAATTGGCGTTCGCGGCCAAAGAGTTTCGACGCGATTCTGAAAGTGCTGGATTCATGGAAGTAGGACATGCTTGATCACACAAAAGGAATGCCCGATATGGTCGACAGAACAGGTGACACGATGTTGAGTGCATCTGCCGTGGCTGAGTCCGTATTCTGCCCCAGAGCCGCAATTCTGACGCTTGAATCGCGAGTGGAAGAACGAACCGAAGATCCAGCCTTCGATGTGATGGCGATTTACGAGCTGCGAGTATTGGAAGCCGCAATCGTTCGCAGCTTTTGGCTGGTGGTGGCAAGTGTCGTCGGTGTCATTGCTCTATATGTTGCTACGAAGATGATGATGAATCGCGGTTACTGGCTGATTTGGTTGCTTGCACTTCCTTTTGGCCTTCGACTGCTCAGTTTTCTGGTATCGGAGTTCGGAACGCTGTTGTCGTTGCTCGCGAAAAAGAATCTCGCCAACAAAGCCCACTGCGTCGAACCTGATGTGAACTCGCTTGAAATGCAAAACGTGACTTGGTGGGGCCTTCTAAATTTGGGGTTCGAGTCCGTGGCCTCCAATCAGGCGATGCAGGATTCTGACTGGATGGTCAGCGGAAAACCTTGGCGTGTGCTGCGTCGCGGGTCATTGCGAATTCCTGCTTTTCGTACCAAGAGCAATTCGGCGATGCCATCACAACAGAGCATTGCGAAAATCATGGCTTACTGTCACTTGCTCGAAGTCAGCGAAGGATTTGACAGTCCATACGGCATTGTGTTGATGGGCGACAGCTATCGCGGATTCGCGGTGCCGAACCGGGGAACCTTTCCGCGCATCTTCCACAACGCCTTGTCGGAACTTCGGAAAGTGGTCGCTCGTGTCAAAGGTCAAGGCTCTGATCCATCACCGCCGTCAGAAAAACGAAAGTGTGGCGATTGTCCTTTTGGAAAACCTCGCTTGGTGACACTGCGAAGGCCGACCACACGGGACGGGCACGAACTCAAGCCGCACGTTTTGCAAAAGTGGCGTGAACGATGTCACTGCGATTGCGGAGATCGTTTTTGTTGGAAGCCACCGCACGCCGACAACGCTCGATTGACCGAGAAGGGGTAGTCACTCTTGTTGACCCCGACTCAGCCAGCCCAAACATCGGACGATCCACTGGTTGATGAAGTTGAGGCGTGGCGGTTGCCTTGCCAAAGACGCAAGCTGATTCCACGCTTCCAACCATTCGGCGGGTTTGTCGAAGCGTCCATCCGGGGCGAGTAGCAACGCTTGTTCAAAAAAGGCGTCGAGGGCTTTCCAAGTTGATCGTGGCAATTTGTCTGATTCACGACTGAGATTGCTGGGTGGAATGTAAAGTGATTCAGACTCGTTCGTGGCGGCGAAGGATCCGGCATTTCCTCCGAGTCCGTTGTAGGGGACTTCAAGAGTGATGACTTCAAAACAAACTGCCGCCAACGAAAAGTAGTCGGCTCGAAAATCAACACGTTTTGAACCGGCAATGATTTCTGGAGCGGCGTAGTGTTCACTCTGCCCATCGCCCTCCATTCGTGAAACGGTTTCTTCCACCTGCCACGCACTGCCGTAGTCGATCAGCATCAGGCGTCGTGAATTGGGTGAAACGATGATGTTGGCTGGCTTGATGTCGGCATGAACCGAGTTGGCGCGATGATGAAGCCCTCGCAAGGCATGAGCCAGCCCGCGAAACAGGCGGAGGGCTTCGGGCGTACCGATGCGTTGCCTCTCTTTTCGTCTCATGCGTTCAATCCACCACGCAAGGTCGTTGCCTTCAATCCACGGCTGTACAATGATGATCTCATCCTTGTGACGATGAAACTCGATGATCTGTGGTAACTCGGGGCTGCGTTTGGCGATCTCCTGCAAGAGACGAACACGCTTCCAAGTCTCGCGTGTGTTGGGGAGAAACTGTAGAACTCGAAGCTCGCCGTACGGTCCAGAAATTCGATCGAACGCCAGATACCTGCGACGGACTCCAGTCGACAGTTGACTCGAAATCAGGAACTCTTTCCGGCCAAGAATCACTCGGTCGATCACCGCGTACCGTTTTCGTTTGTAGTAGAAGTGATCTCTGGGCAACGGCGAATTCTCCGTGATGGACGACGATCCGAAACCATACAAGGTAACGAAGCGTCAACGTGTTCGCACGACCTAACGGTAGGTAAACACGTGCCGCTGGAAAGTGTCGTGGCATTCGGGGAATAGTCGCAAACATGCGGCATGAAGGATGGAACTTGGGGCGCTCATTCGTGGTGCCGTCGCTGGTGCCAGTCGAAATAGGATGATCGGCATCCTAGAGGCGGCTCCGCCGCCGTTTGCCGGAGCGTTCAGCGAAGGCGGAATAGGTTCGCAGCCTGCCCCAGCAGGCTCGAACCTCTGGCGAGCGGCCAAGCGAGACAGCGGGCGTCCAGCCCGTCGCGGTCAGGCCCCAGCCTGATCGCGAAACAGCCCGTTCAGGGCAGGCGAAGCGTCCAGCGGAGCCGCCGCCGATCAGCCGTAAATGCCTCTGAGGGCTACATCAGTTTGACTCGATTGTCGATCCGCAGTCGGACTTCTTCCAGTGCCTCGGTCAATGCTTGTTCGATGTCGTGGTAGCTGCCTTTCCGACCAGACTTCGCGACGATCTTCCAGCCGTTTTCGGCAATGAAAGTTTGGTTGCATCCACGGGGAACCTTCCTCTCACAGCCACGCTTCTTTTTGACCGCTTGGGATGCCTGCTGAATAGTCACGGATGTGGTCTGCTGAGTGACTTCTCGCAGTTGCGGTTCGGGCAGCTTGGAAAGTTCATATCCGGCTCGTGCCGAGATTTCTCCGTCATCGACCCGGACTCGCATCTCGTGCGGTAGTTTCAATAATGCCAATGCACGCGACACACGAGTGGGACTGATACTAAGTGCCACTGCCAGTTCTTTGCCGGTCCAGTGATTGACCTTCATCAGTTTTTGAAACGATTCGGCTTCTTCGATCGGCTTCAGGTCAACTCGCAACAAGTTCTCGATGAGTTGTTCTTCGAGAATCTGAGTCTCACTCAATGCTTGTTCCTGAAAGTTGCAGTCAATCATTTTCAGGCCAGCTTGTTTGCAGGCTCGCCAACGTCGTTCCCCTGAAATGATCAGCCATGTGTTCCGTTGGTCCGACCAGCGAACACGAATCGGTGCGAGTTGTCCTTTCTCGCGGATACTGTCGGTAAGATTCTGGAGAGCTTCTGCATTGAATTCGACACGCGGCTGGTCAGGGTCGGGTTGCACTCGATCAATTTCGATTCGACCGAACGACCGATTCGCTCGACGCCCAATATCTTTTGCCATTGCGACTGGGCTAAGTTGCGGGCGAGACTCCGCAGGACGCAGGCCGATCGACTCTTTCAAATTCGCGTCTGCTTTCTTCAACAAGTTTCGTGTGCTGCTCATGCTGCCTCCTTGTGTAGTTTTCTGTTGTTGATCCTTTCGATAATTTCATCAACGAGTTCCCGTGTTCTCGCGGCTGCCATCGATTTTACGGCGTGCATTTGCACCGGCTGTCGGCAGGCTAAGGCGACTTTGAACGCGGAGCGTTCTGGAATCGTTGTATTCAAGACCAGTTCGCCGTAGAGGTCGCGCAACCGCGATTCGTACTCTTGATGCACCAGCATTCGGCGGTCAGAACGAGTAATCAGATGGCCGAGTCGTCGCAATGATGGGTTGAGTATGCGTGCGTTGGTGACGGCCTGATGCACGGCAGGGATTCCTTGAGTTCCGAAATCTTCCGGTGGAATCGGTATCAACACATATTGCGTCGCGATCATCGCGTTCCAACTGCATTGGTACAAGTTAGGCGGACAATCGAAGAGAACGACGTCGAACGATGAGAGCGGTTCGAGGAAGTCACGCAGTGCATACTGCATCACGCCGCCTCGCTCTGGGCATGGCGAGTTAAATTCCGCTAGATGCTGATTCGCCGGTAGCACTGAGATTCCGTCAACATGCGTTTCGCGAATCAACGAATACGGATCGATGTGATTGCAGCGGTCATCGAACAATGCGGCCAGCGTTTCCCACGCGGGCATCTGTTCAACGGCATCTGATCCGAAAAACGCTTGGCTGATTGAACCCTGCGGATCGGCGTCAACGAGTAGGACTCGTTGCCCCAAAGCGGCGAACGCTCCTGCTAAATGAAAACAGGTTGAACTCTTTCCGCAGCCACCCTTTTGGTTGATCAAACAGATAGATGTCGTTTGTTGGTTCCCGATTGCCATTGGCAATTCTCCCTCAAGTTGTTGTGAATGCTTGAGAAACCGTGCCACGGAAATGCTCAATCCGTCAAGCAAATTCGTCATTTCCAAATGCGGGCTTTGCGTGCTAATAGCTTTAAGTGTGTTAAAGCAAGCAACAAAACGAAGGGTCGGAGTCGGCCAACTATCTCTGGTGGAGCATTCGCTCTGCCCGCTTGCGGCATCAAATACCGAAAACCTCGTTCACGCTGTCGAATACCATTACAGCAATGCGAAGCGGCAGCGAAAAACGGCCAAGGTGCGAATCTTCGCACCGCTGGGCCTGTCGGCGGTGGATGAACTTTACTTGTGGGGATTGCTCAATCTGACGTTGGCTCAGCCAACTGTGGACGGCTCTTTGACCGCGACGCCGCATTGGTGCTTGAGGCAAATGGGAATCATTGATCCCGGTTCACGTCGTGGTGGACGGCAATATCAACAGTTCGCTCAAGCCTTGGAGCGATTATCGGTAGTGAACTACCTGAGCGACGCTTGCTACGACGCAACTCGCGGTGAATACCGCAAAGTCAGCTTTGGATTCCTGAGTTATTCACTACCGGTTGATCCGAAGTCCTCTCGTTCATGGACGATCAACTGGGACTCGACGTTCTTTGATCTTATCCATGCCACTGGCGGCGGAATGCGGTTCGACCTTTCTCTGTACCGCTCGCTGGACGCTGCTTCCCGACGTTTTCTGTTGTTCATCCTGAAGGTCGGCTACCGCAAAGGTCGCCTACCCGTTTTGGATTTGCGTCATCTGGCTGTTGATTTGCTGGGACTGTCCAACCGTTTGGCTATACATGACATGAAGGTCAAAGTTGCCCGTACACTGAAAAGGTTGCAGGACGCTGAAGTGATTGCATCTTCGTCGATCAAGAGAATGGAACCCGGTCGGTTTTCGGTTACGTTTGAACGTGGCGAATACCTGAATCGTTTGCCGGAGCAAATAAATCGAATTAGTGTTGAAGATTCTCCAATGCTGGAAGGTCTGCTTGCTGTTGGGTTTGAAAACCCTGCGGCAGTGCGACTCATCAAGCTTTACCCCAGTAAGTTGGTCGCTCAATGGACCGACATTACGCAGGCTGCGATTGAGCAATTTGGGCCGCAACATTTTCGAGTCAGCCCGATGGCGTTCCTGACGGACTCACTGAAGCAGGCGTCGAAGGGTGTGCGGACTCCACCGGACTGGTGGCAGGATGCAAAACGAAAAGAACAACGCACTCAGCAACCGACCGAAGCTGGCAAACAGGTTCTATCGAAACTACTCCATGAAGTCTTCGGTCCCGAACGATCAGCGTCACTATCTTCTGACAAGCCCGAACGCGCAGCAGACCTCCTGAAAAAATTCGTCGAAACTTAAAAGGCAATTTCCTTTGTTGTACATGTACTCTTTGTACAAGTACCTTTGGCAGTGAATTGAATGGTTGCGAATCTCGCGGATTTTCCAGTCAATTCACGGACTTATCGACGTAGGCGATCGACAATAATCCGACGCAAGCGACACGTTATTTTCAGAAAACCCGACGCAAGCGACACGCATTTGTCGTCCGAAAACCCGACGCAGCCGACACGTCCCCTCACGCTTCAAGTGACTTAAAGAAGTTCGTGACAAACTCGGTCGGAATCATTACGCTAAATAATGTAGGCAGAGAAATCTGCCGGTCGTCATGCTCAAGCAAACGCATTCGCCCGAAGACCGGTATTCCAACCGGGGATAAGGGCGATTTGAGCTGATCTCTCCAAACGGGTGCAGCGGGTCCGGGAATCTTGGTTTCATCAACCGAGGATAAGGACCGAAGGTTTGCCAACCTTCCTCGCGCTGACCCTTCGAGCTGGATGCCATGAGAGTGGCTTGTCCAGTTCAATGGAGGCTCGTCGGAGTAATCCCGAGCAGCCTTGCTTCCTTCGTATGGAAGTAAGGTACGTTCGGAGTAATCCCGCCGTTCTATCCAATGCGTGGCTCGCGGCTGGACTCAGGCCGCTGGAGCAAAAAGTGGGCGATGCGGAAATACCTCATCGTGCTTGCACGATGAGGCCGTGTCGATGAAACCAATTTCTGGTTTCGCCTTTGACTGTTTGTCAAAGGTCAAAGCGGGTGGTCTGTGCTTCGGCGCAGAGAATCCCGTCCGTGGGGTCTGGGCTTGCAGCAATGTGAGTTCGTTCAACGCGGCTGGCGTGGGGAGCTGTTTGTTGGCGACAGCAAACACCGGGATGACTATCTCGGCGACTGGGTTAAACACCCGGCGGTGAAAAGCTCAACCATGAAAGGCCCAATCAATTACGAACGAGAGGGCTTGCCAGTGAGATTTCGAGGAGACGGTGCCGAATCGCGAAAAGCCGTTCAGGGACGATACCCCAAGCTTCTGCTTTCGTAGGGGGAAATTCGGTGCGATTGCCATTGGCAATTCACTGAGAAAGTGTGGTCTGCCGGAAGGCGGCTAACACCTGAACGGACCGGGCGATAATACGCCCTAGCAACGTGAACTCGAAGTCGAAGGTCGATACTAACGCAGGAATCGCTGCGGCGTCCGAAGGCTTGGCTCTTCGGCGGTCCAGTTTGGTCACTGGACATCGGTCTGGTTTTGTTTGCCAGTATCGTGTGTGCCGTAGTGAGGGAGAGTGGTCTGAGTAGGAAACGTGCGGAAGCACGTGCGGTGAATCAGTCGAAGGACTGGTCACGAATCGCACCCGTCCAAGGTGATGGTTTCGTGTGTGGCAAGGCAGTCGCATCCCGTCTGTGTTTGGGAGTGATGTCCCGAACTGAGCAGTAACGAAAGGACTGAGGGGTTTAGCGACAACTTCGGTTGTCCATCCCGTTTGGAGATTTGCAGTAGTCACACCAAGCAATTGGTGCGGCTTAGTCCTTGGCAGGCAGCATGTGGTCGACGGTGGTGACTCGGGAGAGTGACCACTTTTGGCGGCAGACTGACGACGAACACCCGGAGTGCGTCCACGCACTTGGGGCTGTTCGGCTGAGGTTATGCGACCGTGGGTAATATGTATTGTGCGGGTACACTGACGAAAGCAGTGCTATCCGCACATCATTCGACTGAAATTGCAGTCTACTCATGGCTTTCAAGGATTTGCGAATGGCTTCGTGGGATTGGCCAAAATCAATCCCACATTCTTCTTGCTTTCGTGACCGAGTGAAGAAACTACTTGTCACCTAAAGCAAGGCGTGCTTGAGTCAACGGCATGAGATACCGATGCGTTGCCAGTAGCCCGGAAGGACTCGTTCAACAGGTTGCTGTCAGTTACCTGCGACACGGATACTGGTGGTACGTCAGCGGAAGACTTTCGCAGGGCAAAGACCCTGAATCACTCGACCGGAAACTCGTTGCCAAATACGGAATCGACCTGTCGGAACGTCAGCGAGCCACCCGCAAAGCGAAGGGCCTCGCGAACATGCAGTACATCCGCTGCGAGAACTGGTTCTTGCTGCTCGCAACCGAAGGACATCACCCATTCAAATCGCAGGAGCAGATTCGCGATTGCCGCAGGCATCCGATTCGTTTTGAAGGCTACTCCATCAGCTATCGACGCGGCGGTGTAACACCCAGCGGTGGCGGATCACCGAAATGGCACGCCTGTGTCAGAATCGATCCAACAACGTACAGCCAACTCAAGACGTATTTCGTCATGCGGGCAAAGCATCGGAAGGCTGCCACAGTGATCGAGGATTTCCGCAGGATTCCCTTTGCCCGTTACGCACCGATTCGACGGCAGATTCTGAACATTCACCGTGCGGTCAATCATGCCCGCAAGCAGGCTGGCTTTGAGAAGATCCCGGTTTCCAGTCTCTCGCTGCGTCGAAAGATTACACAGCCGTTTTCTCAACCATCAAACAACATCAAGGAGGTCGCATGACATCAGCCGCGTTCGTTTTCTTCTACCTCATCGCCGCCGTACTGGCGATGCAGAAGCCTATTCTGATTGTGTGGGGATTTGGAATCTACGCTTTCTTCGTGATGAGAAGCGTTTGGACTTCATGGTGAGATTCAAGAAGCGGTCATTCGACTGAGCGGCTACTGACGTCCACTGCCCGCGTTAGGGATGCGCAGGGGGCGAAGCAGTCCGTAGGACCGAGCGTATAGCGAAGCCCGAAGCTCCCCGGCCCGTAGGGAAACGCCCTGAAACAAAAAACATCGGCGTGGTCTCAATTCGCCCTGAGAAGATCGGACATCAGTCACGGTCGACGGTTCGCATCAAATCATTGAGCGTGGCATCGTCCATGCTGGCCAACTTCATGAAAATCTCGGGGCGTTCGCTGAACCGTTTGCGAATCGGTTCAGGAACCTTCTCGGCAAGTAGCAGCAGTTCAGTCTCGCTGGCATCCAGTTCGGTAGCCAGCTTGTGAATCAGCTTTTCGGATGGGCCATGACCGTCTTCCAATTTGTGATTTTCGATCTTCGACAGGTACGTGAAGCCGACACCGACCTTCGCTGCAAGGTCTCTCAGCGTAAGCTGCTTTGCCTGACGGAGTTCACGGACTTTTTGGCCGAAGGTCATACTGATCGCCTGCTTGCTCGATGGATGCAAACATCGTAAAGTGGTTGCACTCAAGAGTCAACAGGCCGTGTTTTACGTCGAGCAAAGCATTTCCGAGAAACACCGCCATTGGTTCAAACTGAGTTTATTAGGAACTGTTACAAGGCAACATCCATGTTGGGACTTCAACTTCGCGAGGAATTCAGAGGCAGGCGTCTCAAGGGGACGACTGTCGATTTCAAGAATCGATCGGGCACCGGTGCGCTCGATGTTGCCGCTACTGACTTCCTCAAGATTACCTACCCATCCCATGATCTGTTGAAGACCATCGAAGCTACCCAGCAAGGGGAATCTCGACCAGTTGTGCTGCTCGGTTCGCGTGGTCAGGGTAAGTCGCACTTGATGGCGGCCCTCTATCATTTGTGCCAAGACGTCGATGCGGGAAAAGCGTGGTTAAACGAATGGGCAGATCATCTGAAGAATCCGCAGATTGCCAATCTCAAGCTGCGTGGTGACTGCCACGTCATTGCGGAGAGTCTCCATCTCCAGCGGCACAAGTTTCTTTGGGACATTCTTTTTCAGCTTCATCCCAAGGGCCAGTGGTATGAAGCCAAATGGTCTGGCATGGGCGACAAGAAAACTGACGTGCCCAGCTACGACCTGATGATGGAAATGTTTACGGAACAGCCGACCGTTTTGATTCTCGATGAATTCCAGACATGGTTCGAGGGACTGAGTAACAACGCGAAACAGAAGTCTCGCAATTGGGCGTTTAACTTCATTCAGATCCTTTCCGAGATCGCCCAAAAGAACCCTGAGATTCTTGTGCTCGTTGTTTCAGTGAGAGAAGGAAACTCGGACGCCTACCAGCAGATTCGCCGAGTCAATCCGGTTGATGTCGATTTCAAAGGCCCGTATGCCAAGCGAGACCGACAGCGGCTTTTGCTTTACCGCATCTTTGAGAATCGGATGCAGGTGCCCACGGCGGACATCGCCAAGGCAACCGAGCCGCATGTCAGCGAGTATTTTCGACTTCGCAAAACTCCGTCGCAGGAACAGGATAAGCAAACAGAGGACTTCACCGAGTCTTGGCCATACGCTCCACACTTGTTGAAGCTGCTCGACGATCAGGTACTTATCGCGACCGATGCCCAAGAGACTCGTGATTTGATCAAGATTCTCGTTGATCTATTCAAAACACACGACGCCAATGACCCAATCATCACGGCGGCAGACTTCTCGCTGACCAATGAGAACAGCGGAGTCGCATCGTTACTTGATTCGGTTGCCAACCAGTTGCACAAAGACCTACGCGAGCGGGCACAGCGAAATTTGCAGGCCGTTGAAGACGCCGTCCCAAACGCCAAGACGGCAATTCCGCACGCCGAAGAAATTATCAGTTCCCTTTGGCTACGGTCTCTCACTGTTGACCAAATGGCCGGAGCGGAGCCAACGGATATTCAAATCGACATTACCGGAACGAAGCCAGTTGATGACAATCAGTTTGAAGTCGAGTTGGCGACCATCGTCGATAACAGTTTCAACATTCATCAGGTCGGCAGCCGCCTTGTCTTCAAGCGAGAGGAGAACGCCCGTTCAAAGCTGCTTGCCCATGCCAAGAACGACAAGCTCTTCCCGAATGGGGAAGACATCGAACACTTAGCGAAGGAGATTCGCTCTGTCATTGGCGGTGCAGAAGACGTTTCTCAGAAGCACCGTGTTGTCGTTCTCAAAAAGAAATGGCAAATCGATCCGTGGTCGGAGTTCGATGAGAAAGAACAGCCCAAGACGTGGGATGGAAGGATGCCGCTCGTTGTCGTACCCGATTACCCCGACAAGCTCGAAGCGGTACTCGGCAAATGGCTCGCGGATCACATGCAGGAACGGCGCAACACCATTCGGTTCCTCCTGCCTCAAAAAGGATCTGGTAACGTCTATTTCGACAAGGAACTGATCGTCTTGGCTCGGGCGGTCTATCTGGCTATGCAATGGAAGGCGACGGAGAAAGTCTACGGCGAACTCGAACGTTCTTTCCGCAGAGACGAGTTGATCCCCAAACTCAAGAGTCGCTTTGACCGTTTCGCGGTGCTTGGAGAATGGAACTACGCCGAACCCGCCAAGTGTCTGTTCGAGGAATCGAAACATGACGCTCAGGGCAGCCAGATTCCCGATGCTGTCGATCGCATCATGCGAGAAGAAGTCTTCATCCCCGAGGAGTTTGAGGAATACACCCTGATGCTTGCCGGGAAATCAGAATCGGTTGGCAAGCTGCTCAAAGACCTGCAAGAACCACGACCGGGTGGCAAACCCTGCATTCCTTGGCTGGGCGAGATTGCTGTCAAGGAGCGAGTGATTCGGATGTGTGCCGAAGGGCAAATTGCCGTCAATGTGCGTGGAAGCGATTTGCTGCAAGCGAAGCCGGGGGAAGATGCAGATGCCGCATGGCATCGGATGAAAGGCAAGCTCGGCACCGGTAAACATCTCGAAGAGACAATCATGCTGCTTCCCGATGCCGTTTCGGTCAGTGGTGGCACAACAGTTGAGGCAACGGGCAATGAGATCGAAGGTGGACTATTTGGCGGTAGTGAATCTGGCGGCACGCAGCAAGTTCACGAGAACCCGGACGACACATCGCCCGGCGGAGTATCAACCGGCGACGGTGTTGCTGGCAATCTGTTCGGAGGATCAAGCGAATCCGCAGCGTCCACAAAGGCTTGCACAGCACCTGCGACTTCCGGTTTGAATCTATTGGGACAAGTGGAATCGTGGGGCATTGGCCCGGCCACCAGCGTCACCAATGTGAATCTGAAAGTCGGCAAGATGACCGGAGCACAGCTTCAGTCACTTATCAAGCATCTGCCCGATGGCGTGACCTACGGATTGGATCTTGAGAAAGAAGAGAACACTTCAACGGAGAAAGGCAGCTAATGTCATCATTCACCGCTGATCTCCTTGAATCACTCACCAGCAGTCCGCCCAAACAGGCGTGGGCGGATATTGCTGATCACCTCTGGCAGACATTCTCTGCACCGATCGCCCCCGCTGTTGCCGATGCGGAAATGGTCAAACGGGATCGCGGAATTTCTGAACTCGAAAACACGCTTTCCGGCTCATGCTGGGACTTGTGGAAGCAGTTTGAAACCAGCGTTCCCAAAACCAGTCAAAGCGTTATCGAATTCTGGAGCCGCATTCAGAACGGCAAAGCGGTGCTGATTCTTGATGGAGTCTCTCTTCGAGAAACACCTTGGCTACTCGAACAGGCGAAAGAACGAGGCTACACGATCCACGACGCTGGCCCGCGTGCTTCCGAGCTACCTTGCGAAACGACTCCCTTTGCCAAGGCTCTCGGATTTTCCCAACGATCGGCTTTGGAAAACGATGGTGCGGGCGGTGCCCACAAATTGTCGGGTGCTGGGACTGAGTCTTCCAATCTGAATTGGAAAGATTGCATCGATCTGGTTGGGCATCAAACGGACTTTGTCTTTTGGCATCACTGGCCCGATGAACGGTTGCACGACCTTTCCGGTGCGGGCGGTGGTTTACACAAGCTCGCAAAAGAAACACACGAACACCTCACGTCTGACGACTTCTGGTTGTTCGTCGAGCGATTGGCGACCGGACGGCGGCTGATCATCACCAGCGACCACGGTTACGCGGCTTGCGGTCTGTTCCCCGACCTCGTGGACAGGGATCAGGTCAACCACATGAAGAAGCTCTTCAAGAGTGGCCGCACGGCGGTGGACAAGAACAACGACGAAGGCGAATCGCCAGAAAGTCCGTGGGTACCGCCGATGGATTTGCGACTAACCACCGACCACGGCTCGCATCGGTATGTGCTCGGTCGCCGGAAATGGAAGAGTGCCGGAGGATACCCGACGCTGCATCATGGCGGCTTGTCGCTGCTCGAAGTATTCGTCCCATTCATCGAGCTGTCAAAATAGGATTGAGAGACAATGGAACATGAAATCGTAATCACGCTCACCGGAACCTTCGAGTCCCACGCTCAGGAGACTGAGGGCGGCATCGAATTCTGGCTGGCCAGAGACCTACAGCATCTGTTGGGCTACTCGGAATGGCGGAATTTCAACACCGTCATTTCCAAGGCAAAAACGGCCTGCGAAGTCTCTGAACAGAGCATTTTAGACCATTTTGTTGACGTCAACAAAATGGTCGACATCGGCTCGGGTGGCTCCCGAGAAATCGACGACATCATGCTCACTCGCTATGCCTGTTATCTGATCGCCCAAAATGGCGATCCGAGGAAGGAGCCGATAGCGTTTGCTCAAACCTACTTCGCTCTCCAGACGCGAAAAGCCGAATTGATCGAAAAGCGATTGCTGGAATCAGAACGGGTTTCCGCTCGGAAGAAGTTGACGGATACGGAAAAGGAACTCTCCTCGGTCATCTACCAGCAGACCGGAAGCAGCAAGAACTTTGGCCTGATTCGCAGCAAGGGTGATCAGGCGTTGTTTGGCAAATCAACCCAAGCCATGAAGTCGCATTGGAAAGTGCCAGTCAAACGACCGCTCGCCGATTTCGCTCCAACGATCATCCTCAAAGCAAAAGACTTCGCCACCGAGATCACCATTCACAACGCTCGCAAGAACCAGCTTGATAGTGAACGGTCGATTTCGGCTGAACACATCACCAACAACCGTGCCGTCCGGCAAACGCTTCTCGGACGCGGTATCCGTCCGGAAGAACTGCCGCCCGCTGAAGACTTGAAAAAAGTGGAACGCCGACTGGCTTCGGAAGACAAAAAGGCCGTCAAGAAACCAGACACGCTCGGCTTGGAAGGAAACGACAAATAGATGGCCAAGGTTAAGAAAAAGACAAAAGCAGAACTTCTGAAAGAAGCCGTCGCCGAGGCGGTTGGTGCTGGGAAGGAACTGCACTTGAAGTCCGTTGATTTCTCCGATCCGAATCGCCCCAAGACCTGCCTCGAAGTTGATTTTCCGATTCTCCCGATCAATCACGTCGCTGTCATCGAGGGAAACGCGGGCAAGCCGATCTATCAAATGTCGAAGTGGTGGGCACGCAGGCGGTCGAGCGTCTTTCGGGCAATGCTCATCGCAGCCGCTACCAAGGCTCCTGACGATCCCGCCGAAGCGGCCAAGCTGGTTTGGGATTCGTACTACGGCAACCACCAGAAGAACGAAGCGTTTCGCAAGCTGAAAGTGGCCGACATCTTCATGGGCGGCGGTACGACGGTCGTCGAGGGCAGTCGTCTGGGAATGCAGATGTACGGCAACGACCTCAATCCGGTTGCGTGGCTGATCGTCAAGAATGAGCTGGCTCAGGTAGACCCAGAGGAAGTGCAGGGGCTTTTCGACGAAATTGAAGCCGAGATCAAACCTCAGATCATGCCGTTCTACGCCTGCGATTGTCCTCGCGGACACAAGGGTAGGTGGACACACAAGCCGACGGGGGAAGTGATGGGGGAGGAGTTCGATCCGTTATCGCTGACACCCGAGCAACGCCCCGAATACGAATACGCAGGACCGGAAGTCATTTACACGTTCTGGGCGAAGCATGGTCCCTGTCAAACATCCGAGTGCAATCACCGGACGCCAATCATGTCGAGTCCGATTGTCTCGGTAAAGGCACTAACCGTGAAAGCGTGGGGAGATCGTGAATGCAAATCGTGTGGCCAAAAATTTGACATTGAACAAAAAGAAGCTCGCATGGCTCCGGCAGCGATGCTCGTTGTTGCCGAAACAGAGAAGCCCCATGCCGTGATGGATGGCGAAGGAAACTTTGCCTGTCCACACTGTGACCACAATCATCAGGATCAAAAGGCAGCCAACGACGGCAACTCAGTTTCACTGGGCAAGGCGAAGAACAAGAAAATTGATTTCACACTATTGGTGCATCCTGACTGGCTAAAAGGATCGCCGGGGAAAGATGTCGACGGCAACTGGTTTGGCGGAAGCGTGACGGATACGCCCGAAGCAACCGCGGCATGGAACGCGGAGCGGGCGAAGAATCTTAAGCTGATCGAGGTCCGGGGCAGACTGCCAGAGACGATTGCCTGCCCAGACACAGACGAAGAAACCGTCACCGACAAGAAAGGTGGAACGGTACCGGGAAAGTCTAAGTTCAAGTGTCAAGAACGGACATGTGGTCGAGATCAGGATGTACTTACGTCAATAAAGGCTTCAGGAAAGTCAGGACCGACGAGCGCATATGCGATTCAAGGATATTGCCCTTCATGTGATGGCGAGAAAGTTCCATACGGGGGCCGCTTCTTTGCACTCCCGATTGCTTCCAAATTTGACGCATCCAACGCAGAATGGATGGGACGTCGTGAAGCGGACCTTGCAGGGTTTTGGCCGAAAAGTGAACTGCCTTATGGATTCATGACGCATATGAACAACGGCGGAATCCCTAATCACGGATACACGCATTGGTGGACGATGTTTAATCCTCGCCAGTTGTTGGTTCACTCACAGTTGCTTCGGTCAATAGCAACGAATGCAACCAGAGCCAGTGCGGCAGCGGAATTAGCGCTGGGAGCATTTCAACAGTATCTGCGCAATCAAACAATGTTCTGTATTTGGAACAGCGCACGAGATACACCGGAGCCGATGTTTTCAAACAGCAATTTTCATCCAAAAGCCACCGTCGCTGAGAACTCTGTTTTTTCCAACCTTGGAAGAGGGAACTGGGAATCGTGCAAAGCTAACCTTCTGTCCGGTCTTGAGTGGTGCCAATCACCTTGGGATTTAGTCGCAAATGACGATCTTGTTTCTTCGCACCCTGAATTGGACGGAAGCGTCAAAGGCAAGAGCGAAAAAGCTTCGACCAATGATCCTGTATTGGAAGCAAGAAGCATTGATTGCCGTTCGTCTTCAGATTTGAAGACCATCGCAGATGAAACTCTGGATTTGGTAATCACCGATCCTCCGTTTGGCGGCTTACTCCACTATTCAGAACTGCGTCTGCACTTCTTGCACGTGTGGCTTCGACTCGCTTCTGAAAGACACGTATCCAGATATCTTCGGACCGGAATACACTCCCAAGGTGTTGGAAGCCGTCGCGAATAGATCACGTCACGATGACGCAGATGCATTTTACCAAAAGATTCTGACCGAATGCTGGCGAGAAGCATTTCGGACTCTAAAGCCCGCCGGTGTCTTGGCTTTCACATTTCACCACAGTGAAGACGAGCCGTGGGTTGCGGTTCTTGAGAGTCTCTTTCAAGCCGGGTTCTACCTCGAAGCTGCTTATCCGATACGCAGTGACGAAACGAAAGGAGAAGGGGCAAAACCGGGGACATTTGGATCGCAGCAAATCGAGTTCGACATCGTTCATGTTTGTCGCAAACGGCTCGACGAGCCTGAATCAATCAGTTGGGCACGCCTGCGTCGGCAGATCATGAAGGACGTTCGCCAGCTTCAGGAAATCATCGAGCAACACCAAGACGAAGGTCTCGGAGAAGCTGACCTGCAAGTGATTCGCCGTGGTAAAGCTCTCGAATACTTTTCACGCCATTACGGCAAGGTGTACATCGAAAAACAGGTGTACATCGAAAAAGGCCGAGAGGAAGACTTCACTGTCAAAGACGCCCTCGTCGGTATCAACCAGTTGCTCGACGACGAAAGCGATACGACGGCTGACGCTCCACCCGTACTCGCTGAGCCGTACACGCGGCAATTCCTTCGCCTGTTCGCCGACAATAGCAGTCTCGAACGAGACCAGATGCAGAAGTATCTGCGTGGCACCGGCGTTTCACCGTCGGAGTTCTTGGAACGTGGCTGGTGTACCGAAACGAAGAAGGTGTTCACGGTCACCGACGCGGTGTCCCGCGAATGGGCACAGCAGTGGAAGGGCAAACATCGCAAGGGAATGTCCCGCGACTTCGATCAAACCTACTTCCTGATCGGTGCCTGCTACGACGACAGCGGCATCAAGGTAAGCGACACACTCAACAGTGGCAGCTTCGTCGCTCATCCCGCCATTAACGATCTACTCGACTGGTTCGGCAAACACGGCAGCGACCCCGACATGAAAAACGCCGCTCGCCTTGCCAAAAAGATTTACTCGTCATGGCTGACCAAGAACAAACCAAAAGCAGAAGCCCAGCTTTCGCTTTTTGATATTGACGGAGACGCATGAAAACAATGAACGCTCCTCTCATCAACGACGACCTGTGGACACGACGCGGTATTTCACTGCTGTGGGACGCCAACGAGCTGAACAAGCTCTGTCAGCCGTCACAGGTCATCAGCATCCGACAGTTTCGGCAATTCTGCGAAGCGGGTTGGCCCGATGACGATCTGCCGCTTGTCAATGAAGTGGTTCTTGTTGTCGCGGGTCTCGAAGGCTGCATCGACGCTTTGCCACCGGAAGAAGCAACGGAGTGGCTCGAAGCAAAGATTTACCCGGCGATCATCGACTATCAGCGAGAAGTCGCTGGCGGTGGTGGTCAGGCTGCGTTGGTCTTCTGGTTGGTTGAACCCGATCGCCTGCAATACCGCACCAGCGAGAACGCGTGGCATTGGCATTGCGGCGGTGAACACAAAGGACAGCAGATTCCTCTGAGCCATTGCCTGTTTAATGGAGCACAACACGACCTGAAAGAGATTCACGACACCAAAGGCAACAAGCTCGGCCTGTACCACCCAAGGATTTCCTGAATAGCGATTCTGACATGACGACCCAGCAAACCCTCGAACCCGGACAACGCATCCGCCACACCGAATTTGGTGAAGGCGTGGTCGTTGATGCCGCAACCGACGGGTTTCTGCGAGCGTTCTTTAGCGACGGCGAACGGCAGGTGCCAGTCGTCTCACTGACACCGATCCTCAGTCGATCGGAGCAAGTCGTTCGTCACGTCGATTCCAGCGAACAACGCAACCGTCGAGCATGGCTGGCCTACCAAGCTCATGCTTTGCCGCTCATCGAAAGTGCAGCGGCTTTGACGTCGGCCAAAATCGACCTATTGCCGCATCAAGTGGTGCTGACGCATCGCATTGCGACTGCTTCTCCACGACGCTATTTGATCGCCGATGAAGTCGGCCTGGGCAAGACGATCGAAACGGCGTTGATACTGCGAGAACTTGCCAGCCGAGGCGAACTCAAACGAGCGTTGATGGTTGTCCCCGCTGGTCTGGTCAACAATTGGCATCGAGAGTTGAACGAGGTATTCAATCTCAATTTTGAAGTCTTCGGCAGTCAGGGCGATGTGACCGACCGCAAATCAAACGCCTTTGCCAAGCACGATCGTTTGATTGCCAGCGTCGATACACTCAAGCGAAGAACAAGAGTCAAACGGTTGCTGGATGCACCGATGTGGGATCTGGTCGTATTTGATGAAGCTCAGCACCTCACGGCGTCACGATCAGGCAGCAAGACAAAGAAGACCGACAACTACCGGCTGGCCGAATCGCTGAAGGATCACAGCCGAGACTTGATTCTGCTTTCGGCCACTCCACACCAAGGAGACCACTACCGGTTCTACATGCTGATGAAGTTGCTTGATCCGACGATGTTTTCCAGCCCGGATGATATGCTCGAAAACCGTCATCGGCTGAATTCGGTCATTTACCGTCGCACGAAAGCCGACGCCTGCCGACCGGATGGCTCGACATTGTTCGCTCGACGAAGCGTTCACACCGAGTCGTTCGTGATGTCGGAAGAAGAACGGGAATTCTACAACGAACTGAGCGTCTACTTGATGGACGGTTTTGCTCTCGCCAAGAAGCAAGGCAACAAAGGACGGGCACTCGGTTTCGTGATGACGATCTTTCAGAAGATCGCAGCATCCAGTTTTGCCGCCGTTCATCGAACATTGCGTCGTCGCCTAATCGCCTTGACGGTGCAAGAGGGGTTGATGCACGACAGCAAGCTCGACATCGACGCCCGTGACACCGCCTTCGCAGAATCACGCCAGTTGATCACAAATGAGTATCACCTTTCGGACGACCGTCTTGGGCAGATTGAAGCCGAACGCATTCTGGCGGATCTCAAACGGCGAATCGTCAAGAAGATGGACGATGATGATCTGGCGATGCTCTCCAGCGAATTCTCGTCAGAGATGATGACAGCCGCATCGGAAGATTCTGCGGTTATTGCTGTGGAACTTGCCTTGCCCGAAGAACGGCTACGCATACGCGATCTATTGACCAAGTTCCCGCATGAAACCGAGACGAAGGTTCAAAATCTCATCAAAGCCCTCGGGACGCTCTGGCAACAGGACTCGAAAGAACGAGTTGTCATCTTTGCCACCTACCTTGGCAGCGTGGAAATGTTGGGCGAAGAGATTGAGAAAGCGTATCCCGGTCAAGGTGTGGTTGTGCTGAAAGGAGGTGACCACGGAACGAAACTGGCGGCTGAAAAACGGTTCAAACAGCCGACCGGCCCACGAGTCATGATCTGCACGGCTGCTGGTCGTGAAGGGATCAACCTGCAACATGCTCGCGTGTTGTTCAACTTCGATTTGCCATGGAACCCGATGGACTTGGAACAGCGAATTGGTCGCATCCATCGCTACGGACAGAAGCACACGGCTCAGGTCTATAACCTCGTTCTTTCCGACACCATCGAAGGGAAAATCTTCCTGCTACTCGATGACAAGCTGACGGAAATTGCGAGAGCGTTGGGAAAGGTCGATGAACATGGCGAAGTCGCTGAAGACCTCCGGTCGCAAATCCTTGGCCAACTCTCCGAGCGGTTGAGCTACGAGAGTCTTTACGCACAAGCGATTTCCGACCCGGAACTCCAGCGAACCCGACTCGAACTCGAACAAGCACTCTCGAACGCTTCGGAGGCAAGGAACGTCGTCTACGAACTGTTCCAAGACCTCGATGGCTTTTCGCTCGACGACTATCAGCCATTTTCGGATACGTCCGAAGGCATGGACGAGATCGTCCGTTTCGTCCGCACCACCGCCGAAGATGACGGTCAGAAGTTCCACGTTGACAAGGATGGCACGTTTGTCATTTCTGACTCAAATAGCAGAGAGCAATTGAGATTCACGACCGATCGGGACACATCCATCGAGAAAGAGAATATCGACCTGCTTGGTCTCGATCATCCGCTGGTTGAACAGTACATGCAACGCTTTCGCAGTTTGCCCGATGAACAGATCGGAATTCGAGTTCGCTCAGATGATGGCCGCACCGGCGTGCTTTCGATTTGGAGAGTGACGACTCAAGGCGAGCGAAGTGAAACACGAAACCATATCCTCACACTCGCCGTGGACTCAGATGGCCAGCGAATCCCCTCATGGGAAAAGCAAGCCGACAGGCTGTTCCAACTTGAACCAGTGCCAACAACCGCAGAGCCACAAATCACCCTGCTGACGGAAACACTGGAACCAATGATTCAACGAGAACTAATCCACCGAGGCTCCCTCTCCAAAAACCGAGGCTACGACGCTCGTTTGGTGGGTTGGGTCGAGGTTGTCTAACACAAAAAGAGAGAACGGAATGGATAAGGGTGCTCATTTTCATCGGTGTGATTTTCAGGTGCACACACCACGTGACAAGCAGTGGTCTGGCGCCGTTCCACAAGATGACGCTGAACGAAAGACGTTTGCTGAAGAATTGGTACGAGACTGCCGGTCGAAAGGACTACAGGCTGTTGCGATCACCGATCATCACGACCTTGCGTACTTCGAGTACATAAAAGAAGCGGCGAGCAACGAAGTCGATGACGAGGGTGCTCCAGTGCCGGATGCTTGCAAGCTAACCGTGTTTCCCGGCATGGAAATTACTCTGTCGTTGCCTTGCCAAGTGTTATTGATTCTTGACTCTGAGTTCCCACCTTCGATGCTTGGGACAGTTTGCACAGCGTTGGCAATACCGATCACAGACAAGAACGATCTGCAATGCCCGCAGACAGTCGCGCAAACGCAATTGCGAAGCTTGATTGAGATGCACGAAATGCTCGACAAACAGGATCACATCAAAGGACGGTATATCATCCTGCCGAATGTCGGCGACGGAGGTCATAAGACATTGCTTCGCACGAGTTTTCAGGCTCATTACAGCGATATGCCATGTATTGGTGGATACGTTGATGGCCCGATCACAAAACTTGGGAACAAAAAACACATTACGGATGGTAAAGACCGGAACTACGGCTTCAAGTCAATCGGAGTGCTTGCAACGTCGGACAATCGGTGTGGCAACTTTACTGAACTGGGGATTCATTCAACGTGGGTCAAGTGGGCCGAACCAACGGCGGAAGCAATTCGCCAAGCTTGTCTGGCAAAAGAGACACGTATCGCACATGAGGAACCAGAACTTCCGGCATTGTGGGTTTCGTCAATTGAAGTCAATCAAAGTAAGTTCATGGGGCCAATCAATCTCGATCTGAACACACAATACAACTGTCTGATTGGCGGTCGTGGCACAGGCAAGTCAACCGTTCTTGAGTACTTGCGGTGGGGTTTGTGCGATCAGCCACCGTCGTTTTCCGACGAAGATGAATTGCCTGATTTTCAGGCAAAACGCAGCAACCTCATTGCCCGAACACTCGTGCCTCTGGATGCCACCGTCGCGATTTCCGTGCAAGTAAACGGCGTTCCCCATATCGTTAGGCGTCGTGCCCAAGATGGAAAAGTCTCGTTGAAGATTGGAGATGGCGAGTTTGGTGAGCGTACCGAAGAGGAAATTCGCACTCTGCTCCCATTACAGGCATACAGCCAAAAACAACTCAGCTCAGTGGGAGTCCGCACTGATGAACTCGTACGGTTCATACGATCCCCGCTAAAAAAGCAACTGGATGTTTTTGATGACGAAGAAACGAAATTCAGGGCAGGCATCCGAAAACACTACGGGGCGTTGCGAGCGAAGACTGAGTTGGAACGCCAGATTGAACGAGAAACGCTTGAGTTGGATTCGCTCGCGAAACAGGAGAAATCCTTGCGTGGCCAATTAAAGGGACTCAATGACGAGGATCAGAAGATACTTGCGGCGCACGACTCTTTTGTTCAGGAGGGACAGTTTGTTTCCAATTGGCAGCAGAACATTCAACGAATAAGAGAGGTAATCAGCGAAGCATCTGACACCGTTGCTCCATTGCCTGATCGACCAGAAGTAGCCGACGATCTTCCAAACGCATCCCTAATCAAGAAAACAGAGCAGGCAATGGTCACACTTGCCGATCAAGTGCGAGCACGACTTGCCGCTCTTTCTAAGGACATCGTACCCGAAAGTAATTTGCTCACACCGGTTGAGAAGCACATCGCTACTTGGACGTCTGCATCGGACGAACATGAAGCGAAATACGAAGGTGCGAAACAGAAGGCCTCATCGCAGCAAAAACTGCTTGCTCAGATAAAGGAAGTCGAGGATCGGACTAAGCAGGTGAGGCTATCGATAAACGGAAAGCAAAGCGAACTCGCAAAGTGTGGAACACCCGAAACGAAATACACAGAAGCGAGGATAAAATGGGTTGAGCTGTTTCGCGCACGTGCGGAACTCTTGTCAACAAAATGCGAAGAACTCACCGCACTTTCTGGGAAACGAATCCGTGCTCGCTTGAAAAGAGGCTCGGGAGTGGACGCGGTGCGTGAAAAACTGGAGGGAATAATCTCCGGAACTCGTATTCGATCAAAGAAAATCGAATCACTGTGTATGCAGATTGCGGAATCGCCCGATTCGGTGAAAGAATGGGACGAGATTCTTTCTGAGTTAGAAGCATTGGCAAAGCTGCCCAAGGAAGATGACGGCGATTTGGCTTTACCTGACTGCGAGAGGCTCCGTGAAGCGGATTTTGGAAACGCTGATTTGGAGAAATTGGTTCGCAAAGTTTCACTTGACGATTGGCTGGACCTTTCCCTTGTGGAATTGTCTGAGATCCCCATCTTTGAATACGAACAAAGGGAAGAAGATTACATTCCGTTTGCATCAGCATCGGCAGGGCAGCAAGCAACTGCGTTACTCCGTGTGCTTCTGGGGCAAGACGGCCCTCCGTTAATCATAGACCAGCCGGAAGAAGACTTGGACAATCAAGTCATATTGGAAATCGTGCAAGATATCTGGAAGGCGAAGACTCATCGGCAAGTGATCTTTTCTAGTCACAACGCAAACATAGTCGTCAACGGTGATGCGGATCTCGTTGTCTGTTGTGATTATCGAAAGACCAGTGATCAATCCTCGGGAAGAATCAAGTGTGAGGGAGCGATTGATATCGAAGAGATTCGGCAGGAAATCACGTTGGTAATGGAGGGTGGCAAGGACGCGTTCCGGCTACGTCAAGAAAAATACGGGTTCTAGCGAAGCATTGCAAATTGCACAGTTGGTTCTCGTCAGACTGAAATTCTCTCCACAATGTTGCGAGTCACTTTCCGTTGTCGTCGGTCGTAGAGGCGAGTGGTTCTTGGATCGGCATGACCGGCAAGCTGTTGAACGTCTTCGAGTGGAACGCCTTGGGTGAGCAGATCAGTGATCGTTGTCACACGAAATGAGTGAGGGGAGAAGCGTGGCGGCAAATGAATCTGTCGACAGCGTCGTTTCATCATGCGAGCGATGTCCCCCGAGGTCATGCCTCGTTTAGTGAGTGTCTTCGTCCGCCCGAAAGCGGTGAGGAACAAGACGGACTTCTGCTCGTCGATGCTGGCAGCATCGAGGTACTGAAGCAGAAACTGTTGTAAGTCGTGGCGACACGGAATCTCTCGTGACTTGCCGCCCTTCTCGTGGAAACGCAGACAGTGCTGGGAACCCAAATCGTAGAAGTCAGAACGTTTCAGAGCGGCCACTGCCCCGACGCGAACGGCGGAGTAGATCAGAGTCCCAAGAATTGCCCGGTCGCGTAGCCCCACAACGGACGAAGTATCGATGGATTTCAGCAGCCTGCGAGCCTGCTTGATTCCGATCTCAGGAGTCTTGCCTTCGATGACTTGCAGTCTTGGTCCGCGAACTGAAGCTGCTGGGTTGAGCATGATCGCGTGACGGCTGACCATGACATCAAAGAAGTGCCTCAACGCAGCCAGATGGAGTTTCTTGGTGGCCGCTGAATGCGGCATGGCGTCGAGATACTCTCCAACATCACGCGGCATGATACTGGTGAGCGTTCGCTGGCGTTGCTCACAGAAAATCATGAAACGCTTCACGGCGTGCAGGTAGTTCTTGCGGGTTGAGGGGTTTCGGAGTTTGCCGTAAACGAATTCTTCGTAAGCGAACTTGGCGTGTGGCCCTGCACTCTTAACGAGAACCGGGAAGTTGCTCGAAGCGTCAAGCAGATGTTCGGACACTCGCGGAATCAGATCTCTTGGTTCGTCTTTCATTCTCCTCCGTGCAAATCGGTATTGGAATCACTGTTCGATTTCCGCAGCCAGCGAACGGTTATCGCCCGCATGGCGTGGTCTCGACACCTTCATCAATAGCGCACGACAACGTCCTTTGTCCAGCACAAATGTGTGTCCTGCGTGACCAGCCACTTCAAGTCGTGATAGATCACTGGAATCGCATTTCTGGTTTTCTCAGGAGGTTCTATCATGGCAACGAAGCTTGAGGTTGGTCAGTTGGGAATCACTCCCGGTGCCCAAGAGTTGATTCCGATGAACGAAGTCCAGACGGCTCTGAATCGACACGTGTCGGGTGATTGGGGAAGTGTCTGTGAAGATGACAGTGCTCAAAACGAATGGGCATTGAAAAATGAAGCAAGGCTGATGTCGGTTTACGAATCGGAATCAGGTGAATCATTCTGGATCATCACAGAAGCCGACCGTTCATCGACAACGATCTTGCTGCCCAGCGACTACTGATAAGGTTCATGCGTTCCGACTGTTCCAGCATCAAGCCGGAACAGTCCTCTCTTTTGCTGTACACAACTTTGTTGGTATGGCGAGCATTTAGACAGGACGGCATGAAACATTTCTCTTGACGAAACAAGCAAGCTGCGAGTCGTCGAGAATACCGGAGGCAAGGTGATGTCAGAACCTGAAATGCGCGTCACCACATTTGGTTGTGACAGCGACTTTGCAACCGGCAGACATGTTTCAACCCGCTCGTTAGATTTCGGTGGGTGAGACGGCTCACACTGTCAGGAATGTCTGTAGGCCCACCATTCCCCGCCGATCGCACGGGCCGTTCCGACTGTAGTTCAGACGGTCAGGTTCGTGCGATGTAACGTGGAATTCAAATTGGAAACGCGGTTCGCATCAAACTTGGAAAAACCTTGTTATCGACCATCGCCTCCAAGCAGACTGTTTGAGACTGTGTCGAGCGATGAGTTGTGCTGGCCCTGAACCCTGAATTGCAAATTGATGAGAGGCTGACGATGGTCTTGCAACCGTATCGAAAACCTCAAGTTGGTTCTTTGCTCTTCTCCTTTCATTAAGTTGTAAGCGGAAATGTGTTCACTGATCGTTGGCGATACAGATCGGACAGCTTCCAAGGAAGTTTTCAGAAGAAAGATGCGGGACGTATTCAATTCCGGTCCAGCCTTCAGCGATTGCTTCGTCGTAACTTTCCGGCCCGTCGTTGTTGCACTCGCTGCATGTGAGCGAGAAGCCAACGTCTAGCGGAATGCCGTTCGGCGATTCCTGCACGACGGTGGCACGTTTCCGTAAGAATTCGGACGCCGTTATCACGAGCAATCGATTCAGATCCGGGCCGAGTTCCCTCGGATGCTCAACTTGGGGAGCAAAGCCTTCTTTCTCCAGCCAGTTGAGTAATGCTTCAGACAACTCAACAACGTCGTCCCAGTTTCGATGGAACCACGCATCGAGCAGCAATCGCCATGTTTGTTGTGGGTCCATGATTACACCGCCGTTGCAAGATTGAGCAGTCGACCAATCTTCGCATCCAGTTCAGTGCGATCACCCGCTAGCTGAACTTTCTGCGACAACTTGGTGAGCGCGTCAACGAGTGCGAAGATAGTGAAACCGCCTTGCTGCTGGGCAATCTCCATCGCATCTTTGACGAGTCCACGTGGAATGCCTTCTGTTGCAAGTCGTTTGGCGACAGCGTCCGCGTCATCGCCGAGTTTTTCGGTCATCGCTTTTCGCATCACTTCGACGAACCCGTCGCGACGCGAATCACGTTTACCAATCAAGTCTTCGATGATGCGTCGGATCTCATCCAGTCCATCACGGACATTTGCCGTGTGTTTGCGTGAGAACTCCACAACTTCAGTCGCATCCCAGACGATGTGGTTCTGACAGACTTTCTGAAACCAAAACGTCTGAACGCCAAGCGTGCGACGGCCAACTTCCGAGTTCCAAAGAAAGAAGCCGGGAGCGAATGCCTCGCCCTCGATCTCTGCCCAACCAGTGGGGTCAATCATGAACGCGAACATATCCTGCTCACCGCAATACAGTCCTGTACTCGTTCCATCCATCGCAGTCTGCGGTGGAGTGAAGTCGGACGCGAACTCGTTGACTACATCCAGCAAATCAGCGTTCCACAAACGTGTATACGCCACGCCATGCACGGAACGAATCTCGCTGTCATGTGTCAGCAGTTGCAGCGGCTTGTCGGCAATTGGCAGCGTTTCTTCAAACGCTTTGCTTGCCGTCTTGGTCGTCAGCCGATTGATGGTGTCTTTGCTCACGCTTGCCATTCGGCAAAGCTGCGAGAAGGACCATTCATTGAGATTGAATTCTTCTCCGTCACAACACACCGTCAAGTCATGTGTGACAACGATATCCTGCGGACGAATCCAGCGATCAACAGAGTCTTCACGATCGTTGCAGCACTTGCGGTGAAGCGAATCGAACGAGTCGTAGCATTCATCGGGCGTTCTGCGAAAAAGTTCCTTATGGGCACGAGTGAGAGTGGCCATGACAGTTTCTCCTGTTCTTTGGCATTAGTGAAAATGCCCGCCAACGTGGTCGGGCTGTGGGCTGTCTCAGATGAGTCAGTCCAGCACCCGGCCAACATTGCTTCAGGAGTTCTTCTGTACGGCGGCGAAAAAACCTTTCATTTCAAGACCACCGGCCTCACGAATCCAAAGCGTCTTTCGATTCAGGAGACCAGCATTGTTCTACCCGTATTTGAATGTCTTTGGGTCAATTGACCGCTACCACGGATCACGACGGAGTCAAAGTCAAAATAATTCACGGTCAGCTAAGTCATTGAGTTGTTTGAAGTTCTTTGAACCTTTGAGAATTGATTTAGCGGCGGTCAACAGTCACACGGCTGTTCGCCGCGGCCTGATACCGGTGGGGCCTGCTGTTGCGCCGCTGTGCGTGAAATGGCAGACTTGTTTCACTCTGTGAAGCGGAGGCAAGCTCTGCTGGGAAGCAACTTGCCAAGGAATAGCAGAGTCGAAGGGTCGGAGTAACTCCACTCTGGATGGACGGTGCAGGTGAACTGTTTCAGTTGCTTGCACCGTCCTGTTTTTTCTCGTCATGTTCTGTAGTCAGCAAGGTTCTCGCTTTGCGGTCATGCGATCAAAATCAACCGCCCTCCAGCGACTTGTCGCACGCGGACTTGCCGAGCGACCAGTGTTACTCTGATGCGAGTCATGCCTCACAAAATCCATTTCGTCGATTAGATGCGAAGTCGGTAGTCGGCAACCGTAGTTGAGAAACCAACTTCGCAGGTTAGGGAATTCGATCAACGAATCAGGGAGTTCACTCGGCGTTGTCGTTGCCGCCAGACGATGATGGATGCTCGTAAATCCATGTGTGAGCCATGTCCAACACCTTGCACACGAGGGGCAGGTCTTCACGGCCAAACGACGTTGAGTCCTTCCATTTGTCACCGTCTTTGTAAAGCCGTGAAACAGTCACGTTGTGACGAGTTCCATTCTGGGTTTCGTTTTCCCAGATCGCGGCGCGGATGCGACCAAGTCGAACTTCGTGAACAGGTTTCGTTTTTTCTTCAGCCATCTTCTTTTCTCCAGAGTTACAGGGAACAAACAGCGTGAGCAACGGCGCACGCCAACACTTGCGAAATGCAAAAACCAGTTCGGCCCGAATCCGCAATGCGATTTGCATTGCTGCCGAACAAAACCTCCGTGACCACCAACCTCCTAGAGCGGGAACATTCCTGCACTCAAAGGTCCGCGAAAGCGTCTACACATCGATCAACTGAAAGAGCGAGTGAGCCAAGGCCCACGCTAATTCGCTATCAGGAAAGCGTGACAATGTCACGCCGCGAGTTTCCGTTGAAGACTTGCGGTTAAATCAAGCGACCGAGGTGTGCGGAATGACTTTGCAAATACTGCCAAGCCGTTCGGTAGTCGGCAGCGATCAGCAGTTGCTGAATCGCTGCGAGGGCGTCCGAATCGAGAACAGACCAAACAGCGATGTGCTGTCCGTCATCGCGAACACGTTGTGAGAATCGTCGTTGGAGCGAATCCGTTTCCGGTAAAAACGTCTTCAATCCATCGCTGTCAGCCAATCCAAGATATGCGTGTGTCATGGTTTTCAAGTACCACGAAAAACGGTCGATAGGCAAGAATTCAACGCGACGAAAGTAAAACGCACGTTCTTGCCGTGGTATGGCATAACACAAGAGAACGGAGGATTGGTTCCAAAAGGTTTCAATCAGGTTCAGTGGCGGGTGAGAACGGCAAGGTAGTGACATTGGATTGAATTCCGCATGTGCGATGCGGTGTCACTATCCCCCTTTGCCCTTTGAGGAATCTTTACGATGAATCCCACTACCCCGAAAACGAAGTTTGAATTGCTCGCTGCTTTCGGTCTCAGAACAACTGTGACGATGGAAGTGACAGCAGACGGCGGACCGATCACGCTGACCGGCATGATCCATGAACTTGGACACGAAGACGGCGTTGGCGACAGCTTCTACGGCAAGTTCTACGACAACACCGGAGAAGGCCGACTGGTCAACTGCTACTTCGGACGTTTCAAGTAGACGCCATCAAGCTTCGCATCGAACAAAACCACGATCGACAACCAACCAGTTGTCGATCGTGGCATTTCGTCAGTGAACTTCTCCACCGTTCCTTACTCTTGAAAGAATGCTACTTGAGGAACGAATACAAACTTCGCCGTCCAACGTTCGAGTTGCTACTTGCGGTTCTGTTGCCGCTTTCCATCGTGTGTATGTGAACGACGCCAGACAACTAGAACGACCAGTGCAATTCGTTAAACACTATTGCTTTGGCTCACAAATTACCCGGAACCCGAGGTCGAGTTGGAACTGCGGTGAGATCATTGCTGTCCTTCTGGCACAGCGAGCATGAATAGGAAGGTGAAGCCACGAGCCTCCGCGAACCACCCATTGTGATCCAGACGAATCGCCCGTGGGGTCGATACTCGGACCTTCGGGGTACATCCAGTAGTTGCCCGAGACCCATTCTTCGACGTTACCAACCACGTCATACAGGCCCCACGCATTCGGTTCGTATGAGCCTACCCGTTGAGTGCGACCGCGAGAACTATTTTGGTCTTTGCTACCAACATTGGCTCGACTTGCGTCAAAATGCTCACCCCACGGAAATGCAGACGCCGAGCCAGCGCGAGCCATATACTCCCACTCTGCTTCTGTAGGAATACGATAATCGAACTGTTTGTCGCGACTTGAACACCAGTTACAGAATGCTTTTGTACCCGTCAAAGTGATGAGAACCATTGGCTGTTCGTCAGACTGTCCGAATGCACTGTTTGTGTTCCGAACAAAACCACGATCGACCTTCACAATCGGGCACGATGGATCATCCATCTCGATCCACGGCGAGAATTTGTCGTAAGATGTTTTCTGAACGTCGTTGAGCCACATTATTACTTGGCCGACCGTCACTTCATGTCGTGCCGCATAAAATGATTGTGTTAGTATAACTTGATGTTGGTGTTCATTCAGAACGAGTGGTGCTGGCTTCGTTGCTGAGCCCATAAGAAAGCTACCCGCTTTGATTCGCACGAACTCAATTCCCAATACACCGACGTACGTTGGGTCAAGCATGAAGTTCAAGTCTCGTTTGGTGCCAGCAGAGGAAGGCGTATCAGGTTTATCCGCAGCTCTATCGGCGGCCCATTGTTCTCGATAAAGGTCGAACGCTGATTTAGGGCTGGATGAATTGGCGTTGCGGCGATCGGGGACATCTGTCGAGTTAGTAGGGGACGAGTTGGCAGATCGATTTGTCGACGCGATCGTATCCGGTACGCGAGTATCGGCAGAAGACGATTGCGTCTTGTCCCCGATCTGACGTTCAGCATGTTGTGGCTCCACAATCTCGCCACGAGTCTCCTGCAAGTCAGGTCCAGACTTAGGTTTACTGACAACACTGTTATTCGAGCGATTGCTGAAGACAAGGTTGTATCCAACAAGCAAAACGATCACGACCGCCAAGTAGGCAACAGCCCGTTGTATAGTGCTTACAGGCGTTTCAGGTGCAGCACTGTCGGTCCACGGCTGGTCGGAAATGCCGGGCGATACGCCTTTGGAAGTCTGTGGCGGGGGAAGCGTGATGCTCCACTGGCTTGCTAGCTCAACGCTGTTTGGACGGCGTTGTGTAGCGAGATCAAGTACATCACCATTGAGCAAATACTGAAGTGGTGCAGCAGTGGCCCTGATGATATTCGCCGCAGCTTTCTTTTGGGCAGTGTCCCATTCCAGCGGACTTTCATCACCACATTCATCTAAACCCCAACACAACAGTTCGACTAAAAATACGTCTCGGGCGTGAGTATCCGAAACAGGTGAGAGATTGTGATGACGCCGCTCGTCGAATTCCTTCATAAGCTCCGTCGGGGCATAGTTCCGTGTGCCAATCGTGCCACCTTCCTCAACAGTCAATTTGCAATCGTCAGCGTCGAGTGTGGGAATCTCAGTCGAAAATAATGTCGACTGACCAATCAACTGTCGCAATAGTTGGATGGACCAGCGTCTCGGAATCCCGCAGGTCTCTTGTGGTCGGTAAACAAATCCGTCGAAATCGATGATGTACAACTTTGGCCCGGATACTCCGTCATTGTGAACTAGAACATTGCCTTCAGAAATATCGCCGTGTGTCAGCCCAGCTTGTTCGAGCATCGCCAACGCTCTGACAAGTTGTTTCGCCAACGAGATCCGAACGTGGTCGCTCCATTCCGTCTGTTGCGTTTCAAGCCGAGTTTTCCAATCTTGCCAGATAGAACCGGGTACGGCGGTGAGTCTTACTCCGCCAAAGTCTCGATCTATTCCATCTGGCCTACCGTGCTGTTGTGTCGAGACCCAACCACGCGGTGCTCCACGGAAGCACTCGTCCCATGACCAGAGTCGTTGATTGATCAGCCATTGAAGACGCCGGAGTCGCTTGGCCTTGAGTTCCGCCTTGTAAAGTTTAATGAAATTGAGCGAGCCTGTTTGTTGATCAGTCACTCGATAAGCATATGCCTCAATGCCTGCTGGGTATGGGCGGATGAAATCCTTGCCGCGTTTCTCTGTCTTGTTAAAGTCGACGATGGTGTCGCCAATATTCCATTCCTTACCCTCCAACTCGCGGCAGAGGCCAGAATCTGCCTTTGGAACGCTTTTGATGTTTTGTGGGATCATGACTGACGCACCAAAAGGAGTGACATATTATCGGCAGCATCTTCAGACGTTGCTCTTGCGAGAGCATCCAAGTTTCCCTCCGCCGACCCCGGTGAAAACAGGTCATCGAATTCGCGATCGTCATATAACATTTCGCCGTGTTGTTCGACGAGGCTCTTGGCAACACCGTCCGTGAACACCGCGAGCGAAGTCTTCCGAGCAGAAACGTTTTCCCAATTATCTATTGTGATTGTCGAAAGTGATGGGCACAGGGCGTTCACTTGAGGATGTGTCACATCAGGGAAAAACAACTTGCTCAGGCTTCCGTTTGCTGACGATTGCAGGGCACCAGAATCGCCAACACTGGCCAAAAAAATCGACTGCCCATCGCACCATACGAGGCAAAGCGTTGTTTGAAAGCAAGATTGTCTGTTCACTACATGTTGATAAGCACGTGCGGGCAGGTAGCTGGGTTTGAATTTGAGATCAGTAAGATCGTCCTTTAGAGTCGCAGCAAGTTGTAGGATGGCCGCATGTGCAAAATGAACTGCGTCAAGCCCCTGTGTTCGAGCCGAGCGATGCTTTTGATTTTCCACGAGATAGGCCAGTGCTGCCCACGTTGCAGATCTGCTGCCAACTTCGGGAAACGTTGACGAGCCAACTCCATCCGCGACAGCACAAGCCCAGCGAATCGGGGCGTTGTCTACACCAAGGAAACCAAGAATGGCATCCTCATTGACTGTTTTTCCAACCTGTGGTGGGCCAACAGATGTGTGAAAAGAGACCGAATGTTGATCGGTAATGAAACTGCCTGAAGTCTCGAACACACTGCCGAACTGAGCGATCGTTTGTCGCGAGGCATCGACTATTTCTGATTCAAGTTCATTCATACCGCACGTTCCATTCGGGAAGTTTCTTTCGGGGGCTACTCCGAGTGACCGAGAAAACCGTGCGGTTTCCAGTAGCTGCGAAGTAGATCGAATGCTTCAGCGGCTGTGCTTGCAGCGGAGCTTCCGGCGTCTGCCAGAAAGTGAGCTAGTACGCTCACGTCTTGCACTGGAACGTAGAGCGGATGCCCGTTGTGGGTTGAAGCGATCGATTTCAGCATCTCCTCGTCGGGCCTATCATTGTCGCCAACTGCGACTCCAGCCGTAAAAATAAGGATTGGCAATGAATCGTAGGTCAACGCCTTCAACGCCTTCGCAGCAGGTTTCGGGTCTTCGTAACCGTTGCGTCCATCTGAAAAAAAGATGACTAGAGGAAGTGGATGTTTGCTTTTTTGTGGGTGGTTCGATATTTCGTCCAAGTACTCTGAAATCTGCGAGTGTGCGAGCCTTAACGCGGCCCTCATATTGGTCCCACCACCATCACCACGGAACGATAATTTGTCCGTGTCGATCTCCATAACTGGTGTCCGTTTGCATTCTGGATGAACTGCCGCTTTGTCTGCGAATACGATCAACAGGACGCGGTAGAGGGATTGCTCGCGACCTTTCGTCTGGCATTCAATGATCATGTTCTCGATACCTTCAACAGCAGCCTCGGCCTTTGGGCCATACATCGAACTGCTGTTGTCGGCAATAACGACAACCAATTGCTGACGGTTCGGTTTCGCCGACCGATTCGATTTAATTTGTTCTGGCTGCATGGAAGTTCCTTGTTGGCCGATCTGGCGAATTATAACGGGTGCGAAATTCGCCCACTGCTCCACCACATTGTAGCAACTGTTTTCAGAATCAAAACGTTAGTCACCACTAGTTATCGGGAGGGCACGTGGCACTGTTTAGCTCTGAACTACTTGACGATTCCTGAGCGGCATCGTTCGCAACGCGATACATGAGTATTGACTCCTCAACGGTCACGGTCTCGTTGCTTTCCTCAGCGAACTCGAATTGGAACTTCGATCACTGGCACGATCGGTTCGAGTTGCGTTTGGTATCGCTGAATGATGCGTTGATACAGGTTTTTTACCTTTGGTGCGGACAGAGTGATGATTAGGGCGTACTTGATTTTGTCACCGCCACTGGGTTTTCCAGCCTCACGAACTTGGTAGTGAACATCAAACACAGGATCTTTGAGCGTTTTCGATTGAAATCGCTGCCGCCTGTGAAGTGTCGTCTCCCATTTATGGGCGTCTAAACGAAGTTCTTTTTCTGTGTCAAAGTCCGAGCGTCGAAAGAAGCTCTTGGTCTTTGCATTCACTGCATCGTCGTCGAACTTGTCAGCGTGCGGACGAAACGTCACATCCAATCCGCCTCGCGTGTAGTTGCCGGGGTCTTCAGGATCAGTTTGGCAAGCAAAGCAGAACGTGGCTGTCAGCGCGACCATGCCTTCGAGTTCGCCAGAAGGCAATGGAACTGGAGTGCGAAGGTATTGTCCCGGAGTCAGTTCTCCTTGGAAAACGACACGTGCTTCGCCATCTGGGCAGATCACAATCGAGTCAATGTCTTGAGCGACTCGCCCCCAGCCAATTTCATGGACCGGTAGCTTTTTGGCAGGCTCGGAGCAGTGAACCAACAGCGACTTGATCGCCAGCATTGAAAGACTGTTTCCAAAATGGGCGCGGACTCCCATGCCCATACGGAGCGGGCTTGTTGATTAAGTACTTGCCTGGGGTGTTAAAAATTTATGAGAACCCGGATGATGTTTGGAAAGGAGTCAAACATGGATTGGGCCAAGGTCAAAGAGAGTCGCGATCAATTAGTTTTGTTTCCGGAGCGTCTGGACGAATCAATTCCGGCCAACCATGACGTTCGCGTGTTGGACCGGATTCTTCGAGGTGTCGACTGGTCAAGTTGGGAAACGAAGTATGCCCTTGTCAGGGGTCGTCCTCCGCTTCACCCGCGAATCGTGGCCAGCGTCATCCTCTACGGCTTGTTTTGCCGGATCATCAGCAGTCGGATGCTGGAGGAAGCGTTAACGATTCGCTTGGATTTCCGCTGGCTCGTCGAAAGTCGTTCGATCGACCACACAACGATTTGCAAATTCCGGATCGGGAACCAAGAAGCCCTGAGCGGACTGTTCATCCAGATGGCATTGCTTGGACAAGAACTGGGCTGGGTACGCCTGGACAGCCTCGGCTTCGACGCGACCCGCATGCGTTCCAACAACTCGCGCCAAGCCAGTCGGACTCCGGAGCGTCTGCGTGAACTTAAAAAAGAACTCACTGCAGCCTACCAACAATTTGACGCTCAGGCCCAAGCGGCTGATCAACACGAATCCGAGCAGTTTGGCGGAGCTTCGCACCATCAGCTGGAAGTCGATTCGGCTCAGCTGGAGCGGAAACTTGCCAAAGTCAACGCCGCTTTGGCCGAAGTGGAAAAGCTCGAATCGGCGGGCAAAACGGTTCCCGCCCGAATCCCGATGACCGATCCGGAATCACGGATCATGCCCAATAAAGACGGCGGTCACTCTCCCAACTACAGTCCGATCTCAACGGTCGATATCGACAGCGGGGTGATCGTCGACGCGAGCGTGCTCAACGAAATCAACGAAGACGGTCAGCTGATGGGCTCGATCGCAAGGGTTCAAGAAAACTTTGGGCTGGAGTCGGCGCCCGGCAAGGCGTTGGCCGATGGCTTGATGGCCACGGGGGAAAACATCGCCAAGTGCAACGAAGCAGGCGTCGAACTTTACGCACCGACCAAAACGACAGATCCCACAAAAAACCCAGCAGTTCGCGAGAATCTCAAGGAGCCGGTCGCCCCATCAGACCGAGGCAGGCTGCCCGTCGTCAACGTGACGGTGGCAGGCGTTAAGCGAACACAACTTTCCAAAGACGCTTTCGTTTTCGATTCGGAGAACGATTGTTACTGGTGCCCCAATGGCCAAGCACTGGAGTTCAAAGGCAAATCGCGTGATAAGCGTTCTTCTGGCGAAAGTCGCATGCGTTTCCGTTACAAGATCGACAGCGAAGTTTGTTCTGGCTGCCCGCTGGCGGCACTTTGCATACGCAAGGCGGGCACTGGCCGCCAGGTGACCCATGAAGAGCACGAACTTTCGCGGGTTGCTCATGCTCAGAAGATGGCGACGGAGGAAGCGAAAGAGATCTACCGGAAACGTCAACATCCGACCGAGCGTCCGTTCGCCGTGATTAAGTCACAGTTTGGGATGCGACAGTTCCTGACTCGAACCCTCGAGCGTGTAAGCCAGGAATGGAATTGGTGCGTGGCCGCTTTCAACGTCCATCGGTTGATCGGACTGTCTCGCAACCATGCCGGTCCTCCGCCACCAGCATGCGAAGTTTCCCCGTCCCTTTCACCCTTTTAATTTGAGTCGTCGCTGCCCCCGCCACCGGTCTGTTTCGACCGAGCGGGGGAATGGGGGGAAACCAAACTCAAACCAACGAAACTGAAATTAATCAACAAGCCCGAGCGTGTAGGGCGAAGCGTAGCTTGTTCCAGCGTCCGGCGTTGCAATTGAAGTCGATTGGTCAAGAACGAAAAACGGCTCTTTGCCGCAGCCGCCAAACGCGATTACTTCTGGCTTTATCAGACCGGGACTTCTGCCCGGACCGATGCAACTGTACGGGGCACGCTTCCAAACTTTGCTGCGACTGTCGGCAGCACCCACGGCCAGTGAGTTCACGGAATCCGAAGGCACCTGTACGCGAGCGTTGCCTGATTCGTGGTCCTGTTCGCCTTCATTTCCAACGGCAACCGTTGTCAGTGTTTCGCCATCGGCGAAAATCGAATCTAGCACCGCCGTCCACGCATGAACGTCGTGGTCTTCAATTGGCAACGCGGGGCCGATGCTCAAATTAACGAACTGATACTTGCGAGACTGTAAAGTATTCTTGATATGGTTGAGCGTGTCATAGAGTTCGAGCGGATCTTTGCTGGAGTCTTCATCAAGCACTCGGTAATGGTCAACAATGCCATACGGGCGAGCAAGGTCTTCGCCCTTGGTCAGCGGACCGAACAAGACGGCAGATGTGACGCCCGTGCCGTGATCGACATACCCGTCAACTGGCAAGCCGACACCTTCGGGGTCGTGCGCGACAGCAAATTCTGAATCGTGCAGTTCGTCCGATATTCCACCATCGAAAACGGCGGCGCGCAACTGTTTATCAACAGGCTCGGTTTCAGGGAGCTTGACGGGAAACGGTTTTGTTTTTGCTGATGCGCGAATGATCGGACGAAGCGGGCGAAGGCTCGGCATTTCGCGGATGGTGCGAAGAAACGAAAACTTGCTGAGATCGTCGATTAGTTCGCGTGCGGCTCGAAGGGGTAGGAACGATAGGCCACTAACATCGAACCGACGATCCATAATCGGATCGAGTCCGAGCGATTCGGCGTATGCCTCGAACGCTTCGAGAATTCGCGAAGGCTTCGGTATTCCCGACGTATGCAACACGATTTCGAGCATTGGTTCAGCCCCGCGTTTCCTCAGTTTCTGCACACGGTCTTTCGCTTGAGGTGCGCGAAAGTTCTCGACTTTGAACAAGTCACGTGAACTGCGGTCGGCCTCCGTCAGGTTCGCCAGCCCGCTTGCGAAACGGGCGAAGTCTTCACGTCGTGCCGCAACGAATAATTCGGTTGTGGGTGATTCTTCCGGTTCGCCTTGCTTCGTCCATTTCTCAGGAGTTGTTCGAGCGGGGCGCGAACCAATGGCTTCCATCCGGGCTTCGCGTAAGAGGTCACCGGGAAAGTAAGACTTCGCAGTGTACTGCGGGTGAAGGGTGACAAGCCCAACTGAGTAGCCGTCAGGGCAGGCTTCGTCCGGTAGCTTTGCAAAAGATGCAGCGGCGTCAGAAAACTGTGTTGCCAGACGACTCTTTGCGTTGGCCAAATCGTACGGAGGGTCTTTTGGTTCCATGCCCTTCTTGATGGAGACCGGCGATGTTAGTCGGTGCCCATTACCGAGCAGAAAGTTTGGTTGTTTTGCCATGGTTACCCTCGCTATTCACTACTCAACTTACGAAGAGTATCGCGGCTGATTCCAGTCAGTTCATTGACTGCTCGTTGAGACAGTCCTGCTTCACCAAGCTTCGCAGCAATTTCTTTCTTCGTGGACTTTGATTGATCTTTCAGATGCTGGCGAACCAGTATCGGAAACAACTCGATAAGCTCAACTTTTTTAAGGACGGCTTGTCGCCGAAGATGTTTAATTTGACGTTCGATATCACTGAACGACTGTCCAAACAAAACTTCTGCAAGTACGGACGACCAAATCTTATCCGGTGCCGAGTCGTCATCAGCGAACAGTTTAAGCGATTGCTCGATGGCACCGCGAGTTGGCATACCGAATTCAATTTGGACTTCAAATCGTCGCCAAACAGCCGGATCAAGTAGCTCTTGATGGTTACTGGCCGCAACCAGCAGTCCACCTTCAGGCCAGTCATCAATTTCTTGCAGTAACACGGTGACGAGCCTCTTTAGTTCGCCTAACTCCTGATCGTCGTCTCGGCGTTTTGCGATCGCATCGAGTTCATCGAGCAACAACACACACGGAACTCCCTTCGCGTAGTCAAGCACGTGCCGAACATTCGAGCCAGTTCGACCAAGATAGCTGCTCATGACGGCAGATAGATCAAGAGTCAGCAGGGGACGGTCAAGCTCTCGCGCCAGCCAGTGTGCAGCAAGCGTTTTACCAACGCCGGGCGGTCCAGTGAAAATCGCAGTTCTCGTTGGCCCCAGCCCACGTCCGTGCAATGTGTCGGCTTCTTGATGCTCCAGCACAATCTGTTGCAATGCCTCGTCGATGTGTTCCTGCCAAATCGGCTCATGTTCTAGCACTCCTGTCGACTCAATTCGCAACAGATGCAAATGGCTGTCACGGTCTAGCGGGATCGCTGCCATCGTCTCACTGCGAAGCGGCGATTTGCGTGTCGGGGCAGCTTTGAGCAAGTCCTTGAGCTGCTCACTTAGGTCTGGGGCAAATTTCTGATATTTACGCGACATACGAGTGACGTACGTCTGCACATCCTGCGGACGACCCGCCAAAGCAAGTCTCGCAAGCTGGACTAAATCTTTCGTTTTTTCGGTTTGCTCGTCCACGATCTTGTAATCCTTCGTTTTCATTGATGATCCATTCTCTCACGCGATGGACGAAAAAGCAAGCCTCTATGCTTACTTCGTCCACGCAGTACGTTAAGCTCCTGTCTAATTAGCAAAAGCGATGGGCTATTTTGTGGCTTTCGGCCACAAATCGTCCACAGTGCCCCATTTGGCCGCTTATTTACAAGGAGTTTTTTGTGCGTGACGAATTTGTGAAACACTCGGACTTGGCGGCCTTCGCCGACAGTTCAGTAAATCTCAAGAGGGAAGATGCGAAGGAGTATCGCGAGCAGGTAAATCGACTTCGCACCAAGATGGAAGCGTTCATCAAAGAGAATCCAGACGTCGGCTTACGGAAGATGTTGCTCTCCGGAAGTCTCGCGAAGGGAACTGCGCTGAAGTCTCTGAATGATATCGACGTTGCGATTCATGTCACCTCGCCGGATGCCCCGACCGGTGAATCGGACCTGCTTGATTGGCTTGTCGAGCAGTTGCGCAAAGTTTATCCGAACATGAATGCGGACCAGATTAGTCGCGGCAATCATTGCGTGAGGATCTCGTTTCGCGGTAGCGGCCTCGATGTTGACGTGGTTCCAATTTACGAGATCGACGACGACCCACTTGGTCGCGGCTACTTGTACGCAAGCGATTCCGGCAAGCGTGTTCTGACCAGCATCCCTATGCACTTGGACTTCATCCGAAAACGAAAGACCAGTTGCGTAACGCACTACGCCCAGATGATTCGCTTCGCAAAATTCTGGTCAGCAAAACGGAAGATTGTCATGGGTGATTCGTTTCGATGTAAGTCGTTTCTTGTCGAACTCCTGATGGCGAAACGCCTCGATTCCGGTGCGATCCTATCAAATTACCCTGACGCACTTGAAGAATTCTTCGCGTACATCGTCCAGACCCGTTTGTCTGATCAGATTGCGTTCACCGACTATTTCAAGGCCAGTGAAATCCCAGACCGTGGCCCAAGCTCAATCGAAATCCTGGACCCCGTCAATCTTGAAAACAGCATCGTCGCAGACTACAGCGAATCGGATCGAAACACTCTCGTAGATCAAGCTGAAGACGCGCTCGACGCAATATCCGAAGCTCGACACGCCACTACCAAAGGGCGCGCAATCGAGTGCTGGAAAGAAGTTTTTGGCCCAACATTTAAGGTTTAATTATGTCAACTTTTACCCATACCGCCTCCGCCACATTCACCATCACACACGCCAAACATCTTGCCTCCAAGATCGCGGCAGACTTGAATGCGTGCAGCCGTTTGCATGGCAATCCATCAGTGGCTGCCGTGGAAAACTACAACGCCGAGTTAGTCGAGTTGCTTCGCTACGGCTATTTAAGCCGCTACGAGTTCGGCTTCAAGCGAGATGAAAAGCGAGTTCTAAGCTGGTCGTACGAAGTGAGTACGTCTGGCAATATCGAAACCGATGAACGAGCTGGGAAAATGTCGGCTTACGTCGATTTGGGCGGAACAACTTTCTTCAACTACGCATGGTATTCAAGCAAGTACAACAGTCTTGCATCCGACCAGCAATCGACATTCAAAGACTCGCATCCTGTCAACAGGACATCTGGAGATCCACCGAGTGATGGACTCGGAAGCTGGAGCGGCACAGAGAAAAACTATTCAGCGGGTGGCACTGGAGTCTCTCGGCAATCATTTAGGAGTTACTGATGGAAAAAAATTCGACAGAGGGAATTTTCGATGAGGTACTGGAGTTCCCAGACTCTGATGTTAAACGCCGGTTCGATCGACTGGTCGGACTTGATTCGGTTAAAGATCGTCTGACAAAAGAGGCATTGATGCGGCTGCAACCGTCGTCACTGGAAAACTGGTCGCAGCAACACTTCAAAGAGTCGCTGCCAGCACTTCGATATTTCCAACGTCGTCCACCGTTGTTCATCCTGGCAGGCGATGTCGGGACGGGAAAAACCGAACTCGCTGAGACTTTTGGGGACGCCGTAGCAAGAAAAGCTGGGATACCGATTCTGTTACACAGCTTGAGCCTAACCGCGAGAGGCACTGGCGCAGTTGGCGAAATGACGAGGCTCATCTCGTCAGCTTTCGGAATCGTTAAGTCGCAAGCACCTTCGATCAGTGGCAGTGCTTCAGCATCCTCAGGCCACATTCTGCTGATCGACGAAGCAGACGCCCTCGCTCAGTCACGTGAATTAGCCCAGATGCACCACGAAGATCGTGCGGGAGTAAACGCACTGATCCGTGGAATTGACGACTTGGCTGAAGGCCAACGCCCAGTGCTTGTCGTGATGTGTACCAATCGACTTAGCGCTTTGGACCCAGCAGTAATGCGGCGTGCAGCGGCAACATTTGAATTCACTCGTCCTAACGCAGACCAGCGACGCATCGTGCTTCGCAACGCTTTTCCCGAGTATGTCTGTTCCGAGGCAGACCTATCGCGTGTTGTTGAATTGACGGGCGACTGCAATGGATCAGGGGTCGGCTTCAGCTTCTCCGACATCACTCAGCGGTTGGTTCCATCCGTCGTTCTGGAAGCTTTCCCGGATCAAACCATAACGTCGGAGTTAATCCTCTCGGTTGCAGCACAAACAAAAGCTACACCCGCTTTTTCGGAGCAGTAAATGTCGGAAGTAAATAAAGTCGATCTCGCTGGGCTTTTTAAGAGCCGCCAAAAAGCAACGGAAGCGGCTCAGGAACTGAATCGTGAGTACGCAATCCATCAAGGAACGAAGGGGGAAGCAACTGAGTCTTCGTGGATTGATCTTCTTCAAGAGTATCTTCCGAATCGTTACGCGATCGAACGTGCGATGGTTGTTGACAGCAATGGCGAAGCGAGTCAACAAATTGATATCGTGATTTTCGATCGCCAGTACACTCCGTTCGTGATCAATTTCGGGGGCATCGTCTACATTCCGGCTGAAAGCGTTTACGCAGTGTTCGAGGTCAAGCAGGACATCTCGAAAGATCACGTCGAGTACACTTCAGAAAAAGTGCAGTCGGTGAGGCGACTGTTGCGAACGTCGGCAATGATCACCGATCACACGGGACAAGCAAGGCAAAAACAGTTGTTTGAAATTCCGGCGGGAATCCTGACACTGTCTTCTTCATGGACTCCGGGATTGGGCGATTCGTTTGAGGAAGCTATCCAGAATAGCTGGACGACCGAGCATGGAAAAATTCACCTTGGATGTGTTTTGTCTGAAGGCGGCTTTCGTGTCGTCAAAGAAGGCGAAAAGTTGACCATCGAGAAAAGCGACCGAGAAGCCAGCCTGATGTATTTCCTGATGTCGCTTTTCAAGACGCTTCAACCGCTCGGAACCGTTCCAGCGGTCGATATGAATGAATATCTGAAGTGGATTGAATGACTGTACGGGTGAGATTGCAAGCGTTGTGGCCGAACGCGATCCCTACTCCCGTGGTAATGTCTATCGTCCAGTGCTTTAACCGCCGATTTATGTAAACGAGATTACAACGATGAATTTGGAACGAACGTCGGATCACCAGATGTTCAACGCAATGCGGGAGAAATACGCGAGGGATTGGAGCTTTGGGCACGCACAGAACTTATCCACAAATGGGCACTACAAGTGGATGGCGAAGTTTCTCGCAGGGCAGAAATTGGTGTTGGAAATTGGAGCAGGTGACGGCAGGGGAACGATCGCTTTAGTCGAGAACGGATCTGCTGTGGTGAGTATTGAAAAGAATCCGTACTGCTTTGAACTGGCGAAGCACAACCTGCTTGAAGCGGGTATACCTCTGGTCACGGCACCTCGTGGACGTGTTGCCACTGAAAGTTCGTCAACTCCAGAAGTGTTTGAGGAAACAGTCGTCGCAGAGATTCCATCGGAGGGTGTCTTGTTGCTGGGGGGCGACATCATGTTCGATGCTCGGCTACATGAGTGGTTGAAGTTCAACGCACCGTTTGATGGTATCGCGTGTTGGAACATTGGCAGCCACCGTCTCGATGCTGAGTCGCAGAATTTTCGGCTGCGAGTACAAAATTGCGTTTATGATTTGGCACACGAAATTCTGCATTCCGGCGGTACGCTCCATATCGTTGATCGCGGACGCGCTCCGATCAGCGAACGCTTGGACGAGATGATTCAAACGCAACTGGACGGACACCGGGACCAAGCAAGCACGACAGATCTGGAGGTTGATTCAGCCATTGAGAGCCGCGTTTATCGCCCCCCCGAGAACACAGGGATTGAGTTGGTGCCTGCGGACACCTCGAAGTTTGAGTTTGATCTTCAAGAAATGGGTTTTTGGTCAATCATTTCGCGAAAGCCTTGATCCTGCACGGCGACAAACGAACCCCACTCGCAACTCGCTGAAGGAGGGTGACTTCGGCTCAACCAACAATTAGACATCGTAAATCGCGGATAAAACGCCGATTTCGGAATGGCCCCATTCCTGAACCCCAGCCGAAAAAAGTTCAACTGGTGTCCTCGACCCTCCACTTGATTTTTAAGGCTTCAAGCCGAACCATCCTTCGTACGTACCCTTTTTGTGTACCCTAAATACGGAGGATGGTATGCCACGTCAGGCAAAGCCCTATTATCGGAAAGCCCAAAAACGGTGGGTTTGCACTATCGATGGAAAACGCATCACCCTTGATGCAGATCGCGAAAAAGCCCATCGAAAGTTTCACGAACTCATGCTGGATCGTGAAAATCTATCCGCTGCAGTTCACACGCTCTACGGCCTCTCTCAGACGTATCTCGACTGGGTCGAGAAGAATAGGGCAGTCGGAACCTACAACAACCAGCTGCGGATCCTCAAAAGCTTTATCGGGCACGCTGGGCGAACGATAAAAGTTGGTGCCTTGAAAAACCACCACCTGCTGAAGTGGGCTGACTCCCAACCAGATTGGACATCAACCAGCAAGAACGATGCAATCAGCACAGTTTTGCGAATGCTTAACTGGGCAACTGAGCTAGGTCATATTCAACGCTCGCCAATTTCGAAAATCACAAAGCCAAAACGCCTTCGTCGCGAGATCTATTACACACCCGAACAGTGGAAACAGATCTGTTCCCATGTCAAAGATGGCTTCATTGATTTGCTGGATTTCATGTGGTCCACCGGCTGCCGACCAAAGGAAGCTCGTGATCTGGCAGCCCGACACGTTCATCTCGACAACAGCGTATGCCTAATGAGATCAGATGAATCAAAGAAAGAAAAACCGAGAGCAATTTTTCTAACTGAAGAAACGAAGGAAATTCTCAAAAGGCTCACTGAAAAATATCCAACAGGAAAACTCTTCAAGAATCGTCGCGGAAATCCCTGGACGAAAGATTCCGTCAAATGTCGACTTACACGAATCAGTGCCAAGGTTGGCTTTCGAGTCATCGCGTATGGCACACGCCATTCCTACGCCACGGAAGGCCTAACTAACGGCGTTGACTCAATTGTCCTCGCACAACTTATGGGCCACAGCAACACAAACATGATTGCCAAGGTCTACTCACACCTATCCCGCAATCCTGCATTTTTAGTTGAACAAGCGAACCGAGTAAAATCTGCCGTCAGTTGAATCAAGAAATCACTGTCACAGTTACGAACTCGATTTCAATGCAAGCGAAATGAACACCAACTCACGTACTCGTTACCTGAAGAAGCACAAAACCAACCTCCAAGTGTTGAGGAACTGAAAAAGAAATTGGGAAATAGACAGAAAATTAAGTAAATTCAGGTTCTAAAAAAGTACGGTTGCAACTAAAAGTCACGAGTTATTACAACACGTTACACAAAAACCTACTATGTAAATGCAACAATCCCTATTTTTGTGGCATACTAAGAATAGGAGGTACATCATGATCTTTTACACTTTTTTTGACGGCGAATACAGTCAGCATTTCTCTTCAAAATCGGAAGCGATGAAAGAAGCGAGGGAGCTCTGGAGTTGGAATTGCGACAACGAGGTCTGCGCTTATCCGATAACGGTCGAGAAAATTGACATTGGCAACATCAATCGAAACAAACTTTTGCAAATACTTAATAGGCGAGGTTATATTGAGAATAGCGATATCGTAACAACAATTGGAAACTGAAGCGAAACGATACCGAAGATCAGATTGAGCTGGACCTTGGCCAAGGAGAATCCGCCACAGACACGGATTTGTTTCGCATTTGTAAGTGTCCATCGCAGCGCTCGATTGAGTTTTTGCAGGGCCTCTTTCCACTTTTTCCACACAGTACGCTGACTTCCAAGAGTATCGTGAACAATATCGTGCATCACAATCATAAGGCCAAGTATCGCGACCAATTTCGCCAGCCCATGCGCTACAATGTCAACGCATCAATCAGTTTGGAAAACTCGATGTTTCCACAGCTTCTGCACGATTCAGCATTCCATGAATCGCACCAGCGAGGCAGATTTGGCATCGTTTCGTGCATTATTTCGTGCACAAAAGACACTTCAAATTCGCCCAAGTTCATTGGCGTGTTTGTGACCCAAACTCCCTTCGAAGTTTCACTTCGAACGCACGAAGATAAGGCCCGAAAGTGAATCGGTCTGCTGTACCTGTGCAGTTTAGAGGCCTTCCATTTTGCACTCAGTTGATGCACGCGCGGTGTCGTAGGTCGTTTCCACAAATCGCAGCGCCCTCCGCTGTCTTTCGGGCGTTTCGTGACCCAAGACGGTTCGTCATTGGTCATCTATTGACGGCGGTTGGAAAGTGCGGCGTCAACACACTCTGTGTGATCGCCTCGAAATCTTGCGTGCGAACTATTCAGCTGAGTTTTTGGACCCTGCGGGCAAGGTCACTCGCCTTGACAAATTATTCTTGTTTGCTTGCTTGGGCTACGACCTTGTTTTGCTCTTTACTTTTGTTCAACAAACGACATCTAGTAACTTCGACGTTAATGAACTGCTTTAGTCTCGAGATGCCATCCAAATTCTCGATCGAATGGCAGCTATCAATTTCTAGGTGCGACAGTTTAGTGAGACCTGCTAACTCATCAACGTTTTTGATTGCAGAACAGCCGTAGATCGCTATTTTTCTAAGGCTTTTTAACTCAGACAACCCCTCTAGGCTCTCAAGGCGAAAACAAGCGATGTCAATTTCCTCTAAATGCTTCAATCTACGCAGACTGGGAAGCTCCACATGATCTCGATTCGATTTCGACGGGTCGAAGAGCACCACCGGTCGACCCCCGCCAAACATCGTATCACTTGGTGTGCCTGAAATCGCAATTTTGGTTACGCGCTCAAAGGCATAAGGATCTCCGAGAATCCACTTAAGTACACCCGATTCTGGCATCGTTGGTATTGGCGAGTATCCACCATCGCCTCCCTTCTGAGACTGATACCATATGTGTATCTGTGCATTTGGTAATGTACTGAAAAGTGTTTTCAGGGTGGCTTGTTCGGACGCATATTGGTAGTAACGGTTTCCCGCCAAAGCCATTATACATCCGGTCAAAAGGAAAACGACCATCAGCGTTTTTAAACTAAATTTACAGCAAAACACGCGAGTTACTCCGTCGTATTTGTATGTTTTTTGGCAAACTCACTTTTTATCAATAACCCCAGCTGGCTTTCCCCGGCCATACCAACCGACCTTGGGACAGCAGAAGCACGTCGGCGTAAGTTTTTCGAGTGCGAACGTCCAACCACGATTAGTAGTCGGAAAACTGGTAGGAGGCCCACACTTGTCCAATGGCTTAGGGGAACTGATTTCCCCGTCACCATTCTTAGTACAAGCGATTGAATGATTTGATGAACAAGCAATGTGCCACTCTCTAGTTGAGACGCCTCTATCATCACCCTTCTGCCAATGGAAATCTATAGTCCAAAATGTGCATTTCAATGTGCCCGCTGGGCATCCGCCAATTATATCACATGGATTGCAGTTCTTTTTGAGGTCGGCCAACGCGGTGTCATGATCATGTTCAGAAAATTCGTACGTCCGAAAAGCAAGTCCCCAGCAATCGTATCCTTTGATTACTTTTGTCGGATCAATTGGGCGATCGAGAGGGCACCTTACCTCTCGATACTTTCCAACATAAGAAACAATCTCTAGTCCGTTGATGTCATCACGAACGTAGCATTTTTTTGGTTCTCTGTGTTGCTCTAGGTAGATAGTTTCGCCATCTTCAGTCAAACCAACTTCTGTCATGTGAGTTCCGCTTGGATCAACTCTGTTGGGGACGAAATACCCTCGATAGATTGACGCTCCATCAATCTGCTCCAGCGGATCCTGACTGACGAACCCCGCGTTTTCAGGATCGTAATATCTGGCTCGGAAATACATCAAACCGGATTCCTCGTCGTGGCGACGGGAGGTGTATCCGTAAGGGTTATCGTAACTGCTTGTAGTACGAACTGTGGTTCCGTTTGCAGCCAAAATCGTGCGATTTCCAAAAACATCATAGCTGTAGGTTTCCGTGATGCTGCCATCACTGTCTTTTGTGAGCCCCGCTACACTCCACTGCTGGTTTCGGAGAACGTTAAGGCGTTCTGAGTTATCGTCATGAGCAATCATCAGCAATGAATCGATACCTAAGCCATAGATGTATTCCTGCTCTGGCGATGTGGCGGCAGTTCCGGCATCGTACTCGGCAATGCAGTTTAGTCCGGCGTAGATGTACACATTGTGCTCAGCAACTGAACTTGATCGGGTAATCTTCTTCCAAACTCGTTTGTTCTCCGCATCATAGCCGTATTCATTTGTTCCTTCGATACCAGTAGTGGCTCCTGAAGGTACAACCGTTTGATCGAGGCGATCGTTTCCATGCTGCCAACTGAGTGTCATTCCAGTATGCGATGACGTCAAGTTTCCATTTGCATCAAACGATTGCGAAGTGCTGGAGATATTGGTCAACTGATGCACTTCATTGAAAGTTCTTGATTGACTGGTTCCGTTCAGCTTGCGATCAGTGACGTTGCCGATATTGCTTCGAACCAGATCGTAGTCTTTGCTTTGTCCCGATTGCTCGAAACGAACAAAGCAATCTTCATCATCATAGCCGTCAGTGTCCGAGGCTCCTGAGTCTTCAGTTGAGAAGCTCCAACTCGATAGCACTCCAGTCCATGTTTCACCTAACTTATTGCTGTTGGCGTCGTAGGTGTAAGTGGCTGTGCCGAGATTTGTATTGGCAATTGACGTCACGCGGTCGGAACTGTCGTAGGCTCGAGATTCGTCGACATTTGCTCGGTCAACATTCGTCAAACGGCCTAAAGCATCGTAGGTACGATCCTCGATCTGAGTACCGTTCCACTTGACCGTGTCAATTTTACCTTGGTTAGTGAATGCGTATTCGACCGCTCGACCGGATGGATAGGTGGTCTTGTTCAAACGGCCTCGACTATCGTAATCGTAATTCACTACATAGTCCTGGCTGGAGTAGTTGGTGGTGTCAGTGTCCAACTGCCCACGATCAGTATATGTAAAAGTATGAGTTACGCTGTCCACCGTGCTATCAGAGGCTGTACGACGAAGGAATGCGTCATAAGAATACTCGTCCGTGCTGACAAGTGTTGAACTCGTATTGTAGTATTCGACCTTATCAAGAACCCCGGAGAATTCGTAGCTAACTTCGCGTTTAGCACCCGAATGCAATGTCACTGTTTCCACCCGACCCTCAGAATCGTAGGCATATGTGGTTTTCTGGGGAGTACCACCGCCAATGGCGTGGAGTTCCAGTTCAGTACGCCGCCCAATGACATCGTAATCGTAAGAAGTGGTTCTACTTTCGGCATCAGTAACTGAAGCAAGCTGCCCGGTTTGGTAGTAACTTCGACTGGATTGTTGGTCCAAACGATCGGTTGTGATACTCAAACGTCCAAGTGCGTCGTATTGGAAACTAGTCGATTGGGTTTTCCCATCGATTCGTGATGTCAGCTGCCCAGTCGTCGCGCTATAAACTGCAGTATTCGTGGTCGCTGGAGTCGTCATGGAAGTCTGACGTCCTAGCGAATCGTAAACGTAACTCGTGTCATTTGACAAAGCATTGGTGACTTTGAGCGGTTGACCGCCTGCATTGATCTCAGATTTTGTCAGATTATTATCCTGGTCCAATGCACCGATTCCCCTGCCATGACCATCACTCAGGCTGCTGACGACATCGCCATCCGCATCTATCTGCTTCACTTGCTCAACATCACCCACACCGCTCAAGTTATAAGTATGGTCATACTGAGTGCAACTCCAATCCAATAACTGATTGGGAGTTGTCGCAGCTGGTCCAGAAAGCATGGCGGTCATCACAGTCCTGCCTGATGCATCCGCGATCAAGGCGTTCATGGTTTTTTCATCGGGACTGATCACAAGTGTTGCACTTCCGTTGTGGGTAGAAAGTGATAGATCAGCTCCACCATTGGCAACGCTCTGACCAAGCTTGGTAATAGCAGCTGAAATTGAGACATCTACATTCTGAGCAGTTCCAATGCGAAGCACACTTTCGCCATTGGAAGTTTCCAAGCCAGAACCGTCACCTACCACTGAATCATACACATATTGGGTCGTTACGCCCCAAGAGGCCGGCTTGCCGAGCCCGGCAAGCTGAGGAAGGTTTCGGTTGACGTTTTCGTTTAGTGCTTGTGACCACTTTGTACGGAACTGAACCTGACCATTATCCAGATAGCGAGTTGTCGATTCGCTGTTGGTTTTTGCGTCGGTTGGATTCAATAATGAAGTGTGAGTGTCGTAGTCGGCGACCTGTGCTGTGTGTATGACTCGGCCCGAAGGATCGCTGCTACGAATTTGACCGTGCCCTAAAGCATCGCGTGTGCCGACGGTTTGGCCGCAGCAAGCGGCATCGTAAAACATCGTTGTCGTGCGGTTAGAATCAGGGAGTCCGTTTGTTCCCGGCGCAATCACCGACTTGCGACGCCCACTACGGTCATAGGTATACTCGGTCTTCATCGAAAGCGTTGTCGAGTTGGCACCAAAAACTTGACTGATTTGATACTGGCCCGATGTGTCATATTGCCGAGTTGTTTCAACACCAGCGGGGTTCGTTGATTTGGTAGCGTTATTCCAAACATCGTATTCGCTTGTGTTAATCAAACTGGAGAAGTTAACCGAATCGGGCTTCTGAGACAAAGACCGTCCCAGAGTGTCGTAAGCCGTTAGTTGGGTGGTGTTGAGAGGGTTGATCAGACTTACAATGTTTCCACTAAGATCTCGAATTGCATCAGTGATCAATATCGATGGATTGGCTGCCGTTCTCGAGGGTCGACTGGCATTCATCACTGCGGTATTGTCGACGTAAGTCGTGCTTGTGTTAGCAACCTGAATGGTGCGAACTGTGGTTCCATCAGCCGCATAACCGAAGTAGGTCTTGCGGGTGTAAACAGGTGTGAATGTGCCTGTACTGACGGTACCGAAGATACTCTCTTCACTGAATCGCATGTTCTTCTTGTACTCAGTGCGAGTGGCCTGAGCCTGTTCGGTACCTCCACGTGTCCCGGTATAGCGAAGCGTTTCAGTCTGACGGCCTTTGTGATCGTAGCTGTGCTCGGTCGTTTTTCCGTCAGTAATCGTTTTGTTGGGTCGAGTTTCACCCGGCGAATAAAAGTAATTCGTTGTACTTGCCTGATCACTCAAACGTTCGAAAATGGTTGCTGGAGTACCATTGATATCAACATTGGTAAGATCGGTATCGTAAGCAAGTGTTTGACTTCGAGTAGACACTCTTCCTGTTAAATCCAGAGTCGTCGCACTGACGATGTTGCTGCGATCCTTGCCGTAAGTCGTCAGGCCATTGGATGTGTAGGCGATCTCCTCTGTCGTTGCATCAGGATAGGTGGTTTTCACCAAGCGGTTGCGAGAATCATAGGCATAGGTTGTTGTTTCGTTTCCACTGTCTCGAACCACTGTCATGGAGACAAGATTCTCGCCTGCCCATTGGTACTGAGTTTCAGGTCGTGATGATTGACCTGGCGCAAGAGGCCTAAGAACTTTTTCCAACTGCTTGTTCGTTTTGTAGACATAGTCGGTGCGAACATTGGCAGCGGGCGCCGTGATGGTGCCAGCGACATGAGCGTTTGTCGCCTCCCATTCCAATTGGCCATTGCTGTTGTAACCGCGAATTTTCTGAATCGGGGTCGTGCTGGTGTCGGCGATCTCAGAACCCGGCCCCGAAACATCAACCAATCCCCGAACGATTCGAATGATTTGGCCATCGGTATTGTATTCGGTAAGTGTGACAACCCCTTCCCGGTCACGATAATACGTTACTTGATTGTTACTGTTGTATTGCCAAAGCTCATAAGAAGTATCGGCGTAATCAATTCTTGTCGTGTTGCCATTGGAATCATAACTTGGCGTGACCGACGAACGAATCGTGCCATCGTCGACCATGCCGGGCTGACCCAAAAGAACCTGTGCCGCTGTAGGCGGGTTGTTACCAGTGGCATCGAAATACTCAGGGTAGTCCGACTCGTATTGAATGTTGGTGAAGTTGCCATAGCCCTGACCCGTTCCCACCGTGTAAGAACTGCAAGCGGTCACTGAAACGCCATCGACCCATTCGATCAGGTCATCGTTTTCCTTGATCCGGTAATTGCCCGGATTGTCCATATCGCGAAATACGGTTAAGTAGCGAATGCCGGCCCCATCTGCAGCACCAACCAGAACGTTGGAGAATTGGTTGACCAGTTCGTTTTCCCAGGTCCGGTAGTCTTGTGAGACGTAGAGAGTTTGCTCCATCGGAACCGCTCCGAACTGCTCGTCCATCACGATTGTGGCTGCCTGCCACTGTGTGTCGGTACCATATGTGTAGGTCGCAATGGTTTCTTCCGCCAGAGTGCCGATCTTTCGGAAGACCTGATACAGATAACCGTTGCCGTTGTAGGTGAAACGCAGAGACCGGTCGACAGTTCCCGAGTTTCCTTGAGCTACGATATCGATATCTGACACGACCCAACGACCAGCCTGTTGTGCGGAGTTGTACGTGTAGGTTGCGGTATTGCCCTGCCAGTCGGTTTGGACATCTACCATCAGAATCTTCTTGGGAGCCCCTGTCAGCGCGGGATCCCCCGCGTTGTATTTGTAGGTCAGCGTTTGGACTTTTCCGGTGGGGCTGGTGATCTCAGTCAACCGTGACATTGGAGCCACTGCGGTTCCCGGATCGACGTCCACAAGTTCGGACTTCCACGTCCAGCCAGATCGACTTTTCACGATGGCATAAACCGTTTGCGTAGCAATCGTGTCTGGATCAGTCACGGTGTTGCTTGAGCCGTCTTTCAGTGCGATCGATTCGAAATATACCGTGGTATCTGTGGCAACACCGTTGACATCGACTTGGAAAACATAAGTCGACGAGGTGGCATTGAACTCAGCATAGTGAGCACGCCCTGAGATTGGATCAAACAGAACAGCAACCTTGGTACCATTCACTAAATGGAACTCAATTCGATGATCAATGCCCAGATAGGTTCCGGGGGAAAGATTACCGATCGATTGTTGATTACTGGGAATAAATCCTAGATTGACTGCAATCAGGTTGTCTGCGCCAGCGGAACCAGGGGCAGAGCTGCCACCGCAACTACTGCAGCCACTTCCTGCCTGACCGGCCACTGAATAGAGGGGGCTCCAGTTCGGGCCGGCCAGCAGCGAATTCGGTGGACAAACAGGTGAATACATAACCGGCTGCTCTCCCCCGGGCATGCCATCATCAACACAACTGTCATTTCCGTCACCACAAGGATTTGGAGGATCCTGATCAGTAATAACCGGATCAGGATTGGCACTGTTCCAAGTCCAATTGCCTGTGAATTTTAAACCTCGTACGTGGATTCCCTCAATTTCCAACTTGGAATAGTCTGAGGTAATCGCATTGGAACCCGTGAAGTTATGGGCAAGCCCTTCCGTGAGAGTGATATTGGTAAACGAACCATTGTTGATGGCGTACTTGAAAAGTCGCGTTTGCCCTGGAGACATGGGATCCACGTACGTCACATCACAACTCCATGTAACGTCACTACCCACGATGGAATTGGTCTGGGTTGCCGTATAGTCAGCTTGCCCCTTCTTTAAGGTCGTGTAACCAAAAGTAACTGTGGGTGCGGTCACCAGCTGAGCCGAAACTGCTGCCGGAAAGGAAAGTCCGATCAACAAGAAAAATATGGTTAAGCAATTGGGCTGAGAAAAATGGAATTTTGATATGCTAAATGGTGTCGTCATCGCAATGTTCCTTTGAGGAAACCGTGGCTAGTCGCCAAAACGGCTTTGAATGAATCCGTAAATGATTTTGCTTAAATTGAGTCGACAATAAAGCCGCAGGTTTGCGCGGCTGAGATCACAATGAAAAGGTCTATTTCTGCCCTGGCAGGGAAACACGGTACGTGAATTTCAATTGGTCAGAATGCAACGGTGAAGCCGCTAATACGTTGACCAGTCCTGACGAGCCAGGTCCCAATGTAAACTTGGCCGTCGCAACACCCTCTTTGTCTGCCGCAACCGTGATGGTTTTCAATTGGTTTTCAAAAGTACCGATTTCTTGAGTGTGAAAAGCCACAGGCGCACCGGGATCCGCTTGGATCTTAAGTGAAACGGATTCTCCCTGAAGGAGGCTGATGAATGGCTCTGAAATCGCGGTCAGTCGTTTGACATTCGGTCCAGGTTGAGCCGACTGAAATACGCGTCCCGGCCTAATTTGATCGAGGTAAGCCTTTGGATCCGCATCGTATTCTTCTTTGTCAAATGGCTCAGGCAGAAAGAAAGTCGACTTCGCTACCTGGACATCCTTGACCTGATCTTGGTCCTGAATCTGAAGTTCTGCCATCAGGCCAGCAACTTGAGAATTCTCGTTCCCTTTGAGGAAGGGTGCTCGGCCAGGGTTGGGAAGTACGCCTTCGGCCGGTCTTCTCGGAATGCTATTTGGCGCGTCGAAAACTAAATCGCGTTTAGGGCGACTAATATGCCCAATTTCGACTAGATCCTCGTTGTCTATTTTCAGCAGATTGGCCAATTCGGAATTAGCCTCTTCCTTAGAAAGCGGTTCAACAACCGCAGTACTTTCCGGTTCAAGAATTGACGCTTGCTCACGCTCACCGTCAAACCATCCTTCGCCAGCTCCCCACACAAGTACACCGGCGCCTACAACCAATGCGCCTACCAATATCCAGAACTTTTTCATTTCCGCTGTTCCCTATTGCCTCAAGTTTTGCCTAAAAGAGTTGTACCGTCTCAGAGAACAGATACAAGTCAATTTTTGTTCACATTATTTTATTGCCGGCTACCGCAACTTCCTTGCCAAACAATCAAGAATAACTTTTGTCATCGTGCTTTACGTGGGGAAGAAATACGAAAACTCATGTTGCATATAGGGTTACGTTTGCTATCAATAAGTCATTGCCAACGAATCTTTTTTTGGAAGGATGTGTAAATGTCACCGACTTTATTTTTTTTGGGAAATACTTCCCGCTGAGAGACAGTACTGTGGAGTAGTTTGAACAATTCAAATGAGCAATAACGAACGGCAAAACCGTAGGCCGATTCTTTGAGCGTAAAATAATGATCCATGGCTTGCCATTCCATGCTTGTAGGGCGTGGTTTATTCCCAAGGCGATTAAAAGTCGCGAACGGACTGTTTAAACTTCTTGCGTGTTGTAGCGTCGAATTGGTTAGTGCTTACAATTCAACCTGTCGAATATCAAACAATCGAGAGATCGGTGAATCTTGTGTGAAGCTGACCTCATAATTCTTATCAACAAGTAAATCTGATGGCGAAAAGAGGGCAAAAAAAGCTACAGCAGAAGTCTTGGGACTCAATCAATCCAAAGTATGCCGAGCTGGCGCATCCAGAGTGGGAGACTGACAAAGCACCCAACAGATTTTGGAATGATCCCGAAAATCATCGCCGCTACATCAAATGGCTTGGGAAAAAGCTGAATATAAAAACTCTTGATGATTGGTATCGGGTTACTGGAGCTGACATTATCGAGAATTGCGGCGGAGGAATTCTTCGGACCGGATACGAAGGCTCAGCAGTCGGATTGATCACAGCACTCGTTTCCAGACGCCAATGGCATATTTGGAAATTTACGGCCGTACCGAAGGGATTCTGGGATCTGAAGCAAAACCGCATTGACTATCTCAAGTGGCTCGGAAAAGAGCTGGGTTACAAATCTCAGGAAGACTGGTATCAGGTTTGTGATAGCAGGATCAATCAAAATTTTGGAAGAGGGGCTACCAAGCGAAAAAGCCTCATTGAGCTTTTGTCTGAACCGTACCCTCGATACCAATGGCTCCCTTGGAAGTTCAAAAGGGTTTCAAGCCGTTTTTGGGCCAAACGTGAAAATCGCTTGGACTACATGAAGTGGCTGGGTAAAAAGCTCAACTACAAAAAGCTTCCGGAATGGTACCAAGTGACCGGATCAGATTTTATTGAAAATCATGGGTTGGGGTTGTTGGAGCGATATCAAGAAAGTCCTTTTCATATTCTGAAAAACATTTTCCCCAAGCATGACTGGAAGGCATGGCTCTTCATCAAGGTGCAAAAAGGATTCTGGAAGCAAAAGAAAAACCGAATCGCTTATTTCCGCTGGCTTGGAAAACAGCTTGGATACAAAAAGCCTAAAGATTGGTATCAGATCGAGCGTGACGACCTCCGTGGCCATGAGGGATTTTCATTGCTTACCTTTTACCGGTGGCGGCCTGATCAGGGCGTGATGGAACTGTATCCTAACGTCACCTGGTATCCATGGCTTTTCAGTGGATTGACAGTTCCCAATGGTTACTGGAAGATCAAGAAGCACCGATGTTTCTACTACCAGTGGCTTGCAAAAAAACTCAAGTTCCGATCTGCTGACGATTGGTCTCGATTGACAACTGCAGACCTGCAGCGAAATCGCGGCGTCACTCTATTGGACGACCAAACTATTGATCAAATCAGGAAGGAAGCGACGGCAGACTGTGGAGCCCGTAAGTAGCAAGCGATATGTGGTAGGTCAATTCTATTTTCCCTAATAAAAGTTATCACACAAGTCGGTGGGCCAGCCCATGATCAATTCTCATATTTCTGATCTCGTCATGCAATTAGATCCATTCAATTTCGTCCGAACAAAATCGACGTTATCGGACGATGTTTTTACTGTCGCGTGCAACAATAGCAACGAAAACAGCCGCTTGTTAAGATAGTGTGCCGATTCGAATAGCCTGCATTTCTTCCTGCATAGGACTATAGCTGTGTTCAACCATAAATCACTCAACCAACTGGAAAATTACATCGAACCAAAACATCCGATTGCTTGCAGTCGATCTAGCATCGTTTGGTTTGCTCTTGTGGCAGTAGTTGTTAATGTAATTTCGTTTTCGCAATTGCGAGCCTGCTCCAGCTCGGTTTGGATGGACAAAATATCCGATGAATGCCAAGACGAAGAATGGGTCGAGGGAAGAATCTTGAACCAAGCTAATCGGCCAATTGTCGCTGCCTCTGTTTCCATCTCAATCTACCAACCCGTTCCAGGCGGTGTTGGGCCGACTGCTGAATTGAAAAAGATTGAAACGACAACAAACGAAGACGGGCGATACCGCTTCGCGCTCTCGGACGTGCCTCCAACCACAAATCCCTTCTTCATTGCAGTCAGTGCGAGCACAAAAACATGTTGGGAACGACGTCGATCTTTTCATGAACGGGAGTTCACTGATACAAATTTACTACCGTCGCTTCGATTGGAGGAAGGCCGCACAGTAAGAGGCAAATTGGTTCCTTCAGACACTTCTCCATTCAGTCTCCAGTCACCAAAATTGTTGGCGTACGCGCTGGTTCGCGATGGTGGTTCCATGACTCCGTTCGTAAAGCTTTTTGATATCGAAGAAAATGGGGAATTCGAATGCCTCTTACCGCCCGATTGTGCTGTGGCAATTGCTGCAACCGCGAACGGATATGCAGTTGCACGGGCGAAGCTGGACAACTCCGAAACCGAGGTTGGAGAAATTCAGTTGTCGAAAGGAGTGGCCGTCAAAGGGTTCTTGCGAGACCGAAACAATAAGCCGTTGTCCAACGTCGTGATCCATCTAATTGAGAATGAAGGCCTGTTCTTAGAAAATTCGATGATGATAATCCGTTCATCCGTGACCACTGACATCAAGGGTCGATTTCGATTTCCGGTACATAGCGGTAAATGTACGATATCGGTAGGGCACAGAGGCGGTAACACATTTGGAAAGGCAGTTTTCCCTGATCCCAGAAAACAACCTTTAGTACTCCCTGTCATTCTAGAACTGGATTCCGACAACCCACCCTCCGGTATCGTGCTTTCCGAAGCTGAACCTCAGTACTTGTCAGGCAGAATCTTGCTAGAAAGTGGTGAACCTGCGATTGGGATCGTTGTTGACGCTTTGCTTGATGGAAGTCAACGAGTTGCTCGAACCGCAACCGATTCTGACGGGAAATACAAAACGGCGATCCCCAAAGCAGCTGATCGATTCGGGTTACGTGTCGTTGGTAAACGCGATAAAGGGGGCGATATGCTGTTCGGCATTCCAGCAGATCATCCACAATCAACTCGCTCCTCAACGCAAAGCATCCGGTTTGAAAATGTCGACGACGACATTTCTGATATCAACTGGACGCTTCAGCCCGACCGCGAGTAGACACATTGGTTTTTGTTGTTCAATGTCGTTGGTGTTTTACACAACAATGTTTGAAACCACGATCAAGACTGAACATATCTCACAACGGCCTTTGCGGGATACTTCCCCTCAGATGGTTGTTACGAAAAAAACTGAACCGCCTAATGATTTTTCCGCGACCTACCACTCGGACGCTTTTAATGTCTATGAGCTTGGTACAAAGGTCGTAAGAAACGATCGCCGCGAGGAACTGCTCGATTTCCGCTATCAAATAGCGCAAAGGCCGCCGTTGGTGCATCAAGAAAAAGCTTGAACTCGCTGTGTCGTTCGCGCTACTCTTCACTTGTAAGGAAAAGTTTCCTTGCCGGACTTAGAAAATCCGTCTCACATTCGGCTTACGGGTCGGATGGCTGTTGAATAAGGGCCTATGGCCTAAATAGACGGCGGCTTCGTGAGAGGTTTTTCTAACGTCCGATTCACCAGCGAAAGGAGCCGAAGAATGATCTTTGATAAATACGACCATTTTTATGAATACCTTGAAAAGAATGTTGAACTAAAAAAACTGGTTCACCAGTCAATTCAATGCCTAGTCGACGCTTGGCTTGTATTTCAGAAACAAACGAATGCCTCAACTGATGAGACCGGATGGCAAAATCCAAGGGACATTGACTGAATGTACGTCAGTTGAGTTGGGCAATCTGATTCTGGCAATGTCGAACAACCATTCCGACAAACCTAGTCCCACGTAAAACTTGAGTCCTCGCGCATGCTGTAAAATTTCTCGGTACCGTTTCCAATAATGAGATGATCAAGAACGTTGATCCCTAGGATTTTGCCTGCAGCAACCAATCGCTCAGTTACTGCTCGATCTTCTTTGCTTGGAGTTACATCACCACTTGGATGATTGTGAATGAAAGCGATCGAGCTGACTCCCTGCACGACAGCGTGCCGAAAACTTTCTCGCGGGTGAACGAGACTTGCGTCGAGCACACCCAAGGTCACCAAATCGATATAGGCGATGTGATTCTTGCTAGTCAGTCCCACCCCAAAGAAATGCTCTTTTTGTTGGTCGAATGAATGTTCTTCAGCCAGTATTGCTCGAACCGTAAAAGCCAGAGACTCCGGGGATGCGATCGCAGCAAACTCTCCTTTGATTTCTTTCAGCATTTCTTTTCGTTCATCTTTCGTTCATCAGTTGAAACGAAAAACTAAAATAGATGCGAGAACGATGTCAATCGACATACGATCGCAGGAGAGTTTTCTAGGCAGTGCGTTTGACGTTTATTGGCATTGGCTCGTCAGCTGCCCATGCACATTGCGATAATAAATATATGACGGTTCCCGCGTTCTATCGGAATGCACTTGGTGCACATTTGCCTTCTCCAAAAACCTCGCGTCTTCCGCGTAGCCTCGGTCGTCGAAGCCACCGATTTCCAGAAAAACATCTCGTCGCACAAAGAACGTTCCTCCCACTGCACATTTGGCGAGATGGATTCGTTTGGATTTATCGTCTTTGTCAGCAACATAAGGGTCGCCAAGGATTTTGAGGCCGCCGTGGAGAAAACGGACGGTGGGATCTGAATTGAGAATCTCTTTACGTTTGGCCAGATGATCTACGGCGTACTCATCGTCAGAGTCCAGAAACGTTACAAACCGCCCCTTGGAAATCGAGACTCCAATATTTCGGGCGGCGCCAATGCCACGATTACAGCTTCGCTGAAAGAAACGAATGTTTGGGGCAATCGAAGTATATCGACGAGTAACCTCTTCGGTTTCGTCGGTTGAACCATCATCGACAACGACCGCTTCCCAATCCGACTCCGACTGAGCCAGAAGTGAGTCCAACGCTCTGGGCAGCAGGCGAGCACGATTGAACGTGCAAATCACAACGCTAAAGAACTTTGGCATGTTTCAGTTTCTTCAATAGAGTCGGGTACGTTCGTAAAAACCACGATGTGATTAGAAGTGTCGCCGTTTGTTGGGTGGTAGTTTGGGAGATTCCTTCCGCTGTCCGTCAAGGAACTTGCCCAAGTCGTCTTCGCCAATTCGTTTGCACGAACCGATCTCGAAACAGGGCAGGTGACCGGTGCTGATCAATCGATAGACCATCGAGATACTGATCTTCAACCTTTCTGCCGTTTCTTTGACTGTCAATAGTCGCATACTTCTCTCTTGTTAATGATCGATATCAGTTCCGGAAGTTGTGAGAGCCGAGACTTGGGAATCGTTGGAAGTCAGCATCACAGCCGCCGCAAAAACCATCGTGAACTTTCGGGCCAACTGACCGTCGACTTCTGTGATTGGGATAGTCCGTTGTAAAAGCTGATCTCTGGAGGCGACGGTGGTTCTTGTATCAACCGCCGTTACAACGATTTCCAAGACCATTGCTTCGTTCAAATGGCCGCGGGGATGATTCTGGGTGCCTTGACGATCCATTGAGCAACTGGCCGCGTCCGCATCACGATTAAGAATGAATTTGCTTTTTACACGTTGGTCCTTCCATCTTCTCCAAACGACAACCGGTTTTCGATAAAATCGACTTTGAAAGGCGATTGCATGTGGTGACGCCCAGAACTTGGTCCTTGTGGCAAAAAGCTGACGAGCCAAAAAACCGTGCGTGGAATACCGAATGGTGAGGCTAACAATCGGAAACAGAAAGCAACAACCAAGAAACAACGCGACGATACGAACTGAAGTGTCGAGTTGGAACAGTTGAAGCCACAGACAATACCCTGTTGGCACAAACACCACCCACTTGAGGAAAGTTGTGGCGCGCAAAGCCCACTCGTAGCTCCGCCAAGTTGGGTGTTTGGCAACGACATACGCCAAACGCCGTTGCTGGTCGAGATAGAGTCTCGGCCACGGTGGCAAGCCGGGAGCCGTCACCAGCACCATTTTTCTAGGCCGCATTGAACATCCCCTGAAACCATTCGTGCTGATCGTAGAAGACGCGTTGCAAAATCGCTGGATGGTAGCCAGGTCGTAAGATCAATTGCCGTAGCATTCTATCATCTCGAGAGAAGTACCTGCCGATCTCCTCCGCGGTCATCAAAGGTTGACTACTGATTGACCAAGATTCTCCGGTGGCGGCGTTTCGAGATGCTTGTTCAAACGTTGGCACGTTGGTGGATCGAGATAGACAGGACGTATGACCGAGTCGCTTGGAAACATACTCAAGGGTTGTCGCGTCCGCCAAACTAAACAGCTGCAAGATTCCGGCATTGGCGATGAAGGTTTCCCAGCTTGAAGAATATTTACTTTTGATCTGTCCCAGATCCTGGGTTACGGCCCATATTTTCGCCCCTAGCCCCGCAATCTGAGCAGCGGCGACCTCCAAACATTCGAGTCTACCTAGCACAGAAAATTCATCTAGCATCAGGATAGTTTGACGGAACGGATCGACGGTAGGCTCTTCTTCGTGTGCGGCCAGAGTTAGTTGGACGAGCAGCCGCAACCAACCACTCAAGTCCGCCATCCGCATTGCCGGCAGCGAGGCATACAGCGACATGGAGCCTCGTTTGAATTCACGGAGGTCAATCGAGTTCCCTTGCAGGCATTCCGCCATGCATTCAATCCCAATCCAATCCAGATGTTTTCTCAGGTTACTCAGCACCGATGAAAACTCACCACCGGTGCGGTCGTAAAACTGTCGCGCAGCGTTTCGGATCATTCCGCCCGCCGCGTCATTGGCAAGCATTTCTGTTTCTAGCCAGTATTTATCAGAGGAATCAGGATCGGGAGAAGTCAGTTCGGAAGCCAGATGCCAAACAGTAATTAAGTTCCGATGGCCACTATATCGCTCGTGCGTAGCAACGTGGCCGCACAGTCCTGCCAGGATTTGTTGTGAGGTAGTATCCCAATGTCGATCTTTAAAGTCACCGGATACAATCAATGAGTCTGCGATTAATTTTGCATTGGGTACAAAACTTCTTTGATCAGAGCGTTCGAGGATCTCGATTGCATTGAATGAAACTTTTAGATGGGCAACCTCAGGGCCGCAAACCCCAAACGGATCCAGCACCCCTACTGGCTGTTTCAGTACATTGGCTCGGTATCTAGCAGTTAGCCTTGCCAAATCTCCTTTTGGATCCACACAAAAAATTGAGGTGGTCGCGGGCAGTAGTGCTAAATTTGGGATGAGGCAGGATCGCCCTTGCCGCCCCTACTCCCGGCAATGGTAATAATGTGACGGTCGTCTCCAACACCAATCGGTAGACCGCCGTGAACATATCGAGTAGCTCTGCCGTCAGGCAGGCGTTTGCCGGTTTCAACCGAGCCACCAACCGCCCCCAGAAAGATTTTGGATTCGGGATTTCCGTTTAG
>CBDDAC010000038.1:0-34404 GCA_965224765.1 Mariniblastus sp.
AGGAGAACGCGGCCTACAGGATCATATCCAAGCCGAAATCATGCGTGAAATCGAACGCGTCGCCGGCGACCTGGGTCTGATCGTTCGGGCCACGTCGCTCGAATGGGGAACCATGACGTCGAGCGAGCTGCGTTGGAGAAATCCGTCCTCGATCGCGAACAAGAGAAGCTTGACAACGAACTGGAATCCTTCGCCGCAATATCAGCCGCGACAAAGAGTCAACCGTTTTCCAGATGGGTGCCGACTTCGATTTGGAAAAATTGCAAAATGCCAACGATGAAGAGCTGGAACATCTGGTCCTTGACCGGGAATTCCGCTTCATTGACGCACGTGCAGTGAACGAACGGACACAAGAATTCAAAGCTCTTCATCACCAATTGGAGCTGCTCAAAACAAAACGCCTATCTCGCTTTGAAACTCAGCTTACCGAATCCGAGCACCTGGTGGATTTGGCGACCCGAAAAACCAATTTTGATGCGAGTCGAGCTGGAGATGAATCGACTTGAGCGAATGCACGAGTTGGAGTTGGGGCGACTCGAAAAAGAAACTGAAATCGAACTGGACAAGATGGGGAAACTCACCGACTTGGATGTTTCGGATCAGGCCAACAAGTCTCAGGCTGAGCACCTCAGGGCGTCTACAGGGCCTTGAGCAAGACGCGGAAAACGCTGAGTCAATGCGGCGAAACAATGAGGCTCAATTGAAAGCCCAACTGGAAATGGACAAAACCCGAAGTAGACGCCGATGCCCGGGTTGCTCAGCTAAAAGCGGGTGCCACATGACACCTGAACAAGCGCTGGCGATCAACGCAGGCCTGTCCCCCGAAGTCGCCAACGTTGTTAGTAGAACAGGCGAAAGCCTCCGCAACCGGTAATGAACAGGTTATGGCACTGATGCAACAAATGGTCAACCAAGCCAATCAGGACAAACTCATGTCGGCAGATCAAGCTCGAGATATGTTTCCGAATGGGAATGCAAGGTGCAACAGGTGTCGCGCAAGGTGCCGGCGGTGGCAAAGTCACAACCTCACCGGGCAATTCAGACTCGGAATCGGAAGGCGTCGAATGTTCGAAATGCGGACGAACCAATGCTCCAAGAATCGCTTCTGTGTTGTTGTGGTTGCAAACTTCGCAACTAACCAAGGGTTTTTTTGCCAGTTCGACCGACCGCTCATTCCTCGATTAATTCAGCTAATCCAATGTACAATGAAAATACGACACGCCTACGGAAGCTTAGCAGGTATCAGATCATGTTGAACTCAGTGAACCCAACTTGCTGTCAAACGTCTGCTGGTGATCAACAAAACAGTTATTGCAACGACTGTGGCAAGCCGTTGATTCGATGTGCGGCATTTGAAGTATGCGGTGGGTTGCTTGATGAAGATGGAAAATGTTCGACCTGCATTTCACCCCAAGTTGTCGCTGCAGGGAGAACAAGCCAACCGAGCCACGGTGGTGATACGTTTACACTTCCTTTGCGACTTTCCAATCAATGTTCGTTGACAGGACGGTTTTCGTCAAAGGAGTTTGGTTTCGCAAAGGCCAGGATGACTGGGAACAATGCCATTTGGCCTGGGACCGCATCCAGCCTAATGGGGAGCAACCCATCAATCTGGTTTTCGATCGACTCCAACTTGCTGGGAATCATCGCGTAGAAGTTGTGATTGGCTTGGCCACGCGATGGAGATGGCGAGAAGAGATCTTCGCATTTAGTGCGGGCATTGAAGTACGAGTCGAAGGGGACAAGGAAGTTGTGGTTCAGCAGAACATCAACTATGCGGCTGATGCTCCGCAGACAGGGGCAACGATCTATGCACCGATCCGGATTTCGAACGAACTCCACGGCAACACGCTAGAGTCCCCAACCGCTCCTCAAGAAATTGGGTTGGTTCGCGCACGCGTCTACGAGCGAAGTTTTGGCTGGAGAGGAACACGAATTGAGGACGCTCGTAACTCAAAGAAAAAAACGAGTCGTGACGGTGCGGCGAAACGCCGTCATTCGGTTCAAAGGATTTTCCGAACGCGATACTCCCCACGATTCTCCTTTGGTCTCTGGCGATGGCACCTTGTCGTTTGGGCGTGCCAGAACCAAAAAGCAAGGTGGAACCTCCGATGCTCGGCTGTTGGTCTATCAAGATGATGGAAAAGTAGACGAGGACATTTCGATCCGCATCTCGCCGAGACCATTTTTGTCTCTGGATGGAAAATGGGCGTTTTATGCTACGAGCCAATAGCGAGTTAGGGACATTGGTCAATTCAACTCTCGTGAATCGTGGAGACACGATTGTGCTGACAAACGACAGTGAGATATGTCCGTTGACAACCCATCCTCGGAGAGTTCAACTGAAAGTTGCATTCGAAATGGAGCACGATGAAGTTTCGGCAATACAAATCAATCGCGTGTGTTAGTGCACGTTTTCGCAAAACGGGAGGTTGAGGCTCCTGCCGAAACAAATCGTCGTTTCCTCGGTCCTGGCGTTGTCTGCCTTTTGGCCATCGTATTGGCTCGCCGCAGGACATCGACTGTCAAATACGCAATAAACATCAATAAACACCAATCCTTTAACTGGCTCAAACGGCTTTCCTGGCATTTTCCCGCTCGAGTGTCACAACGAGGGCACTTGCCTGTATAGAAGGTAAACAGCTCAAACCAACGTTCAGCAGGAGCAGTAAAATGCCTGGCACGACACTAGACCACTCCCAGCAAACTTGCCACCAATGCCAAGCCTTACTTCCTGCGGATGTCGCGTTTTGCCCGGAATGCGGAACTGCCACGGTCACTTCTGTGCCTGATCAAGCCAGCCTTCCGACATTCGGTGGAATGCCAACTCTCGACCCCTTACTGCAGAGTCCGCTCCGCGCAAAAGAGATCGAAATTCTAGAGGCAGGTAGTCGACTTGGGGATCGCTATGTCATCCAAGAACAAATTGGCATTGGCGGAATGGGAGTTGTATACAAAGCCTCCGATGAAGTTACCGATGAAACCGTAGCCATCAAACTCCTTCACCCAAATCGACAGGCCGGCCAAACCGCCTCAAAGCGATTGAAACAAGAAGGCATCACGGCACGCAACATTCGACAAAAAAATGTGGTATCGATCTACGATATCGGTGAATCCAATGGACAACCCTTCATCTCAATGGAATACCTTGAAGGAATGTCACTGAGGCGATGGCAACGTCAATGGCAACAAAAGGGCGAATCGATTCCTGCCCATCTGATCTTTCAGGTGATTCATCAGATCCTGTTGGGACTTCAGGCCGCACATGAGGCCGGTGTAGTTCATCGCGATCTAAAACCAGAAAATGTCATGGTCGTTTCCGAAAATGAAAACGAGATCTTCGTAAAGATCCTTGATTTTGGAATTGCTCGAATCGCCCAGGCCGAGCCAAGTGCAATGGGAGCCTTGGGAACTCGCGGTTACATGGCCCCAGAACAACTCACCAACCCTGACTTCGCAAAAGCATCTGCTGATCTCTACTCGGTTTCCGCCATGTTTTACGAGCTACTGGCCGACGTCATTCCGCACGGCCATTGGCAACCGCCATCGGCCGGAAGAACGGATATTCCACAAGGAATTGATCAACTCATTGAAAAAGGATTGTCAAATCGTCCGGCCAATCGGATTCAAACATCCAATCATTATCTTGACGAATTAATGCGACTAGCTGGCCACACGCACATAGAAACGGTCGATGCTCAACTTGCCGGCCATAGTCAAACCCAGCCTTTACGCAAGAATTCGTCCCCCAGCGACCAGACCAAGATCGTGGTAGTCATACTTTGCATCGTCGGCTTTTTTGCCGTCATGCTGTTTTTTGGAATGCTGTCCGCAATTTTCGATGTTCCAGAGTCCAACAGCAATCCAAATCAAACCATCCAGCAACCCAACGAATGGCAAAATCCCAACCTGCTTCCACCTGAGTATTTCAATTAGAGATACGATACTGAATGAGGTGAAGAAGCTATTGGGGACTCGATTTTGAATTGCCGTTCCAATAACATACGGGCACTCTTGGCGCGTCCCGTCAACATCATCCTTGATCCTTTCTATTGTTCAAAGCAAATCAGTATGCATCCCCGTGAATTGAAAACGGCATTTGAGCGAGGTGAAAACATCACCGAATTGTTACGTCGCGAGAATGCCTCCAAAATCAATTCGGAGGAGATCATTGAGACCGCTTACGACCTACAATCGGGATCGTATGTAACCGCACTGGAGGAACCGTCGTTTCGGCAGCACAAAATTGAATACTGCCAGGCAATCGCAAAGGTGCTTACCACTTTGATTCCCCACGACAGCGGAGCTGTTTTGGAACCTGGAATTGGTGAGGGAACGACCCTTTCATTTGTGATGAAAGCCTGTGGACGTTCATTCGGTCAATACCATGGCTTTGACATTTCATGGTCGCGAATTTCAAAGTGCCGAAAGTGGCTTGCCTCTCAACAGTCGGGGGAAGTTTTCCTCTCGGTGGCAAGTATTTTCAACGCGCCTTACACCGACAATTCATTCGATATCGTATACACCTCTCACACCATCGAGCCCAATGGTGGGCATGAAGTTCCCATACTCAAAGAGCTATACCGAATCGCCTCTCGCTACCTCGTGCTATTAGAACCTGGGTATGAATTGGCGGGCCCCAAGGCAAAACAGCGGATGGAACGACTTGGCTACGCGCAAAATCTCCGGGAACACGCCACTTCTCTGGGAATGAAAGTCACCAGGCATGAACTGTTTGGAACTTCCGCAAACTCACTGAATCCTACGGCTCTCACCGTAATCGAAAAAAACTCTTCGGCTCCATCATCCATTCCCCAACTCGCCTGTCCAAAGTATGGCGACACACTCAAAGAGTTTCCTGATTCGCTTTACTCAGAAGGCAGTCTGAGGGCTTATCCAAAAATCAAAGGCATCCCTTGCCTCCGCGTTGATGACGGAATTCTTGCCAGCCAATACCACCAGATGTGATCGGTTTGGGCTGAATCAGCCGGCAAGTAATCGACCTACCAAACCGAACAATGTGAACGATGCGAATGAATGCTCCAGTTTGTTCGCATGAACCGTTGATTATTCACGTCCCTTTGATTTGAAATGTTTCCCGTTGTGGGCGAAGGTTGATATACTACGTTCAGCCTGGTGCGGAAACTTGGCGGTTACTTCGGCAATTCGAATCATGTTTGCATTTCGTTGCGCCAAATCATTGTCATCAGCCACACACGTTATTGAGTGAAATCGAGGGCACAACGTTGCGTAAAGAAGAACCAACGGCTGAACAATCGGCTTCCCAAAAAGACGCTGCTCAATCAAGCTCCGCTCCGATCCCCCTTCCACCCGCCTTTCAGACATTCGGGTCTGACGTGGATACATCCGACCAGGATACGCCAACCTTAAAGGGCAAGACGTTGCCCTATCAAAAATCGGGAATGGTTTCGACTTCCAAATTCCCCGAGATTCCGGGCTACCGAGTCATTCGTATTCTGGGTCAAGGAGGAATGGGGGCCGTTTATCTGGCCGAAGAAGAAACTCTCCAGCGACAAGTCGCATTGAAAATTGTTGCTCAGGGAATGTCGGGCTCTCAAGCACTGCGAAATCGTTTTGAATCCGAAGTCAAAGCGCTGGCATCTCTTCAACATCCAAATATCGCACAACTTTTTTCTGCTGGACAACATAACCAAACGCCTTACTTCGTCATGGAGTTTGTCGATGGCCCCACATTGGACGAGTTTGCCAAGACTCCCATGGGCGCCAAAGCGGCGGCAAAGTTCATGACGCTGCTGTGCGATGCAATGGAATATTGTCATCAACAGGGCATGCTTCATCGTGACTTGAAGCCGTCCAACATTTTGCTTACTCAAGATCATCAACCCAAAATTGCCGACTTCGGATTGGCGAAAACCATCAACTCCGATTCGTCCTCCACCAATACGGGAGAAATCCTCGGAACCCCTGGCTACATGGCACCCGAGCAAGCCAGCGGAGTGGTCAAGAACATGGACGCTCGCTGTGACGTCTATGGTTTAGGCGCAATCCTGTTCCGCATCCTTACGGGGCGAGCTCCCTTTGTAGCCGCTGAACCTTTTCAGGCAGTCATGATGGTGCTGGCGGACGACCCGATTCGTCCCAGAAAACTGGCCCCCAACATTCCGTCTGATCTGGAAACCATTTGTTTAAAGTGCCTGGAGAAAAAGGCGGATCATCGCTATGCCTCAGCCTCGGAACTCAAGGACGATCTCAATCGATTCCTAGAAGAGCGCCCCATCAATGCCCGTTCCACCAGCCTGTTTCGCAAAAGCGTCAAATGGATCAAACGAAACCCCACAGCGTCCGTCGCCACATTCAGTATTCTACTGGCCGTCGCCGGAGCCATTTCCGGGTTAGTCATTCATAATTCAGCGTTGTCCCAAGAATTGGAGCGGTCCAATCGCTTGGCCGACCGAGGAAGTGAATTCGCCAAGTGGATCACCGGTGAGCATCTTCATTCCCTTGATCAAATCGCCGGGACGACGAAACCCCGCGGCGCACTTGTTGAGCAAGTCAAAGAGTTCTTAAACGACAGCTATGACGACATGCCCTCAGACTCCAAGTACACAAGTCGTTTGGGTAGCACTTACGCCCAGCTGGCCGCCAATATCGGAGGCAGCGGACACAACACGCTTGGTTTGCTCGACGAAGCCAAGACAAACTTCTTGACGGCGATCAAACTTTACGATCAAGCAATTACGGATAGCGACAATAAAGGGACCGTCCACCGTTTAAAGATTGACGCTCTGCTCGAATTGACGGAAATCTACAGGAAACTCGATCAACCAGATGAACGAGACAAGGTCTTTCAACAGGCGTGTGAATTGATTGAGGAGCTCGACGCGGATTCAGCAGAAACCGTATTCATCGAAATTCAGATTATTGACAAGAAAATCGATCGGCTTATGGAAGCGAATCAACATGAAGCCGCTCTAAAGGGCCTCGATGAACTTGAAGCATTGCTAACAAAACTAAATCTAACTGATTTGGGCGCAGACCCAATACTCATGCGAACGGAGATCGTGCATCAAGAGATTTTTGTCGCCAGTAACCGAGGTCTCTGCCAGGAGTTCATTGGCAATTTAGAAATCGCAGAAGAACACTTTCGTGAAACGGTACGACTATCAAAACAGATTTTTGAATCCGATCTCGAGAATGTGCTCTACTCCAAGAGGACCAGCACGACTCTGATTCAACTGGCGGATTGCCTTTTTGCCCAAGTAAAAGTAGAAAAAGCTTTAGAGATCTATCGCGACGCGTTGGAGATATCTCGCGAGCTTGCCGCCAAAGATGTTTACAGCGTCGGTGCGAAACTTGACTTGGCAACCAAGCTTTCACGGGTCGCATCCGCCCAACAGTATCTTGGTGGATTTAAAGAGGGTGAAACGGCGATTTCCGAGGCCATCAAAATCCACAAGACCTTGAGGAAAAAAAAGCATCAGGACATCAATATTGACAGAGGCCTGATGATCTACCTTCAGACCAAAGCCACGTTATGTATGCTGCAGTCCGAAATCGATCGAGCCGCTAAACACTTTGAGGAACATCGAAATATCTGTGATGAAAAACTTTCAGCGGACCCCAACGACGGCTTTACTCTTAATCAAATTGCCGAAAGCGAACTGACCCATGCTTTGATGTTGATTTCCCAATGGATGTCGCAGGAAATCGATCCAGCAACCGTTCGAGAATCCGAAGTGTACAAGGACATAAAACGGCATCTAAAAGCCGCCAAGGAAACCTATTTACGGATCGCAGAAATCATGCCCTTGAACTATCATCAAGAGAACCAGCAACAGCGGGTTCAAGAGACGGATGACATTGTCGAACAGGCCGTCAATGAAATTATCAAGGCCCTCCAAAACAGTGATTCAACGACTTCTACTTCATCATAAACCAACGCTACGGGCAAGCTGTAGATAATTCACCATGAGCGAATCGCCAGAAGCCAGTTTAAATCTCGGCAACATCAAGACTCGTTGGAGCATGATCCGCCAAGCTCATGATTCGAAGCCCCGCGGAGAATCCAGTTCTCAAGCTCGTGAAGCCTTGGTGATGCGCTATGCATCTGCGATTCGAAAGTTTGTTCAAATCGTCGTGAAGGAGGATCACCTCGCTGATGAATTGGCACAGGATGCGATTATCCGTTTGCTCAAGGGAGATTTCTCGGGTGCCGATCCCAATCGTGGACGTTTTCGTGATCTACTGAAAACAGCCATCAGGAACATGGCCAGAAATCATTGGGCCAAAGCAAACCGTCGCTCGTCGGTCACCTTTGATTTGCATTTGATCGAAAGTGACGAACCCAACGAGTTGGATGAACTCTGGACCACTCAGTGCCGTGACATGGTACTTTCGGTCGCATGGCAACGACTTCAAGAATGGGAATCGTCGAACACGGACAGCTTGGCATTCACCGTTCTCAAGTTGAGATCCCAATATCCGGATGATTCATCATCTCAGATTGCTGAGCGGCTCTCGGAAAAGTTGGGCAAACCTTTCAAGGCTGATACAACACGCCAAAAACTGCGTCGCGCACGAGTGCGTTTTGCCGACTATCTTGTTTCTGAAATTGCCGACGGCCTGGCGGATCCGACCCCGGAAAATCTCAAAGAGGAATTGGTTTCGCTGGGTCTTTATCCCAGTGTTCGAGATGTGCTTCCCGACGAATGGAAGTCATAAGTCGCTCCAATCATCCGTTTGCCTAATTCGCGGAATGCTTGGCAACGTGACTTCTCCGACAACGTGACTTCTCCGACAACGTGACTTCTCCGACAACGTGACTTCTCCGACAACGTGACTTCTCCGACAACGTGGCTATTCACGTTCCACTTGCCGCGGAGCGGCTATTTCCATTAGCTCCAGACTTTCAGTCTGGGGTATACATCCACACCCCCAAAACAAAGTCGCAGAGCGACGGCATCCGTCATCACCCTGCCAATTCGTCCACAATCGCTGCCCCCCTCCGCGGACGCAATGCGTCCGAACCTCCGACCTATGCCTTCACGATTGAGCAAATTATGCTTTCCGCCAATTGGGAACGGGCATCAACACTTCAAAAAACGCCGCATTTCATGGGTTTTCGTTGCCAACCAACAAAAACAATGTATTTCAATGTCACAACTTCAATCCTAGCCTGTACTGGGGGAAATGGCACCCAATCATTCAAGCGAAAACCACCGATGAACAACACAAAATCATCTCCGTCTTCAATCGTTTTTCTGTTCGCATTATTGGCCTCACTGCCTTTTGTAGGTTGCGAAAAAACAACCGCCCAAACTCAACCATCAGATTCGAGCGGACTCGACAAATCAGAAGTAGAAGAAACTCAAGCTCAAAAAGGCATTAAGGCGGATTCAGCAATCTCAAAGGTGACTCCCAAAAAGAAGACGACCCAAAATCGTTCTGCCGATCAGTCACCTCAAAAAAATCCCCCCGCCCAATCTCTCATCTTTGAGAAAAAGACGATTCGTGATCCGGGTGTCCGAAACATGGAATCCCACACCCTTTTAGTTCCAAAAGGCTGGAAACTAAAGGGGCAGGCGGAATGGGCAAACGGCAACTATTTCCGATTGCTTCCCAGCCCGGAAATCAAAGTCACTTCACCTGAAGGTGTTGAAGTCAACGTGCATAGCACGAGTCTCTACTCGGACCCTCGACCAAATGCTGAAATGCGATCTCTTGGTATTAAACGTCCCGTCGAAGGCGCCAGCGATGCCGGCTACCCTGTCCTTGAATGTCCGGATCGATTACGTGATTGGAAAAACTTGTTTGCCAAAAAAGTCATCCCCCAACGACGACCTGGTGCAACCAACATCCGAGTAAAGTTACCAATAGTCGATCCTGAGTTCACCAAGGCGTTGCGGACTTCGGCCGCAGCCCTCGAGCAAAGCGTGGAGCAAAGCAATCGAGATGCTCGCATGTATGGCATGCCTGATTCCTCGGAGTTCGATGCAAAGGGCTTGGTCATCGAGTGCACGTACGAAGAAAATGGCATTGTGTGGGAAGAAGTTTCTGTCGTAGGTACATTGAAAACAACGTCCTTGATTCCAGGCATGACCCAAATCAATTGGACCGTTGAGCCGAATCTATCCTTCCGAGCACCCAAAGGGGAATTGGAAGCAAACATGCCCAAACTCATTGCATTGATCAGCAGCATTCGACCGACCCGAGAGTGGATGGACATGCTCTACAAACACGTGAGCCGCATGCAACAAATCGACCGCAAAGCATTTGTGGCCCGTAGCGAAACCACCAGCCGCACACTTTCTGAGATCAGCGACATTCAAATGAAGGGCTGGAAAGATCGTCAAGCGATCCGCGACGAAGGTGATAAAAAATTTAGCAATTACATTCGCGGCGTCAACGATTACTCGCACAACGGCTACGACTACCAACTACCTGCGGGCTATGACCATGCCTACATCGGCAATGATGACACGGTAATTCTCACCAACGATTCACTGTTCAATCCCAGCGTTGATCTTCAAGGTACAACGAACTGGTCGACAATGGACCAGGTTCGGTAGGTCAAAAAAGATGCTCCCGCATGCTAGTCCCCTAACCAAAGCACGATTCAAATCCGACGAAAGCTCCTTCATGAATACGACAATAAACGCTTGCCTTTGCCTCTTGTTTGGATTGGTTGCCACAGTTGCCCAATCTCAAGACAAATCACCCGATCCATTTGCGGAATTCGAAAACGTTTTTCGCTCAGTTCCTGAAAACGAGACGACCGAACAAAGAGCGTTGGCCCTTCTTGATTCACAGAAATGGACAATTAGTTCTCTTGAAATGATGCTTCAGGCCCATAAACAAGAGCTACAACGTTCTGTTGAACAACAAAAACAAACTACAACGATCCTAACCCGCTTGCTGATCCATCAGTTCAACCAGGATGCAACCAACCAACAGATCGCGATCCAACAAGTCGACGAGCTACTCGAATTATTGGCAGATCGAGACCTTGTTCGCCAGACACCGACTTGGCTGGAGGGTCCCTTGGAAGAGGAGCTTGAGAAAGCGTTTTCGTCGGCGACTCTCCATGAATTAACCGTCAACCTGTTTGAGAAACATTTGACTTCACAGGGAATTATGCTTGGTCACCAACCAAGCGGTGGATATTGGCGTCCAATCGGGGAAGTCACTAGTGTTGAGACCGGCAATACTCGCAGCCGGCTAGCAGAATCCGAAGAGTACTACTTTGACCAATACTCCTTAATCATGGTTCTTGAAGAGCTGTCTTCAATGACAGGAATTGACTTCAATTTCGACCTTTCAACCGAACAACAAGACAAAGAGCTCACGTACATTCGAAACAACGTTGAGATTGCCGATGCCCTGGACGAGATCCTTTTAAAAAATCAATTGGGATACATGGTCAAAGGCAATTCGATTCAAATCTATCCCCAAGGTGACTCCAGGTTGCAGACTCGAGACATCTTTTTCGTTCATCGACTTCTATCCAAGGAAGTCAATCTGGAGAAGCTGATTGAACTGGCACAATCTGGAATCGACGAAAACAAAAAGGCGGCGATTACTGTGATTGATAAGAACAGCTTTGCAGCAATTGGCACCGAACCACAACTTCGAAACATTTCCAAGTTTCTTGGAAGCTTTCGACCATCGAAAAATTCTGGAGCCACAACCGATAGCGAGGAAGACAGGACGCTCCACCCAGCGGCCGAGTTCGCCAATCGTGTCGTCAAAGCAATTCAGAACAAAGACGTTCCGGCATTAGCAAGCATGGCCAAAGGGCAAAGTGAAGAACAACTGGATGGCTTGGGGGAGTTTGTTGAGGAAATCCAGGCTTGGTTCCGGGGAGTCAACGAAGTCATGGAACTCCGAGAACGACGTGGTGCGATCGTTGCCAAAGTCAGGAAAATTGGTGGTGAAGTCATTGTGGTTACGATGAACCGCGAGGGTGATGGCTACGCTCTTGAGGACATCAATAGCCCTTCCGAGGATGACTACGAGGAATTGAAAGTCATCCCACTTTACGGCGACAAGAATTAGCGCGATCGTTTCCTGAAAATTTCCTTGCAATTCCAAAACCAAATCAAATCGCGAGAGAATCAATCATGCAATACGAATTTCGTCCCAATCTATTCCAAAAGAAACTGAATTTGGAATTGGTGGGCAACACAATACGAATAACAGACCATAAGGATCGCCTGCGTTCGGTTGAAGTTGACGACATCAAGATGATTCGCCTCTATGGTGCTGGACCGGGCTTGGATCCGGACGCAGGGGCCATCACCATCTACCACTGCATCCTGATTCTGAAGCATGGAAAACCGATCAAGATTCATTCGGCAAGTTACCTAGGTCCGGACAAGGGTGCCCGCATAGCCGCAACCGATCATCGAGATGAGTACTTTCAGTTTGTCCAAACCGTCAAGGAAAAACTTGTCAAATTCTCTCCTGATGTTCCGGTAGTTCATGGACACCGTACCGCTTCGATCTGTTGGGGAATCGTCTTTCTGATTGGACTTGGAGTGATCGGTCTGTTCATTTTTGGAGCGATTTCCGAACCGGGAAAGATATGGGAAATTTGGCCAATCATCATTCCGCTGCTGATGATCGGATTAATTGTTGTTCCGATGGCCTACAAACTAGCATTCGCATACGTCCCAGAAAAAATGTCTCTATCGCAGTCACTGAGCGATTCCACCTGACACCATCACGAAAAAGGCCTATCTCGGCGAGAAGGAACTATTGCTGAAAGTCTTGCGAGATGGAAATCAGGGCTTATGGGGCTCGAGTGCAACAGATCATCGAGACTGAAAGATCCAGACTTGATGCTCATCACCGTAGCTAAGAACTGCCACTTGGGTTCCTAATTGGGAGGTTGAGGCTCCCGCCGAAACCTTTCGCGATTCCTGCCTCAGAGGGGGCAGACCATCGTTTTATTAGCAATCGCCTGGCATCGAAAAGCGCCAGCATGGATTTCTGATTTTCGTCGTCCCACCTACCGTCACAAAAAACTCGAATCCAATCCGCCTGGGTATGATACATAACACCATATATTGTCATTGGCCGTTTTTGTCGAAAAGTGGATCAAACTCCCATGAGGTCATTGAGTTTGCTAGAATCACCTCGACAATTTCAATACATTTCATCCTAGGGGACACAGATGAAGCTCATGCTATCCGCACTGACATTGGTCGGGGCGATCGTATTGGGGCCTCAATTACTGGAGGCTCAACAAACCACGCTCGTACCGGTCGAGGACGGCGTTGCCAAAATCACTGCTGCCAACACCGCGATTCAATTCGTAGGAATTCACGTCGGTGACGAACCAAAACCACGCCTTGGTGGTTTCAAGGATTTCGCTGGAACCGTTGAAATCAATACGGATGACAACTCACTCAAATCCATGAGTTTGGAGATCGACGTCACTTCGCTGTGGACACAGTTCGACAAACTAACTGGCCATCTCAAGAACGCCGATTTCTTTGAAGTCGAAGAGTTCGGATCGGCTAATTTTCAAAGCACCAGTATCGAAGTTGACCAACTTGGTAAAACGAATGTTATCGGCAATTTGACTTTGCACGGAACAACCAAGGAGATTCGATTCCCCGTTGAAGCAACCATCAACGAAGAAGGACTCAGCCTACGTAGCGAGTTCCAGATCAACCGTGCTTTGTTCGGCATGGACAAAATGACCAGCGGAGTCGAGAAAGTTGTTTCACTAACATTTGTTGTGGGTCACGAAACCGTGGTTGTTGCTGATGGCGAAGTGAATCCCCTGGAAGCCGTTGAGGCTGAAACGGCTACTGAAGAGCCTGCCGATGCTAACGCGACTTTTGTCCAGTTAAAGTTGCCCAACATGTCATGATCGGGCTGTGCCGCTTCCGTGCGAAGCGACTTGACTGCCGTTGAAGGTGTTTCTGAAGTTCAAACAGATGTTGGAACCAATAGCTGCACATTCAAGGTTTCCCCTAAATTGAATTTGGAAGAAACACTCAAAGAGTTGGCAGAAGAAAATAGCAAGATTGCCGATTTTGAAATTGTTTCCGGTGACGAATCCGAGTAACTTCGAAAATCCACTAATGACGATAGGCTTTGGGGCATCATTGACTCAAAGCCTTTTTTGTTTCCCGCTTCAAAGAACTCCCAAAGAATTCGACATGACTGAAAAGCCCCTTGGCGATTTCCCGGCAACCGTTTCCATTCCTGTTCAGTGGGGAGAACAAGATGGTTTTGGCCATATCAACAACATGCACTTTATTCGGTGGTTCGAATCGGCTCGAATCAAATACTTGAGCCAATGTGGCGTCGTGATGACGACCGAAGGCATCGGGCCCATCCTGGCTGCCGTCAGTTGCAACTATCGCCTGCAAGTGAAATATCCGGATACGATTTTGGTTGGCGCACGTGTGATTCGGATCGGCCGCAGCAGCATTGGAATTGAGCACCAGCTCTGGAGCGAGAACCATGGCGCCGTGGCAGCAGAGGGTGACTCGACCGTTGTCATGTTTGACTATGAAAATCAATGCTCGTCGCCGATTTCAGACGATATCCGACGAAGAATTGAAGAACTAGAAGGAAAGTCCTTCTAGGACGCCCATTCCACTGGCATAAGCAACCCGTATCTGCCAAACATTCGGTCAAACGTTCAGAATCTACCAAAGGCAATGCGTAAATTAGTTAATTGCGTTCCTTCGCATCATTCCTTAGACGATAATAAGGGTTCACGATAAATTGAGACCCGTGGAACGATTTATTCCCGTGCAGATTCTAAGCAGAAACGTGAAGCCACTTTCAATCACCATTCTTTTATTGGTTGGACTGTATTCCTGCCCCCTCACCTTCGGGCAGACGCAGATTGACTTCAGTCGGGACGTCCAACCCATCCTGAGTGAGAACTGCTACTTTTGCCACGGACCCGATCCCAAAGAACGAAAAGCTGATGTAAGATTGGACGTCGAACAAGGCGCAAGAGAGTGGTTTGAGCCTGGAGTCCCCGAAGAAAGCGAAATCTTTCTACGCATCAGCACAGACGATTCTTTAGATCTGATGCCCCCAGCCAGTTCTCATCGCAAGCTATCGCCCGAACAAATCGATATCGTCCGCCGTTGGATTCTTCAGGGTGGCGAATGGGGCCAGCATTGGTCCTTTGCTCCAATCGAGAAACCGAGTATTAACACGTCGGATCGTTCTACCACGGCGATTGATTATTTTGTCGAACGCAAACTACAAGAACACGACCTCGAGTTTTCACCACAAGCTGATCGCCGCACGCTGATTCGAAGAGTCAGCATTGATTTAACAGGCCTGCCACCGACTAGACAACAGATCGTACATTTCCTGTCTGACGATTCACCAGACGCCTACTCAAAGATGGTTGACCGCTATCTGGCTTCTCCAGCATATGGTGAGCGAATGGCTTGGAACTGGCTTGACGCAGCACGATACGCGGACAGTAACGGATACCAAGGCGACAACGAACGAACCATGTGGCCCTGGCGAGATTGGGTAATCAAAGCCTTCAACGAGAATATGCCCTTCGATCAGTTTTCCAAATGGCAACTGGCAGGCGACCTTATTCCTGATGCCACGACTGAACAGATACTTGCCACAGCGTTCAATCGCAATCATCCGATCAACGGAGAAGGCGGTCGGATCGCCGAAGAAAACCGGATCGACTACGTCATGGATATGGCAGAGACGGCGGGAACCGTCTGGATGGGACTCACGTTCAATTGTTGCCGGTGCCACGATCACAAATACGATCAGCTGTCCCAGGATGACTACTACAGCTTTTCGGCCTTTTTTGATCAAACGCCAGTCACCGGGAATGGCGGGAGTGCCGAAACGCCACCGCTACTCGCAGTGCCGAATCTTGAACAATCCGAAAGGAACAACCAGCTCCAAGGAAAAATCACCAACATTGAAAAACAAATCCAATCGCATTCAGACGTCTTGCTAATGCAGCAAGCAAAATGGGAAGCCGACACCCTGGCCGATGTGAAACTACGACTTGAGGGATGGAAATCGCTGACGACAACGAGTTTCGGTGCAGACGAAGCAACACTCAACGAAATGAATGACCGTTCGATCCTCGCATCGGGCAAGAATCCTGCCGTCGATGTGTATCGCATTCAAGGACAAACGACTTTAGCGACGGTCACTGGAATTCGCCTGGAAGCTCTCACACACCCATCGCATACAGATGGAGGACTTGCTCGCTCCCCAAGTTCAAATTTTGTCCTCACGGATTTTGCGATGTTCCTTGTCCGACCCGGAGAAGAACCGGAACAAGTCCAATTTGCCACAGCACTCGCGGACTACGAACAACCCGGACATTCAATCGAATTCTCGATAGACGCGGATTCCCAAACGGGCTGGGCCATCAAAAAGAATGATCGGGAGATGCGTCAGGAGCGCGAAGCAATTTTCAAACTGAAAAATCCAATCGACATCCCCGCAGATGCAAAACTGGAATTCGTACTTCGCCAGGAATCCATTCACGAGAACCACAATATCGGTCGATTCAGAATTTCGCTGACGGACCAAGCACCATGTCTGGTGGGCATCGATTCGAAATTGGTAGAGGCTTTGAAAACCATCAAATCCAAACGATCCGAAGATCAATCAAGCACCATCCAAAACTCGATTCTGGACTCAGACGATACCTGCATCCGCATGAAACGGAGGCTTGCCGACCAAAATGACAAACTAAATCGTCTGACCAGCCAAATCCCCAACGTCATGGTGATGGCGGATATGTCTGAACCTCGCAAATCCTTCTTGCTAAATCGGGGATCATACCAAGATCCTCGCAATGAAGTATTTTCGCGTGTCCCAACAATGCTCTCTCCGATCGCGAAGGATGTCAAACCTGATCGACTCGCACTCGCCGAGTGGTTGTTCAGTGACACGAATCCACTGACATCGCGAGTGACGATCAACCGTCTATGGGCAGAGATTTTTGGTATCGGTCTTGTCAAGACTTCCGAAGACTTCGGCGTTCAAGGCGAACCACCCAGTCATCCCGAATTGCTAGATTGGTTAGCGGCAGAATATCGTGATTCAGGTTGGAATACCAAACATATGTTGAGATTGATTTTGAAGAGTCGCCTCTATCAACAATCTTCAAAGGTAAACGCAAAACTTCTCGAAGTGGATCCAAAAAATCGATTGCTTGCTCACGCCCCACGTTATCGCATGCCCGCATGGATGTTGAGAGACTATGCACTTGCCGCCAGCGGCCGCCTGGCCAAAACCGTCGGAGGAGCCCCGGTCAATTCCTACCAGCCACCAGGAGTCTGGGAAGAGTCGAGTTTCGGCAATAAAAAGTACCGTTTGGGTAGTGGCGAAGAAATCTATCGCCGCAGCATTTATACGTTCTGGCGTAGAATTGCCGCACCAACCATGTTTTTTGATAACGCTGACCGTATGACTTGCTCGGTCAAAGCGCTGCGAACCAATACGCCCTTGCATGCTCTCACAACACTCAACGATACGACGTTTGTCGAGGCGTCCCGCTTGTTGGCGACGCAGACAATCCATTCTAAACCAACTGAACCAGAACGGTTGGCTTTCGTTTTTGAGTCCATTCTCTCGCGGCAACCTGACGCAAAAGAACAAGAAATCTTACTGGCCGGGTTGGAAAGAACACTGGCACAGTTTCGACAAGACGAAAAAGCAGCTCAAGATTTCGCATCAATTGGCAATTCTCCCGTTGCCGACGATATCGATACAATCGAATTGGCGAGTTGGACAAGTCTTTGTCTGGCGGTTTTCAATCTGGACGAAGCTCTCACACGGCAGTAAGCGAGAACAGAAACCATGACTCCATACGAACAACGAAGGCTTCAATCGACTCGGAGAGAGTTTTTCGGGAAATCCGCTGCCGGGCTTGGGACCGCCGCGCTTGCCAGCTTGCTTTCTCGGAAGGGGAGTGCGATTGAACCGGTCGTCGATCAACGCAATGGTGGGCTGCCAGGCCTGCCTCATTTCAAACCAAAGGCAAAACGTGTGATTGCCTTATTGCAAAATGGTGCACCTTCACATGTCGATCTATTCGACTGGAAGCCGGAACTGGCTGCTATGCACGGACAGCCCATTCCGGAAAGTTTCATCCAGGGCAAACGATTCAGTACGATGACCGGCAAGGCCGATGGCAAATTGCTTCTGGCTCCACTGGAGCCCTTCAAGCAACATGGCAAAAGCGGTGCCTGGATAAGTGACCTGCTGCCACACACCGCCAAAATTGCTGACGAGTTGACCTTCATCAAAGGACTCCACACAGACTCGGTGAACCATGCACCTGCGATTAGCTTCATGCTGAGTGGAGGGCAGGTTCCCGGGCGACCAACACTTGGCGCCTGGATGAACTATGGACTGGGATCCGAAGTCGACGATCTACCCAATTTTATTGTCATGACCTCGGCGTCCAAGGATACAACCTGCGGACAAATCTTCTATGACTTTTACTGGGGCAGTGGCTTTCTGCCTTCGCAATTTCAGGGCGTCAAATTCCGAGCTTCAGGCGATCCGGTACTTTATCTATCCAATCCGAAGGGGATGAGCCGCCAAATGCGACGCCAATGGTTGGATGACATTTCAAGATTGAACCAAAAACAACTTGATGATTTTGGTGACCCGGAAATCGCCTCAAGAATCTCTCAGTATGAGATGGCGTTCAAGATGCAGGCCAGCGTACCGCAGCTTACGGACCTCACAGACGAACCGCAATCGGTTCTGGACATATACGGTCCGGGTGTCAAACAGCCTGGCACGTTTGCCCACAACTGCCTAATGGCTCGTCGGTTGGCAGAACGAGGAGTTGGATTTGTGCAGTTGATGCATGCCGGCTGGGACCAACACAACACCCTGACTACCGAGTTCTACACCCAATGCAAGGATACCGATCAACCGAGTGCTGCATTAATTACTGACCTAAAACAACGTGGCATGCTCGATGACACACTTGTTATTTGGGGTGGTGAATTTGGGCGAACGCCGTTTATCCAGGGCGATATCGACAACCGCCCAAGGTGGGGCCGAGACCATCATCCCTACGCCTACACCATGTGGATGGCGGGCGGTGGAATGAAACCTGGAACTAGCTTTGGAGCGACCGATGAATTGGGAATGAATGTCGTCAAAGACGCAGTTCACATCCACGATCTTCAAGCAACGATACTACACGTTCTGGGAATCGACCATGAAAAACTGACGTACCGTTTTCAAGGTCGACAGTTCCGCTTGACTGATGTCCACGGCCATGTTGTCAAGGAAATTCTTAAATAGCCCAATCGGCAAGAACCCCGCTACGGACTTTTTTGGGCTCAAAATTGGGAGGTTGAGGCTCCCGCCGAAACAAATATTCTTTGGCCGAAAATTGGGAGGTTGAGGCTCCCGCCGAAACAAGTCGGTAAACCCTGCTAATGCTTCGTCAATATTTGATTTCAGGATTGGTGATTCATTTCGATGTAAAAGCTCAGAGCCTAAGTAAATTGCCAATCCTCGTTCTTAATCTGGATAAAGCACCAGTCATTATGGAGAGGTTTCGGCAGGAGCCTCAACCTCCCGGCCACACCCATTCGAGATCGAACTCTTCCGCGAACTTATCGATCGCGATTTCCGCCCGCACGATTATTGGCATTGGCGGCTGAGCCATCCGATTTCGAACGGCGAATTGCTCGCTGAATATCACGATCGAGATCGTCCACGGCGATTTGATTCTCGACCACTTCGCCGTTCTTATCGATCAGCAATGTTAAGGGCAACGTCGTCACTCCCAACTGGGTTGCAAGGCTGCTTCCTTCCAAACCACCTTCATCCCAAAGCTGAGGCCAGGTGACACCTTTTCCGGAAAGAAACTTTCGAACCATCTCACGATCATCGTCCAAGTTACACCCGATAATCGAAAGATCATCTTTGTATTTAGCTTTCAATCGTTTCAATTCGTCAAAGTCATCTACGGTCGCGTCCAACCACGTCGCCCAATAATGCAACACCACAATCTTCTTATCGCGGTAGGCACGCAAGTCGAAGGTCTGTTCACCAGTCAAAGTAGGAGCTCGGAATGGGATTTGTTGCCCGATCGCACCCAGCCTTCGAACAGCGCCTCCGGCTTTATCTGCTTCGGGAGTTCCAGCAAAATCCGCAACGACTCGTTGATACCACACACTTGCACGCTCTTCCGCATCGCGGCCGTCAGAAACTTCGCTGTAGAGAGCCAACTGCATCATTGCGTCGGCGGCGAACTCACCTTTAGCGTACTCTTTAACGTAGTCTTCAAGGTCCTCCATGTATCGCTGATTTGCAGCAGCCCGTTCACGGCTATCTCCTTGCATCCCTTTATGACTGCGAGCCTGGATAACGCGAAATTCAACGTAGTCCAATCCGGCGAGCTTGCTTTTACTTTTATTCGTTTTCAAATAGCCTTCCAGAAGCGTAAGCCCTTCTGGAAAAAGCCCTCTTTGATAGGCACTGGAAACGGTGTCTGACATCTGACGGGTCCAGTTCATGACGTCTTCTTTTTTAGTCTGTGCATCGATCATCTCGACCAGCAACTCAGCTCTTTGTTGCTGAAGACGAGTCGTCGCGACGCCCGGTTTGGAATCACGCAATTGTGTTTCCAACTTTTCGTATTTCTCAAACATGGCAGACATTTTCTCGTCGACCGGCCCACCACTGATGGTTGTTACGTCGCCCATATTTGGCATCGGAAAAAACAAACCGCCATTCGTAACGGGTGTGTTTCGTGTCATCATCTGAGGCGCTTCGAGAATTCTCCAATTGTCGCCAACCTGAACGATGGTCCCAATAGAAATTTGACCGTACTGGTTGCCCAAGCCGAACAGCGACTGAGCATGGTCGTAAACGATCTGATCCTGCGTAAGGCCTTCACGTCCCTCTGGAATGAGCGCAGGGCGAGATCCACCAAAGTCAACGAACTTGGTCGAAGCCGTAATCTCCTTTTGAGCATCAACCGTTGCCGAAAACGACTTGGCCGCCTCGTTAACACCGGTAGCTACAACGCGACTCATTTTCTCTCCTAAACCCAATTCCTTGAGTTCATCTTGGCGGAGAAGCAATCGAGTGAAGCGTAAACGGTCATTGTTTTGAAACGCGTAGAAGACTTCTTCGGCCACTTCTTCGGCTGAGATGGCTTTCCAGGAATCGATGGTACCGTCTTGATTGGAATCGATGCCCCAACGACGTCCGGCACTTCCCATCCAGCGGTACTGGTCTTTTTTTCCATCAAAATCTGAGTCGACGTCTCGATAGACTTCGATCCCATTTTTGTAGAACGACCACTCATCCAAGTCGCGATCCTTATTGCGATCCAGCAAAACTCGAACGACCCGGCCCGTGTTGTCATAAATTATCCAGCCGGGAACTTTATAGGCTGTTGCCGCTCGTTCAATCCGGCAGTTTTTCATATCATCCGCTGCAGGTGTGTCGAAATCGACACCTTTCTGCTTGGGCGCCAGTTTCAAGGCACTAGTAATCTTTTTGATGTCTTCGTCGGAAGTCTGTCCCATGCCAACGGTTGGCCACACCAATCCGACCAGCATCACGGCCAGGGAAAGGTTGAGCAAGTTATTCTTGAGACGCTTAAATGGATTCATGTTCTCGCCTATTGGGTAACGAGTTAAATATCGCCAGCGATTATGCCATGCGATATTGGGTTTCAAATATCGAAATTCTTCAGTCGCCCCGCCGTGATAGCACTTAAGGGACTACAAACGTAACCATACCAACCAAAGTCAAAGACGTTGACCGGACCAGGTCAGCGTACCTTCGCTAGTCCCTGCGATTCCTCAACCGCTGAACTTGGCGGTCCAGTTCGTCAGCAATCGCACGGTTTTCGGACACGTTGCCCTTCTTGTCGATCAAAATCGTCAGAGGAATCGTGGTAACACCAAGTTCCAGAGCCAAGGGACTGTTCTGTTTGCCGCCTTCGGCCCACAACTGCGGCCACTTTGCTTTCGGCTGTTTTTGTCTAAGAAAGTTTTTCGCTAATGTGGCGTCTTCGTCAAGATTAACTCCGACGATAGCAACTTCGTCATACTTGGCACCTAATGCGACCAATCGCTTAAAGTCATCGAGGCTCAGTTCGTCTTCGGTGGACCAGAAATGAATCACCACGATCTTTTCGCCTCGAAAACGGTCTGTATTGAGTTGCTGCCCACCCAACGTCGTACCCGAAATCGACAGATTCTCACCGTAGCAGGATAGACGACGCTTGGCTCCAGCCGCAAAACGGCCGTCTCTAGTTTCTGGAAAGCCCTCAGCGGCTCTCTCGTACCATTCGATCGCCTTGCTTTCGGAATCGCGTGACGACGAGAACTCCTCAAACATCGCCAATTGGAGCAAGGCCTGAGAAGTGTTTTCGCTTTTGGGGTAAGTCTTGGCGAAATCGCGAAGCATGTCCAAATAGACATCGTTGGCTTGGGTCATCTCGGCTCGGTTGCCTTTTCGCGTATCACTGGCCTTGGCTTGGATTAACTCCCAGGCAACAAAATCCTTTTCATCCGCGGCCAACTTGGATTTGCTCAACTCACCCAGCACTTTCAACCCGTCTGGATATTCTTCGGTTTGATATCCGATAGAGGCCTCCGTTGCACACATCCGTACCCAGAGACTTTTGTCATTTGCCGAATCCGAAGCGGCGGCGATTTTGAGAATCACATCCGTTCGCTGCTGGTACAACCGCGCCTTGGCAGCATTTTGGTTCGCATTTCGAAGTGCTTCATCCAATTCCGTGTATTTGGCGATCAATGCGGCGACTTCGCTGTTTTCTGGGGCCACTTGATCCGAAGTCGCGATCTGCAAAACGAACATTCGCCCATTTTGGACTCCGGAATCCGGCTTGATCAGCTCGGGTAATTCCACCAGCCGCCAGGCGTCTCCGACCTTAATCAGCGTACCCAGCGAGAGATTGCCGATCTCGTCGCCATTGGAGAATAGGACCGAAGTATTATCGTAGATCGTCAAATCCTCCTGGAGTCCCATTTTGCCAGCCGGAACCACCGAGGGTGCCGCCCCACTAAAGTCGATGAACTCCGCCGACTTGTTAATTGGTTTTGAACTGATCGAGGAATTGACCTGCTTTAGCGTTTCGGAAACAGCATTAACGACTTTGGTTTGAGCCTCTCGCCCAAGTTTAAGGTTCGTCAAATCATCGTTGGAAAGACAAAGTCTCATGAATCGAGCGCGGTCAGCGGTTTGAAAGGCTTGAAAAACTTCGTAGGCAACTTCTTCTGCAGAAATTGTTTTCCAGGTATCGATGGTCCCATCCTGATTTTTATCGATGCCCCAACGTGAACCGGCTTCACCGAACCAACGATACTGATCCACTCGTTTGTCCCCATTGGTGTCGATCTCACGATAGACTTCGTTTCCATTTTTAAAAAACGTCCAATGAATCGCACCGTCTTGCTCCTTGGTGTAAAGGCGAACGATCTGGCCCGAGGGATTTTTCACGACAAATCCTCGCCCTCCGTAGAGCTTGTCTGAGGGTTCGATGGTGCACTTGGCTTCGTCTGTGGCATCTGGAGAATCGAAATCGATCTCCTTGATCAGGGGTTTTTTTCCCAAAGCGATCAGCATGTTCTTTTCATCCCGGCTCTGATTCTGGGGAGCGGCCGATGTGATTTCCGGTAGCCCGACCAGCAAAAGCGTTGCTACAGTGAAAATCGCAATCGAAAAACTCGATGGATTACACGTAAATTTTGGGGTCCTGAAAATCATAATTCTTCCAGAGTGATGGGGAGACACAGCCAGAATGGCGTTCAAAGAAGCTTTTCCCCTAAGTTATCGATTTTTGCGGCCTTCGGAAAGTCATTTCCCAATTCGGTATCAGCTTTGTCCCAAGATTTCTGATGAAATAATCTGATCACAAAAAGCACGCATTTCGGGCGATGTTTGCGGGAAATGTGGCAAATGTGCTAATGCGAGCAGTCTGAGAACGCCGACCAAGCTGTTTAGTTCATGGATAGAATCGAAAACAATGGACGAAAGTCGCGAACTCGGTTTGACACTTTCGCGTCGATTCTTAAAATGCTTGATTCTTCAGCCGGTCAGTAATGGCATTGTTGAGGGCGTATAGCTCAGTTGGTTAGAGCGCGTCGCTGATAACGACGAGGTCCCAAGTTCGAATCTTGGTACGCCCATTTTGGTTTAGCAGTTTTCACGGACAGCAAAAGTCGTTAAAACTATCCAACCCAATCAAACGGGGACGTAGCTCAATTGGGAGAGCGCCTGCCTTGCACGCAGGAGGTTGTCGGTTCAAGTCCGATCGTCTCCACTCCGTTTTTTGTTTAAAAACGCCGAGTGTTAAGCACATTCACAACCGTCTGGCGTTCAGACGTGCGGCAAAGTCAGCCGAGCAAATCTGGTAGTACTACTTTTGCTCCCAAGACAAAGGACCGCAATCATGAAGCGTCGACGTTCTTCGGGCAAATCAGCCCCTTCTTATTTACTCCATAGAGCAACCGGCCAAGCCCGAGTTCTAATTCATGGAAAGTCCTACTATTTAGGGACTTACAACTCTCAAGAAAGCCACGAAAAGTATCGTAGGTTGATCAATGAGGTATGGGTTGGAGGAAGCCCAAAGGATGGCCCAGTTGTGGATCACCCAAACTCCGATTCATTTACTATCGCGGAGTTAGCCGTCAGCTATGCCAAGGTTGCGAAAACCTACTATGTGAAAAACAGCAAGAACGGCGACATACCAATTAGGTGTTAGGAAGGACTCCACTGAAGATTGGAAATACCTAGATGGCACGATGATCGAGGACGTCCACTCACTGTTCCCGGACTTTCCAAAAGACTATGAATTGCCACAACTGGAACAGGAGATTATTCCAGCTGGGGACGACGAGACTGATAATCGTTAGTCGATCGCCAGCGGAACCGTACTGCTGGAAGCAGCGGAACACGTTTGAGCCGACGCCCGAGGATATCGAGCGAGGGAAACGGCTGTTTCGAGGCGTGAAATAGCGGGAGCTGCTCACAGTGAGTCTAGACCCGTAAAGTTGACCGGTGATTCGATCACGATTACGATCGATGAGGTCCATGAATTGCTGAGCCCATCATACGATGTCTGAAGAATTGTTACTGAGTCGAAAAACCCTGAAATGGGGATTCGGCCTACTTGCCCTTATTGGCTTGGTTTTGCTCGGTCTGTCGTCTCTTCCTGCTCCTTTCATTTTCTCTGTGGAAGCGCCATTCGTGACAGCTCCTGATTCTGACGATGAGTTGCGAGAATGGCTCATCGCGCAACTTGGCGTTGCAGAGGAGTCGCTCGGAATTCAACGCACTAAAGACAATAGAATCAAATTGTTTATGATCGTAAGTCGGAGTCCGTGGATGCGACCGCGTTTTCCAGATGTGGATTCGAAGTGTTTAGAACTAGGGTACAAATTGTCTGGGCCATTTCAGCACATCACACGCAACGTTGCTCCAACAAAACAGATCGCCGCTCAAGACAAAACTAGGGTAGTAACTGTTGACGACTGGGAAGTCATCAAGAAAATCGCGCTCAATGACATGAATGGGCCAGCAAATCTGGATGGATGGCGCGTGGTAGAGTCTAGAAACCTCCATTGCCGCGTAGCGTGGCCCAAAAAACATGAACTTAATAATTTGAGCATATACAGCGGCAAAATAGGAATGCCCACTTTTACCATTGAAGCCTATCTTCGAACTCCAGAATGGGACGTTGAGGTGTTGTCAGCCGGATTTGAGAAGGATTTGGAAAGAGTGCTAGTCTGTGAAGAAATAGAAGCAGGAGACGGAGTGCGATGCAAAGTTGTCGCTGGGGAAGTTGGTGGAGGCATAGCACAAATTATTCGCGTCTACGTTTCAGAGAAATTTCATTGGACGATCTCAGCGAGTGTCTGCGCAGAGAATATTGCGACCGCACAACACACATTGGCCTACTTCTTTTCAAATTTTGAAGTCACGCCCGAGGACGAATAGGCATTCACGCAGTATGTCCCGCTCGCCTGGTGTTTCTTTCATTATAAGATAAAGTGCAATGCCTAACGCCGTGACGACGATCCCCAGACACCCAAGCCCAATCATTGATAGTAAGCGTCGATTTGTTCCGGACATTACAAGCCGTTAAAACGACCGTTCGGAGCAACTGGAGTTCTGATGGAGGCATTTGATTCAGGGTGAGATTGGCATATCAGTCTAGAACCATAAGCGGTTTTTGGGACAGCTGCCCAGCTCTTTTGGAACTAGTTCAGAAAGAGTGTGTGCTTCCAACCTGCCAAGACGTTTGAGCCCAGAAAAACCGACAAATGCTGAAACTCAAAAAGCTTGGGCCAGCAGGATTTGTTACCGGGAGTTACAAAGGTGGCTCGATCAGTGTCCGATTGCGTTGGAGCAGGTCAAGCGCGATGCCGTGTTGTTGATCGTGGGAAGTGACGTTGATGCGATCCAGGTTCCAGTTCGAAGAGCCGCGTAGAGTCAATCCATAGATGTCGTCATCCGTACATCGTTCCAACAGCCCCACAGGCCAAGTGCGCAACGGCCATCAATCTTAGCGCCAAGCGTTTTCATCGATCTTGCCGTTGATTTGCGAACTCCAATTTGACGAGTTTTCGACGTCGGCAATAAATTTTTCAAGATCCGCATCTGTCCCCACAAGTTCCAACGAAGGGGGGAGTATGTAGAGTCGGCCGTCCTGAGGGATAAAAATTCGGCCTGTCTCAAGGCTGGGAAGGTGCACATTACAATGACGGTGAGAAACCATCATACTTGGACGATTCTCACCGAAGTATACCAAGCCACAGACCAGTTCCTTGTCGCTGTTTTTGAACCAATAAACAGATGCTGGCGGCAGATTTCCCGTCCCCTTCAAAATATAGCCATCCGGAGTGATATCGGTATTTCTCGGAAATAGTGCGGGGAAAACCAATACGCCAACAGACACAATGAAGACAACTATCAACAGCGTTCTGACGGAGAACTGTATTTTGGGCATGGCGATTTCTTGAGGGAATTCCGGTCAATTGAAATTTATCTCAGGTCCGACCATTCTCTCACGCAACCAACCCCCTAGTCCAGCTAATGCCTCAGCGACGAAAAAACAAATACAACCTTGACTACTTTGGACTGGAAACTGAACCGAATCACTTGCGACTCGGATGGCGGATCTACAACGACTTTGGTACTGCGTTTGCCGAACATCGCGCGGCCTACAAAGGAACCGGTGCCGCAGCTGCATAACGGACGTAATTTGAGCGGGCGTTAAATCGCCGGAGAGAGCCTTGGTTGTGTTTCCCCAGGGCTCTTTTTTTGTGTCAGCACTTATCGGGCAAATTTGCCCGATACTTTTTGGACTGTCATCAAGAGTCAAATTTACCCCTTGATTGAAACCGTTACTTTGGTGCCCCAAGGAACCATGACAGCAGGCCTTGAAGCATCTCATACCATTGAAAAAGTAGCGGAAGAAATATGAAGAACACGGTAATTGCTGCTCGCCACCTGGCTGCAAACCACCATTTAGTGATTTCATTCAAATAGTTTGGAGTCGGTGGATTACTGATTTGGTCAGCAACAGAAAGCACTGTAGGTTGAATGATCAATTTTCCTTGGCCGTGCCATTTTACCAATCCCAAACGCTCGAATTTCTGAATTAGAACGTCGATATCTTGATCAGATTCGTTGGATTCACGATTGATGTCGGCGACGAGAATAAACTCTGCTTGCGATGTACGAGATTCGTAGCGTTCAGCCAACTGAACTGCGAAACGTTTTTCTCGATCATCCAGTGCTGCTTTGACTTTGTCCATAGGGCAAGTTTAATGCTGCAAGCGACCCGGTGGTAGACGTGAAACAGCGATCTACTGGGGAAGCGAAATTGGATTTGATCGGCATCAGCCCCCAACTACACTGGTTAGTTCCTAGTCAGCACTCAAAACGGTGGAAATTGTGGGAAAGAAAAAAGCAGCCAGTCGAAAGAAACCAGTGCCCAAAGTCTTGCCGAAATGCGGTGTTGCTATGCCGATTGCAGCTACCGAAAACTGCTCGGCGAATCATTGGCAGGAGGTCAAAGATATCTTCGTTGACGCACTCAAAACCAAGTTTTTTGTGGATCTAGTAAGCGACGAACCCGAAGTTGATGTGATCCACTCGAAGATAGTAACCAACCTGGCAGAGAATCCGATTGTCATCGTTGATGCAAGCGAGTTGAACCCTAATGTCATGTTCGAGTTGGGATTGCGCCTTGCATTCGATATGCCGACAATTCTGGTCAAAGACGACAAGACTGAATGGAAGTTCGACATTAGTCCGATTGAGACTCTCATCTATCCAAGGGACTTGCGACATTCGAAGATCCTCGCGTTCAAAAAGTTGCTGAAGGACAAGGCCGTAGCGACCCTCGCGAAACGCGAAGAGTTGGGCGAGAAGTATTCGCCGTTTCTTCGGTATTTCAAGAAGTTGGAACGGAAGACGATCGATACTGAACAGGTCGGCGATACTGAGCTTATCTTGAGCAAGCTCGAAGATTTGAAAGCAAGGATTGAAGCACCAATCAAGAAAGGTCCAGCTACGAAGGCGGAGATTCAAAGGAAACGATCGGTTGCGGCCTATGAAAGCGCGCTAGCCAGAAGCTATCTCGAGCGTGCAATAACAGAACTTTGGGCTCTGTCGGAGGATCATAACGCGCCTCCGGTATCGATTTCTCGGATTGAAAACGCAGTTGTCCCACATTTTCCACCAGATATGCCCGCTGTCCAAAGAAACCGAATACTCGAGTTTTTGGCTAATGGAGAATTTGACGAAGCATCGACTCTTTCCCAGATTTAACAGCCAGTCGATTGAAGCCTTGCAATTCCGAACCTTTCCCCGCAAAATGAGGTCTCTTAAACGATTAGATATCTTGAACGATTAGCAACGAAAGCAAAGAGAAGTGTCATGCATTGGTATTGGGGAAGGTAACGAACCCAGCGCTCTAATCGGCGCAAGAGTGCCAGTGCATGACACTTTTTGCTTTCCCGTCTCCATGCGGGAGAAAGGCGGTCTCTATGTCCGCTTCGACTCATGCCGTTCTGGCCAACCTGTTGACCGAAGATGAACAACTCTTCCTGACCACCTTCCACGCGGTCGACAATGATCCCAATCGGGTCCTGTCTCGAAACTTCATGTGCATCGCGATGATGAACATCTACGGCTGGCCAAAAGGATATTCCCGTGCCGTTTGCGATTCGCTGATCTGCAAGGAAAAACTTTTCAATCATGGCCAACAAAGAATTGGCCATCGCCCCCCCAAGCCCAAACAACAATTTCGGCGAGGCGTTTGTGTCTATTGCAAACGGTTTACCAAAACGATCACACTCGATCACGTGATTCCCCGTTCCCAGGGTGGTCCGGACACAGCAGAAAACTTGGTCAATGCCTGTGCACGCTGTAACGAAATCAAGGACAATCGAACGCCCACCCAATGGGCTCGCGATATCCTGAACTTCAACCGCCCCATCGCAAAACCCCGGGTGCCATTTGGTTTGAGATTCAAATTGGCCATTTCGTTTTTGGTGTCGTTTGCGCTGGGGCTGGGACGATAGGGTTTTGAGGCCAGTGTCTTTCGAGGAAAAATTTGGACTGGATTTACATGATGAACTGGTTGGGCGCCGTTTCGTCATGTAAGTCATCTTCATCCTGTCTCAAATAAGCGGCAGGGAACGTTTCTGTTTTCCCTGAAGCGTGGCTTGAGCCATGCCTGCCCTGAATGTTTACTTCTCAATTTGTTGACAGATTGATGTTTGAACTTGCCATTAACGGCAACACGAATCTGTTTTACATAATCGCAATCGATGCAAAGGATCGAAAAGCAATGTCCAGGAACATGGCCACGCGAGCGAGGCCATGGCACCCAATAAATCTCCGGTTCAATACGTAAATTGAAGTGAGATCTGCGTCTCCGTCCGATGCAAGAACAGTCACCAATGCCTCGCGCAGAGCCTCGCGGACGAAGAGGGAAGGAAGACGACCTGTTTGTTTGGCAAGAGAATGGGGGCACCGAAGTTTTGAAGAGCCTTCTCCGTTGGTGGAGGCTCCTTTTTCACTTGAGTGGTTGGTTCTTGTTGAGGATTCAGTTAGGGGTTGCTGGACCAATATTCACTTGATGTTGGAGTGGTGATTAAATTGAAAGAATTGTTTGAAATCTTTGACGCAATCCTTAGAATGCCTGGGCAATAGATGAGGGATGGCAATTCTGCCACTACATCGATCGCCGTGAATGCGGTGTTAGGTGTGCCCTCCTTTTCCTTTCCTCCTTTTCTTTTCTGGGGAACTACTTATGAAACGAATTCCATTTGTTCTGACGGCATTTTTGCTTGCCGTTGGTTTGACGACCGCACAGGATTCTTTTCCGCGCGACGGCATTGATTCAAGCCTGGCCAATTCGACGGCAGTTGTGACCGTCGATTCCACGGGTGAAATTGGCGGAGATTTCACCAACGGTTTTTTGCCAACGGATCGTCTCGATGCAATTTGGATTGACGAACCCCAGTACGGAACGGTCCATTACGACTCCGAGCTGCAGCTGTTTCTTTACGAACCCTCTGCCATAAATTTTGATCAATTGGATCGATTCACTGTTTATGCGACGGATGATGGCACTTCATGGAACATCACTCGATTCTTCTTTGATCCGGCGACCAATGAACTGACGTTCGCAACAGATGTATCGCTTGAGCCCTACGAAGGCGCAAATGCGCTGGGTTCTGATCGGGCGTTTCACTGTTCGATGTCAACGATTGCCCCTTGCCGTGATGGCTGGACTCGATTCTGGGGCAGCGTCAAATTGGCCGGTGGATTACTGGAAACGGGGGGTGGAGTTCTTATCGGCGTCGGCACATCGTGGACCGGTGTTGGTGCGGTAGCTGGTGGTGGTATTGCGGTTCATGGTGCAGATACAACCCAAGCCGGGTTCCGCCAAATGTGGTCCGGCGAAGAAGTTCGGACATTCACTTCTCAGGCAGTAAGCGGCACGGCACACCATGCGTTTGGTGTGGACGAAAACAAGGCGGTAATCATTGGAGAGTTGGTTGACGCCACTGCTGGACTTGCGGGTGGAGTAGGAACCCTTGCCAAGGGGCCACAAATCGTGGACAAGTTCGGTGATGTTTTTGTTCTTTCCGGTAGGGCTCGATCGGTTCTGGCTGGCGGAGGATACCTTGATGATACCCTTGATATTTCTGGCAATGTCGCCGACATTATCAAGGCCGGTGGAACGATAACCGGTGGTATCAATGGTGGCAGGAGCGCCGACGAGCTAAAGCAGCTTTTTTCGAGGATACCCGACGAATTTGGTGACGCCTCAAAGAGAGCAGACCCGAAAGCTGTCGTGAATGCTTTGTCAGGTAGGAGTGGGCGTAACTTCTTCGTCAACGGCCAGAATCTTCTTTTGGACAAGAAGGGGTTAAAGCACATTCTCGAAAGACATCATCCAAAGTATTGGAACGGTACTACAGAAGGCCTCTCAGTCGTTTTTTCCCAAGAACATGTCAGTTGATCAAGTTGAATCGGCGGTGCTGAGAGTGTTGAAACAGAATCGAGCCAGAGTCGCAGAAATTGGCACCAATCGAATGGGCACGATGACTGGCGTAATTGATGGCGTTAAATATCAGCTTGGCTTGAATCGTGGCAGGATTGGTCAGTTTTTTTCCGATATTGGATTAAAACGATGAAATATGAAGTTAAGTCATACTTGAAAATCAACAAAAAAGTTTGTGGACGTTGGTACGTACGACGGGACTGTTGAAGATGAAGACTACATCGAAGGTGCCATCGAGATGCGAATTGGCGATAAATACATTTTGACGTTGGAACATTGGGATCTCGTTGACCAATTGTGGGCATACCTTCTCGAAGCGGCGGGAAAAGTTCGGCTTGGGGACGACTACGAATCGTGCTTTCCTGATCAAACCACTACAACTACGACTGAAACCGGTAGGTGACTTTGCAGTGGAATTGACGGTCGGAAAGACGGCAACGACTGTCGATAAGGCAACACTGCTTGAGGCCCTTAGTGAAGGAGCAGCCAGCTTTTTTGGACAGAATGGCAAGTATTGGCTCCGCAACTGAAAGAGACATGGAATATGTACGAGGGAGAAGCAATTGAATTAGTCAAATAGCGTTAAAGTCTTGCTCAAAAGAGTTTAGCGGGGCATGCAAATCACGTTGATGGCCTGCCATTTGGCTACAAGCCAAAACCGTTCGGTCGATTCGTAAACAAAGTTGATGACGAATTCAGAGCCGTCGGGTTTGATGACGTCGAAGCATTCATGCAGGAAAGTTCAGCTTCTGGAGTTCGACATTCAGGTGAAGTTCTAAATGCTCGCCTTGGGATCAGACCAAATGACACGATATTGCAATCGTCAGCCCGAAGATCCTCAAGCGTGCGGATGAGCTTGGAATCAATGTATTCCGGGGTGAATTGTCAGCAACCCACATTGCTCAGCTCGGCCTCACTGATGCTCAAAGTATTTGGTTGGGCATTTGGGGACATCGGCTGTCTTTAATTTTGTCAAGTGGCAAGAGTATTCTCGCGCCAGAGAGAGTTGTTTTTGATCATTGCGTTAAGAGTTACGAGTAATTTTCTCATGACTGCGACGAGTGCGACTTTCTTTGGTTTACCTTTGGCAACAAGTCTTTTGTAAAACTGCTGCATGGTCGGATTGTATCTGGTGGAGACCAGCGCGGCCATGTAAAGGACTTTCCGAATCATGGCTCTGCCGGCGAAGGTACTTCGCTTCCCCGCCTTATTTCCGCTGTCGTTGGCGATAGGGGCGACACCAACCAGTTTTGCAACTTGCCCACGATTGAGCCTGCCCAGTTCAGGCAGTTCAGACAGCATTATTCCGACGGTGGCCAATCCCACTCCAGGGCAAGATTGCAAGATTTGAGTTTTGTTCCTTAGCGTTTCACACTCGTCGAGGATTTGTTTGATACGTTGATCAACTTCTTTGATCTGCTGCTTGTAAAACATAACTGCTGAATCGATCATGGCGTTCGTTTCTTCATCACGAGTTTGTTTTTTTCGATTGCTTTCGGCCGATACTTGGGAAAGTATCTGGTCTCGGCGGCGTACCAAAGATTTGAGTTTTCGCTCGCTTTCTGACTGCTTTTCCTTGAGCGTGGGTTTAACGACTTCCCCAAACCGAGCAATAATACAAGCGTCCAATTTGTCATTCTTTTCGATCAACCCGCATCCTCGGGCGAAGTTTCGGATCTGCAGTGGGTTGCTGACCGCGCAAGCGATGCCTTCGGCATGCAAGGCTTCCACCAACGAAGTTTCATAGCCTCCAGTGGCTTCCATAACAACAAGCACGTTCTTCTTGGAGCCGCCGACTTTCTTGACCCAGCTTGTAATTTCACTGAATTCGTTTGCTACAATGGAGTGGCTCCCGGAAGACGAGTCGTAGACGTCGAGTTTGCGACTTGCGACATCCACTCCGATCACATTTTCGTACATCGTATTCATTATCGTTTTTTCCCTGGATAGTAAGTTCGAGCTCAACAAGTGGCTCATTCGGCTGTTCGGGTTAATCACGAAAAAGGACCGGCGATCTTGATGTCCCACGACATTAAAATGTCTACCCATTACGATCTGCCGAGTCCGCGCGGCCAAGGTTAACCTTGGCCGCCTTTACATTTTAACGACAGCAAACGCCCATACGAAACAACCTCGTAGAAGACACTACCCAATGTTCGCCATTAAGATTGGCACACTGGGAGAAAGTTAATTCGGAAACTCATTGTACCAATTTGGGTGGAGACTTTTCTATCAGCGATCGAAGAATGCGTGTCCTGCGTGTCCGTTCTCTCACGTCGTGTCCGTTCTCTCACGTCGTGTCCCCGTTCTCTTCGTCGAAGAATGCTTGTCCCCGTTCTCTTTTTTTCTCTTTTTGGCGCTGTGGGCTACGTCTTGTTCCTTGCTGGGAGTCGTCGTCTGCTTTTGTATTTACTTGACAATTTTTCTGATGTGCTACAACAAGTTTTGGTTGTCGTTTTCGACAGAGTTGTCAGTCTAGTAAACGGTTGCACGTACAACCGCTGCACCTGTTTTTCAGTGGTTTTTGGGTTGTACGGAATCAATAATAGATGCAATAGCCCACGTATTCGCACTTTGGCAAGCTTTAGGAATCTACTGTTTGCGTCGACGCACAATGAGTCCAATAGTGAAAATTGCTGCACCAAGCATCCCGGAAGGTTCGGGGACACTTGCGACCCGAAAACCAATATCACTGCTAATATCGAATGGTTGTGCATTGCTTCGGCTGGTGGACGACATGTCTGCGATGCTCGAGTCTCTCCATTTGCCACCCCGAATACCTCGGGCGCTAGTGCTGGAATCGTTGATCAAATCAAAATCAGTTTCCTCAAACTCCCAAACAT
>CBDDAC010000039.1:0-65934 GCA_965224765.1 Mariniblastus sp.
AATCTTGCTTCAAAGTCAACTCCACTCACGGTCTGCGATTCAAGATCGATCGAGACTTCATAGCCCTCGCGGGCCCCCACAAGTTGATGCAATTTCTCGACTTCGTTAGTGGCAAGAACGACCGGGAGGACACCATTTTTGGAACAATTGTTGTAAAAAATATCAGCGAACGATTCAGCAATCACACATTTGAATCCGTATTGGGCCAAGGCCCAAACGGCATGTTCACGACTCGAGCCGTTACCAAAATTTTGCCGGGCTACCAAAACTGACGTGTTGGCAAAGCGAGGCTGATTCAGTTCAAAATCGGTATTCAACGTTTGATCGGGTTTGAATCGCCAATCAAAAAACAAGAACTCGCCGAAACCGGTCCGCTCGATTCGCTTGAGAAACTGTTTGGGAATAATCTGATCCGTATCGACATTGCTGCGATCCATTGTCGAAACGATTCCGCTGTGTTTAATAAAAGCTTCCACTGATCTAATCCTTAAATTTCCAGTCGCGAATGTCGACAAAATGACCTTTGATTGCGGCGGCGCAGCCATTTCAGGCGAAACCAAATGCGTTCGGCCTCCCGACCCTGCCTTCCTTCGAAGTTTCGGTTGCTGGTCGAGGCACAGCGTTCGCCCGATTCCAATTTATCGGGATTCATAGCAAGACACATGCTGCACCCTGCTTCGCGCCATTCAAAACCCGCCTCAAGAAAAATCTTGTCCAGCCCCTCTTCTTCGGCCTGCTTCTTTACGACGCCACTCCCTGGAACGACCATCGCGCCAACTGTACTGGCCACTTGATGCCCCTGCACGACCGAAGCTGCTGCTCGTAGATCTTCAATTCGCGAATTGGTGCACGAACCAATGAAGGCTCGATCGATCAAAACGTCTTGAATCTTAGTACCAGCCTTGAGGTCCATGTATTCCAGCGCCAACTCACAAGATTTTTGTTCTACGGAATCGTCAAAATCTGAAGGCGTAGGAATCGCGGTATCGACCGCCGCAACTTGGCCGGGGTTGGTTCCCCAGGTGACTTGAGGTGCGATTTTCGTCGCGTCAAAAATGTCAACTTTGTCGTACTCAGCCCCTTCATCGCTTGGGAGCGTTCGCCATTTGGAAATGGCAGCGTCGATGTCCTTCGGGGCGTACTCGCGATCGCGAATGTAATCAAATGTAGCATCGTCCGGAGCAATCATTCCTGCACGGGCTCCGGCTTCGATGGACATGTTGCAAATCGTCATTCGCTGCTCCATCGAAAGCTGGCGAATCGCCTCTCCGGTGTATTCCATCACGTATCCCGTTCCCCCCGATGTGGAAATCTGACCGATCAGGAACAAGATCAGATCCTTAGAAGTCACTCCTCGACTAAGCTGATTGTCAAAACGAACTTCGTAGGTCTTGGGCCGAGCCTGCAAAAGTGTTTGGGTGGAAAGCACATGCTCGACTTCGCTGGTTCCAATTCCAAATGCCAGCGCGCCAAAAGCGCCATGAGTCGCCGTATGAGAGTCTCCGCAAACAATGGTCATGCCAGGTTGGGTTAAACCAAGCTCAGGACCGATGACATGAACAATTCCCTGATTGATACTATCGAGGTCATAGAGGCGTACGCCAAACTCCGCACAATTTGTCCTCAGAGTCTCGACCTGCTGACGCGAAATCGGATCGGCAATCGGCAAAGAACGATTTGTCGTGGGAACGTTATGGTCTTGCGTTGCCACGGTCATTTCCGGCCTTCGCACTGGTCGGCCCGCAAGCCGCAGACCTTCAAAGGCCTGAGGACTGGTAACTTCGTGAACCAAATGCAGGTCAATGTAAATAATTGTCTGTTTCTGAGGTTCGTGATAAACGATATGATCATCCCAGATCTTCTCGAACATTGTCCGAGGTTTAGCTGAAATCATGGTGGACACCGACTCCGGTTCATCTTTTTGTAGTTAAGTTGCCTGGAATTATTGGGAAAATCACTCCAAGCCATCCGACGAATTATAGCGTCGACTATACTCTTCGTGTACGTGACCAAACTATTCATTTGCAGCTATTTTACTGATCCGTTTATGCCTCCTTATTTGCTTCCCGAGCCCGTCCAGATTCTCATTCTGGCAATCATTCAAGGGATAGCCGAATTCCTCCCTATTAGCAGTTCAGGGCATTTGGTTGTCGTCGGTGCACTTTTTGGAATGGGCGAAGGCTCCACCGAATTAAATATCATACTGCACTTTGGAACTTTGCTTGCAATTGTCCTGTTCTACTGGAAACGAATCATTGCGTTGCTTAGATCGGACAAGAACGTCATTCCACTATTAATCGTCGGGACAATCCCTGTCGTGGTGGTCGGATTGACGATCAAGGAAAACTGGCCCTGGCTTTTGAAAAACCCACTATTGGCAGGATTCATGCTGCCGGTTACTGGAATGATGTTGTTACTACTTCCTAAGATAAAACATGGAGAAACCGAGTATCAGGATATTAGCTACCTGGCTGCCTTCATCATCGGCTGTGCTCAGGCATTTGCCATCCTGCCAGGGATTTCGCGCAGTGGAAGTACGATCGTCGTGGGCTCCATGCTTGGGCTAAAACGACAATCAGCCACCACATTCTCATTCTTGCTTGCCATCCCGGCCATTTTGGGCGCTACGACACTTGAAGCCAAAAAGATGATTGAAAGCGAAGGCGGAAGTATCATTCCCCTTTGGCTACTGGCCGTTGGCGCCATCGTATCTTTTGCTGTTGGGTTGGTCGCACTGCGTTGGCTGGTTCGGTGGGTCGAAAAAGGCCAACTTCACTGGTTCGCCTACTGGTTAATCCCATTTGGCTTCGCGATCGTTATTTGGCAACTCTACGTGTTCATCCAGTCGCAAACGGCAGCGATCTAAATTAGTCCGTCTTTCGCCAGTCAATGTAGGCTTTCTCACGATCTCTATTTGGTTTCAAGTTTCTTCGAAAAATTGGAACGGCCATCTTGGGCCAGTTCACAATCGGCACGTGAACTGAGTCGACTTTACGACTATATTCATGGTTCGCCTGAGCTACGGACGGGTGAACTCTGAATCATGACACACCAAAAGAGGAAACGATGAACAAGCTGAGCAAGTTTATTTTGCTTTGCGCCGCAACTTGCGCAATCCTGATAACGAGTGGGCCAAGCCAGGCTCAAGACAAGCGAATGACTCCTGAATTACTTTGGGAGCTAGGGCGACTGGGCGAATCTGCCGCCAGTGCGGATGGAAATCTAGTTGCCTACACCGTTCGGCACTATGAGCTTTCCAAAAACAAAGGCAAGTCGGATCTGCACTTGCTAAATTTGACTTCCCAAAAAGACATCAAAGTCCTGGAAGGCTACACAACGATCAACTCGATCCAGTGGATCCAAACCAAACAAGGTGAACGACTGTTCCTAATCGGAATGCCTAGCCCTTCCGACGAAGGCGACGATGACGCGGCGGAACAATCCGACCCAACGCCTCAGGTCTGGACATTCGATCCGGCAACCAGTGAGATGAAACAACTGACCAACATTGATGACGGTGTCGCCAACCTGAAAGTCTCACCAACTGGAAACCATCTTGCCTTTACCGCAGACGTCAAGATGGACAAGGAAGTCAATGAACTTTATGCAGACCTCCCTGAGGCCGACGCGCGAATCATCGATAGTCTGATGTATCGTCACTGGAACGCCTGGCATGATTACAAATACACTCACCTCTATATTGTTGAAATCAACGATGATGGCATGGGCGCGATTCCCGTGGATCTAATGGACGGCATCTACGCAGATTGCCCGGTCCCTCCATTTGCCGGTTCGGAGCAATTCAACTGGTCTCCAGATGGAAACGAAATTGCCTATACCGCCAAGATTGTTGCCGATTGGGCTGAATCGACTGACAGCGATGTATACGTCAAAGAGATCGGATCCGATGCGCCTGCCAAAAATATTACCGATGGGATGGACGGATACGATAATGATCCGAACTACTCCCCAGATGGTAAGTACATCGCATTTCACTCGATGTCTCGAGCTGGATTCGAAGCAGATCGCAATCGAATCATGCTTTATGAACGTGCGACTGGCAATAAAATGGATGCGACGAAAGGGCTAGACCAAACTGCCCACGGCGCAACCTGGACAAGCGACTCGGCGAGCATCTACTTCACCAGCGAATTTCGTGGCACCGATCAAGTATTTCGTATCGATCTTGGTATCGAGGGCGCGTTTCAGGTTTCTGAAGGTCGATACAATTGGGGACTTGTCCAACTGCTGGACGACAAAAGAGCACTTTGCACCAAAATGGATATGCTTCGCCCCAATGAACTGGCCGTTCTTTCACTGACCGATAAAGCCCAAGAGGTCATTACCCACATCAATGATGAAATCTACTCAGACCTTCAGCTTCCTACCGTCGAAGAACGTTGGGTCGAGGCAACCGATGGAAAGAAGATTCATTGCTGGGTCATTTACCCCCCCGATTTTGAACCAGACTCCAAAGAACAGTGGCCAATGTTGACCTACTGCCAGGGCGGTCCCCAGGGTCAAATCGGACAATGGTTCTCCTTTCGTTGGAATTTCCACTTGATGGCGGCCAAAGGCTACGTTGTTCTGGCTCCCAACCGTCGGGGACTTCCGGGATTTGGACGTGAATGGAATGACCAGATCAGTCAAGACTGGGGCGGACAAGCCATGCAAGACCTGCTGTCTGCAACCGACGATATGGTGAAAGAGCCCCATATCGACTCGGAACGAGTCGGCGCAGTCGGTGCCAGCTTTGGTGGATACACCGTCTACTGGATGATGGGCAATCATGCCGATCGCTTCGCTACGATGATCGCACACTGTGGCGTGTTCAATCTTGAATCCATGTACGGCTCAACCGAAGAGTTGTTTTTCGTCAACTGGGACCTGGGCGGCCCGTATTGGAAGAGCTCAGATATTCAGAAGAAGTATGAAAGATTCTCGCCTCATAAGTTTGTGGGAAACTGGAAAACACCTTTGATGGTCATCCACGGTGAGAAAGATTTCCGTGTTCCCGTGACACAAGGAATGGAAGCTTTTACCGCAGCTCAAGTTCAAGGCGTTCCATCTCGCTTTCTTTATTATCCGGAAGAAGGGCACTGGGTCCAAAGTCCACAAAATGGCGTCCTATGGCATCGAGTCTTTTTCGATTGGCTCGATCGATATTGCGGTGAAAAAGAAGAGTGAGCTTTGTCGGATTTAAAAAAAGGCAGTCCATTTGGACTGCCTTTTTGTTTTTACTATCGCATTGAATTTTACTTGCCCAATTCAGCAGCCAAATCTTCGGCTTCGTAAACGTACTTCAACGCTTCTCGAATCGCGCTCGAATGAACACTTACCGCTCGGCACTGCCGATCAGTGTAAAGATAGTCACTCGTCAATGACTGGATATTGCCGTCAAAGATCAGACCGACAAGCTCAAGGTCCTTGTTCACAACGGGACTTCCAGAGTTTCCACCGATAATGTCCGCGGTACAAACAAAGTTAAAAGGCGTTTCGGGATTCATCTTTTCACGAGCCTTGTGGTAACTGGCTGGCAATTTGTAATCTTTCTGCCCTTGGTGCTTGGCTTCATGGCCAAACGCACCACCGAAATCGGTCCACGCTGGTATTTGTTGACCGTTTCCTTCATAACCCATCACTGGACCGAACGCCAAACGCAATGAAAATGTCGCGTCTTGGATAGGTCGAAGTCCCCTGAGTTGCAAAAGTAGCTTCCGCAATCTGAGCGTAGGCCTGAGTCTCAAGTTCGTTCATTTCATCCGTGATTGTTCTCCACTTACGTGAATCAGGTTCTGCATTGAGAGCTAACTGAATCATTGGATCGTCCGAACTTTTCACTGCCTGCAAACCGCCCTCAATAAGGGCTTTGCGAAACTCAACATCTTTGAGTTGGGTGCCACTGATACTTTGAGCGGCAACATCTGAAGGGCTTTTCCCGTCAAGAATCATTTTGCAATAATCGCTATCTGCTCCACGTTTTTCAAGCATTCTAGCAATTGAATCCGCCAAGAGAACTTGATCGAGATCCTCATAAATTGGCGCAGAGGACAGTAGTTGTTGCATCAAAGAATCGCGACCTGCGTCGCTAAATTCTGGATAACGTTCGCCATTTGGCTTTTCGTTTTCAATCGCCATCGCGACAATTTGTGCGGCCAGATTGTACAATGTGGAATTGGGCGCGACGCCCTTGCCTTGCATCTCTACATTGCGTTTTTGGATGTCAGCAATTTGCTCCCAAGCCTTGGCGTACTTCTGCAGTTTCGGATCGGCTTTGATTTTGGCAAGCAACTCGGCCTCTGCTTTTTCCTTGGCAGCCATGACTGCTGGATCTTGCAATCCTTGAATCATGCCAATACGAGCCTTTCTGGCGTTCTGGATTCCAAACAAGCCATCCTGTGCCCGACGAGCTTGCTCTTTTCCACCCAGCCCAAACTGCTGCAATAGAACTTCGCGACGACGAATGAAATCGAGAACGTAGGGAAGACGAACGTCTCGCTGATGTTTCAGAGCGGCAACCGTGTAAATTCGGCTCGTATTTCCAGGGTTTCCAGAAACAAAGACGACTTCGTCCTTCTTTGCGCCGGCTTCTGACCATTTCAAAAAGTGTTCAATCTTTGCCGGCTTTCCGTCTTCGTAAACACGAAACAGGCAGGCATCCAAACAAAATCGTGGATACTCAAAGTTATCTGCATCTCCACCAAAAAAGGCTGCCGAACTTTCTGGAGCCCAAACCCAATCGAACATCAGTGTACTTTTTGTATTGGTACAAATGGTATCGGCCACCACCATAAAGGGTCACAACATCACTGCGTAGCCCCGACTCTTTCAATGCCGCAGCCTGAATTCCACTGATCACTTTTCGGCGAGCCATTGCCGCATCACTGACTGACATGCCCTCCGTCACTGCCGCTTTCACTTTTTCCGTAACATCAACAATGTTGACTAGCTGATTTAGCTCAAGGTCGGGAGCACGCAATTCTCCCTCCATTGACTTGGCAAGAAACCCTTCCTCAAGGTAGTTATTTCCTTCCCCGGAAAGCTTGAATATCGTATCAGAACCCACGTGGTGGTTGGTTAGAACCAGTCCGTTGCTTGAAACAAAAGACGCTGAGCCGCCAACATTAAAACGAACGGAGGACTTCATCAGGTGCTCAGCCCATTCATCCGTTGGCTCAAAGCCGTATTTGGATTTCAAATGCTCAAGAGGCAATGCGTTGAACAACCACATTCCCTCGTCAGCTTTTAGCTTTGACATCGATGTCACAATCAGTGCGAACATCAGACAGTAGACAAGTTTCTTCATTGATATCTCAATCATCTGGTTTTGAATTTACCGCCAACCAATCGTTGACTTGCAATTGAGTTTATCGCCTCCGATTTGCCTCCGCAACTTGGCGCAAAACCGGTACTTTCCGGGGTGGAGGCCAAAATTGTTGGTGGGTGAGACTCTCGCGGAGAACGAAATGGATCGACTTGGATCGGTATGAGCGAGGACTTGGTTCGGAATGAGCGAGGACTTGGTTCGGAATGAGTAAAGATTTGTTTCGGCGGGAGCCTCAACCTCCCAAAAATCTCCAGCAGTCAAAAAGACTGCCCAAACCCGAAAAACTTCAACTCTTCAGGCTTGTTAGGTTCGACAACTCAGTCGAATCAGTACCCCCCAGTTCGTACGGCAATTTTGGGCATAAAATTTTCCCTAACTGCCAGACTTGAACCTCACAATCCGATCGTTCGCTAATTGTCGCTTACTCGGAACAGTCCTTGTATATCGTTAAGCTTTTCGGAGCCTGCAGAGTCGATGGCCAAACGACGATAGCACTTCTATCAGCCAGCACGTCAAGGAAAACATCATGTCATTCGACGACACCAATACCGAATTCACGGATCAGGAAACAGCAGACCTCAAAAAAGCTGCTCGTAAAGTCAAATCGAGTTCGTCGCTTCAAACGCCATTGGAAACTTACTTGCGTGAGATCAATGAGACTGCGTTGCTGAACGCGGACGAAGAAAAAATGCTGGCCAGGGCAATCGGCAAAGGCGACGCCCAAGCTCGTGACCGAATGGTACGAGCAAACCTGCGACTTGTCGTCAACATCGCCCGAGGTTACACCGGAAAAGGTCTCGGGCTACAGGACCTGATAGAAGAAGGAAACCTGGGCCTGTTGCGAGCGGTCGAAGGCTTCGACCCTACCATGGGCACCCGATTCAGCACCTATGCAAGTTACTGGATTAAACAGTCCATCAAACGAGCTCTGATCAACAGTGCCAAAACCATTCGCATTCCCGCGTACATGGTCGAACTGCTCAGCAAGTGGCGAAGAGCATCGGTTCGACTAACGGATGAATTAAGAAGAGCTCCAACTCCCGAAGAGATTGCCCGTCTATTGGGACTTCCAAAACGCAAGCTGCCAATCATCAAAAAAGCCATCCAAATCTACAACTCGACACCACAAACTGAGCAGGCGGATTCTGGTTGGTCTCTTGGCGAGATGGTGATGGATGAGCGAATGAGAACGCCTGATGACGAGCTTCTCGAAAACGACGTCATGAGAAAAGTCCTCGAGATGATGGAAGATCTGGACGACCGGGAACAAAAGGTTCTGAATTTCCGATTTGGGTTAGGCGATTCTGAGCCACACACGCTAAAGGAAATTGGCGAACGATTGGGGCTGACGCGAGAACGCGTAAGACAAATCGAAACAGAAGCACTAAAAAAATTGGGCGAAGGACTCCGAGACCCTCACGACATGGAAATTTTGATGCCGTTCTAGACATGAATGATTTAGCGGAACGCGTCGAACTATTGCGTTCCGCTTGCGTACGATTTGTGTAAGTTCTACTTGCCTTTTGCTCGACTGCGTCCCCGCCATTTCAAGCGACAGTCGCGTTCAGCATGGCCCAAGTGCAACTGCTTTCCCCATCGAAAAACTCACGGATAAACGATATGATTCTGCTCCTACTAATTATTGGCGAACGAATCACGGCCCTTTCGAAAGCCAAAAAAGCGACTTGAATTGTGAAAAGATGCGTCCCTTATTCCGCATCACTCTGTATCCAATTGACCTGTTGGATCGCCATCCTGCGATCCAACAGCAGTCGTCCCCAATCTTTCAAAGATTGCAGTAGCTCCCGCAATGCAAACGCAGATTGCGTCAAAACACACTTTCTGGAAGCGGACACGAGGTTGCGAACTCCTCAGGGACAATTTGACGGATCCAGAGTCTGGAGTATCATCATTTAAGAAACTCCGTTTTCCGTTCCATCCGTCACGTCTCTGACTTTCCCAGCGAAAGCGAACGCCAAAATGATAGATCGCGAGCCACAAAAAATTTTGTTTGTGTGTTCGATGAACCAATGGAGGAGCCCCACTGGAGAGGCGATCTATTCAACAAAGCCCCAAATTACAGCCCGTTCATGCGGTACCAGCAATAAGGCTCGTCGAACCGCTCGCGCCAGCGATCTAATTTGGGCCGACCTCATTTTTGCGATGGAACAAAAACACCTTAAACGGCTACTCCACGAATTCCCCAAAGAGATGGCTTGTAAACACTACTTCGTCTTGGACATTCCCGACGATTATCAGTCCATGTCTTCAGAGCTGATCGAAGAAATAAAATCATCCGTCGATCCAATTCTGGAACGTAAACAATCGGAAGACGTACTTGGTGAATCGTAAGCCCAATTCCTACGTTTAGACGGCGGGATACCGCTTGAAAAACCTCAGCCCAAATCCTGACTTCGCTCGGTCGCACATCGTACCGCATCAATAATCGCTGCTCGCATTCCTCCCAGTTCGAGTGCTTCAAGACCATGAATCGTGGTCCCGCCGGGACTTGCAACACGATCACGAAGCACTGCTGGATGATCTCCCGATTCCAGAACCATCTTGGCGGCGCCAAAAACGGTTTGTGCAGCAAGCTGCAACGATTGGTCTCTAGAAAGTCCCATGAGGACGCCACCGTCGGCCAAAGCTTCAATAAATGTGAACACGTACGCCGGACCACTTCCCGATAGTCCAGTAATCGCATCAAGCTGTGACTCCTGAACCTGAACGACTTTGCCCATGGAGTCCAGCATTTCTAAAACTTGCTTTGCCGCCGCTACTTCTACTTGAAGAGACACGGAAACGCCGCAGGATCCCGCGCCAAAAAGGCAGGGCGTATTGGGCATGACGCGAATGATCCGATTCGTTCCCAAAGCCTCGCCGATTCTCTCCATCTGAATTCCACTCATCACGCTAATCACAGTCGTGTTGGGATTGACCGCGTTCATTGCTGCAACTGCGGCCTCAAAATACTGAGGCTTTACCGCCAGGATCAAAAAGTCGCAATCTGCTCCGCAATCTGCATTGCTGCTGGCAACCTGGACCTCTCCGACATTTGATTTGAATGCTTTGATCGCAGCTGGAAATGGATCACTGATCGTGATATTGGACGCAGAACACATTCCCGAACTGATGATTCCGCCTGCAAGCGCCTGAGCCATTTGCCCAGCACCGATGAATCCTATTCTCATTTTGACTTTCCGACAGGTAATTTTCTCAATGGCAAACCAAATGCTATCAGGATTGTGAAAAATTGCGGGCAAAAAAGCTACCGCATCACATTTTCATTAAACATCTCTGGACACCAACGCAAGAATCTGAAAGTCTCCCAACGCGTTTCTTGTGCATTTTGCACTTTGCCGTCGAGTAACCGGTTCATGAAACAGAGAATCTCACGCAACAAATCCAACGAAACGCAAATAACACACAAGAATTTACAGGTGGAAAATGAAATTCGGCTTTACAGTCTCGGTCTTCATGACGTGTTCAATCGGACTATCGACTTTACTTTCCGCGCAGCAGAACCAATTCCAACGGGGAATGCAAACCGCTCCACCTCGCGATCCAGTGGGAACTAGCTCGCCACGTACGATTGACTTTACCAATCCAAATGCAGGAAGGCAGGTCCAAGAGGGCAATCGTCAGATCCCTCTGCAAAACATGCCGTTCGGTCAAAGGCGATCCGAAAATCTCGAGCAGTTCCTGGATGGACCCGCCGAGAAAAAGAAGGGGTTGAACTTGTTTGAGAATTTCCCCAACCCCTTCAAAAAAAGCGGTGCGGCCAAGCCGTTTCAATTCCCCCGCAACATGAATCGCAAGCCAAATTACAACAATGGGCAGCTGCTTACGGATCAGAAGCCCAATCCTTTCCAATTACCGAATCTATTCAAGCCGATTCCATTCGAAAAACCACAATGGATGATCGACATGAATCGAAAAACCAAAGAGATGTTCAGCTTCAAAAAGAATCCCATGCAAGGCAACGGATTTGGCAAATGGACGCAACAGGCCTCCGAAGATTGGCGGCAAAAAAGCAATGAAGCTTGGCAAAACTTCTCTCACAACATCAATCCACAGAACTGGAAAGGGCCAGGGGGGCTTAGCAACCCTGTCAACCCGCCACTTCGTGAAGCCAATAACTGGCAAGACGGATTTCAGAACCGACGGCGGTAACCGACACCACCTCGAGAGTATTTTTTGTTAGAATGCTGAGATGCATACTGACTTAATACTTGGAACTGCGGGGCATATCGATCACGGAAAAACTTCTTTGATCGGTGCCTTGACAGGAACCAACACGGACCGACTTCCCGAAGAAAAGAAACGTGGTATCACGATCGAATTGGGCTACGCCCACCTTGATCTTGATCCTTATCGCCTAGGCATTGTCGACGTACCCGGCCACGAAAAATTCGTCCGCCAGATGCTGGCCGGAGCGACCGGAATTGACCTTGCGCTACTGGTCGTAGCCGCTGATGACTCGGTAAAACAGCAAACTCGTGAACACTGCGAGATTCTAAGGATACTCGACCTTCCTGCTGGCGTGATCGCGATTACGAAATCGGATTTGGTTGAACCGGAATGGCTTGCCCTCGTTGAAGAGGAGGTTCGTCAGCTCGTCTCCGATACGTTCCTGAAGGATGCCCCCATCGTATACACCAGCAGCAAAACGGGCGATGGATTGGACAAGCTAAAATCCGCACTAGGGGATGCCTGCGCAATTGCTGCGGCCGATCAACGTCAAAACCGAATCTCCGCTCCCTTTCGTATGGCGATCGATCGAACATTTACCATCGCCGGACATGGAACCGTCGTTACCGGCAGCGTTTCTAGTGGACGAGCCAAAGTCGGTGACCAACTCGAAATTCAGCCTGGAGGCCAGGAAGTCAGAATTCGCGGCATCCAGAATCATGACTCCAGTTCTGACGAGGTGCACCGCGGACAACGAGCGGCAATCAATCTTGCCGGCGTCCACCACAACGAAACACAGCGAGGCGACGAACTAGCGGCCAACGGGCATTTACTGCCCCGCAAGCTGCTGACGGTTGAACTTTTCGTTCTTTCCTCCGTCAATCGTCCACTCAAAGATCGCACGCGAGTTCGTTTTCATATCGGCACTGCTGAGATTATGGCAATCGTACGATTGATGGACTGCGAATCCATCGAGCCCGGACAAACAGGCTTGGCCCAACTCTACCTGAGAGACCCTGCGGTTGCCGCCTGGAATCAACCGTTTGTAATCCGATCAGAGTCGCCGGTATTTACGCTAGGCGGAGGCCGAATACTCCATCCTGAAGCCACTCGTATCAAAACCGCCAGTGATTTAGACATCACTCATCTTAAGAACATGAATTCTGACCAGACGGAAATTCGCGCGGCTTCCAGTTTATTTTTGGGTGACGACTTAACCTGGACACCTGAATGGCTATCCAGAACGGCCGGTATCAACGAAGCACAACAAGTAACTGACCAGCTTATCAAGACGGGCGTCTTTCGAGAGGTCAAGATCTCGGCCAGCAGAAACGCAATCGTTCACTCGGATCGAATCGCTCAACTATCCCAGCGTGTCTGCAACTCATTGCAGCGCCTCCATGAAAACAACCCATTGCGTTTTGCCCATCCGATGACGGAACTGAAAACGAGTATCGGTACATGAACCAACCCGAGCTTCTGAAACTCGTTGTTAGAGAACTGCAAAAAGAAAAGAAAGTTCAATTGGTTGCCGACACCATTTCGCTTGATGGTTTCGGACCGAAGCTGTCCAAGGGAGAAAGAGTCCTTATGGAGCAAATCGTATCGAAGCTAAAATCTGAGGGCCTGGAAACTTCTGGTGCCAAAGAGATTCAGAAAAGGCTCCCAAAAACAAAGAATCCGTACCGCAACTTCTGGAATTGGCCATTCAAAGTGGGATGTTGATCAAGGTCGCAAAAGACTACTTCATTCACAAAGAAATCGAAGACGATATCAAGACGAAACTGATTGACGCATTTTCGGAAACGCCCCAAATGACCATGTCCGAAATTCGGGATATCATGGGCACGAGCCGAAAGTACGCAGTTCCCATTTGCGAGCACCTCGACTCAAGCGGATTTACGCAGCGCGACGGTGACAAACGAAAATTGTCGACGGCGTCTTAGCTGACTCAGCGACAAAATTGCCTTACTGGACAAATGGCTTATGAAACTTGGTCGCGTAGCCGGCATTGATGTCTTCCTTCATTGGACATTCATCTTTGCACCATTGGCTTTGATTTTGCAAAGCTGGTACGTCAAGAACTCGATTGCCATGACTGGGATTTTACTGGTCCTGCTGTGCTGCGTTTTCTCCTGCGTTTTACTGCATGAGTTTGGACACGCGCTGGCTGCGAAATTGTTTGATGTCCAAACAAGAGACATCATCCTGACCCCGATTGGCGGACTAGCGAGACTGCTCAATGTCCCGAAAAAACCGTTCCACGAACTCGTGATCACACTTGCCGGCCCCTTGGTCAATCTTTTGATTAGTGGATTAATGGCCGTCTACCTTGCGACGCGCGAATCAGGATTTCAACTTGCACCAACAATTGCCATTGGTGATTTGCCTGTTTTCATTTTTTACATCAACCTTTTTCTTTTCGGATTCAACCTGATCCCTGCTTTCCCGATGGATGGCGGTAGAATTCTGCGCGCGAGCCTTGCATCGGTGATGCCCTACTCCACCGCGACTCTGATCGCTGGTTCGATAGGTCAAGTTTTGGCACTCGGATTCGCCGTTTATGGATTGCTTGTATGGCAGCTGCCGATGTGCGCTGTGGGGCTGTTCGTGTTTTTTGCCGCGCGTGCTGAAATTCAAGTTCACCATTCCGGTCCGACTTCCAAGAAACACCACAGTGAGCATCCTGAGAACCGCGCATAAAAAAACGGCCACCGAAATCGGAAAGCCGTGTAGTTGTTGTAGTTTTGATGACCACAAACCGAAACCGTTAAACTAGTTAACAGTACCAGTACGGGCACTATCAAGATCAGAAGCGATATCAGTGAACGCAGCACTTGCGTTTGTACCGATGGCTTGAATAGCTGTCAAACATACGATGACAATAAGAGCCAACATGATGGCGTACTCAACAGCTGTAGGTCCATCTTCGGACTTCAAAAAACGTTGTACTTTGGTCATTAAAGATTTCATGGGATTCTCCGACGTTAGGAATTATCTGGCCCGGTCATGGGCTACATCACAACAAATGTCCGCCGAAAGAGAACACTCCGCTTCCGACAAATGAAACTTATGTCCATCTAACAATTTGGCCGGATAGTTTTCCTAACCGGAGCAAAATTGTCAGGTTGCCAGACCACGTGACCAGCACAATCAATACAATTCGAATGAAAACGGCATCTCAAAGGCTTTGACGTCGGAGCACAGGCGGAAATCGTCTGCGGAAAAACATGCGGGCTCAGTTTAGTACTAGAGCTGCACTTCGACGAAACGGATTGCCATTAGCGGCCTGACACTCTGGAAAATGCACTTTCCGATTCCATGGGCTTTGTTCAAAACCATTGGCAAATAAACATCTGCGAATGTAGGACTAGGAACCATCGGAAATCGCCACACAATTCACGAACGATGGGTTCGACAGCACAAACAGCAGTAACAGACTTCATCCAATTCCGCTTATGAATTAGGCAACGACCTAAAGGAGCGAAGGATGAAAAACGTTGGAAAATTGATTTTGGCTTTTTTTGTAGGACTGTTATTGTCCCAAACGTTATAGAAAACGTTATAGAAAACGTTCCAATTTTGTATTTTGCGAAATGCGATTTTCACTACAAAACAGATCACGTCGATTCTGGACTCTCCTTTTGGTGGTTGCAAATGTCGAGGATCCGATGCGACCAACCAATCTGAAGCAAATTTCACAAGACAGAGACCAACTCGCAGCCGAAGCAGGAAACCAAGTGGTTTCGCGCAGGCAACAATTGCGTTAGGCAAAATGGAGCCAGCAATCTGAATATACAGTGGCGATCAAGCCACGAACCCAAGACTGCTACGCGGGAACAAACTCCTCAGCTGATTTTACGGAGCAAGCGAAGTAAGCCAGCAATTCAGCGGCATTGTCGATATCCTCCAGGGAGATCGTTTCAACAGCACTATGCATGTAGCGGTTTGGCAAGGCCAATATCCCTGCTGCAACTCCACCTCGTGTTACTTGCAACGCATTGGAATCATTTGGGGCAGCGCGACCTAGTGCATTGCACTGAAATTCAATTTCATTTTCCGTCGCCAATGACTTCAGTCGAGAAGAAACCTCTGGATTAATGTTGGGGCCTCGTACAATGACTGGTCCACCACCCAATTTGATATCGCCCTGCTGTTTTGGGTCAACCGTTGGACAATCCGTAGCATGAGTCACATCGACAGCAATCCCGATATGAGGATCAATTCCATAGGCCGCGGTCTTCGCACCGCGCAACCCGATTTCTTCCTGAACTGTAGACACCGCCGACAAACTGCAACTCAGGCCTTTGGCCACCGCACGGCGCATCGCTTCGACACAGACCCACAGTCCGGTTCGATTGTCCATGGCAGGTGCATTGGCAAGGTTATTTAGCATCAGCTGCAATCCAAGCTGCAGCGTCACGCTATCTCCAATTTCAACCATTGATTCCGCCTGAGCTTTATCGTTGGCACCAATATCGATCCAAAGTTCCTTGGCTTTGACGACTTGTTTGCGCTCTTCGGGTTCAAGCAGATGAATTGCTTTTCGTGCAATCACACCTTGTACAGGCCCGCCAGACGTCCAAATGGTCATTCTTTGACCGATCAGCTGCTGCGGATCCCAACCGCCTACCGTCTGCGTATAAATGAATCCGTCGTCATCAATGTATGAAACAAGCAGACCAATTTGATCGCAGTGGCCAGCGAGCATCAACCTCGTATCAGCATCTGAATTTGCCGTCAGAATCACATTGCCATGAAGATCGGTCGAAGATGAATCCGCAAACGCGTCCGCATACTTGCGAACAATCTTTTGCACCTGCTGCTCGTAACCCGAAACGCCCGGTGTCGAAAGAAGCTCAACGAAAAAGTCTTTTGCCGTTTGTTCCACGTCTAATTCCTAAAAGGTTTTCTGAGAGTAGTGGTTGATGCGAATGAAACGCGAATCGATAACTCAGTTTGCCGGCATGGACTGCGGGTTCAACTCACCGCGTAAATCGGTGAACCGCCCAAAAACCACCCCAAACTTATTTTCCCAATTTGGCCGCCGCTTCACCATAATTGAATTCCTGAACGGCGCCGAGGCGATGTCGTCTCACCTATAACCATTACAAGGAAAGCTTGAGGCTGTCTGCCGGCCACCTTCTGCTGCGGGTGCCATGCCCTCGCTTGCGTGGGCATGTTGGATCAACGAAAAATCGGTGAATGAACAATGCCATCGCAAAACACGAAAAGTATATGGCAAGGAAGGCGACGCAAATTTCATGACGTTTTCGTGTTTTGAGAGATTGCATTTACTTTCAAGACAAGGAAGTTTTCGGTGGATGGTCGATGACGGCTCCGATACGTGAGAACCCAACCATGCCCTCGCTTGCGAGGTCATGGCACATGTGCACCCGTGTTGTTTAGCTCTGAAATAGGACGTTTTTCTCACTAATTTAGGGTGTATTCAGATAACGAGCGCAATACGAAAAAAGAGCCGGAAAAACTCCAGCTCTTTATGTATTCCATCGGTGATCAAATCAACTCTACCAAATTCGAATTCGTTCAGATTTTGGCTTGAAGAGTTTATCCCCTTCTTCAACTTCAAAAGCTTGATAGAAGGCATCGATATTCATCACCGGGCCATTGGCACGAAACTCACTCGGCGAATGCGGATCGGTCAACAGACGTTTAATCATTTCGCTTTCACGATACTTACGCGCCCAAACGCGACTCCAACCGACAAAGAACATCTGATCCGCGGTCCAGCCCGCAACCTTTTCTGGTTCGGTGCCGTTCTTGGCCAACTGTAACGCTTTGAATGAGATAGAAAGTCCGCTCAGGTCTGCAATGTTTTCGCCCAGTGTCAAATTGCCGTTGACCTGCTTACCAGGCAATGGCTCGTAACCACCGTACTGTGAGATTAGTTGATCAGCCAAAGCCTTGAAAGCAACTCGATCCTCATCCGTCCACCAGTTCGTCAAGTTTCCGTCACCATCGTAGCGACTTCCCTGGTCATCGAATGCGTGACTAATTTCATGACCGATCACGGCGCCGATGCCGCCATAGTTCAACGCCATCGGTGCGTCGGCGTCAAAGAATGGCGGTTGAAGAATGGCAGCGGGGAAGACAATCTCATTCTTGGGAGGGTTGTAGTAAGCGTTTACCGTTTGCGGAGTCATGCCCCACTCTTTTCGGTCGACTGGCTTTCCGAGTTTGTTGGAGTTGCGATCAAACTCGACAATGGCACTTCGCATCAAGTTGCCCACCAAATCATCAGCCCGAACTCGCAGATTGTTATATTCTCGCCATTCGACAGGATAACCGATTTTCGTCGTGATCTTGGAAAGCTTTTCTTTTGCCTTTCCCTTCGTGGCATCCGACATCCATTCCAACTCATCAACACTACTCTCAAACGCTTTGAGCAGGTTGTTGACCAATTTTTCCATCTGCTCCTTGGCTTCAGGCTTAAAGTACTCCGCGACGTATACTTTCGCCACGGCTTCTCCTAACACTCCAAAATCACCGGCACCGCCACCCGAAGTCGCGTCAACCGCCTTTTTCCAACGCGGTTTCTGTTCAGGAATACCGGCTAGGGTTTTGCCATAAAGCTCGAAATTGGCATTAACAAAATCATCACTCAGAGCGGTCGCGTAGGAGTCAAGCAATTTGTACTCCAGGTACTGACACCAGATCTCTTCACTTGTTTCGCCGAAAATCTTGTCGAAGCCTTCAAAGAAGCTAGGCGTCATGATGTTGATTTCTTGGAGATTCTCTTGGCCTAGCCCCGTCAAATACTGCTGCCACGAGAAATTGGTACCCAGTTTTTTCAGATCGGAAACGGCATACTTGTTGTAAGTCTTTTCTGCATCACGAAGTTCGGTATTGGGCCACTGCACTTCAGAAAGCTTAGTTTCCAAAGCAACAATATTCTTAGCAATCAACTCAGCTTCTTCGGCAGAAACCAATTCGAACAATGTACGGACATAGGTTTCAAGCGCCGCGCGGGCAGCAAGCGACCCTTCATCCTCTTCCAGGTAGTAATCGCGATCGGGAAGGGAAATCCCGCTCTGAATCGCACCCACCTGGTACTGCGACGAATTTTTTGCGTCGACCATAACAAAGGTTGCAACCGGTGTTGAAACTCCGATCTTTCTCATGTGAGCAAAACGCTCAGCAATTTCGTTCTTAGTTTTCAACGCGCGAATCGAATTGAGTTCGGGCATCAAAGGCGAGAAGCCTTTCTCGTTGGCCAACTCTACATTCAAGAAACTCTTGTAGAAGTCGCCAATTTTTTGTTTCTCGCTTCCGTTAGGATGCGTTTCGTTCAACATCTCTTCTAAAATTTTGTGGATCCTCTCGACCGACATGTCCGCCAAAGCGGTAAACGAACCATAGTTCGATTTGTCCGAGGGAATCTCGGTGTTTCTCAACCAGGACCCATTCACATGTCGGTACAAATCGTCTTGAACTCGCACTGACGAATCAAAATTGGAACGGTCCAAGTCTTGGGCGCAGGTTGCTGCCGCAAAACCAAGCACCGCCAAAATAACAAATTGATATTTCATAAGATTTCCGATTGGGGAGTAACTTTCTTTGGGGATGAATTCGGTCGCTAGGAAAACGTTTACCGCGACTCACGTTTTTTTATATCCAAAATTGCTTGTTTGGTGAAAGCCTTCGCATGGAGGGAACGAAGAACGCCTGCATCGATGGGGCAACCAATCGTCCACGATTGACAAATACACGCCGGCCAACATTTGATGCTGCCGTTTGCTTGAAAACCGAAGTCTGGCGAGTTGGCAAAATCAATTGCTGTACCTTGGGTTGGAAGAAAAACCGAATTCGCTGAGGAAAATGGTTTCGGACCTGACAAACCTAAATACTGAGAAAAATTTGAAACGGGAATTCCCGACACGAAAAAATTGAGCTTTTACGTCAGAAGTCAAAATACAGATTGCAATGATTCCAGCCAACCATATCAGTATTGAGGTCATCATGGGCTCCTGTAATAAAAAAAGCTGCCGTTCGTTTTTCTCACAGCAACTCAATTTACAATACATTTGATTCATGTTGAACAAGCCAGTTTCACTTCCCCGCGTTTTTTGGCTCCACAATTTGAAGAATTGAATTGATTGGCATCACTTCAATGGGTTCCAGTGGAGGAGCGATAATTTCCAGACTGGACGTAGTCTGGGCAGCCGCCAGTGGCTCCAAGACGGGTTTGAGTTCGAGTATCGGCGCCAATTTATCGGACTTGGGCAGAACTTCGCCCTTTTGGGTCTCTCCCAAAATTTCCAATATGGAGAACGTCTGCTTTGCCGTTGGCGCCACGGGAGCCAAGGTCCCAATTTCTGCGGCGCCTCCATTTGCCTGCGTTTGATCTTGAAAATTCATCTGCTGAATTACGTCATTTTGGTTGCCAACCTCACGTGGAGTTGGCGAGTTACCGTTACCCGTTAGAACGGACTGTCCAATCTGGCCGCTGTCCGCATGGGACCTCCAGGCGTTTGGGGCCTGACGGTTGAATTGCGGTATTTGAGAGTTGGGTTGACGATTCAAGTTTTTGGCTTGAGGTGTTTGAAAAACCCGAAGCCGGGGGCGTGGGGCCTGGTCTCTAAAACCGCGAGCGCGGAACCCACCTCGAAAAAGTTGTGCCTCTGACGATTGAGGCACGAGTGATATTGCAGCGAGTGCGATCGCAAAAATAAATCGGGTCATGATTTCTCCAAAAATTGAAGCGTCTATTTCAATCATGGCTGCATCCATCTTCAATAGCCGAATGTCACTAAATCTACATTTTTGGCAAATTGACAGAAGCCACGCATTTCAATGAAAAATTGACTCAAGCCCTGAGAAATCGCGGTTTCAGCAAGTGACCATTCAATTACTCACTGAATTTCGTTAATTGCCGCCACTTTCAACTGGTCAAAAACACCATCAGGCACGTTCAGGTTGTCAGCCAGTTTTTTGAGAACCGCGACTTCGTCATCCGAGATCGTGCCATCTGACACGGCCACCTGAATGAGAATGGCCATCGCCCGGGTCGGCTCGCCTTTGAGAATCGCGAACTGCTGTTTGTGGACCTCAGGATCCGTTTCCGCTCGTTCCATCATCGCATTCAACGAAGCATGCCCCACACCGATTTCACGGGCCAGTCGTCGGAGAATGGCTTTTTCCCCCTCCGGTAGAATGGCCGTCCGGACCCGCGACACCGCAACTGGCTCTCAATATTTCGACTTTAGTAGAAGCATCCATAGATCTGCAACTTTGATGGGCAATTTCAACCGTTGCATTTTAGAAATTGAAGACATCGCCGTCGAGTGGGATGCCTCAAATTTGATAATTGGTTGTTGAAATCCGACCTAACGGTTCACGACATCTGTCGCACTGCTTTCGATCTCTGCCATCAACAATCGAATGGGACCGAGATTCGATGCTCTGGCTGGCCATGTGGCGCTCACTGCAGCACCGCTGCGATTCCTTACGCCGCCATCCCACCAGAACCAACCACCGGAAATCACACCGACGACCTCATTTTTGTCATTGAAAACGGGACCACCCGAGTCACCAGGAAGCAACGCAACATCCGCAAAGATTTTTTGCGAGGAAGATGGCAACGAAGCGATCGCCGAAAAGTGTCGCAAGCAACAGGATAATTCGCTGCCACCGCCAAGTCCGGCAAACTCAAGTCCGTCTCCGCCTTCGATTTTTGAAGTCGCAACTTTGGCGGGTTTGATTTCTTCGGGTACCCAAACCCATACGAGTGCCAGATCTGCTTGTTCATCATGTGCAACTACTTGACAATCCTTGGCCTTGGCACCGTTTCGATAGACAACAGAAATTTCCCCCTTACCCTCGTCATTTTCTACTACGTGCCATGCAGTCAGACAGTACCCTTGAAAACCGTTCTTGATTCGCTTCTCTTCATTGATTGAAATGACGATGCCTGTTCCTACACCGTCACCCGAAGTGATTTGTACAATTGACTCATGGTGTTTTGAAGGAGTCGTGAAATTCCAAAGTTTGGAGTTCTTGCCAACTGGAATTGATTGAATAATTGGTTCGGAAATCACAGACGCCGCTTGGGCATCCTGTGCGAACGTAGCGGACGCTCCCGCTACCAAAAACAAACTGAGAAACGAAAGTGTTTTGAAGTGTCTCACGACTGCCTCCTCCAATTTCTGCGAGACGACAGGACTCGAAAGACCAAGATCAAGACAAACTGTTTAACTTAATCTGAGAATGGTTCCTGCCGTGGGGTTGCATCAAGTTGAATCGGCTACAACTGCACCAATTATTTGCCCAAAAAGCCCCCGACTGTGCCGCGGAAAACCGCACTGCTCGATTTAACAGCTAAACATCCCCAAATCCTCGGACGTTTAGCACCGCTCGTGAAAACATTCACAATTGCAATCACTTGAGACATCTTGGTGACAGCAATGTTAAGCCTTGCTGGTTAGGCATCTTGGACACCAATTCCAGAAAATCTTGAGCAAAGCACTGTCTCATCATTCGCCGCGCTTCCAGCAAATTCCGGCGTATACCTTGCGCAATATCGTCCAAGTTCTTACGGCCAAGCAAATTCGCTGATTTTGAATCGATTCGTAACCTATGTTTCAAAGCCCCCTTGTTTAGGACAGAGACCTCTCATGCCAAACAATACGCTTGATTCTGACTCTCAGTTCATCGATGTTGCAATAACCAAGTTGCTCAATGAAGAAGCGATTTTTCATCCTATTCAGGGAAGTTGGGAGGGACGTTCCGCATTGCGACGGGAATTCGTTCGCGCCATCGCAGTGGTTTTTGAGAACGGTTTAACCGTTGAAGGGTACTCCCGAAACATCTCAACCGAAGGCGTTGAAATAATCACCCAACAGCTTTTCCAAATCGATGCCAAAGCCATCGTTCATATCGCCAACAACGATCAATCTGAAGGCGTCAAGTTGGTTGCCGAATGTCGCTGGGCCCATGATGATGGCGCCGGTGGCAAGCTGTCTGGATGGACATTTATCAAGTCCCTTTAGCGTCAGCCTCGCTCCAGCTAGTGCCGCAGGAATTAAACCAGGTGGCTTGGAAGTAACGGCATTTGCTGAGAAATCAGTGAATTGTCATTGTTGTTTGGGAAATCGCTCATTCTCCAAGCTACGTCAATTCGTTCTCGCGGCACTAGTCCAAACGTAACAGCAAATCATCTCGTGTCGTGCTGCTTTCGCAAATCAATGCCTGCGAACCATTCATCGCTGAAGCCAATATCAACGGCAAAAAACTCCTCGGTTGCTCGTTAGATCTCGTCCAATTCACTTTGAAACGCCGCGACTTGAGCGGTGCGTCCAGGGATGCTCGATCGAACACGACCCACGTCGATGCCCAAGAATTCGGCAAGTCGATATGCGATCAACAAATCGGATACCCCATGGTATTGATTGACCAATTTGCCGCTCTCATAAATCGTGTTTCGATCGGTATCGAACCCTGATTCAAAACAGTCCTGCATCTCCTGCACCCAGACATCAGGTATACACTGCTCACGACAATGTTCGACCGACCAAATCTCATCACCTCGACATTGTAGTAACAGCATTTCTGCGCGAAGCCTATCCACCGTCCCACACTCTCCCTGGTCACTTGCTTCAAAAATTGTTTCCGAGAAATCGTAGATTAGTGGAATCAATGGATTTTCCATAGGTACTTCCCGCATCGTGAAAGACATTATTTATTGAGAAAGCAATGCATTCCAGGAATTTTGCGGAACCATGGAAAATCGAGATCGTCAAAATGACCTCACAAAACAATGGAGCGTAAAATTGAAAACTGCATTTCTTACTTTGATCTTAGCATTGGCAACTTCCCATGGTCTTTTCGGGCAAATGGAACCCGAGATGAAACCAGTCAGCGAACTGCCAGACTCTTTTAATACGCAGGATGGCGAAGTAGGTTTACATGTTGACTGGGAGTCGGATAAAAACGGCGAGGTCAAGGTATTCATCGTCAACCGTTCCGCAGAGCCCGTCACCCTTCGCCACGCTTATGGTTCCGCCTATCTTAAACTTGAGGCGGAAAACACAACCGGCGATTGGGTTCGGGCAGAATTTCACATTTCCGAGACCTGTGGTACCGGATTGGGGGAGTTCACATTACAACCCGGACATTGGATAACTCAGACCCATGGCATCCAAACCTCACTTCCTGAGGGTCAGAAAACAGACGCAATTGAACAGGAAATCAAGGAGATTCGTGAATTCATGGCGAGGGCTCGGCTCACCCAAGAAGCTTACAATGAGCGGATGGCTCACATCGCTGCCCTTGAGAAAAAACTGGAAGAATCTGACGGAAGAAACTTCGAGGAGCGCACCGTTCGACTTAGGATTTACGACGGCGGATCTCGTGCAATCTCAAATTCCGGAACCGCGGTTGTCAATTTGGCGAACATCGAAAAAGCCAAACATGATATTTTCGCCATTACGTTCGCGGACATCGAACGACTTCGGGCAATCATCTCTGGCACCGAGGAAATTGAGGTCAAGCAACCCGAGTTTGGTCTTCCGTTCCTTCCGAAACCTACGGCGATTTACGCCCTGGGCCAGTCAAACCACTCGATCGAAGATGTGACGGATATCCTTCAATCGGTTATTAAAAACGAGTCCGACGCATCTCTGGTTGAAATCGCCAAAGAGCGACTCAATGAAATCCAGAATCGGTAGCCGCCATCGGCTCATTCACCGAGTTTGGCGATTCAATTGCGGCAAAGTGACTTGGCGAATTCTGTCATCTCCACCTTGCTTCCAACGACAAGTGGCGTTCGTTGATGAACGGCAGTCGGTTCGATATCAAGAATCCGTTTGTTACCGTCGGTCGCCATTCCCCCCGCTTGCTCGGCGATCATGGCAATCGGATTGGCCTCGTAAAGCAATCGGAGCTTGCCCTGCGAATGGGTTTTATTGGGCGGATACATAAATACACCGCCCCGCAACAACGTTCGATGAAAGTCGGCAACCATCGACCCAATGTACCGCGAACTATAGGGATGCCCCAACTCGCCAAGCCGAAGTCGATTGATGTAATCGATGTACGGTTTCGGAAAGTTGTCACGATAACCTTCGTTCACGGAATAGTAGTTCCCCTGTTCCGGCATCCTGATATTTTCATGACTTAGCACGTACGCGCCAACATTTGGATCGAGAGTAAAACCGTGAACGCCTCGTCCCACGGTATACACCATGACGGTTGAGGAACCGTAGACGACATATCCCGCGGCGATTTGCCTCGTTCCCGGCTGAAGGATCCATTTGACGGGGTCTTCCAACCCCACATCCTCGGGTTTTCGGAAAATCGAGAATGTCGTTCCAACACTGACATTCACATCAATATTTGAAGAACCGTCCAGAGGATCAAAGACAACCGCATACTTTGCCTGTGCTGTTCGGTTCGGCAGCAGAATTACATCTTCATTTTCCTCAGACGCTAAAATCCCAACACTCGCGCGGCAGCCAAGACTTTGGATCATGGCTTCATTGGCATAGATGTCGAGCTTTTGCTGATCTTCACCTTGAACATTCTGCTCGCCATGTGACCCGAGCAGATCAGTCAAACCTGCACGGCGAACTTTTGCTTGAATCTTTTTAGTTGCCAACGTCAATCCCGAAAGCAGGAAGGAGAACTCACCTGTCGCTCCGGGAAACAGACGCTGCTGATCCATAATATGCTGCTGAATCGTCAGGGCTGGCTTGTGATAGAAGTCTACCATAGGGCTGCTAATGAGTGGAAAGAGACGTGGTTTGATTTCACTTCAATGTAACGTGTTTTGAAAAAAAGAGACGGTAAAACGTACTCAAATCCGTCAAGAAACATTGGTCCCAGTTTATGAATAGGGAACTTCGTCAAAGTCCTTCGATTTTAAACTAACTACTCGAACTTTGCTTGTCGCCACAAATCGAGAAAACAGCGGATCATAGTAATCTACTGCGGAATCTGAAGGTAAACAGGATTTTAACAGCACCAATTCATCCGCCCCCAGTTCAGCCGCCACCGCCGCTGAAATGGAGTCGCTGGTCAGCTCCCAGCTCTCTGGCAAATTTGTCTGACTGAGTACCCATTCTTTGGTATCAAGTAAAATTAGCGGTGAAGCAGTACCTTGGATTGCCCCCATACGCCCTAGTTTCTCACCGAAATCAAACCAATTCGACAACAATTCGTGGGTTAGCGACATACAATCAAGTGCCAGACGGTGGCTGATCTTAGGATCCAAATCAAACGTTTCGTGCCATTGGCGAACCTCATCAACAAGCCTCCCCCCGCCAGCGATCACGACCGTTTTGGCCACTGGTTGAAGCTGTAACCAGCGGGTCAAGCGATTTCTTGCTTCCGACCAACCCAATAAGCTTCCACCCACTTTAACGACTCGAAGCATGATCCGTCCCCCTCGCCGCAAGTTCCCTAACTGCAACCGCAGCTGCGCAATCAGTCGTTGATTGGGAAAGTTCATCCGACATTCTCACCACCGTTTTGAATCCAAGTTCAGAAAGGACTCGGGACGTCAGCCATTCGCCTTCGCCGCAAACCAAAAATTGAATGGGACTCCGCTTCGCACTTGAAACCAGCCGCTGCACATTCTCACGAATCAGTGACCTGTGAGCATCACAAACGCCCATCGCAATTTCCAAAATCATCTCGCGCCCCAATTCTTCGATATCCGAACAAACCATTCTGGCGATACGGCGCATCGCACAATCGAGGGTCTGCGGACGCCCGTCGGCGGTAGCCACTCCATCGTGCTCAGGCAATTGCCCAGCAACAACATAGGCGTCTTCAATCGTCGCGAACAGTTCATTGGCAACACCAACTAATTGATTCCCGACCCTGAGCTCTCGAACAATTCCCGAAACAGAACTACGTTTCATTCCGGTATAGACTAGCTGCCCCGCTTTCAAACGCTGAAGATCGGTCTTGGCCTCGCCGCTCGGTTGGCCATTTTCAATCGGAACGATATCCATAGTCGTCGAACCGATATCAATCACAAATCCATTTTTCAATTCAAAAAAATGTGCGAACCAGGTCCCAGTCGCATGCCAATTTGCCGCAGCAGTTTGGAGCCAATGTTTTTGAGCCGCTTTCGAATCTACAAACTTTCCAGAAGTCTGGTAAAAAAGCGAACCTGGAAAAACTTCCTCAACGGACTGAACAATTTCGCGAACTCCGATTCGCCGAGTTGGGTATCCATCGGCCAGTTCACCCGTCATCGTTACTGCAGCCTGAACGCCTTTAGAAACACCCGCAACCGACTTTTCCAGGAATCCGGCAAGCTGTTGCGGGTGTTTCCAAAGTTCGAATGGAAAACTAAATTGTCCATCTTTGGTCGCAAGTTTGACATTTGCGCCTCCAATATCCAGTCCAATCCAGTCCATTTTTGTGCTCACTTTCAAATCGTCTGCTACGGAGATAGTTAACCATGATTCAAAGCAATATCAAAGACGACTACATCGAAAGCCTCAACCGTGTCTTGAAATTCATTGATTCCCATTTTTGACTGCGATTTGTCAGTCGAGCGATTCGCAGACATCGCACTTTTCTCCAAATTCAATTTCCACAGGATATTCAAATGCGCAGTCAACGGATCATTATCCACCGACGCACGGAATGGGCTTTGAGCCAAGTCGCATTCCGCCAAAGACATCTTTGTAAAGTGCGTCTGCATTGAAATCGAAGGCTCAGGCCAACGATCTCTTTGCGGACGTTTTTTTGTAGATGAGGCAAAGCGAATGGGGTCGGGCAAAGCGAATGGGGTCGGGAGTCTTTTCTGTTCAAATGCGAGAAAGTTAAATCAATCTAATCTCGCAATCAACACACTTTGGTCACCCAACAAAGAAAAGACTCCCGACCCCTTTATTCCCCGACCCCCTTTAGTAAGAGTTTAGTTCTTTGACCGCAGATTTTTTATTCGCCAGGCATGATTGGTTGATTTGGAGTCACTGGTATTTTTAGTACAGCGCAGCAGCGAACGCAGATCGTTGTTGGATATTTGAAAGTGGCCTGTGCGATTGGCCACGATTCGTTTTAAGATAATTGCTCAAGAGGCGTCTGCATTGAAATCGAAAGCTCAGGCCGACGATTTCTTTGCGGACGTTTTCCTGTAGATGAACCGCATCACTTGGTCCAGCGGCTGCGTGAAGAGCCGGTAAAACAGTCGCAACGGATTGTGGCCGTGACGACGCCCCGTGTCTTTGACCGACATGATCCTCGCCAGTCTCTGGCCACCATCACGGCTGCGATTGCCGAAACAGATCTTTCGCATGATCACCAGCGGCCTGAGCGTACGCTCAGCCAGATTGTTCGTCGGTGGTACACGAGTGTCTTTGACGAAGACCAACCAGCAATCGACGTGCTTGATGATTCGGGCTTGCAGCGTAATTGCTTTTTCATGCTTGAGTAGACGGCGATGTTGCGGGAGTCGCAACGAGGGCATCGCCTTGGTGCCCCAACATCGACTCGAACGTCGTATTCAGTGGGCATCTTACGGTACCAGGGGGCATGGCCTTGCGGTGCGCCTCGTTTGCCTTTCTTCTTGGCTGTCGTTTCAGCAGATTCCGTTGGGTCTAATTTGGCTTTCTGCTTGTTCGTCGCAAATTTGTTCTGCCGCTCCAGGCGAAGTTCAAGTTGGAGCTGTTCAATCTTTGTTGCCAACTGCTGGTTCTCGGCAAACAGCTTGCTGTTTCGCTCCCGCTCAGAGTCGATCTGCCGATAAAGACCTTGATAACACGCCTGATGATCGCCGGCGAGCTGTACCAAGTGACCAATCGAAGCACCGCCGGCATGCGGACAATGCCTGACATGCGGACAACCGTATTCGTGTTTTGGGTAGAAAGGAAATGACATCGGTGAGCCTTCAACGAACACCTCTACCGATTTCCGTTGACCATCGCAAGACGAATCAATAACATCCCGGTCAAAGAACTAAACTCTTACTACGCATTCTTGGGGAATAAAGGGGTCGGGAGTCTTTTCTTTGTTGGGTGACCGAAGTATTTTGATTGCGAGATTAGATTGATTTAACTTTCTCGCATTTGAACAGAAAAGACTCCCGACCCCATTGGTGATCCCGGTCAGGGAACTAAACTCTTACCCTTTATTCCGCGTCTCAACGAACTGAACAATCTCGCGAACTCCGATTTGCCGAGTTGGGTATCCATCGGCCAGTTCACCCGTCATCGTTACTGCAGCCTGAACGCCTTTAGAAACAACCGCAACCGACTTTTCCAGGAATCCGGCAAGCTGTTGCGGGTGTTTCCAAAGTTCGAATGGAAAACTAAATTGTCCATCTTTGGTCGCAAGTTTGACATTTTCGCCTCCAATATCCAGTCCAATCCAGTCCATTTTGTGCTCACTTTCAAGTCGTCTTCTACGATGATAGTTAACCAGGGTCCACAGCAAAATCAAAGACGACTACATCCAAAGCATCAGAGGCTACGATCCCGGAACCAGCACCGGCCTTTTTCACACCGGAGGCATTATCTGCGACCTCGATGACTACCTGCGGGGAATCCGAAAGAGTTTACCGCTGGCTCGGGCACGAGAAATTGGACTTGGTCAAGATTATCGCGTCATCAACTGCCAGGGCGGTCACTACGGAAGGGAACACTGGCCCAAAAAAAAGGGGTTCGATCAGGAACTCCAACAACAGAATAGAACTGTCCACGCCATTGGATACAGATACCCAAACACCGCTAGTTTTTCTTTTCTTCACCCGTTTGCAGAACAGCCATAAAGGCCTTTTGAGGAATATCGACCGAGCCGACCGACTTCATCCGCTTTTTGCCCTCTTTTTGTTTGGCCCAAAGTTTTCGCTTTCGCGAAATATCGCCACCATAACATTTGGCGGTAACATTCTTCCGTAGTGCTTTGACCGTTTCACGGGCGATGACTCGAGTTCCGATCGCCGCCTGCACCGCCACCTCGAACATGTGCCGATTGATTTCTTCCTTGAGCTTTTTAACAACCGCACGACCTCGACGTTCCGAATCATGCCGATTGCAAATCACACTAAGGGCGTCAACTCGATTTCCATTTACCAGAATATCGACGCGAACCAGATCCGCGGGAAAGTACCCCAGTAAATCATAGTCCATGGTGCCATATCCACGTGTGAGGCTTTTCAGCCGGTCGTGCATATCGTAAATCACTTCTGCCAAAGGCAAATCATAAGTTAGCATCACGCGTTTAGCCGAAAGGTACTCGCTGTTTTGCTGTATCCCGCGACGTTCCTGACAAAGCTGCATTACTGGCCCAACATATTCTTCGGGCTGAATCAGGTTCACCCGAACAATGGGCTGTCGAAACTCTTCAATGTCGCCCGCATCGGGAACGTCCTGGGGTTTGTGCACTTCAACGACTTCGCCTGTTTGTTTTTTCACAATTTCATAGGTGACGTTCGGCGCAGTTTGAACAAGGTCAACATCTGATTCCTGTTCCAGACGCTGTTGCACTATTTCCATATGAAGCAGGCCTAGGAAACCGCAGCGAAACCCAAATCCCAGTGCGTCACTTGATTCAGGTTCAAATTCGAAACTCGGATCGTTGATGGACAGTTTATTCAACGCATCTCGCAACTCGCTAAAGTCCTGGCCATCCGACGGAAACAGTCCGCAATAGACCATCCGCTTGGGCTCGTGATATCCCGGAAGTGCTTCCGCATGATTCTTGCCGGCATTCGTGACAGTATCGCCAATGTTCACGGCGTCGAGCGATTTAATGTTACAGATGATATACCCAACCTGCCCGGCATGCAGCACTTCGGTAGCCGTTTGTTTGGGACGGAACTGCCCAATCTCAAGAACTTCATGCGTAGTGCCGGCACGCAAGAATTGAATTTTATCTCCTTTTTTGATCCGCCCATTGATCACTCGAACGTAGTTAATCGCGCCACGAAACTCATCGTAGTGTGAATCAAAAACCATTGCCTGAAACAAATCATCTTTGTCACCACTCGGTGCTGGTATTCGCTCCACGATTGCCGCAATAAGTTGGTCGATATTGATCCCCGATTTGGCACTCACTTTAACAATTTCATCGGGATTGACGCCCAGCGTTTGCTCCATCTCTTGAGCAACTTCCTCGGAACGTTCGTGCTTCAAATCCATTTTATTTATCACGGGAACGATATCAAGTCCATGCTCGATGGCGTTGTATCCGTTGGCAACCGTTTGAGCCTCGACACCCTGAAACGCATCGGCAATCAATACGGCACCTTCACAACAGGCAAGACTCCGAGAAACTTCGTACTGAAAATCGACGTGCCCCGGCGTATCGATCAAGTTCAACTCGTAGATCTGACCATTGTGTTCTGCATTCATCGCCACCGCGCGAGCCTTGATAGTAATACCACGCTCGCGCTCAAGATCCATATCATCCAACAGCTGTTCTTGCATGTCACGTTTTGTAACCGTTCCGGTGAACTCCAGAAGTCGATCAGCCAACGTGCTTTTCCCATGATCGATATGCGCAATAATGCAAAAATTACGAATGTGCTTACAGTTGATTTCAGAGCGACGACTCATCGATTGTCAATTCTGCCTATCTGGCGGCTTGGCTTTTTTGCGAAGTTTGATTTTTGTAGTATTCGACTCGGCCGAGCCCAGCAGCTCCGACCCATCCCGCCGATGACCCAAGTCTTGCGAACTCAATTGTTAGATGGTTGGCCACGGTTGGGAACGTCCAATTAGAAACCCGTTCAATAATTCGGGCGAGAAATTGCCGTCCAAGTTCACTCTGGCTACCGCCAAAATTCATTGCGCCACCCAACAGAAAGACCTCAGGGTCGATAACATGGGCCAGAGTGGCAATGCCCCTAGCTAGGTAATCCGCGGTTTCCATGACAAGTTCCACAGCGACAGCATCTCCAGAAGACGCCGCATTGGACACGTCAAGAGCAGTCAATGGGTCGCATGTTCTCAGCGAAGTTCGAACTCCTGATTCAATTTTTTCCCGAGTCCGACCAACCAGCCCCGTTGCGCTCGTATACGCTTCGAGGTGCCCTCGTTTTCCACAACCACACATCCGAGCGTTTGGTGCCGTATCAACCACAATATGGCCAACCTCCGAACCGTGGCTGTGTGCACCGTCAATCCAGTGATCCCCCAAGATGATCCCGCCACCGACTCCAGTTCCCAAAGTAATCAGGACCATACTTTCAAATGACGATCCTCCGCCCGCCCAGAACTCTCCATAGGCTGCCGCAGTTGCGTCGTTTGTATAGGTCACCGAGCGACCAATCGCCGCTGCCAGTCCATCACGTACATTGAAGTGGCGCCAACCCGGAAGATTCGTCGGCTCCAGAATCATTCCCGATGGGATATCCATGGTTCCGGGGGTTCCCAATCCAACAGCAACGACATCCGAAAACTCAAACTCTGCATTCGCTGCCAGCTTTTTCAGCTCCTCGACTGCGGTCGCAATGGCGTATTGAGGACCACGATCCTGGTCAGTCGGAAAATGACTTTGGCCGACGACATCGCCTTCGTTGCTCGCAATTCCGATTTTCACATTGGTTCCGCCGACATCGACCCCCGCAAACAGCGGCATCACCGATTTTTTGGAATTTGAGTAAGTGGAATTCATTCGAGAACTTCAAAAGCCTTTTTTTGCGAAGGAAGTAGTATAGATACGACGCATTTTTCCAACAATTCGAAATTCCACGCCTTTAGCCAAACGCCGAAACTGATCGTTCGCGAATTTTGGCCAAAGCCAACTCGCCCTATTTTTGCCAAGTTTCCAAGTGACCCGACGTAGGTTAGTGCAAACTTCATTAGGCGTTGCTAATGTAGTCTTTGGCAACTTTGCCCAAATTACGGGCAAATGCTCTTAAATCGTCCTTTCTGATACGGTGAAAATTCAACTATCGCAATTCGCGATTTTTTTGTTTATTTGTCCCAAGCATTTTAAAATACTTACGAATACGATCTCATGTCTTTGCAACTGACTTGCTCAAAAGGATCCGACGTGAAGCCTCTCAACCTATTTTGCCTGATCGCCATCGCGCTTCTTTTTTCTTCGGGATGCCGCCTCAATTTCAGCGACGGCTATTCGTTTGATTATTCGGGCATCCAAGTCAACAAGTCAATCAATACCCCAATTTCAGCGAACATCAAAGAACTTCGGATTGAAAACAAGTTTGGAAATGTCCAGGTCGTCCATGACGCAAATGCCACGGCAGAATGGGATTGGGATGCCACGATTTGGGCGGATGATGCTGAATCGGCAGACTCCTTCCTCTCCCAGCTGGAAATGGTTGCATCGCTTGAAGATGATGTTCTTTCACTTGTCATTGTCATGCCTGTACGATCGAGCTCACTAAACGGGGTCCAATCGAATTTAATCATCAACGTCCCCCAATCGGTTCAGGTAACTTCGACTAACTCCCATGGCGATACCCTGTTTGCTGGACTCGAAGGCGACAGTCAACTCACCAATTCCCACGGAGATGTTTCGGTCCAGAATGTGGTCAGCATCAATATCGATTCCGCCCATGGCGATGTCACTTTGACCAATTCTTTGGGTGCCGCCACGATTTCGAATGCTCATGGCCGAGTCAACGTGGCCAACACCAAGAACGTTTTTGTCGACGGCCGTCATAGTAACATCAAACTCAACAATGCAATGGGCGATGTTCAGGTCGAAACAACTCACGGCGATATCAAGATCACCAACGTACGCGGATCCTTGATTGTCAACAATCAACACGGCGACATCGATGCAAACAATATCGATGGGAAAATCAACGCCGCAACAACTCACGCCGATATTTTAGTGCGAGGACAATCCGAATCATTGCAGATTAGCAATCGGCACGGAGAAATCGACGCAGAGTTATGGAACAGTGATTTCAAGTCCATCCAGTTGGACACAACCCATGATGACATCATTCTAACCATACCCGCTGAATCCAAAATCAATCTAGATATGGATGAAGATGATTCGTCGAGTGAATTGGACAGTACTCAAGATGGTGTTCCTGTCAAACTTGGCACAACCCATGGTTCGATTCGCGTCAAGGTCGCCAAGTAGATCGAATGGCCTTCTTGGCGCGGTCGCAGTACCAGATTCAGGGTGAGTTGAGGCGTCGAGGTGCGTGAATGGAGCTGCGTCGAGCCATGTTTTCTGGAAACGCGACTAGGTTGTGATTAAATCAACTGGGCTGGAGCAAGTATTTGTTTTGCGCTAAAACTTAGTAATGAACAATAAAAAAAGAGTGTTTGCACGAGTGCAACGGCCAGAACGTCATCAATCAGAATGGAAACCTTTCTGCCTCGACGAACTTCTTTCGACAGACCATCGTGCTCGCGTGGTTTGGGAATATGTAGAGTCACTGGATTTTTCAAAGCTTTACGGAAAGATCCTGGCAGTGGAAGGGCGTGCAGGACGGACGCCGGTCGATCCGAAAATTCTTCTTTCACTTTGGATGTTCGCGACGCTCGAAGGGATCAGCAGCGCCCGTCACGTGGCACGGTTGTGCGAACGCGACCTTGGCTACATGTGGATTTGCGGCGGAGTCAGCGTCAACCACCACCTCTTGAGTGATTTCCGCTCAACCAACCCCGAGTTCTTTGACGAGCTTCTCAGCGAAACGGTCGGCACGCTGATCTCGCAAGGTTTAGTTGAACTCGATGTGATTGCTCAAGATGGCATGCGTGTTCGCGCCAGCGCTGGTGGAGGTTCGTTTCGCCGCCAAGGCACGCTCACAGAAAGCTTGAGCCAGGCCAAGCAACGCGTAGAACAATTGCGAGCAGAAATGGACGATTCTTCTATCGGGCAAACAAGTCGTTCAAAGCAAGAAGCGGCTCAACTTCGCTCCGCCGAAGAACGCCAATCACGGCTCGCTGACGCTCTGGAACAACTTCAAGAACTTCGCGCCCGCAAAGAAAAACGCAAGAAGGGTAGCGGTGCTGAAGCTCGTTGTAGCACAACAGACCCTGACGCCCGCAAGATGAAAGTGGCCAGCGGTGGCTACCGTCCTTGCTACAACGTTCACCTTGCGACGACAGCAGATTCTCGTGTAATCCTCGACGTGGAAGTCAACAACAATGGCAGTGACGGCGGGCAGATGAGCGTCATGCACAAAAAAGTAGTTGCTCGGCATGGCGAGGTTCCAGAGAAAATGCTGGTAGATGGCGGCTTTACGACGCACGCTGATATCACGTTGCTTGAAAGGCAAGGCACTGCGGTTTATGGTCCGATTCCTAAAGAAGCAAAGCTGCTAAAAAACGGCAACGATCCGCATGAACGTCAGCCGAAAGACACCAACGAGGTGTTCAAGTTTCGGCAGCGAATGGCAACGGACTCAGCAAAGGAACTTTATAAAGCGCGGCCTTCGATCGCAGAGTTTCCTAACGCGGAGTTCCGCAATCGAGGGCTCCAGCAGTTTCGAGTTCGAGGTTTGGCTCGAGTGCAATCGGCAACGTTACTCGTAGCGTTGACGTTTAACTTTATGCGTTGGATGGCGTCAAAGCGGCGATTTAAAGCAGAAAGGACGCGATTGAATGCTACAAAAAGCAACCAATCGAAACACAAAAACATACCAAGCCTGAAAAACGGCAAACAAAAATTCAAAATCAAAAATCCAGCGCCAAAATTTCGCTAAAACTGTCGCTGCAGAATTTAATCACAACCTAGACGCGTCAGCGAGGACGAACCTGACACGTCCTCGCTCACGCTTCGGATTTCCATGGGATATGCCCTCCACGCCATTCTGCTCATGCATAAATCAAAGATCACAGCCGCTTCAAGGCGACCGGATTCAAAGCAGAAGTTAGTGCAGAACAAAGGGCTCAGGTGCAAATCTCGCAGGATGAATTCTTGGGTGCCATGCTCCTCGCAACGCGTGGGCTACGCCTTAACGAGAATCGATTGAGTTGATTTCGAAGTTTGGGCTGCCAACGAGCCATTCTCAAAAGAACATGGCCACGCGAGCGAGGCCATGGCACCCAGTGCTCCGTGAGGGGGGATTGGGGTTTGGAATGTTACCCAGACGGGATGCCCTGAAAGTCTGGGGTGAACATCTCCAACCAACCCGAGTCGCGGCGCGACGACATCCGTCAGCGGAATTCACTCGCCGCGGCCTTCGATATCTCTCACTGCACTGGCGATGACGACTACTCGAGTCCTTCTTCCCCAATCGCCGTCAAGCATGAATAAATAATCGGCAGCGCCCATGTCATAGTTGGAAACCAGATCTGTCGCTGCATCCAAGAAGGAGAAATTCTCTGCCGCAATGTTGGTGTTCCCAATTTGAGCGTTGACGGATTTCCCGAATCCATGCAAACGATCATTTTCTCCAAAATCACTCAATGCGACGACATCAAACCCTTCACCACCATCAAAACGTTGCTGTTCAAAATCGTGCAACATGAAAGTTACTTGTTCTGTATCCAAAACCGTGCTGTAGCGATTTGCGGTTAGCCTGTCGTTTCCACTGCTGCCAATCAGACGAGCCTGATCATTGCCGCCTTTTCCATAAACATTCACAGAATCAAAACCAACAGCCCGATTGATGATTCCCCCACTAGTGATTGACGCACCATTTGCGTCGGCGTAGGCGGTATCTGATCCTTCGGTACCGTGCATGTAAGCGACATCGATTCCACCGTCACTGGCAACCACGTTGACTCGTTCGAATCCGCCTATCTGGTAATAGTCGTTCCCAGCGTTGAGCGTCACGTGGGCCCAAAACATATTGACCGTGTCAGACTGTTCAGACCCGCTTACTTGTGCGACGTCATGGCCGCCCATTGAATAGACGGTTGTAACATCAAAACCGCGGGCAACATTAGAATACGTGCCGCTCGTGTCGCCGAGAGAGCTGACGTTATCTTGCTGCGAATACCGGTCACTTCCCTCGGAATCAAAAAACACAACTGAGTCTTTTCCTGTTGACGCAATCGCATTGATTTGCCCAACGTTACGAACAAACAGCTGCGAGTCGCCTGCAGTCACAAAGGCTTGTGTTGGTCGCAATATGAAATGATCATCCCCATCAGAATCATAAATATTGGCAAGATCATTACCGCCCCCACCATCATAGGAAACTCGATCAAATCCAGCCGCACGCAGGGCATGCCCCGGAGAATCCAGTCGGACTGAATCATTTCGAGAGACAACCTTGTCATCTCCTTCGCTTCCATACAAGTAAGCTGCGTCGTTCCCAGACCGAGATACCGTTTCGACAAAATCGAATCCGACACCATAATTTGCCATACCGTCCATCAGCATCGCAACTGTGTCACCTTGGTTGTAGAAAATATCATTGCCGGCCGAATCTTCCATTCGCAATTGGTCCAGGCCACCGCCACCCAAAACCGTAATCTGCTCGGCGTTCCCGCCAGACAAATTGAATTGATCGTTGCTTGCGTTGATGGTGCCCTGGCCTATCGTCACATTGTCGTCCGTGGCACCCAGATAGAGATGAACGGCATCGTAACCTCCCCCAGCATCAATCGCGATCGAATCGACCGAATCGTCGTTGAATCGGTAGTTCACCGAATTGACCTGAACGTAGAAGTCATTGGCAGTACTTACGACAATCGCATCGTTGGTGTCGGTACCGTGGATACTCAAGTTTCCGTTGTCTAGTGAAACAAGATTACTCACCATGACATCGAAATCACCCTGCCCGACCGCTTTCAAGAAAAACGTTTCTCCCGATTGAGCTCCAATATCAAAACGAGTCTGGCCGTTAGCCTCCAGGGTCGATTGCTGTTGGACCATATCTTGGTTGAAAAGCTGGAATTGAGCGCCCGAACCTGACTGGCCAATCAACGTCAAAATACCAGCTCCGGCTCGCAGTAAACTTGTAGGACTCTTCTCTCCGTTTTGGATAAGAACGTTCGATTTTACGACGTGATCAACAGACCCCCAATCGGTCGCCGGCGCACCTTCTGTGATTGAAGCGTCCATCTGATAGTGGCCAATCCCATCTGCAGTACCAATCAGGAAACGATATTGCTGCCCCTGCTGCACGTCGAAGCTGACTCGGTTTCCATCAGCAGCAACCGTGCCGCCTTCAAGTTCAAAGTTCGCAACCAAATCGTGGCTGGCTTGGATATTGAACGTAACTTGGCCTGTATGGGTCGCGGTAAACTCAAACGCATCTGCGTCAGAAACTTTACCGATCGTTCCTCGTATTACATTCATTATTCAGCACCGTGCCAATATCCATGGCGTTTCGGGAAACCTGTCTCCATGGGCATCGCCAACAATGGAATCGATTGCCGCACGTAGATTGATTCGATCGTAGGTATCGTTGGTTACGGCATCGTAGAGACTATCAGCAGTGTCTCGAAACATATTATAAATGGCTGTCCTGATTGATCTCGTCATAGCCCATGAACTCCATTGCTTGGCGAGCAACCGAACTAGCGCCTGCAATATAAGGTGACGCCATGCTCGTTCCGGTCGAACCAGCAAACCCATTCGTATTCCGTCCTCCAAAGATATGGTCAGGCACAGTGCTTTTGATGGATTCTCCCGGCGCAACCAGAACGCCATTTGCGCGTTGGGAAAAGTCACTGATATTGCCCTGTGCGTCATGGCTCGCCACGGGAACGACATAATCACTGGCCGCAGGATAACTCAGGCCCGCCTGATTGTAGTCTTCAAATGCATTCCCAGCCGCAACGGCAACGAAGATACCATCGGCCTTCAGTTGTGCAAACTCGTCTTCGAGCGTCGCCCATTCAGGAACGTTAGTGGAATTCCAGTCCGTACCAAGCGAAAGGTTGACTGTCGTGATGGGGTTGGCAAAATCGTCTTTGTGTTCGTGAACCCAGCGAAGGGCGTTTTCAACCCATTCCAGTTTTCCGTTGCCCACATCATCAAAGACTCGCAGGCCGACTAAATCGACTCCCGAACCGACGCCGCGATACGTTTCGTCAGAACTTCCGATAATCCCGCTAACGTGAGTCCCATGAAAACCTGCTCCACCATCGTCGTAGGGATCGGCGTCGTTTTCCGCAAAATCCCAGCCTCCCACAACACGATGCCCCGTTCCCAATCCACCACCCAGCGCATAGTGATCCCATGCAATTCCCGAGTCGATGACGGCAACGGTTTGTCCGCTTCCATCAAAACCATACTCTTGCTCGACATAGCGAGCATCAGAAATTCCCCCGGCCTGTAGAGACTCAGAGGTTACTTCAACCTGCTGCATTACCTCGGCGCCAAGAACCGCCTGGGTTACCTCGGGCTCAAATGCGACATCAGCAATGGTTTGGCCCGAAAAGACCCTTCGGTCTTCGAGTTGTTCAAACTCACATTGCTTGTTCAGGTTTTCAGGTTGTGTACGATCCGACATGTCTCGCTCGCTTCGCGCGGTTTGGCGAACCTTCATTGGTTCTAAAAAGCGCCAAAATCCCTGTGGCGCGAGTGAGCTTTCCGGCTTCCAAAAAAGCCGTAGTGTTTCCAGCTTCGACAAAGGGATCCAACGATCCTCGCTCAGGCTGGCTACCGGCAACTATACGTTTTGCCTTTCACTTGGGTCCGAAGAAACTCGTTGCAAATGCGATTAGACGAGCCGCCCAAGCCGACAAATTGGTCCTCTTGTTACCTTCAGTAAAGCTTTGCCGATTATAACGACATCGTCGTGCTGAACGGCCAGTCAGAAGGAGTTCAATTCACAACGAGAACTCAGACGAAGACTAACCAAGATCCATTCCGGTTGTATGGATCATGATTTTTGAACGTACTAGCAGGGTTGTCGCTGTGAGCAAGTTGTCTGGTCTTCGTTACTTCCATATGTGTTGGCTTGCCAAGCCTGTAGCTGATCGACTGGTCTACAAAACGATCAAAAAGCAAAAGGTAAAGTCGATCGTTGAGTTCGGGCTTGCCGATGGACGACGCTGTGAAAAGCTAATTCAAGTCTGTCAAAAATTTGCGGATGGACAACCCATTGCCTATACCGGCATCGATCTTTTTGAAAGTCGGCAATCCACCGAGCCGCAAATATCGCTACTAGACATGCATAAGCGTCTCAAGAAAACTGGCGCAAAGGTCAATCTGGTTCCGGGCGACGCAGAAAGCGCAACGGCACGCGTCGCAAACTCCTTGGCCGGCACAGATCTGGTCCTGCTCACTTGCAATCAAGATCTGGAAGAGTTGGAACGCTTCTGGTTCTTCCTGCCTCGCATGGTACACAACCAATCGACGCTGCTGGTTCAAAAACAAGACAAGTTCCACGTGTTACGCGAAAAGGACTGGAAACGATGGACGGATCAGCCCACCAAAGTCTCTCGGGCGGCTTGATTCTCGTTGCAGAGATCCATCATGACCAACCGCCACACCTGGACTCTCATCGTGTCCGGGTTGGCGCTTAAAAAAACGCATTTTGGGCATGGGTTATTTTGTCGCGGGATCGCTCGTTTGCGCTCCGTATGAAAACTCGCCATAGCCCGATCTCTCGGGAATCCTCACCTGTTATGGATTGGTGGGTTCTGCTAACTTACGTGCTGATTTAAATCCCGCTTTTCGCAAGTGAGAGACCTCCAGCGAATGATCATCGGGGCAAAATATATCACGTGAGGCTTGGCAGATCGCTGTGAGACATGCTGCAATTGGTCCCATTTCCGTGCATTTTCCGGAACGGATCGAAACCAACGAACTTCTTGAACAAGAAAACCCTAGTTGGGATATGACGCTAATTGCGTCAAAAACGGGGATCCATGCGCGTCATATCGCGGGGGAGAATGAATGCTCTTCTGACTTGGGTGTAGCCGCCGCTGAGAAATTGTTCCAAGAACACGACATCGACCCTCAGTCGATTGACTTCCTGTTGTTCTGCACCCAAACTCCAGACTATGCGCTCCCGACAACCGCCTGCATGATGCAAGATCGACTTGGATTACGCACAAGCATCGGCGCTTTGGATTTCAACCTCGGATGTAGCGGTTATGTATATGGACTTTCCCTGGCAAATGGCCTGATCCATAGTGGTGCTGCGAAACGAATTTTGTTTATCACCGCAGAAACCTATTCCAAATTCATCCACAAAACCGACCGTAGCCTGAGAACCATTTTTGGAGACGGCGCCACGGCAACACTGATTGAGTCGGCAGATCAACCCTCCATCAGAGCCTTTGAATTTGGAACTGACGGCACAGGCGCAAACACCCTGTTCGCACGCGGCGGAGGATTTCGAAGCGAAGCCGAATCATTGAAACCCAGTTCACGCAAACGTTGGCCCAGCCAGCTTTACATGGACGGCCCCAGCCTGATTAGTTTTACCGTCGGTAAAATCCCCTGGTTGGTGGAGAACATCTGCAAGAAAGCGGACGTCAAGCCTGAGGAATTTGGTTACTACTTGTTTCATCAAGCGACCTTCAAAATGCTGGAGCAATTGCGGCTGGCACTTTGCGTTTCGGATGAAAAATTGCCCATCATGATCGAGCAAATCGGCAACACCGTCTCATGCACCTTGCCAATCTTGATCGATCAGATGCGATCCCAGAAAAAACTACAACCGGAATCACCCAATCTGCTAGTTGGATTTGGTGTTGGCTGGTCATGGGCGGGGTGCGTCTGGAACGACATCCTCGGCGCCTAATCGGCATTCGGCTCGATAGCAGGTTTTACGCTAAACTGAATCGCATCCGCCGCGATTGTCGACTCGCAGCAAACAGACCACCACACTGTATTTGTTGTGCACCAATTTCCTCAGCGCGCCACTGTTGAAATTAGACGTCGCAACGCGAACCAACGACGGCCCTTTCTCGAACTTCGGCAAAAGTCGTATCGACAAGAACTTTCCCATTTCGAAACACTTCTTTCAGTTCATCCGGCCTCGGGTCGTTCTCATCATTGATTAGCGTCTCGAAACTTTCGCCTTTTCGGACCAACTTCATCCGGCCCGCTTTGGATCTCTTGCCATTGTCCGTAACGGGCTGCTTGTAAACATCCCGCTCCTCACCGTGAACGGTCGCAGAAGCACACTTGAATGCGTATTTTGATGTGTCGCGATTCATCTTTTGAAGTAATCCACCACCTGATCCAAAAGCGATATTGTCCGCCGACCATCCATGAGCCATCATCGCATCCAAAATCTTCACCAACATTTCCCGGTCAATTCCATCTCCCTGAATCACTCGAACTTGTGGTGGCAGAAGTTTGTATCCTCGATGATTGATCGTAACTCCGAAAGCTTCTCCCAACAGGTCCAATATCTCAATCACGATAGTTGGAGGATCGCCCGAATCTGGACGAATCACGAGCGTCCCGTCTCGGTTCAAAACTTTCTCCTTCAGGTGCTTTCCCCAGATGGTGGAACATGCCGCATAAATGTCAAATGAATCACTCACGACCGCAACCGAACCACTTGGGAACTGGTCAAGCATGTTCTCCATGGCCTTCGTTTCGTTTTCACGCCCCCAAGAGGTGATCGTACTGTGTTCCGCAGCTGGAATTGAGAAACCCGCCATCGGTTCGTGATAGTATTCACGTGCCGTCACGACGCCAGCGAACGTATCCGTGCCCTCGGGAACAGCTTTTATCGAAACCGGCAAATGACCGCCGTGTTTTTCCAGAATATGCAACCAGCCGTCTCGGTTGAAAATATTGGGGTTGTTTAGATGAGCAGAAAAAAGCTCTTCGGCAATCCGATCTAGATCGCTGCATTCTAGGATACTTTAACTTTGTCTAGATTCCGCAGCACATAGCGGCTGCTGATCATCTGGACGGGAAAATAGACGACCCATTGAATCAAAAAATATGACGCCAGAACGATCGATGTCGATGGCGAAAAGCGGCCAATCGCGCTGAGGCTCGCGAATACGGCACCCAACCACCCCGTCACAATCAGCATTTGTTTCAGATCAAATTGCCTCAAGTCGCTTTTCGGATCTGGGCTCCAGAACTTTTCGACTTTTGTGTCATGACGTTGATAGTGTACTTTGATTTGCCGAGCAGTCATTCTTACCCCACCGAATTGTCCGAACGCCATGGCGGCGATGGGGCCCACCAAGTAGCTGATCACCGCTAAAGCCACGTTCCCATCGTCGATCGCAGCGATCGGCGCAATACAAGTGCAAAGAAACCCAGTGAGACCGCCCACAATCGAAACTGCCGTAATGGGAGACCAGATATGGTCCATCATTCGATTGAAAAGACAAACGACAACCATCACGAGTATTCCCACGCATCCGGCGAACAGCATGCCGACAAGACCCGCAACAAAAAACATCAAAACGAAGCCAAAAAAGCTCGTAATCACTGCCTCAATAGAGAGCGAATTGAAGACAGGAATGTAAACCAAAAGAACAACAATCGGGGTCCAGATACAACCATAGATTCCTCCCCAAATTAGCACTCCGCCATACCCGGACCAAGTTGCATCATAGATCGAAAGATAAACATCATTCCGCGTCGATACAGTGGCGACAGAGGGAGTTGAATTGGCCATGCTCGCTTTCACTTCAGAATCGACTGTAATTGGCAACGGTTAAGGGACGCATGTCGTGCCCACGCGGATCAGCATTCGCCGCCGGACCTTCAATCCCACCATACTGATCGATCCATGTCGATTACTTTTCGGCGTTTTCTTTTAGGTCATGATCCGCGGGACGAATGCCTTTTGTCCAACTATTAAAACCGTACATAGTGGGGCGATAATCACCGACAGGATCAACATTCAAGTCGCCATTTATTTTGATCTTCCATGCCGACCAGAAAAAAAGCCGAATTGACGATAAGCCGCCGAAGCCCTTCGTTGGCCAAGTCATTTGATGCACCCATGGTCGTACACATAACCTGATTGATTTTTCCATCCGGATGTTCAAACTCCTTAAGCCAGGCAACGGGCATCATGGGTTCATTCAACCGCCCTTCGACCACCTCATCGTTCTGATCCATACCGGTCAAAACGGCGCCGTGCACGAGGATAGTTGCGGAATTTTCGTCCAGGTTTCTGATCCCGTAGACGTCCGTCGGACCCCAGATGTCTTTAACGCCGCGCAGTACGGGATGCTCCGCATGGTCTTCATTGAGGGTGCCTCGAGTCGATTGAACTTTGTGCGATCCGTGATGATTAATCCATGTATCTCCAAGCACTTGTTGCCCAAATCCGCCAAGCCATTTCTTTCGACTGTTAAACGAATAATACTGATAAGAGCTCTCCGAATCTCCGGGAATGTTGAATGCGTGGGTTGAAGTCCGCAACCCGATGATCGGTTTTCCCGACTTCACATAGTTGTCAAAATGAACCATTTGCTCATCGGGCAAATTCCGAAATCGCAGCGACATGATGACAAGGTCGGCGCTCTTCAGCGCTTCGATGCCTGGCATGTTCTCCTGATTGTTGGGATCGATGGTTCCATCATCTCCAATCGAGAAAATCACGGTGCAATGGAACCCGTGTCTTTGCGACAAAAGTTTTCCCAGCATGGGCATTGCTTCTTCGCTTCGGTACTCTTCGTCGCCCGCTAACAGTACGACATGCTTACCAATCTCAGTTCCCTTCTGCGGGTTGTACTCGCACCACAATTTGGGTTCTCCCTCTTGAGCCAGACAAGCAACGCACGAAGCACATGCAAAAAACATTAATAAAGTCAGGAGTTTCGGCATCAGGATCTCGCTATCGATTGGTATTTCAGATGCAAAACATTATAGTTGGAATAGAGAAGAGGCTTCAATTGGCCGAACTCGGAGGCAAAAATGGCGGTAGTAAGTTTTGAGGAGCGTGTAAACGCGCCTGTAAAGCAGATTTTCGGAGTGATGACGGACATTTCCAATGCTCCAAAACACATTTCCGGAATAAAAAATGTAGACATGGTTTCTGACGGTCCAGTGGGAACCGGTACTCGTTGGAAAGAAACACGTGTAATGTTTGGCAAAGAATCGACAGAGGAGATGTGGATCACAGAGTTTGTCGAAAATGAAAAATACGTCGTCGAAGCGGATTCCTGCGGCGCGAATTACAAAACGGTTTTCAAGTTTAAACCAGTGGACAACTATACAACTGACGTGTCGATGGAAATGAATGTTACTCCTATTTCCATCGCAGCCAAGTTGATGTCGCCCATTAGTTTTTTCTTGAAAGGCGCCATCATCAAATCCGTAAGGCAAGATTTGCGAGACGCCAGCGCCGTTTGCAAAGAGCGATACGACGTCGACTCACATTCCTCTGTCCGTTAAATCATGCGAGTTGGTGTTGGGTCCGAGATTCAAATCGGTGCGCCTCTCAGCACCTTACCCCAGACTGAAGTCTGGCGCTAATGGAAATAGCCGCTCTGCGGCAAGTGCGCATCGATCCGTTTTCCGGGAGGGGTTGAGGCTCCAGCCGAAACATACGAACGATCAAATTTATCATCGATCCGACAATCGGTTTCGGCCACCTTACCCCAGAACGAAGTCTGGCGCTAATGGAAATAGCCGCTCCGCGGCAAGTGCGCATCGATTCGTTTTCCGGGAGGTTGAGGCTCCCGCCGAAACATATGAGGGATCAAATTTATCGTCGATCAGCCAATCGATGTTTTGGTGGGACGTTGAACGAATCACTGGCAGCGTTTTCCAATTCCACCTAATGAAGATCTCGTCAAAGACCAATTCGCCACCAACCTGAGCACAATGAACTCCATCAGCGCAATAGAGCGTATCCGCTGGTGTCTCGATGGAGCAAACGCCAGACTTGCCACTTCTTCAAGTCCATGCGACCATAGATCGCTTTATGCAATCCAAGGACGCCCGGTGCCCAATACGATCCAACTCAATTCGACTGACAACGTCATGGTTGCCCTTCGAGAAATCTCAGAAGGTGAGTCGGTATCGGAGATCATTGCGAAATCGACAATCCCCCAAGGCCATAAGATTGCCTTTCGGCGCATTGCAGCGAATGAGCCGATCGTCAAATATGGAATGCCGATCGGAGTTGCGAGTGCTAACATCGACCAGGGCGAGCACGTTCATGGTCACAACATGCAGACGGCACTCGGGCAAACCGCCTTTGGAGATTGGCAGGCTCCCGCCCAACCGAATTTCAATATAGCAAAAGAGCTCGATCCGGTTTCGGTCTTTATCAGAAAAAACGAACGCGTCGCGATTCGAAATGAGATCTGGATTATCAACACCGTTGCCTGCGTCAATCAAACCGCGACTCGTCTTGCCGAACGTGCAAATCGCGAACTTACGACGCAACTCACGAACGTGGATGGCTTTTATGCATTTCCTCATCCTTACGGTTGTTCGCAATTAGGAGACGATCTTTCTGACACGCAGAAAATTTTGGCTGGGCTGATCAACCATCCGCACGCGGGTGGAGTTTTGGTACTCGGGTTGGGTTGTGAAAACAACCGAATGAAATCTCAGCTGGAATCTGTCCATCAGGACAAGATGGAACGCGTCGTTTTTTTCAATACACAAGAAGTACCCGATGAGAATGGAGTACGGATTCGACGCACTCAGCCAACTTGCAAATCAGCTGGACCAGGAGCATCGGCAACCAGCCAGTGCGAGTCGCCTCATCCTGGGAATGAAATGTGGGGGCAGTGATGGCTTTAGTGGAATTACAGCGAATCCGTTGCTGGGGCGTGTTGCCGATCGCCATTGTGCAGCCGGCGGAACCGTCCTACTAACTGAAGTACCAGAAATGTTTGGAGCAGAACAAGTTCTGCTTTCCCGTTGTGCAACGGCCGAAGTCCATCAAGACCTTTGTCAAATGGTCAATCACTTCAAAGATTACTTTCGAAATCACGGCCAGCAGATCAGTGAAAATCCTTCCCCGGGGAATCGCGACGGTGGAATCACCACACTCGAAGAAAAGTCACTTGGCTGCGTTCAAAAAGGCGGCGTCCAAGCATTAATCAAGCAAGTCGTTCCCTACGGCGAAACGGCCAAAGCGGGCTTGGGCGGAATTGCAATTATCAATGGGCCCGGTAACGACGGAGTCTCAACGACAGTCCTCACCACCGCGGGTGCAAATGTCGTTCTGTTTACGACCGGACGCGGGACGCCTCTCGGGGCTCCCGCACCCACGCTAAAGATCTCCACCAACTGCGATCTTGCAGGCAACAAGAAAGGTTGGATTGACTTCGATGCCGGCCGACTACTCACTGGAGCGACTTTGGACCAAATGGCAGACGAGCTCGATCAGTTGATACTTGACGTTGCCAATGGCAAACAACTGGCAAAAAATGAAGTCAATGGATATCGTGAAATTGCCATTTGGAAAACGGGAGTTACACTTTGAAAATTCTGCAATTTGGCACCGGTCGATTTCTGCGAGGATTCTTCGCCCCCATCGTTTTGGACAAAAAGTCCATCACGGTCGTGCAGTCACGCGAAAAGTCTAGCGGAGCATCCGAAATCAATGCGCAGCCTAACGGTTACCGCCTTTGGACGCGTGGTAAACAGGACGGACAAACGGTCGACGAGTGTCAGTGGGTTGAGAGTTTAGACCAGGCTTTTGTGGCCAAGACTCAATGGCGGCAGGTCATCGAAGTCGCTACTTCTGAGGGGCTGGAATTGATCGTTTCCAACACCACCGCAGCGGGACTCGCCTTGGATTCTTCCGACCAAAAACTGGATTTTCAAATCAATTGCCCGAGTTCCTACCCCGCGAAGATCGTGGCATTATTATTTCATCGTTTCAAGAAACGGTTGCCTGCCGTAACCTTTCTTCCATTGGAACTGGTAGAACAAAATGCTGATCGCCTCAAGGAACTGGCAGTCATGCAAGCTCAGCAATGGACAGCGACGAACAATCCTGACTTTCTCAACTGGCTTGCCAACGAAAACCGCTGGCTTAACAACCTGGTCGATCGGATCGTCGTTGCCCCAAGCGCCCCACCGCCCTGGCAAGACAGAGATAACTTGGCAGTGGTCGGCGAGCCATTTCGAATGCTGGCAATTGAAGATGATGGTCGAGGCCGTCATCCGATCCCCAACCATCAAATGATCAGTTGGACAAAGGACCTATCGCCATACTTTTTGCGAAAAGTCCGCGTTCTGAACGGACTTCATACCGCGATGGTCGCCAAATTCTTGCCGATGGGATTCGAAACGGTTTTGCAATGCGTGACCGAACCCGAATCAAGAAAATGGGTATTGGAACTATTGAATGAGGAAATCTTGCCGGCCTTGAGTTCCTTGGGGTTGGATGAGAAGAATTTCGCGGCAAAGGTGATCGAACGTTTCGAGAATCCCTTTTTTGAGCATCGACTTGCAGACATCGCCAATGGGCATGCAACGAAATTGTCAATTCGCATACAACCGACTTTCGACGATTTTCTGCGGGCATTCGATCGAGTCCCACAGAAGCTCAACGAAGTCCTTCAGGCAGAATTAGTTGAGGATGTCGGATGAGCCAAACGGAGTTTGACCTGCAGATTGAAAAGCATCGAATCGTCCCGGTGGTAAAAATTGAGTCCATTGAATCCGCCCTACCCTTGGCAAACGCTTTGGCGGCAGCGGGGTTGCCTGTCGCTGAAATTACGCTGCGAACGGGATGTGCTTTACAGGCGATCGAAGCGTTCGCCAATGTCGACGGCATGGTCTTGGGTGCCGGCACCGTTCTGAACTTGCAACAAGCTAAAGATGCGGTAAACGCTGGAGCACAGTTTATCGTGTCTCCCGGATTCGACGAACAAACGGTTGAGTATTGTTTGGAGAACTCCATTCCCATTTATCCGGGCACAAGTACAGCCTCCGAAATCCAGCGCGCATTGAACCGCGGATTGCGCACGATCAAGTTTTTTCCTGCCGAAGCTAGTGGAGGCACAAAAATGCTTAAAGCATTGGCGGGCCCTTTTCGCGCAATGCGGTTCATGCCGACAGGCGGTGTGAACCTCGAAAATCTGGAAGATTATTTGTCCCTTGATTGCGTCATTGCCGTGGGAGGAAGCTGGATGGTCAAACCTGAACTTTTTTCCGACGGGAACTTTGATCAAGTAGTGGAACAGACAAAAAACGCCGTCAAGTTGTGCAAGTCGTTTTGAAACAAGCCAGATTCTCCGACTCCCCAAATATTTTCGAACACCGCCCCGATTTACGAGCAGTCAAAAGATGAAAATTAAGCCCGCGGACTCGTGTCAATTTGACATCCTTTCACTCGGCGAAGTCATGTTGCGATTGGATCCTGGCGACGGCAGAGTTCGTACCGCACGACAATTTGAAGTCTGGGAAGGTGGCGGCGAATACAATGTCGCTCGCGGATTGCGGAGGTGTTTTGGAATGCGGACCGCACTAGTTTCCGCATTCGCAAAAAACGAAATTGGGCGACTCTTGGAGAACTTATTGTTGACCGGTGGCGTCGACATTTCCAATGTGAAATGGGCCCCCTATGACGGAGTGGGACGGAGCGTTCGCAATGGCTTGAATTTCACCGAACGCGGATTTGGAGAACGCGCGGCAGTCGGAACTTCGGATCGAGGATACACTGCCGCAAGTCAGCTAAAACCTGGCGATATTGATTGGGAGCATATCTTTGGCGAATTGGGCGTGCGGTGGTTCCATACCGGTGGTATTTTTTCTGCGCTATCCGATACAACTCCCGAAGTGGTCAAAGAAGCGTTGGCCGTTGCGAAGAAACACAGAACGGTCACTTCCTATGACCTGAATTTCCGAGCGTCGTTGCGGGATTCCTATGGCGGAAAAACGAACTGCCAGAAGATCAATCGAGAAATCGCTCCGCTTGTGGACGTCATGATTGGCAACGAAGAAGACTTTACGGCTTGCCTGGGATTGCATATTGAAGGCGCCGACGACAACTTGCAGGAATTGCCCGTCGACGGATTCGCTAAAATGATTGAACAGGCGATCGAACAATTCCCCAACTTTCAGGCAATCGCTACGACAATGCGTGGAGTGAAAACGGCCACGATCAATGACTGGAGTGCGATTTGCTGGTTGGACGGAATACTATGCACTTCGATAGAACGGCCCAACTTGGAAGTATTCGATCGCGTGGGTGGAGGTGACAGTTTTGCTTCGGGGCTAATTTATGGGCTTATGACCACAGGCGATGGCCAAATCGCTGTTGATTATGGAGCGGCCCATGGCGCGTTGGCGATGACGACCCCTGGTGATACAACGATGGCGAGCCTTGATGAAGTCGAAGCATTAATGAATGGCAAATCGGCCAGAGTGAAACGCTGATCAGTTTCTCCGTCGATGAATTCTGCGCCAGCCGTTAGACGACCGTTCCATACAACGACAATCCCACGATTGGATCGATTTTCAATCTGCAGCAGAATGCGTCGTGAGGGTCACCCACTTGAAGAATCGCGTATCTTGAGGAGTCCACGTTTTTAAGGCGTCTTCGCTCTTGAAATGTCACATTCTTGAGTAACCAATGGAAACCCGACGCGTCAGCGAGGAACAACCTGCATTCGTCCTCGCTCACACGTCGGGTTTCCATAGAGCTTGGCACCTGCGGAAACCTCTTCATACACGAATGAAAGTTCACGCGTGCCGTCGTTCCGCGACTCTGGTTTAGGGGATGGGGGCTTTCCCCAGACTGAAGTCTGAGGCTAAGAGAAATTGCCGCTCTACGGCAAATGGAATGTGAGCAGGCATCGCTTTTGAGCGTCACTCTTCTTCAAGAATCGCCTGCCTTAAGGTGGCAACGTGTTTAAGGTGGCAACGTGTTCGAGCAACCGATGGAAACCCGACGCGTCAGCGAGGAACAACCTGCATTCGTCCTTGCTCACGCGCTTTGAAGTTGCGCTCTTTTTGGGTGCTATCAGAAATTGATATTGCATGAAAAGCAGTCTCCCCCGATGTCCAGTTCATTGAATTCTCACCTTTGACCAAAGGAGACTGCAATGATCATCGTCGAACAAACCGCGGGATCGCTCAAGAGGTATCTCGAAAAAAGCTTGGTTTCTGAATACGCCCGGTTGATGGTGATGCGAATGGTACTGGCATTTTTATTGCATCGTGGCCGCATGTCTTGCTCGTCGGCGGCGGGGATGATTGCTTCCCGGCCCATGCATCGTGGCCAGGTGACTCGTTTTTTGGCGCGTCCTCGTTGGCAGAAGGTCGATTTTAACCAACCGCTACGGGCGGCCCTGCTGCAATTAGAAAGTGGGAAAGGGAAGTTCATTTTTATCGTGGACCTGACGCTTTTCAGTCAGGCGGGTGTTAAATCCGAGAACACTTACAGCACCGGTAATCGGGAACGGCGCAAAATCAAAAAAGGCTCTCGCTACAACAAGAAGAAAACCCGTCGCAAGAAAGTTCATGGCTTTACGTTTGGACTGTTAATCACGCCTTCGGGATATCGGATTCCATTTCAAACTCCTCACTACACCAAAGAGTATTCGAAGAAGAAAGGCATAACGCCTCAAACCAGTGCCCAGGCGATGGCTGAGATGATTCGCCAACTGCCGTTGGACGAAGAAGCCGAAGTGGTAGTGCTGGGGGACACGGCCTATGACGCTCGCTGCGTTCAGGAAGCTTGCGATGAGCGAGGCTACATCTGGATCACTCCGGCCAACGCCGAGCGTGTGTATGCTGGGCCCACTGGAGAACGACCAAAATTACGATCACGTCTGAAGGATTGGACGGGACTGTCGCTGAAAACGATCAGGCTTCGAGCCTCAACTGGCAAGTACGCTGACTATCGGCGACTGTCTCGTTGGCGTGTTGGGCCGAAAACGAAAACCAGGACGTATTACGCCCATCAGGAAAAACGGAACGTTCACAACGTAGGTTGTGTGGGGCTTGTTTTTTCGACAATGAAACCAAATTTGGAGAAAGCGACTCCCAATGATGTCAAAATATTGATGACCAATGCGACCGGCATGAGTGTGACCGAGGTGATTGAGTTATATTCGCTGCGCTGGCAGATCGAGTTATTTTTCAAAGAACTGAAATCAACGCTGGGCGTTGGCCAGTATCAGTTTGAAAAATTCGAAGCTGTGGTAGCTTGGATCAACTGCGCGATTACGACGGTGCTGTTCCTGGAACAGCTTCGAGCCCGGAAACTTGCTGATCGACGCTTGAGCGAGGAACGACGGCGTTGGTGGGTGGCGCAGCGAATCCACGGATTGTCTGAAGCCTTTCACCAGCAATGTACTGGCGAGGAGATGAATTACCTCGCCAAACGACTGGAAACTTCTGGAGGCGTTCAAAAAATGAAACGATTGCTCATGCTCGCTTTACCCAAAGAATTCCGAAGTGCCGTATGATTTTCAAGCAATATAGCGCAACTTCAAAACTCACGCGTCGGGTTTCCATAGAGCTTGGCACCTGCGGAAACCTCTTCATACACGAATGAAAGTTCACGCGTGCCCTCGTTCCGCGACTCTGGTTTAGGGGATGGGGGCTTTCCCCAGACTGAAGTCTGAGACTAAGAGAAATTGCCGCTCTGGGCAAATGGAATGCGAGTTCCTTCAACCCGTAGAGACGGAGCACTCAGCACCTACGTGGGGAGCACTCAGCAACTATGAGGGGAGCACAAGCGTCGCCGGTGTTTTCCGAATCGGCTTTGTGGCCGCTCTATAGGGGATAACCAACTCTTCAACTGGCTTTTGCTCCGGAGTAATGAAGCTCATCAGGTCCGGCGCGTATCGAATTACCGTTGGCATCGATAGTGCGATCAAAAAAGTCACAACGAGTAGGAAGCGGATCGAATATTGATTCTGCTTTGACACGTTCTTCTCCACAAACTGCCCCTGAGTTCTCTGGTCCAAAACAAACGATTCACCTGCACTCGAAGTACAGCCAAATCATGAAACGAAGAAGCCTCCTTCGCGTTTCATGATCAATCCATCAATCGTTTGATGTGTTAGGACACACCACCATCATACGTACAAACGCGAAATAGGCCAATTCGATTTTGCCCTCAATCTCGATTTGTTAAGATCCTTTCATTTTCTCAGCAATCAAGAATGCTAACTCCATTGCTTGATCGTAATTCAAACGAGGATCAACCGAGCTTTTGTACGCCTTTTCCAGATCAGGTTCACTCAGGTCTCCAGCCCCACCTACGCACTCAGTCACATTGTCGCCCGTGAGTTCAAGATGAACGCCACCCAGGATACTTCCGCATTTTGAATGAATATCAAACGACTTGAGCAACTCCGAAAAGATATTCTCGAAGTTTCGAGTTTTGATTCCTGATTCAGTTGCATAGGTATTTCCATGCATCGGATCCGAGCACCAAGTAACGACCTGCCCCTTCTTTTGAACAGCCTCGATCAAGCTGGGCAGGCGTTCCTCAACCAGCTCAGATCCCATGCGGTGAATCAAAGTCATCTTACCCGGTTCGTTGCTGGGATTGAGGACCGAAACGATTTCCGTCAGCTCGTCGCAATCCATTTCCGGCCCGACTTTGAGGCCAATCGGATTCTCGATTCCGCGGAAATACTCAACATGAGCACCATCAACATGACGAGTTCGATAGCCGATCCAGGGCAAGTGGGTACTCAGGTTGTAAAAACCGTCTCGACGCGGGACCCGCCGTGTTTGTGCCGATTCGTAATCAAGATGTAAGCCTTCGTGAGATGTGAACACCTCAACACCGTGGCTTTCATGAAGATCCAAACCCATAACGACTTCCATAAACTGAAGTGATTCAGTGATGGATTGCACCATTTCTTTGTACTGCTTGAGTCGTGGCGAGTGGCTCGAGTACTCCAGTTCCCAGTTCTCCGGATGGTGCATATCTGCGAATCCGCCAGCAAGCAGACTGCGAATAAAATTCAACGTCAACGCTGCGCGCTCATAACCTCGAAGCAAAAGCTCGGGATTGGGCTGACGTTCCTCCAGGGTGAATCCATTTCGATTGACGATATCACCGCGGTAGACCGGTAAAGTTACCCCATCGCGGGTCTCCGTATCTGCACTTCGAGGTTTGGCATATTGCCCAGCGATGCGGCCAACTCGAACCACCTTCTTTTTGGAGCCGTAAATTAACACAAAGCTCATCTGAATGAGCACTTTCAAATTGCGAACGATGGCTGCCGTGGCACAATCATCGAGGCTTTCGCTGCAGTCACCCGCCTGGAGAAGAAATGCGTCGCCACACGACGCTGCGGCCAATTGCTTTTTCAGACTTTCAATCTCCCAACTCGTGACCAGCGGAGGCAAAATCGCAAGCCGATCTCGCGTTTCCTTTAGCTTTTCAGCGTCGGGATAATGAGGTTGTTGCGTGGCGTTTTTGCTGCGCCACGAATCAGGTGACCATGTATCGGACATTATCGTTACTGTCGTTGATGAAGATTCGCAGGAACTGACCTTGTCCCGCTGACCTGGAAATCGGATTAATCGTTCGGATAACTGGTCCGAACAGCGCGATATTCTAGGTTAGTTGGTAGGAGTCAGATAGGTTTGTTGCTAATATTGGTGGGAGTTTGGATCTATTTGTTCGGGCCTTTTTTAACGCAGATCAAAATTTCAGCAAGGATAGAAAAGTTTAATGAGTGCTTTCAATGACTTTCTTAAAACCCGTTGGATCGCCGGAGCCCAGCTCGCCCTTCTTATTGCCCTAACGGCGCCACAATGGACCTTTGCCCAAGACACCGATCCAGACAAATTGGTTGAAGCGATCGAGGCGGAAGAACCATTCAAAGATGAACTCGAAGAAACCCTCGCCGGACACTCATATCATGGTGAAGCATTTAACGAGGGTCCTCGCCAAAACGCGTACCTTATGGGCGGAACAGGGAATGTAAAGTTTCCCGTAACGACAGAAAACAAAAGCTGCCAAAACTTTATCAATCAGGGACTTGGACAAATCCATGGATTCTGGGACCTGGAGGCGGAACGAAGTTTTCGACAAGCAGTCGCACTCGATAAAAATTGCGCGATGGCCTATTGGGGCTGCGCGTTGGCAACCCTTCAATCTCCTGAACGAGCGAAAGGTTTCATTGATTTCGCCAAGGAGTTGAAAGAGGGCGCAAGCGAACGCGAAAAAATGTACATCAATTCGCTGGCTAAATTCCTGGCAGACGAAAAAGGCGATAAAAAGTCACGAGCCGCAGCTTATCTACGAAACCTGGAAGATATCGTTCTGGCATTCCCTAATGACATCGAAGCCAAGGCTCTGGTTGCGCATCGCGTTTGGGAAAATTCTCGAGACGGAATTCCTGTTGCAAGTTACCTCGCGGTGGATTCGCTGTTGCAAGATATCTTCGACGTGGAGCCCCTTCATCCGGCCCATCACTATTCGATTCACCTTTGGGACTATCGCAAGCCTGAAAAAGCCGTTTTGTCTGCGGCTCGATGCGGTCCATCGGCTCCATCGATTGCGCACATGTGGCATATGCCAGGACATATTTACTCACGTCTCAAGCGATATGAAGATGCAGTCTACCAACAAGAAGCCAGCGCTCGCGTCGATCATGCACACATGATGCGGGACGGTGTGATGCCGGATCAAATCTTCAATTTTTCCCACAACAACGAATGGCTGATTCGAAACCTGGTTTACCTGGGCAGGATGCATGACGCCGTCGACTTGGCAAAAAACATGATCGCCCTACCAAGGCACCCGAAATACAACACTCTCGAGAAGCGTGGCAGCGCCGATTATGGCCGCACTCGTTTGATTCAAACTCTCCGTGAATATCAGCTTTTCGATTTGGCAATTAATTACTGCAACAGCGTTTACCTTTTGCCAACGGAAAAAAGAGACGAACAAATCAAACGTTTGCGATTGCTTGGGGTTGCTTATTGCATGCTGAATAATCCGAAAGCAGCGGAAGAAATCCGTGCCGAGATGCAAGAGTTGATCGCAACATGGGAAAGCGAATTGAAGGTTCAGGCGGAAAAACTTGCTTCACTGAAGAAACAGGCAGAAGAACAGGCAGATTTGCCTCCCGTTCCCAAATCCGAAACCAGCCCTCGGCAGGCAACGAAAGAAGAACAACGTGAAACAAAAAAGAAGCAAGGTGAAATCAAGCGAGAAATTAAATCCGCCAAAAAGGCACTCGGAGCCATCGAAGGCTATGAGTTCGTTGCCAATGAAGACTACGAGAAGGCCTATGAGACATTGAAGAAAGCTGGCGGAGAAGACGTTAGTTTCCTTGGCGAACTGCAAATGCTGTCCGGCAAGTCGGAAGAAGGTTTGAAGACACTGCAACAACAAGTTGATCGCCGTAAAAACGAAGCCATTCCAGTGGCTCGCCTGATCTACTTCTTGCACAAAACCGGCGATACGGAAAACGCACGCAAGAATTTCGAATATCTCCGTGGCTTTACCAACAGCGCGGCATTGGATATCGAACTGTTTTCGAGACTGACCCCAATTGCCGAAGAGCTTGGGTACGGTACCGAATGGCTTTTACCACCAGAGCGCCTTGCCGATGTCGGATTCCGTCCTGCATTGGATTCGTTGGGCCCTTTTCGCTGGTCCCCTTCAACAGCACCTCAATGGTCACTGCCAGGAATGGAAAACGAAACCGTTTCCCATGAGCTCTACGCCGGCCGACCCGCGCTGGTTATTTTCTATCTGGGACATGGTTGTTTGCACTGTGCAGAGCAACTTCAAGCATTTGGCCCAAAGGTCCCGGATTTTCGAGATCAAGGGATCGATGTCATTGCAATCAGCACCGACGATTTAGAAGGGCTAAACCTATCCGTCAAAAATTATGGCGGCGACATCCCGATGGAGCTGGTTGCTGACCCTGAAATGAAGGTCTTCAAAAAGTTTCGTGCCTATGACGACTTTGAAAAACAAGCCTTGCACGGAACCTTCCTCATCGATGCCGACGGAAAAATACGTTGGCAGGACATCAGCTACGAGCCGTTCATGGACCACGAATTTGTCCTAAACGAGGCCAAACGTTTGTTGGCTCAGGAATCAAAACCAACACAGATTTCAAGCAACTGAATCTGTCACCACGTCTCAATCGTCTGTCGCCACGCCTCGATGGGAGGTTGAGGCTCCTGCCGAAACCTTCCCTCGAAAATCATGAGGAATTCGTCGTCGAACAATGCCAACGACGCCCCCAAGGCCCACCTCGTCCTGCTTAATCGTATTCAATCACACTGAAAATCGGATGTGAACCCAATTTCGCGGCCCCGCCGAGAAATTTCAATTCAATCACAAATGCGCAAGCGACAATTGTCGCTTTGCATTCTTCGATCATTTTGCAGCAAGCCTGAATAGTGCCACCGGTCGCCAGCAAATCATCCAGGACCAAAACACGTTGCCCTGGTTTCACACCGTCGGTGTGCATTTCCAAGGTGTCGCTTCCGTACTCCAGATCGTAGCTATAAGAATGCTTTTCGAAGGGAAGTTTGCCCGGCTTTCGGATGGGAACAAACCCAACGCCAAGTTCCACAGCCAAAGGCGCGGCAAAGATAAACCCGCGAGCTTCAGCCGCGGTGATCACGTCGATTTCTGCATCCCGATACTCATCAGCCAACCGAGAAATGCAGGCTTTAAATGCAGCAGGATCGCTCAACAAGGGAGTGATGTCTTTGAAGACAATTCCAGGTTTAGGAAAGTCATGTACGTCTCGAATGTAGTCGGCAAGGTTGATTGCAGTCTCTGGCATTTTCACTCCGGCACCAAAGGTTTTATTATGATTCGTTAACCAATATAGCCTTTGAGCCACGAACATCCAGAGCCGTTTGAATTCCCTTCATCTGGATTGCCTATGCGGCAGTCTGATTTACTGAGTTTTGATCAAACCATCCGAAGCGTATCAACTGCCCACGAATTGCGAATAGATCCTTTTCGCAACCGCAACTTCCTCAGTTCCTTTGACGATCGCTCGCCCATCAGGGAAAACGGTAATCGTAAAGTTCTCTACCGTCGCTCGAAGCAGAAATCGGTTTCGAGTCACCTCCGTGATTTGCTTGAGTCGCTCCTCAAGTTGCCCTAGATCGACAGACTGTGAGTCGATGAAGCTCAATTGAACCGCGTTCCTTCCACAAAGCACCGATGATTGACTGCCCAAACGGCCCTCTAGCCAATTGAATTGCCCCTTTTCGCAGGTAGGACATCCGCCCGCACCTGCCATTCCAGCGACCTTTATTTGACGATAGCGATTATCCCAAATATCAAACACTTGCAGAAAGGGACTGACACTAGCCCGATTGCCGCTGAGAATCTTAATGGCTTCCATCGCTTGAATCGACGCAATCATTCCAATGATCGGTTCCAAAATTCCTGCGGTATCGCAGGTTGCGGTAGTCCCGGGTGGCGGGGGACCATCAAGCATCAAACAATTCAGGCATGCTGTTTCGCCGGGCAAAATAGTCATCGTTTGCCCTTCGCAGCCCAGACACCCGCCATAGATCCAGGGAATGGAAAATTTGTGAGACGCGTCATTCATTAAGAAACGGGCTTCGAAATTGTCCGTTCCGTCGAGAATGAGATCGATTCCTTCGCAGAGTTCACTGGCATTTTCAAAATTAAAATCAACGACGTGAGGTTCAATTTCAATCTGTGAATTCACAAGCGAAAGGTGTTCGGCCGCCGCAATGGCTTTGGGCAATTCCGCCGCAGCATCGGATTCAGTAAACAATGATTGACGTTGCAAATTGGTAAGCTCGACCCAATCCCGGTCAACCATTCGAAGCATTCCAACTCCCGCACGCGTCAACGTGTTGGCAATACTGCATCCTAGCGCGCCACATCCCACGAGAAGCACGCGAGATTCGGACAGTCGCCGTTGCCCCTCATTGCCAATCGAAGGAAACTGAATTTGGCGTCCATAACGGCTTGTCGAATCCGAGTTAGGCTTACTCATAACTGTCCATGATCTGTTTCAAATGAAAACCGGTACGCGATTCTGCGTTCTCAGCCAACTCTTCCGGCGTTCCAGATGCAACGACCGTCCCTCCGTTTTTCCCAGCCCCCGGTCCGAGGTCAATGATCCAATCCGCGTGTTGCATCAGTTGCAGGTTGTGTTCAACCACGATCAACGAGTGCCCGACGGAAACCAGAGCATCAAAGGTTTCCACCAGATTGTCAATATCCGCCATATGCAATCCTGCCGTCGGCTCGTCCATAATAAACAGGCAACGTTTTGCATTCTTGGCATTCAGATACAAGGCAAGTTTTAACCGTTGAGCTTCCCCGGTAGAAAGCGTTGTTGCAGGTTGCCCAAGCGGCAAATACCCCAACCCCACATCCATCAAGGTTTTTAATTTCGCTTGGACTTTGGGTTGCCCCCGAAAAAATCCAAAGGCCTTACCAACTGGCATCTCCAGAACCTGGGCAATGTTTTTGCCACGGTGTTTAACTTCCAGGATCTCTGAGCGAAAACGTGTTCCGCGACAACTTTCGCATTTGACATAAACATCAGTCAAAAACTGCATGTCAATCGCGAGATGCCCATCGCCTTCGCATTTTGGGCACCGCCCCTTGGCCACATTAAAACTAAAATGCCCGGCGGTGAAACCCTTGGCTTTGGCTGTCAATTGTTCCGCAAAGAGTTTACGAATATCGTCAAACGCTTTCACATAGGTCACTGGGTTGCTTCGGGGAGACCGACCGATCGGCGACTGGTCAATCAAAACGACTTCATTGATTTGATTGTCCCCAAGAATCTCCTGGTAGGGCAATGCCCGAATCGAACTTTTTTCTTGTTTCTGCGCCAAGGCAGGATAGAGCGTTTGCTGAACCAGACTGGACTTCCCACTCCCGCTAACACCGCTGACAATACACAAACACCCGAGCGGAAAAAGCACGTCAAGGCTCCGGAGGTTGTTGCCCGTCGCGCCGACGAGTTTCATTCGCCCCCGTTCACTTCGTCGCTGCTCCGGTATGCCCAGCCCTTCGCCGCCAGCAAGATACCTTCCAGTCAAACTTGAGTCGCAGCCATGAAGTTGATGCACATCGCCATCAAATACGATTTGCCCACCCTCTTCGCCCGCGCCAGGACCAATTTCCAAAATGCGTTCCGCCGACTCGATAATGGCTTCATGATGATCGACGCAAATTATTGTATTGCCGCGTTTGTGCAATTGCCGAATCGACTTGACCAGTTTTTCCACATCGTCCCGATGAAGCCCAGAAGCCGGTTCGTCTAGAACGTAAAGCATGTTAACCAGATTGGATCCAAGACTCGTGGTCAACATCACCCGTTGAGCCTCACCCGAACTCAAACTGCGGATGGAGCGGTCGAGGCTCAAATATCCGACACCAACTTCTTGAAGATACGTCAAACGGCGGACGACCTGGTCCAGAATTCTATTGGCCAGCTTTTCCTGCCAACTCTCCAATTCCAGATTCGTAAGGAACTCAATCGCCGCCCCAATTTCCATCCCACCCAATTCAGCGATATGCGAATCGGCAATTCGAAATGCCAGTGCGGACTCGTTCAATCGGGCGCCCTCACAAGAATCGCAAGTCTCTGGTGAATACCACATTGCGTGGAAATCACTTAACTGAGTCTTGGATTTCTTTTCAAACAACTTGGCGAAGCACGCTTGAATCCCTAAGAATCCATGAGAGGAGTCACCGTTCCAGAGCAACGATCGTACATCCTCAGACAGTTCTCGATAGGGAACGTTCGTATCGATTTCCGCCGAATCGCATAATGCCAACAGCGACTCCAGCTCACTTTTCTGTTTGGGCTGATTCCAGATCGAAATCGCGCCTTCGGAAAGCGTAAGCCGGCCATTGGGAATGACATGATAGGGATCAAGCTTCGTGTGATAGCCTTTTCCCTCACATGCGGCACAAGCACCCAACTCACTATTGAAATTGAAAACGTTCGGTTCGGGTGAAGGAAGTTCCCGTGAGCATCTTGTGCACAATAGCCGACTGGAAAATGACTGCAGAGCCCAAACACAACCATCAATTTCAATCGTCGTAAAACCATCAATGGCATTGAATTGATTGATGATCGCGACGCAACGCTGGTCACCAAAACTATACGCGGTTTCGAGCGAGTCACGAATTCGATTGATCGGTGAATTCGGAGTAAGCCGATCGACAACGATCAAGGTTTCCGGAGTCAGTTTGACGTCGGGAGAAATTGAACCGACTTCCATCGTTTGATTTTCAACGATCGCGCGAACGAAGCCATACCGATTCATCCAGGCTTTGACTCCCTCCAAAGGACGATCTGGAAGCGAAAACGCAATTTGAAATCGTGTGCCTTCGGGTTGCTCGGTCAGTTTCGCCGCTGCCGATTGAATTGAATCCTGCTCAACTCGAACCTGACAAGTTGGGCAAAATGCGTTCGCCAGCCGCGAATACAGCAAACGGAGATACGCGTTAACTTCAGTTGCAGAACCTACCGTCGCTCTTCGAATCCCGGAGTTTCGCGTTGCACGAATGGCGATCGCTGGAGGAATTCCTTCGATCAAGTCCGCAGATGGTTTCTCCAACTGCTCCAAAAATTGACGTGTGTAAGGAGAGAAACTCTCCACGTATCGTCGTTGTCCCTCGGCGTAAAGAGTATTCAACGCCAAGCTGGTTTTTCCGCTTCCACTGACACCACAAAGAGTCAAATACTGTCCATGCGGAATTTCCAAATCAACTCCCCTTAGATTGTTGACACGGACGCCGCGAAGACGAATCAGTTTGGCATTGCCTTGCACTCCAGAATCAGAGCCAAACAATTCAGAATCTAAAGCGCGTTTCATTTGGTGTTTTGGAGTCTTCTTTGGCTAAGTTGTTCAAGATTTAGTGATCGGGCACGATCGTTTGTGCAAGGGCTCTGTACTTGGGTCAATTATTCTAAAGGGTCAAACTTCATGTTGAGCTCCTAACAAAACCAAATTTCTCGGTGGTCGACCTAGCACTCATTGATTGGCCAATTCTGTGTGGAGGATGGTTATTGAGGATTTTCGCAGTAGACGACTAACGCGAATTGACGCGACTCACTCCCGTCAACGCCTGAGTCACCTTTGCGTCTCCCGCATAGGTCACGATGACCGCTCCGTCAGCTTTTACATCCAGCGAATTATTCGCTGCGACATTAATTCTCGAAGAACCGTCGGCGACAATACTAACATTCCCTGACGCTAATTCGAAAAGTTCCGCTTCCATCGTACCCGTTGCATTGATGGAGAGTTCATCGACAGACCCGGACGCGGTGAATTGAACGGCGTCTTTTGCCGTCACCGTCAGGTCATGCGCCGCAACTTTTTGAAACACGACCTCACAAGCCCCGCTGATTTCGAGATGTGTGATGGTCCTGCTAGTGTTGATGGTCGTGGTCAGTCCCATGCGAGGAGCCATCAATTTTGTCGGGGCAAGGAAAAGCGTACCGTTTTTGACGCGAGTTTCGTATGCGTCAATCAAATTATCGTCGGCTCTCACTTCACAACGATCTTCAACGCCAAATCGCACGATCACTTTCCCAAGACCAGAAACCTTGATCGTGTCAAAATATTCCAACGTACGCTCTTGAGTCGCGGCAATTCCAGAGCCCTGCTCAGGTGTTCCACCGGAACCGCATCCCATAAAAACCAAAAGGCTCAATAGCCCAAGTCCGGCTTGCCAACGGATAAATCGATGATGTTTCATTTTACTGACCTCAAGCGGAGCCTGTTTTTCAAAAGTATAACGGCTTAATCGTTTTCTTACTTCCCGAATCGCTACTAGGCAAACCGAAAAAGCCAATAGTTCCGGCTGCGACCTTGGCAGCCACGGCGAAAAAATCAAGTCGTGACAGAACACTCGTCAATTTCAACTACGGTTCGACCCGCGACTTGGCCGGCCAGGATTTGCTTGACCTTTTCCTGCAATTCGGAGAGGGCGACGATTTCGTTCAGTTCCTCTAGACCATCCAGCAACCAATCTCCTGCCAATTTCCCCCACAATTCGCGGCGATACTCCGGCGCGATATTGGCGGTATCGACACCTTGAAGTGCGACGCCACGAAGAATAAATGGGTAAACGGAGATCGGAAGATCAGCTCCTCCAGCCAGTCCGCAAGCGGTAACGCAGCCCCCAATCTGAGTCGAGCGGAGAATGGTACTCAAGGTATTGCTGCCAACGGTATCAACGCCGCCAGCAAACCTCCCTTTCAAAAGCGGGCGTTGCGATTCGTCATTGAGATCTTCACGCGAGATGACTTCGGCGGCACCGTTCTCTCGAAGCCAACTTGCGCGATCAGATTTTCCGGTGGAAGCGACTACCGTGTACCCCAGTCGTGCCAAAAGCTTGACCGCAAAAATCCCCACTCCACCTGTTGAGCCAGAAACTACAACCGGACCTGAATCGGGTCGAACTCCATGTCGAATTAACTGATCTACACATTGAGCCGCGGTAAATCCCGCGGTCCCGATTCCCATTGCGGTAACAGGCGTCAAAGGAGCGGGGATTGAATAGACCCAGTCTGCAGGGACGCGGGCCAACTGCGAATAGCCCCCATCCAACTCTGTTCCGAATTTCGCGTGAAAAATCATGACTGAATCGCCAGTCACAAATTGAGGATCCTTAGATTCGATAACGGTCCCTGCGGCATCAATTCCTGGCACCAAAGGCAACGATTTAGCGACTCCAGAATGTCCAGCACAAGCCAAAGCATCTTTGTAGTTCAACGAAGAATGAGAAATGCGAACGGTGACAGCACCCTCCCCAAGTTGACTGGGCGACCGCGTCAACAAGTCGCAGGACACATTTTCTTCGTTTTTTGCGACAACCAAGCATCGATATTGAGTTTCAGATTCTGACATAAAATTGCCGAAGCCATTCTTGATAAGTGGAGAGACTGCATATGCAAGTTTCAGTTTTGACTTACAATAGACTTTATTTTTTCCGATTCAAGAATATTGTCCAGTGGACATACGCAATTCCCCTCATGAATAAAAAGCAAACTCGACCGCTGAACCTTGAGCATACGATGGTTGCGTATCGCTGTAGTTGCGGAATTGAGTTTAGTGTTTCCATGGAAAGCGGCGGAGTTTGCCCAAGCTGCTCAAGATCCATCAGTGGCCAAGCTCTACAGAATGATCACTTGTCCGTCACAACGACACTCAGTTCAATACCAAGCGATCGCCTCGGGCAAACACGAGTCGACGAAGACGCCAATACGGCGAATATCATCGACCTGGCTGGAAGGTCGATGGGGCACTTTGAGATCTTGGAACCCCTCGGGCAAGGAGGGCAAGGGTTTGTCTATCGAGGACTGGATAAATCCTTGCAGCGCTATGTTGCAGTTAAAGTGCTTCAACGATCTGCATCGGAAAACGTCATTTCAAACGATGTCGATCACCTTCTTCAGGAGGCCGTCTCGCAGGCTCGAGTCACTCACCCCAACATCGTCACAATCTATTACGTCGGAAAAGAGCAAGGCGAACCGTTTTCTCGCCATGGAATTGGTTTCAGGCTCAGCCTTGAGCGAGTTGCTCGCCGAAGGATCACTTGAATTCCCTGAAACCGTGCGAACCGCAACCCAACTAACCAAAGCGCTCCAATTCTCCTACGATCTGGATATCATTCATGGCGACATCAAACCATCCAATGTAATGATCCAAGAGGACGGAACGGTAAAGCTTTCTGACTTTGGAATGGCACGTCGAGTTTCAGAACGCGAAGCATCCGCCGTTGGCGGAACCCCCAACTATCTTGCTCCTGAGTTACTTGCCGGCCAACCGCCTTCCATGCAGAGCGACATGTACGCCATGGGGGTTATGTTTTTCGAGATGACCTTTGGGCGATTGCCCGTCCTGCTTAGCGGCCGTTCTGTTGATGATTGGCTTAAAACACATCGACTAGCCAATATTGAGTTTCCTTCACCTTGGCCGGACAATGTCCCGGAGCGATGGCAAAAAATACTTGAACGCCTTTTGGCAAAGAACCCTGAAGACCGCTACACAAGTTATGCCGAATTGGAACGTGACCTCACCCTGGTGCGGCCGACCAAGAGCCTAATCGCTCGCAGGGCCCCTCGCATGATTGCTGCTGTGATCGATGTTTTGACCGTCATCCTCTTTATGTTGCCTTTGCAACTCATGATTTCCGGAGAAATCGGCGGTTTTTCAGTTCGACTGGGAGAGTACTTGGAAAACCGCCCCGTCTTGACCTTCCTACTTTATGTCCTGGACGCAGTTCCCATTGCGGTCTACACATTGACAATCTTTTTCTGGCGACATTCGATTGGACGTGCGCTAATGCAGATACGCGTCGTGAATCGATATGGACTGAAACCCTATAGGGGGCCGCATGGCGTCGCGAAGTCTATTCCGCATGAGTTTCGTCTGGATGCTAATTGCCAGTTTTTGGACTCGGGGATTGACCAACGATTTCGGTTTGGCAATTGTCCTAATTCCTGCGCTGATTTTTGCAGCATTCTCCATGATCAATCTCGTCTACCTGATGTTCTCACGATACAACGAAAGCTTGCACGATCGGCTCTACAAAACCTTTGTGGTAATCGACACCGACGAGTAACTGAGCGTGACGCTAAAGTTACGCTCCCACACGGGCCCGAAGCGAGGGTGAATTCAATGTCTCAAGCACTACAGCAAGGGCTGCTTGACCAAATTGGCTACTCACAACTCGCTCATTTCTACGCCACCCGCGTGCGCCGTGCGCCGACTTTCGAAAATCACCAGTCTCAAGCTGTTTCTCCAAAAGGCGATCCGTGCGATCGTCCCAAATCCAGGCTCAAATTCTGGGGGACAACCCGAAATTTCTCGTGCGAACTACTCGATTGCAACGCCAACAAGGAGCGTAAGGAAAACTGACGAGTAGACTTCATCTTACTTCTTTTGTGCTTGGCATTTTGGGCATGGGCGGCGACAAACGACAACTGTAAACTCTTCAAAGAAAACCCACGGTGTCCAGCTGCCCTCGATCTGTGTAGGTGTAGGCATGGGTGACTCCGTCAGAACTGCTGGAGCGGGTACGGCGAAGCAGCGAGTCGTAAGTATAATCGTCGATACAACCAGTGGAACGCTCAAAACGAGTTCCGCCGCGATGGGGACTTTTCTACTTTGGCAATGTCGATTTCGTGGTGGCTGATTCGAGCTGAGCGCTCAAAAAGTAGAATGTACACTTTGATTTTCCCTGTCCCCTTTGGTTTTCCCCAACGGAGTCACTCAAAGTTCCCCCTGCCACCGCTCTCGTCTCTCTGCTTCACAATAACATTTGGGATTCGACTTTGAATTTCCATTAATTCGTCAACAGAAAATGAGCCGAAATCCACGTAAAGTTCCTTCAGGTTTTTCAGTTTGCCGATGGATGGGATTGAGTCAACCCCGGTGAAGTCGCCAAGGTCCAATACTTCAAGGCTGGTCGGCAGGCAACGCAAGGTTGAATCTGTTACGCTCGAACCATCGAGTTTTAACACCTTAAGATGAGACAGCTGGTGCAAACTAACGCAGCCGACGTCAGATACCTTCGTAAACCGAAGGTCGATCTCTTCGATAGAAGTTGCCCTGCAAACGATCAAAAGCCCATTGTCATCGAATGAATCATTCAAAAATTCAACCTTGGTAACCCGAAAATCATTGACGCCAAGTAGACGCAATTCATCTCCAATTTCTGATGTAACCGATCCGCCATACTCACAAACAACTCTTCTTGCATCGTATTGAACTCGTTGCTC
>CBDDAC010000040.1:0-248123 GCA_965224765.1 Mariniblastus sp.
TAAATATTTATAAAACAAAGACCGAAGCATGCTGTTCGCGCGAGCGATACCATCTTCGCTTTTGTCCGCTAATTCTGACCAGTCAATGTGCTCTACTTTCACTAGGTGCTCCACGAAATTGACAATCGCCGAAAGCATGTCGCGGCGGTTTTGATTTGCAAGTTCCAGAGCATCACGGTAAATAGTCTTTTCTTCTCGAATTCGATTGCAAGCCTCAATGCAGGCACGAACTTCTTTTTCTTTGACGCTCAATTTGGAGAACTTTTCAGACTCAATACGTTCAAGAAACGATATTCTCTTTTGATGTACTCGGTCATCAAACGATGCTGCAAAAAACTCATCTTGCCCGTCGTATTCCGAATTTCCACCATTAACCTTTATGTCAAATATCGGAGCGGAATATTCTGAATTAGTAGGGACTTCAGCGTTTAGCTCGAAATGTGCTTTATTCGACGGACGTATACACATCACAAAGGTCGCGACTTCCTTGAACTTCGAGCATTGAGATTCCAGCCATGTTCGCACGTGCTCTCGTATCGTTCGATCTTTTACCGCGTCAAGATTGTCGAACAGGATAATTGCTTTTCGCCTCACGGTTTTTTCGGTTTGTTGAGAAATTGCAAACAACTGATCTTTCTCCGACATCCCAATTGCAAATGCCTCCAGTCGGTTTATGGATTCCTCGTGGCCGGTTTTGAATTTTCCCGAATAAAGACCCAGTACCCAGTCGTGTAAGCTCAATTTGCTGAACTCCTCAGGTTCATGTCTTTGAAGTCGGTCAAATGTTTCGCTCAACTCACGATGACGGCTTCGTGAATCTGCCGACTCTATGAATTCGCTGTTTGATGAATCGAAGAAGCAGAGTGAAATCTCAGTTAGATTTTGGTCTTGGGATTTGACGTACTTAAATATGTCAGTACTAATCTCAGAGTAGAGAAGCTTGTAAACTTCGCTTGGATCGTGTTCGTTGTTTACCTTCTCTTCTAACTCGGTTTCATCAAAATCAACAACAATGAAAGGTAACTCGTGCTTCTTCGCATGGTCCAAGATCCCCTTGTACACAATTGAGGTTTTCCCAACTCCAACTGGACCTACCACCCAAACGGAGAGATCGCCAGTTTCCAAGATCTGCTTCAATTCGTCTTCACAATCCTTTCTGGATTCATAGACTTCTTGATAGAATTTTGTGCAATTGAGACCAAGAATCTTAATGTCACCTGTCACTCCCTTTAAGACAGACTTGCTGATTTGAAATGAAAGGACTGAGTAAATTGTAGGGAGGCCACGCAGGATTTCTTGAGAATTCATATGCAATCAATTGACCGAGCGGAATGAGAAGGTGTAAAAACAAGATATAAGCCGATGAATCCTAACTGTCCACAATACGTTTCGCAAGCAATACGTATAAGTCGATAGGAGTCTAACAAAGGCTTGTGGTCAGAAAGTTGCGCGGGCTTTGCAACTTGACGGGGAGAAAACACGCGATATTTTACCGCGACTTTTTTATCCTACCCCAGCGGATGAATCTTCTAATCAATAGTCTTGGACCTCTGTGATTCTCCACTCAAAGCCGTTGGAGCCATCAGAATAATGACTCTCCTCCAAGACCCGCTTTGCGCAATGTTCAGCGAGTAATGAACTCCATCGATTTCGAATCCCAATTCGAACCACTGAGAGAAGCAGGACTTGCTGATCGATCCGTCCTTGGGCGGTGTGTGCCCCCAAAAGAAAGTGAATTCGAAGGTGTTTCCAGCTTCGAATTGTTGGCGGAGGTCGAGGAGATTGAGGGGGAGTTTCATGGCTTGTGGCTATTTTTGCTTTGCGACTTCGAACCAAGTTTTCAAAGCAAGCAAGGACAGAAAGTGATACAAGTCTGAAACTTGAAAAAGGTGATACAAAAGAGATCAGCTTTAAATGAGTTTCGCCCCGCTTTTAGCGGGGCGAAACAGTACACCCGGGAGGATTCGAACCTCCAACCCTCGGTTCCGAAGGCCAGATCAGTATCGATCCGATAGACAAACTTTCGTTGTCTTAAGTCGTTGAAAAACAGGGACTTCTGTCAGAATCATTGAAGCGAACTCGCATCGCCTGACTTCCAGATTTTACAGGGTTTCCGGACAAATACCAGCAGTTCTCGGACACTTTTCGGACAGGGAACTTAATCAACTCCTGCGGAGAATTGTCGATTTCCCGGAGCTTTCAACAGTCGGCTGACTGGAATCCAGTTGAACTTTTTCGAAAATCGGTTGGCGAATTGACAGTCCGGCGAAATCGCGTGGAATCCGGAAGAATTGAATCTTTGAAACGCATGATCGAAGACACGCGGATCGAACCCGAGTTGCGCTACCCAGTTGCGCTGCGCAAGTTGCAACCAGTTGTCTGGTAACGTGCGGTAGCCCATGAGTGACGGACTCACGAATGGTTAATTTATGCAGCCAAATTCTGCTGGTCCTCCTCATCGGATAGTACCGACGTTTCAGGTTTCTGATTGTCCAATAGGCGACTACCGGGTGTCGGGAGACCACTTTTCAACTTCTAACAATTATTGGGATTGCGAAAGAAGCTTGGCGCAATCCCGTACGCTTGTTGACGAAACATCCACTCTCCGTGGTCGCCATCCACGTAGACCCTACCAATAAACCTGCTCGTATCAGAGCGGACATTGCTGAGCGGACAGGGACAGGTCGTCTCGTTTGTAATCTTGGGAAGCTGAATTCGATTGGTTAAAGAAATGATAATAATGGAACCGTTGCCTATTCCTCCAACTCAGTCGTGATGCAATCAGCATAGGTTTCGGCCACATGAATTTCATCAATAAAATCAAAAGGCTCCTTATGACGATGCAGTTGCACTTGGTCAAACATCAACTGCCCGTCTGCAAGAATTTCTGCCGACTTTACAGGGAAGGTTTCCGGATCTCTCATGTCAATGCCCCGTCGTGAAGCATCGGCCTTCGAGATGGCGTAGAGCTTGGCCCTGGTCCGTTTGCCGAATTCGCCACGAATGCGCACGGTAACAAACCAAGTTGTGTGCGTCCCACCTTTCGCAGGAACACGCATTTGGGGAGGAAGCTCTACCTTCACTGTCTCATGAAAGAGTTGCATTTGGAACGTACCTCCCCTTTTTTCGGAGATTTTCCCAAAGTGAAATTCATCACCCAGGTAAACTGAGTGGCTACCAAACTGCATGAACTTGTTCATGTCCACGGTAAAGATTCCGCTTACCCATATCTCAGGAATCTCTCCCTCTTTTGTGTTGGGACCTATCAGATGCGTCCCCTCAAGATGGCGTGTAGCAAGTGCGAATTTCCACTTCCATCTCGGGTGCCCTGGATAGGCATCCGGGCAGTTATCGCACATTAAACCTTTGGTTTTTATGCCGGGGAAATCGGCGCCGGGAGCCACCACCTGCCTCTTGTTTTTTTCGAGCTCCCACTGTGGCGCAGTCCAACCTGTTCCTGAACTCATTTCTGTCTTGGAAAGCAACTCTCCAGCTTTTCCAATAAAGGGCTCGTAAACAAAAATACGTTTTGCAATGACACTCAACTTCATGGTGCCTGTGGCGAGACCTCCACGGCCGTCGTCCGCCTGAATGGTAATCGTGCTTTGACCTAAGGTGGTCGGGGCGGTTCCCGCGAGCGATCCGTTGCTCTTCATCTTCAGCCATCTCGGCCCAGACTTGATCGAATAGGAAATTCTGTCGGAGGGATTGGGATCGCTGCAATAACCTGCGACTGTACCGTAAACTCGACCGCACGCACGGACATTTTTCACGATGACTGCCGAGAACTCAGGCGGGAGATTGACTTCCTTTACATTGATTGCCAGTGTTGTTTGAGCCGTTTTCCCTGCGTAGTCTTTGACCTGGATCGTCCACTTGTTTTTGCCAACATACTCGTCCGATGCCGCTCCAAAGAGCCGACCGATCGGGCTGATCTGCAACCAAACGGGACCCGAGATAATGCTATACTCTAAGCGGTCGCCAAATCCAAACATGGCATTTTCATTTTTGTCAGAGCAATGGTCAGGAATGAAGAGGCCGTCGCGAATAATGGTTCTCTGGTTGACCTCCTTGGAATAGGTGAGGGTGTCCGAATTGAAGGCGAGAGACTGGTTGAGTTCCACCGGCACATGCACCGTGATGTCTTCATAGAGACCGCCTGGCATCCTTACCCGCAGCTCAAAAACATTGTCGCCCATATCCCCAGCGGTCGGAGTGCCCGCAATCGAGACTACTCGAAGTTTCAATTTTCCAACGGACTCCTGAATAGTTCCCCAAGCGGGGCCCGAGAGTTTCTCAATCTGGACATTCCAACGGTGGTGCAAGTAGCGGTCTTTCAACCACTGGGCCAAATGCCCTTTTGTGTATGGCGAGCCGGTGATAGCGGAGCGCAGGGTGAACTCAGAGCTCACATACTCCGGGCGCACATATTTTGTGGGCTGCACAGCATCGCCGCCCACCAATCTCTTCTCAACGATACCAGGCCCTTCCCAACTTAAGTTGGAAGAATGGCTCCAGGAGAGTAGCTCAAAATAGTAGCGTGAAGAACTCTTGAGTCGCACACGATCACCCGAGGACTTCAACACTAGGTTGGCTTCTGTGGCGTCGGTGCTGATCTTCAATTGCACGTTTTCCTTACCCGTGTAGGTAAACGTGTAATCGCCATTTTTCGGAGGCGTGATATAGCCTGTTGCACGGCTTCCGGTAGACGCATCCCCGTGAGAAACGCATCCTTCACTTGTGCCTACATAATGAGGGCGGTAGGGATAATCCGGATGCTTGGTCAGCTCGGTGAGGTCTTTCGTCCCCTGATCCCAGCAAAGATACCATGCTTCAACGGTAACCCCGTGTGTGGGCGAAACCACCGTCAGATTCAGCGACTTAGTGGCAGCCGCTGTTCCATCAGTAAGCGTTAGCTCAATGGTGTGATCCCCCACCGCAGGAACCCCTGTTTTTTTCAACACGAATTCCCACAGGCCGTCTTTATTGCGTGCGGCCGGCCTTGCAATCGAAAATGCATTGCTGTTCGCACCAGCCAATTTCAGCGTCGGTTTAGAATCAGGATCTATCGCGTAGATGAGCAGCGCCTCGGCGTCATCCAGCGTCGCCGCAGTCTGTGCCAGAACTGGCAAGTTAAAGAAAGCAGGCGCATTATTGCTCGACTGTTTTACATAGATGGCAATCGTGTTGATACACATCACACCCATATTCCCCGAATAAGATCGAACCTTGAAAAGGTTCAAGCCCGCGTTCGAAGCCGAAGGCTTCCCGCCAAATTCACCAGTCGGTGAAAGAGTCAACCACCCGGGGCCGTCCACTTTATTGTAGTCAAACGGCTTTGATGAAAATGGATCCCGGACCTTCTCGTGAACAGTTCCTTCATAGTTACGTGCTACGCTGGCATCGCTGAATTTATACGCATCATCCTCATCGTTCAGATCACAAATCAACGCCAAACTCGGCAGTAGCGGCTGGGGTCGCTTAAGCATGGGGTAGGCTTTCGACGTGCCCTCCACTCCATAATGCGAGCCGCCTCCCGCGACCTCAGCCATGTCTTCGCGCGCATAGCTTCTGCCATGCACTTTTCCGCTTCTCCTGAATTTGATGGAAACTTGCTCGCTTTGCTTCCAAGTCACCGTCCCCTTGGCATGCGTCCACGGATTTCCCATGGCATACACATTGCGGTAATACGCGGCATTCACAGTCGACGGATTTTCCAGAAACCCGCTGATTCCACCCACGCCGTCATTGCGCCATTCCCTGATTCTACCCGCCAGATGCCACGGCTCGCCAATAACCCGGCCACACACGGAAGTGATCACATCCCCGTCCATCGTGCCCGCGCTCGTCCGGGTGGCGTACGATGCCATTCGATATCCTCCGTTGTTCCAATCGTAGCGTTTGGTTCCCGTTCCACTTCCTTCATTGGAGAAATATCCGGCTCCGTTGGGGGCGACAACTGGAAGCGGATTTCCGCCATTGGAATTCCAGATCGACGTCCCGATGGGCCCCATCACCTTCACATAGCCTCCGCTCAAACCCGTCATCCGCGCGCATCCGCCGCCGTTTAGTACCGGCCAGTCGCTAGTGAGCGTCTCAGTATATTTCGCCGTGCAATCTCGCACCGTCGGTGCCCTAAAATCGATCGCCGAAAACTGTCCTAACTGAAAATAACCTCGCTTCACTTCGCCTTCGCCCGAGATGTCAATTTTCTTCACAAATCCAAGTTCACCATTTGCCGCCAGCTCCATTGCCTGCAGGTAGACCAGCCGCGTGCCTGCTTCTTGAAAATAAACATCCCCCACCGTGATCCACTTATCCGTTCCCTTTGTGCTACGGAGCACCACCTCCACGAAATGCGCCCTGCCCTCCTGGGGAATCCATTCGCCCACCCGTAGCTTGGCTCCCGCATAGGCAGCGGGAACATTCACCAATAACTTCACACTTTTCTTGCCCGGTCGAGTAAAGTTGACCGGCAAAAACTGCCGAACGTGCGTCTCGGAGAAAGAAATTCCGTCCTTATTATTGGACGTCCCCCCTTTTTTGTCATCTCTAAACTGATTTGACTCAAAGACCGCCGTCCCAGCTATTGAACAGGTTAGAAGAACAGCCAAGCCTAAATGTTTGTAGGTTTTCATCATATTTCTTTAGGTTGTACTGGTTCCGCGAAAGATGAGTTTACACGGAATCGTTTTGCTCAATTACGGGTTTTGAAAACTGAGTGAATGTTGAACTTTCTTGGTTCTTCAAACTTGGTTTGTCGCATCATGCCCGCTAGGAATACCCATTCTATCTTTCCAGCACCGAACATGGTCAATAACCTGACACGTCGGTAGTAGCCAATGGGGAGACCACCATGAAAGAGAAAAATGCGCTCCAACCTTCAAGTGAAGATTCGCCAGAGGTCCTTCAAGATCACGTACGAGGTTGTGCTGTGTTTGTCAGATGACTGTGATGGCAAACTTAGTCAACGAGCAACGTGGGCCGAAGAAACGGGCGAGACATACCCATGGCGTATTGGACCGGAAATTGCCTCGGCCCATCAAAGTTCTTCGTCACGCTGATTATTATCAAGAACGATCAATGATCGTTGGTATGTCGCTCCCTTGCCAAAGGTCGTCGCTGCTTGGTAATTGCAACGACTTCCATTTTTGTAAAAAGCGTTTTGCCGGATTGCTCACTTCGGAAGATGTAGGTTTTTCCAACAGCAATCGTCATGCCCGCCGTTGGCTTATAGCCTTCCTTGGGAGCAGATATCACGTCAGGAAAGGGGATGGACAAGACACGGAGCCCATTCGTTTTCGACCAATTGTGATAGCTCAGCAAAGGCACAGGCATTCCCTGATCGTCGCCGCCGAGGTCAATTCCCCAGTCTACGAGCAAGTCATCCCCTGTATCAGTAGGCCATAATATGGTTTTCGCGTTTTTACCGTCGAAGTCGCCAGTACTGCTGTGTTGGTATCGCATCTCAACAAACCGACAACGGAACAACATTACTGTTTGATTCTCGCCGCTCAGGATCTTTCCACCGCGAATTTCAACCACTTGGAACAATTCCGCAAAACCCATGGCTGTGTAGGTGATGGTATAAACCCCAGATCCTGGAAGCACTGTCTCGAATGCCTGTTGCGGCTTAACCGTCTTGCTAAGGATCATCGCATCGTTTTTCCGAATTGTTACATCGTATTCTTGGGGAGGGCCATCTTCAAACGAAACCTCTCGCACCAAGGGCCAGGGATCTTTGTCCATGCCGACCGAATAGGTTGTTTTCACCGGAGTTGGCTTTAAGGAGCACTCAGGGAAATAAACCAATACCTTTGCCACACCTCTGCCGCAATTCTTGGGAGCTCGCACGGAGCCATAAAAAAGCGACCCTCAACACCGTTGTTTTAGAAGGTATCGCTTGACAATCCTTTTGCCCCCTTTCTTTATCGGAGGGTACGAAATCAAGGCAACGGGATCACGATCTACCGGGATACCAATGGTCAGATCCTCATTGCGAAATTGGTCCGTTACACCGTGGCTGATGTAGCCATTGGTGCCCTCATCAACAATTGCAAATTGAATGCTATGGGGTTTGCCGCCTGCGGGATCGATACGTATTTTCTTTGTCAGCCGTATGCTGAACAGTTTTGAGTACTCGGCATTAGCCGCTTCATCGTATTCAATCAGCGTGGCGTCTTCGACATCAATATCGTGTTCATCGGCCGAGGTCGTTATGAAAGAAACAAGCCCAAGAATTACCCAGGTGATACAAAAAGGCAGGAGCTTCATATTTTGGGTTCCAATTTCCTGTAATATTACTTGCCATACACACAATCGCAACTATTCGCCGCCTTCGATAAGGCGACTCAAAGCCTACACCTTGCCAACGGAACTCATACAAAGAATGCTATCTACTGCTTTTTGGCGACACAAGTGCAGCTTAGGTCAACTACAAGATCTTGCTGGACCTTAATTTTTTGCCTCTTCGGAAGAATCTGTGGGAAACTTTTGATCGATAGGTTGGTTTCGTACGGCTTTTTCACGGCGAGTCGGGTTTTATAGACTCAAACAACTCGATAGTCAGATTTACTTGCCAACGAAAATAGCCATTGAAATCTCAATGTGCCTCGTGAGCCCCTTCCGTCGATCCGGAGCTGAGGTCTCGGGGTTAGGTCTTGTCAAACGAAACCACAGATTCCGCCGAAGAGCCGATTTTTTCAGTCGCTTGCGCTCCTGAAAAAAATCAAGGTCCGGCAGTTTGAGTCTTTCAAGCAGAACAGCTACGATACTTTTTTCTCAGTGAGACCAGCGGCGGTCTTAGCAATCAATGGGTCATTCCAGCCTGCTTTGTAGGCTCTTTCATCTGCGAGAAATAGGCCTCGCCAATTAACTCTGCTGTCGAGATTGCGTACTTTGCCACATGCCCGCGAAGAATCAATTCGCGTCGAGAGGTTCCCGATTTGTGCGGGAGTCTGGCCCATCAATTTTTGTTCGAGTAGTACGGTTTGTTTACGCAACGGTAAGTGACGAAGGTGTGCGGGATAATTGCGAAAAACCCATGAAATCAGGTGGACCTCCTCATCGGATGGTACCGACGTTTCAGGGTTCTGATAGTCCAATAGGCGATTACCGGCTGTCGGGAGACCATTTTTCAAGATCTAAACAATCAGTCGGACGCTTCCATTTTGGGGAAAACCATGAACTATTACAAATTATTTGCAGGTGCAACACTGCTAACGCTAACCTTGATTGTTTTGCCCATTCTGATGTCTGGCTGCAACTTGATCGGTAACGACAAAAAGATCGGCGACTATGTTGCAGCATCGTCATTCACCAAAGGTGGGTTTGTCGACAACAACCAAACGAAATTGACGATTGTTGGAAAGGAAATCAAAGTTTGGGGCTTCGTCGATTACTCAAATGTCTGCCCCATTGGGATGGACGACGGCCCCACCCCAACGACATGGCAATTCAGCTTGAAGGCAAGATCGTCAAGCGCCGCAGGATCATCTTTCGCCATTCACACGCCGAAGGATGCACGCCAGCAGAAACTCCTTCAGGAATTTTCAAGAAACGAAGCGGCCGGGCTCCCCACAAAAGTATTTGTCAAAGGAATCGCCCGCACCTCCGATCTCAACACTAACACCGGGCGGCTCATTGGGCTAACAATCGAAACAGCTTCGACGGAAGACATTTTGTTTGAAGACGAAATCGTTGAAGAGAATCGCCAATAATCTAGCCGATCGGTAAATCCCGGTAAATCGGAGATCTTTGACAACCGCATTGCTGCTGACATACCATAGGGCAATTCGCACTATTATTCGCGATTGAATCTGGCTGTAGTGAGCCCCCAGACTACCCGAACGGTTTCGATAATAAGACATTTCCTGGCCACCGGCACCGCCTATCCAGTTCGGTGATCCAAGTGAACCGGTTATTGTTTGACCGGCTTTGAAATATCTCCATGTGTCAGTGTATCCCAGGGAAGAAACTTCCCACCGACACCGTCCGACGGGCGGATCTTTTCTCGCAGCAGTTTTTCGGTAAAAGGGAGCGTGTAGTTCTGGAGTCGATTAGTGTAGTGATTGAGCGCGGCTTCATAGGACACCGGGCGCAGACGCGTGCATCCAACAAGCCCCTCTTTTGTCGTCTGAACAGGACCGGCAACGATGCACCTTGCCATGTACTCGACGCCTTTTAGGATTCGTGGTACTTTCTCGCCGTCAATTTTCAGGCTGTAGATATCATCGCCTTGGATCCAAGCCATTTCAGAGAGATTGAGAATGCCTTCGATGTTGTAGCTGGCATGCCCGCAATCGCCGCCTTGTTTACGGTTAATCTCCCAAACTTCGCCGCTGGGAAGAATCGCGATACGAACAGGATCGTCTGTCTTCAGAATATCATTCACAAACAGGTTCAGGCCCGACTGGTAAAGCGATTGATCGTCCGTGTATACACCCAATGCCATCCGGTGAAAGGCAACTGAAATTCCCTGGTTAGGGCATGATGCAGAGCCACTCCACTGGAGCGCCTCTTTTTTGAAGACGGCTACAAGTTTTTCGAACTGATGTATGTCGGTTTGCGACCACCCAGCTGCACCGTTGTTGTAGTGTCTGATAATCTCGGCTGCCGACATGAACAATGGGCCATACCAGGCAGCCTCCAAATGATCCTGGACTTTGGGGCTTCCCTTTTGCGGTACGATGTCTTCCAGCACTGCTGACCAAGCGTTGAGAATCTCAATTGCCTTGGCACTGTGTCTTTTGTCTTCCGTTATCACCCATTGCAACGCATGGGCATAGGCTGCGACCGCGTCATTGTGCAAGTCTCGTTCATCCGGTCCACTTCGGCTTCCCACAACCACGGGCCGCACGTGAGGAGAGGGCGAATAGGAAAGGCTCGACAGTTTCGATTTTAGTAACTGGTTCCATCCTTGCTTGACCAGACTATCGTCATCCGAATTTGCTCGATAGCGAATAGACTCCAGCTCTTGTTGGGTATTGCTGATACCAGGATGTTTGAATTCGCGTTTTTTTTCCTGGTTGCCGTGCCATTCTAAAACGGCCAATACCGGCCGGTGATCAGATGCTAATACCTTGTCATCGACAATCGTAATCTCAAGAACTTTCCAGAGATCTTTCTGTAGATAAAGGACATGATCTATCCTGGATTTAGGAGAAATCGCGTCAGTCCAACATTTTTCGAGTAGGACTTTTATTGGAGAACTGTCAGGGAGTGCGTTGAGGCCATCGGCTGATTGAAGAACTGCATTGAGTTGTTGTGTTTGCTGAAGACGTGTTTCAGCGTTGTTGTGACACAAATGCGTATCTGCAAAAACAAAATCGGGAAGACCATTCTTGGGCTGGCCCCTTACGGAAAGAACAGTTCGCGGTTCCTGTCCAAAGTCATATGGCAACGGGTAGTTCTTAACCTGATCCAATGGAAATCGTGAGAGAATCGCCACGCCGTATTGGCCAGACGAAAAATACATCGCCTTGCCGAATACATGTTTCAATCCCGTTAGTTTGCCCAATTGACCTGCTTGGCCGGTGTCAGGCGAGCGCTTTGTGTTGTTGTCAACCTCTTGGAACGCTGCGATGTCGGGCTTCGAGTCGTTGATTGTTTTGGCCAAGCGTTCGAGATCGAATTCCCCGTCGGTTCCTGTCCCGTGATGAATACTGTAGGTCAAGACCCTCAATCGCGGCGCGGCTTCCTGCGCGCTCGCCAAGGTGTTCATCACGCTTCCGAATAAAAGCAGTGTCAGCCCGAAAATCCAGCAAACTTTTTTATGTGATGAGAGGCTCATTAGATTCTCCGGTTGAACTTCAGGATGGGTCGTTTCGTAGATCTGTATCTGAGAGTAAACTCCCTCCTGGAAAGAAAAATTGCGCCTGATTTTTCCTCAGAACAGCGAGGGCATCTTAAAGTGGCTCGGATGCCTTGTTATTTCTTTCCCTTCAGGTTTGACAGCGCAGGATGGTGGTGAGCATGAGGCTGCACTAACGAAGAAGCTTGAGGGTAAAGTACTTCTTGTTGGCGATCCGGATACCGATAGGCCCAATGCATTTGTCTCTTTTTTCTGGCAATAATATTAGGGCAGTCACGACGGCGTCGATGGATGGCAGTGCTGGTAAACTTGCTGAAGATAACGAAGTTGATGTGGGCGTTCTCAATTGGCAGCACGACCTTGATGCAGCAGAAAAACGGCCAATCTAACTTCTTTCCTATTCTTTTTCCTTCGGAGGCTGTCCGCCTTCGGTCAGATACCAAGGCTCTGGGCCTGGGTAAACCGTTGCTGGAATATCAAAAATTGATCGCAACGCGTCGTGCGCGGCACCATGATAAATTGTCGAATGCGTTTCCGTTTTGCGGCGATCCATGTACGACCATTTCAAACCAGCCGGTTTGTTTTCCTTGATGGCAGCCATCACCGTGTCTAAACCGCTTTGCATGGTCCCGCCTTCGTCTGCCATCGTTAGATACAATTGTCGAGGTTGGTCATCGTGGTTGGCCAACAACGCTTTTGCATCTTTGGCCAACGCCCTGTCATCCCACCAAAGACTGGGGCTAACACAAATGTAGTCAGTAAACATAGCGGGGCGCCGCAAGAATACTTCAGCAATAAACAGCCCACCCAACGACTCTCCTACGACAGCACGTCGATCATTCACACGGTATTTGCCTTCAACAAACGGAATGACTTCTTGGGAGATGTAATCCATGAACAACTCGGACTTTCCACCGCGCGGAGGCGTTCGAACATAGCGTGGATCGACCGGTTTTTGCGTTAATTCGTCGATACGGTTTTCCGTTTTGATCCCAACCACGATCAAAGGATGGTAGTTGTTATTGATTACAGCCAATTGAGACAATCCGCTAATGTGCAGGAAGTCCTGGTCAAGTCCTCCATCAATAACATACAGGACCGGATACTTTTTCTTACCTTCCTCGTATCCTGGCGGTAACCAAACATTCAATTCACGGTCTGCTTTCAAAACGCTCGAAGTGATTTTGAAAGTTGCCCCGATGACAATCGGAGATTCTGATTTGACGACAATATCGGGTGCCGTTATCTGGGTGTCTTGGCCCTCCAATTGCAGAGAGAGTTGGGCAAGCATTATTGCCATCAGAGTTATTAGTATTAACCGCATCGTATGTTGTCTCGGAGAAAAATGGATTGAGATCTAGTTGGAGATAATTTACTGTTCCCTTTGCAGATTATCCAGAAGTTGGCGGTACCGCGTTTCATCGGGAAACTGATCTAACAAACGAATTGCTGAGTCGACATAGGACTGAGCTTCGACCTGAGTTCCCGTCTTTTGCAAAGCGGTTGCTAATAAAATCAACGTCCATATTCGCGTGCTTTCTTGAATATCTATTTCTGTGCGAACAAACAGACTCTCGCGTAAAAATGCAATTGCCTGAGTTGCGTCACCCGAATTCAGGTTGATTTCTCCCAACAGGTCCAACGTATCGGCGACCAATATGTCTGACGTTCCGAACTCCATTCTTTGCTCTTCCAAAATCAACTTCAACAATACGGCGTCGCCGTCATTTGATTCGTCATCTGTGGAAACGGGTAACAGGTCCGCAATCTGGCCACGGAACCTGGCAAGTAGAGAACGCGACAAGGCGTAGGGATGGTTTGAGTTTGGTGCATCCGAAATTTCTCGGTTGTAGCGTGCAACGGCGCGGAGCATGGCTCCTTCGTTGCGGTACTCACGGTTCTGCTGGGCATATTTTTTTTCGACCGAATCGGCGCGGCTCTTTTCCAGGCTGGCACTAAGCCTGGCATTGTTAGCTTCGGCAAGCCGGGTTTTTGCCAAAGATTCCGCGAAGATTGCTTTTTCGGCAAGCCGGTTTGCGCGGATTGAAGACATAACACTCCACGCCGTAACCGCCGAGAGAACCAGAGCGCATGCCAATGCAACAGTCGCAACGACTCGGTGGCGTTTTACGAATTGAATCGCTGATGTTAGCCTCGAAACGGTGACTGCCTCTACCTGCAAGCCATCGAGATGCCGCTTGAGGTCGGACGAAAGATGCCCTACGGAGTCATAGCGTTCCGAGCGGTCTTTGCTGAGACACTTGCGAATGACTGCGTCAAGGTTTCCTTTCAATTCAGATCGCAGCATCTTTGGATTTGATTCTCGATCACGAAAAACGTGAGGCTTGGTATCAGCAAGTCTGCAACATCGTTCTGAAGGTGCCTCGATGGCCCGGGTTTGGACAATCTCGCGCACCGTAAACACGTTCTTTTGCGATAAATTTTCCATTTCGAACGGTGTCGATCCAGTGGCCAATTCGTACAGAATGGCCCCCAGAGAATAGATGTCAGTTCGGACATCGTGGTCGGCGCCCTGCGTATCAGTTTGCTCCGGGCTCATGTACTCGGGCGTGCCGATCATACATGCCGATCTTGTTAGGTCTGTTTGTCCCGGCTCGCGATTCAAAGTTGCCTTGGCGATTCCAAAATCAATGATCTTTGGAACCAGTTCACCATCTCTTGTGCAAACTAAGACATTGGATGGTTTGAGGTCTCTGTGAATGATCCCTTTGTGGTGGGCATGTTGAACTGCGCTGCATAGTTTCAGGAAAATCTCAATTCGCTTGGGGAGAGGAAGACGTTTCTCATCGCAGTATTTTCCGATCGGTTTTCCTGACACCAATTCCATGACGAAATATGGCCGTCCCGTTGGAGTCGATCCGGCATCGAATATTTTTGTGATGCCTTGATGATCCAGGATGGCCAAAGCTTGTCGTTCGGCAGAAAACCGAGTCAGAAAACTCTTGGTGTCGAGCCCCAGCTTAACAACTTTGACGGCCACTCTGCGCCGGATGGGCGACTTTTGTTCGGCCAAGTAGACGTCCCCCATCCCGCCAGTTCCAATCAAGCGAACCAAGTGGTAGTGGCCAAGCGTATTGCCGGTAAGATCAGCAATTCCCTCGGGATCGGTCGTGATCTCGCCAATCGAGTTGAGTCCGATTTGCTTGTCAAGAATGAAACTACCCGTCTCTTGTAGTGTGAGCAGATTCTCGACTCGGCAGCGGAGGTTTGCGTTGGTGCCGCATGCCTGATAGACAAAGTCCTTGCGCTCAATCGAGGATCTGATCTCGAGTGCTTGCAAGAATATTTCCTGTTCTTGAATGTCAACGGTACGCATGTCGGTTGTTACTCCTCGTGCTCGGCGATATGGCGTTGCAGCCAGGCACGTGCATAGGCCCAATAACGATCTGCGGTACGACGAGGGATACCAAGAACCTCAGCCGCTTCGCCTAATTTCATGCCACCAAAAAAACGAAGCTTAACGAGTTCTGCTTTTTGGGCATCCAGTAGTTCTAGCTCCAGAAGTGCCTCATTGAGAGCCAGCAACTCATCCGACTCGGTATTGTCGGCGAGCATCATTTCATCAATCGTAACGCGAACGAAATCGCGGCCTCGTTTTCTTCGCTTCTTCTTCTTGGCATGATCAATCAAGATTCGCCGCATTGCTTCCGATGCGGCCCCAAAGAAATGTGCCCGGTTTTGCCAGTTGTCGCCGTGGGGCCCAACAAGTCGCATGTAGACTTCGTGGACAAGTGCAGTTGGCTGGAGCGTGTGGTCGCTTGATTCTCGCGACAATCGCGCAGCCGCGACATTTCTCAAATCGTCATAAATCACGGGCAACAAATCTTCGGTGGCACTCGCTTTGCCTGCGGCGACAGCCTCAATGATTCGCGTTACATCGGTCACAATACTTCTCCGGCGAAAAGGACTCTCTTTTTCAATCGTTCTTGGCCCGTCACAATTCTATCCAGCATTCTGGCGAATCACCGATCACACCTACCACTTTACCTTTGATTTGCTGCAAAAGCGGTGCTCGCACGGGAGAAACGGCAACCATTCTCTGGAAGATTGTAGTTTTTTCGGCCCAACCGGATTTTGTCGGCGCACATCAAGACGAGTTGTAGCATGAAAAAACAGGCGAGCTATCCAAGGTTTTCGCCTTAGATGTCTGCGTGTCTGGCACAGATCAAGACCTTGTAACTCAGGCGTTTTTTCGCTCCGGCCAATTAGTTCAAAAGAGATCACGATGAAATCACCAGGAATGGCCATTTTGCTTGCGTTTGTAATGACAGCTGCGACAGCTCCTCTTTGTGGACAAGGCATGGGAATTGATGGGAATGGAAATGTTACTCTGTCAGATTTTGGTGAAGTCGACTTGGAAAAAACGCTGGACGCTTGGGAAAAACAGGAACGCCAGTGGATTTTGTCTCGTTTGGAATTGCAGGTCGAACAGCTGACGAGTGTTTGCAAGTTGACGGAGGCTGACGTCAAGAAACTAGGTGTTGCGATCCGAGGGGTGACGTCGAAACGAATTGGCAACGGTCGAGAACAACTGGAATTGTTTATCTACAGCAGCGAGTTGATGGAGCCAGAGAAAGGCCGGGAAGAATGGGTCAAGGAGACTCAAAAGGAGCTTAGTAAACGCACTGTGGACAAATTGATCCCTTTCGGTGCAGCTCGTTCAGGTGTTGGCGTTGTTGATATTGCGACTCGATTTGAAAATGCCGTTGAAAACCATTCTTTATGGCGAAGTTCGGTCAAGAGGGCATTGTCGAAAGAACAGGTTGCCGCTTTTGAAGGGTGGGCGCGCCATCGAAACGAATCATTGGTGAAAACCGCCATCGCTGCTCTCGTTGCGAAGCTCGATAGTCAGTTGTTTCTAACCGAGGCACAGTTTGCGAGTATCGGCGAGCAAATTATGAACGAATTGAAACAGAGCATATCTGAAAATGAGCCGGCGACGATCAAGGCCGCTCGCGCGATGGTTTCTCAAAGCACTGCCATTCCAGGCTTGATTGAATCGCAGCTGACCGAATCACAACTTAAGGCGTTGGAAGCCGCCAAGAATGAGAGGTTGGGAGGCGTTCACTGGGGTGAAGAATCAGGGCTAGGTCGTCGTGGATTCGCAATTGGCGACGACGACGACGACGAAGACGAAGACGAAGACGAAGACGACGAATGAGCGGCAGCAATATACAAGACCAGGCAAATTGCCACGAAACAATATTTAATTTGGATACACATGAATACGACAACTAACAATACGACCATGGGGACCGATGATGTCGCCGCGATCGATCAATTGGGCGCATCCTACCAACGACTAAAGTCCGAATTGGGCAAGGTAATCGTCGGCCAGGAAGACGTGATCGAGCGGCTAGCGATATGCCTGTTCGGTCGCGGTCATGCACTCTTGATGGGTGTGCCTGGGTTGGCAAAAACACTGTTGGTCAGTTGTTTGTCGGAGACGCTTTCGCTCGATTTTTCCCGAATCCAGTTCACGCCTGATTTGATGCCAATGGACATCACTGGCACCGACATTTTGCAAGATTCATCGACTGGGAAACGAGAATTTGAGTTTATCAAAGGCCCCATTTTTGCCAACATTGTTTTGGCGGATGAAATCAATCGTGCTCCGGCAAAAACACAGGCCGCGATGCTCGAAGCGATGCAAGAACGCAAGGTAACCGTCGTTGGGAAGACCTTCCAGCTCGATAAGCCTTTCTTTGTGCTGGCAACCCAAAACCCTGTCGAGCAAGAAGGAACCTATCCACTTCCGGAAGCCCAGCTCGACCGATTTATGTTTCTCATCGAAGTCGATTACCCGAGCCGAAGCGAAGAGATTGAAATCGCTCGCTCGACAACCGGGGCGGAACTTCCTTCGCTTGAGCACATCATGACGGGCGAAGAAGTTATTCGGTTTCAAGAGCTTGTGCGACGAGTTCCAGTTCCCGATCATATTTATGAATTTGCAACCGACTTGGTTCGCCGTTCGCGTCCCGACACCGAAGATGCTCCTGATTGGCTCAAGCCATTGGTCGGCTGGGGGGCGGGCCCTCGGGCCGTGCAGTATTTGATCATTGGTGCGAAATCGCGAGCGGCGATTCATGGAAGCTACATGGTCCGTTTAGAAGACATCCTCGAAGTGGCCCAACCCGTGATGACTCACCGCGTGCTGACAACGTTTGCGGCCGAATCCGAAGGGATGAGCAGTCGAGATATCGTTTCGCGACTGGTCGACGACCTCAGCAAGGAAGGCTAATCCGATCGTGTCAGACTTTCTAGATCAAAAAGTTCTCTCGCGTCTCAAGGCGCTTCCCCTGCATTCACGGTTACCGATGTTGGGGGGCGTGACGGGGATGCATCGAAGTCCCCACCGTGGCTCAAGCCTCGAATTCGCCGAGTACCGAAAGTACGTTCCGGGTGACGATACGCGGCGTCTGGACTGGCGCGCCTACGGCCGGAGTGACCGATACTATATCAAAGAATTCGAAGCCGACACTAACTTACGAATGTGCTTGGTCGTCGACACCAGTGGCTCCATGAATTTTACGGGGGGTGGAGACCATTCAAAGCTCGACTATGCCCGCAAGCTTGGTGGTTCGCTAGCGTATCTTGCATCGCAACAAGGAGATGCCGTCGGTTTATATTGTGCCGGGCAAGGATTTCACAATGAGATTCAGCCGAAACGGAACGCCTCGCATTTGCGAAACGTACTCGATGAATTAGGAAAAACTCGAGCCGAAGGAGAAACGGGGCTCGCCGAAGCACTTCACGAAGCGGCTGAAAAAATCCGGCAGCGAGCATTGGTTGTCATTATTTCGGATCTCTTTCTTGAGCCGTCCGAGTTGAAAAAGTGCTTTCAACACTTGCGTTTTCGCAACCATGATGTCGTCGTTTTTCACTTGCTCGAAGAGAGCGAACTCGCGTTTGAGTTTGATCGCCCGATGCGTTTTGTCGATCTCGAAGGAGGTCCCCCAACGCTTGCCGACCCCAGCATCGTTGCTGCCGAGTACCGCAAGGCAGTTAAGAATTATTTGAGTGACATGAAAAAGATCGTCCAGGATGCGGCGGTTGATTACAACCGAGTCCGTATCGAACAAGATTACGGTGATGTGTTAGCCAAATTCTTGTTGGGAAGAGCCCCAAAAGGTAGTCGCAAGAAATAATTGCCCAAACCCGTTCTGTATTTCGTTTCCAAAAAGGTTCAGCATGAAATTGTCCGCTATCTTAATAGCCCTCACGCCTATTTTGTTTTGCCTGTCATCACTGAGCACGGTGTATTGCCAGACAAACGAGAAGGCAGCAGGGCAAAGCCAGACCTCGTCAGGGGAGTTTGATGCCGAGTTACTCGAAGCACAAGTGAAGTCAGTCTTGCACATGGTCAAGCCCGCAACCGTCGCGCTTTTCCAAGAGGGTGATGAGCAGATGGGCGGAGCGACGGCTGTTATCGTCTCAAAAGACGGGCTCGTTGTAACTGCGGGACACTGCGTGATGGAGCCGGATTCCAAGCTAACGATCGTCCTTCCAGACGGCAGAGAGCTGGGAGCCAGGGGACTGGGCCTCGAGCCGACACTTGACTGTGGTCTGGTACAGATTAACAAAAATGAGCTGGACGGCGCTGAGTTGCCAACAGTTGAATTGGGCTGGTCGGCCGAACTGAAAGTCAACCAGCCGTGCATTAGTCTCGGCCATAGCGGGGGCTACGACAAAGACCGAGGAGTCGTCGTGCGAGTGGGACGAATCGCGGAAGTGGCCTCAGACAGGTTTGGCTTTATTCAATCAACATGTCTAATGGAGCCGGGAGATTCCGGAGGGCCCTTGTTTGACATGAATGGTCGTTTGATCGGCGTTCATTCACAAATTGACGAGAAACTACAGAAGAACTACGAAGTTCCGGTTGATGTTTTTCGGCGCTATTGGAATCAGCTTATCTCAGGTGAAAAATTTCACGCCAGACGTATCAAGGACGAGCCCAATTGGGGATGGCGTTTGAGCCGTGGCAGCATGATGATGATAGGGCAGCATGAACATGGGCCTGGGCAGCATGAACATGGGCCTGGGCAGCATGAACATGGGCCTGGGCAGCATGAACATGGGCCTGAGAAAGCAACACGCGAAAGCCGTGGGGCTCGAATTTCAAAGATCACTCCCGACGGATGGGCAGAGACGAATGGGTTTCAAAAAAATGATCGAATCGTCTCGATCGGCGATAGTCGTGTTTCCAATTCAAACCAACTGGAAAACCTTTGCTACCGAAGTTACCTCCTGAAGGAGTCGCAGGTAGAAATAAAATTCACACGATCAGGCGACCAAAAATCCCAAACCATCGATTTCTCGAAAATCCCACGAGACCAAACGAATCCAAAGGCTGACTACTCGCGCATCGAACAATCGCAAATCGCAGCCATTCCTCAACTTGAAAATCTGCCAGAACAGTTCACAGAACTCGAATCGAAACTTGACGACTATTGCGTTTCGATTGAGAGCAAGTTGTCAGGCAAGACCAGGAAAGCTCTGGGCACAATTTTTTCGATTGATTCGACGACGCTCATTGTCAGCAAGAGTTCACTTGTTGGAAAGTCTCCAACAGTATTGGCCGAAAACAAGGAACCGGAAACGGCAACAATTATCGCGAGGGACGATGAAAACGACATCGTTCTGATGCGAATCGAGTTGCCAATGGCCGGGATTAAAAACCCGGCTGAATTTACCCGCCCAGACAACGGGATTGCGGGTGAGTTTTTGTTAACGCCCCATCCGAAGAACGCCGGTGAAGTCAGTGTTCTCGGGTGTAAAGAATTCAGCATGGTGGGAATCGGATTCTTTGGTGTCATGCCAGGCGAAGGAGACGACGGACAGGTTGTTTTGACCGAAGTCGTCAAGGATAGCGCTGCTGAGAAAGCAGGTTTGGAAATTGGCGATGTCATTCTTGTTGTCGCAAACGAGCCGTTGCATGAACCGTTTGACTTGATTACACAACTTTCCAAATTCAAACCGGGAGACATGATTCAGGTCCAGGTCTTGCGAGGTGAAGTCAAAATGTCCAAGGACATTAAGCTTGGCTCTCGCCCTCGAGATGTAGACATGAACGAAATGGGCAGCATGCATATTGCAGACGAATTTGCAGGTGGCAAAAGCAATATCCGATCCGGATTCAAACGCGTTTACGTTCATGATGGGCATATTCTGCCCCGAGAATGTGGCGGACCTGTATTCACGACAACGGGAGGATTTGTTGGAGTCAATATTGCACGGTTCAGTCGCACGCAAACCTACGTTATTCCTGCGGATAGAATAATGGGTTTTATTGATGCAGCGCTGGAGCACCAATCCGATGAATAAAGCTCATCGTCGACGTTGAACATCGACTTCCGAGTTGAGTCTTGCATTCCAGCAAACGGGATTTAGTGTCAAAAAACGAGGATTTTGATGGCGCAAAAAAGCAACATTTGACGCATGTCAAATAGGGGCCATCGTTCTTGTCAAGAAATAGCGACTCCCGAATCTCTACGAGAAAAATCTGCCGCGAAAACAATAATTACACACTCTGCATAGTACATGATTTTCCTCAATCCAATTTTATTGCTTGCCCTCCCATTGATAGGGCTGCCGATCTTGATTCACTTGATCAATCAACGGCGGCACCGGACGATCGACTGGGGTGCGATGATGTTCCTGTTGACCGCGCGGAAAATGAGCAAAGGGATGGCTCGCTTGAGACATTGGGCCATCATGGCGGCTCGGATGCTGGTGATGGCGGGTTTGATCTTTGGCATCGCGCGGCCTTTGGCAACCGGCTGGTTTGGTGCACTCGCTGGTGGAAAACCAGAAACAGTGATCGTGTTGCTTGACCGGTCAGCCAGCATGCAGCAGCAAAAATTTGAAACGGGCGAAACGAAAATTTCAGCGGCAATAAATAAAGTCGTTGACATGATCGGTGCGATGGACGGTACCAAGCGACTGGTGTTGATCGAAAGCACGACCAGCCAGCCGACCGAGGTTTCGAATGCGAAATCTCTGCTGGAACTGCCAAAGACCGAAGGCACCGATTCGGAGTCGGATATTCCACAGATGGTACAGGCGGCTCTCGACTATATATCGGAAAACGCTACGGGCCGAACTGATATTTGGATTTGCTCCGATGCCCGGAAAAATGACTGGGATTTTGAAAGTAGTCGTTGGGCAGCCTTGCGAAGCGGGTTTTCCGAACTGGAGGGGGTTCGCTTGCATGTTTTGGACTACTCGGCGTCTCCTGTTGACAATCTTGCCATCAAGATTGAGTCGGCAAAGCGAGTCGAATCCCCGTCGGGGCCTGAGTTGGTTTTGGATATCATTGTCAAACAATCGGGTGAGGCTGGCCAGGAGCAGCGAGTTCCCGTCGAAATTACGATCAATGGAACGCGGTCGGTAGTCAGTTTGTCGATCGACAGCGAAGAGACTGTCTTGGCAGGCCACCGCATCCCGCTAGACGCAGAGTCGAAGCTTGGTTGGGGGAAAGTCGAGCTTCCGGCTGATTCGAACAACAGCGACAATGTTTTTTACTTTGCTTTTGCGGAGCAGGCGGTTCGCCAAACGGTCATCGTTTCAGATGATCCACGGGCGGTTGATTCGCTGCAAATAGTCTGTTCGGTTTCGTCTGATCCGAACGAGAAGTTTGAATCAAAAACGTTCACGACGGATCAGTTGGGCGAGATCAACTGGAGTGAAGTTTCACTGCTGTTGTGGCATGCACCGCTGCCTCAGGGCCGATTTGCCAAGCAGGTAGAAAGTTTTATCAACAGTGGTCGAGTCGCTGTCTTTTTCCCGCCTGATCATGCGGACGATTCTCAGTTCAAAGGAGTGTCTTGGGCGGATTGGGAAAATGTTGATGAAACTCAACAGGTCGTTGACTTTTGGCAGAACGAAGAAGACTTGCTCCGGAAGACGCTGGCAGGTGCCCCCTTGCCGGTAGATGAGCTGAGAATCTACCAATGCTGCGGACCCAAGCTCGGAGGCCGGGTATTGGCCCGCTTGGGTGGAGGGCAGCCGTTATTGACTCGCAAGCAGACCGATGCGGGTGGTGCCTATTTTTGCTCGACATTGCCCCTCGGCACGCATTCCAGTTTGGCCCGAAACGGCGTTGTGATTTATGCCATGTTGCATCGTGCGTTGGTCTCGGGTGCCGCCTCCGTTGGTGCTGCGAAACAGTTTGCTGCGGGGTCAAAATTGGCCCGTCGCGCAGCCGAAATGAAATCCGTCTCCTCCCGTCGGGCTTCCACGCTTGCCGAAGACCGTCCGTTTGTGGCTGGCGTATACGGTTCGTCGGATCAGTACATTGCAATCAACCGCCCCTCCAGCGAGGCGGCCACGGAAAGTTTGACGACGGAGCAGCTGGGCGTCTTGTTTGAAGGCCTTGATTTTCATGTTATTGAAGACAAGCTCGGTAGTGAGAGATCGCTGGCTTCCGAAGTTTGGAAGCTGTTCATCGTTTTGATGGGATTGGCGCTGTTGGCGGAAGTGATTTTTTGCTTGCCGCCAAAGTTGGAACCAAAAATCGAGAACGAAGCAATGAGGGCCGTAGCATGATTGACTCACAGTGGTTTTCAATGTTGGGTACGCCGTTTACGATCGGTTTTAGTGTCGTTTTGGTAGTCGTAACGGCTCTGTTTTCCTGGATCACGCTGAAGCGGTCCCAGTTTTCGCGTGGCATGTGTTTCTTGGAATCGCTGCGCATGCTGTTAGTCGTCTTGGTTGCCATTACGATCAACCAGCCCGAGTGGATGCAGCAGTACCTTCCGGATGAGGATCCCGTATTGGTTGTGATGGGGGACGTTTCGGCCAGCATGAAAACGCAGGATGTTATTGATGGATCGAACCCGACTGCCAAACCGCTCCGGCGAGAGGAGCGTGTTGATGCATTGCTTGACGAGGAAGTGTGGGCGTCTGTTGCCGACAAAGTAAAAGTCGTAAAGGTCCCGTTTTCTTCGGAGTTGCCTGACTCAGCACAAGGAACGGATTTGAACGGGGCGCTGAACTCGGCGATTGAGAAGCACTCGAACCTGCGTGGCGTTGTGGTGCTTTCCGACGGAAGTTGGAATGTCGGTGGTTCACCAACCAAGGCGGCAACCCGTTTGCGAATGGCTGGTGTTCCTACGTTTACGATTGCGGTTGGCAGTGAAAACGCCTTGCCGGATCTTGAGATCGCGGCGCTCGATGCGCCCACTTTTGGCGTGGTCAATAAACCAATTCGCATTCCATTTACGATTGCCAGTACGATGGCAACGCGAACACCGATGGTGGCATCTTTGTCGTCTTCGGGCGGCGGCAAAGTTGAAAAGGAAATTGAAGTTCTCGCCAACGGACGGATGCGGGAGACATTGACTTGGACGCCTAAAAAAGTCGGTGAATACACCTTGACGTTGTCTATTCCAGAGACAGATGGTGAGTTGATGACCGACAACAATACGTTGTCGGTTCCGATTTCGATTCGCAAGGAATCCTTGAAAGTGTTGGTCGTTGAGTCGTTTCCTCGTTGGGAATATCGCTATCTTCGTAATGCGCTCGATCGTGACCCGGGTGTCGAGGTGACTTGTCTGGTTTTTCATCCTCAGCTCGCAAAAACGGGTGATGGCAAAGGCTACATCGGGGCGTTTCCCAGCGAGTTAGACGAGCTTGCCAAATTCGACGTTATTTTTTTGGGTGATGTCGGTGTCGGCGAGGGGCAATTGACGGTTGAGGATTGCCGTCGAATCAAAGGGCTTGTTGAGAGTCAGGCTTGCGGTTTGATTTTGATGCCTGGATTTCGCGGTCGGCAATTCTCGCTGTTGTCCACTGAACTTTCTGGGCTGTTCCCCGTTCACCTGGATGAGGCTCAACCGCGTGGCTGGGGATCGCAAGTTGCCGCCCAGTTTCAGTTGACCGAAGCGGGACAGAACAGCCTGCTGACCAAGCTTGCCGATTCTGCGGAGGCCAATGCTTCCGTTTGGCGAACGTTGCCGGGATTTCAATGGTTCGCGCCAGTGACGCGAGCCAAGGCAGGCAGCCTGGTGCTTGCCGTTCATGCGGGCGAATCGGGAAGCAACACTCGAACTCCGTTACTGGTGACCAAGACCTATGGCTCGGGGAAGATACTGTTTATGGGAACCGATGGTGCATGGCGGTGGCGTAAAGGGGTTGAAGATAAATATCACTACCGTTTCTGGGGGCAAGTGATTCGCTGGATGGCTTATCAAAGAAACATGGCGGGTGGCAAGAACATGCGGCTGTTCTATTCGCCAGACCGCCCGAAAGTCGGCCAACAACTAACGCTCAGCGCCAATGTAATGGCAATTTCTGGCGAACCGTTGCAGAAAGGGAATATCAACGTACAGGTTATTTCTCCGTCGGGGAACTCACAGCAAATTCGGCTCGTTCCACCGAGTGGGAATACCGAGTGGGGACTGTTTACCAACACGTTTACGCCCCAGGAAAGTGGCGACCATCAAGTGGTGATGATTTGCCGCGAGAACGGGTCAACGTTGGAAACTGTGATCAATGTCCAGGGCGAAGCGAGAGAGAAAACAGGCAAGCCAACCAACGTGGAGTCGATGCAAGAGATTGCAGATATCACACGAGGCCAAATGGTTGACTCGGATCAAATTGATGAAATATTAAATGCGATTGCCGATCTGCCAGAGCCGGAACCAAGAATCAGGCGTATTCGACTATGGGCCAACCCGTTTTGGGGCGGATTGATCGTGTTGCTGTTAGGTCTGTTTTGGTCTGGCAGAAAACTGATTGGAAAAACTTAAATTACTTAATTCCAGGAGATAGTTATGACTTGTTTATTGAAATGTAAAACGCAATTCGCCACAGCGATGTTGGCAGCTTTTTTTGTCATCGCAGCGACTCAAGGTGCGTCGGCCCAAGTTGAGTTTGAGGAGTTTGTCGGAGGGGAAGAAGCTTCCATGAAGCAAATGATTGACCAACAGGTCAATGATTTGAAAAAGAGTTTTTCGTCTCGGTTTGCTGTGCGTATCGAGGACTTGGATCGAGTTTGCGATCTATCCGAAGAACAGGTTGGAAAACTAAAAACCGCATCCAAAGGAGCCTTGCTGAAAGCCACGTCGAAACAGAAATCCCGAATTGAAAAGATGATGAAAGGAATGATGGGCGGCGGGATGATGGGCGGCGCGATGATTGGAGGCGACGGACCAGGTGGGGAGCAAGTCATTGAGATCATTGGTGGTGACTTTGGGATGGAGATGGGTGGAAAGGGAGTCGATCCGGAGAAGGAGAAAATCTGGATGAACGCTTTGGGAAAAGTGCTCTCTGAGAAACAGCATGAAAAATACAATTCGACGCTGGCTGCACGGGATAAATTTCTGCAAACGGCAAAAGTCGATGAGTTTATTGCAAGAGCAGAATTGTCGCTGCTCTTATCGGTGGATCAGCGAACCAAATTGACGAAATACATCGACAAGGAATATGGAGAAAAATTCGTTGAGGCGACCAAGCATGGAGGACTAATGATAAAGGCGATGCAAATGATGGGAGGGGGAATGATGGTTGTAGCGCCGGGGAATAGGGCTGAAGACACATCCTCAAAGTCTCCCGTCAAAGAAATCCTGTCGGAACAGCAGTTCAAGATCTGGCAAAAAGAGATGCGACCGGAGTTGGAGATGCTTTCGGAAGCCGCTGACGATTTCAAATTCGGAGGCTGATTTTTCGATTGTCGGGCAGCGACGGTTTCAAGGCACTTGAAAAAGATGGCGTTATTCAACGAACAATATCGCATTGCTAAATGAAGTAGTTCGTGCAAAACATTTTGCAAACGGAGATTCGATGAACGCAGAAGAAAACCAACGATTTCAAATTGCAACGCTTGAGATTCCTGATCGGATGCAGGCCAAACTAAAGTCATTTCAGCGACAAGTTTGGTTCGTCAAGCTGGCGGAAGGGCTTTTGGCCGCTTCCTTTGGCTTGCTGGTTTCATACTTGCTGGTATTCGCTTTGGACCGATTCATTGACACGCCAGCCGGGGCTCGATGGGCGATCTTGATCGCAGGCGCCGTTGGCCTTGGCATATGGTTTCCTTGGGTTTGTCATAAATGGATTTGGGGAAGCCGACGAATGGAGCAGGTGGCCAAATTGCTTCGATTTAAGTACCCGCGCCTCGGTGACCATCTGCTGGGCATCATTGAGCTGGTTCACAATGATCAGGAGCGAGACCGGAGTATCGCACTTTGCCGAGCCGCTTTGGCCCAGGTGGATGAAGAAACAAAAGATCGTGATTTCACCAAAGCGGTACCGAACGCAAGGCATCGTCAATGGGCTGTGATAGCTGGAGTTCCAGCGCTGGTTGCAGTGGTCGCGTTGATCATTGTGCCCGCGGCGGGGACGAACGCATTCGGGCGCTGGTTAATGCCTTGGAAAAACATTGAGCGTTACACATTTACGCAAGTCAATGCGTTTCCGGATCAACTGATTGTGCCGACAGCTGAAACCTCCACATTCAATGCCAGCCTGGCCGAGTCATCGAGGTGGAATCCTGCCAGCGGTTCGGTGACCGTCAATGGGAATCGAGTCAACGCAGACAACAAGGGCGGCGAATATAGTTTTCATCTACCCCCCATGAAGTCGGACTCGGTGGTTAATGTTTCGATTGGTGACGTGCGAAAACAAGTAACCATCCAGCCCAAATCGCGGCCCGAACTCTCTTCGTTGGTGGCAAACATTCAGCTCCCCGAATACTTGCAGCGATCAGCGCCCGTTTCGCGGGACATTCGTGGCGGATCAGTAAGTCTTGTCCAAGGCAGCCGCGTTAGTTTTCGTGGCGTGGCAACACGAGAGTTGGTGGAGGCTTCGATAAATGATCAGCCACTGCCAATCAACGGCGAGGAGATTTCTACTGGCCTGCTTGGCTTCACAGAAACATCGGTTGTTTCGCTTCGCTGGCAGGATGTGCTCGGGCTATCGTCCAAGGCTCCTCTGAACTTGAAGGTTCGTGTTGGCCCAGATGCTGAACCGAGTTTGGTCTGTCGTCAGTTGGAAAAACAGCGTGTGATTCTCGAAAAGGATGTCTTGTCGTTTGAGGTGGATTGTGGAGACGACTTCGGGGTAAAAACAATCGGAATGGAGTGGAAGGGAGCCGGAACAGATGAGAATGAAACTCCCGTGATTGGCGAAAAAATTGTCTCCGCCGGAAGTCCTGACACCACTGACATGACAAAAATAGCAACGTTTTCTCCGAAGCGTGAAGGCGTTCACCCGCAGGCCATCGAGTTACGAGTGTATGTGGAAGATTATTTTCCTGGGCGAGAAAGAGTTTATTCGCCGACGTTCACCGTATTCGTTCTCAGTGAAGAGGAGCACGCAGTCTGGTTGACGAGCCAGATCAGCGAGTGGTCAAAGATAGTGATTGAAACATACGATCGCGAAAAAACGCTTCGGGCAGAAAACGATGCCATTCGAAAACTAAGTGACCAAGAACTCGATCGTCCCGAGTCGCGCCGGCGAATCGAATCTCAAGTTGCCGCGGAACAGGCTCAGTCGCGCCGCCTGGCTGCCCTGACTCGTTCTGGAAAAAACCTGGTTCAGGAAGCGGCTCGCAACGATCAATTTAATGTTGCAACGATCGAAGAGCTATCTGAGATGATATTGGCGCTGGACGGAATTTCAAACAACCAAATGCCATCGGTGGCGGGCCTACTGCGTAAAAGTGCCAGCGCGGCGTCCAGTGGCAAGCCGGGGAAAAGCGGCATGTCTGTTTCCGACGACCAGTCGTTGCCTGGGGCAAATGAACCAAAACCGGGAGACGACAATAACGACCAGCCGAAAAAGGACAAAGATGCGAAACCCCCAAAGGCAGTGCCTTCGATTTCAATCAAAGAATCGTCAATGGATAAATCGCCTGACCCCGCCAGTGCGAAGGGTGGTTCCAAGGCGAGCAAGGCAAAACTGACCCTGCCCGGTGTGGCGTTAGAAGATAAATCGCCTGGCAAGCCTGGTGAGAAATCACCTGCCAAAAAAGCGATGGACGATGCCGTCGATGAGCAGGACAACCTGTTGGCCGAATTTCAAAAGGTTGCCGAAGAGCTCCAGAAAATTATCTCAAATCTTGAAGGAAGCACTTTCGTAAAACGCCTCAAGGCAATGTCACGAAAGCAACTTAAGCTGGCAGGTGATATCAACGAAACGGCTGTTGGTGTTTTTGGACAATCCAATCGTGAATTGAACGCTGGATTGAAAAAGCGAGCAGAACTGCTGGCCAAACGCGAGCTTGAGTACGTGGAAAAGGTCGGTTTTATTCAAGATGACCTGGAGGCCTATGCGAATCGGGTTCAGGAAGGGAAATTCAAAACGGTATTGGCCGAGATGAAATCCGAGCAGTTGAATAAACAGCTGGCCGGAGTCTCCGCGAAGATTGAATCGAATCAGCCTGGCAGTGCAATCTCGCACACGGAAATCCTCGCTGATAATTTCGACCGTTGGGCAGAACAACTCGTTGGCCCTGGCTGACCGAGCGGGGGCTCGTGACCGGGCTCTAAAGGTGGCAGTTTGCCACCCTCGATTATTCTGGAAGTTATGAAAATTTTGGCAGGCGAGATTGCGTTGCGTGAAGAAACGCGTGGAATCGAACAGGCTAAGCCGCAGATGCTGGCCGCAGATTTTGCCAAACAGTCCCAGTCGCTGGCGGATACGCAAGATGATTTGGCCGACCGTGTCGTGACTGTGATCGAAGATATTGTTGACTTGCCAGATGGCGAATCCAATTTTGGCAAAGAGATTGGAAAACTAGCGAATGCTGGAAATGCAATGTCGGATGCCGTGGAATCCCTAGCAACGCCCAGTACAGGCCCCGATGCAATTGGAGCCGAAACTGAAGCGATCGAGTGGTTGCTTCAGGCCAAGCGAAGCAAAAAAGGTGGCGGCAAAGGTGGTGGCAACCCCGGTGGTGGAAACCGCTCGGGCGTTGACAGTAATATTGCCGCATTGGCGCTACTTGGTAATTCCAATGATTCTCAATCCAAAGTTGTTGAAAAGGAAGTTCAGCAAGCGACCGGTACGACCGGCACCTCGCTTCCCGAAGAGTACCAACGAGGTTTAGGGCAATATTTTGAGCTGTTGGAGAAAAGAAAATAGCGCCGTTGAAGTTGTGCGGGATGCATTGGGCAACCCGTTTGATATCGTTTGCATTTCACAAAGAGTATTTGATTGAATCATCGTTTTCAAAAACCGGTAATAACCCTGGTCGAGGCAACTGGCCAATGCGAGTCGCTGCCGCATGAAACGTGTGAGCCTCAAGGCGCTAGACGCTGGTTTTGTGCGGCAATCCGGTGCGTTGTAGTTGGCTTTGTGATATTTGCGATTTTGGGCGTGGTGCCTCTGTCTTGCGATGCACAGATTCGCCAGTTGGAAATCCGCGAAGGGGCTGGCATTCCTCCGGACGTTCGCACGATTTACGAAAAGGGAGTTCGCTACCTGAAGACAATTCAGAGAGACGATGGCACCTTTGGCAAAGGCGCCGGCGCCGGCGCCGGCGCCGGCTTTCACGGCGATGAGGCGTGCGGGATATGCAGCCTTGCTGTGATGGCCTTTTTGTCCACGGGTGAAGACCCAAATTTCGGATTGTATTCAGTCAATATTCGTAAAGCCCTTCGCTTTATTATTCGTTCGCAAAACCCCAAGACCGGTTATGTTCCCGGCAATATGTACGTTCATGGATTTTCCATGTTGGCGCTGGCGGAAGCCTATGGAGCAGTTGACGACGACATGCTGTGGGCAGGACAGGAAAAAGACAAAGGAACTCGTTCAATTGCGGAGGCTCTGGAACTCGCGGTTCGGTTGGCGGTTGATTCCCAGAAAAAGAATCTGAGCAAGGGATGGAGATATGGCCCCAAGGATCGAAGCGCTGACACGTCAATCGTCGGTGCAGTCTTGATGGGATTGTTGGCGTCCAGAAACGCTGGGCTTGCGGTTCCCGACGAGTCGATTGACAACGCGCTCGACTACATGAAGTCGATGACTTCGGATGAGTCTGGCGAAGTCGGATATGAAGGGTTCGGAGGTTTCGGCGATTCAGGTGCCCGGTCCTCGATCGCTTGTTTGGTATTCGCAATCGGTAAGCGCAAAGACTGGAAAGAGTACGAAGGAACGAAGACTTACATCACGGACAATCTACAGAGAAATGATGGAGGTATGTGGCCGTTTTACACTCGATACTACCGTGCCCAGGCATTGTTTCAATCCGATTTTCAAGCTTGGGAAAAATGGAATCGAGAGACGATTTCCAAGCTTGGCGAGATGCAACGAGACGACGGATGCATCGGAAAAAGCGGCCACGGCACTGCCTACTCGACGTCCATGTCACTATTGGCGCTCGCGCTCAATTACCGGTTCCTACCCATCTATGAGCGTTAGCAAACGCGTATCCGTTCGAGCAAGACACGAACAGAACCATCCTTAATAAGACAATCCAATAATGAATCAATATGACATACCAGGAGACAGTAGATTCACTATTGTTGTCCAGCACGCCACGACATGGCAACGAATAAACCCTCGTGGAATTTCTTCGTCGATTGTGTTTTGTTGTGCCTTGGTTTTTTTTGGATTGGGTCAAATAGCCAATCATGCATTTGCTCAAGAACAGCCGGCGGTACTGACCTGGCATAACGGGGATGCGTTGGACGGACGTTTGGACTCGGCAACTCCATCAAAATTGGTATGGCAATCGAGCCTGTTCAAAGACGATTTATCCATCAACATTACTGCTCTTGAGTCAATTGCCTTCCCAGGCAAACAGAAGTACCGGACAACCAAGGAACGATTCCTGATCCAACTAAACAATGGGGATCGGATATTCGCAAACATTGATCATGTTGATTCCGATTTTGTATCAGTTTCATCACATCGACATGGGAGTCAGAGATTGGATCGGGCGAGCGTCCTTGGGATCACAGACCTGGAAAATTCAGAGTCGCTGGAAGTTCCCATACTGGAAAACTGGACTTCAATTGGCAATACCAAGCAGTATTGGACCGAACTCGCTGATGGTCGACTGAGATCAACAAGAAAGGATATCAGCCTTGCCTGGGAAACGGAATTGCCACCCACGCTGGGAATTGAGCTGGTTGTAACATGGGAAAAGAAACTGGATTTCGTTTTTGGTTTCGGAGTTCCACGGGACAAGCGAGCCATCGAATCGTTACCCAAAATCGAGACGTGGGAAGAATCAATCGTTTTGTTTCACGAAGATGATTTCGAGACATTGTTTGACGAGTTCGATTCTTCAGCTAAACGACTACGGTTGTTCATTGCGTGGGACAACGACAAGAACCGAGTCAAAGTTTTCAACGAATTGGGGAAACAGCTTTGCAACATGCAACTGCCTGCCAAGACACGCGGTGTCAAAAACGGAATTTTTCTGGCTAACAAGTCAGGTGACCTGACGGTTGAATCATTGCGAATCAGCAAGAACGCAAACGGACTTAATTCGAGCCAATTGGGAGTTCTTACGACCAAGGGGAATTCGTTTTCTGGCGTAGTCAAAGGATTTGATGGCAACAACTGGTCCGTTGAGACAGATGGCAAAGCCCGTGATGTGCCGACCAGAGAGTTTAGCCGTTGTGTTTTGGCACTTCCTGGATCTCGACCACCTGTCGAAGAAGACTCCGGCGTCGTCATCCGGTATCAAGATGGTTCAATTGTAAAGGGGGAATTGCTTGCAAACCAAGCGGGCAGTTTTTCTATTAAAACGGCTTACTCAAGAAAACCAGTGGCCTGTAACCAAACTGGGATGGCTGAGTTGCTGTTCGCGACCGGCCATTCAGCGTCAGAAAAAACCAGGCACGTTCTGTATTTGGAAAACTCAAGGCTACAAGGCGAACTGATGCCGGGAACGGGCGTTTCGGGAGATGTGCTAAGGTGGCGTGTCGTCGGCGGTGAGAACGCGGCGCGGTTGGCACAGGCTGATTCGAGAATTGAACTTTCCGAATTACAAACGAAAATAATCGCTTCAAAACAGCCTCGGCAATGGCCCGATTCGCTTTGTATGGTCAATCGAGATGTGATCCCATGTCGAATTATTCGCGTTGATGAAAACAAGGTCCATTTCGAGTCCTTCACAGAATCATCCAGCATTGCTCACAAGGACGTCAAAGCTATTGTTTTTGGCGCGAGACAAGATGCGTCTAAGTTTGAAGTGAGCGAGTCGACTTGGTTTTTCGCAAAAGACACACTTGAAAACGCGGATCTTAGCAAGAATCAAATTGTTGTCCGTGGCCCAACTTCGTTCGGTCATAACCAATTGATGTCCGGAAACCAGCTCGACTTTGACTTAACATGGAAACGCAATACGACCGGAATCATTCAGCTTCGCCTATTCGTTGACCAACCAGAGGCACCTCAAGGCGGTATCCCTTTGGAATTTGCAATATTCGATACTGAGTTTCGCATCAGTGAACGCATTTTGGATGGCCAGTCACGTTCAGCAATGCTCAGCATCCGAAAACGCAAAGTCCACATTACGCTCAAGGCCAGAAATCGCCAGATATTGATACTTGTTGATGGAAAACCAAGGCACACAATTCCTCTGCGCAATCAAAAAGTCACTGGCCGAGGTGTTGCGTTTCAAGTTAAACGATTTGAGAATGGATGGATGGACGATGAGGACATTGAACAGGCGAAAATGCAGATAACGCTAAGCAATTTTGTTGGCATGAACAACGAGAACACTGTTTTTTTTCAGTCGGTCAATGAAGAAAAGAAGTCTCATGCCCTTACCATTCCTCGGCTCAGAAAACAAAACCCACCCAAGCAGATTCTCTGTTCAAGATCTGGCGACTTGCTAAGGGGAGACTTGATTGAGCTAAAGGATGGAAAGCTACGATTCAAATCCGGTTTGGACGAGTTTGATTTTTCGCAAGATGTAGTCTCCAGCATCGTTTGGATACACGCTCAAACTGAAACCGTCGTCAATCAGAAAGACGAAAAAGACCCCGGTGCAACGATTGCCAAGAACGCGGAAAAACAAGTTCCCGCTTCGGACGCTTCCACGCCTTCAGCCTCTCATGAACAAATTGTGCAATTGCTATTGGGACAACGCCAGCGAATCACCATTTCAGCCAATGCTTGGCGTGCCGGAAAACTGTCGGGAGTCTCAACGACGCTCGGGAACTGCCAAATCCCAATCACTCAAATCAAGGAAATGCGATTCGGTAGTTTCGCGGATCAGGCGACCGATGTCCCGTTTGCTGACTGGATCGCGGTGTATGCCAAGGAGCCGGCGTTAGTCGGTGCTTGCGACACAGGTAATGGAGGCAGTGAAGGCTCCAAATCACCGCTTGTTGGAACGCTGGCCAAGGATTTTGAAGCCTCGCTCGTAGACTCAACTTCGCTCAAGCTTTCCGATCTTCGCGGAAAGATTGTCGTGCTCGATTTTTGGGCAACGTGGTGTGGTCCCTGCGTTCAAGCGATGCCGGAAGTGATTGGATCGGTTAAGTCGTTTGCTTCCCCAGATGTGGTTTTGATTGCGGTCAACCAAGGAGAGCAAGCAAACACTATCCAGGATTTTGTTGAACGAAGAAAATGGAATATCACTCCTGCCATGGACGCTGATTCAAAGATTGGTAAACAATTCAATGTGGAGGGAATACCCCAAACAGTAATAATTGACGGCAAGGGAATCATTCGATTTGTGCACGTCGGTGCGGCCGCAAACTTGAAAGAAACGTTGATTGCCGAAATTGAAAAGGCTCGAGCGTCTCAACCCGAGAACGACAGAAATAACAAACAACACCATATTTTGGAGACCAAATGAATTCTATAAGTTCGAAAATGCTATGGCTGCTTTTATTGGCCGTCTTTGCGGCAACCCCGGTCTGTGCTCAGGACGACGACAAGAATGAAAAACTGACGATCGGGTCGAATGCACCTGCATTAGACATTGAACACTGGGTGCAGGATGGCAAAGGCAAGTTCAAGCATGTGGCGAAATTCGAAAATGACAAAGTTTACATCGTCGAATTTTGGGCAACTTGGTGCGGACCTTGCATTATGGCCATGCCACACATTAGCAAGCTGCAAGACGAATATGCAGACAAGGGTGTTCAGGTCATCAGCATCAGCGATGAAGATCTGGAAACGGTTGAGGCGTTTCTTGAAAAAGAAGTTCAGGGCAGCGATGACAAGACCTACAAGGAGCTAACGGCCAACTATTGTCTGACCACTGACCCTGATGGATCCGCCAACAAGGACTATATGGAGGCGGCTGAACAAGCAGGTATTCCAACAGCCTTTATCGTTGGGAAAGACGGAAAAATTGAATGGATAGGTCACCCAATGGAGTTGGACAAGCCTTTGAAAAAAATTGTCGATGGGTCGTGGGACCGAGATGAGTTTGCCAAAGAATTGAAAGTTAAGGTGGAAGTTGAAGGCAAGATGCAGGCAGTCTTTGAACTCCTTCAGGACGACGAAATAGAAGAAGGGTTAGCGAAACTCGACGAAGTGATCAAGACTGCGCCTGACGAAATGAAACCTCAATTGAAGATGACGAAGTTATCAGTCCTGACTCGAGAAGGCGACGAAGGGGTTGAAAAACTACTATCCGAATTGACCGAAGCCCTAAAAGACGAACCGATAGCGCTTAACCAAATGGCATGGGGAATTGTTGAAATGTCCCAGGAAGGTGAAGACGTTAGCGATGATCTTTTGACGGCCGCACGAAAGGCAGCCGACATCGCTGCCAAGGCAGAGCCCAAAGATGGCGCAATTCTTGATACGCAAGCCAATTTGGCCTACATGCAGGGTGAGTTGGATCAAGCCATCGAAATCCAGGAGAGAGCGGTCAAGTTTGTCGATGACCCTCGCATGAAAAGCGATCTAGTAAGGTTTCTCAAGAAACTAAAAAACGAGAAAATGAAAACCGACAGCAAGGGCAAGAAGAGTGAAGATACCGACATGCCCGATGCGGATGAGAAACAGGTTTCTCAAATACAAACGCAGGAATGGAATCTTGAGCTAGAATTGGAGGAAATTGGGGACATGGAGGCTTCCCTGAGCCTGACAACGGATGCCAACGGTGAGCTTTCTGGAAAATTCACCATGATGGGTGAGGAGATGGAGTTGTCCAAGATCACCAGTCACGAAGACTCCGACATACTCACTTTTGAAGTCGATGCACCTGACGATATCAACATTAAATTTGAGTTGACGATCGCGGACGAGACAGTAAGCGGAACGGCGAAGGCCAGCGATGGAGTGACGGGCACCGTCAATGGGAAGCTGAAAAACCCAAAGAAATCCGCAACCGAGGGTAAGGGCGCAGCACCTGAAAAGCCTGCCGAGAAAAAACCCGCAGCGAAAGATAAGGATCTGGATGTCAAACTTGACCTCAAGATTCTGTTCGTTGGCGAGCCGGACACTGAGAGAACGAGGGCCTTTGTTTCTTTTCTTGGCAAGTATGCAGAGGATGTGACAGCAGCTTCGATGGATGGAAGCGCCGTCAAGCTGGCCCAAGACGTGGATGTGGTTGTTCTCGATTGGTTGCACGGTATGGACGCTGAGGACACACACCCAATTGGTGAGCGAAACGACTGGAACAAGCCTACCGTTCTCATCGGTCATGCGGGATTGCGTCTGTCAACCGCATGGAGATTGTACGGTGGATTTGGCTGAAGTTGTCTTCACCAGTTCGCGTACGGGTTACGCGACCAGCACGACATTTTTAATACTCCCAGTAAGATAGATGCGAGCATCACAGAAGATATTTCGACCCCCAAAGCTTGGGGGAATGCGTGGAAACAAGAACCTATCACCACGGAAACAATAAAAGGTTTCCCGATATTGACTGATTCGGCAACGAAACACGAAAAAAGAGTACCGGGATGGTGCGTTTATGAGAGCAGCCTTGAAGGCACTCCGGAGATCGAAGTTATGTGTGGCGGCCTAAATGATAAAGGTCCGAACATGGCGGGTATTTGGCGTCAAGGTAACTTGCTCCATTTTGGTTTTCATCCGGACCCGACTAACAGCACTGAACTCCATCGTGGCCTGTTACTTAATTCCATTGCGTACATTGCAAGATTTACCGAGGATCGACCCATCGGAAGAATTCCATCTATCTGGGCAGATGATGACGTTGAGCCCGCGAGTCGTTCTTACCTGAGCCAGTACAAGCATGAATCAATCCCCAAAGGCAAAAAAGAACGCAAAGCATGGATGAAGGAAAACCGTGGAAAGCTATCTCCCGACGAGGACAACGAACTTGTTCCAGATGAAAACCTGCAAAAGCTAGGTGTTGATTACGAGTCGGATAAGTTCTTTGAGGTATCAATTGCTGCACTTTCGACCGACCGGAAGGACGAAGCTGCGAATGCGTTGGCCCGTTACGCTCCTGATGGACCAGGCGAAAACGGGACTGCCAAAGAGTGGAAGACTTACTGGAAAGAAAATGGCCCCTACCTGTTTTTCAGTGAGGATGCCGGATACCGGTGGCTCCTGGATCCTCTGGCAAAATCTCGTCAAATCCCAACCGCCGATTTGCAAGGTCCAGCGCGGGCCGACAAGAAGTAGGCTCCAAAATATCAACCATTCGGGAGGAGTCGCTGGGAATTTCCCGCTCGGCGTCCTGCCTCCCGACAGGGTTGTTGGCGATCAAGTTTTTTTAGTTTTTGCGTTCAGCAAACGGTGGTGCATCCTGTGAAGAAGTCAGAACAATCGTTTTCAAATCTAATGTGGGTGATGACCTTCGTTTTCTTTAGTTGCATTGGCTGCAATTCGAATCCTCGAGCGGAAAAGGAAAACGCCAGTGAGAAAACCTTGCTGGCACTTGAAAACCCTGGAGACTCAAAGAGTACCGCAGATACTGAAGACAGTGTTGACGATGTATCAACCGACCCGAATGCGGCACCGGAAATCGAATTGGAGCATGTATTCCAGGGGCCCAGCGCAGAGAGAGTGAATCTGAAAGAGTTGCGAGGAAACGTTGTCGTACTCGACTATTGGGCGACTTGGTGAGCTCCCTGCGTGAGTGCCGTGCCGCACACCAACAAGATTATCAAGGAATTGGCCGGTCAGCCGATTCAATTCATTGCAATCACAGATGAAGATCCAGAACTAATCAAAACGTTTATTTCCAAGCGCACGTTTTCGAGCTGGGTTGGAATCGACAGCGACGGGAGTACGCTTGAGGACTACGAGATTTCCAGTCGCCCCGAGGTTGTTGTGATTGACCGAAAAGGCCGAATCGTCTTTCGAGGACTACCGAGGCATCTTTCGGTAGAACTCCTGACTGAGATTATTGACGGCACCTACCAACCGTCCGATTCCGGCTTGACTAGTTTACCCGAAACAGACACTGGTCATTAGCGGATTTCCTGTTGTGCGATAATTGTGTACCAATATGGATTCAGACAAAACGGCTCCGGAAATCAAAATGAAAATCGACTCTTTAACGATCGTACCAGGTGCACTTTCCGCTCGATAAGCCTTATCGGATGTCACCGGTCTTGGAACGGAGCAATCGCTCAAAGTCGATCGGCCTGGTGCAATCAAGAGAGGCTTCGCTGGGCTGCAGTGGATACTTTAGTCCAGTTGCACAATTGAACAGAACCACGGACTCTTCTGGTGAGATTCGACCGTTGTCGACTTCCTGTTCGTAGGCAGCAAGCGTTGCTGCGCCCTCTGGGCATAACAATTGGCCCTCCCTGACGGCTGCCTTTTCTCTTGCAGCCAGAATTGCATCATCGGATACTGCGACGGCGAATCCGTTACTCTCGCGAACCGCTCGCAAGATCAGGAAGTCACCCACCGCGGCGGGTACACGAATCCCTGCAGCGACGGTGACAGCATTCTCCCATAATGGAGCGTGCTCATCGCCAGCTTCAAACGCTTTCACCATAGGTGCGCAGCCTTCCGCTTGAACGGCAACCATGCGAGGAAGTTTGCAGGTGATCCAGCCAATGGCCTGCAGTTCCTGAAATGCTTTCCACATACCAATTAACCCCGTGCCACCACCAGTTGGATACATAATCACATCGGGCAAGGTCCACTTGAACTGCTCAGCCAACTCAAGCCCCATCGTTTTTTTTCCTTCGATGCGATAAGGCTCCTTGAGCGTGGATAGGTCAAACCAGCCCATTTGTTTTTTCCCATCGGCGACTATTCTGCCACAGTCGTTAATAAGTCCGTTGACGCGCCAAACCCTTGCCCCGTGAGCGGCGATCTCGCGGATATTGATCTCAGGTGTGTCGGCTGGGCAAAACACATATGTTTCCAACCCCGCTCTTGCCCCATACGCGGCCAATGCGGCACCGGCGTTGCCATTGGTCGGCATTGCAACCCGTTTTACTCCTAACTCTTTTGCCATTGAAACTGCCATGCAGATTCCGCGTGCTTTGAATGATCCGGTCGGAAGGCGGCCCTCGTCTTTGACAAATAGTGACCCAGAACCTTTGGCAAGCGTTGGCAGCGAAATCAATGGAGTCGTAATTTCACCCAGTCGAACAATATTTTCCGAATGGCACACCGGCAAGAATTCGCGATATCGCCATAATTCTCCTGGTCTACTGGCAATCTGGTCTTTGGAAACGGTCTCCCGAATTTGTTCCAGATCATATTTCACCAACAACGGCTTCCCTGCAGCTGACAGTTCATGCAGTTGATTCGCCTCATAGCGGTCGCCATTCAACCCGCATTCCAGATGAGTAACAAAAGTGTTTGTCTTGGGCGCAAAAGAATTCATTTGAATCATTTCTAGAGATCTTCGAGGGAATGTTATCGTTGCGATTGATGTTGAGCGTTCAATATTTGAGATTCAAATGCAACGAAGGTAAGAGCCTATCGCGTCACAGTTGTAATTGTCACGATCCCTCACGGTTTTGCAAAAAAAGCAATATCATTGACCAATGTTGAGTCTCAGTTACGTCTTGTAAGAATTGCCACAGACTCCATCAATCGTTTAGCCCAAGTCCTACGAGACAGAATTGGCAGACACTCAAGCTAGTTGCCTAAGGCAATCGGCCCCAGAAAAACTGCCGCAGCAAAAACCGAAAATTGATCTTGTGCTGAGAGATTTTCCGAAAAAAGACTGGTAGGTAGACGAGTTCAGGTATCATATTTACTCTTACGTCATTTCATTCCGGATACGATTCATGCCTGACACTGAAAACAACACTCCTCGAGGCGTTCCATGTGTGTGTTTCCGTTTTTCGGCGTTGCTCATGTTTCTTTTGTTCCCAGCGGCGGCTGGTGCGCAGACGGCTAGCGACGTTGCCCATAACAAGGCCATCAGCGTTGAGCCGGATCGCGAGATTGTGTTCAAGAAGACGCCTCAGGGCAAATTACGACTGCATGCATTCCTGCCAAATGACTGGAAGCCGACGGATCGACGCAGTGCGATTGTCTTCTTTTTTGGAGGTGGTTGGGTAGGAGGATCACCGAAGCAGCTCTATCCGCAGGCACGGCATCTGGCTGATCAGGGAATGGTTGCTTTCTCCGCCGAGTATCGCGTGAACCGCCGTCATAAGACATCGCCTTTTGAGTGTGTCGAAGACGGTAAGTCGGCCATTCGCTACATTCGAGAGCACGCTGCGGAACTTGGTGTTGACCCAGAACGCGTCGCTGCCGGAGGCGCTTCGGCTGGAGGGCACGTTGCCATTTGTACCGCGTTGATTGCCGATTCCAAAGAAGAGTTGTCTCAGTCGAGCTCGGTTCCTGATGCGGTGATTGCTTTCAATCCGGTTGTTGATACAGGCCCCGAGGGGTACGGCCACAACAATTTGAAGGATCGCTACCGTGAGCTTTCACCGGTTGAGCATGTACGTGAAAAACTGCCGCCGATGCTGATCTTTCATGGTACCAGCGATACGACGGTTCCGTTTGAGAGCGCGTCACGGTTCGGCGAACTCATGGTCAAGTATGGAAATGACTGCCAGGTCGTACCGTTCAAGGATATGGTTCACGGGTTTTTCAATTTTGGTCGCAATGAAAACAAGCCCTATCTCGAAACGCTGAAGCTCACGGATCATTTCCTTTCACGGCTCGAGTACTTGCCAACAGATTCAGATACCGCACGAAAGTCAGCGTCTCCGATTCACGAAAGGATTGAATGGACAGACATTTGGGTCACCAACGCTGACAAGAATGATTTGCCCCGAGTGTTGTTTGTTGGCGACTCGATTACTCGTGGATATTTCGGTGCCGCGGAAAAGGAACTGGCGGGAAAAGCCGACTGTGGTCGGTTGGCGACATCGGCCTTTATCTCACACGAAGATTTCCTCAGCAACCTGAAGACGCTGCTCAAACGTTATCACTGGGACGTGATCCATATCAACAACGGACTCCATGGCTGGGAGTATACCGAGGAACAATACCGCGATGGATTTCCGACACTTGGGGCGTTGTTGGAAAAGAACGCTGCTGACGCAACTGTTATCTGGGCCATGACCACGCCGCTGAGAGAACGCGACAACCTGGAGAAGATTCGCGAGGAATCAAATACGCGCGTGCGAGAACGAAATCGCATCGCTGCCGAATTCGCAAAGAAGAATGGTTATGGCACGTCGGACCTGTTCTCGCTTTCGATCGACCACGCCGACCATCACCGTAACGATGGCACCCACTTCAGTCGCAAGGGCATCGCATTGCAGGGCAAATTCGTTGGCGACATTGTCATGAGAGTCTTGGACGAACATGACAGGGAACGGGAGCGAATTGAACAGGGTGACGACAATGTCAAGTGGGAAGCGCTCGAATACGAAAGTGACTTTGAATCCGGGGCTGCCGACTGGGAGTTCGTTGATTCCGGCTGCTGGAAGATTGCCCAGCGTGGGAACAATCGTGTGCTCAGTCTACATAAGAAAAAGGGAGATTTTGAGCCCAAGGTGCGCAGTCTCTATCACATGGCTTTGCTCAAGCAAAAAGAAGTCGGTGACTTTCAGGCTGATGTTCGCATGTTGAGCACCGAACCTGACTATGGGCACCGCGACGCCTGCTTTGTTTTTGGATACCAAAGCCCGACTCGCTATTACTACATCCACCTGGGGAAAAAGACCGACAGCTCTGCTCACCAGATCCATATTGTTGACGACAAAGATCGTTCCGCGATCACACTCACAAATAACTCAGGCACGCCATGGGACGACAACTGGCATAACGTACGGGTGCGACGCGATACAAACTCGGGTGAGATCGCTGTCTATTTTGACAACATGGATTCGCCCACGATGACAGCCAAAGACACCACATTCACTTGGGGGCGTGTGGGCTTGGGGTCATTTGATGACACAGTCGACTTTGATGATTTTTGGCTTGAAGGCAAGTCGGCAAAACGCGCAGACGGCGACGCAAATAAAACGAAAGCTCAAGATCAAACTGGAAGCAGACGGGACGCTGATGAAGCCCTCCGGAAGAAGAACGGATATCGAGGTCTTGAGAATCCTGACTCCGATCTTCCTAACGTGTTGTTGGTGGGCGACTCGATTTGCAGTGGTTACAACGATGAGGTACGTGAGCTACTTGCAGGCAAAGCCAATGTGTATGTCTGGGTGACCGGAATGAACATTCGCCGTGGCAATATTGAGGATGTTCAGCGAACTGTGCTGGCCGCGGAAGTTTTTGACGTCGTTCACTTCAACATTGGTCTGCACGGATTAGGAGATCGAATTCCGGAGGACATGTATGAACCACTGCTCCGAAAGTACGTCGCCAACTATTACAAGTACGCTGGCGGGGCTCACTTGATCTGGGGCAGCACCACTCCGATTTGGGACAAGAAGACCAATATCCTCAGCCTCGGAAACGCAAAGATTGTTAAGCGAAATGCAGTTGCCGCGAGGGTGATGAAAGAGAACGAAATACCTGTCACTGAGTTGTATGATTCCGTGTCCGACAAGTTGGAGCTAGGCGACGGCATTCATTGGTCGGGAGACGGCTATATGATTATGGCCAAAACGATCGTGCCAAATATTGAATTCGCTCTCAAGAAACCTCGTCAAAAAACTGAAAACGGCATGTCCCAAAGTGGCGGAAAAACTACGCCAAAACAGGAATCGAAAACTGTCGCCAACTCAAACACTCCTGTAACAGCTCGTCCCGTTCCGAAGACCGGACGCGGCTGGCAGATCCGACACAAGGCGATGAGTGAACGAGTCAAACAAGGGAACGTTGACTTGGTATTTATCGGCGACTCGATCACACATTTTTGGGATCGCAAGGATCAGGGCTTGCCTGTTTGGAATGAATATTACGGAGCACGTAATGCCGTGAACCTTGGGATCAGTGCCGATCGAATTCAGCACGTGCTGTGGCGTTTGCAAAATGGAAATCTCGACGGCGTTTCGCCGAAAGTCGCCGTCGTAATGATTGGCACAAACAACTCCGGTAGTGATTCGCCCGAGGATATTGCTGCGGGTGTCAAAGCGGTCGTCACCACCATTGAGGAAAAGTGCCCGACGACTCGTGTTTTGATTCTTGGCATCTTTCCACGCGGCAAAGATGCTACCGACAAGCGACGAATCGTGAACAACAAGGCAAACGAAATCATCTCTAAGTTCGCCGATAACCGTACGATCTTCTACATGAATATCGGAGACAAAATGCTGGAAGAAGATCGTGCTTTGTCTCGCGAGGTCATGCCTGATCTCCTGCACCCCGGCAAAAAGGGCTACGAAATATGGGCAGAAGCAATCGAGGAAAAACTCAAAAAATTGCTCGGTGAGAAGAAATGACAATGTGTCATCGTCACATCATTGTGACGTACATTTCTCACTTGAACTAAATGCTCGCACTGTCCTGCGACGAAAATTGCCGTTTAGATATTGCCAAAATCGAAATGGACTATTTGATAGTAAAATGAAATCAACCCTCAATTGGACAAGTTTGTTTCTAGCGAGAGCCGTACTTGGCGTCTACCAGGAACTCGAAGGGAATTGACTGCGATGACCTTAACGACTCGGTTGCTTGTATGGGCGGTCATCCGCAAGCCAAGACTCCCAACCTGAATCGCCTGATGAAACAAGGCGTTCAGTTTTCCTACGCCATGCTGATCGACACAATCCTTCGCAACAATCAATAGAGAATATCGCTGCCATGAAATCTAGAATCATTATCGCAATCCTGTTGCTTGCCGGCTGGTCACATCCTTTTGGTGTTCTTGCACAGGAGTTTTACGTCGCCCCCAACGGCAACGACTCCAGTTCCGGCACGAAAGAGAAACCTTTCGCTTCGTTGGCTCGGGCACAAGACGAAGTTCGTGAATACAAACAGGCCCATCCCAACGAGGGCATTACCGTCTGGTTGCGAGGTGGAATCTATGGCCTGAAAGAGACGGTTGTATTCACACTTGACGATTGCGGCAGCGAATCACAGGCGATCACTTACGCGGCGTTTCCAGGTGAGACGCCTGTACTCAGTGCTGGCGTTCCGGTTGAACATTGGAAACGTCTTGAAAACAACCCGAAAACGCTATCGGTCGCAGTACATGGAAAGCTCTGGGTTGCCGACGTTTCCTTCATTCACACGCTCAAGGACAAGCAGCTACCATCGCCATCGGTCGCTCCTCAGTTGGATCGTAACGCTCGCATACTAACGTTGTACCGAGACGGCAAACCGTTGCCACGTGCTCGCGGGAGTCGCTTCTCATTGGAGAAGGTTCCCGACGCTCTCCGCGCTGACGCACAGGCGTTTCGCTTTCCCAGCGGGGTACTCGATAGGTGGGAAGATTTGTCCGTAGCGGAGTTGGCACTTATTCCCAGCCGAAGCTGGGTCAGCAACATTCTGGGAATTGAGTCGGTGGACCAGGAGGAGCGAGTGGCGCGCGCAACTGTGCCTCCGACGTACCCACTACGGCCGACTAAAACTCACGTCAAGGAAGCGAACGCATGGATTGAGAATTCATTAGCCCTGCTCGATGAACCGGGAGAGTGGGTGCATGATAGCCGGAACAACAAGCTTTACTTGTGGCCGCTGGAGGGCAAGAATCCTGTCAACATTACGGCTCCCGTTCTGACTGAACTAATCCGCATCGAGGGTAAGACCGACTATGCTGGCGAGGAAGACACACCGGTCACGCATCTTGTTTTCCGTGGGCTGACGTTCACGCAGGGAGACCGATTCGCCTGGCACGGCCGCACCGGCTGGGGCGTCCAGCATGACTGGGAACGATTTGACAGTCCGAGTGCCATGATGCGACTCAGGGGAGCGGAACACTGCGTCGTCGAAGACTGCGATTTTACAACCGCTGGTTCGACCGGAATTCGGTTTGATTTTCATTGCCAGAACAATCGAGTCGTTGGAAATCACTTCCGGCACCTTGGTGGCGTCGGAATATTCCTGGGCGGGTATGGGCCTGGTACGAAAAACGTAAATCGACGGAATGTTGTCGAGAACAATCTCATTCATCACATCGGTGAAATGTACCTCGGTTCGCCGGGGATCTTTGTGTGGCAGAGCAGCGAGAACCGAATCGAACACAACGAGTTGCATGACCTGCCGTACGCCGGAATCTGTGTAACCGGTCGAATTGTTTGGAGTTCAGATGGCACTGAAGAATGTTGTCAAACGATTCGTTGGCACGAAATTCCCGGCGACAAAGAGAGTTGGGGATACGGACGCCGATCTTCATCGTGGGCACAGCGCGAGAAGTTTCTTCACTCGCGAGACAACGCGATTGTACGGAACGATATCCACGACATCATGCAGCACTGCGGCGACGGCAATTGCATCTACATCTCAGGAGCCGGGCCAGGCAACAAAGTGATTGAGAACTACTGCCACGATTGTCCCAGCCGGCACATGAATTCCACGATTCGTTGCGACGACGACCAGAACGACACGCTCATCAAACGAAACATCATTCACCGCACGGCTGGCGACGCAGAAGGATTTCTTATCAAGGGCAGGAATGACGTCATCGAAAACCTGCTTGTCGACTTGCGCACCAACAGCGGACGACATCGCGGTTACATGCGATTCTATTCTGGAACCGTTGAAAGCTCCGTGATCCGAGGTAACGTTTTTTACTCACGCGACAAGTCTCAGAACGTGAATCAGGAAAACCCGTCTTTGGCGCGCAGTCAGGGCGGTAGACTACGTGACACTGATGCCAACCGGAATGTCTACTTCTGCGAAGATGATCCTGCATGGGGAAGTCGGCACATCAGAGAGCAGAATGAATTCGGGATTGAAACAAACAGCCTTTCTTCCGATCCGCTATTCGAGAACATCGACAAAGGTATCTTCCGCTTCAAGCTTGATTCGCCAGCACTCAAGCTGGGAATTGAGCAACCATTGTCCATCAAGGAGATCGGGCTGCGAGAACCACATCGAACCCGCCTGCGAGCAAAAGACAAAATGAATTCCCACAGTAGCAAGTAAGTCGATTGACAATACTACAGTTGAGCATCCAATGAAGGCAGCCTGGGAACACCTTCGCAAATCCACAATGGCGAAACTGACCTATACACCCAACCCATTTCGTGTTGTCTTCGCCTGCACATCGCTGTTGGTCGTCATCGAGCACGCCTCCCACTGCGGCGATAATGTTCTTGCTCGATCGTTTGAGATTCTGGTTCGTTCATATCCACCTTTGCATGGCTATTTGATTGCTGAATGAATTGGTGATTGATGAGACTCAGCGGCCATTGCCGCTGTTTGTTCAGTATCATCCGTTTTATCTTCAGGGGTAAGCAAACTGCTGCCTTCGCGGATGATGACAAAGCTGCCAATCAAGACTAAGAAAACAGCGAACACCTGCTTGAGGACACGCTGATTGAGTTTTGCGTTTAACTGCTGGCCGATTAAGCAGCCAACAACGCCGACAATCGAAAAGATGCCGATCGTTTGCCAATCAACAGAGAGGTCGTGATTGACCAAGTAGCTTTGATACTTTGCGAAACCGACAATGCACTTAAATACGATGATGACAAGACTGGTGCCAATCGCCATTCGCATCGGAAGTTTGGCGAAGATCAATAGAGCGGGAACAATTAAGAACCCTCCTCCGACGCCCACGAAACCGGTTAATGCTCCAACCGCAACGCCTTCAATCGCGATGATAATGTTGCCCAGCATTGTTGGGTTCTTTAACGGCGCTTCCTCTGCCTTTTGGTCAGCGGCCAAGCTTTTCTTGCCAAACGCTTTCTTGATCATCAAAGCGGCAGCGGCCAAAACAACCAAGCCAAAGACAACCAATTGCATCGCATCGGTCGCAAGCCCACCGAGATAGGCACCAAGAAACGTTCCAGCCATCGCTGGGATGCCGAATACAAACACGCTGCGCCAATGGACTTGTTTGGCTCGAGTAAATGGAATCGCTCCCGCAACTGAAATTGCACCTACGATCGCCATCGACTCGGCAATCGAAACCTTGGCGTCATGCCCGACTAGATAAACCAGAATCGGCACCATGACTGTTGAGCCACCCGAACCAAGCAGCCCGAGAGTTAGCCCAACTAATAATGCTCCAAGAATAATCGTCGTCATTTTACTTTCCGTGTATTGTGTCGCATCTAGAATGGTAGCTTCGGCTTGAGTGCCGCAAAAGCAAACATGCCAACCATCGCACCTGCAAGTGTAAGAAGCCCCATCCAAGCACCGGCACCAACTTGAGCATAGATTGGCCCCGGACAAGCGCCTGCAATTGCCCATCCCGCACCGAAGATCGTACCACCAATAACAACGCCTTTGTGAAATGGCTTGGGCTTATAAGTGATCAGTTTGCCTTCGATCGTTTTCGCAGCGGATCTCTTGATGATCAGCATCGAAATCATCGCAACGACAACTCCAACACCAATGATTAGATACATGTGAGGTTCGTTGAACAAGAACATGTCGTGAACTCGTTGCCACCTCACCACTTCTGATTTCGTCAACACGATTCCAAAATAGGTCCCCATCATCAACGACATGAATAGGGTCAACTTAGAAAGGCCATCTCGTGGGTTGATTCCGCCAGGCGATTCGCTTGATTTGTTTTTATCTGTGATCGTTGTCATGATTCTTCTCTCCTAGAAAATCAAACTTCCAAGGCCCCATGTAACCCCAAGCCCGCCAACGAAAAAGAAGATCGTTGCCACAAGACTTGGCCAATTCAGGTTCGAGATTCCAGTAATTGCGTGCCCAGAAGTACATCCTCCTGCGTATCGAGTACCGAAACCAATTAGAATCCCACCGATGAACAAACGAATCCCTCCGCCAACGTTCATGAATGAAGCAGGTAAGAACTCGACAGGAGTGCTCGACAGCCAATAGTTGGCAATAAAACCTCCTGCCGCGATACCGATCGCAAACATCAGCGTCCACATCCCTTTGCGTTTGTTGAAGTCACGCAAGTATGGGAGCTTGGAACTGGGGGCACACATCGCTCCAACTTGTTGGAAACTGGTGGAGATCCCGAATCCTTGCCCTGTCAAAAAGTAGAGCAATGGCACGGTTAGCCCAACAAGTATTCCCGATAACCACCACGGCCACGGTTGCATAATGAAATCCACAATTGCGTCCTTTTTAGATTTTTGTCGAATGTTGCGAAGTCAATTGCTAGTGGCCACTAGCATTTTTTTCCAACGGCTCAGCCAACTGGTTTCGGTTCGCCGGACTCAATGGGATAGCCATTCCGACCCCAGTCGACGACACCTCCATCGAGATTGATGACGTTTTTGACTCCCGCAGCCTGAGCGATGCTGCATGCGACAGCAGATCGAGCGCCGGTTCGACACTGAAAGATGATTGGCTTGTCGGTCCGTAGCTTGGCAGTGTCATGCATCATGCTGCCCAGAAAGGAATACGATGCTTGTGGAACGTGTCCTTCGTTCCATTCCGCTTGTCGACGAACGTCAACCAGATACACATCACCGTTCTTAATCCGATCGACAACTTCCCGAGGCGTCTTGTAGTCATAAGACTCAATTGCCAGACCGGCTTTGGCAACTTCATCCGCATCAAAGTAACCCACAATGTTGTCGACTCCGATTTCGCGAAAGACTCGGATGGATTCTGCGAGCATTGCCGTGCCTGCGATCAGATACAGCGGTTTCTCGTAGTCAATGAACCATCCGCCATCGCGAGCGATGTATTTAGTTGGGATATTGATTGATCCAACAACATGTTTTTGAGCAAAGTTCTTTGACGCTCCAACGTCCAACACCATATTGGCCTCAATCGTGGCGGCCAGTTCAGCAACGTCAAGCTTTTGGGGCATGCCCTCATCGCCAAGCACCTTCGGCCCATGCTTGTTGACGTGCTTCATGACCGCGAAATAGGGTGGTGCTTCTGGTTGATCGGTCAGAATGTATTTGACGAACTTGTCTTCTGTCTCAAATTGCAATGCATCGTTAAACATCTTTTCGTAGCCAACGGTGCTCGATGGAATTGCTCCCAGCCCTTTTCCGCATGCACTGCCCGCTCCATGCGATGGCCAGATTTGAAGATAGTCAGGAAGTTCGCGAAACTTCTGGATCGAACGATAAAGATCACGGGCTCCGGGTTCAGCAGACCCAGCCTGCCCGGCGACTTCCTCCAACAAGTCGGGACGACCTGTCGAGCCGACGAACACAAAGTCTCCGGTAAACAGTCCCATTGGCTTGTCCGCGCCACCGCCGATGTCAGTCAGCACAAACGAGAGGCTTTCAGGAGTATGCCCCGGCGTGTGCATCGTCTCCATCTTGATATTGCCGACCTGAAACGAATCACCGTCTTTGAGCAACTGATGATCGTATTCTTTCATAAACGTGTACTTCCAGTCGGACGGCCCTTCGTCTGAAACGTAAAGTTTCGCCCCAACTCTTTCGGCCAGTTCGCGACTGCCAGAAACATAGTCTGCGTGAATGTGAGTTTCGACCGAGCCAACGATTTTCATCTTTTCTCGTTTGGCAACGTCGAGATACTGCTCAATATTCCGATCTGGATCAACAATGATCGCTTCGCCAGTTTTCTGACAACCGACCATGTAAGATGCGTGGGCAAGTCTCTGGTCGTAAAAGTACTTTAGTAACATTGTCTTCTCCGGTTCTTAATTGCGACACTTGGCCGCATGTAAATATTCCAATTATTCGATATGTCGGTCAAAAAAAATCTACCCAAAACGACTTTGAATGCAGGACATAATGTCTTCCAAGTGCGGCTCTGCCACTTCGTAGTAAACTGTTCGGCCATCCCGCTGACTACGCAAAAATCCACATCGCTGCATTAAGCGCAAATGGTCTGATGTCGTCGGTTGTGTCAGCTCGCAAAATTCCGCTATTTCAGTAACAGAATACTGCTGGCCCGAAAGCAAGAGCTGGACGATTTGCAGTCGGTGAGGATGGGCAAGCGCCTTAAGGCACTCCGCAGCCATCGTCAGGGCATCAATATCGAGGTCTTTTGTGTTTCGTTTTTTGTTCATGGTGCTTCTCCATTGAAATATATCGGTTAATGCCGATATGTCCATGACAAAATACATGGGATTTGATAGATTACAGGAAATCACTTACCGGATAACAGGAATCGACCCAACAGATGAACATTAAGCTTCGCCGGATGATGCTCGGCATCGCAATCGCAATACTTCTGCCACTTAACTCATTCGGCCAACAAACCACGGCGACTGAATCGCAGAAATCAGACGAGATTGTCGCATCCTCTTTGGGCAATACCAAAAAAGTTCATCAACGTGGCAACCTCTTTTTTGCTGGTCAGTTCAATCCGGAAGACATCGAGGCGATCAAAGAGCAAAAAATCACTCGGGTCATTACGCTTCGAATGGATGGCGAAGTCAAATGGGATGAAGCAGCAGCTTTGAAAACTGCCAATATGGAATTCATCAAGATCCCGTTCGGATCCCCCGAAGCGTTGACCGATGAAGTCTTTGACCAAGTTCGGGAATTGCTGAAAGACAACTCACAGCCAACGCTCCTGCATTGTGGATCAGCCAATCGTGTGGGAGGTGTTTGGATTCCTTACCGCGTCCTCGATGAAGGTGTTGACCTCGAAACAGCAGTTAAAGAAGCCGACAAGATTGGTCTGTATACGCCATTCGTTAAGGAAAAGGCACTGGACTATGTCAAACGCAAACAGGCTCAATTGCAGTACAGCGGTGAAGCCAGTGTCAAACCCGGCATCAATAAGAGTTTTATTGACCCAAATCTCGATGTCGATTCTTACGTCAAACGATTTGAAATCGAAAGCCGCGAAGTCTTTGTCAATCGCGAACGAATTCTTGCGGCTTGCGGAATTGAAAAAGGTGACACCGTTGCTGATGTTGGGGCGGGCACTGGGTTGTTCACACGGATGTTTTCAGTTGTCGTTGGTGATGAAGGATGGGTTTATGCAGTCGACATTGCTCCTCGCTTCATCGAGCATATCAATGGCGAAGCGGCCAAGCACAAGTTGAATAATATTACCGGCGTATTGTGTGCCGAAAACAGCGTCAACTTGCCGCCAAACTCTGCAGACGTCGTTTTCGTGTGCGACACGTATCACCATTTCGAATATCCCAAATCGACTCTCGCGTCGATCAAGCGTGCGTTGAAGAAGGACGGCCACTTAATTTTGATCGACTTCGATCGCATTGAAGGAAAGAGCCGCGAGTGGCTGATGGGGCATGTCCGTGCTGGCAAGGAAATCTTTCGCGCCGAAGTCCAAGACGCAGGATTTACGTTGGTCGAAGAAAAGAAGATTAACGGATTTGAAGAAAACTACTTTTTGAAGTTCCGCAAAAATTGAACGAGCCAACAAAAACGCGAAAGCCATTTGGTCTTTGGTCAGCGACCTTCTTGGTCGTTGCCAATATGATCGGTGCAGGAGTATTCACAACCAGCGGGTTTTCGTTTTCCGACCTCGGCGATCGACAATACGTCATGTTGGCTTGGCTGATTGGTGGCTTGATCGCAATCTGCGGAGCTATCAGCTACGGCCAATTGGCGCAACGGATTACCGAATCGGGCGGAGAGTATCTTTTTCTCAGCCGTTTGGTTCATCCATCCGTTGGCTTCATTGCTGGGTGGGTTTCACTACTTGCCGGTTTCACTGGAGCGATTGCCTTCGCGGCAACAGCGTTTGAATCCTACGCAATTCCGGAGTCTGTTCGGCCCGAATGGTTTCAACCTGGCATGGCTGGCATCGCGTCAATTGTGCTTTTTGGGATTTTACATTCGGCGGTTCTCAAGACAGGATTGTGGACGCAAAATCTCATCGTCGTTCTAAAGCTCCTACTGCTCGTTGGTTTCATCGCATTCGCTTTTTTGAATTTCCCAGTTGGGTGGGAGGGCATGCAAATCGAAACAGAGGCTGCTCAATTTTCAATCTATGCGTTGGCGTCGACACTCGTTTGGATCTCGCTCAGCTTCAGCGGATTTAATGCGGCTGTTTACGTAACTGGCGAAGTCGAAAACCCCATGCGTAACGTACCGCGTGCATTGCTGCTGGGGACAGCGGTTGTCACATTGTTCTATCTTGCCCTCAACTTTATCTTCGTTTTTGGGGCATCGCCTGACAAGATTAGAGCCGCGCCGGATGTGGCCGCAGCAGCATCCCAAGCAATTGGAGGCGACCGTCTTGCAACGCTCATACGTATCATTATCAGTGTCGCGCTGCTTAGCTCCGTTTCGTCGATGATCGTTGCTGGGCCGCGGGTCTATGCAAAGATGGCAAGCGACGGCGTGTTTCCGAAATTGTTTGGTTCGACGGATCGAAACGAGTTTTCAATTCCTGCGACTGCGATCTGGCTCCAAGTCATTCTTGCGTCCGTGGTCGTATGCTTCAGCTCAATCAAGTCGCTACTCGACTACCTTGGCTTCACTCTTTCCGTCAGTGCGGCGTTAACCGTCGCATGTATCTTCTGGAGCCGCCGTTCGGAAGACACTGGTTCGACTCGAACAATATTTTCGGCAATCGCTTTCGTTTACGTCTTCGCAACGATCAGTCTCGCGATTCTTTCCGTAATTGGGCGACCGCAACAATTGATTGGCTTCGCAATCACAGTGGCCAGCGGCTTGGTAGCGTTTAGCTTATTGGCGAGTTTCCGGCGACTTAAGAATGCTGCTGGCTAGCCAAGGGAAATCGCCACGAATGTGCGGTAATGCGCGCAATGAATACGCCCTCAATGCGTCCTCTCTTAAATGGACTCGTCTATGGCGAGCAACGTGTGATTCGCCTAGCATAGCTGTAACTGTCCCTTGGTCGACAATTTAAGGCAACACAATGCTCCGTAACCTTCTATTCGCAAGTGTCCTCTTCTTGTTCGCATCGTCAGTGGCCCGTGCCCAAGACACACCGTCGAACGAATCATGGCCTGCTTTTCGTGGAACTGGCAACAGCCAGACTTCAGCCGCAAACCTCCCGACAACTTGGAGTGACGGTGAAAACATTGCATGGACGACTGAATTACCTGGGTACGGGCAATCGAGCCCAGTAATTTGGAGCGATAAGATATTTGTCACGACGATGCAGGGCGACATGAAGGAAGTTCCAACGGTCGTGTGTGCTTCGCTCGCTACTGGAAAAACAATCTGGAAAAAGGAATTCGAAAGTACGCAGAAGGTCAAGGCTTCTGACTACGTTACACGGAGTTCGCCCACCCCGGTTGTTGATGCTGATCGCTTATATTCGTTCTTTGAAAGCGGTGAATTGATTTCGACGGACCATGACGGCAATGTCCTGTGGCAGCGGGCACTGGTTGATGAATATGGCGAATACAAAGGCAACCACGGCGTTGGCAGTTCGCTTGCGATCAACGAAGAGTTTGTTTTTGTTTTGGCGGCCCATGAAGGGCCGAGCTATTTGCTGGCAGTCAATAAATCAACTGGCGAGAACGCCTGGAAAACAGAACTTGCCCCTAAAGTGTCGTGGAATTCTCCAGTAGTTTCCGGCAATCAAATTCTGTTGTCAATTTCTGGGTCTATTCGAGGATTTGACACTAAGACGGGTAAGCAAATTTGGTCGGTAGACGATGTTGAAGGAAACACAGTCGCATCGCCCACCGTAGTTGGTGATGTCGCATTTATCGGATCGAGCGAGAGAACAAACAATTTTGCAGTTCGATTTGATCCATCGGGTAAATCGAAAACGACGGAACGGGTCTGGACAACGGACGAAGCAACAAGTTCTTTTGGCTCGCCCCTCTATCACGACGAACACGTCTATTTTGTTAACAAGCAAGGGGTCGCGTTCGTGGTGGACGCTGAAACCGGAAAGACGACTTGGAAGAATCGTATTAGTGGCTCGTGCTGGGCGTCGCCAATCGCGGCCGGAGACAAAGTCTACTTTTTCACAAAAGACGGCGCGACGGACGTTTACACTGCCGGCGCTGAGCCAAAACTGATTGGCTCAAACAAGCTGACCGTAAAAGACCGAATCTATGGAGTTGCGGTCGCAGATGGGCATTTTGTTATTCGAACGGGCACACGATTGATTTGTGTTGCCAACCAGGAAGATTCGCAAGACGCAAAAAAGCAAGTTGCTGAGAAACTGTCACTTCCCGATTGCCCGGTCGCCGTAACAAGTTTCGGGGCGGCCGTTTGCGATGGATATTTATACGTTTACGGTGGCAACATCGGGAACGCACACACCTACTCCGAAGAAGGGCAAAACAACCAGTTTCGCCGGGTCAAACTTGAAAACGGAAGTCAATGGGAATCGCTAAGCGAGGTGCCGCGTCGGCAAGGCAATGCATTGGTGTCCTACAAGAACAAGGTTTATCGAATAGGTGGATTCGAAGCCAGGAACAAACTCGATGAGGATGATGAAGAGATCGTTTCCACAAAAGATTTTGCTGTTTACGATCCGGCAACTTCGCAATGGACGGAGCTTGTTCCGTTACCCGAACCGCGTTCAAGTTTTGATGCCGTTGTTGCAGGAGATATGCTTTACGTCGTCGGTGGCTGGTCGCTGGACGGAGATCGCGACGACTCTGAATGGCTCGGTACAGCTTGGCAAATGGACTTGAACAAGGACAAACTGGAGTGGACGTCGATCCCTGCTCCTCCCGAACGCAGAGCCAATTCGCTGGCCGAACTCAATGGGAAAATCTATTTGATCGGCGGTATGGGCGACGATGCTCGTCCGACTCAGAGCGTTTTGGTTTTTGATGCAAAATCAAAAAAATGGACTGACGGACCTGTACTTCCCGGAATGTCGATGGATGGCTTTGGTAATTCATCATTCAATGTCGGCGGCGACGTCCTCGTCAGTACCTTCGGCGGGCAAATTATCCGCCTCGCCAAAGACGGAAAAAGTTGGGACAACATTGGCCAACTGGAACCCGGACGATTTTTCCACCGCCTGGTTGCAATTGACAACAACCGATTTGCGATTCTCGGTGGCACAAGTGCGAAGTCGGAGAAACAAACTTCGGTATTGGTGTTGGACCGAACTAAATAAACTATTCCGGAATAGGATCTCAAACCAGTTTGGACTGAATTCGGTATGAACTACGAGAACCCGTTGCCCTTAAGTCGGCCCACCTCAAAACTTAAGAGGTGGGTTGATTTGCAAGGACGCGCCTTGGCCGACACCGAACATCTACAATGATTTCAAGTATTCTACCAGGTCCAGCTTTTCGTCCAACGCTAGGTGCAACTGGAAATGAGTGTCGTAGTGCTCGACAACATCCTCTAAAGTCCCGGCACTGCCGTCATGAAAATAGGGTGCGTGTTGCCACAATGCTCGTAGTGGGGTCGTCCTATACTTCTTGGTAATTGTTCGCATAGCATACGCTCCGTCCAACCCCATCTCTTCTGCAGAATGAAGTCTTCTTCGATTGACATCTGTCAATAAATCCCCGGTATGACATTTCGCGCAATTTGCAGTCGTTTGAAAGACGATTTCGCCACGTATTGCCGCAGCCTCATCAAAAGAATTCTCTGGTGGCTGCGGTGCCCTCAGGCTCAATTGATAGGCTTCAAGTGGTTTCAGTTTTCTTTTTACCCTGTCCGGTCGCTGATGAATGTTAATTTCCAATCGGCGGTCAACAAACGTGCCATGCCCACCCATCTGCGTTACAGCAACGTAGCGATTCCAATACTTGATATCGCCGTCTGCTGTGAATGTCGCGCGTTTGACACCCTCTAATCCATAAATGGGCGGCAATACCAACGGCGTGCTCAGTCCATCAATGTTGAATCTTGGATCGTATTTGCCAGGCCCCCATGATTGATATACAGCTCTATCTTCTTCCGAAACGGCAGGCGAAAGCGCAATAATGGCACCTGGATTGAGATCAAGATTTGCCCACCCATCCAACCGTTTGCCTATACCAGGGATAAAGGAATCGTCAACATTGGAATGACACAGAGCGCAAGTGATGCCCATCGAAGTCAGTGAGAGCCTTTCACCGTCAAAGTCAACCTGTCCACTTACCCCGATGACCGCATCCAATTGGATCAAAGCGAGCGTTGTTTGAGGGTCGGTCAAATCCACTTCGCCAGCAGCGATCGCATCGAGCACCTCGTCCGGAATAGCGTCAACATCAACCTTCAAACCGACGCTCAATGCTGTCAAAGGGTCTACGCTTTTCTCGATGACTTCGTGCATCCTCAATTCGTCTGTCCATTTTTGCTCGTTGCCAAAAGTGTCATACCGAAAAATCCGTTTGCCGAGCCGTCTCAAGTGATCGCGATCTTCATGCCTATTGTTCAACTGATTGCCGTCTCCAGGAACTTTTGAGTTTCCAACCAGAAACACCCCGGCCAACACGCTGGACAATACGAAGCAGATCGTAACCAGGCTGTGCGAACTTTTCAAAAATGTCTTTATCAATTGCATGGGATCATTCCGTTTTCATTAGGTTCATTTGTCCAAGTCTCGTGTTCTTGTGCGCTGTCTTCCCCGGCACCAAATTTAGGTGTTTGCCAATCTCGCCAGTACGTTTTTGACGATTCGGTCGCATCGTTCACCGTCAAATTGATAGAGCAGGCGCACTTCCTCTCCAATCGAGCGATTGATTGTTGTACGCAATATTGCGCGAGCTCTGTGCAAGCGGATCTTAACGTTCGAGGATGTTAGACTTAGGCATTCGGCGGTTTCATTGGTCCCGATTCCTTCTACGGCACGCATCGTGAAAACTGTACGCAATTCGGCGGGAAGGTCGTTCACTGCAGCAGCAAGAATTTCTGCAATTTCCGCGTTGTCAGTTTGGGTTTCCGGATGTCCATTCCTTGAGCTGGAAACCAATTGCGAATGCTCCGGAGCATTCGCATCAAATAGTTGCACACGCCCCAGTTTTCGCCTTCGCGCACTGGCTTCGTATACAGCGATCTTGATAAGCCACGTTGAAAATTTCGCACGGCCGGCGAATTGTTCAAGCCTGGCGTAGGCTCGGTAGTACGTTTCTTGAACCACATCTTCGGCTTCATGGTCATTGCCCAACATGCCGCGTACAACACGAAATAATCGTTGATTATGTCGCCGCATTATTAGCTCAAACAAAGCCACATCACCGGCGCAGACCCGTTCAACGATCGCTTCGTCCGACAATATCTCAAATTGTTCCCGCAAATTCACAGTTTCCCAATTGTTTGTCGGATCGTTCATTACGTTTTTTTTCGTGTTTACGTCGTTCAAAATTTCAAACTAATTTGCAATTGCATCATGTTGCGCGTCTTCATGGCCAGTCCACGGAAGCCATTGATCGCCGCGGAATCCGGCGACATGCCCAAGTGTAAATGCTCCGACTGCCATTACGAGATCTCGCACTGCAATATCATAAAACCCTCCCGCCGCAACGACCAACGCGATCAACACAAGCCAGGTCATCACTATGTATGCGCCCAAGCGTGTAAATTTTGTCAGAACCAACAGGCCAGCAACAATTTCAATTACGCCAACGACCATCATCAATACTGCAGGATCTATCGGCATCAGGCTGGCTATCGTTTCGGGCAAGTATTTTCCCCAGTCGGTCAGGATATGCGTAAATTTGTCTGCGCCAGCTAAAAGCGGCACCAATCCAAAAGTAATTCTTAGCGGATGATAAATGGACGAATATTCGCAATTTTTCATTGTCATGTTGTGTATTCAGCTTGATAGGCAATTTGAGCGCCGTTTGACGTGACTCACATGAGCTTGTCCAACACTGCTGAGATAACAGAGTCTCGACATTGAGATTGGTTACGACAAACTGGAAATTTGGCGAAAAAATTCTACGGCAAGGTTGCCATGATCATGCGAAAGATCTTGCCGGCGAAAGGCTCTTCGGTTTGAGCTGATTGAAACCAATTCAATTGATGCGCTTTCGAATTCATCCCAGTCGAGTCCGCGATGTGCAGAAATGGAGTGGAATTGCTTGCGATGCAGTCGTCCGCCATTTTGTGCATCGTGTTGGTGCCCAGAAACGATGAAGTCAGCCCGTTCAAGTTGATTGGCTACGTGACACAAGAGTTTACGTTGCGTTTCCCAACCCCCATTTTCTTTGAGCGCGCAGAATTCCACTGACCAAAGAATGATCTTCGCGGAATGGTGGCCGCCCATTTCTGGCACAGTCTCGCTTTTAGGCGCGGTGACCGAAATGGAGGTTATTCCGAGAATCAGATAATTTGAAGCAGAGCCTCTGCGATCTGCTGGTCATTCGAGCGAGCGATTCGATCAGGATGGCCGTGCTGATCGCCTGCGACAACGGTCGTGTAAGAGCTGCTGCCAGGCGATTGGTATGAAACTCCAGTATGACAGATTTTCACTTTGCCGCCGCCGAAGCTGGTGAAGTTAAAACTGTAGTCTTCGATGTAGTCGCGACATTGGCGATACAACATGTCAACAGCGACTCTTTGCCCCAGCAAAATGCTTTGGGTATAATCGCTCCGCCAATGGACACCTGCCATATTTCTCCCGATCGCAATGTTGGAGGCAAGCTTGTCCAACTCCAATCCAACTGTCATTTGTCCCTGGTCGGTTTCACTGTAAGCCTGCAAGGCCGTACCATCGGCTGAAGCAATAACCGAGTTGCGAACGAGAGCTTGTTCGTCAAAGAAAGATTTGAGCACCGTGACGCACGCTCCAGCGACCGTCGCGTGACCTGCACCGTAAGCAGGGTGCATGGGCGAACCTTCTGGAAACGCCATCGGTAGAAGACCAGACGAATATCGTGCCTTTGAACGTTTATATGCCGTTCTTTCCGTAAACTCGCATCCGACAGCTCCAAGAACGTCAGGTCGTAACGCCACGAGTCCACCGTATGCCTCAGGGCGCAGTCGCAAGTGAGTCCACTTTTGTCGCCAAACAGACTTCAAAGCTCGTGTTGCGACTTCGGTGACCAAACTAAGAATATGAGCCCCTCCAAATACGCCAAAGCCTTCCTGGTTATTGCCAAGTCCACTGGTCGAGCCAGTTTCGCTGGATCCAATTCCACAAAAAGCAGGACAGATTCCACCGTATGGGTTTCCGGAATCAAGAGGATAGCCGCCCTGCACCAGAATCAACGCGGCATTCAAATAGGCTTCGTAAAGCTGGTCGAAGTGAACGTAGGTGGCCAAGTCTCTCATGGTTGAAATGTGTCTCCGCTGGTCAGCGTCTTCATCGGATTCGCCGACAAGGTTCTCGGTGGCGTTGCGCGACTCGCCATTTTGAACCGCCAGCCAATCGCTAACGGTTGTTAGATAATTCGTGTTGGCACGACCCCAAATTATCTTCTGCGGAATTCTCAATACTCCATACGGAATTTCCTGCGACAGGAACTGAGAAATAAACGGACCGACGTTCTCGTGTGTTGCAAGATTGTCGTCGTTCGTGCCGCCGTCGCTAAACAGTTCTCCGCCCCGGAAAATACTCTGAAAGTCAACCGGTCGGGAAATGTATCGGTTGTTGCTGGTATTGGGAGCCTTGTTTACATCCCCGTTCCGGTTGATGAAAAGTGGCAACTCGTTCAACTCTTCCGCTGCATCCTGCACATTGCCATCGCTGGACCAGTACGCGAAAGGCACATCACGGAGTAACGACATCCAGTAAAGCTCAACTGCTTCGGCAGCAGTTTCAACTGTGTCAAAGGCAGGTGGGGCTGGGATCGCATGAAAACACGTATCGCTCAATTCTGTATCGACGGCCCAACCGCAAAGAGGATTGACCCAGTTTCGATGGCCGGACGGTTTGCCAAGAGCTGTGAAGTCATTGGGTGACCCCGTTTGGTCCAGGCTCTGTAATGCCGAGACGAAATTCTGGAAGCTTGTTTCATCGACGGTCCCGTCATCAGCGTGAGAAAGCCCTTTATGAAAACGAGCATCGAAGTTGCCAACAAGTGCTTCGGACAGGCGATCCTGGCTTCGTTGGCAAGGTAGTTGAGCCGCCACTTGATTTGCGGCAACCTGGCTTGTCTTTTTGGTGATTCGTCGAGTCTTGCTACTCGTGGACCGGGTCTTGCGACTCGGCGTTTTTTTCTTTGATTTTTTCTTGGCCATGAATTCCGCTCTCACAAAAAAAGACAAGTCAAAAAGAAACGACACCGGCGAACACAATCGCGATGAGCCTCTGAACGATCACTAAATTTGACTCGATCCGGAAATGCAAGTCAACCAATTGGAACCGGTTGTTCACGGTGCAATACAATGAAAACCGCTCCCCATGAATACCCAAGCCGTCGAACCAATTTGTTTTCCAGCCTTCTCGACGGGGCCGTGAAGAACGAGATCTTGTTGTTCTTTTGCATATAGACGGAGACATCCCCAAGCTGCATCTGTTATTGCCACTCCGCTTACGTTCGCGCAGGAAGAAGAAGCATGATGTCAAAAGGGCGACTGTCGAGATGAGCTACGAAATGAAAATTATCAACTGAACCCTCACTGTGTTTTCCCATGAAAATGCCGCGGGGTTCAGCCCGCGGCATTCGCATTTGCCAACTCAGCTTGAGGCGTGAGGTTGTAAATTGGTTCCAGATTGACAGAAACTATTTGGCAAGGCCGAAGCGATCAAGATTCATTACCTTGTTCCACACCGTTACGAAGTCTGTGACAAACTTTTGCTCCGCATCGTTACTCGCATAGGCTTCTGCAATCGCTCGAAATTGCGAATTCGAACCAAACACGAGATCCACATGCGAACCCGTCCATTTGATAGCGCCCGTTTCGCGATCTTTTCCTTCGAAAAAGTGTTCGCAGGCAGCGGACTTCTTCCACTCAATGTCCATGTCGAGCAGGTTTACAAAGAAGTCATTCGTCAATGTCTCAGGACGCTTCGTGAATACACCAAGCTCTGGGAAGCTGCTGACTTTCAGAACACGCAAGCCGCCAACCAGTACCGTCATCTCCGGAGCCGAGAGCGTGAGCAGGCTTGCTCGATCGACCAACAACTCTTCTGCTGGCCTGTCGTGTTTATGGCCAAAGTAGTTGCGGAATCCGTCTGTGGTCGGCTCTAGCACGGCAAAAGAATCCGCGTCGGTCATTTCTTTCGATGCGTCGGTGCGGCCAGGCGAGAACGGAACTTCGACCTCGTGCCCAGCTTTCTTTGCAGCTTGCTCCACGGCAGCACAACCGCCCAGGACGATCAGGTCCGCGAGCGAAACCTTCTTGCCTCCAGATTGAGCGTTGTTAAAGTCCCTTTGGATCTTCTCAAGTGACTGCAATACTTTCGCAAGTTTGTCCGGCTGGTTTGCTTCCCAGTCTTTTTGCGGTGCAAGTCGGATACGTGCCCCATTGGCACCGCCACGCTTGTCGCTTCCACGGAACGTTGACGCCGAAGCCCAAGCCGTTGTTGCCAACTGAGAAACAGAAAGTCCCGATCCCAGAATTTGTTTCTTGAGCCTGGCAATGTCTTGCTTGCCGATCAATTCATGATCCACAGCGGGAACAGGATCCTGCCAGATTTGCGAACGTCCGGACCAAGGCATCGCGAAACGGGCCCCATATCACGGTGCGTTAGCTTGTACCAGGCTTTGGCAAATGCGGCTTCGAACTCTTTTGGGTGTTCATGGAAACGTTTTGAGATCTTGGCATAAGCTGGATCCACCTTCAGTGCGAGATCGGACGTCAACATAACCGGGGCGTGAGACTTCGACGCATCGTGAGCATCCGGCACAGTTCCTTTCGCAGAATCTTCTTTAGGAGTCCACTGATGTGCGCCGGCGGGACTCTTCGTCAGAACCCATTCGTAGTCAAACAGATGGTCGAAGAATCCAGTTGACCATTCATCCGGCGTAGATGTCCAAGCCCCTTCCAGCCCGCTGGTGATTGTGTCACCGGCATTGCCTTTTCCAAAAGTATTCTTCCAGCCGAGCCCTTGCTCTTCGATGCTGGCTCCCTCTGGTTCAGCGCCGACCAGTCCCTTTCGGACTGGCAGCACCATGATTCTTTCCGAACGTGTGTCCGCCTGCGATGAGGGCCTCTGTTTCTTCGTCATTCATTCCCATGCGGCCAAACGCGTCACGAATGTCCTTGGCGGATGCAAGCGGATCCGGATTTCCATTCGGTCCTTCCGGGTTCACGTAGATCAATCCCATTTGAACGGCTGCCAGAGGATTCTCAAGTTCGCGATCGCCAGAGTACCGCTTGTTTCCCAGCCATTTGCTCTCAGGCCCCCAATAAACGTCCTGTTGAGGTTCCCAAACATCGACGCGACCTCCGGAAAACCCAAGCGTCTTAAATCCCATCGTTTCGAGTGAGCGATTGCCAGCGAAGATCATCAAATCGGCCCATGATATTTTCTGGCCGTATTTTTGCTTGATCGGCCAAAGCAACCGACGTGCTTTGTCGAGATTGGCATTGTCGGGCCAGCTATTGAGCGGAGCAAATCGTTGCGTGCCGTAACCTGCACCACCACGGCCATCATCAATACGATAAGTACCGGCACTGTGCCAAGCCATCCGAATGAACAGCGGGCCATAGGTGCCGTAGTCGGCTGTACGCGGGTTTAGCACCCGCATCTTGTATTGAATTTCTCGACAGCCCACCTGTTTTGAAAACTAGTAGCGATATGGGAGTTGTGTCGCCCGTAGTGTCTTGAGATCATTCCTTTTTACCATTCGCACTGGCTTCATGTGACAGTTCCCGCAAGATGTGGTAGTTAATGCCATGGCTCTTTCTTGACCAAATCCGAGTAGTAATTTTTCCGGTCACAAAACTGAACGCATCTCAGTTTTGTGACTGGCGGTATTTAGGTTTTTGACCGTGAGATTCTCCATCGCACTGGCTTGCTGATTTTCGAACGCGGAAATCAGCGGGCCGGGGCAACCGGATTTTGATATCCAACTTTGGAGGAACATGTGGTCAATCTTATGAAGGCCAATCGCGAGCTTTATCGCCGCGAGCCAGATGAGTGCTATGAGAGCTTTTCTGACCTACGCGAGTATTGTTACACGCAACGCGAACTGTCGGCGGAGCATTGGTGTAAGCCGCAAGCTATCATCCCAATCGCAAAAGAGAACTCGATTGCGATTCAACTTGATATCGGGGAAGAATTCGAACTGAATGACTACTCCTTTCGCCAGTTGTCGCGGCTATGTGGCGTTTCAGCAGATACGCTCAATCGCCTGTCGCCACAAACGGCAGCGACTGCGATCGAAGAGACGTTGCCAAGTGCTGATCGACCGATCCAGTTTCTTTCAGGTCAGCCGTCGATGCGCTCCATCCACGGCATCAACTACACACGTTTGTGGAATAGTGAATTGCTGAATGTTGTGGCCGAGTACGGTTCCGAATTTCAACCACCCAAGAAAGCGTTGGATGGTCATGGAACTGGACTCTATGCAGGCGAACAAGACATGTTTGCATTCCTGATCGACGACAATTCCTGGGTGGATGTTGGCGAAAACAAATTCGCACCTGGCTTTTTCGTGTGGAACAGCGAAGTCGGAAGCCGTTCACTTGGCATTCAGACATTCTGGTATCAGCACATTTGCGGAAACCACATCGTTTGGGACTGCATCGACGTCAACGAGTTCACACGAAAACACACTTCAAGCGTTCGCGATGGACTTGGTGAAATCAAACGCATGATCGAGTCGCTTGTTGATGTAAAGACGCAACGACAAGAGCAATTCATGGCCAAGATCAAGCAGGCACAACAGGACAAGCTCGGAAGCGATGTAGACGAAGTGACAAAGTTACTTCGAAAGCAAGGCATCCCAATGTCAATGATAAGGAATGCAGCGAAAGTCGTCGGCAAAAACCATTCGGCGTTCGCTTGGGTCGATGCGTTGACGCGAGCCAGCGGGCGAATCCAGTTCGCCGGCACTCGCTCAGCCATAGATCAAAAAATCGGCAGCTTGTTAACGCTGACGGTTTAAACTTCTGCCATTTCCGGCACCATCTGTTTTTCATAAAGGAGCCAGCAATGGCCAACTCAAAGAAACCCGTTCACGAAGTTCGTATGGGCCGCATTCGTGCAGCGATTTGGGAGAACGACACCAAAAACGGTACGCTTCACAATGTCACACTTAGCCGTCTCTATAAAGACGACGATGACAAGTGGGCCGATTCAACAAGCTTCGGACGTGACGACTTGCCCGTGCTGGCAAAGGTCGCTGACAAAGCCCACTCCTGGATTTTCGAACAAACAGGAGCGTCGGACGGCTAATCCACGAACAGGTGTCGATCACTGATTGATGGAAAGCAATCGTTGATACACCTAGTGGTGGTGGCTGCTTTTGGTTTTCGAATCTGGTTTTCCAGTTTTGGTTCCGACCGTCAGTCATCATCCAATTGTTGTTCATTCCTATCGCAAAGATCCAGTTGAAAAAAACGCTCGACTTATTGCCAGCTCGTTGGCTGGCAGTGCAGCGGGCAGTCAGGTTTAGAGCCGATCGTTTCGGCAAGGTTTTAATGAACTTTCAAAACACGATTGGACGAATCTGTCTCCCAGCACTCGACGGGTTACGAATAGGGGATTTTCGGTATTCCTTTGGAGGGGTCGCCACGTCGTAATAATTGGAAACGCCTGCAATGGCAACCGTGCGTATGGATCTCGACGGAGATTCGCGAAAGCACGTCAGTCTTTCGCCGAGAGGCTCGGTTTTGTTGTTTTGTTTTCAACGCCCGCAGCCTTTTGTTGCGAATCAGCTTGTCCACAACCGATAGAGTTCATGGCTCAGGCCTTCTACAAGAACCTGACGGCGAACTTCAGTCCAAAACTCCATATCTATGTGCAATCTGGCACTCCGATGACGGTAAGATATCGAACTAAAGTTCGATAGCCTCAAAAGTCAACGAAATTCGTCTCGGCGCGCCGCCATTTTGGACCGCCCCTCAAACCCGCCGGGCGCCGCTCTTTTCGACCGCCGTTAACAGTCGGATTGTAGGATGCGCTGCAAGAAGAAATAGAAATGTGCGACTGGTCATTGATGCTTTGGCACAAGCAATTCATCAACGCAATCCAAGTCCCGGCCTCTTGGTTCACTCTGATTGCGGTGTCGAATTCGCAAGTCGGGCGTTTGTTCAATTACTTGGTCGTCATGGATTCGTTCAAAGCATGAGCCACGCTGGATGCTTCGACAATGCTCCGATGGAGAGCTTTTGATAGAACGCTCAAGGCTGAGCGATTGTATTGGGAAAACTATTCGACCCACGAAGACGCAAAGCACTCGAATACTCCTTTGGTTTTCAGTCCAAAAATGCTGGTCAATTGGGAAAGTATTTCCGAGCTCCACGAGTCCAGATATGCAAATGGTCATTCATCACCCGACGTCATTAAGTTGCAGGATACTGAGCTAAGAGTCGAAGGGAGTCGCATTCTCGGCTTAAGTCAAAAGTGCATCAAGCAATTCGTGATCTTCATTTTCAGTTTAAGCTTAACCCAACGGGAGCGAATCATGGTCGTCAAACGAAGATGATGCGACACATGAACAATTGGAACACGGTTCGATACTTGTTGTATTGGGATTTGAACAATAGCCTTGGCCGAAAACCAAAGTCTGGTAATTCATGGAGTCTTGCGGAAATCGAACAAGCGATTGATCGGTTGCCCCAAATCAAAAAAGGCCTTTGTGAAAAACTGGGGCCGCGATTGTCGGCAAGACGCTCCGGCAGTAACAAGCGACCGTTTTCTGGGGCATCAAAAGGCTCTATTCGAGAGGGTTGGACACGACGACAAATGGAGAGGTAATGGCACGAGTCAGGCACGTCATTCGGCACGTCACAGTTGAATTCGCCAATGGAGAACGTGGTTGCAAACGAAACCGAAACCACAGAATCCCAGTCGGAAATCCATGCCTCGTCATTCAGGATCCTGGTGGGCCATTCAAGAAATGCTATTGTCAGGAATGTGCATTGCCAATCCTTCGTTTGATCGCATCGGATCTGAGAGAAATCCGAGACACACTTTATGGGCCGGATTTTGACGGTCGAACCACATCGCAAAAAGAGTCAACGCTAGGCGAGTAACTTGTCAAAGCGAATCGCGACCGGGCGCAAACGAAGAAGCGGTCACAGTTCAAGGTGACTTCATACGAGGCCGAAGCAGAGAATCACCAATTCGAAAACGAAAATTGATCATCCACTGACAGGCTCTCATATTCGTGGCATGCTGAATCATGTCCAAACGAATAAGACCAACTACAAAGAAAAAGCTACGATTAGTTATCCAGCTGCTTGGCGAAATTTGTAGCGAGCTTGATGGCAGAAAACCATTTTTCGCGAAAGTTTGCCGGAACCTTGCCAGAGCACTCGACCAATCAATAGATGGGGCATACCTTTCGTTTCAATTTGACATTCCGACTCCGGCATTTCATCGAATCGCATACATGCGTTGGGGTGATGTGAACAAGCACTCTGTTATTCATCGGGCCGGAACACTTGAGGTATTTGATTTCTTTGGATGAGAGTGGCGAACTTGCGACTAAGTTGTTGTCTGGAAGCACACAACACAAATTCAGGCCGTTGCTGTTGAATTGCAAATCGCCGTGATATTCATAGGACATGAAAACTCAAAAAGCTTTCGCTTATCCGATCCGCAACCAAAGTTGTTCGCATAGATGGATGCCATGCAAGGAACTTGGCGTTTTTACGAAAGACCTCTATCTCAACCGCTCAACTGGCGAGCGTCGAATGTTGGTGCTGCTGTTTGGCGGTGCGAGCAAACCTTGTTGGGAGCTACCTCAACTTCGCGAATCAGTCGTCATTCTTGAAGGCGAATTGACTGTCGATGATGAGGCATTTGGAGCAGGTGCTTATCTGGAGGGTCCTGCGAGTCTGGCGAAAGCAAAAGCCGAATCTTGTTGCGTCTGTTTATTGACGCTGTCGCCCATTTGCTAATCGAAAGATATGGCCGAATCACGCCCGTAGGCTATAATTGAGCCACAAGACAATTTGAAATGACGCGTGTGCGTCTTAGTGGTACCTCATACCAAATCACCAATTTGCAAGCCAAAAGGCTTGAAACACAGAGGTAACACATGGAAGCCGCGCCCCCGGATGGGGGCGTTGGCCGTGTGTGGTTCTGTGTGCCCTTTGGTGAGGGCGGTATGAGCAACTGCGGTTCAACGCTCTCTTTTTTTGCCTCCGGGGATCACCATGGCCAAAAGCCACCTCATACAAATTTGCACCGCCTGTTTCATGCGGGCAGTCTCTAAACAGCACGTTATTGGTCGATTCAAGCACAACATTGCTTATGAATCCCTAGTCGTGCTATGGATCAAGCCGTTGGCTGTTTTGTTCTTTCTGCATTCCTGCGGCCCGCGATTGTTTGAGCCGCATTCATTGGCGTAGATCTAGCCCAACTGTGTGGCTGTTTTCTCGCGTTGTGCTGAGTCTCTATCTCTGCACCGGACGTTCGAACACTGCTGCATAGCTTGTGCGGTAAATAGCGTTTTACATCGCGTGGATCGACGGCGTTTTCTTCGTCTCCCGCGATTACCAATATTTTTTCGTTCTATCTTGTTTGGAGTATGTGATGAAAGTTTTCCAATCGTTTTTACTTGGGCTAATCGTCACGGCGATGATTCCGTCGATGGCAATGGCTGACTTGATCACTGATTTAATCGGTGATGTAAATCTCGACAATATCCAGCTGGATATTGAGAATGCAACGAACGCAACGACGATAGGTCGAACTGTTTATTTTAGCGGCACGACGAACGGCGTTGCGCAAGTGCAAACGTACGACCTCGACTTCAAAACTGTCGGGGCTGTTCAGTCGGCCGTTGGCCTCAACGGAGCGGGAAGTGGTTCACTGATTTTCGAAATTCGGCAAACTGCTGATGGCACGCCCGTCTACTATGGCGGAAGCCAACTCGGCGGAACGAATTCTGTAGCGACGTACTGGACGGATCTAAGTTCGCCAGTTCAAGCGACGTACGATGTGCCTGGCTCCAGCAGAATTACGGGAGGGGCGATCAACGGATATTATGCGGGAGACACCGGAGGCGGTGCAGCGGTCGGACAGATCGGCGGCACACTGGAGAACCTAATCGGGGGATTTGGAATGCTTGCGTTGGATATTTCGTCTGACGGAGAACTTGTTGTTGGCGGTGACATTTGGCGCAAGACTTTAAGCGGATTCGAGAAAGTTGATCACTCAGGATTCGGTACCGATGGAGGACGCCTCATTTTGGGTGGTGGTTTCTCGGGCATCGAAATTGATCCAATAACTGGCATGAAAGTAATCGCTGGTGGCGTCACTGATTTTACGACGTTCGAATCAGGAACTGCTTTTTGGTTTGAAGATGGCACTTACATTGGAGACTTTGTTGGAGAGTTCGAAGACTTTCAAATTATCGAAGGACAACTCGTAGCAGGTCTAACGGATCTTCACGATACAACCCTGATTGCATTGACTGACTTTTCACAACTTTCATTAGGCGAGCTAACGGGAACGCCTTTTGCGATTTCGAAAAACTCGCTTTTTGAAGGCTCGCTAGGATTCGCGATGAACAATGGTGATGGTTCAGTTAGATTCTCAACTTACTCAACGTCTTCGGTTCCGGAGCCAAGCGGCGTATTCCTACTCGGCATTGGCTTTCTCGGTTTTCTAAAACGAAGACGCAGGTTGGATTGACGAGATCTACTTTTTGCTTGGACTTTTGTTGCCGCACGAAATTCCGAATAGGAGAGCTGTGCGGCAAATTTATTCGTTCTTGCAGACTGCCGGATTCAAAAGGGAGGGGATGTTTACTGGGCGTTCGGGTGAATAGCCGGGATCGAATTCCTGGGCGACCGCCGTATTTGCCAAAGCTCCGGCCCAGTTGGGAATGCAGTCCAGTTCTTCTTCCGGCAACTCAAGTTCTTTCAGAGGTTCAATCTCCTCCGCTTCTTGGGGCCGTTCGCCAGCCAACAGCCCTGGATCTTCAAAAGCCGGAAACGGGCCTTGGGGTATCTGTTCTCGATACGCGTAGTATTCGACTTTCACCGGTTTGGAAAACAGGATTGGAATATATGATTTCAATTTGAAAAACGCCACAGTCTTCACCGGATGATTCTTGATTAAGTATCGAGGATTCGCTTTAGGTGCTGGCTCGCTTGCAGTTGTCTTCAACGATTTTCGATTGCACTCGGTGTGATTCATTGAGGGAACAATGACGCACTCGCCTGGCATCAAGACGGCAAGTTTCGTTGTTTCGGTTTCTGTAGCTCCACCTGCCAGGCGGTCTTCGTTAAAGACCAAATCGAGCAGCCTCGCGGATGCTTCCGTGTTCGTGTCCTGATCTGAAGCTAAGCTGGCCAATGCGAACTTTTCCACGTAGCTCAATCCCGCCTTAATTGATTTCGAGCGGGCAAGTTTCAAACGCTGGTAGTCAAAATCGGATACGGGCCTGTCTCTTGGGTCAACGTCAAGATTGGGAACCGTGATCGCAACTTCCATCGCCTCGTACAATGACTCGCGAACACTCACTTCAAGTGACGAATATCGCGAGTAGTCGATGATTGCCACAATAAACATCATCAACAATGGGAAGACAATCGCGAATTCAATTAGGCCAACGCCTTTGTTGTTTCCTTGTTCCAAATTCATCTTGGAATCAATGTTGTCATACGTTGACGTCGAAAGCGAGCAAGAACATCGGGATTTTTATCAGGGCGTTTCGAGCCAGATCACGAATGCGCAACTAGCCAATGGAATGCAGCACTGGCCTCTATCGCTGGGCCAACTCATGCTTGGCATACCCAAACTATCTTTGCTGTGGCAAGCAGATGCCGAGTTGATCGCGAATTGTTTCAATCAGGAATTTCATCGGATTGAACTTATCAGGCGTTTTGATATGCGTTGCAAAATGTCCTTTTTGAAACGTAAACGATATGGCATGTTTGCGAGAGCAAAAATAACAATCTTGATCGCTATGACCGCAAATCCACCGAAATCGAAATCTCAGACTGAATTAGTGATTGAATCACCATGTCTTCCGGCATTGATCTTCGAGGCAGGCGAACAAGCCCGCGAACGATTTGTCGAATTCTTCACCGCAAGTATTCGCAATCGAGGCACACGAGCAGTTTATGCAAACGCAGTCCATCAGTTCATGCAATGGTGCTCGATCCAAAGCATCGGTCTCGTTGAGATCAAGCCAATCGTTGTGGCCGCATATATCGAACAGCTCACGCACCAGCTTCAAGCCCCGACAGTAAAGGTTCATCTTGCGGCAATACGTAGTCTGTTTGACTTTCTTGTCACTGGTCACATCGTCATGACCAATCCTGCAGCATCAGTTCGCGGCCCAGCACACTCCGTTAAGAAAGGCTCGACGCCGGTTTTGGCAGCTGATGAAGCGCGACAGTTGTTGGATTCAATCGACTTGACGAAGATCGCTGGCTTGCGCGATCGAGCAATAATTGGCGTCATGGTTTTTAGCTTTGCCCGAGTCTCAGCAACGATCGGAATGAATATAGGAGAATACTTCATGCAACGACGAAAACGTTGGTTCCGACTGCACGAGAAAGGCGGCAAGCGCCACGATGTCCCCGCCCATCACAATGCAGTCGAATATGTGGAAGACTACCTTGATGCTGCTGGCATTCGGGAAGAGTCAAAAGGCCCATTGTTTCGATCGCTCAATCGTTATCGGCAATTGTCGCTCAATCGAATGCACCGTAACGATGTTCTTCGCATGATAAAACGACGTGCCGCTAAAGCAGAATTGCCAACTCACATTGGTTGCCATACGTTCCGTGCAACGGGAATCACAGCGTACCTTTCAAATCAAGGTTCAATAGAACATGCTCAGAAGATCGCGAACCACGATTCGATACGCAGCACGAAGCTCTACGACCGCACGTCCGATGAGCCTTCGTTGGACGAAATTGAGAAGATCCAAATTTGACCAGCTTTTTTGAGGAGCGGAATCGGATTCTGTGGCCCCAAAAAGTGACAGGGCTTGAAAAAAACATATCCTGAGCCGTGCACAAACGATACTGGACCTACAAGCGTATCGAGTAAATCTCGGTTGGCGTAGGGCGGTCGCATCTTTGCTTCGAGATTTTTATCATGAGGAAATTTGTTTCCACATCCGACTCCACCAACGAGCTTTCTTCGGGGGCTCTAGCTCCGTGCTCGTTGAAGGTAGATCAACTGTCTCGACGACCGGACTCTGGTCGTAGTGTTTGGACTTCGCCGACCGATCGCGACGACGTTCGGCTTCGATTCGGCGGTCGCTCCACGGCTCAGCGGTGCAGACCCGGCCTTGCTTGATCACGTAATGCGAACGGCAAGGCAACGACCAACTCCCTACTGATGGATGGAGTGAAATAGTTTCGCCATCAAAGATCAGCTTCCAATCAGTCGGCGTTAATGGCGTAATTACTTCCTCGTCGCAGCCACAGCAACAGGAGTGAGCCACACTGCCGAATTCCAAAGACACATATAGAATTCCGGGTTCGAGTGTGTCAGGGATGTGTTTGATGAAACGGTGCTCAAGAGTTTGGTGTCTCATTGTGATTGATCTCCATTGAGCAACATGTTTCCGTCGGTCGTGTACGTACTATGGTGTTCACACTCCAAGTCTCTGTAGAAACCCCTGATTCGTTTCCATTTGTTCACCGCGAACATTGCGTTCATCGCATTTAGATCGGCGACTTGAATGTTGGAAGCGTAGATGTCTTCCTCGCCACCGCCAGCAAACGAAATCCGCCCGCTGTGGACATGATCGCGTTTTTCAGGAGTGCTGGTTGTCGTACGCAAGATCCCGCCAAGCGATCCATTATCAAGTTCAAGGCCCATTCCAACATCGACGAATGAAGCACCAATCGACTCCAACTTTTCCACCACGAGCCTCTTTGCTTCGCCAGCGTCCATCGACAGGAAAGCGAATGTGACGCCGTCAAGCAGATGAATCGTGTCAGCGCCCATCATGCACTCGTGGGCAACGATTCCCTTATGCATTCGAGAGTAGATTCGTCGAAAGTACTCGACCTTGGAAACGACTTCACGAATTTCATCGAGTGACGCAGCTCCCGGTGCTCGGAATGCATTGTGCTGTAGAAAGATGTCGCCATCGAACAATCGAATCTCTCGAACAGGCGTTTTGGCAACCGCGTCCAAGATATAGCCACCCGTTCCACCGAGTCCAATGATCGCAATTCTGTCACCAGCAAGTAGTTTCGAAAGCTCACCAATTCCGACTCTGTCGGAAGCCGTTTCGGTGTATTGAAACACCGATCCCTCTTCAGGTTCCGGCGCTCGAAACACCTTCGGCGTAGCTTTCGGGTCGATCGTTGCCGCCGGCCCTGCAAGAATGTTCGCGTACGTTGACATCTTGTGATAGTAATCCGAGTAGCCGCTGTCTGGCTTGCTCGAAAAAGTATGCTCCGCTTTCAAGTCAGCCACGACCGTATTACCTGCTTGCCGGCCCAGCTTGATCGGAGTGCCATCAGCATGACACGGAAAATCTCCTGCAAAGTGCAGTTGGTGGTTGTCGGGCTTGGTAGTCACCTCCCCCGCTAGGCAGAGACTACTGATTAAGGCTCCCGTTCGAATCCGCTTTTGCGAATCGACATAGGGAACTTCTCGCATCACCAAGAAGCCCCCTATTTTTTCGAGATAGTAGCCTTCATCTCGAAGCCGTTTAAGATCGGGACTACGATTGAACAGTTCTTGTGACATTGAAAATGGTTCCTGATTTTACGATTACGCAGCCGCCAGCTCCCAATTCGCCAGCAAAAGGTTCTGATGCAGCACAGCGGTAGGTCATGGAGAACACAACCGTTGGTGCGTGCTGACCCGGGAAGGCCAACTGGACGACCTGCTCGAAGGTCACTTTCTCATTAGGCACGACTTTCGCGCGAGAGTTGACGATGATCTCGATACTTGGATCGGGTTTGGGAGCGGTGAAAAATCTCTCGACGCCCGGCTTGTTCAAGTCCACCAACTGTTCGGCTTCGATCAATTCGTCTTGACCGCCACGCACTTCGAGAAACACGACCTCATTGTCAGCGGCTTTGGCCAGACGATGAATCACTCGACCACTAATGAGCGGCTTTCCCCACTGAAGCTGGTCGTCGTTGACCTCAAATCGAAAGCCACGATCAGAGAAAAAAGCGACGAAACGCTCCGCACCACGCTTTCGCAGGTCGAATTTCTCGTCCAGCCGAACGTCTTCAAAATCACCGCTACTGAGAATCGCGAACAAGCTTGCGTCGCCATCAGCATCCATTCCAGCTGCTTCCAGAATTTGTCGTCCTAATGGCACTGGATCGTCAATTCTGAACTTCTTGAATTCCAGTTTGTCGTTACCGACCAATACGGCGAACGATTTAACATGGTCGAGCGGACGCTTTTCACGAATTGCACATTGAAGGTCTTCCGCACCTTCAAGATGATTGTTGTTTGGATCTGTCATTTCGATTGAGTCCTCAAAGCTTCGTTTTACAAAGCATCATTGCTTTGCTTCTGAAGGACTAATCGCGAGAGGCTCCGTAAACCGGTAACTCAATTCGAAATATTTTTTGTCAGCTTACCGCTCGGCAATTGCCCACAGACGAAGTAAGCCGGACATCGTGGACAAGTCACACTTGGAAAGATCGGATAGTCACCAGCGCGGAGCGATTCTCCCACTTTGGTAAGCGACTTCTTTCGGTTTTGAAGTTCCGATCAGTGAGAGAAACATCCGTTACCGTCTGGTCGCCCAAATGTACAAATTGAGCTGTTGTGTTGGCTGAACAGGATTGAGCGGCAATTTCCAGCACGGCAGTTTCAAGGGAATCTTCCTCACCGCTGAACTTATGTCCTGTTTTCACTCGGCGAATCTTCGTGCTTCCATCTTGCTGTAGCTGTTGATCCGGTGTTACCGAAACATGTCCGCCGGGAATGGGCAGCAAAATCATTTCTGCCTTACTGGCAGGCAAGCCAGACATGGATTCAACGAAATAGGCGACCAACTCCTTTGCAACCTGCCCAAATTCAATGTCGTCTTCTACGATGCCTCGCGACTCCAGTTCCGTTTGAAGTAGAGATTCAATTTCACTAACGTCCGGCAATTCATCCAAACACTCAATCAGCTCGTTGACAACTTGCTGGACGGCGACGTGAAGTTTCATATAGGAGGATTCCTTCCGACGCCCTCCAGCCTTGAGAACATGGGCGTAGAGAAACCGGCGTGGACAGCGTTCGTAGAGAGCCAGTTGTCGATCAGTGAAACTAAACGGTTCTTCAAGCGAAACGGGAATCGGATCGCCGCCCGTCTCTGGCACGTATGAATGTTCGGGAGTAACATCTTTGGTGTTGATCGTGTCGCCGAGTCTGGCAATAAACCTAGAAGCCGGATTGGATCGGTTGTTTTTTGTTTTCGTCGGTCGATATAGAAACAGCCTGTCTTTCGCGCGTGACAAAGCGACAAAAAACAGGCATTCCTGTTCCTCAACCAACCCTTCACGCGCTGCTTCGATACCAGTCAAACTGGATCCGTCGATCAAACCGTCGGGAGGAGCAATCCCTCTGGCTAAAGACGCATTTGCAGATCGTGGAATGCTTGCACCCGTCAATCCCGGCAGGTGAGCTACTGGAAACTCAAGCCCCTTGCTTGCGTGCATCGTCATTAACCGGACGGCATTGATGCCCTCTGCGGCCGCAGGTAAGTTTCGCAAATCCCTGTCGTCGGCGTGTAACACTAACTGCCTGATTCGATCAAGTAACCGGGTAATAGGAAGTCCACGCCCCTTAGGTTGCGAACGAACGAAATTGAGCAGCTGCCAAACCGCAATACTACTGGCTTTGCTGGCGACGGAATCATCAACGTGAAGATTGGCTGCTAAGCGCGATCGGTCGAGTAACACAGTCGTCAAGACCATCCAAGGCTCGGCGTAGCGCGGAAAACCCTCAACAAGCTTTCCAATTCTTTTGAGCGAAGCCTTTCCCGCTTCTGAAAGATTAGATGCATCAAACGAATTCTGGCCCCACTCAAGCGGTTCCCCATCGCCTTCGCGTAGGTGATCGAGCAATGCGGATGTGTCAGCGAGAGTCACCTCGTATCCAGCCATCGCCCCGACTCGCAACAATCCCATCGCTCGTGAATCGGAGATCAGCGAACATAGACTCAACAGGTCGCGGATCTCATCGCGTTCGAAAAGATTACCCAAGTGCAGCACGGGTATCCCCATTCTTTCCAGTGCTTTGCCAATTCGTGAAAGCCGATCCTGACCCGTACACAGAATTGCCTGCCCTCGAAATTCATGCCCCGCGCCAACCATCTGCCTGACATTGTCCGCTAGTGCTTCGACTTCTTCTTCAGGGGACGTAACAAGGTGAAGTTCAGGTGAAACATCAGAGGCTTCTTTTACAGTGCTAACAGTTGTGCCCGCAGTTCCAGCCACCGTCATCGACGATCCGAACTGACGGAAGACATTTGCGATTTCTGGAACGCTTCGATAGTTGACGTCGAGATGGCCCGAAATAGCGTTCGTAAAATCCTCTGTCAAAAAACGGGACATATTGAACGACGATGCCCCGCGAAAACGGTAGATCGACTGTTTCGCGTCGCCAACAGCCCAGAGATTTTTCCCGTCATCGGCCAGTGCCTTCAACAGTCGAACGCAGGCGCGATTTACATCCTGAAATTCGTCCACGAGAATGTGTTCATACATTGAAGACAGGTGCGATGCGATTTGCTCGTGTGTCTCACACAGTCGAACGGGCATTGAGACAAGATCTCCGAAGTCGATGAAGCCGCCTTCGATCTTGAGCGTTTCGTATCGCTGGTAAACTTGAGCAACTTCGACACACTTTTCAGCCCGAATGATCGCATCATCGTCATCGTTTTCGGTCGCCGCTTCCAGCATTGTTTGGCTCAATAAAGCGTACTCTTGAGCGTCAACAACTTCATCATTGGCGCGTGAGATGGCGTCCAATATTTTTGCCAGTGGCTTGGACGGCATCACAAGGTCTTTGAAGTGCGTCAGTTGAAAGCTCGGGTAAACCTGTTCAAGCAAATCAATCGCAGACGAACGATCAAGCATTCGCGGATCGCTTGGCAAGTCGAGTTGATCGTGAAACCGTCGTATCAAATCCAAACCAAAGGCGTGAAACGTGCCCGCCCACATGGCCGTCGCCGCAACAGGGTTGGTTAGCGAGATCCGCTCTGAAAGCTCATTGGCGGCTTTGTTGGAAAAAGTTAGCACCAAGAGCTTTTCCGGATTGGCCCCATCTTTGACAAGACCGTCAATACGATTTACAAGCGTCTGCGTTTTCCCAGTCCCCGGGCCGGCTTCAAGCAAATACGCAACTCCTCGATGCTCAATCGCCCCACGCTGCTTGGCGTTGGGTTCACGCGAGGTTGGAAGCGCTGGTTCTTCTGGTAAGTCAATCTGGGGCAACAATAGTGAGTCCAGTAGTTGCTGAGCCACCACTGGAAAAGGAGCATTACAGTGCGCGGCAATTTCGGAAGCTGTGAGCCCTTCATCAATGTGCAGACGCCGGAGCCAATTTCTTGGCAGGAGAAATTCTCGTGCGAACAAATCCATCTGGATTTCACATCTCCCGCGATGGCTGTAATCGACAACGCGGTCGACACCCACTCCTGATGATTCTCCCGAACGTAAATGGTCAACTTCTTCGACGCAACGTGATTCGCCCTCGCCGCCATTGGCGACATGGCCGATTTCATGCGCGACAAGAAACGCTTGAGTGAATTCATCGCCCTCGTTCTCGTGCAGAATTAGCAAAGCTTCGGGATCGTACAAAGCCCTACCGCCGCGCAAACGAACATCGCCAGCAGCTACTCGCTCGACTTCGATTTCTCTCTGTTCGGCTTCGTTGCGAGCGAACGCGTATGGCTTAGTCGGATCGCACTCGCGCTGTAGTGTTTGCCGATGAAGGCTATCTGCCAATTGTCGACAGACTTCAATTCGATTGATCATCTTCAAAGTACTCCGTTACTGACTTTCGTTGTTCTTCCGTCAACTCCGTGCCTTCCATGAGTTGCTCGAAAGAGGTGCGTTCGGTCTCGGCAGGTTTCTTGTTCGCTTTAAACTCCACCGTCATGGGCGTTGTAGCTGGCTGGGCAAAGTACTGTCGCACTGCATCGTTTTCAACGTCCGTCAGCCTTGCAATCGCAGAAACGAGACGGGCTGGAATCGACGCGGGTTCCAGCAAACGGTCTCGCAGCGCGACGACCACCGACCGAGGTAGTAGTAACGACGCACAAAGTTGAACAAACTCTTGGCCTCGGAAATTCGCAAATGGATTTGCTACTGGAATTGTGTCCGGCAAAATAGAAGAAAAAGTAGCCCAAGCATCTTCAAACCCGGGATCATCAATGGGTGTTGCTGACGGTTGCGGACTGTTTGCTTGAAGGCGCAGCTCACTTGAAAGGTCAATCAGCTCATTTGCCAATTGAGGATAATTCTTCAAGTAGCGATCCAACGTCTCGCGATTGTGGCTTGCTTCGATCGCAAAAGCGTAAAGTACATTTTCTTGGGTTTCGTCATGGCTCATAGCAAATCCTCCCGGCCCAAAACTTCGGCGAGTGCGGCTCGTGCCTTGTTTCGTCTCGTTCTAGCGGTTTTTTCAGTGCATTCCACGATTTCAGCGACTTCCTTCAACAGATAACCTTGGATAAGTAATTCAATGACGCGTCGTTCGTCGTCATCCGGCAGATTGTTAATCGCAGACAAAAGTTCAAACCGGTAAACAGAATTTCCGGAATCTGCAGGTTCGTTCAGATTTTCGAGAATGGCCCCGAAATCGTCCCCTTTGCCAGAAATCGCTTCGTCGATGACAACCGGCACCGATTTCTCCCGTTCGCGACGGGTTGAGGTGGCCGCCTGAGCCGTCAATCGCAACTTTCTCATTGCCGAGTTGAACATTGCCTCGTAATAATCCAGCCGTCCGTCATAGCCATTTTTACGATCAAGACAAAGTATCTCCATGAATTTCTTAACAACACGCTCGCGAACTTCTAGTTGATATGCGTCTTCACCCACTTTGCCGTCGTCGAGCCTTTTTACAGACACCGGAACGGCCTTCAAAACGCGCTGACGTAAAACTTTGAATAAAGTTCGGAACGGCAACGAGTCTCCAATGGCCTTGGATTGCCGAACAAAGTGGAGCACAGCTTCACTGCTCATATAGTTTGCATCGTCCGAATCTAAAAGTTCAGCTCTTTCAGCGACCGTTTCGATGGGTAACTGATGCAGGGAATCCAATTCGGCTTCAACATTCCCACGTCGAAAATACTCCTCGCAATCGCCATCGCGTTTTCGCAGCGGAGGTACCTTCTTTCGCTTTTCGATCTTCATAATTTCATTTTTCACTTTCGGCCGCCGTATCCAGTAGCTCATACGCCAAGTTGCTATCCAAAGATTGTAGGTTTTCTTCACTCAGAGAATAGTCGCGATATTGCCAACGGAGTTTGGGATGACGCAAAACAGTTTCTGAATTGCTTCGCATGCTTGGCAACCCTTTTTGGTTCGTAGGTTCTAGCGACAATCCAGAACACGTTGCTCCTCCCTAGAACATCGCGTTGAGGCACTATTCGGTGTTAGGCCAGCGAATACTGGCGTAACTTCGCATCTCGATTGGAATGCTCTTGAATTGCCCCGCAGCATGAATTTCGAAGAACAAGGGGAAAAGAAATCCGCGGTTAACGTTTGCTCCAGCCATGACGACAAATCGTGCGAATTGAGTGGATTCTTGCTTTTTGATGATTCCTGTGGCTAAATCGCATTCTTCTCCAACGTTCTCTTAGCAAACAACCCGAGCAGAAATTTCACACGCCGTTTCGATTGGATGGATCAGCCTTGGTTTCGACCAAATGTTGGTTTTGTCAATCGGAACCGGTGACGTGCATCGGTTTTACAAGAAGGTTCTTGCTTGGAGATTTCTGATGCCGAACAAAGTGGCAAACAAGCGGATGGTGCTTTCGCAGCGACGGAAAGTCGAAACGATTTCGTTTCTCAATGGCTTGATGTCGGAGCCGATCAATTCACTTGATGATGTCGACGCTCCGCCTTGGTTTCAAGTCGGACAAGTCCATCAAGTTTCGCCGACGCTATACGCGTATCACGCAGAGTCGAATTCAGTTCGCTGGATTGAAGGGCTGAAATTCATGTTTGCAAACGACTCGCAGCCGTTTCAATTCTACTGGTCAAAAGGCGGCGAGCACTTCGGAAGACAATTGTCCGAAGAAGAAACATTTCGTTTCTGCCAATTGACTGACGTGAAGCGATACATTTAGACGAATGCCGTTGTTTGACCCGACGCAAAAAGCGGATGGATATTTATCTCTCTCGTCGGCCTTCTAATCATGCCACGGCGTCAAGGTTCGTGATCGCTTGCAGCGTCACTGCTGCTTTTCTTGTCTTTGATTCTTTTGAAAAGGCTCCACCTTGACTACGCCGTGGGCGGCTCCTAACTGGGCCGCCGGTTGGCCCTTTCGATTTTTCTTGAGCTGCAAAACCGGATGCAGTTTTCTTCAAAGGGACATTCCTATGAAACGCGACGAAGCAATCAATCTTGTCAAATCTGGATTCGAACAACTGAAGGAAACGCTGAAGCAGGGCAAAAGCGATGACTTGCTCAAGCATCTTGCAATAATTTCCAAATTCCATAATTACAGTTTCAGAAACCTATTGCTGATCTGGCAACAGAATGAAGACGCGACCATGGTAGCTGGATATCGAGCTTGGCAGAAGTTAGGCCGAACAGTGAAAAAAGGCGAGAAAGGAATCGCGATCTTTGCACCAATGCCGTTCAAAAAGAAGAAGCTGGACTGCAATGCGACAGAAGGAAAACGCGACAGTGAGAAGCCGACTGAAATGATGGGTTTCCGAGTCGTTCACGTTTTCGATATCTCACAGACCGAAGGCGAATCCTTACCTGAGTTTGCATCGGTTACGGGTGACGTTGGTGACAAGCTGGGACGATTGAAGGAAGTAGTTGTTGAAAATGGCATCGAACTTTGTTTCGAGAGAATTGAAGGCAACGCTAATGGATATTCATCCGGTGGAAAGGTCGTGATTGATGAGTCACTTGATGATGCTCATGCGTTTCAAGTTTTGGTTCATGAGTTGGCGCACGAACGACTTCACCACGGTGAGCGGCGCGGCGAGACAACCAAGACGATCCGAGAGACGGAAGCGGAGGCAGTTGGGTTTATTGTATCGAACGCCTTTGGTCTCGATGCGGTAACGCATAGCGCCGATTACATTCAGCTCTACAACGGAGACTCGGATACGCTACGAGAATCGCTTGGCTTTATCCAATCAACGGCTCAATGGGTCGTTGAATCAATCCAAGCTGTTTCCGTGGAAACTCAGCTTTCGGATGCGGAGGTAGTTTGATGGCAAAGCGTCAATCAAAAGCCAAGGCGAAACCAGCGGCGGCAAAACGTCAGCCGCCATTTCGGCTCGCCTGCGTAGGATGCGACCGCGACGACTACGACGGAGTCTGGCGTTTACCCAAAGACTGGACCGGTATCAGCAAGGAGCAAACGCTTGGACAGTCAAAAGCAGAGGTACCGCCAGGTGATACCACGCGAAGTTTATTTGATTGGCATACCCATATCGGATACTGCACCGACTGCCAGTGAGTCAAAAAAGCGATTCATTCGCGGCCTAGGTTACACGCACGTCACCTGGGCCTATTTAATAACCAGATTGACAACATGAATGACGCCATCAACGTGATAGCTCAACACTGACGCATTCTTCGAGAACTCCATGTGGGTCACGTCCCCTTTCTCACGACCTTTGATTGTTTGGAGGGTGTCTCCCGTTTCAAGGTCGACAACACGTACGATTCCTTTTGAATCTCCAGCCGCTCCCAATCGCCCCGAAATTGCAGAGCAATTCAAGCTGATCGCGGAAGACACTGGAACAAATTTTACAATTCGAAGTCGCTTGCCGGTCTCGATATCATAAACGTGAAGGCACGTGTGGGTTGTGATGACCAACGTTTTGTCATCGGAATCAATATGTACGCCTCTGAAAAGCTGGCCGCCGTTGTGTTTTGGGTCTTTTCCAACCGGAAACGTTGCGACAAGTTCCTTCGTAAAAACGTTGCGGATCTCAACGCCGTAAAAATTTTCATCTCCGCGAGAGTAGCCCAAGCTGTCAGTCTTTATGCCAACGACGCCGTCTTCTAACTTCTTTCTCTCCCTCCTTCTTTTCAGTGCATCACCTATTATCGCATACTTCGCGTTTTCAGCGTCTTCGTATTTAGCAACCCAAGCAAAAAGTTTGCCGCTTGGTGAAACGCGAGGCGCCCCGGCTCGGCCGGAAAAATCCTTGAAACTGAATGACGAAATGAAACTTCCGTCCACAGAACTTCTTATTTCATGAAACCCTTTCGCCATACACCAAAGCGTCGTGTCGTTAGAGTCGTTTGGAGTGAAGTCAATAAAGGTAGGGCCGTCTGCAGTTGACTCGATCATCCTGCGTCTAAGTGTGATTTCTTCTTCCTCAATCTTTCCACGAGGAACAAACGTAAGTCGAAATTCGCTGCCAGCGGCGCCATCAAGTTTCTTGTAGACTTCCTTCAACTCCTGATTCACGATTGATCTGATATCGTCGCTCAGTCCATCGGCAAAACCAACAAGTTCGGATCCAATGGTTAGTTTTTCATTAGTCGCTGCTGGACTGCCAACATCCGCTTGGCTGACAATTATCTTGCCACCCTTTTCCTTCAACTTTAGCCCGACATATCCTTTCGGTCGGTTCAAGGTGGTGGCCATTTCTGATTTGTCAGAAACGCGAATCAATTTGCTCCCTCGACTGCTAATTGAATAGATCCTTGATCCGTCAACTGAATATACCAGCGCAAACGGCGTCTCTTTTTTCGTACCAATGAGTTCTCCGTCAGTTGAGCGAATGAACATCATGCTGTGATTCGTTGCAACTGTGATTTCAGAACCGTCTGGCGATATCGCAATTGCACGTACATCTGGGTTGCTGTAGCGATTGGAACCGTCAGTTCGAACTGTAAAGCGATCCCCGATTTCAACGGTAAAGTCATTTGTTTGAACGAAGCCAATACAAAAGATCAGCAGTAAATCCAGCAACATTGAAGTGCCCTTTTTTCAAGATTCAATTCTCAACCCTACGAGCTACCTTAATTGCCGGCCAAAGCCGTGCCCACTGTTTTGCAGTCACGGTGCGTCAGATTGAAGTAACTTCGAGACGTTTGGGGGGCCGAACCTGCAAGGTCATCGACGAAAACCTTGCGTAGCCGATTAAGGCGAGTTGTGAAAACGGCGCGGGATCTGTCTGACGAACTGGCTAGGAACTTGCTTTCGCCCATCTCGTTCGGCTGCGCACGAAAGCACAAGGTGATCTCTCGCCCTCGTGATCCCAACATAGAACAGACGTCGCTCTTCTTCGATCGCAAACGCACCGGACTCAACAGAAGCGAAGTGTGGCAGTTGGCCTTCTTCCAAAGCTGGAATGAAAACGATTGGAAACTCAAGGCCCTTCGACGAATGAAGAGTTTGAATTTTAATCCCATTGTTTTCGTCATCCGACTCAATCCCGTTGGAGTTGAGGAAATTGTGAATTCTATCGCCGATAGCGTGCGACCGAACCAACACAGCCATGTCCGATTGCTCATAGCCGAAATGTTCTTGGAATCGAATGATGGACTCATGAATTAGTCTCCGCTCGCTCTCGCACGATTTTAGTTTCGCAAACTGAATACTTCCCTGCGAGTCCCGGCAAGCGAGAAGGTTTTTATCGTATCGACCAGGGACTTTGGCCGTTACGCCGTTCGCCAACTCAATTATCGACTTTGCGCAGCGATAATTACGATTCAAGGTTACCAATTTGAAATCTGGAAAGTACTCTCCAAATGACAATATCAGTTCTCTTGACGCCCCTTGGAAGCTGTAAATACTTTGATCGTCATCGCCGACTACAAACAAGTTGGCTTCCTTTGTCAGTAACATTCGAAGGATCTCGAACTGAACGACATTGGTATCCTGATATTCATCAACCAAGACAAACCGAAATCGCTGCCGGAGTTCTGCCTTTGCCAATTCGCTCAGCGAAAGTATCTCCGCAGCCAACGTCAGTAGCATGTCAAATGTGACGTCGACACCAATAGAAATCGACCGAGACAGCCCGATCACGTGGCCATACGTTCGCACGATTTCCAAAGCCAGAGAATGAAACGTGCCAAGCCTGGTTCCTTCAGCGGCGTCGCCAACCAGTTTGAATACTCGTTCTTTCATTTCGGCTGCTGCCTTGCGAGTGAAAGTCAGAGCCAATATCTCTTCCGGGGCGATGCCGCTTCCGATAAGCATCGCGATGCGATGCGTCAGCACGCTTGTCTTTCCAGTTCCAGCTCCTGCAAGCACGAGCATTGGCCCAGAGCCATGCAATACCGCCTGTTGTTGCTCGGCGTTCAGTCCTGACAGATAAACACTGCTTTCAGTTTTCATAAAACCACCTCAAAACCATGTCGATGTACCTTACCAGCGAAACTTCGATCGCAAGTACGGCACAAACGCGGACTACTCCGGTGATAATTTGAAAGAACTGCAGCGTCTCGCTTCGGCCTTAAACTCCATTTAGTGATTGCGTGTTTACCAAGCTACCCTCAACAGTTTCCAAAAGCACGCGATGCCGAAAGCCCACGCAGTTTCGATTGGATGTGAAGCGACAAAGGCAAGGCCAAGTAAATACAAGAAAACGAAAAGCGGTACGTACATATCAGGCCTCCTCGTCAGATTGGTGCTCAAATGGTTTCATGATCGTGCGACGCAGCTTTAGAACAGAGGGCGAAAGCTCCTCGAATCGTTGTTTCGATCTAGCTTTGTTTACTGCTCGCAGAATATTCAAGAGCTGGCGTCGCACGGGTGCGAAACGTGAATACGGGATGCGGGCGAAGTCTTGCGCGAGCGATTTCGCGTTTCGATGCGTTGCACGATCGAGAAAGTAGCTTTTGAGTTGTTTGTAAGTCGGCCCGTCGATGCGGACGCAGGCATGCCATTTGGGTTCGCCACCACCTATTGGTGTAATCGGACTACGTCGATACGAGATTGAGTAGCCTTCAAACTTGATCGGGTGTCGGCGACAGTCGCGGATCTGCTTGCGTTCGTGTTGTTTGAATTCATGATGCCCTTCGGTCGCCAGAAGTAAGAACCAATTCGCGTGACGGATATACTGCATGTTCGCGAGCCCGCGACGTTTACGATCTGCCTTTTCTCGTTCATTGAGGTCGATGCCGTATTTAACCAACAGCTTTTGATCGAGCCGAGCCGGATTCTTGCCTCCCTTAATCCAACCAGAGACGTAGAACCAATAGCCATGCCGCAAATAGCAAACAGCGACTTGCTGGACTAGCCCTTCGGGTGATGACGCCACAAAGCGATATTCCTTGCGACGGCGGCGTGGGGTTGATTTTGAGCAAGCAACTGATTCGACTTTCGTCGAGTCTGTCGCATGCTGCGAACTGATTTCGTGCAATTTTCGATCATCGGTTTACAACTGCCGCCAGAGCAGGAACACAATTGGAGCCAAAACATGTTTGGCAGATTCACTCGAACCAACTTCGAACCTCTTTCTGACGCTGACTACATCAGGATCGTGTTGGCACTTCAACTCAATGGAGGAGTTGTTGACGGACAACTCCACGAAACCGCTCCAAAGAAAACAGTTGACGGAAAAGGGCCTTCTGTATTGAACTCTTGTCGAACTACCGAACAGAGGCAGCACGCGACGCGAGAACATAGCCAGATGCGATAGCAGTAATCTCAGCAAACGCGAGTTACGACTTCGTCATCGTTTCAAAATGCACTGGTTTCGTCAGTGCAGTCGGCTAATACATAGTGCCCACAAAAAAACCTCGGCCCGAACATCGACGCTGCCACGAGACGCACGTCGAGTGTCCGTCGCAATTTCGCCGCCATAAGTGATCACTCGCCAAAGCAATCACCTATAGCCACATGCTGCCCGCCAAGGATCGTTGCAAGCCGTAGCCTGCAAGTCATTCGTCGTTTGTTGGGGTGTAAATGCCCCTCAGCTCTTTCGTTCTTGCTCGCCAAGTCATCACACTTGGGTCAACGCAAACGGATCGCGACTGCCTTGCCGCGTACCGTAAATCGCATTGGTATTGCGATTTACGCATGAACGCCTTCGCGTCCAATCACGCCGGTGCTTCCGCACCAGTTCTAATTAAGCCTCGCTCCCACACTACGGAATTTCAAACACCTGATTCACCAAAATCAGGCACCGAGCAGCCACGCCCGGTATCCGCAGTGCTTCCTGCGTTAGTATCGGTCTTCGATTCTGAGGTCACGTCGCTAGGATGTGTTACCATCCGTCCGCTTGGGTATGTGCTGCCGTCAAGCAGTCATACTTTACCGATGAAACAGAACAGCAGTTGAAACAACCGCCGCTCCAATGCCTCATCAGATTTCCCAATACGAAACCAGAAGCTCAAGGTACTGATCCCAAACGGAAGTTCGCAGTTTGGCATCGTCTCCTCAAAAGCCACCGCTCATAACGGCAGCAAATGATCCAATTGGTCGGAAATCGTTTCTGACCAATCTTCACAGAATCTAACTGGCAAGCCCTTTCTTACGTATTCGATTGGGCCTTTTATAGTTGAGCTTTTCACCGCCGAGCGTTTAACTCGGTCGCCGGAGCGGTAACTCCGGTACTGTTTGTCGCCAAACAGCAGCTCCCCACGCCAGCCGCGTTGAGCGAACTCAATTGCCGGAGCAACCAAGCCCTGAACCCCACGGACGGGATTTGAGATTGTTTTACTCTGAAAACTTTCTCGCACCCGCTTTGAAATGTCACAGCAATTGCCACGACAAATGAAGCAAGCCAATCTTCATGATTGGCAACACTTCACCGACACGGCCTTGCATTGGTCAATCGACCGTTGCAAGGTTTTCCCGCATCGCCCCTTATCTTTATCTCGATGAGAAAAATCTATTAGATAGAACGCTGGTATTACTTCGATCGAAAACTTCTCCAAAACAAATGGAGCATGAAAACGATCGGGATTACTCCAACGAGCCTCCATTAACACTGAGCGAACGCGTCTCCACGTACTCAGCGCGAAGGGCCAGCTTTACGACTTTCTACGAAACGTAGTTCCACGAAGAGAGCGGCTAGACTCTCGGTTCTTTGCGAATGACTGATGAGGTCATCCTTACCGAACCTGCTGTCCCCAACAAACGACGTCAGCGTTTGGTCGTTATTCGAAGCGTTTTAATCGCCCCGGTTCCGACCAATGCGTTGAACGTAAATCTACAACTACTGTTAATCGGAGAGATCAACAGACCGGGGAATTGTTAGCGTACTTTGTTTTGAATTCAAAACCGTGCTAGTAAATCGGAAATTGAATCAACGCTTGCTTTAGGGAGAATTCATTATGAGCGAAGAAAAACCAAGAAATCGCAAAGGCAACTCGCAAAAGCCTGTCAAGACATTCCGCGTTGGGGCGATCGCTGCCAATGTTTGGAAGCGGCAGACATCGACCGGATTCGAGTATCTCGACTTCAGCTTGAGCCGTTCCTGGAAACTGAAATCTGGGGAGAAGGAAGGTTACAGTACAAGCTTCTTTCACAACAATGAAGATGCTTTGCTTGACGTGATTGAACACGCAGCGGAATTCATTCGCGAGAACTCGATTCCAGAGAACGAATCCAAGTCTTCGGAACCCAGGGCGGATCATTCCAGCCAAGCCGTAGCTTAATTGTGGTCATTCAAGATGGTCGATTTGTTTTTGTGGATGTCGAGGCGGTTGGCACGATACGCAATCCCCATGTGATACAGATTGCTGCAATCGCGACCAACGGAAAAATGGAGGAGTTGGCCGGGTTCGAAGCAAAGGCACGACTGCCGAAAAGCGCGCGTTCGAAGTTCAGGCACTCTCGATACGATGCAAAACTCTGGGAGGCTGAGGGAAGCGACGCCAAGAAGGTCGCAATCGAATTCGCCGCCTTTCTTACTCGCAATGCGACGGTCGAGCGATATTCGAAGGATGGTCAACTGTTCCGTGTCGCCCAATTGGTGGCTCACAACTCGGGCTTCGACGCCGTCATCTTACAAGCTTGGTTCAAGCAATTGAAGCTTTACCTACCAGCTTCCTTTCAAGCATTGTGTACGATGCAGCGAGCAACGTGGCTGTCGCAAGAAGCTGGGAATGATTTTTCCCCGACTGATTTCCGACTCATCAGTTTGTGTAATCATTTTGGGATCGAGCATTCAACCAAGCAAGCTCACGATGCTTTCAACGATGTTCGGGCTACTCTTTTACTGTATCGCGAAATGCGGACGTTTCGCCCCGAGAATAAAGCCACTTTGCTTGCCAACACCAACCAGTAGTGTCGGATGCGGTGCAACAATTCGGCTCCAATCAGTGTCGGTTGCGATGCAGTGCGATGTTTGGATAGTGTCGGTTGCGGTGCAGTTGCAGTTTCCATTTCGATGTAACCAGTTGAAAACAAAGAGGAATCGGAGTTCTCGGATTTCGCCAAAGTACTGGAAGTACAAACCTTCCGTAAACAAATGCTGGTTATTGAGATCGTTTTCTCTTTTGTGCCGCTTCGCGAAACCGCTTTGAGTTTGCCTTTGCAATTTGTTCGCTCTGCCCACCTGAAAGAAAGTGATCGAAGATCGTGCCGTTAAGCTCATCGAATGACGCGATCGCCTTCTCTGGAAACGTTTTTGAATTCACTGGTTTGTTCTCCGATCGTTTTTCTCGAGCGGCCTTCGCCCGTGCCTTTTCCTCGGCTCGGCGAATATCATGCCACCAGTCCGGTGGAAGACGCTTGCCTTTGACCGCGTGATTTAGGTTGTCCACTAAATAGGCCGCAGGGCTTTTGGTGAAATAGCTTTTCCCAAATCGCTCAATTGCGGCAAGCGTAATGTCGACCCATTCATTGAGCATCCGTAACGGGAACTTTACCAGTAGTCCACGTATCGCCCCATTGTCGAATCCTATGTTCTTCAACGGTTCGATAAGTGGCGACACCACTTTTGGTTGGCTGTCGCTCAACTTGAAATAGTCGCGACCGCGATGCAACTTGACTGAGTAAACCCCGTCTTGATTTGTTAAGAGATGATCGTCGTTTCGTGCCAAGATTCCAACATCCTCCAACCGTCGAATTGATCTGCCAACCTTGATTCTTATATTACGCGGCGCAACTGTTGGCAAATAACCGAGGATATCAATGGCCAAATGTTCCAGTTTCAATCGGGGCGTCGTTGTGCGGCGTTTGAAGATCTTCGACAAGAACAGAAACAACCGGCGACTGGCAACATCTAGTTCGCTATACAGCTCGAAGTTAAATCTTAATGCCCCGCCAATCGGTTTGACCAGTTCGAAGAACACAGGGTCCCACGCGATTCGCCATGGTCGGTTCGATCGGTCGTCTTCAGGTGCGGAAAAGCTCAAGAAGCCGAAACTGACTTTGCGATGCTCTGCTCGAATTGCATCGTAGAACCCATCGCTGCGGTAGGTCACCATGCTTAGACGCTCCAAGGAGGCTTCGAAATCAGCATACTGACGACCGCCACGGCGGCTCTTGCTATTGATAATTCCTAATTGAGAAAGGATGTAGTATCTCGTGGCGAACAGGCTGCCCTCCGAATCTTTATTCGCCAGCGTAAGTGCGAGCATGCCCCAGAGATTCAGCTCATCCTGCGGAGACAATCCAAGTGGGCAGTAAACCTTAACGCTGGCCCGTTTTCGCTTTCGGTTCTGGTCAGAATAGAAATAGCCAGAATCGAAGACTTGATTGGGGATTAAAGATTGTCGAGCATCCAATGGGCAAAGTGCATGTTCGACTAGCGAAAGCTGTCCCACCCCGTTCGTTTTTGCTTTTGCGTTGCTGCGTGCCACATTCCACCGCTTAGTTTAAATCACTTAAACGACAGGTTTAGCATGCTCTGAATCGCCACAAAAGAAAAATGTTGCGTGATTCGACGAGCCAGGGCAGCTTGTGATCAAGTGAATTCAGGTACTTGGAGGGAAATTGCCCAGGGCAATTTTTTGAAGAGGCATCAACTATCGTGTTTCGAATGCAGCGAGCAGTCATTTCAGTCATCAATCAAAAGGGCGGATGCGCAAAATCCTCGACCTGTTTTCATACAGCGGGCTACTTCGCCAAAAGCGGCTACCGTGTTCTCCTGGTCGATGCAGATCCGCAAGGCTCATTGAGCCAGGCCTTTTTCGGATCGGCAGCGGTCGAGGCATTGCCTGCTGAGAGAACGCTGGCTGCAGTCTTGGATGGAAGCTTTATCAATTCTGCTTCAACGCTAGTAATGACAACTGAGTTCGAAGGAATTGAGATTATCCCCGCAAACTTGCACTTGGCAAAGTTCAACGTTCCGGAACCGACATCAACTGGCATGACCCAGTTCGCACTAGCTTCGTTGCTGGAAAAAGCCGACTCGTACGATATCATCCTGATTGATTGTCCGCCCAATTTGTTTCAGTGCAGTTGGAACGCTTTACTTGCTTCGGACTACGTTGCGATTCCGCTCAACGCCGACGATTTTGGCGTTCAAGGGCTCCGGACAGTCCAGGAGGCGATTGTTCTCGCGCAACAGATCAACCCAAAGTTGACGTTGCTGGGGCAATTCTTGACGAAATTTGATCGACGTGTTGGTATTAATCGCGAGTTTGAATCTGCGCTGCGACGGATCTATGGCGAACAGATGTTTGCGACGGTGATACAAGAAGCATCGGCATTCAAACTGGCAGTTGCGTCCCGGAAACCCGTCACGCACTACAGCTCTTGGAGTAGGGCAACACGCCAAACCAAACATCTCGGATTGGAAATGCTGGCGAGAATGGAAAAACACATTGATGAATTAAAGGTGGTATGAGCATAGGAGCAAAACTGCGTTCGAATAAATCGAATATCGAAGAGTCGATGGGCGTTCGTCTGGAGAACAGCATCAAGCCTGTTCTTTCAAAGGCAAATACGAAAGATCTAGGCCGACGTCCAGATTTGAACTACGGGACGATTTCGGTTGACCAGATTCAGCCAGACCCGTCACAACCACGAACTGAATTCGAAGAAGAATCCATCAACGAGTTGGCGGCGAGCCTCAAGAACAAAGGCCAACTTCAACCAATCAGGGTGAGATGGTCTGAAGAAGCAAACGCCTGGATGATCGTTGCTGGCGAAAGGCGATGGCGAGCTGCTCAAGTAGCGGAGCTGGAGAAAGTCCAGTGCTACTTTCATGAAGGAGAACTTTCCGAGTCTGAAATCATTCAAGAACAAGTCATCGAAAACATTCAGCGTCGCTCATTGCTACCAATGGAAGAGGCAAGAAGCTTCGAAAAATTGATAAAATTAAACAACTGGAAGGGCAAGGATGTCGCGAGTTCTCTTGGCATTCACCCGACCAAAGTCAGTCGTTCACTTGCTCTGTTACGGCTCCCAATGGACTTGCAATCGCAAGTAGCCTCCGGTGAACTCCCAGCAAGAACCGCTTACGAAATCTCAAGACTACCAGACGACGATGATCGACGCACGATTGTCAAGATCGCAAAAACCGACGGTCTGACCCGGCAAGAAATCGCGAGCCAAGTTAGTAAGTCCCGCAAAAATGGAAGCCGACTATCGAAAGGCACGCGACTCAAATTCCAGTCCAGCTACGAAATCTGTGTTGTTATTTCGAAGCCATCGAAAGCAACGTATGCAGAAGTCGAAGTTGCGTTATCAGAGGCACTCTCAGAGGTTCGCCATCGAATCGAGAACAATACCGAGATCTAGAATTCGCATTAGCGCGCTCCGTCAATCTATTTGACGCGACCGCCAAAGTTGTGGTACGTCACCGTATGCAAGATTCATTCATTGGAACATTTGACGAACACGGACTTCAATCGCTAACAAGCGAAGCAGGCAAGTCACAAAGTTCGATTCGGGAAGATCGCACCACGTTTTGGGCGGTGCTGGATCAATCTGATCTGCCCATTATTCGCAGAGCCGTATTCTTAGGCCAGCGTCGATCGGCAATGGAAATTCTCTTGTCACGGGCCCGTTCTCTGGGCGGTGTTTAGTAAGCTGGCTATTCTAAAGAATTGGCGGGTGACTTCGCTTGTACTCAAGATCATTGGAACTTAACGTACCAGCATGGGAAATTCTCGCTCACACAACGCTGCAATTCTCTTCGGCGTCACAGTCGCAGCAATCGGTAGCCTAATCGTTTGTGCTGTTTGGTATTTGGCTTCTTCAAGTTCATTGATGCTTGCGATCGGCATACTGGTTTCGCTTCTCTTGGGGGTTAGTTGCTATCTGGTTGGCGTTTCAAAGCAAGATAAGATTCCCGTTGATACTCTCGAGTTGCTGTTTGAGCTTTCACGTGACGAATCAGTCAGTAAGATTCAGCAACAAATCTCCCGTTCGTTGGTCGAGGCGTCTAAACGCGGAGACACGATTTTCCGCGAGCTTCTGAGCAAGCGCCTGAATTCGATTTCATCTGACTTAAAACAGATTGGTAAAGGTCGTATCGAATTCACCAACACAGAAAGTTGGAGGGTGTTCTACGAGCAGATCCTGCGATCTCCTGGCACAAGTCAATATCGCTCTGTGGCCTTCATTGAATCACCGCATTATTGGCAAGACGGTGCAGGACGTAAAAGCACAGATTTGAATCTAGAGCTACATGACTCAGGAAAGGTAAGTGTAGAACGAATCGCGATCATTGCTGATTACTTATGGCCAGCTGACCAGCATTATCCAGACCAAACCATTCGCAGATGGTTGGATGAACAACATCGGTATGGGATCTGGATCGAACTCGTTCGCGAGTCCACGGTTGCCAAGGAGCCTGAATTGATTTCAGACTTTGGAATATACGGAATTCGTGCGGTCGGAAAACAGGTTTCCGATATCGCCGGGCGAACAGCACGATTCGTACTTAGTTTTGACTTCGATGATATAAAATCGGCCGAGGCCAACTGGAAGAAGCTACGGATTTACGCAATTTCTTACGCGAAACTACTAGATCAAGAAAACTGATCCGCATACGATCAGATAACCGTCCAAACTAGAAAGTTTCTTGTGACCGAACTGCTGTATCTCGATACTGCACGACGTGGGCAGATATCAGAAACTGCAAGCCGCGTGCTAAATGAAATCGTGCGATTCAATGCCGATTACGGTTCCTGTCTGTACTTCGACGACTTGCTCTATGGCGGCTTTGGTAACTGGGAACCAAAACTGAAATCCCGTTTCCCCAATCTGCAGTGGTGGCAGGGCATCGACCAGTTGAAATGCGATTTTCGAGAAATGCTAGGCGGCAACCAAGATACAGGAAACGTCTTGCTTGCATCGCGAACTGCTGAACTCATGACTCTGTCCGCGAAAATGCTCTTCGCCCGTTGCCGAAATGTGTTGATCCTAGACTCAACATGGCCAAGCTACGAAGAAATCCTCGCATCTCAAATACCGAATGATTCTTGCCGAGTGACCAAAGTAGCGGTCAAGCACGACATCTTGCATCGAAATCTTTCGCCAGACGAAATCGTGGAACAGATCTCTCGCACGCACGTCTCCGAAGAATGTGACGGCCTGTTTTTGCCGATGGTTTGTAATCTAGGTATCAAACTTCCAATCGAGAAAATCGTTACTGAGATTGAAAAAATTGCTCCCCTTCGATTTGTCGTTGTTGACGCTGCTCAATCAACTAACCAAATAGATCAAGAATTTTTGACTTCCATTGCGGACTTCATTTTCTTTGGAACGCACAAATGGTTGAATTCATTGATCCCGATGGGAATCGGCGCTTTTTGCAAGCCAAGTAGTCGCAGCTTTGTTGAAGAATCTATTGAGCGATATCTGAATGACGGAAGAATGTCGGACCCATTGCTCGCGTTTTCTAGTCAAGATTGCCGGTCCAAGCAATTTAGTGAGACGGTAAACCTAACTCCATTGTTTGCGGGCGCCGGAGCGGTCTGGGATGCCCAAAATAAAAACACAAAACAACAGTGCGACCGTATCGTCCAAAACCGAGCTTTTATTTCTGATGTTCTTGCCCAGAGCGACTGGAGCCTTGTATTGCCCGACGATGAATTTCAATCGCGAATCCAGCTTGTCCAATCAGAATTGAAGATGCGGCAGATGTCACCATCTACGCTGGCAAGGCATTTCCTTGATTTTGGAGTCGCAGTAACGGGCTATACGGACGGACTCTGCCGTATTTCAATTCCAGATGGAGAACTGTCACGAGGTCAAATGCTCTCATTTAAAAACGTTGCCGCGAACTCCTGATCTACATCAGCACCCAAGTTGCAAGCAGAGCACCGAGTGCAAGATTTGCTGCTGGTCGAACGAAAGGTCTCAATTTTTTAATATGTGTCATTTGGTGAATCTGACATTTTCGATTCCGTTAAGCAAATACTATTCAGCGAGAATCCCTTCCTCCACCATTAGCTTTCCGTACTTGCGAAGCAATTCCTGAGCTTTTTCCAGAAACATTTCCGTCCCTTTTGCGTCGGGGCTACCTAACCATTGAATTGCGACTCCGTCAGGAAATCCACCAAGGGGCCGACGTGAACGAGTCCCCATTACTCCAAGTTGAGCGAGTCCGCGCCCAGAATCGTGAAGTCCTCCTGATGCCACAATCGCCGCGTAGGAGACAGGCCCCTTGCCAGCATTGTTGCCTCGGAATTCTCGTCCCTCTGAAATGAAGGGGGACAAATACGTGTTCACATCGCCTCGTACTAAATCAAACTCCGCTTTGAGCCTTTGTTTTTCCGCTTCGGTTTTTGCAGCTAACACACCTGCTGCGGTTGCAGCCTCCATGTCTTTAGCTTTCTGATTGTTTTCCAAGGTCTGAGCATTCGATTCAGCAAGCTTTACCGCGGTCTCCGAATCAATGAGGTCTTGCGCAGCTATTACCAGTTTTTTCTTAGCTTCAGCCAAGCTGTCTTCACGAGCCGTTCTCGATACTTCTGCCAGTTGTTTCGCAACAGAATCTGCTCGCTCTGTTTTCAGGTTTGCGATAGCAGATGCGAGCGGCAAGCCTGGAGGATTCTTGGCCGCGTCCTTCAAGGTAAACTCCAGAACCGCAGACAAATTCGAAATTGCATTTATTCTTTTTGCGACGGAAAGATCGAGTCTTTCGATTTGATCAAAGGATTGAGTTCGCGGGACATAGTTCCCGTTCGAGCCAGAATTCGCAGCTGCAAGAAACTTATCTATTTCAACCAAATAAGTCTCAACGCCTAAGTCGTAACGAGTAGCTTTTGCAAGGTCGCTGCTTACACCTTCATACTGAGCGATCAGATCAGGGGATGCTGATATCCTCGCTCCTTGCTCATTTGTCTTCAGCCCCTCGAGTTTTAATGTGAATGCCGATTGCATTGTGGTCAGTTCGACAGACTGGGCACGCAGAGAATCGACCTTAGATTTGAATTCCGTCATTGCTGCTGCGCCAATTGCCGCTTGTTCTTTCGCCTTTAACTCATCTTCTTTTGCGCGCGGGGAAAAAGCACCAACAGTACTATCGACAATAGCTTTTGCATCCGTTCCGATCGTCCGGTTCTGAATTTCATTATCAACAGCATTCGAAGAATTGGTCGGTTTTCTATCTGCGATCCCTTTTTCTTGTCCGCAGCCATTGATCGTTAGGCCTACAGCTGCCGTGCTTGTGACAAGAAGAACTGCAGCGGCAACGATGATGCTGCGATTCGTTTCGAAAAATCCTTTAGTCGCAGAGCCTACTGTTTCGACCGTTGCGCTTTCCCCATACATATCGTTTGGATCAAATTCATCGTCTGACATTAATTCGACTCGTCTAAACAGTTGGTTGGATAATGGTGATTATTCGCCGTTTATTCAGCGCGACCATTGGAACGCAATGAGGTCGAAATCGCCCAAGTGCCTGCTCCAATAATCCCGACTGAAATTATCAGGGAAAGAATACTGGATGCGGCCAATCCAGAAACTCCAATACAGAGCCCAAGCATAACCGCCAAATAGCCACCGCCAACAGCGGCTGTTAATTCATCACGAATTTGTTTCCGCAATTTGACTTGGTGCCCTTTGTAAGAACTCATCGCTAGCCAAACGCCGCCCGCGAACAATGGAGAGACGAGCAAGAACCTCGTAATCAAGTTCTGATTTGCAAGCAAAAGGGAAAAGGTAATTGCCGATGCGCCGCAAGACAGTGCCCAAATCAAGTGGACCAAACTATCTTGTTTTTGTTCATCCTTGGCAGAGTCTTCGTCATCCCACGCAAACAAAACAGTGTCTCCGAGAATAACCGCGGGATCGAACGCGACGCGGAGTCTTTCCACAACTTGTCGTTCAACACGAGTGCCTAACCATGATTTTTCTCCAAAACACTGCTCGGTCTTTTCGTTTCGGAATGCCTCTCCACTTACAACGCGAATATCTGGTTTGAAAATGGTAGGGATCTTCGAAAGAAGGGGCGTAAATTGACTTGGGATTTTCAGCTTGAATTCGCTCAAACGGGTTCGCTTGGTTTTCATCAAGTGTTGTTCACGACGAGTTGCCATGTGGACAGCGGTTGTGTTCGTGCCAATCGTCCTCTCGTTTATAACGTCAATTGTGCTTCCAGAGTCCACCGTGAAGTTTCGCTGCTCCAATACTCCGGTTTCTTTTTTTTCTGCAATGATTTCATGTTGCCAGTCAACGAAATGGCAACTGTCTTGAGCGGCCCAATAGATTGTCCCCAAGATGTTTCTTTGCCTCAATTCATCCAGTTTGTTGAACACGTTTTTGACGAAACTAGCTACCGCGTTGTCCAACTCTGTTCCAAGCTTGAGACGCATGTCATCGAATTCAAGATTGAACAGTTCGTCAACCAAGACTTTATTATCAGTTAGCTCAAACGAAAGCGCGTTGGCGAAAATCTGATTAATGCCGTTCATGATTTCTTCATTCTGATCCGCAGACAGCAAGCGGGTGTTTTTGAAAAAGAATGATGTCCGCTGGAGCTCTGCAGCAAATTCAAACCATTGGTCGACGTGATTTTGGATTTTCTCAAAATCAGTCGTGAACGTTGTCGCCAAATCTGCCTTGTCGGTTGATCTGAGATTCGGAAACTCAAGTTCCTTTTTAATTCTTACGTTGATTTTAGTCTGAATGCTTTTGTGTGCGTTGGATCGTTGCTTCCTGGGCGCGGTCTTTGGCTGTGCCCAAGACTTCTCCAATTGAGCAATGTTTTCAAGAATTGTTGTCATTTACGTACCAACGATTTCAACTTGCCTCGATCTAGATGCCTCCATTGTAATTACAATGATCCCAAGCCCACACAGTCGATCGTGGCATAATTGCTTGTTCCTACTATGCCATCGTCTTGGCCACGGCTGTTGGCGAAAACCGCATGTTTTCTCGATCCGATTCCAAATCTTAAAGGGATGTTGTTACCCTAAGAAGAAGCCCCTACTTCCTTAAGAACCACGCCGGCGACAATGAAAAAGCTCCCTAAATCAATACGCCACAACCACAAAACCTATGAGGTTCGCGGCACTCATTTGATTCGTGGGGAAACGTACGCCATCGTCGGTAGGTATGGTCGCAGTGAAAAACCTGTTGACCACGTTTTGCATGTGACAGGGCGGAATCAATACGATGACAGAATCGTACACGTTTTGGATGATTCCAAAGAGAACCGAAAGCAATTTGATAACCTAAAGCGTGCAGCAGGGAAGAGCCTACCGTTCGCAAGAATTATTACGCATGTTCGGAAAGCTGGAAAACTGTACGTCGTTGCCGAGTACCAACCGGGAGAGTCGTTGCGCTTGTATTTCCAAAAAAAAAGAGAAATCAGCCCGTACAAAGCTGTAATACTCAACCGTCAACTCGTCAGCCAAGTTGCGAACATGATTCGGACAACGCATGTGCATCACGGCGACATTTCACCTGAAAATATTATTGTCACACGAGATGTAACGAGATTGGTGTTAATTGATTTTGGCAGCTCATTTCGATACGCAGACTTCAATCGAGATGCGTCCGGCGATGGTAGCAAGCCGATTTATACTGCACCGGAGGTAGCTAAAGGAGCAAAAGCAAATCGAATCTCGGAACAATTCAGTTGCGGAATGATCCTCAACGAAATGCTGACCAAGAAAATTGCCTATTCGGGGCTCGGCGGCTCGGTTGGGAATAATCCCGCGGCTGAAAATAGGCAGCCACGACTTAAATCAATGCTTGAATTTCCAGAGAACGTTGCGTCGCCTTTTCCGAAGCATATTTGGCCTGAGATTGATTCATTCCTGAAAACGGCTTTGGCATTGGATCCACGAAGACGATTTTCAAAATTGGATGATTGGCAATCCGCAGCAAAACATCTTGCTTGGCTGGCCGAGCTGAAAAATCAGCCAACTGTGAATAGCGGAATGTTCGCAGCGGGGATTTCAGAAATTGCAAAATGGTTTCGTCGAAACTAGTTTCTTCGCAGCTGGTGATCGTAAGCTTGTTCGTGCGGGGGAACCCATCTAAAAAAGTCTCCGCATTTCGAATGAAGCGTTTTGTTTTTTACCTTGTGTAAGTTCGGAGGGACAGGTGTCCCGTCTTTCAATAGGCTGGTTGAAGAATAGTTGTACGTTCTGGGCCTGCCGTGTGGGCACCCCCGACAAATATGCCCGTCCGGTTCGTCCGCGACCTGCTGCTTTTCGTAAATTTCAATCGTTTGCCTTGCTGAATCAATTGCGAGTTGCAACTCCTCCTTGACTCGTTGGTCGGCAAATACGTTGACGACAATTGCTCGATAGGTGCCCGAGAAAACAATGATCCCGGCAAACGATTTATCGCCAGTACAGCTTTCGATTAATTCACAGTAAGCGGCGATACGGACATAATGCTGCCGATAAATCCAGCTTGCAGCATCGTTTATGTCAGCATGGTGGGGTTTGGGTTGTTTGCACCGAAATACAGGAAAGCAAAGTTCCCCAGATCTCAACAGCTTCCAAGGCTTCCCACTGATCCCCAATTCGTCATCAACAAGTATGTCGTGGCATCGTTCAAGGTCGCCGATCTTCATAAGTGAAAGCCAAGAGAACTCGACCGGCTCAGGATTCGACAAATCAGGGCGAGCTTGTTGTGTTTTTCGATAATCGGCGAGAGTTTTAGTCAGTCTTCGAATATGAAACAAACGGCCCAGGAACACGTTTCCGAAATAAATTGCGACTGGTACGGAGACCACGAGAAAAAGAAATGCAACGAATGGCTTCACGAACAAATAAACCACCAGCAAATAAATCACCACGCCTGTCGCGGCAATCAACAACTTGAACTGCTTTGCTCTCAGTAATTCGAGCTTTGGGCCGATCGCTGCGATATCGTACTCTGGCATGTAGCTCAGATCTGGCAACCAGCCGTCGGTGCCACCGTCTTCCGATTGCTGGTAGTGACTAATGATGCCAGCTCTGGGACAAAATACGAATTCGCTAAGTGAATGCACTCCGATCCGTTCTGGCTTTGAATTTGAATTCATAAATGCTAATTCCCTAGCTCCAGCCATTAATTAAATTGAGCAGGCTTTCGAAGTCACTAACTTCTTTATCTGATTTTTTCTCGAGCCTCCGCCAATCTCGGTTGTCCTGTGTGCAAGCGTCCAAAGCAGCAATGACATTCTTGGGTGCAGCGAGCGAAGCAAAGAACTTTGGTTCGTAAAATGATTTTGGCTGTTTTCTGGTAAGGCAATAAATCATCACTTGACCCCAGCTAAACAAGTCTGCTCGGACGTCGACGTCTGGAGAATCGACTTCCCTTGCCAGAAATGGGTCACGAGTCCACTCGATTTTTCGAGAGTGGGTATTAAATGCAAAAGTGGCCGTTTCGAAATCGACGAGCAACGGAGAGCGATCATTTTCCCGAATAAGAATCGTCCTTGGGTTTAATTCTCTCCGAACAACGCCCGCCTTGTTTAAGTCATTCATGGCTTTGGCCAATTCCAAGCCAATATTTGGAATCATGGAATCGCAAAATCCATCTGATTCAACGAGTTGTTTCAGGGTTATGTCAGACTCCCATTTTTCAACCAACCAAAAACAATTCATCCCATTGAATTTACTGTCGTAATAAAGCGGGAAATTCGGGTGCCTTTCCATGCGACCACAAATCGTAGGATGTCGACCGAGTTCGGATTTAGCTGTTTCGAAATCTTCATCATTGAACTGCTTGCCAAGTTGATATCTTTTTAATCTGCCGATTCGACCGTCTAGTTTGTTTTTTGCTTTTCCGATCCAAAAAGGGACATCGCGAAGCAGGCGATACTCCAACGCGTCTTCTTGGATTTCCCAATTCCCGTAGTCGTCTTGAGCAACTGCTTTCCCCAATGTTGCCCCCTGATCAGTCGAGATCAAATAGATTTCAGGGTTTTCTACGCCGGTCGCTGACACGACTTCGAGTGCGCTAGCTCGCTGCATTCTCTTCCCATTAATCGCCCTTGCGGCAGTCCGAGGGTTTACGTCAGCCATTCGAGCAAGCTCTGCTGCCGAGACACTGCGCGCTATTGCGTTTTCAACACCCGGCCAATCGACAAAAACGTAACCGTTCATTTATTAACCTTTCCTTATGATTCTTGATTCCCATCATCATAGTCAAAGCGATTAGCTTGGGTGTGTTTTTCGTGACTCCGGCAATTGTGCAGAGTTGTGCATACTTCTGCATTGGGTTTTGCAATCCAGCTTTTGTATTTTTTGAGGCGACAACATCCCTCAATTAACAAAGGCAGAAAATGAAACCCATCAATTGGATCTCTGAGAAGATCATCTCCAGCGTTGCTTCGTTAATCGGCGGCTTGATTATTTCGAAAGCCGAATCCGAAACGCTAAAGCATCAAATGAACACGCTTGACGAATTAGAGGAGACGGCCCGCCAATATGAGTCTGACGGAAAGCTCCATTTGGCCCAATTGCTCCGAGATAAGATCTCCATCCTTTCTTCATCATCACCTGGCCAAGTCTCAGCCCAAATCGCTGAAGGAATGCAAGACAACCGAATTTCGTTTCTTGAATCCACCGCTGTTAAATCAAAACAGCCAGGTAATCTTATTGGCGAAGCAACGACTGAGAAACGAAAGAGGGGGCGTCCCAAAAAGACAATCGCTACACCTGGCGATGAGTCGGACAAGTGAGCGTGTCTCGTCAAGAAGAGCGGATACTGGAAGCTTTGCTTTTTAAAGTCCGTGTAATGGCGTCGAGCCAGCTCGAGCAGTTGGTTGGGGACGGCGTGGCCTCGCTAATGCGATCCCTGTCACGGAAGCAGTATGTCGAATCATTGAATTTGCGAACACAGATTCTTGAACTGGCTAGCCCACTTTTTTCATGGTCGCCAACACATGGTGATGTCACGCCAGACTTTTGGAAAATCAGTTGGCAGGCCGAATCCCGTTTCAACAGCTCTCGCACTGGCGAATCAAGAGTCTTTTTCGCGACTGATTTGGCTTGTCGTCATTTTGGTGGCGTAGGTGGAAAGTTACGTCAACCATTTCAGATGCTGCATGACCTCGGAACGGCATCCATGTTTGTGGCCAAAGCGACGCTGAGCTCAGAGCACTCTATCCAGTGGATAGGAGAGGACGTGATTCGACGCTACTTCCGTCATCTCAAAGTCAGAAAAATCCCTGACGCCGCAAGCATCACCGAAAGTCAGGTTTCAAGGGTTTTCGAGTTTGCTGGTCGCGACTACAGCGGCAGCTACATCAAATCCTTTCACGAGTTTTGGAAAAGAAAAAACACCCCTTACGAAATATGGTAGCCATGAACTCAAAATTGAACTTTCTAACGAAGCGGGATCGTATGATCCTTTCGCACATTGCGGAATTTAACCTGACAACTATTGATATTGTTAAGCCTCTTTTCTTTGAGAATTTGGAGAGAGCTGCAGCGGTCTCAACTCTGCGGAGGCTTCGTGAAAAATATGGGCTCGTTGAGGCGGATAAATTTCACGGCCAACGAAAGAAGTACTTTAGGCTGACCCGAGCCGGCGCCAAAGTGATTGGCAAGATTCTGGACAAAGAAGAATTAGGTGATGAGAAAGCAGCCGCAAGTTTTGCAAGACTTCAGTTTCTTTGCATCAATCCCCAGGGAATAGTTCGAACGCTTTGCAAGACATCAGAGCATCCCGACATGTTCAAATCACCGAATAAAAAGGCTCCAAAGGTTGACTTTTATATCGCAGAAAACAAACTGGATAATCCAGACTCGCCTTCCATTTTCTTGGGTGCGATTATCGTAGACTTCAATTCACATCCGAAACGAATCGTGAGTCGGTGTGTCAAGCATTCGCAGAATTTCATTCGTCGCGGGCTGTTTGCAGAAATCATGAAAGCAGGAAGGTTCGAAATTACAGTTCTCACAGGGACGAAACTAAAGAAAGATGCTCTCGACTTAATTCTCAACCGTGAACTTCGTCGCCTACTTAGAATAGATGTTTTAAAGCACGGCTTACACGCTCACGACCGTTTTCCCGTTGTTGCCAAAACAGTCGTGATTCCGGGAATAAATATGCTTGTGCCCCAAGCGAGAAACAAAAGAGCCAGCAAATGATTCGTCTATCAGAGTATCCGCTTCGTCAGAAAGGACACGATGTCGACTGGGAAAACATGCCGTCCGAGCCTTGCGACATGAACTTCCGGCCGCCAAGGGACTTTGAAGAGGAACTCGTCAGCACGAGAAACTTTCTAATTGTCGCATCGGTTTGTTCAGCAGTTGCCGTCGTTGTTATCTCAGTAGTCAATTCACTTTGGCCGTTTCTGTTTAGCGGCGTAGAGTCTATTTTCCTTGTCGTCGTTGCAGCTGCGATTCCACTTGGGCTGATGAGAATTCGAAAGGGCTATTCGAGCGGCAGACTGCTTTACCTTGTTCTTGCTGGGTTGCTTCTTGCGACGAATCTCGGAACCCTTTTTTCTGGCGAGGCGAGGACAAACTACTACGTCACAGTTTTCTTGTTTCTGATACTCCCTTTCGTTTTGTATGTGGCGGACGCGATGGCATCACAGTTCGTCCATTGGGCATCGGCAAACCCACGGCTCGACATCTCGACAATGGTGTCGATCCGCCGAATTTGGAATCAACGATTCTCGAAAGGTTTCTTTAATGTCGCCAAGCTAAAGAAGGAAAAGCTTACTGGGCCAGAAAATGAAATAGACGAATTCCTTAAGGCGGTTGCATGTTATCCCGCCTACATGATTGGTCTGTTTTCAGTCTTCTTTTTGGCATGTGTGTTTGCCATCCTTATTTCCAAGCCACTATTGCTTGCTCAAACATTAATTGTGCTAACCAGCATTTTGTCGTTTGGCCTCGCCGTTGCTGTCAACGTTGTATTTCCTGGCTCATTCAAAGTGGCAATTGACGCGATAACGTCATTCTGTGTTTATCGTCCGATTAGAAAATTGCCGTCGATGATTCAAAGTCCAATGCCATTGCAGAAACGGTCGAACCTGCTTTTCTCTGCCGTACTGGTTCTTAGCTTTGCAATTTCGAGTTTTTGGTTTTCTTGGGGGCTGTTCAGTATTACCCATGTGGCGACAACCACCGATCTTATCCTGCAGATCGTTCTGCAATTCTTTGTGGTGTTCGCATTGTCGCCTGTGATGTTGATCTCGATGCTGGTCGTTACTGCGGGGCCAACGCTTTGGCAGTTTGAAAAAGCGTGCGAATCAGAAGAAGCATGTCTTGCAAGAGAAGGCTGGACGGCATTCGATGGGTATACCGACAGACTACGAAATAGTCGAAACACCGATGAGCAGGCAAGCATTTGGATCGGTTTTCACCAGACTTTCGGTTTCCCAATCCTTGTGCCTTCGAAACTCATTGGCGAGCACATGCAAATTCTTGGTGGCTCTGGAGCAGGGAAAACAGGACTTGGCGTTACAACACTGGTTGGGCAGTTGATCAAAAAAAATGAGGGGCCGGTCATCGTAATTGACGCCAAAGGTGATCCTGCACTTTTTCAGTGCGCCAAACAATGGACGGAAGAAGAAAATCGTAAATTCAAGTGGTTCACAACTGCGAGCGGTAAGTCGACTTACGTGTTCAATCCGTTCGCACAGTCGCATCTGAAGTCACACACACTGTCGGAGTTGGTTGGGCTTCAGTTGCTCTCAATGAATCTATTTCATGGCAGTGGATATGGACGGTCATGGTTTACCGCGGCATCTAAAGCAGCGTTAACTGATGCACTCAAAGGAACGAAAGAAAAACAGCCGGACAGTTTTGTTGAATTCATGCGGCATCTCGATGCAATCGTCGCTGATGATTCGGAGCACGCCTCTGCAAAGCACTTGCAATTCATGATGCGAACCATGGCTGAGTTTACACAACTAAACGCCATACAAGATGCGAAGTCGTCGTCCGAAGTGATCAATAACGCAATTCAGATGGACGAAGTAGTAAACAAGAACCAAGTTGTTTACTTTAGCTTTGAATCCATTCTTGACCCAATGTCCACCGGCGAAATATCTCGCATCGTTCTTTACAACGCCATTTCGGCAGCGAAAGAATACAAAGAAAGGACTGGTAAACCACCAGTCGTTTCAATCGTAGTCGATGAAGCTCAGAACGTAATTGCAGCCAACCTTGAAGTAGTAGTTGAGCAAGCTCGTTCTCATGGCGTGGCCTTAGTCTTGTGCCATCATACGCGTGAGCAATTGAAAAAGCCCGGCGGGGATGACCTTCGACATCTTGTAGATTCCTGCACCTGCGTAAAACAGTTTTTCTCTGCACGCAGCCCCGAAGCCAAGAAGCACTTGGCAGAAATTTCAGGTGAGGTGGGCTACTATTCGGCGACTTGGAAGCAGTTTGTCCACCGTGTTTTGGACGGTCAAGTAACGATGGGGAGAGCTGTTGCATTTGACTCGGATCCCGCCATGACAGATGTGTCTGTTCAGGCAGGGCCCCGTCTCACACCAAACGAAATTGAGGATGTAAGCATGTCAGAAAATGGCTGCATTCTTTCAATCAATCGTCGATTCGGCACCGCCCAGTTCAAAGGAGCGTTCCCGATTCATGTCGACTACGCAATTTCTCCAGACAAATACAAGAATTATATGGAAACGCGGTGGCCGCCTCGGAGCGATGAAACGCTGTCTCCGGGAAGTTTTTGGCCAGAGTCAAACGAAGAGTGCTTAGAACGCGAATCATCAGCTGAGTTGCCTAAAGTTGAGTTGCCCGAGTTAATCGAGCTCAACAAGAAACTTCAAAAGAAACATGACGACGAAGACTATTTTCCAAAAAACTCCTAGTTGTGCAGTGTTGTGCACGATAGTGCAATCGCTTGTCCAAGCTACATCGCCAATACTTTGATTATCAAATCGAAACAAACCTAAAAGCAAACCCCCAAGCCAATGACGCCTGCACTAATTTTCATCTCAATTTTTGTTGTTATCTTCTTGCTTGGAAAAGTTTCCGGTGAGGGAGTGCTTCAAATCTACCGAGCTCCGAGCCCAGCTTTGGAAATCGCGATCAGTGCTGGCAAGTGTCTATTAGTATTCATTTTCGTTTTGGCGATCCTATTCGCCGTAAAACAAGAAATTGATTCGCCAAGATTGTTTACTCCAGACTACTGGAACACAAGTACCTCAGAATAACTCGTTGCTGAAACGGCTTTGCATTGACCTAGCATTCAGCAAGTCACAATAACCCTTACCGCCCCCCCTTCTGCCTGGCGAGATAAAATCTGGCAGACATTGATTAGCATGATCAATGAAATCGTTTGTGACGTGTTCGCAAACGATGATGGCTTACGGCGATTTCAGAGGTTTATTTTCCTCGGTCAGATACGACGTGTCGTAACTGATCATCGCTTTGGCGAAAAGGAGTTCTCGTGTGGAACTCCTTTTTTTGATCGTCATCTGATTCCGTCAGCTTCGAGTATCTAGTGTGGGTATTCGAAGGTGATTAACCGCTGCTTCGTATCGACCGTGGTCGGAGAAGTGGCAATTTGGAGAAGAAAGATGGCAATTAAAAGAGGCCAAGAATATTTCACGTACTGTACTCACATTGAGAATGGAGACGTTTTTCCACGGCGCATCCATCGCTTAGAAATAAGGGATGCGAAAGGGAAAACGCACATACTTACAGGGAAACAGTTGCCTGATTTAATCCTGACCAATGCAGGGCATGGACATAAAGGGGCCCACACCGGTCATATCCTTTTAGGAAGTGAACCTGCAGAAAAAGCCAAAGAGAAGATTGAACGTTCCGACGGCGCTTGGCCAGAGGCACGTGACTTTCTGCAAATCGCAATAGGCTTCTTAGTCTTTTCAATGATCGACTATTTGTTGGTCATGTTTGGCTAAGGCTGAAAGGAAGGCCGATGTTTTTTTCATCGGCCTTCCAACTGGCCCGCTCCGTCCCTCCATCTGGACGTGAAAAAAGCAGATGGAAAAAATGGAACTTGATTAATCATTCACACTGGAGGTGAAAAATGAAAATTCCAACACAACTAACTTTTGGTTTTATTAAAAAACAAAAACAGGTACCACCAAAACATAAAAAACTCCTCAAATCAATTGAGAGAACTCTTTATATTTTTGTCTGTGGTTTTTTTAATCCCTACTTTTTTCAGGGTTCTTTTTTAATCAACTCCTTGGGGTGTTTTATCTAAAACACCCCTTCTTTTTCATTTTCGTTTCAGCACTTCGCTGAGGGCATTTTTTTGCCTTGAGCGAGGGAGATTTTAGCTGCGTGAGTCCCTCAGGATGTAACTCGCGTGGTTTCACACTGGAGAAATGAAAATGAAAAATCAATCAAAATCGCGAACGGATTCCACGAGGTTTCAGTATGGAGAGATCAAAGTCCAACGAAGTGTTCTGAGTGTTGTTTCCGAATTCGAAGTCGATGACTTCTTGGAGCGTCATCTCTCAGGAGACTGGGGTTTGGTCGAGCCAATTGATGAATTGTTAAACGATCGAGCGTTAAGAAATGGCGAGGATATTTTCTCGGTGTTTAGGTCTGAGAGTCGCGAATTGTGTCTTGTCGTTACGGATGGCAATCGAGACACAACTTATGTCGCACTCAAAGATGATCCCATTTGGGATGACAGGCTTGATAAAAGCCAGCATTCAAAAGCTGCACAATAATGAGGTACATGATGTCAAAACAACCAATCAAAAAAATCAAGCTTGGGAGTATCCAAGCAACGGTTTGGGAAAATCGAAGTGACAAAGGGAAGCCTTGGTACAACGTCGTTGTTACCAGAACTTACAAGGACGGCGACGAGTTCAAGGACTCGAATTCGTTTGGTCACGCCGATTTACCCGTGGTGTCGAAGGCTATGGACTTCGCTTACAGCTGGATTTGGAATCGACAGATTTCTGCTGAGAAAAAATCCAAAGTAGGTACGTAGTTTTTGAAAACCGGGAGGAGGAAGCAATTGCTTCCTCCTCTTCTTTTTGAGCCCGGAGTGACCAATGCAAATCAAGAGCAAACGCCAAAACCAACCTTGCCTAATTGTTGGGGCAGGACATTTGGTTTCGCATGTTCATCGAGTCCAGCGAGATGAGCAGCAACCGTCGTACCAGTTCAATCTTTTCCGTATGGGCGAACACTCGGAGGCAACTCATGGATTTCGCCCTCAAGATCTACGCGACATTGTAAAAGCTTGCCAAGTTCTGGCGTTTTCTATCGCTGATGACGGTTGGTTGTTGCCAACACTACGGCAAGAGCTAAGCGAACTTTCAGAAGAACTCGATGCCGTAACTCGGCAATGGAGCGACCACGATGAAGACTAAGAATCAGACTCATGAAATCAAGCGAGGGCTGATTAAAGCCAAGATTTGTGGCAAGCGGACTAAGGCTGGCATCAATTTTTCCGTCAGCATAGTTAGGGTCTTTCGCAATGGCGATCAATGGAAGGAGTCGACTCGTTACGGGCGAGACGATATCCCCGTCATTCGACTAGTGTTGGACGAGGCGTTCGGCTGGATTTACTCGCAGCAAGAATCAGAGTTGCTGAATTCCGGAAAGCCTCAATCACAGTGAATTTTCATCCCAGCATAGTAGAAAGTCTTGGCAGTCTTGTTGGGGCAAGGCGATTCAAAACTGTCTATGCAGATCCGCCTTGGTCTTACAACAACAAGTCGTCGCGTGGAGCGGCCGACAATCACTATCGCACAATGAACCTTGATGAAATCTGCAGCGAGCCAGTAGCAAAGCTAGTCGAGGACAACGCTCATCTTCATTTGTGGACGACCAACGGTTTCTTGCGGGAGGCTTTCAACGTGATTGATGCTTGGGGTTTTCAGTACAAGTCATGCTTGGTTTGGGTCAAGCCGCAACTTGGAATGGGGAACTACTGGCGGGTATCGCACGAATTTCTTTTGCTCGGCGTACGAGGCAGTTGCCCATTCGGTGACAAATCGTGTCGAAGTTGGCTGTTGAACCGCCGGACACGCCACAGCAAGAAACCGTTTGCGTTTCGTGAATTAATCGAACGTGTCAGCCCTGGCCCGTACCTTGAACTTTACGGACGTGAAGAACAACCTCGGACTCAATGGACAGTCTACGGAAACCAAGTCGAACGACGCCTGTTCTAAACATTGCTAGACAGATGCCAGAAGCACATGACAAATCAAAAAGCCTGTTAACCGTCGGTGACGTCGCCGATTGGCTCAATGTATCGGGAAGCTTGGTGTATCAGCTCGTGGAAGCGAAAAAGATTCCTGTTTGCCGAATCGGAAACGGTCGGGGTGCAATTCGCTTTCGGCCAGAAGACGTTGAAACCTATATCGACTCCTGCATTGACCATCGTCTGCCAGTAAAAGTCGCAAAGCCTTCACGCTCAAGGCTGAAGCATGTCAAGGTTCGGCGCGACGCATCATAAATCGAACAACAGAGGCGAATGTTAAGTTCGCTTTGAAACGCCCTGTCTGGCTGCCACCAGGCAGGGCACTTTTCAAAACAAAGCTTCTAATCACGTGTCGCTCTTCGAGCCTGTTCTCGCATGTGATCTGGGCTATGCGAAAGATGTTGATAAACGCGAGCGAGCATTGATGGATCTTTGTGGCCCATGAGCAACGCAACTGTGAGCGGGTCAATGCCCCGTTTCAATGCGTTCGTCGCCCATGAATGCCGAAGAGCGTAAAGCGAATATCTTGAAGTAGCTTTCTTTGCCATTCGATTCAGCAGCTTTCGTTTTGCTTCACAACGTAGCTCAGCGGGTCGCTTGTCGCGGCGAACTCCTTTTTCGGTTTTCGTCGGAGCGAGAGTTTTAATGAATGAGGTAATCTCTTTCTCACTGGGCTCCTGCTTCCTCTCCATGAGAATCTTCTTGCCCATCCGGACTTGGATTCGATCGAAAACGCAGTTCACGGCCTCAGTCGACCAAGCCCTTCCAGCGGCATTCCTAAAAAGTTCCCCATCGGGAAACTCTTTGTTCAAACGGCTACTAATTGCCAATGCAGTGTCATTTAAGTAAATGATACGCGGCGACTTTTTACCTTTGGATTTCATTTGAGGAAAAATCCACCGTGCGTTTTTGTCGTCCACATACTCGCCAACAACTCGCAGCGATTCTTGCGGCCGACAACCAGTTTGATACGTCGCTATCAATAGGTCGCGGAATCTAGGACAAGGCACAAACGTCAACATGGTTTCGAACTCATCCAGCGGGACGTAAACATCCCGACGTTCGGCACCAGGGACATCTAGCGCCTCGAGCGGATTCTTTTCGATTCGTCCCTGTCGCTTAGCCCACGACAAGCATCGCTTGATACTACGGAAATAATTGCGACGAGTAGTTTGAGCGATGTCATACGCGTCTACCCATTCCTCGACATGATAAGGCTTGAGCGTGGACACTCGCATGTCGGGATATTTGTCAACGAAACGCTGCAGGCGGTAGCGATACCATTCGTAGGTATCTGGAGCCCGATTGCGTTCCGTCCACTCCAAGAATGAATCAATGATGTTTATCAGTGATTCAAGTGAAGCAACTGCCTGTTCGGCTGGTTGCTGCATTAGCTGGTGATACTGGCGAAAGGCTTCGTCACGATCAGAACCAAGCTTGATTTGCTTGCGATCAATCTCGACGTACCAACTCTTGCGACCCTGTTTGAAAAACGGCTTTGGGAAATGAGCCACGATAGAACTCCTCTATTCGAATCCAGGAAAGGAAAACAACAGAGGCGAATGAAGAGTTCGCAGAAGGCTCAAGTTCGACTGCCATCGACTTTTGAACCAGTATTCTAACAGAAGTTCTCGGACAACTTCTCGGACGCAGGGAAACGCCAAAATCAAAATTTGGCTGTTTCCCGAAGAAAACTAAGTACACCCGGCAGGATTCGAACCTGCAACCCTCGGTTCCGAAGACCGATGCTCTATCCAATTGAGCCACGGGTGCATGTTGTTAGCGAAGCATTTGGCTCGAAAACACTTGATGCTGTTTCGAACGTGTGTCCCTTCAACACAGAAGATAAAGATTTTCTCACTAAATTCAACGCTAGTTTGACAAAATAATCGTGCAAATGTTCGTAGCGTTTTTGCTGTCCCACATTTCATTCAAAGTTTGGCGGCTTGAATTGGCAAGTATATGGCTTTCGAGACGCGATTTTTTTGAATAGCGCCGTGGAAGAGCAGGATTGCATGGCTGAGAATTGGCTTTCAAATCGAGGTGATTGGAGGGCGATGTTCCAGTTGATCTTCGAATTAGTAGGCTCCAATGCCCGAATGCCTTGCCTGGCGGTAATAAATAGCCAGCTGTCCGCCCGATTCCTGACAAATCCTACGGTATTCTGAGCACTTTGGGAGCTTCTGTGGGTCGTTGTGATACAATCGAAGCTTAGTTGTTCAATTTCTCATCGGGGCAATCGACGTAGAGGTCGTTTTTTCAAGGCAAGTATTGCATGGCAACAATTACTTTGAGAGTCTTGGATGGAGCCGACCGCGGCAAAGTCTACGACAACATTGCCGTTCCCGTCACGATCGGCCGTGAAGAGGGTAACACGATTCAACTCAATGATGAGCGGATTAGTCGTTTTCATCTCAAGATTCAAAAGGACCACGATGATTTGGTCCTCACTGATCTCGAAAGCACTAACGGTTCCAAAGTCAACAACGAAGAAGTCCAGCTTCGCATCTTGCGGCACGGTGATCTGATCACCCTCGGACGAAGCACTTTGATTTTCGGAAGTCGCGTTGAAATCAACGAACGTCTTGAGCGATTGAGTTCTGCTGGGAAGTCTTCCTCTTCTGATATTAGTGAGGTTGGCTCGAAGGTATCTGGTGAGAACCTCGCTGTTCAAGATGATTGGCAAGATGATCCGAACTACCAGTTAGCCCTTCTGGATCTCGATCCCCCGAAACTTCCAGATCGACTGTCCCCTGGGCAAGCGGCGCAGCTTGCCGAAGTCGTTGAGTTCCTGCATATGCACTTGCGTGGCATCGTCTCCGACGTTGACATCAACCAACGCAAAAAACGTGCTTCGCTTACCATGGAGCAGTGGCAAAAAGTTCTCGATGCTCAAGCTCGCTTGGCAGAGTACTTGCGAAAAATCGGTAACCCTTAGTCTTAAGAGTTGCTCCCGCGCAAAATCGATCAAGCGATTTGATACGCCCAAGCTTTCAACCCCACTTTTTTCAAAGTCTCACCTATGTTGGCAAAGAGGGATCTGCAAAAGTTTACCCAATGGTAATTCGCGGTGAGCTGGTCCAAAATGATTTTGTTGGCCAAGACCCATTTAGGAGCGATCTCGATGCACGCTTTTTTTTTCGTTTGTTTTCTCTTTGCTCAAACCGTTTGTTCTCACGCAATTTCATTCGTTTGTGCTCCCACAACTCTGACTCAATCTCGAAGAGTTCAAGTCCAACCAGGGATCAATGAACTCAAGACTGCGGTCATTCAAGACAACGTTGCACAGATAGAGGCGATCGTTAAGTCGAATCCCAAATTGCTAACCTTGAAATTCTCGCAGGCCAAGCAGACAGCCTTGCACTTAGCGGTCAGTTCTGGCAAGTTCGAAGCCACCCAGAAATTGATCGAGCTTGGCGCTTCAGCGACTGAGAAAGACGCGCGCAAGCAAACACCGCTTCATCTGGCGATCAATCAAGCCGACGTCAGAATCGCTTCGGTGTTGATTGAAAATTCTGACGACCTCAATGTCGTCGATCAAAACGGTGCCACGCCATTGATGCGAGTCGTGATGAACCGAAACGCAAAAGTCGAACTGGCGGAGCTCATGATAAAAAAGGGGGCCGACCTTGATTCTGTCAATCGCGGCAAACAATCAGCACTTCATCTAGCTTGTTATTATCGTCGGCCGGAGCTCGGCGTAAAATTAATCGAAGCCGGAGCTGATATAACTGCTGTTGATAACAACCAAAATACACCACTTCTGGCTGCCTGCGTCTCATCTTCAAAACTCGTGAAGTTGCTATTGGAAAAAGGGGTTGATCCCAAAACGGTAAATCGACAAGGGCAATCGACCTTGCACTTGGCGTGTCGGTCACGGCAATTTGAATCCGTGAAACTGTTGTTGGACAAATTTGATGACGTTGATTTGATGGACAAACAACAACAAACACCTCTATCGTTGGCGGTCATTGCAGGCAGCACCGACGCGGCCAAGGCATTGCTTGAACGCGGGGCAGATCCGAATCGTTTTAATCAACCAGAAAATAGTCGGTACTTGAATCCATTGGTTTGTTATGGGGCTGCCAGTGGCAATGCTGCCATGTTGAAAGTCTTGTTGGACGGCGGGGCGATGGTCAATGTCAAGAATTCCGAGGGGGACGGGCCTTTGCATTTGGCTTGCCAAGCCGGAGGCAATATCTTCGATGGTCGGCGACGTGGCGGCAATACGCGTCAAGCCGCAAGTCGGTTTGTTGAAACGATTGAGCTTTTGCTAAGTCGAAAGGCGGACCAAAACCAGAAAAACAATGCGGGTCAAACACCGCTCCAAGTGGCAGCGAGACGTGACTTTTTTGAAGCGGTTGAAATTCTGGTTGAGAAAACCGATGAGCTGGATTTTGACTTGGGCACTGGATCGCTGTTGCACTGGGCGGCTCTGAATGGCTTGCCAAAAACCGCTCGCCATTTGTTAAGCAATGAGCGAACAGAAATTGACAAACTGGACGCTGCCGGGCGGAGCTCTATTCAAATCGCGGCCGAAAATGGACAGTCTGAAATGGTGAACTTGCTAGTTGAGAACAATGCGACAGTGGATCAAGTCGCCGCAGACGGCGCAACGGCGTTGCTGATCGCGTCCAATGCAGGTCATGCGGCGGTTGTATGTTCGCTTATCAATGCAGGCGCGGATTTGTCTCGTTTGGATGCAAGCGGCCAGTCGTGTTTGCATCTGGCAGCATGGAATGGATCTGAGGAAGTCGTCAAAACATTGCTGGCGGAGTTTGGAAAAAGCGAAGACGGAGGCGTTAAAGCAGTCAATGCAAAAACCCAATCGGGGTACACCGCCCTGCACGCGGCGGCGTGGAACGGTCATGGCAAGGTTGTAAAAATCTTGCTGGATGCCAAGTCGAACCCCAACGCAACGGACTCCGACGGTTGGACGCCGATTCATAAAGCGGCGTATCGAGGCCATGCGGAGTCAGTGAAACACTTGTTGGCTTATGGCACTGACAAAGGACTAAAAAATAGTGTTGGGATGACCGCGTTGGAAATGGCTCAGGGCAACAAGAAATCGGCTGTGGTTGAATTGCTCAAGTGAATTGGTGGAGGTTTTCAATACGACTCTAACGCGTTGTTAAAGCTAATATGAATGGTCCCTGCTCGTTTTGAAATTGGCTAGAGCATTTTGAAATTGGTATTCATGAATTGAACGGTAGGGCCGGTTCCCTGTTTAGCGTCGGGACATGGGTATCTTATGCGTCGCGAGCTTAATCGACTACAATGGCGAGTATTCAAAGTTTGTCCATCGAAGGAAATTGAAATTGGCCGCTGCACCTCGCATTATCGCTCAGACTTCCGCCTTGTTCTTTGCATTTTCTTTGTTCAATCGTGCCATGGCTCAGGGCCCGAATCATACGACGCCCCCCAATGAAGTGCAGCAAAAAACGGCGGAGGATTCGATTCTTGAATCACGCTTGCGTGCTGATGTAAAGTTCTTGGCAGATGATTTGTTGGAAGGCCGCGGCCCTGGGACGCGGGGCGATTTATTAGGGCAACGTTACATCACGACCCAGTTTGAGTTACTGGGACTTGAGCCGGCGGCAGGTGATGGGGTATTTATCCAAGAAGTCCCGCTAGTCGGAGTAACGACCCGGCCGCCGAGTACTGTTCAATTTAAAAGGGGTGACCAATCGCTTGAGTTGAAAAACTCTGATGATTATATCGTGACCAGTGGGCTTCCAATTGAGGCGTCAAAGTTCACCGATGCCGAAGTTGTGTTTGTTGGTTATGGGATGCAGGCTCCAGAATACGGTTGGGATGATTTCAAAGATGTCGACGTAAAAGGCAAGGTCTTGTTGGTGATGAACAACGACCCGGCGGACGATCCGAATATTTTCGCAGGTCGTACTCGGCTGTATTATGGCCGTTGGGATTACAAATATGCCAAAGCCGCAGAGATGGGAGCGGTAGGTGTATTGATCATTCACACCAATCAGTCAGCTGGTTATCCGTATCAAGTCGTTCAAACATCGTGGACTGGTGAGCAGATGGCGCTTGGCGGCGAGCAACAAGGACGTTTGAAAATGGAGGGCTGGCTGACCGAAGAAGCGTCTCAAAGGCTGGCAGCGTTTGGCGGTCAAGATTTGGATAAACTTCAGGCGGCGGCAGAAAGCAAAGATTTTCGTCCTGTTTCGCTTGGTGCGACTTTGTCGATTTCAATGAAGTGCCGAGTGCGCGAAAGAAAAACCGGGAACGTATTGGGTTTACTCAAAGGCAGCGATCCTGAGTTGAGCAAAGAGTGGATTGTCTACACCGCTCATCATGACCACATTGGAATGACCGAAGCACGCGACGAAAAGACGGACAACATTTACAACGGAGCAGTCGACAATGCGTCGGGGGTCGGGTCAATGTTGCAGATCGCTCGAGCGATGGCGGCATTGCCCGAGTCGGAACGTCCCAAGCGTTCAATCCTGTTTGCTTCGGTCGGGGCAGAGGAGCAAGGGTTGCTTGGTTCGAAATATCTGGCGCTCAATCCGCCCGTTCCGGCGGGTAACTTGGCGGCCGTCATCAACATTGATGGTATCAACATCTTGGGGCCAACTCGAGACATTTCCATTATTGGCAATGGCAAATCGGACATGGACCAGATCGTCAATCGGATCGCGAAATGGCAAAACCGCGTGGTCACGCCTGATCAGTTTCCCAGCCGCGGATCCTACTATCGCTCGGATCAATTCAGCCTTGCCAAAGTTGGTGTGCCAGGCGTCTATCTTGGATCAGGAACCTCGGTGATCGGAAAACCCGATGGTTGGGGCAAACAGAAAATGCGCGAGTGGACAGAGAAAATCTACCATCAAACCAGCGACGAGTACTCGGACCAGTGGGATCTTCGTGGAGCAATCGAAGACGCAAAACTATTGTTCTACGTTGGGCTTCAAGCGGCCGATCAACCCAATATGCCGGCTTGGAAAAAAGGCGATGAGTTTGAAGCCGCCCGGTTGGAAGCACTGAAGTCGAAAAAGTAGGATGGGCACTCTTACTCTTTCTTGCCATCACTGTGAGTCAAATTGCGCATCATTCGGTCATCAGGAACCTTCGCATCCTGGTCGATTGTCCGGATTCACTCAGAAGATTCTCCTTGGCGATTTGGTAATCGACAATTGCTTGGTGGTAGCCTAACTCTGCTTGGAGTAAGCGCTGTTGAGCATTCAATAGATCTTCAAATCCAGCTGCCTCAGCTTCAAACGCGGTTGTTCTTGCCTCGAAAGTATTACGCGCCGCTTCTAGGTGCTCAGTGGCTACTTCGATGCCAAGAAATCTCTGGTCGACTTGGCGTTTCGCAGTTCCCAGATCGTGAAGAATCTGCTTTTGCTGTTCATGTAAAATCGCTTTCTCGTTGCAAAGTGCAAGTTCAGCATGTCGAACCGCGACATAGGCTTGTCTTTTCCCAATTGCAACATCATATGCCAGCCCGATTTCCCACTCGCCGTGATCGTTGGAAATTGCGTCTGTAAACGCACTGGGACTCATGTTTCCATTTGCGTCGCTGACGAGACGTTATCGGTCATGCGAATCGCCAAAGGGTCCGTGTGCCCCAACCAACTCACCATTCTTCAAGAAATGAGGGGCACGACGAGCGTCCTTCAAAAAAGCGTTGAGTTGTGTATTGCTTTTTCAATTTCCACCAAGTCAGTGTGTGTTTCGTAGTTCTGGGAAATCTACTTTGCAGTTCTCTTCCTACGAAATGTGAGCAAGCTCAAGAAAGCGAGTACAATGCCACTTCCTGGCTCCGGGACCGCTCGACTACCGTTGATCCGTTGAACAAATTGTAGCTGCGACCCAGATGGGGTTCTCGTTTGCGAAAGCCAGGTCGCAGAAAACGCGTTGGGAGAATCGAATCGCAGGTCGCCCAGTAGGTCCAACGACAAACTGGTTTCACTACCATCGAACGAAGCAAATTCATCTAGTAGCCCAGCATCGGGCAGTACAACTCGAAATCCTGCATGATCGGGATCTTCGAAAACTCCTTGGAAATAGGTTCCGTCGTCGTATGTCATTCGTAGGAGATCACTAACGACGTTAATACTTGCCGAGATGGTTTGAGTGTCAAATACTGCTCCGGTGACTGGATCGAGGTCTTCAACGACAAGGTTCCAGCGACCAATGAACGAAGTCTCGCCGGCAACACGTGATTCGATTTGCGTTATGAAACTTGAATCGGTTGCTGGCGCGCGACTCAAAGTTGATTGGAATTCGCTACCAAAGAAATTTAACGACATGGTGGCGTCGTTTTGCGACGAGAACATTCCTGAACCCGATGTGTTCCCAGTGTCATCCCACGTGATTTCACCCGAACTAAGGATGGAGCCTTCATAGGGTGCCAGGCCCCGGATGTCCGAAAACTGGTACCGGTCATCACCAGATCGTGAGCGAATGTGGACCCACTCTACCGCCGAAAAGGGGCCAGTAAATGAATGGAAAAACACGCCGCCTGGTTCAATGTCTTGTGCGTTTGCGGAACTTTTGGCAATGGGCTCTGAACGACGCGGGCTCAACGATGAAGGCTGGAATGGTGAACAGAATACAGGTGAGCTTCACGTGGTTGCTTTTTCGTTGTTACCAGTTGAAGTTGAGTTTGCTGGTGAACAGAGCACTTTGCTTGCGCCAACAACGGTTGCGTTTACAAGACCGGAATTCGCCTACATTCGGTCACCCCAAAACACTCGGGGGCAGCGCACGATTTTTGTAGGGATGGATACTCAAACAGCGATTGATGTTTGCGAAATAATGGGCCAATCAACGCTCGACAAGCGGGATCCATTCCCAACCAGAGTCGGCCCCTGTTCTGCAAAAAGTCTGGCAATGGCAATGCAGTTGGATCGCCTCGTTTTTGAAAATGACGTACCACTAGAGCCCCTCGAATTTGAAGAGTACGCAATGCGTATCGTCGAACATGCCCTCGACACGACCTACCAAGCGCTGTCCACAAAGCGCAGGCCCCACGCATCAAAACACAAACGGCGGTCAATGGTCGACCGGGTTCTTGGATTAGTCTGCAACGATCCGGCGAAGAAGTGGTCGCTCGCTGAACTTGCAATTTCTGTAGAGCTATCACCTGCATATTTGTCTCGAATATTTCGGAGTCATACGGGTAGAACGTTAACACAATGCCTCATGCTCATTCGTGTAATTCGAGCAATGGAGCAATTGCCAGACCGACGTGGGAGCTTGGCGGCATTGGCTTTGGATTGCGGGTTGCTTTCGACGACAGATGAAATCATCGGGACAAACACTTGCGGTATGCCTTGGGCAACCAACTGTGTGCCAAGTCTGGACAGGCCCCCCGCTCCGCAAGCCCAGTGTTTCAAAAAAATAGGTGACGAATGAATCTTCTATTTGCTAACGAAAGTATCGAAGCTATGAAACAGTATTTGTTGTTACTCTTGCTCGGGTTGCTACTAGCCGTTGGCTGTCGGCAATCGGAACCGCCACCGACTAAATCAGAACAGCCGTCAGGCATTGACGAAAATAAAAATCCAACCCAATCCGGCATTGCTGACTCAAGCGGCAACGAAAGTGTCGCCAGCGCAGCTGTCTCTTGTTCGCAACGGCAAGAAGAAGGCCTGGCTGATTATTTTGGCAAGCTACACAAAGACAAAAAGTTTAATGGCAATGTGCTGATCGTTGGATCAGGTAAAGAACTCTACCGAAACTCGTTTGGGTTTGCGAAAGGCGACGCAAGTGAAAAACTGACCCAAGAACATTTGTTTCAGATCGGTTCGATTTACAAAGAGTTCCCAGCAGTGGCGATCATGCAGCTCAAGGAAAAAGGATTGTTGTCGTTAGATGACAAGCTTTCTCAATTCGTGCACGAACTTCCGGAATGGGCTGAGTCTGTGAAGATCAATCATCTGCTTCAGTATTCAAGCGGGCTTCCTCTCGTAGATTGGCCGTCCCTGTTTCAAGGAGATGAAAAGGTAAGCCTGGAATTAGTCTTAAAACATGTGCCCAAAATACAAGAGCTAGAGTTTGAACCGGGTAGTGACTACGTGTATTCCAATTACAACCCGTTCCTGCTGATACGGATAGTTGAATCAGTTTCAAAGCTGAAATTCGAGGACTACTTGGAACAACGCATTTTCGTTCCTCACGAAGTCGAAGGAATTCAAGTTATCCACCGTTATCCTTACGAGGAAACCGATCACCGTGCATTCGCCTGTCCATTCAACGAAGATCAAGAAGAAGATGATTTGGAATATGAATTGCCATCCGTTTGTGCTTCATTGGATGGTATGTATCAATGGTTCGAAAAGCTGGACAGCTTTCAAATCGTCTCAAAGGAATCCGTGAAACAGTTGTCTGCAGAAGCCAAGGCAGGAGACAATATTCAAGCTCCGCTGGGTAGAGGCGATTGGGAGAACGGAGAGTTGAATTTCCACCTTCACCACGGTTCGACAGGAAACTACGAATGTTTGGTTCGTCACTACAAGCCGGAGGGGATTTTCGTAATACTTTTGACAAATCAAAAGCAAAGAAACCTTCATGATATTGCGGATGCAGTATACGGGATGGTTAGTCAAGCGAATTGAACTTGGCAGATCCAGCGAGTGTTTATTTCCCTGCAATCAACCTGTAACAGTTTTCGAAGTTTCAAAATCATCAGACTATTTTCAGAGAATCCATGCCATGCACAAATTGATGAAACCAGCGATCTCCTGCGTTTGCGGATGCATGCGATGCGAAATATGGCCAGCAACTACCTGAACCTCGATCGGCCCGAGGATGCTTTGCCTATCCTGGAAGAGTGCATGACGATCCGTACAAAATTGCATCCAGAATCCTGGAAGACGTTTGAAGTGCAGTCGGATCTCGGTCAGGCTTTGTTCAAGCTTGGTAGGACTGAAGAAGCCATGCCTAACTTAAAATTAGGCTATGAGGGCCTCAATCAAAACGCCGAAAAAATTCCGCTTTCATCTCGCAAGAACAAACTCAAAAAAGCGATGTTGCGATTACGCGAGCTTGCAGAGTGTATAGCGACAATTAGAATTCCCTGTCCGCGACAATTAGAACTCCCGTGTTTTGGATGGAATGCTAGCGGTTGAGTTATCGAATTTTGAATTGAGCGACAATTAGAATTCCCGTGTTTTGTGAATTCGATTCTACCTCGTAACTCCTGTTTTTAACGGAGTTTGCGATGATCAGCGATGGACAAGTCAAGGAACTGCGGCGACTGCTCTTGAGGGGCAAATCGCTGGGCCTGTGTGCAAGGATGACTGAAATGAGTGACAAAACGGCACGCGATTATCGGGATGACGATCGGCTGCCTTCTCAGCGGAAAACCCAACGCGACTATCGGACTCGGACAGATCCGTTTGCCGAAGTTTTGGAAAGGCTCTTGACCTTCTTTGTTCTGTCCAGTCGAAAAAGGTTTAGCAGTTCGGAACAGGTTTCGTCGTTCCACTTGGAGTTTAGATTTTTGCAAAACCAAACCGTTTCAGAAACTGTCATCCAGCGATAGATTTGACACCAACCTTGAATGCATCAAGCACCGCAGCTTCTGACTGCTTTGTCGCGGAAGCTTCGGCTCGTTTGGCAACAATTTTCCCCCTGTTTCTCATCGAAACGAGCACACCGCTACGAACCAATTCTTCATAGGCTCGCTGAACCGTATTGGGGTTAATTTTCAGCTTAACTGCCAACTCACGCGTTGATGGCACTCGTTCACCGGGTTTGTAGACTCCCGATGCAATTGCGGCCTGAACCCCTTCTTCAATTTGAACAAAGATAGGTTTGGAGCTCTTGAGATCAATTTTCATTACAAGTTATCTATGTATTAACCACCTAATGCACTAGTTCATCAGAATACACCCATTGCCCTATCAGTCAAGGGGGAATTTGGTAGAAGCATTTTCTGGAAAGACCACACTTTGACGAGGTGCGCCCATCCCAGGGGTGCCTCACACATTTATCTATGTCACACACGATTAACCTGCCTGCTCTGATGACGCGCGATGTAACGTCAATCAATCGGTTTCACCCAGGATCGCGCATTTTGGATTAAGAGCTCAAAATTGTTCGAGCTCGTCGTACGGAATATTCGTTCCTGAAATATTCAACGTTCGAAGATTAGGAAACCCCGCCAAAGGCGACAAGTCTTGAATCTTGGTGCGCTCAACAGAAAGCCATTTCAACTTCTTGTTATTTGAAATTGGCGACAAATTCTGAATTTGAGTGTCAGCAATCCACAAATTCTCAAGTTCCGTCAGTTTGGATGCAAAGGCTAAATTATCCAAGTTGGTATTGCGCAACCACAAGGTTTGAATCCCAGATACGTTCGCCAAGTCAGGTAACTCAGAAATATTTTGGTTTGAAAAATCAATGCCGTTTGCGCGATCAAAAAAATCTAATCCGAGCGAGTCGCGAAGCCATTTGGGGCTAGGTGGTTTCGATTGAGGATCAAACTTTGCGTTTTTGTAGGGGTAGCTGTGGATTACCCTGCCACCATTTTCAACAATGGATTTGACACAAGCTCTTTGGTTTTGCGATCGAACGACATACCAACAACTAAGAGACAACAAATCGTGATGCCAGCCAGCCTTGGTAGATGTTTACTTCTGGCGACCACCTGCTCAATTGGCGATTGATGTTTGCGCTGAGGAGTCAGTCAAGTTTCGATTCTGCGTTTCATAGAACGATCGAGCGCCTGCCACTTAGTTCAGTTTTGTTGTCGCCGCTTGTACGACTTAGATCGCGAGATTGGTGGCAGGGGAGTCGACGCCAACAGAAAAAGTGAATTATTGGGTCGTTCGCCAAGCCAGTCAGCGCATGAAAAAACCGAGCCGTGATTTCGACTCGGTTTTTATTGTTTGAAAAAGTACACCCGAGAGGATTCGAACCTCTAACCCTCGGTTCCGAAGTCTTTTCGGGCTTTGACAACGCACCACAAACTCCCGTTTTTATGGGGTTTTTTCATTAACCACTCTTCAACAACGCGTCGACCAACTGCAGATTTTTCGAATTAGTGGGTCGATTAGTGGGTCGTTCATATCTGCCGTATTCGAAGCAAATGTGACTGACAATTAAAGAATGTGGGTGAAGAATAAGACTGACGGTTCAGTCAGCGAAGTTTATTGAAGGTGAAACTCTACAGCGCCGAGATCCGGGGCCGCGTCCCGCTTGTTACCGCCACTTGGATTTCGCGCAAATGGATCGCCGCGTTGATCGAATTCAATCTTGCCACCAACACCACTATCGATGCATGGACTCCCAGCGGCCAGCATCCTCGTTTTGGTAGCGCCACCGTTGTCCACCAATGGGCCGAGCTTTGGATCGACACCAACGAGAACGTCTTTACGATCGATCGAGCCGTCGGATGCCCCTAGTAACGAATGCGAAATATCGGCGACGTCGGACAATTCCCCGAAAGGCAAGCCAACATCGAACGGCTTTCCATTTCGAGTGTTCCCATGAATAATCGAATTGCGGATTCGCGCGATTTTGCCTTCTGCCAACTCGAACGTGGCTCCTCGTTCGACCTGTTCTCGAATGAGTTGTTTTTCTACCATAATGCCCACGCCGCCACCGCCGTTTTCCGTAATCGTACAATGCTCCAACGCAAGCGATGGTGATTCCAAAGAATAAGTGATCCCGCCACCCATCCAATCACTTTGGCCCAAATTTGCTTCGACCGCGAGATTGTTGTGCACCGTGCTGTTAATCATTTTTACATGGCCATAAGAGTACACGGCACCTCCAACCGTTTTCGCTCGATTGTCATTGAGAGTCGATGACTCAACATACAACGTTGCTGGTTTCCCCCAGCGAGATCCAGAAACGGTGATCGCACCGCCTGATTCAGCGAAGTTTTTCTGAAGCGTACAGTTAAGAAGGCGAGTCGTCGAAGGGCCGTCTACCCACAACGCACCTCCACGCAACGCGGAATGATTTTCCAGCACACAGTTTTCAATCGTCAATCGTTCGGTCGAAAAGATTCCGCCGCCACGATTTTTCCAGTCGTCTGTACCGCCAGAGACTGGAGCCTCGCCATTTTCAATTCGCAAGCCAGAAATTTCGATGTCGACCTCTTTGCTGGTATAGTCGCAAACGAATAAGACACGCGAGCGCTTCCCCGCATCGAGCGACAACTTTGAATCCCCCGGACCTTTGATGATAACGGACTTGTTCACTAACAACTGACCGAATTTTAACTCGATTTTTCCACTGACTGAAAACTCGATTGTGTCGCCGGGCAGAGCATGCAACAACGCCTCGCGCAACGAGACTCCGCCAATGCCGATCCCGTCAAGTTCGTCCGTCAGCGTGTTGACAACGATCGTTGTTGACGCATCCTTATCACGAGTTCCCAAGGCCGACTTAGCAGCCCAGTGCAGTAGCACCTTATCTACCAATTCATAGTTGACCGTTGGGTCGGCGATGGTAGCTAAGACACCTCTTAACCGTTCTCGTCCCAGTTCGCGCTCACCGGAGGTCGCGAGTTGAATTGCGTCCAGCAATTGTGTGTTCAGATTTTTTGCCTCTGTTGCAAACGCCAAGTCAATCGTTTTGCGAGCTTCGTCGGACAGCCGATTTTTCAGCTGGGCCCGTGCCAAGAGTTGTGTAGTCAACAAGTCGGTGGGAGCCAATTCAAATGCCCGCTTTGCCATTTCAAGACTTTGTCGTAACGATTCCGTACTTGTTTCGGTGGAATTCAGGATCTTCATCGCCAGATTGAGATTCGACTGACGTTCAAACTTTCTCAAGGATGAATCGTCGGAGGTTACTTGTTCGAGTACACGAAACCCTTCGAAACGAAGCGCAGATTCAGGTAGCCCAAATCCCTTTCTGGCATCGAGCACTGGGAATTCATCGGATGAAGGCGGTGACTGGTGACGGGCAAACGTACCGACTTCTCTTCCAGAGGTCACATCCCAAATTTTGATGCTCTTGCCGATCGACATTAATCGAGAATCGTCTTTGGAAAAGATAAGTCGATTGGGAACGGATTGATGCCCGTCCAGAATTTTCCACAACGATTTGTTTTTTGCATCCCAAATGAAAACCTTCTGGTCCCATCCGGAGGTCGCAAAAAATCGTCCTTCATTTCCCCATTTGACGATTGACGACCAACGGCCGGGAGAGTGGCCGTAGAGTTGGGCCAACTCCTTGCCGGACGCCGAGTCCCATAATTTGACTTCTCCATAGGCGATCGTTGTCAGCATTTCTCCGTTTGGGCTGAGGTCCAATCCCACTTTGTCAGCATCGTGTGCAGGGATCCTTCGAATCGTTTCGTTTTTCAAATCGACGACCGCAACATACCCACCACCATTGGTAGCTGCAACGAAATCTCCATGCCACGAATAGAAGCAATTGGCGATCGAATGTGTTGTATTGATGAAAAGGTTGTCTATCTCTCTCCACGACACCGTATCAAAAATCGCAATATCGTTTGGGAAAATCCGGACGACCGCTTTTTTGGTTTTCGAATTTACGGTGAACCCCGTAGGCAGGCAAACTCGAGGAATGGTTGCAACGACGTCATCGTTCAAATCGCGAACCGTCAACACTCGCGTTTGCGGTTTGAAACGCCAGCGAAAATCGCCACTCGTTCCGCTGGTTGCATAGGGAGCGGGAGTCGCTGATTTGCTGACTTCGGCATCCCATATCTTAATTGCTCCATCGAGGCCAGCAGAGGCGAATCGTTGGCTGTCAGTGTGCCAGTCGACTGACTTCACCCAACCGAGGTGGCCGTGACATTGCTTTAGTGGTTTTCCAGTTTCTGTTTCGTAAACGTCAACGACCTGTGTACGATCTCCCGTAAGTAACCGCGTTCCGTCTTTTGAAAAAGTTAAGGACTCGACGCTGGAATCCCCTTTGAACCGAACAAGGCGTTTCGCTTTTTTTGCACCCGGCACGAGCTCAAAAAGTTGAACTCCGCTGAGAAAATGGCCTGATGCGATACGCAGGCTATCAGGGTGCCATGCAAAGCAGAGAACTTGACTGTCGCCGTCGAGTTCCGAGGGCAATTCGTTGATGAGTTCCCCAGAGTCAACGTTCCACACCAAGTTAATTTCCCCAGATTTCTGAGTCGCCAATCTTTTTCCATCGGGGCTAATCGCTACACAACGTGCCCCCGTTGTTGGGATTTCAAGAACAAGTTTATCTGTTTTAGAATCATAGACTTTCGGTTTCTCATTCCGGCCCGCGGGAGCGACGACGATTCGATTTGCATTTTTACTCCAGTCGACAAAGATCAGCGAACCAAGGTTCGTGTCGATCGCTCGCAATAGTTCTCCTGTTTCGGCACTCCAATAACGCAATGCCGAATCGCCGCTGGCCGTTGCCAATGTTGCCCCATCAGGACTAATTGCAAAACGCAGCAAGCCGGGAATAGAAATCATCCGCAGCATTTCACCCTTGGGGTTCCAGATTCTTAACGAACCATCCATCGAAGCGCTGTATAAACGATTGCCATCCCGCGACCACCGAACCTGAGTGACTCCTTTTTCATGCCCGAAGATCGTAATGTCTTCTTGATGGGCCAGAGACAAAAGGTAGTACCATTCCCAGTTTCTGACATCCTGACTGGGCGTTGCGGGCACGTACCGCTGCAGCGTCTTCATCATTCGCAGGATCTGTCCGTCCTGCCAATCTTGCAACGCAAGTTGAATGTCAGCGAAGTAAGAATTTTGGTTGGCCAGATCTCGTTGCGTTTCCGCGACAATTTTCTCTTGCTGGTTTTGAGTGGCCAGAGTCAGATTTTGAGACGCAAGTTGAGCCTGCTTGATGCCTTGGTTTCGAAAATTGAAAGCAGCCACTGTCGCTGCAACCGAACCGGCAACTAGCAACAACAATATCGCGGTCAGCGAACTAGCCAAAGCTTTGCGTTTTTTTGCCCATAAAAGCAATCGCTCTGTTGAACCAACCTTACGCGCTTTGATCGGACGCCCATCAATAAATCGGCTCAAGTCGGCGGCGAATTCACCAGCATCGGCATAGCGCCTGCGAGGTTCCTTTTCGATGGCCTTTTCGATAATCGTCTGAAGGTCACCGGGCATACGCGGATCCAGTTTCTTAAGACTAACCGGTTGGTCGTTCTTAATGGAACCGATCAATTCCAATCGATCCTCGTTGGCGAATGCTGGGCGCTGAACGAGCAACTCGAAAAGCGTCATTCCCAACGAGTAAATATCGCTGCGGCGATCGCACTTCCCTGCAAACCGTTCGGGCGACATGTACCGAAGGGTGCCAACAATGTCGCCAGTTCTCGTCAGCCCTTGGTCGTTGGATTTCGCCAGCCCAAAATCGGTGACCCATACGTTGCCGTGCAGATCCACCATCAGATTGGCCGGCTTGATGTCTCGATGGACAATGCCCTGGCCATGTGCATAGTGTAGAGCCGCAGCAATTTGCTGGCCCAGATGCGCGACATTTCGATAGAAGGGTTTCGTTCCCGTAGACGAGGACGCCGAATCAATCATCGACGGCGAACTCAAATTAAGCGTGCTAGACAAGGCAATGCGGGCCGTATCAATCTTGGTTTGGGTTTGAAGTGCGTCGTCTCGGTTGGCGGTCGACTTTTGCTCCGAAGGAAAGCGACTGGTTCTCAATCCCTTCAGTTTCTGTGTTACGAAGTCTAGGCTTTGGCCATCAATGAACTGCATTGCGTAAAAATAATGATCGGAACGCTTTCCCACTTCATAGACTGGAACAATGTTGGAATGATGAAGTCCTGCAGCCGACCGGGCTTCCATCTGAAAACGCTCAACGGCATTTCGATCCTGGATCGAAGTGGGAGGCAATACTTTTAACGCAACTCGACGAGACAGCGATATCTGCTCCGCCTCATAGACAATTCCCATTCCGCCGCGACCAGCAACACGAATGATTCGAAAGTCTTCGATCTCGGGAATCGATTCATTCTCGAATGACCGATCATCTTGGTCTCCAACTGACGATAGTTCTGCGACCCCTTTGTGTTTGTTGATGAAATTCAACGTCGTCAAAAAATCACGAATTGCTTCTGCAATATCGGGATGGCGCAACTCGTACTCTTCGATCGACGGATGCTCGCCATTGCGGCGACGAATCAAAAATTCATCGGCAATTTCATCCAGCTGGAATTGAAGTTCTTGTGAGTTCATCCGATCCCTATATAAATCCAGGTAGCTCTTTTAATTCTTTTCGAATTCGAGTGACGGCCCGAACGAAACGCTTGCTACTTGCATGCTTTGTTAGGCCCAGCACTTCCGCTGTTTCACCGTTGGTAAGGTCTTCAAACAAACGGAGCGTGATTATTTCTCGGTCAGCTTCATCCATTTCATTCAGAACATCGTGAAGTCGAACACTCTGCTCGGCGCGAATTGCATTTCCGCAGACGGACGTGTATTTGCCTAGTAAATGAGCGGCTAACGCAATCGATGTTCCGCCCGTTGTTCGTTGCCTGACTCGAACTTCGCGTCGAGCATCTCGCATCTTTGCGTCAAGATTCTCACGATGAATTCGCAACAGCCGTTCCTTGGTGACCAGCCGGAGCCAAACATAAAACGACATGCTCTTTCGTTTGAACTCGGGCAGCCGATCTGCCAAGTCTAAAAATGCTTCCTGTAAGACGTCCGATGGATCCACACGTCCTTTGAGGTTCTCATCCAACCGAAACGAGACCATCCGCCGCAGCTGAGACTTATGCTGCGCAAAGAGACTTGCCAGCGCATCAGTATCGCCGTCAGACGCCAGAGCGACCAATCGATCAATTTCGTTTTCGTTTTCGTCCTTAGCACTCATTTTTGCCAGTTTTAGAACAATCAAACTCTACGAATTCGGGGGAATCGAGAACTGCGATTATACAACCGCTTGCACAGATTTAGTTGACCTGCGCAGCGACTGCGATCGTCGACTCGAATTCAGCAAAAAAAAAGAAAAAACATTTCAACAGTATTTCCTGAAATTTTCAGTCGACAGTGTTGGTTTGCGCGCAGGTAGGCGGCGTGTCAGTTTTTCAATATTCGCTGAAATCAAACAAAGGTGCTCAATGCTTCAGGATAATGATTCGCGAAAGTTTCATTTCATCTCAGGACTTCCGCGATCTGGGTCAACCTTGACGGCGGCTTTGCTACGGCAAAACCCTCGGTTTCACGCTGGAATGAGCAGTCCCGTTGCCGGTCTTTTCGAGGGTGTCATCGGTCAAGTTTCCGCAGGAACTGAGCTTTCGACGATGGTCAATCAGGATCAACGTAAGCGAATTCTAGCCGGGTTATTTGACAGCTACTACGCGGATTGCAAAGAACCGGTCATCTTTGACACGAGTCGATCATGGACCGCGCAGTTGCCGGCACTGATGAAATTGTTTCCAACGGCCAAATTGGTTTGCACGGTGCGAAACGTGGCCTGGGTGATGGATTCGCTCGAACGGCAATTCAGAGACAACGCTTTTGAAAACACTCGTCTGTTCAATAATGCCGGCGAACGGTCAACGGTTTACACCCGCGTGGAAGCAATGGCAGGTGCGAATCGCTTGGTGGGTTACCCATGGCATGCGCTCCGAGAGGCGTGTTACTCCGAGTTTGCAGAGCGACTTGTGTTAGTCGACTACGACTTGCTCGTTGCCCGTCCTGCCGACGTGATGAAATTGCTTTATGAATTTCTTGACGAAGAGCATTTTGAGCACGATTTCGAAGCCGTGGAGTATGACGCTCCTGCGTTTGATGCCCAACTCGGACTCGACGGTTTGCATCGAGTTCACAAGAAGGTCGAACCTCGTCCGCGTCAGACGATTCTTCCGCCGGATCTCTTCGAGCGTTATGAAAAGCTCTCGTTCTGGCAGGGCCTGCCCAATTCGGCGGCTTATCGCATCGTGGTTCAACAAGACGCAGACGAACAGCAGGACTCAATGCCACAGCCGCAGCAACAAATTGAACAACTCGTAAGTAGCTAGGTGCAAGCCTCCAGCTCATTAGATCGCTCCCCCAACAGCACCTGCACTTTCGAAAAACAACCCGGTAAAGCTATGTCAAAATCAAAGAAAAAGCGACTGAACCGCAAGTCAAACAAGCGAAAGAACCGAGCAAAGGAATTGCCATACGAAGGTCTTGAGCCTCGCCAAATGTTGGCAACAGTTACCACACCAACCGAAGCGGCATTGCGTGACGCTGTCAACGTGACCAACGCGTCGGCAACGGACAACACGATTGATTTTTCGTTTTCCAATCAGGTCATCCTGCTGCAGAGTGGCCAACTGAACATTCTTGATCATTTAACGATCAACGGAAACAACAACACGTTTGCGGTAGATAACGAAGAATTCCGGGTCCTCAACGTGACCAGTACGGTCAATGACCGAGGTGAAAACCCCGCCGATCACAACGTTATTTTAAACAGCGTCACGATCGCTCAGGGACGAACCGACGGCGAACACGAAATCGATTTGCCCTTCAACGAGAACTTTTACAGTGGAGGTGGAATTCGTTTCAACTCCACGGGAACTCTGACGCTCAACAGTAGCAGCGTCGACAACAATGGTGCGATCGATTTTGGTTCAAAAGGCGGCGGGATCTTTGCCGTTGGGCCTGTTGTCTTACAGGGCAACACCTCGATCAACAACAACTACACGGGCCTGGACAAGTTGTTTGGCGACAGCGGCGAACTTGGAGCAGGCGGAGGAGTTTTCTCTGAGACCAGCGTCACCGTAAACAGCAGCAGTGTGACAAACAACAAAACGTTTGGTTATGGCGCTGGTGGCGCTGGAATTGCTTCCTTTGGTGACGTGATTCTAGACGGTGGCTCGGTCGTCAGCGGCAACTACACCGATGGTCGTTACTCCGATGGCGGCGGCATCTTCGCCGGAGGATTCAAGGGCTTCGGTAGTACATCACCTTACGGAGGTGCGGATGTCATTGTTCGAAATGGCAGCATCGTTGAGAACAATCATACGAAGACCAGGTTCTCCAAGGGCGGTGGCATCGCAGCCATCGGCAACGTCACGATTGAATCTGGATCGTTTGTTCGAAACAATCGCACCGAAGGAAAGCAAAGCCATGGCGGCGGCATTTATGCCGGCAGTGAGTTGATGCTGGACAATAGTACGCTTTCCGGTAACCACACCGTAGGCGGCACGACAAAACTAGCCGAGATCGTTTGTAAAGTCGGGCTGGATCTTGCCAAAAAAGTTATCGGCGCAAACCTTCCGGCCCACAAAGTTGTTCAGATTACGTCATTTATCTATGACCATTTGTCCGCGCTCAATCAAGTTCCCCATAAAGTTGTCGACAACGACCCTTGCCCGGAAGCTTTCGGCAGTGGCGGCTATGGCGGTGGTGCTGCTGGTCGAACCCTAACGATTCTCAATAACAGTACCGTCTCCGGCAACTTCACCGATGGGTACGGCGCTAAGGGCGGTGCGCTTTTCTCACTCGGCGACATCTCTATCACCGATAGCAACATCACAGGAAACGAGACGCGGCAAAATCAATCGCCAGGCGGGGCTGCGTTCGCCGCTCAAGAGCTAACGGTGACCAACAGCACTGTCGACAACAACAGAACCAAGAATACCAATTCTTCTGGAGGTGCGTTGGCAGCACAATTCAGCACGGGCAAAGTGATTATTGAAAATTCGCTGGTGACTGGAAACCACACTGCAGGGACAGGAGCCGGCGGTTCCAACTCCAGGGGCGGCGCCGTCTTCGCTGGCGACGTGACGATTCGAAACAGCGAACTTTCTGGCAACCGAACGACTGGACACCGGTCCGCCGGAGGAGCTGTCTTCGGCGAGAATTCGGTCTTTGTCTCAGGCAGTGTTTTCAGCGGTAACTTTACGACCGGCGATACCGGAAATATCTCGGGCGGAAGTAAAAGCCAATTGACCGTCAATCAAAGCGGCGGCGGCGCAATTACTTCTCCCGCAGTCACCGCGATCGGCAGCACGTTCGTGGGTAATTTCGTATCGGGAGACGACGCCGATGGTGGCGCGATCTACAGCAACAATACGACATTAACTAACTCGACATTGTCACGAAACTCCGCAACACATGACGAAGCCAATGGCGGCGGTGTATTTACGTTCGATGGCAACATCGTCCAGAGCACGGTCTCGGGGAACCTCGCGGGCAGCACAGGCGGCGGAATCTATTCGCTGTTTGATTTGACACTGGCCAATAGCATTGTGCTTGGAAACCTTGCCCAGAATCAGGATAGCGTTGCCACCGGACCCGGCAATAATTTGGACGTTGGTCACTTCTTTGATGGAACACTTTCTGGTCTCGGCGGAAACCTCGTTTCGCGTGTCGGACAATCGGCGAATGATGTTTCGGCCTTCGCTACGTCGGGCATCGTGATCGGCTCAAGCTCAACCGAAGCGAATGTAGTGGACGTGTTCGCGTCGAATTCGGTAATTACGGGCACCAGCACCCTCGCCGCTGATTTAAGCGACAATCTTGGTTTGCAGGTCGGCCCAAACAACATCTTTCTCCAATCGGCTGCCTTGGAAGAAAATAATTCCAATCCTGCAATCGATGCGACCATGAACGTCATTGACCTGATCAATCTGCCCTCGATTTTTGAATCATCGTTTGGTGAGGACACGCGCGGCTTTATCAGACGCTTCGATTTCAAAGACATCAACGACGGAAATACCGATGACCTTGGAGCCGTTGAAGTCCATACGCTCGATTCGCTGACAACGGTTACCAACGGCAACAATGCGGGATCGGGAAGTTTGCGAGCCGCCATCGATGCTGCCAACACAATCGCCGGCACCAACACCATCACTTTCGACGACAGCTCAAGTTTCACCATCCAATTGCAATCGGCGCTTCCAGATATCATCGCAGAAGTGATCATTGATGCTTCCAATGGTGGCTTGGGCCACTCAACCGTTTTGGCCGCTGCCAATGGATCGCGAATCTTCAACTTTACCGCCAGCACCGGAGATTTGGTCATCCGGAATTTGTCAATGGAAGGCGGCAAAACGGTTGGCAACAACGCCACATTCAATGGCGGTGGGATTCGCTCGCTATCAACGGGAGAAGTTCGACTGGTCGACAGCTTCATGCGAAACAATGCGACCGAAGGATTAAACGCACTCGGTGGAGCTATTTTCGGGAACGGAACAGTGATCCTGGTGGACTCAGAACTCACCAGTAACACCACACTTGATAACGGATCACATGGTGGAGCGATAGCCGCAGACATCGTCAAGATTTACGGAGGAATTGTTGCTGGAAACTCAACTGGCGACACGACGCAAACCACAACGCAAGGAATCGGTGCGAAAGGTGGAGCCATCTATGCAAATGACATTACGCTCGCCGGGGTCAATGCCTACTTCAACCGAACCTTCGGCAGCAACGCCGACGGCGGAGCTCTTTTCGCTTCGGGCGACGTGAAATTGTACTCGTCAATTCTCACTGGAAACTACACAAGGACAGACAACTCATCCGGTGGATCCGTTAGTGCGAACACCCTTACGGCGGATTCTTCCTTCATTAAAAACAGCCAAACGTACGGCAGTTTTTCGCCCGGCGGTGGACTCTACGCGACTTCCCAAATCACGCTCTATGGCTCGTCAGTCGAGAACAACAGGACGCTTGGTAACAATTCGTTTGGAGGAGGATTGGCATCATTTTTGGACGTTGAGGTCATTAATTCTTCGGTGATTAACAATGGGACTACCGGTCAAGCGGCGCCTGGAGGAGGACTGGCGGCAGGACGGAACGCGACAGTCATTGGCAGTACGATCAGCAATAATCACACCGCTGATCAGGGATCTAACGGCGGTGGTATGAATGTTGGATTTGGCGTCGCCAACGGCATTCTGGAATTGGCCAGCAGCACCGTAACTGGCAACAGTACCGGTTCGAGTGTTTACACGACAGATGGAGGCGGAATCCAAGCAGATTCAGCGTTCATCTCCGACAGTATCGTACTGGGCAATTTCAGCAATAACTCCGCTAGCCCGGTTCATGAAGTCAAAGCGACGACGTTGGCTTTCAACGGCCAGAACATCGTCGGCGAAAACTCTGGCGACTTTAACGACTCAGCATTCATCAACGTAAGCAATGCGTCAGCGACAAATGTATTTGGAAACGGGCTTACTGCGTCAACCGCCTTTGACAGTAATGGAGATGGATTTGCGAACGCGACGGCGACCGGACACTCCACTGGCATCCCGAAATTCAACGGAGGTCTGGATGATGGATTCAACAACGACTTCAAAACGATTGCCCTAAATCCTTCAAGCAGCAACCTTGCCGTCGATGGAACGGACGCACCTGTCAGTTTGTTTTCCTTCGAAGGAGATGCAAATGATGGTTTTGGCGTAAACAACGGAACGTTCGAAGGTGGTCTAACGGCGAACGTTCCTGGATTTGACGGGGTTAGTGCGAACGCAATCGACATCGGAGGCGACGGATCGAAATACGTACAACTCGCTAATCCGTTGACAATCGGCGACAAATCACACACCGTTGAAACATGGATTCAAGTTCCTCAAGTCGGGCTTGGTGGAGTGGCGGCTGGCCAACGAGTTGGCGTTATCCTCGGAACGTTTGGCAATACTTCGTTAAACGTCAACTGGGAGATTCATGACGATGGCCAGATGCGGGTCTTCTGGAAAAACGGCGAGCGAAATATATTTGGCTCGACTGATTTGCGGGACGGGCAGTGGCATCATGTTGCGTTCGTTCGTGACACTGCCGCCAACCAATTTCGCTTTTACGTCGATGGTGTTCAGGAAACAACCAGTGGAGTCAACAACGCAGGCACCAACTTTACATTCACTCAGCCGTCCCGTATCGGTCAGGATAATCGGTCAAGTACTCCTATTGCTTTCCATGGCTCGATCGACGAATTGACGATTCACGAAAGTGCACTTACCGAAGAACAGGTACGCGTTCGAGCTGGATTCGACAGTCGAAACAATTCGCTTGTGAGGGCCTTCGATCGCGTTGTTGCCCCTCCGGGATCGGTCAACCCATCACGTATGGACATCGGGGCGTTTGAATCAACGGCAGAAGTGGAAAGCCTTGTTGTGACAACATTCGTCGATGTGACGAATGGGTTTGATGGATTCACGTCGCTACGTGAAGCGGTTGCATTTGCTAACTCTGGTGATGCTGACGGCGTGAACGGAGACCATGACACCATAACTTTTGCGGCGGATATCGTTGGCGACACGGCAGCCCTCTTTGATGGTCAGTTGAATATTAGTCAAAGCCTTACCATCGATGCATCATCAGTAGGCTCGATCGCGATCGATGCACTTGAGCAGTCAAGAATTCTTGAGTTCACATCAGCGACGGGAGACCTTGAACTTACAAATGTGACTCTCATGCGTGGCGACACAAGCGACGTCGGTGGAGCGATTAAGTTTGGCTCGAGCGGCACGCTGACATTGACTGACTCACGTGTCACGGTGAGTGAAGCCAATAGCGGTGGCGGCGGAATCTACGCAATGGGCGACGTCGTGCTCGATCGCAGTGTGGTCGACGGAAATAGGACCACGGGCAACGGAGCCTATGGTGGCGGCGTGCTTTCACTTGGTTCGATCACGGCAACCAATTCGACGATCTACGGAAACGCAACGTTTGGCGATTCCGCTTCTGGTGGTGGGCTTGCCGGGATCGATGAAATCACGCTGTTGAATTCGGCAGTGATCTCCAACTTCGTGAACTCGAATTCCGGTGAAGGGGGAGGACTGTTGACCGCAGGCGACGTGAATGTGACCAACTCGATCCTGCTTGGGAATTTCGCTCTCGGCTCGAATGACGAGATCGCGGCGGGTGGCTCAGGTTTCTTCAACGGCAACAACCTAGTTGGCGAAGATCAGTTTGCTTTTAATGCCAGCTCATTCCCGAATGTCGAAAATGCGGAAGGAAGACGCGTTCTTATAGAAAACAGTTTCGATGCCGCGTTCAACGCCCAAACGCTACCTGCATTCAAGCTGTTGCCGACTCAAACAAACCCAGCTCTCGACGCAGGTCTAGATTCGTTGGCACCGGCAGTTGATTCCTGGGGCAACCCTCGAACCGTTGATTTGCCGACGATCGCTGATCAAGTGGCTTCAAATTTCGTTGATCTAGGTCCCGTAGAACTTCAGCTGACCGAGGAAGAGTTGGGGAGCACGATCGTCACGACATCGATAGATGTTGTTGATTCATTTGATTTCGTGACGTCGTTCCGAGAGGCCGCCATTTATGCCAATGACGCACTTGCTGGTCCATTTGAAAATGGCGATGCCGACGGTGACGGGTCCGTTATCGATTCGATCACTTTTGCGGCAGAGATCGGCGATCATTTCGAAATTCCTCGAACGATCAACCTGACATCTGAGATCGCGTTCACGCAAAGCGTAAGCATCGAGGGGACCGGAGAGGATAGGTTGACGTTCACGACGCCTGGCGCAAATCGAATCTTCAATCTCGGTTCTGCTGCAAACGCTGCCGAGTATTTCATTCAAGACGTCGCGCTGACTAATGGAGACGCCGGGACTGGAACCGGAGGAGCGATCAACTTGGTTGACGCCAACGATAGACTTGTCATCAATGGTGTTCGATTCCTGACCAACTTCAGTAACGGCGGTGGAGCGATCTTCATCGCAAATGCCGATTACGAGATCTACAACTCATCTTTCGTCGGCAACACTGCTAACTTTAGTGGTTCAGCAATCCTCGCCTTCGGAAATTCCGATGGCTGGGTCTCGAACACGACTTTCAGTGCCAACGTTTCCAACAGCGGCTCCGGAGCGATCTTTATACAAACAGCTGGCAATCAGAATGGCGGACTACAGCTTCGCAACTCTACCATTGCAGACACGACTGGTCACGGCGTGCAGTTATTCGCAGGCGACACGAATAGTCTTTCAAGCGTCTTTATCGGCAATACGATTCTCAGCAACAACTCGCTGGCAAACGTTATCACAGGAGGTGCCGGGACTAAGCAATTCTTCTCGCTGGGCAGTAACCTTTCGGATGATGGATCTGGCAATTTCGCGGCCGCTGGCGACATGACGAACGTTGATCCGCTGCTGGTTCCAATCGATTTCAATGCTCCGACACTCCATCATTCGCTGCTGCCGACAAGCTCAGCGATTGACCAGGGTGAGAATTCGTTGGTAATCGACAAATCCGGTATTCCGTTGTTAACGGACCAACGAGGCGAGGGCTTCGACCGGATCTTTGATGCGTTGGATGATGGAGCAGCGACAGTCGACATCGGAGCTTTCGAGGTTAACCACATTGTCGATCAAATCGCGCCCACCGTTGAATCGATCGTCATCAACGGTGGTGATGTTCAACGAAGCATGGTCAGCGAGATCACGGTAACCTTCAGCGAGTTTGTCAATGTGTTTGCCAGTTCGTTCACTTTGCAAAATGTCGATACAGGGCAATTCTTTACTCCTGACGTTTCCGTTCAGGGGGTCGGAGGCAAGACCGTTGCCACGCTAACGTTTAGTGGTTCAGGTATCATCGGCGGTTCACTTCCCGATGGTGATTACACACTGACGATTCTTGACTCGGTTACCGATACGTCGGGTAACTCAATGGATGGCGATAACGATGGAAACGCAGGTGGAAACGCTACGGATGACTTCTTCCGTTTCTACGGAGACGTCAACGGCGATAAAACTGTGAACATCATCGACTTCTTTCAATTCCGCAACGCGTTCTCCGGAACGTACAACGCGGCCTTTGACTACAACGGCGACGGCGTCGTCAACATCATCGACTTCTTTCAATTCCGAAGCCGCTTTGGAAGTTCGCTTTGACTCGTACGTTCTGCAGTGGCGCCATCAAAGCTTCAAAACACACCAATCATCTTACAAATTTTCTTCTACCTAGAGAGACTTCATGAAAATCGCAACTCACTTAGTTTTCACCTTTATTCTGTCCGCTTGCCTCAGCTCGCAATTGAATGCAGATGTTGTCGTCGCGTTCTCGACGGACAATGGTAACAGTTTATCTAACGAGGCTAACATTCTTGCTGGAGACCTGGTAACGGTCTCCGTTTTTCTTGCCGAGTCAAACCCCGATACGATACTAGCGAATGATGGACTTCTCGGCTTTGGGCTGACTGGAATCGCGAATCTCGACGGAAGTGGTACGATCACTGACGCAGGTCACAATCCAGTCTTTGATTTTTCGTCAACTGACGATTTCTCCAGCTCTTCGATTGACTGGGAAGCACTTGTCCTAAATAACACAGTTCCGACTGGCTCGAGAATCCTTCTTGGGAGTTTCGATTTCCAAACTGTATCGGATGGCTCGACAACGTTTGAGTTCGGAGACATTCAACCTGGAAGCACTTCGGCTGAAGCAAATTGGTTGTCAGGAGCTGGTTCCGAGTTGGACCAAGTAATCTTCGGAACGGGTTCCTCTGACACGTTTCAATTTGTTGTCAATGTTTCTAGCGTTCCAGAACCAGCTTCGTCTGCGATACTCCTGTTAGGGTCGCTCGCACTCGCTTGCAACAGACGCCGCAGTCGGTAATGCATTACGGACTTCAAGGATCGTTGGCAACTCCAGTAGGCCAGCGATCACGATGGGCTCGTTCGTAAACGGTCGGGCAGGCACTAGCGAGGTGGGACGTTAAAAAGACTGCCCAGGCGTTTTTCGACTGCATTTCAGGCACACCGACTCGGGGAGTGACCGGTTCAGAGTAGCGCAACATGCCCGCCTACGCAAGTTTTTCTGCCCGTTCGTTTTCAGCGTCACCTGAGATAGGGGAGTCGCGACCATTCATGAATCAGCCATGACTGCCAATCATGAATCCATCACGACCGAACCACGTGCCATTCAAATGAGGTTCAAAGCGGCGGTCATCCGTTCACCAGAACAGGGGATTGAGCGGGGCATGAATCCTCCAGCGGATTTGCCCAGTCGATTCTCGCGAATGGCCATGTTCAAACGCTGGGCTTCGGGTGTCAATGAACAGTTCATCGCCATTTCTCAGGACCAGCCATGACCCCAACTTGGGCTCGGAGATGGCTTGGGAGAGGGGAGTCAGCCGATCCGCTGACCGGGTTTTCGGCGATCAACGATCCGGCAGATGAAGGGGCCGACGCAGTCGCCAGGAACAGCTGGCGAGCAGAAAGGGGATTTCGTTTTGCGGAGACGTCTTACAAAAAAAATGAATTAGTGGGTCAATTAGTGGGTCGTTGGCTGAAGGCGATCAGCGCATGAAAAAACCGAAGTCTGATTTGACTTCGGTTTTTGTGAGATCAAAAAGTACACCCGGGAGGATTCGAACCTCCAACCCTCGGTTCCGAAGACCACGAGACCATTGATTTGGCTTTCACCACGCTTCAAAAAAGCCTGTTTTTACGGGGTCTGAGCGTTCACCAGCCTTTGACAACGAGTCAACCAAATGCAAATCTGGCGAGTTAGTGGGGGGATTAGTGGGGGGACCGAAACCCATCGCAAAGTCCACAAACAGGTCAGGAAACGATCGTTTTCGCCCTAGGAGTGGATTTTCCATCCGAGGGCGTTCTCTATTCCTAGAGCATCGACCATTTATAAATCGGTTCGGACTCTTTTAAAGCACGCTCAAAAAACATTCGAAGCGATTCCGCTATTACACCAAATCGCCTATCGATGTGTTCGCAAAAGATAATTTGTCCAACAGTACCAATAGCTGTCGGATCCGTATCAAACAAAGCCACACGTCCATCGTACCCCCACGTGATTGGCAACCACGACTCTCGCCAGAGTTGTCCTTGACGGATTCGATCACATCCCTCCCAAACTGAGGAGTCATCACCATATGAGTCACATAGCTGGACTTGGTGAAATTCATACTGATCAACAATCTGTTCGATTGAAAGCCAATAATCACCTCCCACAAGGCCTTCTTCATTCTCTTGGTCTGGCTCGCCGTTCGCTGCCGCGAACGCTGCTCGAAGGTCCGAAGGAAGCTTGATCCCCAGCTTAAATTCAAAATAGTCCACATCCCTCTCACCAGCCGGCGGATTGAGTTTCCCCCCTCCATTGCGAGCCAATAGCTTGGTTGGTAGCTCCCGAAAAAAATTGCTCACTTGTTGTCGCCTTGATCACCTTAAGAGTTGCATTGGCATCGTACGAATAACATGCTCGGTACTATTTTATTGCACTTTGCTAGGATGGCTTTAAAAAATAAAAAACTAGGACAATCCGCTACGCAATTGAATGAGGGCAAGGCAATTATTGTGTCATTTCCGGATCTCGTCCAGCAAGAACAACTCCAAGCCAATCCTCCAAATTGAAAGATGTCGTTGTAACATTAGCATCATCCGCGTTGAACGTTACGAGCATCCCATTTAAGACATTAATGCAAAGACTGGTACCACCATCATACGCGAATGGAATGAGCCTAACGTCATACCAGCACAACGGATAACCCCCTTCGCTGCCATCTTGGAATTGCTGCAACAAATCCACGTATTCTCCATACATTGACGCTGCTGCCGAAGGAGTCCGCAAGCAATATATCCCAAGCAATCGCGATTTCCCGTTTTCCTTTTCTCCCCCGCACACAGAGTACAACTCCAACAACTGGCTGGGCAGATCCGCATGGGGTAGCTGAACATTCAACCGTTCAAGAAGATGATTGAGGCCGTATTCGTTCGCTGGCTCCAACAGCTGTAGCCGTTCTTCATCCGACAACTGTTTCACTCTCTGATTCGCTTGCTCTAAAACACTCATGAATTCTCCTTCTAAGTTAAAAACCTCCGCTCCATCATTTCTGGAGCAGAGGAATTTTGGTCCGTCAAAAGAACCAATTATTCTGCCGGAGCTTTCACCAACTGAAGTTCTTTGCCACGGCAAGTAATATAGTTTTTGTAATTGGCTGTATCGGCTTCTTTTGCCTCACAAGCTTTCCTCTCCCACTCGTCTTCAATCATCTTCTTTTCAGCATCCCATGCTGTTTTCTTCGCAGCCGTAATAACATCTGAGCAAATGAGATCTTTGACTTTTTGAAAACATGGTTTGCCTTCCGTATCGTTAATGACCACATCGTCACCGGTTCCCAAAGTGCCATCAGGACCAGGTCCATACTTCAGCTCCCAGAACTCGAAAACGATATTGTTCCACTTTTTGAGATACGGAAGTTCTCCTTTACCGCACTGTCCACCCATGGATTGATTGCAAGCTGAATCCATTGGAATAAAGCAACCTTGTGGATCAGCAGCGCCACCAGCACATGTATCAGGCGTATGACCGTTGTCCTTGCCTGCCGGTGCTGGGCAAATCCCACCTACCCCACTCGTAAACTTACGCCAAGCAGCCGAGCACTTTTTTCGTGCACATCTCCATTTTTCAAGATCGGTCATATTGGGTTTATTTGGATCAGGACAAGCGTTGCTGGTCAAACAATAGCATTTCCCTTCTCCCAACGCTTTCGTAGAGTGATAGAAATACTTACAAAGCTCCGTTTCAATCCCATCTTTGTCAGCTTCCCAAGCACCGAAACAACTTGGATTTGCACCCGGCAATTTCTCTTTGAAAATATACTTGATTGTGTTTTGCCCATCGCAGTCCACGATAACAGCGGCACAAGGATCTGTTGTTGGGACCTCTTCATCATCTCCTCCAGGCACTGGATTACCAATCATTAGAGCCTGGGATAGGTTGGCTTGTTGTTGCATCGGTGCAGGCCACCAACCATACAAGTTCAACACCGAATCTTCAGCCAAAATCGCTTCTGTTCCAACATTGTTTGCATGAAAAACACCTGACGCGAAACAATAGCCGAGCCGAGCCGCATCTACTCTCTCGCCGTTCTCAATTATGTCCCCGCTAAAGTACACCTGTGTCGGAATTGGAAACCGAGTAAATCGAAAAAGCCTCGCCAAAGTTGTAACATCCTCGCATGAATAGACGACAATTTTGATCCCCGAATAATCATTTGCTACGTCGAGCCTCAAATAGTTGCCGGTCAATGCACGTGTCTTAATTTGATAGTCGTCGACTAGAAACTTACTGCCATCCTCCAGCACCTCCTGCACCATGTCCCGCGGACTTTGTCCAAACGCCGCCAATGGGATACAGCCCACTGCAAAGAAAACCAAAACTAGAAACACAGTCTTCATCACATCACTCCTGAAAAATGAAAGAATCTTGTAACCGGATCAAGAATTTGCACCCGGTGTAGTTCACTACAGAACTTAGATTAGATCAGGCTCGTGACACGTCTGGTCTACACTCTACGATTTTTTTCACTCCTTTCTGTTAACGGCGGTCGAAAAGAGCGGCGCCTGGCGGGCGAAAACTGCGGCGCTAGGTGTAAAAAAACATGATTGGTTTGACGGTTGGTGGTATTGGGTTTAAGCGGACTTGTGTTGGCTGCTTGAGACTTGCAGCCGCCAAGTTCCTTCACGCTGCGTAGGCACCAACAGAAGACAGCGAAAAACAGAAATCGGGCCGGTTTGCCAATCCAAACGGGCACCTTGAACAAAGTGTTTGAGCTTCAGCTGGCGACAATTCACTTCAAACCGCCAACTTCAAAGAGAATTTCAACCCGATTCAGCATCAATCTATCCCACCGCGAAGTCAAACACTCAGACGTTATCCCGTGAATTCGGGCCTATGTTGGGACAATCAAGCCTTTGAATTCGTTCCAAACACCGTCGAAGAGTGCGTAATTTGAAGCACGCAGTTTTTCGTTTATCACGTTCAGGAAATCAGCTAAGCTATTGCCATGCACTGAAAGCTCACCCCAATCACCTACATAAATGATCTGACCAACTGTGCCCGTTGATGTCGGCTCCAGATCAACGCAAAGGTGCTTGTTGGTGTTTTGGTTCCAAGCGAATGGGAACCAGCCCTCTCGCCACACAGTGTCGTTACGTATTCGAGGATCCGACGACCCGCCTGCCTCCGTTTGAGAGAACCCTACCATGTCTCCGTAGATTTCAGCACACCCCTTAGTTGAGAGGAGTGAAAACTCACAAAAGAGCTTTAGGCCGTCATTCCGTTGCCCGTCAAATTTACCAAACAACGAACATGCAATTTCCAGTGGTAAAGGCAACTTTGAGAATGTCCCATCAAGCAGTCCGATGCTCAACCCACTGCGAAGTTGAAAATCGTTGATTCCGATGTCAGGCTTGCCGCGTAGCAAGGCAGACACGTAATCGGTAATTGATTCAATGGACAAGCGAGTACCTGAGCGGGACAACTTAAATAGGTATTAGAGATCTTACCATGCTAACACCCTGAAACTGCGAGCTCTACCTCGTGATATCCTCTAAGATCGAGGTAACAAATTCATCGTTTGACAGGCAGACATTTCGTTCGAATCACCCCATTTCATTGGACTGCTGCACGAAGCTGCTTTTCCAATCTGCATCAGCGTGAAACGCGAACGGCACGTAGTCTTCGGACACACGCTAATTGACAGCACTTCCTGTAGGTGTTGACGGACTTGAAATTCGCACAGGTTGCGACAGCAATAGCTGCGACGGCCTAATCTACGTGCCATTCAACGATGAAGCCGAAGCGTTTTCTCTCGGTTTCTTCCCCGCCTCGACGTGTCGAACCGAAGTGGGCGGAAGCAGCCCGCTGAACCGGTTAGCCGAACGAATTCGACGTTATCAGGCGGTGGCAGTTGTATAGATAATGCTTCGCTTGAATCCAAAGGAAGAAATCAAAAGACGACATTTTCAGGTTCCAAAGCAGCCTAGAAAAAAGAAGAGCCAAGAAGCGAAATAACGCTTCTTGGCTGAAACCATTTTGATGTCAGCCCAGAATTAACCATGACTGGGAAACTCGCAAGCTTTCAAATCAATGAAGCTTGGGATTTGCCTATGTTCGAGAATATACTCGTTAATTTTTTCGAACAACTCCGAGAGACTTAGTGCGATAGGGGCTCCACAACACGTATCTTCGGTGAACCAAAAAATTGATGACTTAATGGAGCCAATTGGATTTGGATCCAAAAAAAGAACAGTGGCGTTATCGACAGCTGAGGCAAGTGGGATCCAGTATCGTTGCCACCTGCTGTTTTCAGGAATGAAGGGGTTGTCACGGACCATCTCTCTTTCCGATTCTTCGTGATTGAAAAGATTCGGTTCGTTATCCAAAAAATCCTGATTAACGGCTGACATTTGTTCGAGTGAGCAGAAGCTTGAATAAGTGAACAACAACGGGTCATTCTCTCGGTTCTCACCATTTGCAAAAGACAATAGTTCTTTCAACTCGCTAGGGAAGTCCCAGTTGTTCGTCGACTCACAACCCGCGATTTCTTGGTCGCTTACTCCCGGCAAGAAATCGGTCAACGTTTTTTCATTGGAAAGGCTGTAGGCTGACAGCCTCGCCAGCTTGAAATGTTTAACTACGTCGCTCATTCGCCAACCGACACTTTCACTGGAAGAATTCCTTTGGCACAAGCCGTGATGTAATTCTTAAAAACGGCCGGCGTGATATTTGCGAGCGTTTTCCCTTGGTTCGCAACAACATGTTCGCAAAACTTCATGTTCCATTTTTCCTTATTTTCTTCCATCTCTTCAATCAATTCAAGAGTCTCTTCACTGTCCGTTGCAGGGCAAACAATCTTGCATGTCTCGTCCTCGACAAATTCACCAGAAACCACTTCTCCGACAACCAATTCTATTGTGCGATAACAAACGCCATCATTTCGCCCACATTGAGATCCAAGGTTCGTGTTCACAGTCCCGCATTGCTGCATGTAGCAACCTTCTGGATTTGGATTTCCACCAGCACAAGTATCAGGAATGTGTCCATTGTGATTACCAGCGCCCGCAGGGCAAATACTGTTGGTATAAGCACTCGTTCACCAAACATTGAATCGCCCCAGCGTTCCACGAAGGCCCCTGTGATCCGAAGAGCGTCAAAGCAACCTGAGTTTGAGATCTTTCAAAGCCAAACGTCGGTAGGTTTGACAAGCCCAATAATTGCCAAGCGATCTTTCCGCCAGAATTGAATGGCCTTGCACGCGTTCTGCTATTTCTTCCCTACAGTGTTGTTGATCGACTAAGTCGGACTGATTTGATTGACTCGATTAAACTCGGGGAATTCAACCCGGTGAGTAAGTGGCCGCAAAAAGAGAAACAGACCCTTACCGTCCATTTCCCTTAAAACCTCTGCTCAAAGGATCACAGAATCTGGAACTCAAGTCAAATCAATGCCCACGAATTTAGGACATTCGTATGTTCATTTCTCAGATAGGAGGCTCATTGGCTTGGAATAGCGAAAGCCGTTGCTGCATGTTTGACACGTCAGTTCGCTTGCGTGTCAAAAGCTTCCTTGCGAGGCTCTGCTTTTTACACCTAGCGCCGCACTTTTCAACCGCCGTTAACAAATGTTTCGAATATGGATTCGAAGACTACCTCGATACTGGTTATGTGTATGAATCGGACTGCCAATGTTTCGACGAAATCACTGGATCCCAATCGGGGATCACGCTCTAGTGATCGGCAAAGCCAGTGGACTCTTGTTGTTGCAGGCCCATTATTCTTCGCACCTAGCCGTAGTCTTTCCAGAAACTGCGAATGCAAAAGAACAATGCAACGTAGAAGCCGGCGTAGTACAACAACGCCCAAGGGCTTTTGGGCACAATGTCGTTCACGAAAGCTGCACCAACGTAAAATGAAATAACGCAGGCTACTGTCTTGGTCCAGCAGATGACAAATTTTGGATCCTTTCGATACGTCGGCAGCACCATTATCCAATATCCGCCGATGCCGATCGCAAGAGCAATCACGCCAGACAGCCATTCCGCAATATAGTTTTTGAGAATCAAGTGTACCGCCAATCCAGCGATGACTGGCAGCAAGTAGTACTGGATTCGTTTCAGCATCTGCAACTCAGACGCGTATTTGTTTGCGACGTACGAGCCGCCGATGATTGTTGTGATACCGAGAATCACGGCCAACCACGTCGGCAAGTAGCCCAAGAGAACTAGCAGTACGCTTATAACAACGATCGAGATAGAAAAAACTGCCACTGTGGACCTCGTTCTTGAAAGCTGAAAGTTCGATCCTTCGTATCGTCTCCTATCGACTACCTAGCATAATTGCTGCGTGCCCAGCGTTCACACCTTTTTAAAAAACCTAAGCCCGCAGTGCCAAACCTAGGAACGGCGCCAGTGGTCAGTTCTGTAAGTTTGAATACGTCATTGGTCGACCAATGGCCAACCACTTAAGGGCAATGTTCGGCAAAATGGTTGCCAGTTGGTCGTCACTCATATATCGTTCGAGCAGTCCTCCCCATCTCCTTCATGAATGATAATTTCATATCTGTCAAAGAAGCCGCGAAACTCGCAGGCAAGTCCGAGACCACCATCAAACGATTGATTCGCGAAGTCACAAGTGATCCCGAGCACGAACAACGCTCAAATGTTCTACCGTCGTGTTCGGATCTCGTTTTGTTTCGCGAAACGAACAAGCAATACAAATGGCGGCTGGCCAAAAGCCTGGTCACTGCATCGTTCAGTGACCGTAAGCCGGCCGACAGTTCGAACGAGTCAGTAATCGAACTCCTCAAGCGGCAGCTCGAATCCAAAGATACGCAACTTGCCGCGATGGAAAAGCAACTCGATAGAAAGGACACTCAAATCGAGAACCTAAACGAACACTTGAAGGCGAGCAGCCAGTTGATGCATGAATCGAATGTTCTGCTGGGCAGCTTTCAAAAGCGTTTAGGGCCCCCTGAATCCAACGACCGAACAGAAATTGACTCAACAGCAACTCGCGTCAAACAGGGGATGGTTGCAAGAATTTTTGGTCGGAAGGTGAAGAGTCCAACTTCCTAGTTGACATGGCCAACCAATCAACCGTTCAACGGCAGAAAACATCTACTGCATTCTCTCGTGGCCTTGCTCAGCATTCTCTCGTCGAGCATTCACTATGCCTGCTGAACTCTAGGCGGTCACTGACCCCGGGGGCCAAACACGTTGTCAGTTACGATTTCACAGACAAGAACCGAAACCGAAAAACGGCTACTGCAACCATTTCGGCGGCCAACGGCCTGAACGCGAACGACGAAATGCTGCTAAATGGTTTGCTCAGCCTTACGTTTTCGCAGCCAGATGCATCACTCGATTTTTACGCAACGCCGTACTGGTGTATGAAACAACTGGGCATCGTCGATAAAGACAGAACCCAAGGATACCGTTTCACACAGTTCAAAGACGCGTTGCATCGACTGGCGGGCGTCACTTACAGCAATGACCGCTTCTACGATCCTGTACGTGGCGAACACCGCGAAGTAATTTTTGGCCTCCTCAAATACAGTTTGCCGTTGGGAAATTCATCGCGGGCTTGGCGGCTGATTTGGGATCCGCAGTTTTTTCGAAACTGCGAAACCATCAAAGGAAGCTTTCAATTTGATTTTGACGTTTACCGTAAATTAGACCCGGCTTCTCGACGACTTTTCTTGTTGCTGAACAAGATTTTTCATCGCAATGATACATCGCCAAGATTTGACGTGCGGTCCCTTGCGGTAAACACGCTCGGCTATTCTTCTGACATGCGTACCAGCGACCTGAAACAAAAACTACTACGTTCATCCAGGAAGATGCATGATCTTGGCGTCATCGCAACGCCTGACTGCATGACACTCCAGCAGACAATCTCAAAAAAACGCCCCGGCGAATTTGCCATCTGCTTTCACAAGGGAGCAAACACGGGGTTGTCGAATTCTGCGAATCAAAAGCCAGTTGAATCGCCACTAGCTGAGCCGCTTACGCTACTTGGATTCGAAGCGCTGGCAGTCAACCGAATTCTAAAAGGACATTCTCGCTCCAGCATTCAACAATGGATCGACATCACACAAGCTGCAGTTGAACGCGACCAGATAAAAACAACGCCACAAGCATTCTTCATGTACTACATCAAAGAAGCAAAAGCGAAACGTACGACACCGCCAGACTGGTGGAGAGAACTGAAAAAACAAGAGTTTGAGAAACGTCAATCAAGTACAACCAAGTCAACCAGTTCATGCGCTAACGAGACGTTTGCAAAATTCCTTGCAGACGAAGGCAAGGCAGCATTTGAGAAAACGACCGCTGACATCTTTGAAACGTGCAAACGGGCGGGACAAGACGCCGGAACGGCCCACTCGAATGCAGTGCAACACGCACGCACTGTCGCTCGCAGAGAATTTAATCAGCAAAACAAGCACCTTGCTAACAATTCAGTTTCTTCTTTTCAAGACATCTTAAGATCCAGATTCAAACAATAGAAAACTACCGCTATCCGCGTCGCATATTTCTCGTCAATTACCGCTATCGTCATCGCAAACTTGACTCCGACTACCGCTATCTGCGTCGCATTTTCAAATTGGATATCTTCGCCAGTGGCCAAGCTGATTGGTTTTATGACGATTGAGGAAAACGCCAAAGATATTGAACAAAGTATTTGAAATCAAAGAGCAGGCTGGAGCCTGCAAAATGTTTGATAAATCAAAATTCTACGACCAAAAGTAGATTCAAAAGAAGATTCCATATCGAATCGATCAATGAATCAGTCACCGCATCGCTGGAAGCGAACTCCTTTTTGGCTTAGGAAAGCCAGGCTTCGCACAACTCGATGAGGGCACCTCACGCGGGACAGAGCCCGCGACCCCCGAAGTATCCGACCACGCCGACGGAGCAGCTGCTACAACTCCGGGGGTCCCGGCCTCATTCTTCGTCCCGCGACTCGGTGCCGCACGCCTCTTCACCTACGCCGAAGGCGACTCCACGAATTTATCGCCGCTTACCCCAAACATGACGCCTCAAATTTGCGCAGTCTTTGACGACACAGGGCGTCGCAGGCTTTTACGCCACATATGTCGCCGCCAAATACTTGCGGGACTTAGAAGGCCCGCAAACGACAACTCTAGGCAAGATCTATTCGGTGTACTTACCTTGAGCACCGCGACGAATTGAAAGAACCAACACATCACCACCTTGGATGGTGTAGATGGCTCGATAGCTTGGGCGACTCCCCAGTCCAACGAGCATTTGCCTTAGCTCAAACTTAAAGGTGCCATTTTCAGATGCGTAGCCAAATCGTTCCGGCATCTCGGCAAGCGTCGCCAATTGTCGCACGACCGTTTCTTCAAATTCAATCGCTTGGCTAACCGAGTGATGGTCAGCCCACCACGCCATATTCCGAAAGAGATCGTTCTGAGCCCGACGTGATGTGACTACGTTAAATGTCTGAGCCATATTGTGCAGTAAATTTACGTTTGACTTCTTGATGAGCCTCTTCCAGAGGCATGACTCGCCCAGCTTTTACATCGTCAATCCCTTCTTGGATGGCCGACATATCTTCTTCTTGCTGGCGCTGCAACGCAGCCTTGGCTTGCATGTGCACGGATTGCTCAACGACTACGTAGAACTTGTTCGTAGACGGATCCAGAATTGGCATCTCATCACCCGATTGGTGAAGTGCCTCGGCCTGTTCATTTGTGAGTTTGGGAGTCATATCCATCAGTTTATCACCATTCGGTTCAAAGAGCGAATCGAAGCAACATCCTACACCATGCACATCTACGAGCCAATTTCAGAAATTCGGTCCAACACGAAAGCCAGCCTTGCTTCGTCAAGGTTTTCCGGCTGAATCGACTCTCCCTTCAAGTCCAAGACGCTTCTACTCCAGCCAAGTTTTGTATCGACATTTCGCTCAGCCAATCGCCACATCAGTTCCTTGAACCCGTTCTCTCCTTCTTCGTCACAGTCTGGAAGCAGGACAATCCGACCGCCAGAAGTTTGCTTGGCGAACTTGGTAATCAGTTCTACTTGAGTGTCGGTTGCACGATTGCTGCAAATTCCGACGGATGCAATTCCAAGCGTATCAAGTTTGACAACGTCGTTCATTCCTTCCACGACAAATAGGCCGTTGTTTGATGCGGACTCAGCCAGCTGCTCATCGTCAAGTCGACTCACTTGCTGGCCAAACAACTCGCTACCCTTCATGAACCCTTTCACGTATTTGTGCTTCATTGGCTTTTTGGATTCAGGTTTAACGTCTTGAATCCACTTAGTCCATTTACGATCGAAATTCGGGTCTCGACCGCTGTATGACAAAACTTCACCGCGCTGGTTTCGGTGCGTGTAGACAATCCATGATCGAAACATGCTTCGTCCGTTCTTGGGCAAGTAACCGATGCCCCATTTTTGACACACGTCAGGAGTCAGCCATGGCCTGTCTCTGAAGTAGCTTGCAGCTTCGGGCGGCATGGATTCGACATCAACAACTAGATCTTGGTAGAGATTGGCAAGCTCACGAACTTTTTCATTTTCGTGCCGGTCGAGCGGAGTGTTCTTTTTTGTCTCCTTGGATGGTTCGTGAACCGGCAACGCCTCCGTCTTTTGCCCGGTCGCTTGAACGGCATTTGGACTAGTCGCGACCGGTTCGCTAATCGGTTGCTTATTGCACTCCAGCAGTACTTTGCAGGCGTCTTTGAACTCTTGTCCTCGAAGTCGACCCGTCGTTGGTGGACGGTTCGTTTCAAGGCCATGAATCAGGGTCAATAAGTTGCCTCTGACCTCGCAGCTATGACAGTAGATGAGCTTCGCGGGATCATTCAACTTAATCGTCAAATTGCCATACTGGCTTTCAGCACACGACGGATCGAAAGGACAGGTCATGCGATGTTCGCCTGAGCCCTTATTCGGACCTTGCAAGCCATAGTGTGCAAGAACAAGATCGACTGGCGTTTCTTCAATTAGTCGATCTACGTTTTGAATGTAGCCACTGTTTTTTCGTTTCATGCAATGTGATTTGTAATTGTAAAAAAGGTGAACATGCTACACTCGCAGCAATACATGACCAAGAAAATTCACATTCAAATATCGCAACGTGACGTCGAGATCTTTACATCGCTTTGCCGAACCCCGCTAACGCCAACACAGTTATTCAAGTTGTCCGCGACATTTGAATCGCCTTTTGGAAACCCGCAAAACCTTCGACGGCGCCTCCGAGATCTATCTGCCGCGGCTCTGGTACGATCCTTTCCATATGCCATAGCCAATGGCGGAAGGTCTCCTTCTTATTGCAGGTTGACTCAAAAGGGCTACCGGACATTATACGGAATGGATGCGAGCATCCCAAAACGAAGGTACTTTGAAGCGGTGAGCGACGCTCACCATCATCACACAAACTCGTTGGCCGAGTTGATCGTTCATTTGTCGGTTGCGGCACACAGGTCAGGGTTCACGATTGAACGGTTCACTGCGGAGAATTCAGTTTGCTTGGAAGCAGCGCCATTTCGATTGTTCCCAGACTGTACTTTCCAGCTGATGACGCCTCAAAAGAGATTCAATTTCGTCGTCGAACTAGACAACGGAACAGAGCGTGTCCGCTCAAAAATGGACACTGAATCAATAGAGAGAAAGATTCGTGGATACGATTTGCATCAAAGCGCAATGGATTCCCAAGATCCCAATCGCTATCTCGTTTTGTTTGTGACGACGAGGACACAACAACGACTTGACCACATCATGCAGGCTGCCCTTGACCTGATGAGCAATCCGAAACGCACGGTCTTCATTGGTGCCAGCTTGAACGCTGTACTCAACTCAAACGGCCCACTTGCAGAGAAAATCTGGCATGATCCGCTAGGACGATCACGCAGTTTGACATTTTCCAAATCAGTGGTCGCAAAGAACAACTCAACCTTGGTGACACCCATGTTGCGGCTGTGCTAATGTCGTTTCGTCGTCGGTAGACTTCTCTTGCAAATTCAACACAGTTCGCGAAAGGGCGAGCATTCTTGTTTCACACCAGACTGTGCTGGGTGTTGTGTCGCAGGAGTGGTGTTTCCCGATCAGCACCGAGCATTGGCAGGCCTAAAACCCTTGCCATGTCACGAGACATGAATTGTTGATGCAGTTCTAGTCACGATGACCCCGCCCATTTCAGGCTTCCGCTCTACTTGGGCGGGCATCTCTCTATTCAATTGAATCTAATCGTATTCCGACCGCCGGCGAACAACGAACGAGGGCCTATTTTTCTTGAATCAGTGTTGGCATCCTTGATCGCTAGAAACACAAAGCAGTTTGTTTCTTTAGGAATTCGATTCAAACGTGGAACAACAGAGTTCCTTATTTGGATTCCGGCCAATCAAGCACGGATATTCTCCGCCCAGCTGAAAGATGCATATCCTGGAAGCACCGTCGATATAGAAAACTTGCCACGAACAGCAAATGTGAATTGGTGGTGCTGCCCTGTGCGTATTTCCCCAGACGCCGTACCGCTCAAAACTCACACTCTATTCATGGAGCAACACTCTCGTGAACTGGTTGATCCGGTCGAATCGCTTTTCGAAACGCTTTCAACTGGCAAATCAGGCAAAACGGAATCAATACTCTGGATTCATTTCCGGGCTGCCGCCCGCAGACGTACTCGACGTGCAGAATTAGCACTTCCATATATTGAAGGCGACTTTCGTTTTCAATTTGCTAAGCGGGCGTTTTTGAAAAACAGTTCGACGAATCGTCTGCTCGCTAGAGTGGTCAATCATCTACTGAAAGTCGCCTGCAAACCAGTTGCCGCCAGTGACATCAACACTAGCAAGGTGGACTCATTGCTGGCTGAGTGTTCAATCGAAATATGCGTCCGTGCCAATCAGGACACAAAGTCGTTGGCCATTCGAAAACAAGAAGCCTTGGCCGCAACTATTGCGTCGCTTCTCAACACCCGGCAGGCCGTTACGCTGTGTAAGCCCAATAAATCTTCCTTTCATGTCGCCGAACCCGTTGGGCGCAACTTGTTTTTGATGGGCTGCGACGAACTATCCACCCTTTGGCATCCTCCTGCCTCCAAGAGCAGTGTGCCGCGAATTGCAAAATCCAATTTTCGTGAATTGGAACCACCTAGATGCCTCCCCTCAACGGAAAAAGATCGAAACGTCGTAGCATTGGGGAGAGTCAAGTATCGATCGGAGCGACAGCTATTCGGAATGGACCTCGAGGCCCGTCGACGTCATCTCTATATCATCGGAAAGACAGGGATGGGCAAGTCGACGTTGCTTCAAAATATCTTGATTGATGACATTCAATCGGGACGCGGCGTGGCCGTGTTTGATCCTCACGGAGATCTCGCGAACAATACGCTAAACTACATTCCCAAGAAACGCACCAATGATGTTGTTTTCATTGACCCGAGCGATACCGAGTATGCAATTGCGTTCAATCCGCTCCAGGTGCACGATGGCTTAGACAAAACGCTTGTCGCTGATGGAGTTCTAACGGCATTCCAAAAAGTATTTGGCTTTGATGAAAGCCAAGCTCCCAGAATGATACACATTTTCCGTAACTGCCTCCTTTCTCTTGTAGAGTTACCGCAAGCATCCTTGCTTGACGTCCAGAGATTGTTGGTTGATCCGATGTTTCGCAGATCCACTATCGGCCAAGTATCCAACCCGGTTGTTAGAGAGTTTTGGTCAAGCGAATTTGGCAAATGGAATCCGCGAGATCGGACCGCTTTCATTGCTTCGTTGCAAAACAAGCTGGGAGCCTTCACAACGAATGAGAAGCTCCAACGCATTCTTGGTCAGCCGAAAGGTAAATTGAATCTGCGGCGAATTATGGACGAGAAAAAAATCTTGATTGTGAACTTAAGCAAGGGAGCGATTGGAGAAAATGCTTCCAACTTGCTCGGCACGTTGCTTGTGACTTGCCTCCAGCAAGCTGCAATGAGTCGCGCAAATATCAATGAACAACAAAGAAGTGACTATTCGATCATCATCGACGAATTCCAGAACTACGCCACTCCCAGTATTGCCGTATTCCTCTCAGAAGCCCGCAAGTATCGCTCGCACTTGGTCCTAAGCCACCAGTACACCGGGCAGCTTCCTGAAGAGATTTTAGACGCTGTTTTAGGTAACTGCGGAAACACGATTTCCTTTCAACTCGGCGTTCACGATTCTGAGTTATTTTCAAAACAATTCAATGAACAGGTGAGCAGCGACGAACTTGCAAGTCTTCCAAAGTATCACGCATACTGCCGGCTTCTGCTTAGCTATGGACCATCTCGAACATTCTCATTTGCAACGGTGAATCCCCGATGGCAACGCAAGTCCTCGCGAGACACAATTGCTCGGATTTCCAACTCAAGATGGGCTACGAAAGTGAAATAGCCCGTCGCATCGGTTGGGCCAAGCGTCATTTGGTATGATCGTTCTTTTGCCTCCACCGTCAATTCATTGATGCAATCGAAATCAAAAGGAATGGTTTTTTCAGGCACGGATCTAGGTAATCACTTTCGTTGCCACCACCTAACTTGGCTCAATAAACGAGCCGCTGATGGTGAGTTGCGTCCAATTCACCGGCACGATCCAGTTTTAGATTTGCTAATTGAGCGAGGGTTGTTGCACGAGGAAGCATTCCTGTCGCATTTGAAGGACAGCGGTTGACCGAGACCATTACAGCCATGAAGTCCGGAGCCGAATATGTCGCCCAAGCTGCACTTGCTAATGGTCAATGGGGCGGTAGAGCAGACTTCCTAATGAAAACCGACCAGCCAAGCGAGCTGGGGAACTGGTCATACGAGGTCGCCGATACAAAGCTTGCCCAAAACACTCGTGCGGGTACGGATATTCTGCGGAACGAGCGCAAGTGGCGTCATCTGGACGGCTGCCAGTTCAAGACGATTCTCCACGCATCGGTACCGCCCGTTAAATGCGGCAAGCATGGCGTGAAGCAAGTGAATGTGCCTTGGGCAGAGAAGATGTTAACGGCGGTCAAAAAGTGCGGCGCTTGGCGGTAAGGAGTGGGCGGTACAAAAACGACGATCAAAATATTTTACGTAGTCCGATTCCAATTCAATTGCTTTTGCCATCGCGGTTCTTGCTGAATCGTAGTCTTTGAGCAAAACTAACACCTCAACACGATAGCGGTATTGGCGTGCTGTCGTTGCATGTAGTGCTAACAGTTCATTTGCAGTTTCTCGTGCTTCATCTTGATGTCCTTGTCGAAAAAGCGATTTACAAAGGCCTGACAATGTTGTCCAGACTTGCAAGTCCGTAAGCTTTGCCTTTTCCGCCTTTCGAAAACAGCGAACAGCTTGCTTGTAGTCTTTCCTATACAGCCAACTCCAACCCATTCCAATGTCGCCATACGGAGATCCCTCCGCAGACATTACAATGAAAATCGCCTCCGCCGCAGCGTAATCCTTACTTCTTATGAGTTCAAAACCCTCCAGGTAGAGTGTTGGGTGCCCGTGAATTCCAACTTCACTTTTCTTATCAGTCTTGCGTGTTATCGGTGACTCATCTTTCGAGCTAAAGTTGGTCCCAAAGAAGTTAGCCCATACCGAAAGACAGAGCAAAATCAAGCCAACTCCTAAAGCACCAATAAGTTGCTTTTGCTTGAAGATGGATCGAAATTCTGTTGCTGAAAGTTCTGGTATTAACTCTACAGAACAACTTGGCTCAAATACAGTTGCTTGTACGAATCGTTCTTTGATTGAATTTGGAATTTCGTTTTCAAGCTCAAAATCAAATGTGTCGAGCAAATCCCCTAGCATTGGGTCTGGAGTTGCTGGTTCGTACCCTTCGATCAATTCAACAGCAAAAAGACGGTCTTTTGAATCAATAGAATCAGGATGCAACTGGCGTGCAACGAATAGTTGTCTGCTTTCAACGTTGATACGGTATGGTAAGACCTCGAATTGATCAGCGAGATTCCAAGGATGCAAGTTGGAGTCTAGGACAGCAATGATTCTTGTTTTCGGCACCGTATTTACCCGTAACTCAGAAATAGACGAAGATTGAATTATGCCACATGACTCTATGGCCGTACAACAGTTTGAATTCGATCTTCGGACAAAAGAATGGCTGCCGCCGCTCAAGCAGGGTGGGTTTCCAAGTGACGCAATTCAAAACCGGTTTGAAGCGACTTGGAATGCAATCTTCTCTACTAGTGATCGGATACCAACAGACGGAAGTGTGAAAATTGAAGTTGCATTTTCGAAAGAAGAAAACATCAATTCTGGGCAGTTGGTTGAGACGTTCGCGTCTTTTTTGAAACGAGTTCTTCGAAAATGCGTTCGTGTCGAAACCAGTCCAGATAAAGGTTTTTATCTAGCCTGTGAGCGGTTTGCATTCGAGCAAGACGACAAACTGAGCCCTTTGGCCCACGTCGATTTGACAGAATTGCTTGTTGGTGGCAATGTGTTCACATTGGAACGAGAATACTCACCAGCAACGGTCAATTTTATTGAATCGGCTCGCAAACATGAAGCTGCTGCCCGTAGCTTATTATTCAAACGGTTTTCTGATGATGTTAAATCCGATTTGAAGCAAATTTCGAATCGTCGTTTTTCAAACGATGAACCGGGGAATCGAGAATCCGCTGACGTTGTTGCCTCTGTTCACAAGCAAGCGTTAGCCTCTGGAGGCGTGTTGACCTATCGAAACACACCGGTATTTCTAAGGCGTGAACAACCACCAGTTGAGCTGGAAGGCAATTCTGTAATCTCGATTTGCAGATTTGATAACGGTGAACTGATCAAGTCTGGAACACATGTTCCGACACTTGGTGTTATCAAGAAGGTTGATGTTGCTGAACCAATGATTGGCGATGCCGAAATAAGCAGGCAAGTAGAGGTTGAGGCTCTGCGGCGCCAGCTTGTGGAACTAATGGGGCAACGAGCGGGAAGTCCTTTGGCAGCTGCTGAGATTAGGAATCGAGTAAATGAATGGAAAGCAAGGCTGAAAGCTGCACTTGGGTACGTTCACGATGGCGAATTCACGAAAGTAGTTCTAGCAACAGGTAAATCAAGCTTCCAACTCAAGAGAACAGCGGGGGAAACGAGAGAGAATTCTTTCAACCGTTGAGTTTCCTGAGCTTTTCTTGATAGATTTGACGGCTCAGTTAGCCCACAGGTTGACAACAGGTAGCAACGTTGGTGCAATGCTAGCTACTCAGCTGGCGCCAAAGACAATTCCATCGTTAGGGGAAAAAGATGACGACAATGCGGTGTAGTAAGTGTGGAAAACAAATCAAGGGAACCATCTCACAAATTGCCGATCATGAGAGGAAATGTGGCTCAGATCCTTGGTGCAAATCCTGTCAACGTTACGAGTCAAGGGAAGCAAATGTCAGGTCTGCTAAATGTTCAGCTTGTGGAGGCCCGTTGGTTCCCGGACCGCATAGCAACTACTAGCCAGTCTAGGTTATTACTTGGTCGCGTATTTCATTCTTGTATGGGACTTGAGGCTCAAAGAAGCTCTCTTCCCTAAAAAACAGTACGTTACTTTGGCTTAACAGTTGTTTGAACTGTTGTTTAGGGATCTGCTCTGGAAATTGGTGAATGATCCAGATTTCCGATGTCGCTAAAGCCAACAAGTATTCAACGAATTCTGGCGTGCAAAACATCTGGAATTCGTCAACAACAACAATGAAACTGCGTGCGGTGGCCTCTTCAATCAATTCAATAGCCTTTGCCGCAAGAAATGGACGGTCGTGTAGATGTCGAACTAGGTTGTGCAGACAAACAGTGGATTTTTCTTCGTCGAGTAGTCCAATTGTCTTATCGTCTTTGGGAGCAACGGTTATGAATACTGAGTTTCTATCTCGAATCTGCCTTGAACAGAACGAAGTTTTTCCGTTGCCGCCGAGACAATAGTTGATCGACACCCAATTACATTGCCATTTTCCAACAATGTTTTCAAGCAAAAAAACGTTTGGAACTGAAGCAGATTTCCTGATTGTTGGGGAAATCGGCAGGGGACGCACGGCGTTAATAAATAGGGCTCTGGACAGGCGTTCAAATCTGGAAGTTGTTATCAAAACTCTGAGAAGGAGGTACTGGAACTGTAAAGCAAGCGTTGTTCAATTCAAGAATGAAGCAACGATCACAGTTGGAATCAGTCATCCAGGAATTGTCCGCGTACTTGGTGAGATAAAAGGGCATGCCCCCGCATTCGCAATGGAGAAATTTATTGCCGCAAAAACATTGGAGGAGTGGCAGAATGAATTCAGGACTCCGATGGTATGCCAGTTGTTTTCCGTCGCGAAACAAATGTTTTCCACGCTGAGCGTCATCCACAGACATGGCGTAATTCACCGAGACCTGTGTCCGTCAAATGTTTTGATACAACACGCAACTGGCAGAATCAAAATAATTGACTTCGGTTTTTCGAAAAGACAATCCGATCTAGACATGTTACCTCCAAGCATTATCGTCGGCTCAAAAACTTATAATTCGCCAGAAATTGAAGAGTTTGGAATTCAACGTGCATCGACAAGCTCCGACATATGGTCAGTTGGAAAAATTATTCAACAGATGTTTGAAAGACGACACCAATGCGGAACGAAGATGGAAAAAGAGATTGGATTAGGATTTTTGCTCCAACGATGCCTAGACAAAAACATAGCTCAGCGAATTACGTCTGAGCAAGCCAGAAATCTCTTGTTGAAACTTGAGTAGCAATACAAAACATCCACCTACTTATTGAATGGCAAAAAATGCGAAACGATCAAGGGAAATTACTTAGAACTAAGCATGCTCATATTCTTGGCATTTGGCTTGCAATTTTTTTGCATTCGTCATTTGCCCAACGTTGCATGGGGCAGGTTGTCACATACGATTTTAGCGCAACTGTAACTGGCCAATCGTCAAACGGAACAATATTTGGAGTCCCTGCTCCCAACAACGGAGACTCGATTTCCGGCACATTTTCTTATGATCTTAGTGTTCCCCCGAGTCATTCAGAAAGCGGATTCAGCTCGTATGAGTTCGGATATTCAAACGGATCTTCGATTTCGTTTAGTGGCACGTCCTTTTCGTCGGCGTCACATGATGTTTCCATAAGCGATAATGACGAGGATGAAGGAGATAACTTTTCCTTCTTGGGGCGTTTTCAAAACGGTGACCACATTCTGTTAGACTTGAGCGACAGTACACAGTCTGTTTTTTCTAATGCCTTACTTCCAACAAGTTACCTGACAGCACCCGCGTTTGACGAGATGAATGGATTGGCAAAGTCAGACACCGGTGTATTTTCATTCGATGTCAACAACATTAATCGTGTGCAAAAAGTTTTTCTTGCATTTGGCAGCGAAACTCCGTGGGGCTACAAGGACTCGCTAATCCCGGGAAATGTTACTTTTGATGGCAACAGGTCTTTAGTAGCTGACGTGGGGTTTTCTCAATCTGATATTCAGCAAATTGAGGCCAGTGTCAACAATATTTTCACCGATGCGGGCATAAACCACGTCGATGTCGTTGCACTAAACGGCAGTGCACCACCTGTTTTGAATGACAATGAGACAGTTGTTTATTTTTCGTCAGATGAGGTCAGCGTCGGTTTATATGGCGACGCAGACCCTCATCTATTCGGAATTGATCGTGAGAATTCTGAGTTGGGTAAAGCTGTGATTTTTTCGGAAGTCATTCGGCATCAAACAGGTTCTAGCCGATCAATGTTTCTGAACAATGTTTCCAAAGCTGTTACACATGAAATTGGTCATACGTTTGGTTTGTTTCATATTGACCCTACGATAGACACCGAAGTAATGGATGAGAATCTGTTCATGAGCGAAGCAGATCAGGTTCGCTTTTTTGGTGCCCCAGCTCAGATAGACGATAATTTTTTCTATAGTAATTTCCAGCAAAATTCTGTCTATAACATAAGGCGATTTGTCCAAGGCGAGTCTGTTGAAAAACTCAACGGAGAAGGGTTGATTGCAGGTAGTTGGGATGCTGAAGATTTCACCTCCACCCTTTTGAATTCGGCGTTTGAGGGCTTTGAAACAGATACAAACCTAATGTTGGATCACGTTGAGTTGTTGGTCAAAAATGGCGGACTCGGGAACTACACCCTCAGCACGTTTTGGAAAGACGACGGAATTCTTGTTGAAGACCTTTCATCTCTCGTTTTTCAATTGCAAGAAGGAACAGAATTCACGATTGTTGGGCTAAGTGGCGATGATCTAGTTTTCCTTAGTCTTGATGAAACTTTTTCAAGTCAAGACCCGTTTGTCACGTTAACAGGAGACCAGCAAGCCTTTTTGGTTCGTGAGGTAAATGGCGAGTATCAACAAATCGCATCCTTCATGTTGTTAACTACCGCTGTTCCAGAGCCAAACATGGTCTGCTTGCTTCTCGCCAGTGGTGTAGCTGCTATTTTGCGAAGACGGCGAAAAGATTGTCAAAGTCAACAGTTGCCATTAACCTGAGTTCGTGAATTCGATAGCAAAACTCTGGCGAACTATTGTTCTTGTTGCCATAGTGTTTGGCACCTTCATCTTCCTGCTCATTGGCAGCCCCAAGAAGAGAGATTTTTTTAATCTCCCCTCAACGCCGGCGGCAACAGAACAACGAATTGCAGACGCCATCATCGAGTACTATTCTGTCAGTGGCGTGAGTTTGCTAGATGAGCTTCATGAAAATCAAAAGAAAACTATTTGTTCATTGAATGAGTCAAGTCGTTGCTTAGACCCAATTGGCATGCTTGAATTAGGAATTGTCGACTACTATGACCTTTTTGTTCCACCAGATCAACGATGTCCTGTGGCAAGAAAATTTCGAATTCGCAAAATCAAAACGAAGGAATTTGAGATTTTTACTCTTCCGTGTAGAAATAGTAGCGGCAACAAAGCTCGTGCCTCATTGTGATCGAGAGGCAAGCGTTGACGGAATTTAATGAATTCTGCCCACGCCCTCGAAACGATACCTGCTCCTGCCAAACCGCAGCTCCTCCGTGAGGGCGGTTTTTTCGCACGTATAAATCCGTTGTCTCTAAGTGTTCGCAATTTTCGTCGTAGCAGGAATGGCGATACAGTATGACAACGTAGTCTGCGTCTTGTTCTAAGGACGCTGCCTTAGCCATCAGTAAGCTGGTCAGTTTCCAGAGCCTGACCGAGGCCGCCGTTGACAGCAATCCTCGGTTGCTGGCGAATCACGCAGCCAGAACACCAAGAGGGGGCTGCAGGATATTGATCGACTCGTTGCATTGTTTCGTTTCAAATTCAAATCTCAGCACTGCCGAACTGCACCGACTACAATGCAGCATTCACTACGGATTCACTTTTCAGGAGCTAGGACTTGATGCCGAACAATCAATGTGGCTGTGGGATGGTATTCCCGTCTCACTTGGCAAGTTGCCCAAAGTGCGGAACAACTCCACAGCAGAGCTCTCAGCTGTCGGCGGCTGAACTTGCAAATGCCCAACAGATGGATTTGGAGCGAGAACGCATGCAGATGGAAATGCAAATGCGTCAGCAGCAACTCGATATGGAAAGGCAACGCTTTGAATTGGAAAAACGTCAGATGGAACTTGGCATACAACAAGCTGAAAACCAAAACCGAATGGAAACCCAGTCTCACGAGGCCCAGCGTAAAATTGAGCACCAGCAGCGCGAGGAGGAAGCAAAACAAGCTCGAGTCGCTCTTGCGATCCGCAAGGCTGTTCGACAGCGAAACAGCCAAGGCATCGCCACTCTAAGCAAGTATTTCAACGCTGGGTTCGACGTTGAGTCTTATTTAACTGATGAGGAAAAGCGAATAGCCGAATCGACATTCAACACGATTAACTATATGCGCGAAAAGTACCGGTACAAGTGATGACGAACCCTCAACACATGCCACAGCTCGTGCCCGCCAACTTGAGCAAGATTGGCGATTACATTCAGACGGTTTTCACCGCCCCCAATACGGCGGCTGGCCAGCCTAGCCAGGAAGCATTGGCCTTGGCTGCTAAAGTTGATGACATTCTTTGGCTTTGCTACCCAGACTTGAAGCCAAGTATCATACCCATCGCGTACCACAAACTTCTTAATGAAAGCCTGTTGGGGAAGTGGCATGAGGACATCTGCCATACGATGTTGATTGTGTCACTGGCAACAGGCGCAGACGCGAGCATGATCCAACGGGCCAAGCCTCAATTGCTGGACTTTTACTTGACCCAGGCGGGACAACAGAAAGCACTGATTGAATCTATTCGGAAAACGCGTGCAGATGGTTCCGTCGCCGCCGCACACGAGATAATGCTTGAAAGTAAGGACATACTGGACGCAGATATCGAGGAACTGCGAGAGCTTGTCAAGCACTTGAATTCCGTTTCCGAAGAGATGCCCAACCACATTCGAGAACAACTTGTCGAAGCGAACAATGCGATCATCAAATACAAGGCAGCCTGCAGCGACAGGATTACGAAGGTGACTGATTCGATGAGCAAGTATCATGGATAAAGCTCTTATTAAATATTTGACGCCTTACTATGAGGACAAGGTTCGCAGCTCCAAGTTCTTGCTTGGTAATCCGGTTTCCGTCGATACGAGCAATGAAAGTATCGTCGAGTTCGAAACAAGCTTCGACCAGACCATGGAAATCGGCGATACCCAGCTGGGACGCCACATGGCGGTCCTTGGTGCGTCGGGTTCTGGTAAAAGTAAATATCTAGAACAGTTTGGACGCTACCTGCTTCGCTCCGGAAATGGATTTACATTCATTGACCCTCACGGTGATACAGCGACTGCGCTGGTTGAGTACGCAGCCTCTTTAGCTAAGGAGTATGGTGATGAGAATATCTTTCCGAAATTCCATTACCTTGAACCTCGGAAGGACCAGCTATTTTCTTTCGATCCCCTCAAAATACGAGACGTGAATCCGGAAGACGGCTTTGCCTTTGAAGTCGACCGCGACACAGCGGTTCAAAAATTAATTCGCGTCATCCTGCGTTCTGAGGCAAAAGATGACGAAGAAAAGATGCGGCGTCTGAAACGCTGGCTAGGCAATGCGTTGACGGTGATCGCTACGCCAACAGATCTCGGTACAGCATTTAGCTTTGGTGACCTACCAGCAGTTCTTTACCCGCACCACGCACGATTCAAAAAAGTCACAAAACTGATTGCACCGAGTCTCTCGACCATGATCAAGAGTGACTACGAATTCTTGTTTGGGCTCAACCGTCCGTTGGACGCAGATCACTACCTCGAATCTACTTTGAATCGAATCACGGATGTTTGCTCAACGATGACACGAGCGATCTTTGGAAACCAAGCGCCAAGCTTCGACTTCCAAACTGCGATTAAAGAACGTCATTGCACGATTGTCAATTTAAAAGAGGCAAAGTCGATCTCTCGAGAAGCCGGAACTCCGATTGCCGATTTCATCATCAATGAAATAAGAAACGTATGCGCAGAATTTGATGAAGCTGGTGAACGGACGCGACACTACCTAATAATCGACGAAGCCGGCAATTACATGGCGGATGACCTGGGTGACTTTTTGGATGAAGCAAGGAAGTGGCAACTAAGCATTTGCTTGGGAGCACAACACCTATCCAATTTCAAAAAAGGCAATACGGACATTTCAGGCCAAGTCCTTGGCAATTGTCGAACGGTAATCTCGTTTCAGCAACGAAACCTAGAAGACGTGGAAAGCCTCGGAAAGTTTTATGCCTATCCCAACTTGAACCTAAGCGAATTGAAGCATGTAACAGATCGCCCGGATCGCGATGCTGATGAGATTGTGCTGATGAAATCTCGATCAACTTCTGATGGCCTCAGCCAAACACGTTCTGCGGGCGAATCAAAAGGAAAGAACGAAGGGAAGGGAATTCACATCAGCAAGGCTCAAGGAAACGCAGTCACCGAATCAGAAAATGAAGGTTACTCTGTTGGGAAGCAGAAATTCCGTTCCAAAGGAATAGGGTCGGCTGCTGGGACGGGAATGACTAGTGCCAGTGGATCGTCTGCTGGTATGTCGCCAATGATGATCGATGGAAATCTAATCGAGGTTCCGATTGCGGGAACACAGAAAGCTGCTGCTCAAAACGAACAATATTCTGATTCAAGTAACGAGTCAGAAGGCGAAGGTGAATCTGAGACTCGGAACAAGGGTAAAGGAACTGCGAAAAGCCTCTCTGAAATTGCAGCGCAAGGAGAGTCAGAAAACACTTCAAAGTCAAAGCAGGATTCCATTGTGAATTCGTTTGGCCGTTCACGTGTAATCTCTTATTCCGAAACCGAAACGCTTCGGCAAGGCACGCGCGAGTATTGGCAGAGCACTGGCAATCCTAGATTCTCTCTTGATCTACAGTACACCACGTTTGAAAAGCTAATCACAGTGATGCCAGATCAGTTCGCATTTTTGCGCAGTCGTGTAGATGGTCGAGAGCAGAGTTTTGTTTTCCGCGTTGCAAACGTGTTCGACGCATTTGAAAATGCAGTCGTGGCCAAAGAGACACGAGAGAGCTTTATTAAACGATTGTTTGCGACCAAAGAGTACATTTTCGTTCCGCGTTCTCCGGACGAGGTACTCGAAGAGCGTGTTACTAAGATTCTCGGGCATGTTGAAAAATCACAAAACCGAGACAATCCATTTGGAATCTGATGAGGCCATGGGGTGTCCGATGGCATGTCCATTGGCTGTCCAACGGCGGCCACTTTGGTGCCCGTCATAAGTGCCTGTCCCACCGAGCTTTAGGGTGCAAGGCGTTTGCGTTCGCAACCCCTTGCCCCACCCGCATTCCAGCATCTATCGCTCGCAAGCTCGCAATATGCTGGACGCTCCGCCTACGGCTACACTATGCGGCCGGGGCAAGGGCTTGGCTCACTCATTTCGCTAACGCTTCATTCGCCGCTTCGCCCCTGCACCCTTAATGGCCTCGGGCATCGAGCCCTCAACCATTAGTACCGCTCATTGCCATTCGCAGCAAAAGCTCTTCCCTCCCGAATAAAAAGCTTGACTCGAGAAACTGGAGTGTTCTAATAGTCTTTGTCGAAGTGCTACTTCGTCGATTATCATTTTCCCCCTTCAGTTATGAGATTTTTGCTTTCTGTTTTTTGGGCTCTTTGTTTGAGTGCAAAACGTTGGTTAGCGACCTTGTTCAGGTCATTGTTGTCGTTTGAGCATTTGCTACGTAAATGCTGTATCAAATACACAAGGCTGGTTGCTTGGTCTGTTACTAATGGTTTAAAAGGAAAGCCCAGTTCCTTGCCGGGAATTGGACTTGAATTGAGCGTGGTAGGCTCGTTTTTGATGGTTGGGCTTGGGCAAGTTTTGCTTGTGCTCCAAGGGTAAGTGAACCATGCCTGTGGTTGCTTGAAAAGTCAAGTAATTCATAAGGAGACTGGGCGAACTCGTCAGCGACACTTCTGAGGTGTACCAAACGTTTTCACTGGTTGTAACTTCGGTCTTTCATAGACTGCTTCTTAAGAGTGACTCTCCGTCACTCTTACTCCTAAAATTTCCCGGACTATCATGGATAGTCCGGTTTTTGATAGAAGTTCGCCCAAGGTTTCAAATGATTCTTCAGGAACGTGATATCGTTGCGCTCGGCTGCTTTGCGCAATTCTTTATGCTGACAGCCAACCAGCTGCGCGAAATTTGCTTCACAACCGATTCAACTGGGCGAGTCACCCGGCGGCGCCTGATGAAAATGGTCCACGAGGGCTACGTCAAGAAACGCCATATGCAGGTCGTCAACCCGCGGAACAACTCGGCGGCGCCGGTGTACCACCTGACGAAGCAAGGTCGCGAATTCCTTTCCGAATACTTCGATGATGAATCCTACCTGCGAAAACCTGTTGAGCCATCTCAGCCACAACACTTGTTTCATTACCTTGCCGTGGCAGACTTTCAAAGGCTCTTAAGAAAGGCGTTGGATTCAACCGACGAACCCATCTCACTTTCTAGTTGGGTGAACGAAGACGAGCCGATCAACCTCACAGATACGGACGAAAAGCCAACGTTTCTGCGGACCAAATTCAACAATATCATTTGCAGGCCCGATGGCGCATTTGTACTCGAATACCAGGACACACGGGCTGTGTTTTATCTCGAGCAGGACCGTGATACTTTTTTTCACGACCGTGTCGCTGCTCGCAAAACTCCGGGCTATCGAAGCATGGCCGAAAAAAAGGGGCACCTGCAGCAGTTTCCTGCGACGTCTCTGGCCTACTTTTTTATCTTGGTTGTGACGCCTACTAAACGACGATGCAACAACCTTCGAAAGTCGTTCTACAAACGCAACAAGGACCATGAGGTCCACAAACAATACAGATTTCTTTCTCTTCAGGATTTGCAACCCGAGCAACTTTTGTTCGATCCGATTTTATCCTGTTGCGGCAAAGAAGAATTGGTTCCGCTCGTTAAGCGAATCCAACAACCAGCCACTACCGATGCTCAAGCAGAATCAGGGACTTCTTGAAGCATAGTGGATTTTATTTTTGTTCCCGTTTTTGATATGGATAATTCAAAGAGTTCTAACAAACCCGTTGAGAAGTTTTCGCTTCGAGGCATTACCGCAAGCATTTTTGAAAACACCGCCGACAAAGGTGGTCACTTTTACAAAGTTAGCATTGTGCGGACTTACAAGGATGGCGATGCCTTCAAGACGACGAGCGTATTTTCGAGAGACGATCTGCCAGTTGTAGAAACACTTTCGAAAAAAGCATGGATCTACGTTTTGCAACGTGAATCAACAAAAACCAAAAACAAAGATGACTAACCAGTTGAGAGGACTGCCCTGACAGTCCTCTCGTCTCGGCGACGAGACAGACCTTGTGTTTTGAGCATGAGACGCACTTGATGCGTTCCGTTTCATTTTCCTAGGTTGGACACCGCGAATTTATTCGCTCTCTTGAAAAAGACCTTCTCCGGTCTTTTCTTTCCTTAATTCAACTTGATCGCCGACGGCCATTTAGGCGTTGGCGAATGATTGATTTTTCAGGCGGATTCACCAGTGGTGCAGCATGCTGCATTCTCGATGAATTAACTGATTGATAAACGTGCATTTTGCACGGCACATGCCACCCGTTTTCCAAGGTGGGCATTCAATTCTGTTTATTCATGTTTCACTTTGGAGAGAATCCTATGAAGGTTGTATTGTCTGATCGCCAAGTATCCGCCAAATGCGTTTGGTGTGAGAAAGATCGCGAGTGCGTTTCGTCCACTTTTTCCGATGGCTTTATCAAGCAACAGTTGCTTTGCTGGAAGTGTTTGCAGATGGCGTTCAAAGTCCGTTCGCAACAAAGTGGCGAAGCCGAGACTAAGAAAGAGCCTGTCGCCAACGAAGGAGGTGCGAAATGAATCGCCCCATTGAAGGAGGCGTCATTCGACTCGATGAAGCCTACAGCAAACGATGCGTCCTTTCACGCTTAGGCGTGTCTCAACGCTTCTGGGACAAGATGTTGGACGAGGGCCTGCCGTATACATGCGTTGGTCATACTCGCTGGGTTACTGGCGAAGACATCATGAACTACTTGAAAAAGTTTGCGCAAACCAAACTGGATCAGGCAAAGTAGATTCATGGCACGCCCACCAGAAATTGGCAACATAACGTTGTACCCCGATCGGCCTTTGCGCGAATCCGACAAAAATGGTTTCGTGCTAAAGTTCTATTGCCCAATCCTAGGCAAGAGAATTCGTAGAAACGCCGGAACGCGTGATCGCCGAGAGGCCCGCAAGATCGTCCGCGAATGCAGTAAACGGCTGACAAGCGGCGAGTACATTGCTTCTGGTGGCATTATTACTAATGAGCAAGAAAAGATTCGTGCTGCCGTGCAACAGGCATTGGCAGCACGCAATTTTTCCTACACTGAAATGGTTTCTGGTCGCGACTGGGAATCATGCAAGGATCAGTATCTTTCGTACAAGAAGAAACGCGTTCGTGAATCGACCTACGCTGACATCACTTCACGATTGAAGATCGCGGAGCAGATTTTCATTGGCCACAGAGAGGATCAGGGACTGAATGGCACAGGAACGATCGAAGAAAACTGTTCATTATCTGCTTTAGAGTATTTGCAAGACCGGCTATTTGCTGGGGATGAATGTCGATACGACCAACGATCGCCAATGACGGTAAATACCGCGATGGGAGCCGTCATGGCGTTTGTTCGGTACTGTGCTCGCCATGACTGGATCGCAAAAGTGCCAATCGTTGAACGCTTGGAAGTTGACAACCCAATGAAAGGACGGCCGATTACTGAGGACGAGTTTAAAGCGATGTTGAAAGCAACGCCGAGCGTTGTTGGCAATGCAGCCAACGAATCATGGCAATTTACATTGCAAATCCTTTGGGCGACCGCGTTTCGAGTCGGAGACGTAATGTCCTTTTCGTGGGACGACAAAAGTGAAATCCGCCCTCTCTGGCCAGGCGATCGACGAGAACATCCGACGATCGCGATTCCAAGCAAACAGAAAAACCGCAAAACGCAAGAAGTTCCGATGCTGCCGGAGATGGAAGAACTGCTTGAATCAGTTCCCAAGTCAGACAGAACAGATTGGGTCGCAAATCCGCGTCCAATCGATCCGGAGAATAGCTACGAACATCGGCCGACATTGGCGGAGTTGAAAGCACTCGCTTCAAGTCATTCGAATGTGGCGATTGCTGAGGTTTATGCGGTTTCCGAAACTGCAGTACGGAAATGGTTGCGGAACGCAGGAATTAATCGCAAACGGCCCAGTACTCTTGAACAAAAGGCAGACGATTCGGACGCAGGCGGCATTGAACGCCTGACCAAAGAACGCGTCGGACGAGTTATCGCCTTGATTGGTCAAGAAGCTAATATCGTCGTTCAGGAAGCTGACGACGATTCTTTCAAGCGACTGAAGTATGCATCAGCTCACGACATTCGTCGCGGCTGTGCTCAGAGGCTGATCAACCAAGGGGTATCAGCCGAAACACTGAAGCTTGTTCTTCGGCACAGTGACTTCGCTACAACCGAAAAATTCTATGGGGCGGTCAAAAGCGCCCAGGCGGCGTCGACCGAGATAAGGAATCTTCACATCGCGAAAAATGCCTCCGATGGTGATAAGGAATTGACATCGAATGAATTAACAAAGCTACGAAACCTACTTTCGCAGATCTAGCCATCCAAGCCTTCCTGTGGCATTGTGTGCCCATGACTTCATCTCAATTCATTACCGTCAAAGAGGCTGCTAAATTAGCTGACGTTTCTGATAAAACGACTCGTTGTTGGCTTCGCCAATTTGTTGAAGATCCCAAGCACGAACATCGCGAGAAGTTTCTAGAGTACGGTATTGCATGCCAATTGACGACGTCAGAACGGAAGTCTTGAGAGGCTATTCAGTCTAAAAGTCCAAGACTTTTCCTTGCGGTATTTTGATTATTGTGGCACCGTCTTCGCCTTATGGCTGAGTATCAAAACCACATTGATTTTCGTACTAATCAAGAGCTCCTTTCTTTGCTTTTGCGATCGGAAGGCAGGGCGTCGCAAATTCTGAAAGAGATTCCAATTGAACGGCTCAGTCAGGCTCATCGAAACGAACTTGGCCTGACGCCCAAGGCATACGAACGGCTAAAAGCCAGTATTGAGCTGGGTCGTCGAATTCAGGAGGCTAAGACCCATTATCGAAAGTCCATTGTAAAGATCACCAGCAGTGCGTCGGCAATTGAGTTTTGTCATGAGCATTTCAAACGCTTAATCGAAGACGCTCTACAGGAAGAGTTTCATATTGTTACTCTTGATACGAAGAATCAAATCATCGGTTCGCACCAGATTACAGTCGGGACGCTGGACGCTTCACTTGTTCATCCAAGGGAAGTGTTTCGACCAGCGATCAAAGATGCAGCATCATCGATACTGCTAGTTCACAATCATCCGTCTGGTGATCCGACTCCGAGCAGGGAAGACCTGGCAGTCACCACGCGACTGGAAGAGGTAGGGAAGAATGTTGGGATTGATGTTCTTGACCATATCGTTCTTGGAGCGAAGTGTGTCAGCATTCAAGAGCATCGGTGAGTGCAAGCAAGGTGATTCACAACGGCAATCTCCTTTTGACGCTTGCTTAGCGAATGTTTTGCGTTACAGTGACTCAGCCAAACGTCGCTTTGTCAGGACGTTCGTGACGGATGGAATCGATAAGTCAAAACATCTTGAAGGATTAATTTTTCTCAATCCATTATTATCGAGGTAACGATGAAAACGTTGAAGTGTTTATTTTTTGTTGCGGTAGTACTCTGCTCAGCCTCTCATTCAGTTCAAGGCCAAATTCCACAAGAACAGGTAGCAGAATTGTGGGGAAAAGCGATTGAAGAAGGTAATGTTGCTGAAAAAGCTATGGAAGTTCAACACAAGCGATCAGTCACACTATTGAAAGTATTTGAGACCATGTTGGACAATCCAAAAGTGTTCGATACTTTTGAGATCGTTGATACGCAAAAAAAGGAAATCGCCCAACTTCAAGACAACTATTCGCTGGAAAAGTCAAAACTAGAGAAGAATTTGAAGTCTGGTCAAATAACGAAACCTCAACGAGACTCGGCGTTACTGATCTTAAAAAAGAAAACTGTCCAGAAGCTATCGGACATTTTTTTGGATCATCAGCTTGAGGTGTTCAATGAGTTGAGTATGCATGTGTCTGGAATGCCAAGATCTTTCACTGAGTCATCTGTGGGTGAAGCGATTGAGTTGACAGAAAAAGAAAGAACTGCAATCCGTAAGCGGTCAGAGACACTATCAAAAGAAGTGCAGGAATTTACAAAGCAAGCAAGACGAAAAGCTTACTCTGCTTTGTTCGCAGATCTTTCAGCTAAGCGAGTAGAAAAAATCAGGAAGTTTTACGGCGGAAAACAATTTGATGCCTATTTCAGTAACATGACGCTGCCCAAATTGGCCTCGGATTTCAGCTACAACGATAAGCGAACAATTTTAGAAAAGGAGATGAGGCAGACACCAATTGACGAGATTACCTCTTCGAAACAACAAAAGTGAGATTTATGATGAAATTACGACGGACGATGCTTTTTCCACTGGCACTCCTATTTATGTTTGGGGTGTTATGTGATGTCGCTTCTTCTCAGGAGACGACAGGTGAAGTTACCTCAGTTACGCCGGCCCTGAACTCCGTTTTTGTGGCTGGCGACGATGTCGATATTACTGCGGCAGGTAACGCGACAAAAGACATGGAGACGACTTGGTGGAATGTAAAGATCGAATTTAAGGTTTACAAGTTAGATACGACCGTGCTACCAACAAAATGGAATTTAATACCTATTGCTACTGCTGCCGCCCCAGGCTCGCCGCCGAGTTCCACTGTCCTGACAACGCCTGGTCAGAATGCAAGTCTTAGTACTACTGGACAATTGGTGAATGCGCAGGTAGGAACCTATTTGGTAATCGCTGGTGTCCAGAAGAAAGCGCAACCTGGGCATTTTCAGGGCCTTAATTGGGCCGCTGCAGGTGACCCGAAACAAACATCGTTCATGGTTGTTGCTGGTGATCCAGGCGGAGGTGGCGACCCTGACCCTGATCCACTACCAGATCCCAATGGCAATAATTAATTGGCAACGAGCATCTAGTTAATCAGTAGGCCCCGGCGATTGAATTGGTCGGGGCTTTTTTTTGCAAACTGCCCACGGCTCAAATGAAATTCGCATTGCTACCAAATCCACGGGCGGAGTTCTTCTTCACTGTATCCCGTTGTTTTTGAGATTTCCTCAATGGAGACTTTCTAAAACTTAGGTTCCCCGCCGTCATTCAATTTGACTTCCCAGAATTCTTCACTTTTCGACATTGTTCGATCCGAAGGCCAATGCTCAAACCAGAGGCAATTATCCGTAAGGCGAGCATAAATGTCTTTCTTGATCCAGCGTTTGATCAATAAATCGACCAACGTGACAATCGTCGGTTTTAGAAAGCCGTCAATTGTCGCGAGATTATTTCGCGCAAGCATAAAATCGTGTTGCGTTCGCTTCTTGCCCAGTACCCGTGCGAGTTCAGAGCGGAACCACTCGTGAGCGTTACAGATACTGCGCCCTTGATTTCCATGCTGGCTGCAAACAACGACAAACGGACGAGTATCGCTGGTTAAGATTCGAAACCAACACGACATTCTAAATTCATCGCTTCCACCGAGGCGGTACTGTAATTCTTGAATCAACGCGTTTTCATTACCGTTACTCATTTATGCACCCGAAAGAAAAGACGCGAGGAGGATACCGAATTGACATCGATCAATGAATGTCAATTTGTGGCCGAAGATCGAGCTGAGAATGTGATTGAGATGCAAGAAAGCTTCATTAGTGGGGGGATTAGTGGGGGGACTTGAGAACGCAGTCAGCGCACGAAAAAACCGAGCCGTGATTTCGACTCGGTTTTTGTGGGATCAAAAAGTACACCCGGGAGGATTCGAACCTCCAACCCTCGGTTCCGAAGGCCAAATCAGGCTCGCTTCTGTGAGTGGCGTTTGTTGTCTTAAGTCTTTGAAATCCTGGGACTTCCGCCGGAATATTTGAAGCGAACTCGCTTCGCCCGACGTCCAAATTTCACAGGGTTTTCGGATAAGTACCAGCAGTTCTCGGACAGGAAATTAGTCTTCGCCCACTTAGCTTTCCGCTGTTGCATCTAATTGTCTACGGACAGTTGAGTGGCGCGGATCGAATCCGTGTTCTTGTTAATAGCAAGTGGAAAAACATCCTCGCGATCCTAGTGCCTCCAAGTTGACCGTAAGCGGATCAATGCCACGCTTCAACCCGGATTATTCACCAAGAAATGTTTTGAAGAAGAACCCATTGCGTACGGTCCCGTGTTTAGAAAGGTGAAAAGAACAATCATTCGCATGGGGCACGACACGCAATGGGTGAAACTCAGAATAACCTCTTCGAGCCAGAATTCAATCGCAGCATCAAAGTCCAAAGCAGCGATCAACGTCTAACTTCGGTCTCTGGTGTGCTGCTTTTGCGAGAGGCAGAAACAAAACTTGGACTCATCGACAGCATCGCTTCCAATATCGCTGACCCCAGGAGGCAGGATCGCATTCGCTACTCCGCCGCAGAACTGCTCAGAGAACGGATCTTCGCGATGGCCATCGGCGCGTCTGCTCAAGATGACGTCGATCGACTTGCTCACGATCCAACTTTTCGTGCCGCTGTTTGGGAGCGGACCGGAGACCAGGTGATTTCGCAGCGACTCGCCAGCCAACCGACGCAGTCACGTTTGCTGAACCTCATCAGTGACAACTCACAAAACCTTGAAGCCCTTCGCGATGGTCTCGCGACGTCCATCGAGCGCCACGTTCTGGCCACCGGTTCTCGCCGCGTCAGCCACGCAACGATCGACATCGACAGCTTCCCGATCCAGACCCACGGCCATCAACACGGCAGTAACTACAACGGCTACTACAAGAAAACAGTTTATCATCCGCTAGCCGCCAGCCTAAGTGTGGGCGGCGACTACGACAGCGCCTTTCATGGCCTCCGTCAGGGCAGTGGTTTCTTGCATGCGATCCTCCGCCAGGGACAGGTTCATACGGCCGACGGTGTGCAACGCTTCATCGAAAACACGGACCAGAAAGCTCATCGAATCGCGATGCATGTGAGCTATCGTCTCGACGCGGGCTACACCATTGGCCGCGTGATGGATTGCCTCAGTGCCAGCAGTCGCCGTTTCGTGGGGCGGCTCAAAGGCAATAAAAAGCTGGATCAAATGGCCCTCGAGCATCTCAAGCGTCCCGCCGGTCGTCCGCCCGGTGAAGGCTACCAGAAGATCATCGAGCTGGGCATGCATCAGCCAGGTTCATGGGCCTTTGCCCAGCGATTGATTCTCATAGTCGTCGACGAGCCCGATCCGCAGACGGGTCAGTTGAACTTGTTGCCGCGCTACTTTTTTCTGGTGACGAACTGGAGTCAGGAGGCTCGCAGCGGAGAGCAGTTGCTGGCTCACTATCGTAAGCGAGGCACGTTTGAGGATCGGCTTGGCGAGTTCAACGGCGCGATCGGAGCTCATCTTTCATCGCCAGGCTTCAAGGACAATGAGACCACGATGTTGATGGCGTTGTTGGCTTTTAATTTGAATTCGATCTGCCGCAGCGAGTTGGAGGACGAGTTTGGCAGCGGCTGGGATTTACAGCGATTTCAGTTGTTCGTTCTGATGGTTGCCGGCCGTTGGGTCAAGCATGCAAGGCGGTTGGTGTTACGGATCGCTGAGTCCGCCGAGCCTTTGTGGAGTCAGTTGGCTAAACGCATTGCGAGTTGGTCGTTGCCGACCGACAAGAAAGCCGAATCGATTCGATCGCGGGAGGGATTCATGCCACCGCCCTCTCATTCGCACCTTCAGGAGGTGCTGCGTTGCTGACGTTAAGATGTCGGCGTTGTTCTGGGAATCGGAAACTTTGGAATTTTGGGGAGGGGACCGATGTGCGCCCGGTTTCAAGAATCACTCCGAAGTAGTTCGAGGTTCACTGAAAGTTGTGATCGGATACCAAAAAATCGGCGTGGTGAATAATCCGGGTTCAATACAATCGTCGCCCATGAATGCCGAAGAGCGTAAAGCGAATATCTTGAAGCAGCTTTCTTTGCCATTCGGTTCAGCAGGTCGCTTGTCACGTCGAATTCCTTTTAAGGTTTTTGTCTGAGCGAGTGTCCTAGTCAAAGATGCGATTTCCTTTTCACTTGGCTCTTGCTTGTTCTCCAAGAGAATCTTCTTGCCCATCCGGACTTGGATTCGATCGAAAACGCAATTCACGGCCTCAGTCGACCAAGCTCTTCCAGCGGCATTCCTGAAAAGTTCTCCTTCGGGAAACTCATCGTTCAAACGGCTACTAATTGCCAATGCAGTATCATTTAAGTAAATGATACGCGGCGACTTTTTACCTTTGGATTTCATCTGAGGGGAAATCCACCGTGCATTTTTGTCGTCCAGGTATTCTCCAACGACTCGCAGCGATTCTTGCGGTCGACAAGCTTATCGAGATGACGCAAACGTCTTGTTAACGATCAAGATCGACGAAGTTGAAAGACAGCACATTGTTTGAGCGGTGGTGTCGCGGCCCACGTCTGGATTAATCGATCGTCGCACTGGTCTCTTGCGTGGAATCCGGGATCATTCTGGTATTTATCAACTTTTTCCGCATCCCCCATCCAGGGCCAGCGCATTTGAAACACTGGTCTAATTATTGCATATGAAACAGGAAGTTCAAAAATTCGGTGGGACCGAACTTCATTTTTTCAGCTGAAAGATTCAGTTGTTTGAATCTTCAGCCAATTGGTGTTTGCAATGCTTACTCAACGGAACGTAAATTTTTCATGCTTTGAGTCTCTTGTCGAGCCGCGTCGAGTTTACGGAAATTTTCGTCATGACCTGACCGATATCGTCGTCCTCGCAATGTGTGGGACGATTTGCTACTGCGAGACGTGGGAAGACATCGAAGACTTCGGCAATGAACGTAAAGAATGGCTCAGTAAATACTTGACGCTTGAAAACGGAATTCCTGGTCACGACACGATCGCCCGTGTCATTTCCAGGCTCGACACCGCGACTTTCTTTGAATGCTTGCAGCAATGGATCGACGGCATGAAGCTGGACCTTCAGGGCAAAGGCATTCATATCGACGGCAAAACCGCACGCCACAGTTTCGACAGTGCTTCCAACTTGAAGGCATTGCACATGGTCAGCGCGTGGGTTGATGAAGCCAGTATCTGTCTTGGGCAGGTTGCCACTGACGAAAAATCCAACGAAATTACTGCCATTCCGATGCTCCTGGAATTGATCGAGATCAAAGGCGCGGTGGTCACACTCGATGCCATGGGCTGTCAACAAAAAATCGTTGAGAAGATCATCGAGAAGGAGGCAGACTATGTGATCACGGTCAAAGGCAACCAGCCGAAACTGCACGAAGTGATCGCCGATCAATTTGAACAGTACTTCGAAGACGATCGTCAGGATCGCAAGTTTCGTTCGCACCGAAAGAATGCCAAGTCGCGCGGTCGCATCACGCATCAGGAGGTAATCGTTGCTCCGGTTCCACCAGAAATCAAAGCCCTCAACAAGTGGAAGGGAATTCAAACCATTGGGATGGTTTATCGGCACCGCGAGCCAGTCAATCCGAATAACTCTCGCGCGATCAAAGAGACCGACCATGTGACTTACTTTATTAGCAGCTTGCGTCCTACCGCATCGCTGGTCCAAAAATACGTAAGTAAGCACTGGACGGTCGAGAACTCACTACACTGGACATTGGATGTAACTTTTACCGAAGACAAGAGCCGGATTCGCAAAGGAAATTCGCCCGCGATCATGGGAAGCTTGCGACGCTTTGTTCTTTCTTTGCTCAAGCGAGACACTTCGATGCCAAAAACAAGCCTCAAAAGAAAAAGACTCAGAGCCGCGCTAAATACCGACAACCTCGAAGCCGTTTTATTCGGCTAATAACACGTTTTCAAATGCGCTGGCCCTGAGTTGGGCGCGAGATGAATTCGACCCATTTGGTCGAATGACTGCCAGTCGAGCCTATTTCGATATCCCAAGTTCGGGAACAGGATCCAGTGGCACTAATTATTTGGAGACGACCTACGACTACGATTCGTTCTGTCGACAAAACCGGGTGGAATCTCCTGACGGCACGATTCAACGAACCGTGTTTAACTCGCGGGGCTTGGTGGAAAGCACTTGGGTTGGAACTGATGACACTTCGGCAACCGATAGTGATCCGACTGGCGGCGGTGCCAGTGGTAACAATATGGTTCAATTGTCGGCACACGAATACGACAACGGCAATGAGGGAGAAAATGGCCTAAAGACCAAAGCCACTCAAAAGGTCAACGCGACGTCAGGCGATGATCGTGTTATTGAAATAGAATACGATTGGCGTAACCGGTTGGAAAACACTGTCACCACTGATGGGACGGATGAGTTTCATTCAAAGCCTACACTGGACAACTTGGGGCGGGCAACCGTCAGTCAAGTGTACCGCGATGATTCTGGGACATTAGTATTGATTGCCAAATCGGAATCGTCATTTGATACACGAGGCAGAACTTATCAAACGAAATCTTATGCGGTTTCTGATAGCGGCGTGGCGGGAAATGCACTGGAATCGAATCAGTGGTTCAATGCTAACGGACAGACGATCAAGTCCGCCTCACCTGGCTCAGAGGCATTCACGAAAACGGTTTACGATGCAGTGGGAAGAGCCACTACAACCTACGTTGCCTACTACGATGGCGGGGGCACCGACGATCCGGAAAGCATCGCCAGCAACAAGGTTTTGACTGAATCGAGCATGGAGTACGATGACGCGGGGCATATCCTGCTTTCGACCGGCAAATATCGCTTGCACGATGCGACGGGTAACGGATCGCTCAATGGACCCTCTGGAAGTCAACCGAAATCTCGTGATTCTTATTCAGCGATGTGGTACGACGAGATCGGTCGAAGTGTTGCCTCAGCAAACTATGGAACCAACGCTGGTTCGGCACCGACGCGGCCTGATTCAGCTCCTGCTTCGAGCGATACGATTCTTGTAAGTGAATCCGAATTTGATATCGACGGTCAGATGTTTAAATCGACTGATCCTGCTGGCGATGTGGTCAAAACGGAATCGGACGACGCAGGTCGAACCACGAAGGTGATTCACAACTTTGGCGGTACTGACACTCAAACAATTCGCACTGAGTACAACAGCTCAGGTCAAATGTCGAAACAGATTGCTGAAAATGCTGATACGGGCGACCAGGAGACGAGCTACTCGTACGGAGTAACCACCGCATTGGGCAGCGATCTAGTCAGTAACCAGTTGCTGGAAAAAATGACTCATCCTGATGCTGGCACGGTGACCTACGACTACGATCGAACGGGTGTGCAAACTTCAATGACTGACGCGAACGGTTCGGTTCACGAGTACAGTTACGATGAAGCGGGCCGCCGCATCGCAGATGTCGTTTCGACGCTAGGAAGTGGTGTGGACGGGGCGATTCGCCGAATCGAGCACAGCAGTCAGTGCGTTACGCTCGACATACCGGCAAAGCGTATAGAAATGGTCATCATCCTGACAGGGAAAGGACTTGAATCGGCCCTGATAGACATGACCGCTCCCGGTGGTACCACGATGAGCGTGCCAGCGCTGGGTGTGGGTCAGTGTTAACCAGTCGGTGAAAGTTGAAAGCTGTCCATTTTCGGTTGGCCAAACGACCAAGTGCCAATGGTTGGGCATCAGGCAATAACTCAGCAGCCGCATTCCCGAGCGATCAACCGCTTGGGTAAGCGTTCGCTCAAACGCTTCGGAGTCGCCATCCTTTTCAAAGATGGTCATCCGTGCGTTGGCGCGATTAAGCACATGGTAAACGACGTTCGCGCGTGAGTCTCGTTTTGGTCTGCCCATAGGCTAAAGTGTAAGGCATAAAAGGCAAAATGCCAAACAACGGTTCCTGACACCTTTTATTTGTTCGGACGACGGCGGTCGCGGCTTCGATTCCGCCAAGCTGCTTTTTTTCTTTTAGCTGCCTTTGAATTGGAGGAACTTTTGCCACTGCCAACACCGCTCGACGCTACGGCCATCGCGGCTGGAACTTTGAACGTGTTGGAATGCTGAATCTGGTTCAACCTTAATTGCTTCGGGTGCGTGGCATCGTGGTGCGCGCCGCTTTCCGTGGCCTGCGCTGCGCCTTTCGTTACGGCCCGGTGCTCGCAAGCTCGCATCCTCGCTATTGCCCTCCATGGCAACCGCTCGGATCCGTCCATGGCCCGGGCCTGTCATAGCGCCGGACGTCCATGATCCGGCGTGCCTCCGGCAACTTCGGTCTATCTTTCGCACGTGACGCCCCGCGTTCTGGTACTTCACACCGAAAGCCCCGTTGGAACGTTCACTCAGTGTTCCGCCGCGAGTGACGTGGGTTCGCTTCGGCTGCGCTGATTGCGCGGCGGTGAAGTTGGAACACTGACCCAATAAAAAAATGCCCGCATGGAAGCCGCCCTCGTTCAGGCGAACTCCACATGCGGGCAAGGCTTCGTATTTCAAAACTGATCGTAGTACAGCCACTTTATCCAACCAATCGTTACCCAGCGTTTTTTTTTCGTTCGAATCAATAACGTAGATTCAAATTCTTTGAATTCACCCGATTCGTTTTCAAAACGACCTTTTACATTGAGTTCCCAAAGGTTTCCTTCTCGAAGACATTCTTTCAACACAATATTCGGCGAATACTGGTTCAAAGGATTTTCAGCAGGGCTGTACTTGACAACATGCGGCATTTTCAATTCAGCGATTTCGCCTTTTTTTGAAACGATTTTTTCAATCACAATTTTTGACGGAACGAAGCCTGTCCGTTGATGAATAACAATCGACAAATTGAAAGGACGTTTAGGAAATTCATATTGGAAGAGATACGGAATCCCAAACCGTCCATGTTTGTTGGGAATCGCTGTAGCGTTGCCAAATGAATCTGTTGCACCGGATTTGTATTCCTTGAAGCTACTGTCGCTTTTGTTTTCACAAGTTGACTCTATGCGCGAACCCGCGAATATTCCCAGCGTAACGAACCATAAGATAAGCAAGCCAAATGCAATCGACATTGGTATTTTGCTGAAACACATCGTTAGTTTTTTCCGCATTTAACTTACGTTAGGTTATTGGAATCGTGTCGCCCCAATACCGACCAGGAGTTCTAAAGTCGCAATCACAGTCTGTTGGTTCGTCTGACGCCCACAGGGGTCGGCGTTTCAAATACTTTTCTAAATTTGGCCCAGTGCAATCGGGCTTAATTCTCCCAAACATCCCGGATGTGTCCCAGCAACCATCAAGAATCGCTGCGTAAACTACTGGATTAACATCATGTCCGATGTGCGCGCCGGGATATGGAAAGGCTGGAGCGCCAAAGTCAACCGTTCCGTGACCCAAACCTGTAGTAATTAGATTTCCGGAACAATCATAAGTGCATTGATTTGAATGCCCATCCACAGCTACAGAACGCATCGAATAACAAGCCTTTGGGTGATAGCGTCCCTCATGGTATCCAATTTTCCCGGGGCTTTCCCACTTCTTTGGGTCTGGATTTTCCAATCCATAAGTAACGATATTTTCTCCAGCAGAGCGAGTGCTGCATAATTTCTGCGGGCATTTGTGATCTCCTAAGCTCGTCTCCCAGAATGAACCAACTTCTAACTCATCTAGCTCCACCCAATGATCAAAAATTTCCTGCTTCTTGTTTCCTTTGCACCAGCCAATGCACCGAGTCATCTGGCCAGGGTTTCCTTCGTGATACGGCTTGCAGAATTTCCGACAGTATTTGTCTGACGCGGTCGACATCGTCGTCATACCAGAGAAGTCAATACTGGACGGGACGAAATATCCCCGATAGAGTGACATCCCATCAACATATTCGAGCGGATCTTTGGAGCAGAACTCACCAGTGGTTGGTTCGTAGTATCTCGCACGGAAGTACATCAAGCCCGATTCCTCATCGTGCCGTCTTGACGTGTAGCCGTAAGGATTGTCGTAGTTGCTGGTCGCGCGAACAGTCATGCCATCTGCGGCCAAGATTGTTCGCTTCCCAAATTCATCGTAAGTATACCGCTCAAGCACAGTTCCGTTGCTGTGATCCGTCAATGCCGAAACACTCCACTGCTGATTTCGAGTGACATTTAGTTTCTGTGTGCCGCCAGAACGGACAATCATCACCAAACTGTCGATTGATTCGCCGTAAATGTACTCTTGATTTGGAGCAGATGCGACACTCCCCTTAGTATACTCAGCCACAACATTGGGGCCTGCGTAAACATAAACCGTGTCTTCGGCGACTGTGCCACTTCGAGTAATTTTCTTTGTTACCCGTTTTTGAGACGCATCGTATCCATACTCATTGGTGCCTTCGATTCCGGCCGTATCTCCAGCAGACACTAAAGACTGTTTCAACATTCCTGCTTCATCCCAGGCCAGATCAACACCCGACTGCGCGACTGTCAAATTTCCGTCACCATCGAACGTCTGAGCAGTTCCTCCGATAGACGTTAGTTCATGAATGCTTGAATAGGCTCGGGCAATGCCCGTACCGTTGAGATTGACATTTGAAATATTTCCAATGTCAGAACGTGTCATGTTAACGACTTTTACTTGACCGGCCTGAATGAAATTCAAAAATCGGTCTTCGTCATCATAGCCATCAGAGCTTCCGTCCTGGGTCGTGAAATTCCAAGCCGCCATCACCCCAGTCCACATCTCGCTCAGCTTATTGCCGTTGGCATCGTACCCGTACATCGCGTTGCCAACATTGGTATTGGCAATCCCAATCACACGATTCACGACATCATAGGTGCGAACTTCATCGACGTGGGCTCGATCAACATTAGTAAGCCGCCCAATTGCATCGTATGATCGGTCTTCAATCTCAATACCATCCACATCAATCGTATCAAGCATGGTCCGTTGATCAAATCCATACGTCACTTCCCGGCCTGACGGATAAGTTAGTTTTTCTAATCGGCCACGATCATCGTAGGCGTTGGTAACGACGTAAGATTGCCCACCGTAATTGGTTGTGTCTGTCGCTAGTTGCCCCTGATCGTTGTACGAGAGAACCCTTGCGACATTGTACCGGCTGAGCGAGCCGTTTCTGCGCAATAGGGCGTCGTAACTAAAGTCATCCGTTCCAGTAAGTGTGTCGGTCGCGTCTCGATACTCAACTTTGTCGGCGACCCCTGAAAACTCATAGGTAGTGGTTTGGGATTTTCCGGATGCCAAGTCTACCTTGGTGATACGCCCAGCCGCATCGTACGTCATCGCCTTGGCACTAAGGTCAGCCAACGTCGTGATGGTTCGTCGTCCAAGTAAATCGTAGGTGTCAGTTGTGGTCCTGTTCTCAGCGTCTTTGATCGTCTCCAGACGACCGGCTGAATCGTAGGTGCGGTGGGTTATTTTTCCGGTCCGATCGGTTGAATTCTTAACACGGCCAAGTTCATCATAGATGCTTGAGGAAATGTTCGCTTTGGCGTCTGTCTGTGAGGCAACTCTTCCAGTTGTTGGTTCAAACACTGTGCTGCGCGTATTGTTGAGCGCATCTTTCACTGTTAATTGTCGGCTGAGTTCGTCGTAGGTGTAAGTCGTTGAATGAGTCAATGCATTGGTTGATTTCAGCAAGTTGCCTGCCGAATCGAACTCGCTAGTGGAAGCATTGCCCAACTGATCGATCGAAGAAATTGCTTGGCCATATCCATTGACTAATCTAGCGACAGTTTCGCCGTCTGGATCGACAGATGATGACTTAAGAACTGCGAAGCTTAAGCTAGTAGAATCCAATTCATTCGGTACAATGCACGACCAATTGATCAACTGGTTCGGAGTGCTTGATGCTGGTCCGGTCATTGAACAAGTCATTACGCCCTGACCAATTGCATCACTGATTGAAACTTGAAGCATTTTCTCATCAGGACTGATTGATACTGATGCACTTCCACTACTTGTGGCGTCAAATGTGACACCTGCACCACCATTGGCAATCGTTTCCGCGAGTTTTGTGATTGCGGACGCGATGCTAATGTTGGCAGTGCCTCCTCCAAGTGTTGAAACTTGGAGGCCGGCAGCACTGTCAAGTCCGACACCATCTACAAGTGAGTTGTCATAAGCTTGTTGCGTCGTCACTCCCCCAGCAAGTGCAACCCCACCGATCCCCGCAATAGGCGGATTGCTATGGTCGATTGTACCTCTCGCTGACTTCCAAACGGTCCTAAATCTAGTTCGCCCGTTATCAAAGTACTGGGTCGTTTGTTCGCCGAGCGTTTGGCCGTCAATGGGATTCAACAGATCAGTGTGAGAATCGTAGCTTTCGACTACAGCAGTATGCACGACTTGACCGTTGACATTCGCATTGCTGATACTTCCATTCCCCAACGCATTACGACTGCCACGCGAATTACCACAACAGTCAGCCCGAAAAGACTGGCTTATTGCCCCACCAGGCGAGGTGACTTTGATTTGCTGCCCGTCAATGTCATATTCGTACGCGGTCGTCATTGCAATAGAGGTTCCGGACGCTTGAGTTCCCGAAATCATGTTGCCCGGAGAATCATAAATGTAGGTAGTCTCCGTTCCCGCCGGGTCAATCGTTTTGACCATGTCTCCATCTACGTCATATTCACTTTCAGAAACGAGAGCGATGGGTAACCCGAACGCTTGGGTTTGTTTGACTTGCCGAGAAAGCTCGTCAAACTCCGACCGAGTTTCCGTCCCGTATCCGTCAAACATCTGCACAACATTCCCTCGCACGTCACGAACCGCGTCCGTGATAGTGTGAGCGGGAGCGGCGCCTGTTAAGCGAACAAGATTGAGGAGTTCAGCGTTGTCTGCAAACTGAATACTTGGATCTCTGGTTTGAACCCGGATTATTCACCAAGAAATGTTTTGAAGAAGAACCCATTGCGTACGGTCCCGTGTTTAGAAAGGTGAAAAGAACAATCATTCGCATGGGGCACGACACGCAATGGGTGAAACTCAGAATAACCTCTTCGAGCCAGAATTCAATCGCAGCATCAAAGTCCAAAGCAGCGATCAACGTCTAACTTCGGTCTCTGGTGTGCTGCTTTTGCGAGAGGCAGAAACAAAACTTGGACTCATCGACAGCATCGCTTCCAATATCGCTGACCCCAGGAGGCAGGATCGCATTCGCTACTCCGCCGCAGAACTGCTCAGAGAACGGATCTTCGCGATGGCCATCGGCGCGTCTGCTCAAGATGACGTCGATCGACTTGCTCACGATCCAACTTTTCGTGCCGCTGTTTGGGAGCGGACCGGAGACCAGGTGATTTCGCAGCGACTCGCCAGCCAACCGACGCAGTCACGTTTGCTGAACCTCATCAGTGACAACTCACAAAACCTTGAAGCCCTTCGCGATGGTCTCGCGACGTCCATCGAGCGCCACGTTCTGGCCACCGGTTCTCGCCGCGTCAGCCACGCAACGATCGACATCGACAGCTTCCCGATCCAGACCCACGGCCATCAACACGGCAGTAACTACAACGGCTACTACAAGAAAACAGTTTATCATCCGCTAGCCGCCAGCCTAAGTGTGGGCGGCGACTACGACAGCGCCTTTCATGGCCTCCGTCAGGGCAGTGGTTTCTTGCATGCGATCCTCCGCCAGGGACAGGTTCATACGGCCGACGGTGTGCAACGCTTCATCGAAAACACGGACCAGAAAGCTCATCGAATCGCGATGCATGTGAGCTATCGTCTCGACGCGGGCTACACCATTGGCCGCGTGATGGATTGCCTCAGTGCCAGCAGTCGCCGTTTCGTGGGGCGGCTCAAAGGCAATAAAAAGCTGGATCAAATGGCCCTCGAGCATCTCAAGCGTCCCGCCGGTCGTCCGCCCGGTGAAGGCTACCAGAAGATCATCGAGCTGGGCATGCATCAGCCAGGTTCATGGGCCTTTGCCCAGCGATTGATTCTCATAGTCGTCGACGAGCCCGATCCGCAGACGGGTCAGTTGAACTTGTTGCCGCGCTACTTTTTTCTGGTGACGAACTGGAGTCAGGAGGCTCGCAGCGGAGAGCAGTTGCTGGCTCACTATCGTAAGCGAGGCACGTTTGAGGATCGGCTTGGCGAGTTCAACGGCGCGATCGGAGCTCATCTTTCATCGCCAGGCTTCAAGGACAATGAGACCACGATGTTGATGGCGTTGTTGGCTTTTAATTTGAATTCGATCTGCCGCAGCGAGTTGGAGGACGAGTTTGGCAGCGGCTGGGATTTACAGCGATTTCAGTTGTTCGTTCTGATGGTTGCCGGCCGTTGGGTCAAGCATGCAAGGCGGTTGGTGTTACGGATCGCTGAGTCCGCCGAGCCTTTGTGGAGTCAGTTGGCTAAACGCATTGCGAGTTGGTCGTTGCCGACCGACAAGAAAGCCGAATCGATTCGATCGCGGGAGGGATTCATGCCACCGCCCTCTCATTCGCACCTTCAGGAGGTGCTGCGTTGCTGACGTTAAGATGTCGGCGTTGTTCTGGGAATCGGAAACTTTGGAATTTTGGGGAGGGGGCCGATGTGCGCCCGGTTTCAAGAATCACTCCGAAGTAGTTCGAGGTTCACTGAAAGTTGTGATCGGATACCAAAAAATCGGCGTGGTGAATAATCCGGGTTCAAGTCAAAGACACCAAGCCAACAGCCGAACATTGACTCGTTAACGGCAGCCTGCTGGAACATCTGGCATGGTGGCAAACACTACAATCTCAAAGATGACGGCTGGGATTCAAGGGTACAAGTCGCGGAGATGCTTAAAAAGAGAGATGCTGACGTTGTCATGATGCAGGAAACTTACTCCTCAGGCGATTTTATTGCCGCCGAATTGGGTTACTACTTTGCTGCAAACGTTGACTGGGATTATGTGAACCAGGGCGCGAATATTTCAGTGATCAGTCGCTACCCAATCAAGGAAATGTTCGTGCCGGAAACGTCACCATTCATGAACTGCGGCGTAAAGGTTGCGTTGAGTCAGACTCAGGATATGTACGTGATGTCAAACTGGTATGGCATGGGTGAATTTGAGAATGTATTCAACTACCACAAGTCTAGGTTCGCTGAATCCGATAAAATCCCAACATTGTTTGCTGGTGATTTTAATGCTGTTCCACATACGGACGGTGGCAGAAGCCCTGCATCAAAAGCGCTGCTGGAGGGTGGCTTCACCGATGCATATCGCAGCTTATATCCCGATGTTGAAAAGTATAAAGGTGGAACATCGGGACATGGGCGTGGCGGTAGAATCGATCAGATTTATTACAAAGGTTCAGGATTGAAAAACACCTCGACGGACGTCACTTCAACGGCGGAGCCAGGTTTTCCATCTGATCACTCTTTGATTATCAGTGAGTTTGATCTGGACTATACGACGCGCGAATTAAGCAAGAGAAGGTAGCAAGCAGAAGCGGAAACCCTCGCATATCTTTGGAATATCGCCAGCGGGCTTCGACATGTCTGTGCAAACTTAAATTCCTATCAACCCAATGAAGAAACTCAATGTTACCAAACGCAAGAAACCTCTGGATTGTTGCGCTCTTAGCGCTTTTCTGCAGCAACGCCTCGGCTCAGTATCCCGCCCATGTGAAGTTTTTGTCCTACAACTTATGGGGTTACAAAAATGCCGAGACTCCCGGTGGTTATGACCAATTGGCGAGCGTGATCAATGAACTCAACCCCGATATTTCAGGTCACCAGGAAGTTGATTTTGAGAATGATCGTTCAAAAGGCGTCGATGTGATCGCGCACCTTGCGAATCGCACCAAAATGCACTCCATTTTCGCTCCCGGACTCAAAAACTATCAAAATGGTCAGTATGGAGAAGGCCTGCTATCGGACTTCCCGCCAGAGTCAAAAAAACTATTTTGGATAGAACAACCGGGTGGCGAGGATCGGTCTGCAATTGAAATTGGGATCACGATGGCAGGGGAAAAAGTACGATTCCTAACCACGCACTTGGCGCATGAGAACAATGATTTCAGGGCTCGCCAAGCCAAAGAAATGGTCGAATGGATCAACGAAGGCGGCGATTCTAAAACGCCGATGGTAATTATGGGCGACTTCAATTCTCGCCCAGGTGATCGTGCCATGAGCCAATACGAAAAAGCCGGATTTGAGTATGTGAGAAATGCCAAGGGTGAGATTATGGACTCCATCGATCACATCATGTATCGACCCAAAGACAGATGGCGTATCGTTGAGGCAGGCAAGCCAACTCACTACAAGTCCTCAGACCATGATCCTGTATGGGCAATATTGGAGCTTGTGAATCCTCCGTCTCAGAAATAGACGGTGCTATCGAATTTTTTTGCCAAGTAAATACAAGGTTACGTTTCATTTCGAAGTTCAAGAATTCGTCAAAGAAGCCATCGAAATCGTTGTCGACAAACAGACCGTTATGGATGTCGAATTCGGAATGGCAGCTTTGGATGAATCTTTGAATAAAAATCCGTAGTCCAATTGGTAGCTCTGAGACACCGCCCATGAAAGGCGAGTTTTCGTGCAAGTTTTTACGAATCAAAAACGGCTGAAACTACCAATACTCAAGGTTTCAACCCGAACACAACGCGGCGTTGCAATCGAAAAACAACAAGGAGTAACTCGATGCGAACAATATGGATCGTAGTTTTCTGCTGCCTCATAGAACCTTGCGCGGCACAAAATCATGGTATTGAAGACAGCATTGCTATTGTCTCTTACGATTTTGAACCGGAAGAAAAGCACAAAGGCTTTGCATTTGCTGGACAGCACTCGACCGTTGATGGAATCGACGGTGAAGCGAAATCCTTTGCTCGGTCCGATGAATCCAATCACGTCATGATTGATTGCAACAAAGACCTCTCGTCTCTTTGGTGTGACAAGGATTTCTCCATTGAGATCTGGGTGCAGACTACGTCCGAAAACAAAGAATTCCAAGTCATCGCATCCAATAAGGAGTGGAATTCCGGTGAAGTCAAGGACTACACGGACAATCGCTACGCTGGAGTGAGTCGAGTGAGTGGCCTCAACAAAGGATGGGCTCTTTTCTGCCAACCTGACGGAAGTTGGGCGTGGAACATTGGTAATGGCAAAGCCAAAGGTGACGAGGAGAGAGTCGAGATTTTCCGAAAAGACTATCGGCCTACCGCGCCAAGGCAAAAAATCAACGATGGTGAATGGCATCATCTCGTGTTTACAGTCAACAGAAAGGCCAACGAAGCACGGATGTACTTTGATGGCCACAACGTTGCCATTTATTATATGGGGCCCGTACGTGATCTCGATTCTGGATTGCCAGTTTGCCTGGCGAACGACGCCAAGGGAATCGATCCAAAACTTACTTTTAATGGCGCGATCGATAATTTCCGTATCTATGACCGCGCCTTAAGCTCCGAAGATGTTGCATGCAACTACGAGCGATTAGTCCCAATGGCTGACATTGCTCGCCCGCAGGCCGAGCCGGTCGAGACGCTAAACCTGATGTCATGGAACATTTGGCATGGTGGGCGTCGACGAGGAAAGATCATTGGTCCGCAACAAGTCATCGACTTGATCAAAGAAACCAACACGGACATTGTGATGATGCAGGAGACTTATGGGTCGGGACCATTAATCGCCGATTCCCTTGGTTATTATTTCTACTTGTCCAGCGCCAATATTTCCATCATTAGCAAGTATCCCATCAAAAAAACCTGGGTTGAATATCATGAGCTTTGGACCGGCATCGCTAAGATTAAGCTGAGCGAAAATCAGGAAATCAATCTCGCCAGTATCTGGCTACACTATCTACCGGGCAGGAATTATCGTGACCCTGACGTTACTCCAGAGTCACTGGTTGCGGGAGAAAAGAAAAACCGTCACCGCGAAATCAAGATCATCCTGGATAAGCTAAAACCGCAAATCGAAAAAGCTGATGAAACTCCGCTCATTATCGGAGGCGACTTCAACAGTTCCTCGCATTTGGATTGGGTTGAGTCGACAAAACAATGGCATAACGGCCTTGTCGTGGAATGGCCGGTTAGCAAGGAAATGCTTAACTCCGGTTTTCAGGATTCCTTCAGGCAAGTTCATCCCAGCCTGAAATATGCGTCGCCCTCGATGAGTCCCCAGCAGCTTTCCAATCGAATCGACTATATCTATTACAAGGGAAAGAAACTGAATGCCTTAAGCTCGGATATGTATTTTGAATACAAAGGCGTTTGGCCAAGTGACCACCCTGCCGTTGTAACTTCGCTTTCTGTTGAAAAGTAACTTGAGGTGAAACAGTTTTCAAGCAGATTCTGCGGGCCATCGACCCGCGACGTCGCTGGTCACCCCATATTGTTCCTGACATCTATCGACTCAACGACAGCGGTCGCGATTTGAATGTCTTGAACGGCGACACCGGTCAGATCGGCAACGGTAATTTGCTGGTCGCTGCTACGCCCCGGTTTGCTTTCCGGAAATGACGTCGCCCAGTTCGATGATGCATTCGCTGTTGATGTCTCCGCTCCGCAAAGCGTGCGAAATTTCGCCGCGAATCTTGCATTGTTCAATGCTATCGGCGACAACAATATCTGCTTGAGCCAAAATGCGTGAATTCAGTTCCTGCTTTTCAGGCATATCGGAACCAACAGCCGTAATATGAGTTCCAGATTGCAGGTTCGCCGCCGTCAAGAGAGCATTGCAACTTGGCGTCGTGGTAACAATCAAGTTGCATTGTTTCTGCAAAGTCGCAATATCGTCGGTGGCTTCGATTTGAAATCCAGCATCTCGAGCGATACTGGAATCTTGAATTCGGGCGAGATAGCGCTCGACACTTTTTCCCGATCGCCCCCAAACCATCACGTTTCGACAATCGACAACGCTGCGCAAATGGTTCAATTGCATCAACGCCTGAATACCTGTCCCAATAATTCCAATACAGCTCAGTTTTTTGGGAGCCAGGTACTTGGCTGCGATCGCGCCTGAGACCGCAGTGCGAACGTCTGTAAGATATCCGTCGTCCAACAAGACTTTTTTCAGCTGGCCGGTCGATTGGCAGAACACCAGCATGCACCCGCCGCTAGTCGACAGGCCCAGCTCTGTGTTTCCGTAAAACCCCGATGCAATCTTGATCACATAGTATGGCTGGTTCTTGATGAAGCCGTATTTGATGTGGACTTCGCCTTTGTCGAGCTGCAGCTCACCAACGGGAGGCACGACCGATTGGCCATTGGAATACTCGACGAAGCCCTCCTCAATTAGCGGGATGAGATCGAGAGACTCAACGACTGTCTTGATCGTCTCCAAATTAATCGTATAGTTTGTTGCCTGTTTCATCGCATCCTTCTTTTTTGTTGCTTGCTCTCAAGAAACGAAAATTATTGCGGAAGAATTGACATAAGTCGCTGAGAACTGATATTGGCACCACACAAAACGACAACAACATTCATCCCTGACAGCTGTTCGCCGCTTCGCAACAGGGCCGCAATCGCGACGGCGGCGGCACCTTCGATCAACATTCCGTGGTTGTCAATAAACTGGATCAGGCAGTTCGCAATTTCTGTTTCGGAAACAGAAACGGTTTGAGTGATCAACTGTTGGCACAATTCAAATGTAATTGAGCCCGATTCGACTCCGCCAGCGGTTCCATCGGAAAGCGTGTTTGTCGACGGCAGGTCCAACAGTCGCCCTGCTGCCAGCGACTGAATCATCACATTGGAATTCTTTGGAGAGCAGCCTATGATCTGGCAATCCGGAAAACGGCTTTTTACAAAAGTGGCGATTCCGCTCAGCATCCCGCCACCGCCCATCGAACCGATTATGGCATCGACGTGTTCCAATTGATTGCAAATTTCAATACCGATGGTTCCTTGTCCGGCCACGACGATTGGGTCGTTGTATGGCGAGATGTACGTCGGTGAAAGTTGTTCGGAGAAATCGCGTGCCCTCAACTCCGCTTCGACGCAGTCATTTCCCGCCAACCGAACTTCGGCGCCCAGTCTGCCAATCGCTTCCAATTTGATTGGATCCGCATCTTGCGGTGCAAAGATTATGCAGGGCCTTGGGGTCTCGGGATTGCCAATCCGTGTCGCAAAAGCGACTGCTTTTCCATGATTGCCCGTAGAAGCCGCAACGACTCCAAGACGTCGTTGCGAGTCAGTGAGAGATAAGTATTTGTTCAACGCGCCACGCAGTTTGAACGATCCAGTCAGCTGTAAGTTCTCGCACTTAAAGTAAACGTTCGCGCCAGTTAACTCGCTGTAGAACGCCGAATGCTGTAGGTAAGTTTCCCGAACAAACGGATCGATTCGCTTTTGAGCTTCTGAAATTTTGGCAACCAGTTCCACGCATTTCGACATCAGTGGATCTCCTTGATCAATGCCGCGATTCGATCAAGTGCCGCTGTCAAATAATCGTGAGGCAACCCGAAGCTGACTCGAATATGGTGATCGAGTCCAAAGTGATCGCCCGGCACAATCAATACACTTTTCTCAGTATAGAGCCGTTTGATAAACTCTGTCGAATTGATGCCCAAGTCGTATTTGACGAAGGCAACAGCACTGGCATCCGGTGGAGTCAGGGAGAACACGCCTGGATGACTATCCATCCATTTTTGAAAGACCGGAAATCCGTCACGAATGTAGTGACGTGTTCGGTCAAGCAATTGCATTCGGGCTTCCGGCTGCAAGGCGATGGCGGCAAGTTTGTTGGAAAGTATGGTTGCGGAAATCGCCACGTACTCGTGTCTGGCCCACATTTCATCAAGCAGCTTTGCGGGTGCAGCTGCCCAGCCAATTCGCAATCCAGGCAAACCGTAGGCTTTGCTCATGCTGCCAATCGCAATCACTTTTTCGTATCGGCCATAAAACGAAGGCGTGATGTCGTCGCCACATCTCTCCGCACCGCGATAAACCTCGTCTGCCAACAACCAACAATCGTTGTGGCTGGCTATGTCAATGATCCGATCCATTTCCGTTTCGGTCATTGCCCGCCCAGTCGGATTGTTCGGATTGCAAACGGCAATCAGCTTGGTGTTGGCGGTGACTTTGGATTCGAGTTCATCAAGATCAGGAGCCCAGCCGTCATCTTCAACGAGGTTGAATGTCTTGACTTGCAAGTCGTGGTTTTTGGCGATCCCCCAGATCTGCATGTAGTTGGGAAGCATCACGACGACTTCGTCACCCGGGTCGAGTATCGTTCGAATCGCAAGGTAGTTGGCTTCGATCGCACCGACCGTAACAAGCACGTTTTCTCGCGTCGCGCCATTGTATGTTAACGCGATGTTGTCGCGCAATTCGGGCGTCCCATTGACGTGTGGGTAATTGATTTCCGTCGCCAACAATTCATCCACCGCGTTGGGATGGTCTTGCAGCAGCGCCTTGAGTGTGATTGGATGAACGCCACTTTCGGAGAGGTTAAAGTCAACCTCCTGCTCGAAAAGCGACATCATGCGTTCCATTTCAAACGGATAGAACTTCTTCATTGCGATTTCCTTTGTAGGGCCGAGGTAACCCGGCCAACCCCCCAATAGTTCGCCAAGAACGAACATGTTTCATGTTTATTGTCGCGACAAACCGTGTGGAACAGGCTCAACAAATCTTTGCTCATCAATTTCTTGGCCATCAAACACGACGTTCTCGATATTAATAAGCGTGTCTGTGCCATCCCCCGTTACTTTGACCGAACCGTCAGACTGTTTTTCAACTTTGTATACCGATTCCTTGCGAGGGAAGACAACGGTATCGTTTCCACCCTGACCGTTGAGTACGTTGTCCCCAGCATTACCGGAAAGCCGATTGTCTTGTGCGTTTCCGGACAGGTTTGAATTCAGTTTTCCTGTTAGTCGCGCGTGCAACAAGTATTGTGATTTATGCGTGTACGGTTTCTTTGCATCAAACGCCATTGAGAAAGTGCCTTCGAAAGCACTGTCGATCTCCGCTTCGTAGGTCAAGAACGGATGGAAGAATTTTTCGACGATGGCGAAACCTTGTGCGTCTTTCTGCTTGATATCGGCTCGGGTTTTAGCAATGTAAATCCCCCACATTCCAATGTCTTCATCAAATGGCCCCCACAATCCGTAATAGCTGTCGATAACCGAAGCGAGATACTCCTGAGTCAAGCTCCCTTCTTCGCTCAGTTCTTCGATCCAATCCGAAGACTGGTCATCAGAGTTTTCCGTTGGCCAAATGCCATTTTTCATGGCATGAGAAGTAGCAGCTCGAATCTCTTTCTGAAACTCCGGCAGGACGCCCCGAGGAGCACCGCGAAAGTCAACGCCGATCCCGTTGTCATGAACGCAATGCAGAATCTCTTCAAGAGTTGCATCGCGATGTTCTTCAAATTCACAGTTGATGTAAGCGGATGTGCCTTCGACGATCGTCTCGTCAGCATACAAAGGTTGAGCTTGAATTCGCGGCTCTCGGAATTGCCCATCATGCCCTCGGCAAATCATCATTGTGGCGCCGTTGTCGGCCATGCGATTTGCAACTTTTGCCTTCTGCGAACCAAACTCAGACCCTGAAAGGTTCGTCAGATAATGCAGCATCACGTCTCGAACATGTCGCAACTGAGCATCAGAGATTTCCTTTTGAGCAAAAATATTGATCGGTTTGCCGTTTGGCGCAATCACCTGAACGTAGCGATCAAACGCATCCCGGAATTTTGCCGGAAACGCTTCATTGATTGGAGCAATGCGAGTTGACTTGATTTCAGTCAATTGGCGATCCGTCGTCCCAGTCGATTGTTCCGACCAGTCGGTGACCACCTTCCACTTATTCAATTCATCGACGCTCATCCAGTGAACGTCTTCGAATGGGGCGGCTTGAAGCGTGTAGAAGTAAAAGCCTTTTCCTGAGCCCTCACCCAGCACCATGTCGAAGTAGGCAATCTGAAATTGGTGATCGGGGTGATCTTTGGGAAGTTCTCCAGCCGTGTAGCCTTGGCCGCCCCAGGAATGCACACCCACCTTTGCGCCTTTCGCGCCGTAGCGACGCACACCGGCACAAAACAGGTCAACACCTCCCGAAGCGATTTCGCTGTCCGGTAAGACGCGAGTGTTGAGACCGGCTTCGCGCAGAATGCGACCGGTGTGCATGTTGATCGCGTCGTTAACCGAGCCTTCAACCTCAGTTAGCGTCACGGTTTTGATTTCCGGGTGATTCTCGATCAGGTTTTTGATTTGAGGATAGGTTACGGTTCCCAGTGTTCCCGACAAATAGGCTTGGCCATCTTTAATTTCGAGCTGGCTATTTCCCGCTCCAATGATCGCTTCATTGATATAAGCTTTGACCTCCATTTTCTTGCCGGCACTATGGTCGATCGTACCGGCAATGTTGATTTCAAAATCCTCTTTGACTGTGACTTGAAGCTGCCCCGATCCCGTGAATTTGAGATCACGTTCATCTTCTGCCTCAAAAAGGTTGCCTTGTACATACACAGAGTTGGCTTTGAATGTGCCACCTTCCAGGATGTCTTTCTCGGCGCACTCGATTAACAAGTTCTCTTGCATGCCATTGAAACCAACGATCAATGTTGCTTGACCGTCTTCCATTTCTGGAAACGCAAATTCAACTCGATGTTCTTTTCCGTCGAAAGACACTTTGGCCATGGCGATTTGCTCAAGCTCTTCCGCGACGATTCGATCAACATCGTCGTTTGGAATTCCAGCGTCACCCGCAAAGTTCTTCCAGCATTTCCCGTTGTACCAGTATCCGCCGGCAGCTTTACAATCTGCTTGATTGGCGGCGTTGAGAGTCGCCCAATACGGTTCATGCTGATGTAAATGATTGTTTGTTGACGTTTTGTCTTCACTCTTGTTCGGATGTTTTTCTTTTGCAGGATCACCCTTTGATTCTTGAGGCGAGCTAGGCTTGGTTTTCGAATCAGGCGCCCGAAACTTGAACTCCATCAATTCCTTTTCGGTCATCCAGTGGATATCGTTGGCAGGTGCAGCTTCGAGAGTCCGCCAATAGAACTCGGCCGGAATACCCATTTCCTTGTAGAATTTCAGATAGAGTTGATGCTGGGGATCATCACGGGGAACGTCTTTTCCTTGAAAGTCGGGGCCTCCCCATGAGTGAATCCCGAATTTTGCTCCCGACTCGAATGTTCGCGTTTTGCCTGCCAGGAAAAAGTCTGTGCCTCCGGACGCAACGACTCCATTGCTTTTCAATATTGTGGCGAATCCAAACTTGCGAATGTATCCGGCAGCTCGTAAGTTCGCTTCGTCGTCGATTGAGCCGGGAACGTTTGCCATCTCGATTGTACGAATGGTTGGGTGCTCATGAACCAAACGCAGTACTTTTGCCGGCGTGTCAGCACAAATAACTCCCGACATAACAGCTGCGTTACCTACGATCTTGAATTCGGCTCTCTGGTTGTCGGATGTCATGAAAGCGATCATCTCCGATTTTGTAACTTTGCCATCGCGATCGGAATCGCCTTCACTCATTTGGCTCCATGAGAATTCCTCGTCGGCTTCATCTTTGGTTAGCTTGCCGTCTTTGTTTTGGTCTAAAGCGCCAAAGATATCGCCTACTTCGCTACGAATTTCTTCGGGAGACATGAACATTTGGTCTTCGAAATCGGCTTGACGACCTTCGGCGGCAGTGATTACTCCGTCCTTGTTTTCGTCTAGCATTTCGGCGAAGCCACGCATTTCTTCATCCATTTCGTCGAGCGTGGTTTTTCCGTCCTCGTTGACATCCATTTCGGACAGCATTTCTGAAATCTCATTCAGCTCATCCTGTTCGATCTCCTTCAGGATTTTGGCAATTCGTTCTGACGAAATCGCTTCACCTTCCAGTTCGGACTCAACTTGAGACAAAACATCAAGAGCTTCGTAGGGGTCCAGGACTCCATCATGATTGCCGTCCAACAATCTGAACAACGGATTGTCCGGGTCTTTTTTTTGTTTTGACGGCGATTGAGCGCGAGTCGATTGAATTGGCAACGCGAAAAGAAAAGCGACCAAGACACAGAATGCGTAGTTCATTGCAAAACTCCAATCAAGTCTTGCTTCAGGTGGATTCAATTCCAATGGAAAGGAACGAGCCAAGAAGGATCAAAACTTGAAAATTCGTGGGCAAATAGCCCGTGAAGTCATGATCGGGCGGTGGCACACAGCAAACGGCCCCGCGGCTCCGATAATCTTTATGTTATTCCAATATGATACGCATGAAAAGGCATTGAGGTTTCAGGAAAACTGAAAACTGCAGGTGCAATTGCTCAAGTGCGTTTGCCAATGGACGCCGGTCAATAACGAAACCAAAAATAATTTGGCTCGCTCGATTAAGTTTCCAGGGAACAGCCTATGCCAACAGGAAGCCGGAATTTTAGACCGCCGTTAACAGCTGAGGGGCTGGCAAAAGGTTCGACTTTGACATGCCGAACAATTCTAGTAAAAACGAAAACAGCGACGAGTCGAATCGTTGTGGATCAACTGGGAGCCCGCGGCGTAACTATGATTTCGAGGAGATTTCGAGCCTCAAAAACCCGTTTTTCAAGACTCATGATTCAACGAGTTAAGGGGGAAATCCGCGACAAAACAAAGTCAAACAAACTCATCTCGGAAATCAACGGTCCGGAAAGTCGTCAAACTTCAAACTCATCGGTTATCGAGATTTGAAGCAATTGCGTGCAAACCTCAAACCCTACTTCGTTCGCTAAATCTAATGAGCATAAGTATCAAATCCACTAACGGATCGGTGATGGTCAAGTATGGACAGGCTACGGGTTTAGCACCCGCGGTTTTATTTCGACGCGATCAGTTTCACGAGGTGTAAATTCATGATCCGGCTTCAACGAGGGCTTCGAAAACTTAGGAGTGCGCTGGGAGTGTTTCGAAACAGGCAAATAACTGCGAAAGAATCAAATGATTCAATTTCCCAATATTTACTGGGCAAAAAGAAAGGCTGCGGGTTTCAGATCCGCAGCCTTTGTGTTCGCAAACCCCGAAAAAACAAGGGTTTCATGACAAGTTAGTGGAGGCGGCGGGAATCACGGAAGAAATTGATGTTTCGTATGTGAATGTTCATAAAGTCTCGTAAACACAAGGGTCAACGTTTTTGTTGCGAGTTCAACAATAAGAACCTATATCTGACAAAAAGAACAAACCCAAGTTTGCGGTTCCGATATCGGAATGCATAAACCGAAAATTGAGATCGTGACTTATCGGAGACGAATCGTGGATTACTGCTACGGGCTGGCCGATCGGGGCCAGGTCATCGGCTGGCAAAGCAAGCCTTCGGCAATAAAGTAGGTTAAGAATCCTGCTTGTCTGCGAGCCGCACAAAGCAAAAGCGAAAACTTACGCCACGTTAACCGCAGTTGAAACGCAGCTTGTCTTACCCCATATTCTCACTCACGACAAACCGTTAAAGGCATTTCAAAACTGCTTTCTTTTGTTCTTGCCTATCGAGGAGGACGCGATCCCAGTCCTCGCCGCCACTGGTTGGCTGCCATGGGTAGTAGGAGAATTGTTCACGCAAGAGTTAACCTCCGATCTAGCGGGGGCAAGGCCGCCTTCAATGCCTATATTGCAAGCGTCTAGAGGGTGGATAATTGGGCGTTATTGAGTTTGAACTGGACTGGGATTTTCCTTCGCGAAGATGCTTCCAGCTTGGCAGGAAGAAACTTGCCCAGGGGTGACCATTTTTCAACTTTTAACAAACTTCGGAAACGTTCCGTCTATAAGCCCTGCGGTTGCTCTGCCCTGATATTTTGAAATATGGCACAATTACTTGTGCAGCACCGAATAGACTGCATTAGCTGGCAGTTTTACTTTCCCATCGACAACGGTCGCCGTATTTGTTGGGTACCCATTGATGTCCAGGGAAAGAAACTGTTTTGAGATTCGGGTTGTTGATCGTTATTGAGACCTCAGTGTTGGCAATGCGAAACGGTGGCTTACCGACGGTGACGATCTGCTCACCTTCGATTTCATAAGCGCTCTCGCCTTTGCCGACCGTAAATGAAGCAGGCTTTGTTTTCCAGCCCGTTAACCGATTGACCGTGACGACCTGAATCAGAACTTTTTCGCTTTCGGCGAGAGGCCGATCGTCAAGTGAAACAATGTTGACGGTCGCGTACTTATTGTCGCTTTCAATCACGACATCACTTAGTTTAAACCGGCCTCCGCTGGCAGCGAGGAAACCCGTCACGCCCTGTGCCTTCGGCGAGTCCATTGTGCAAATTTCCTTGCGGTAATTCCAATTTAACTCGCCCGTTGCGCTTTTAATCTCTCCAGCTTTTGGATCGAAGAACGGCGAAAGGTCGATTTGTTTGGACTCTTTTGGATCGCCGCCCAGTTTCGTCATCACGGGCCCAATTTGAAAAGCGACTCGATTAATTTCGTCTCCCTTGGGCTGCCAACCGGGTTGCAGATCCGGCGGATTTCGCTTGTCGCCGTGAGTTTCGTTGTCGTCGACTCGGTTGGGTTCGCGATTCCAAATCTCTTCCATTGACCGAACTTCGCGAACGACCGGGTCGGCCTGCTTCAAAAAGCCTTTGCGATACAAGAGTGCATTGGCAGGAAACGCGGTCATCGTCGCGGGATAGCAAATATTCCATTTGTGTGTCGACAGTTGACCGTCGACTTTCCAATACGGTCGAAGCGGATCAACTTCGTAGTTTGGCGTCAGGCAGTTGAACCAACAGATTGCGTCCACGCCGTTGAGACTTTGGTACGCCGCGACCAGAAACGGCCCTTCGCTTCTGGTAACGATTTGGATTCTTCCAGGCCGTTTCGGTGGCGATGAATGGGTGACCTTCTTCCTGTCGCCAGTTGGTGCACATTTCAAAAGGCTTGGGTAGCACTGACTCATTGACCAAAAAATGCCCAGCATCAATTCGATAGTTTGACTCACGTCCCTGATGTTGAAAATCGGATCCTACGTATTCGTTTTCCGCGTCGAAATCGAGCACATGGTAAGTGTATCGCTCGATTGCCTTCAGCCTTTCATCATTTGCCGTTCGCCAATTGGTGGCGTTAAGCACCTGCCGGCAGCCAAGGTCTTCACGGAGATAGTTTCCCATATCGCCGTAGAAATCTCGTTGCAATTCGCCCAGAAACATTGCGGTATCAGCAAGACGTTTCCGCTGGGCATCATTTCTCGCGTCAACGGTCAGATGATAAATGCGCAGGCATCCGAGTTTTCCAGATTCCAGATCGTCTTCGGGCGTGGTCATGACATGTTCGCCCCACGCGTCCCAGGCTTTCTGAACAGAGCCATATTTTTTGACCAACCAATCCGAAAACAAATCCGTTACTTTTTCCCACTGAACATCTTTGATCGCGTCGGTTGTCCAAAACAGCATTGAGTCTTCGTTTTGGATCTGGATCATGGCGACCGTCGGGTCATCTTTGATCGCCAGGCCCGTGTGCGGATTCACGTTGGTGTAGAATTCGCGAGTCCAGCCGCGATAGGCTTCTTGCATTTTGGGATTGAAGAACATCAATCCGACTGAACGCTGCTTCCCGCCTTCGATACCCCCAACTTTCTGGAATTCCGTAGTGGGCGTAGTAGGGAGAAATGATGACATAGATTCCGTTCTCTTTGGCAGCCTTGATCATGCGATAGCAAACATCGACAACCTCTTTGTTGAGATCGGTAATCTTCGCGCCGTCTTTTGTATCGCAAATCGAAACATGCAGTCGAATCAGGTTCACACCGATCTTGGCCAGCCAGCGGCAGTGTTGGTCCATCTCATCCGGTGACGCGAGATGAACGCTTGTTCCAACAGACCAAAATCGAATTGGTTTCCCATCGCCCCGTACAAAATCGTTGCGGTCTTCGCTGAGCCGAACAAACCCCGATTCGCCAGACTTTGACTCATTCAAGAATCGCAAGTCAAGCATCGCCTCTTTGGTAAACGAATCCTCTGAAGTCGCGAACGCCCATGAGTTGGATTCGTTGAGAGGTTCTTCGGCCTGAACCGTTTGACTCTGAACCGTTTGACTCTGAACCGTTTGACTCTGAACCGTTTGACTCTGAACCGTTTGACTTGGTGTGGCGAACACCATAATCATGACGTGGAAGATAAAAAGCAATTCGAAATACTTGGTGCCAGATCTCATTGGTGAAACCACTTCTCTGCGTTTGGTTATTTGTGAGCCGCCAGAATAGCAGAATTTGAACTCGGTCAGCAATCCTCTGGTTGGTCAGTGTTAGTCAGCAATCTTCAATCACGGCAGCCTAGCCATTGGTAGAGGAGTGGCCAGTTGCTTCGATCCGGAATTAGGTCTTTTCAACCTGCCGATCTAGCGGTAACCGTTCATGGGTTTCACGAACATTTGATATGCTACGGAAAAAGGGAGCACTGCATGCCTGTTTGTAGCTCCGGCTTTCCAGCCGGAGAGTACATCCAACCCCCTCCGGCTAGAAAGACGGAGCTACGAATCTACTCTTTTACAGGAATCCCGGATCATGGGGTGGTCAATTTCCTAAGCGGCAAATGCAATCCCTATTGCGCCAATCAGCACTCAATAATCCGAATAAATGCGATTTCAGGCTTCCTGATTGCTGTTTCTACAGATTACCAAGCGAAAACCTGATATATAGGTTGCCCGGGTGGCCTAGCCACCGTATACTGTGACGGCAAAGGCTAAAACAGTAGCAATGGGTTGCTGGCCTAACAATTATGTTGCCTGATCGACCAGCGTGACGATAAACGGTTCTATTGGATTTTGAAATGACAACGGCTCTATTCAGGTTTTTGGCGTATTCGGGTGTTGCAGTTGGACTTGTTCGATCGGCCTTGTTGGGACATCCAACGCGGATTTGGTGATTGGTTCTACAAATACACAGACTTTAATTGACTTTGATACTGATGTCGCCAATGTTTTTCAGATTGGCGCGGGTGACAATGCTGGAGGCGCGACAACCCAAGTTGGTGAGTCTGACCAGTGGAACATGCATGGGACGTTCAATAGTTACCGTTTCGGCGGATTGCTAACTGCGGGCGCAGCAATGATGTATCAGTATCAGGATGGGGGTGTTGCGACAACATTTGGTGTCGATCCCAATGGGGATGGAGATGTTAATGATCTTTATGGGTCAAACCGGATTGGAGCTGAGCAGGCATCCGACCTTGCCGGAGCTAGTTCCAATGGACTCCTGCTATCAGTCGATGGGGACTTTGCAAGTTCAGCATTCTATATTCGTATCAAGAACGATACTGGACAGACGATTACCGATTGGAATTTCGCTGCCGATGTTTTGTACGAAGAATCGGAAAGTTCGGCGAGCACTGCCACCTTTGGTTATGCAATTGACAACGGTTTGGTTGGAACGAGCATGACGTTTACCGGTTTTGGAAATGCTTCTGCTGCGACCAGCGGAGCAACGTATGCGACGACCGCATATGGTCTTGACGAGACATTGACAACGGCTGGCGTTGCCGATGGCGAGTACATTGTATTGGGCTTTTTCGATCAACTCAACAACTCACATGGCTCGGGGATCGTGATTGATAATATCGGAATTACTGCATTAACAGCGGTTCCAGAGCCAGGTTCGCTATCGCTGTTTGCGGTTGCCGGATTGTGTATGTCGTGTCGCCGACGCAGAAGCGTAGCTTCAGGCTCGTAAGCAGTGCGTACAAGCCAGAAATTCAATGCCTCTCTGAAAAAAAAACAGTAACCGTTCACCAGTCCTGAAACTTTGTCGTAGCTCCGGCTTTCCAGCCGGAGGGGAAGTGCTCTCCGGCTGGAAAGCCGGAGCACAAACAGGCCACCAAGGATCCGTAGTTCATCGAGCAATCGGGTCAGCGGCTTGCGCCGCACCAAGAACTGTCGATGCGTTGGACGAATAAATGGGTCGCGTCACGGATTGCTGATATCTCCGTGATCTCTACGGCCCCCGCCGGGAACTCGTGGTCTGTCAAACCTAAGATGTTGGTAAAACCGAGCTCTCCTCATCGGCTAATTCGGTGAAGGCCAATCTTTGATCTCGGCACGCCACTCGATAGAATAAATTGGCATTCGACGCCCATTCAACGATCCCTCTGCTCGCGCCTACGGAAATACGATTGATGAATCGAAAATTGAAAGCTGCCGTCGTCGGAACCGGATTCATCGGGCCAGTACATGTTGAAGCTCTTGGGCGCGCGGGCGTTCAGGTCGCAGGGATACTCGGCTCGACACACGAAAAGTCGATTGCTTCGGCAGATTCGCTGGGGTTGGCACATGGCTACGAATCGCTCGACGAAATGCTTGCCGATGAAACAGTCGACGTCGTTCATTTGACATCGCCCAACCGTTTTCATTTTGAACAAGCCAAAGCAGTTATCACCGCCGGCAAGCACGTGATGTGCGAGAAACCACTGGCGATGAATTCAGACGAGTCTCGGCAGTTGGCCGAACTCGCCAATCAGCCCAGCGTGGTCGCAGGCGCAGCCTACAATATACGATTCTACCCGCTGTGCCACGAAGCCGCCTCGCGTGTGGCCAGTGAAAATTTTGGCGACGTGTTGCACATCACCGGCGCTTACGTACAAGATTGGTTGCTCAAGGACACCGATTTCAATTGGCGCGTCATGGCCGCAGACGGTGGCGAACTACGAGCTGTCTCGGACATCGGAACTCACTGGCTGGATTTAGTTCAGTTCATCAGTGGCCGTAAGATCGAATCCGTTTGTGCGGATCTTCAGACGGTTCATCCAACACGACATCGCCCCGTCGGTGGAGCGTTGACTTTTTCTGACGATACAAACACGGAAACCGAACCGGTTTCGATTCAGACCGAAGACGCAGGTTCGATTTTGTTGCGATTTTCGGACGGCAGTCGGGGCTGCTTGCACGTTTCGCAAACCACGGCTGGCCGGAAGAACTGTTTACGGTTCGAGATTGCTGGCGGAAATCAAACCCTGTCCTGGAACAGCGAACAACCCAACGAAATGTGGGTCGGGCATCGCGATCATCCCAGCGAAACACTGGTAAAAAACCCTTCAATGATGCACGATTCGGCAGCAAAGATCGCGAGCTACCCCGGCGGACACAACGAAGGATTCCCCGACACGTTTAAGCAGTTGTTCACGACTTTCTACGACTACATTGAGAAAGGTGACTTTCTCTTGCCGCGTCCGTTTCCGACATTTGACGACGGGCATAACGAAATGCTGCTTTGCGACGCCATCCTGAAAAGCCATCGAGAACAACGGTGGATTGAATTGGAGAAACAACCATGATGAAGCTCGGTTTCCTTAGTGCGATTTTGCCAGACGCGACGCTGGAACAAGTTCTCGCCACCGCATCACAATTGGGTTACGACTGTGTTGAACTGGCATGTTGGCCCGTCGGAAAAGCCGAACGGCGATACTCCGGCGTTACACATATTGATGCCAATCAATCAGACCCTGATTCGATCAATGCGATTCATAAACTAACCGAAAAGTATTCTGTCTCAATTTCAGGGCTTGGGTATTACCCGAACATCCTTTCGGCAAATGCTGAAGAGGCAGAAGCCGCGACCTCTCACTTGCGCAAACTCATCGAGATGGCGGCGAAACTGGGCGTCAACCAAGTCAACTCATTCGCCGGACGCGATCATCGAAAGTCCGTCGACGAAAATTGGCAACCCTTCCTTTCGACTTGGAAGCCACTGGTTGAATTAGCTGAGCAACATGGTGTTCGCATTGGTATTGAAAACTGCCCCATGCTCTTCACGGGCGATGAATGGCCCGGCGGAAAAAACCTCGCCTATTGCCCCGCGATCTGGCGGCGGATGTTTGAAGACATTCCCAGTCCGATATTTGGTCTGAACTATGACCCGTCGCATCTGATTTGGATGCAGATGGATCCAATTGAACCCATCAAGAGCTTCTCGGATCGGATTTTCCACATCCATGCCAAGGACGTTCGCGTCGACCGGAATCAACTCAATGATCTCGGCATCTTGGCCCATCCTAACGAATACCATGCACCCAAGTTGCCGGGTTTAGGGGACTTGGATTGGAGTCGTTTCTTTTCGGCGCTGGGAGACGTTCGCTACCAAGGCCCGATCGTCGCGGAAGTCGAAGACCGATCCTATGAAGGATCCGACAAAGCACGCGAGTTGGCGCTTCGCCAATGCCATACGTTCTTGAGAAACTTCGTTCCTGCATTTTCAGATGGCCAAGCGACCGCGCCGTGACCAACAAAAATATTCGCAACCGTTCATCGTAGCTCCGGCTTTCCAGCCGGAGAACACATCTCCCCTCCGGCTGGAAAGCCGGAGCTACCCATTTGATTCAATCTAGATTTTTGAGAGAGACTAAGATGCCTGATTTTACCTATCAAGACGTTTCCAAAATGATTGACCACTCGCTGCTCAATCCTACGCTGACCGTTGAAGACCTCGAAGCTGGAATCGCGTTGGCGATTGCCTTCGATGTTGCCAGCGTTTGTATTTTGCCTTACCACCTCAAGTATTGTGCTGAACAGCTCAAGGGCACGGACGTCAAAGCCTCCACCACAATCGGCTTCCCTCATGGTGGCAACACGACCGAGATCAAACAAGCCGAAGCGAAACGCGCGATCGCAGACGGCTGCGAAGAACTCGATATGGTTGTCAACATTTCAAAGGTGCTTTCGGGCGATTGGGACTACGTTAAGCAGGACATCGCTGCGGTTATCGACGTCGCTCACGCGGCCAACCAGAAAGTGAAAGTCATCTTCGAAAACGCCTATCTCAACGACGAGCAAAAAATCAAGCTTTGCGAGATTTGCACCGAGCTCAACGCTGATTGGGTGAAGACTTCGACGGGGTACGCGCCCAGTGGAGCAACGCACGAAGACCTGAAGCTGATGCGAAAACACGCGGGCGATCATATTCAAGTCAAAGCCGCCGGTGGCGTACGCGACCTTGATGCTTTACTTGCCGTCCGGGCTTTAGGCGTAACTCGCTGCGGTGCGACACGAACCGCCGGAATGATGGGCGACGCCCGTGAGCGACTGGGACTTCCAGCAATCGAAGCGACCGCCAAGAACGTGCCAGGCTATTGAGGTTCTTGAAACTCCTAGCGAATCGTGTTCTCGTGTCCTAAACGCAGCGTCACGACGGAGATCGTCCGACCAGCAACATTGCGTTGAACCGAGACCAGGGAAGTTCCCGCTGGCGGTTGCGGCGGTTAAGCCACTTGTGCCAACGGCGGTGAACCTCAAACTTGAATCGAGCCAACGTTTCCTTCCCAAATGGAACCTAAAAATCATCTCCTTTCTTGATCGAATGAAGCTGACAAAATTCTCTAAATTTTGTCAGCCCGCGAAGTGCATCAAGGTCAGAGTCGGTCGCCGCGTGATGTCGCCATCTTTCCTGCTTGAAAAACCCTCCTGCTGCTGATTGGGCAAGCATTTCCATCGCCTTGTCAGGAAGTGATTTGACGGTCGGACCATCAAGCCCATGTTTCGTTTTTGATTGCGTGATCTCTAGGGCGATCGCGTAACAACAGGCGAGATCATATTGGTCGATCGGTTTGGGTATCGGGATGTCGGCAAGCCGTTGTTTGGCGGCGGCGAGCCCCTCTGATAGTTGACCTGTCCGCAACAATGCGATAATTCGTTGCGATTCAAAAACCGACCAGTTTCGATGTTTGCGGTTAGCGGTCAATCGGCTCCAGTAGGTGAGTGCTGATGGATAGTCATTTAACTTCCCATAGCTGTCGGCGATCCCAAAAGTGACTTTCCATAGTAGCTCCGCATCTGGTTTTGATTGCGAGTCGAGGTATTCCAGGATTTCACTGAAATGTTCGATCGCCCCTTCGAACCTTCCTGTCTTCCTGAGGAAACTGGCGTAATTGTTTTCGGCTCCAATTCTTCCGAACTCCCATTCCGGTTCGTCCGGGTCGAGTTCAGTCAACTGCTGCCATTGGGATAACTGTTGCTCAAACAGCGAGGTTGCCTCGGGGAAATCATGAGCGGCCCGTAATGATGCGAGGACGCCAATCGTGTGGGCAAGATCTTTTTTGAACAAGAGCTCGGACGGCTGCCTGTCCGCCAACTCCGTCAGCATCCGTTTCGCATCTCTCAGCATTTCTTCGGCTTGCTCGGGGGAAGAAACAGCCAGTTGTTTGGCAAGTTGCGTCGACGTTTCGGCAAACAGCCGCTGGAATTTCCCAAATCCGGGATAAGTCTCGGCCAGCTGTTTGGCTTCATCGAAAGCCGCGCGTAAAATGGATTCGGCGGTAACGTTTTTGTTGAGCTTCGCCAGCACCACACCAAGATTCGACCTAGCTGAAGTTTGTTCAAATTGTATTTCCGGGTCATCTCCCAATTTGCTGGTCAGCAATTCATACGTTTTGATTGCAGATTGATATTCTTTGGCTGCGTCTGCGTGCCGCCGCATTTTGTTAGAGAGCAACGAAGCCAAACTGACACGGTTGCGAGCCGATTCTCGCATCCATTGCGGTTGGAATTGATGCTCGGGTTGACCCAGAAGTTTGGCGGCAGATACATAGTCGGTTTTTGCCAATTGCGTATCTCCCAGCCGCGCGTAATTGTTAGCTCGGTTCCCAAGAACCTTGGCTAGTTTCAAGTCGATGGCATCGGAAACTTTGTCGAGTTGCCCGAGTTGGTGAAGCGTTTCAATTGCATTGGAAAAATGCTCGATTGAGTCGCGACAGTTGCCTTGGTCTGCAAACAAGATCCCAGTATTTGCATCAATCGTTGACTTGATCGCGAGGTAGTCCGCCTGCTGGGGATCCTCAATCAGTACATTCTCGATCAACTCTCGGGCAGATTGGTAAGACGATTGGGATTGGGTACGATCTCCAAGCCGACGTTGCAAATCCGCAATTCGTTGAAACCCCTCAGCTCGCAACGCAACGGCGGTTGGCGATTCGCTATTTCCCTGTGTAAAGTTTTCGAATTGGCCAAGGATGTTTTGCAATAGCTTACGGTCAGTCTCCTCCAATTCGCTGTTGCGAGCCAGCATTTGCCCGACAAGGTCGTCCGTAATGAGTGAGAGCGAATTCTTGGTCACCGCCGCCGCACTTTTTTCGTCAGCCAGTGCTTTTTCGGCGATGACAAACGCTTGTTCGGTTTCGGCGTTGGCGACTCTCAGGTCCAGCAATGTCTGGTTCGTCTTTTTTTGCTCCGCACCAATCAATCCCATCCCGACAAACGCTCCGATCGTCGTCGTCAGTAGCAATACGGCGGCGGCCGTGGCAGCGGTTTGGTGATTTCGTATCCAACGCCAGATCCGCACATGCCAGGGTTCGGGGTACGCAGTTACCGGATCACCGGCGAGATACTTTTCGATGTCGCTGGCCATCTCCAGGGCAGTGAGGTAGCGATCACTTGGTTTGAACGCCATCGCTTTTTCGCAAATGGCTGCGAGGGGGCGCGGAATACTGGCCCTGATTTGCCGAGGCGGGGTGAAATGTCCGGTCTTAACTTTTTCCACCACTTCCCGAGGCGAGTCGCCCAGATAAGGATACGTACCGGTGACAATCATAAACAACGTACTGCCGAGGCTGTAGATGTCGCTGGCTGGAGTCAACTCGTCGAGTTTGCCAGCGGCTTGTTCTGGGCTCATGAACAGAGGGGTGCCGATCGTGGTTCCGGCAATCGTGGCCGAGGGGGAAGAACCGCTTATCCCCGCGTGCAAATAGGACGTCAGCGAAGCGTCTTCGGGGGTGCCAATATATTTTGCCAACCCCCAATCGACGACCAGCGTTTCACCATATTTTCCAAGCATGATATTGCTAGGCTTGATGTCGCGATGGAGGATGCCACGGCTATGGGCGAACGCGATCCCGTTGCAAGTGCCAACCAACCGAGTAAGAAGGTTCCGAAACGGGGCCCCCGTCAACGAAATTGGTTTTGATCCATCGACATCCGAATCAACATCGCGATTGTCCAGCTTGGCCCGGCCGTAGAGCCGGTCAATGGCTTGCTTAAGTGACTGGCCACGAATGAACCTCATTGCATAGTAAGGCGATCCATCTTTGTGCTCGCCAAAAGCATAAACTGGTACCACGCACGGATGCTCAAGACTACCAGTAACACGGGCTTCAAACTCAAACCGCTCTCTTACTTCTTTGATGTTTGCTAAATTTGTTCGAATCTCTTTGACGGCAACGTGTCGGTCAAGCTGTTTATCGCGTCCCAGGAACACGACGCCCAAACCACCCTTGGCGTGCGACTCAATTTTTTCAAATCGATTGGTTTCTGAAAGAAAATGATCAGAGTCAACAGGTTTCGATCGCGAACTCTGGTTCTTCGGCGCGGTTGAACCTGCCGCCAGATCAAAACTCATTGAATCGGAACCGGCGTCTGCTCCACTGATCATCGTTGGAAAATCGGCATCGGTTTTGTGTGACGGAACCGGATTGGTGGTCGGAGAAAGGGTTTGTTCGTTTTCTTCAACCGAAACGAACGCCTCCGTCTGACCTGCTACAGCTGTCAGTGCGTTGGTTTCGTCTAAAGGCACGCCTTCATCTGATACCTGTAGATGCACCACCGATTCATTTTCAAGTTGTTTTAACAGTTCAGCAAGTGCAAGTTGATCCAGGACCTTATGGGTTTTAAGAACTTCAAGGAGGCTCATCCCCAACCCCGTCGAACAAAGCGTCAGAAGTTTCGTTAGTTGCTGTCGGTCGATCAACCCGCGTTCAATTGCAGCAAGCCCCACAGCGAGGTTATTGTGGATCAGCTCAGAATTTAGATTCATGATTCTCCATGACCTGAAAATGCAGGAGGCGCGAAACGTTCCCAACAAGGATTCGGTCACTGAAGGCGAAAAGCAACGACTCAAGCGAATCTTTTTCGCCGCATCAACATCGCCAATCCGATTCCGCCAAGCAAACAAACCGAACCGGGCTCAGGGACGGCGACGAAATCGAACAGGCTGGCGGAATCCGATTGATACTCAATCGCAAATGAGCCTTCTTCGAAATAGATTCGATTTTCACCAAAACTTGACCCATTCGTTGTGCCTCGAAAGGCCCCCGTCAGACTGGAGAACCCGATAAAAAAGTCAAACCGATCTACACTGTCCGGCATGAATCCGTTGATCAGTGAGATCTCCAGATCACCTCCAAGGATATCCATATTCGAATTGCCAAGCCCGTCAGCTATGTCATATTCGGTAACGAGCTCGCCACCAATCTCAACGCAAACGGTTGACGTTTCTGTCAGATCAATATCTCCGTCGATATCAATCGTTCCGGCAGAATTGCCAGGGTCAAGCAGCCCGTCGATGATCAGATTTCCCTTGACAAGCCCGGTGCCCTCAAGCATCCCTCCCTCAAGCACATTCACGTCCTTGAACACGCTGCCTTGGATGTCAAGTACTCCCGCCGTGTTGACTTGCAGTACACCAATGCCCAAGAGCGATGCACCTGAATCCACGCGAAGCTCGCCCGACCTGACTTCGGACAATCCAGTCACTCCAACATTGGCTCCCGCCTCAATCAAAGACTGAAGTCCCGTTTGAACGATCATGTCGCTGTTTAAAATCATTTCTCCTGCCAATACTCCGCCTTCGAGACGAATCTCCCTCAAGTGCGATCCGCCCGTCAACTGGCCGCGAACCGTTTTGTCCAAATCAACCTGGGCAGGCCCGACCTCTGTATTGAACGTGGCCCCCGATTCGATAATCATCGTTCCGGCACCTGTAATGTTTCCAGTGCCCGTCGATGAACCATTTTGGACAATGACAAGTCCATTGAATCGATTGTCGCTCCCAATTGAGTTGATAGTTGAACCATCGAAAACGTTGACCGTGCCTCCATAATTCGTAAATTGAGTATTTAGTGTTCCACCATTGAGATTGAGCGTACCGTCAAAAGATGAGGCTTCGCCGCCACTCGTACCCGTATTAGTTGACGTACTCATGGTGCCACTGAGATTGACCGTTAAGCCAGATCCAATCACAGCCGATTGAAATGACGTCGCTACTCCAGATTGGATATCGAATGAACCCGACCCAGAAAAATCACCACCGACAGATGCAGAATTATCTCCCTGGGCAATATTTACATTCCCGTTGACCGTTAGCTGGCTTCGCGGCAATGCGTTAGTACCAAATGTCGTGGCAGTCCCAAACTTCACACCAAAACTCGGGTGCGCTACGATCTCCACATCGCCATCAAAGGTAAGATTTCCGTACACGACCCCGCCAATGAGTTGAGTATTGCCGGCGATACTTCCGCTTCCGACCAGCCGTGTACCTTGATTTGACGACGCGGGCTGTTGCCCATTCATGATGATGGTTTGACCAGATCCAATCGCTGAGTTGATGCTCAAAGTACTTAGGCTTGCCAACTGAATATTTCCGGTTCCGCCATAGGTCGTGGAGGCAATCGAAAGCGAAGCCCCATTGGTCTCCAGGAGTGTATTGCCATTGACAATTAGGTTGTCGCCTTCAATCGAAGGCGAATTATTTGAATCAGAGGTCGCAATGACGCTCAAGTCCCCCATGATGGTCATCGTGCCAGTTGCATTGATCGTCAGGTCATTGGCGTTGAACAATCGCTTTAGTTCAACATTTCGATTGATCGTTCCATTTCCAGAGAGCGTTCCTGCCACTTCTACAGCATCACCGCCAGACATGGTTCCGTTGAATCGGGTCACATTGAGGCTTGCGATCAGAGCCCCCGTATTCGTGTAATTCCCATTGAGAGTGAGTCCACCGCTCGCGGTCAAAGTTTGATTTCCAGTGACATCGCCATTGTGAATCAAAGTTGCTGTGCCGCTTGTCAGCGAGACGGAGGTTGGGAGTGCCAATAACCAGTCGTTGTCAACGGACGCCTGTTGATTGCCAGACAAGAAAATACTAGAGGCCGAACCCGAAAAACGCATCGTATTTCCGGAAATACTAAAACCACCATTGGAAGTGTCGATGGCCAGTCGGTTCAGGGTAAACGGATCTGCGATATCTAGGTTGGACGAGTTCTGATTGGACGGATTGTCAAAAGTGACTTGTGTGTTTTGATTTGATACGGGCACCGCGCCCCCGGCCCAATTCGCCGAATTCGACCAATCATTGCCGGCTCCCAAACCAGACCAAGTCTGCCCCTGAACCCACTGGGGAAAGAAAGCGAATACAAGCAAAAACCCGGCAATTCGGAAATGTTGGATATTGAAATAACGGAAATGGAGCTGTTGAAGATATTTGAACACGGTTGCTCGGAGGAAAGAAAAGAAGCAGTTACCTATCGCGAAAATGATCCCACATCTTGGCTCAAAACTAAGAACCAAGCCGTCGTGGGCTATTCGCTCTATCTATGTCAAGATTCCCCCATGACACCCGACATTTTTTTTGAATTTTTCCATATGCCTAACGGTGCTTTTTCGTTGATCCAAGACAAAAACCTCGATGCTCTGTCACGGCTTCTAGGGCATTTATCGTAGGTTTTTCTCCATTGAACCAAAAACGAAGTTCAATTGCACCAAGGAACACGATCCACACAGGGCTTCTCAGTTTCTTAACGTGGGGCATGCATCTTGCCTGCCATTGCGTGAATCCCCAGCTGGAAGCTTGCGCCACTTAAACAATTGAGAAGCCCTGACGATCCACAAATCAATAACCAAAAAAACACGATTCGGCTGCACCATTAGTCTAACGCCACGAAGGGTTTTCTTTCATCTTCAGGTTGAACGCGTCGAGTTTTTGTTGCCAGTCAGCGGCCAACGCTTCGTCGCCTGTTGCGATATAGAACTCAACGATGCGATCCAACGAGTATCCGAATTTGGCTTTCATGTTGTCCGGCATGTCATCGAAAGTTGCCTTGAGACCTTCGTGGCCGGAGAAGAGCCATTCCTTGGCCTCATCAAATTTCTTGGTCTTTACTAAGCATTCGCCAAATTGCGATTGGCGATCGAACGTTTCCCATTGATCTGGTTTTAGACGATTCATGATCTCCAGCGACTCCTGGAGAATCGGTTCCGCATCCTCCCACGCTCCAATCCTCCTCAAGCTACTCCAGGCGAACACTAAGTCATTACTCTGATCAAAACTTCCTTTTTCGAACCGTTTGCTTGAGAGTTCGTACTGTTCCAAGGCGAGCTTTTTAATGCGTTCGGTCTTTTTGGCTTTGATGCAAGCCTCAAGAAACTCGGTACGAAAAAAATCATAGTTCGCGTCGCGGCGGCCACGGACATAAACGTCTTCCAGAATTCTGTATGCTTCCTCGAATTCTCCCTTACGTCGCAAGTTCACCCCAATGCCGGACTGAACGGTCAAGGTGGCGGTATCGTCGGGTCCCAGAATTCTTGCCAAGCCAATCCAAGCTTCTCGGTGACGCTCAATCGCCTTGTCATATTGTTTCAAGTGGAAATGCCCCACACCCAGATGGGCGATGACTCCAATGGTCTGCGGATGCTCTTTTCCCAAAACCCGCCGGTGAACCTCGAGAGCCTTTTCAAAAAATGGGACGCCGATACTCCAATCCCGCCAATACGTGAGATAGACTCCAAGCTGATTGTTGACTTCCAGTGTGACAGGGTGCTCGCTACCGTAGACATGTGTCGCCAGTTCTAGTGCCCCTCGCAGCTGTTTTTCTTCTTCTCCGGTCAACGACACATTGGGCTGATTTTTGATAAGATCGGTCAGCTTGTATTCAAGGGGGATCCTAGTCTTCGCGGCCTTGTCGAGCGCAGCGGCGAAATGAACCTTGAAAGGTACCAGACTTTTCTGGACAACGGCGTCTGATTCGTCAACCGATTCAAGCGTTTCGTACATCAGCTTGATTGCTTCTGAGAGTTTTCCCGACTCGGCGAGGGTCGTTGCAAACTCATCGATCGCCTTGATCCTCGACGGAAAATCAATATCCGGATTCTCCTTGAGCCAATCAACGGCTGAACGTAAGTGCACTTCAGCGGGTTCGGTTTGTCCTGTTAGGCGGATCGCGGTTCCGAGGTCAATCTTCGCGGAATAGAGAAACGGGTCATTGCTATCGAGCAATCGGTCGCAAGCTTTCACTACACGTTCAAGTTTTTCGATTGCCGATTTGAATTTGCCTTTTCCTGAGTCTGTCGCGGCCAAATCAAGCAGGCAGCTCCAGTATCGAATGTCTTGTTCGCCAACTTCGTTTGCCCAAATTTTCAACGATACTTCCAAAGTAGTTTTGGCAAGGTCAAACGCGCCTTGGTTAGTCAATGCACGACCCAAAGAATTCAAGAGCCGAGCTCGAATGACCGGCTGGTCCTTAAACTGGGTTTGGATCGTTGCGGTCGCGGGTTGGTAGTAAACACGCTCAAGCGAATCGATTGCGAGATCGGTAAAATTCGTACTGGAAAGCAGTTCGCTCAGTTTTTCAACGCTTTCATCGTTGGGCTTCAACCTGGAGCCAATGCCCTTGTCGGGCCTGTCGGGTGTCTCCGACTTCTTTTCGTTCTTGTTCGTTTTGTCGCTTTCTTCGTGGGCAACTTTCGCATTTTCCAGCAGTTTTTGGCGAATTTTGATGCCCATCAGGATGGGGTCGATCTGTTGAATCTGCTTCGCCTGAAAAGTAGAGACGTTTTCGAGTTCCGACGCCCGTTGTTGGGTCTCGGACTGAGCGAGTTTCAGGTTTTCAAGAGCTGTCGATTTTTCATTTGCTTCAAGGTTCGCTCGGACCTGTTCCGACCACGCCCAGTTCAATGCCACCCCTGTTGCGATCAGCCCTGCCGTCAAAGCGATCAGCACCGCGGCAACCGAAGCGACCAGTCCCCTGTTCTTTTGAATGAACTTTCTCGCTCGGTAACGGCGGCTTGGCGGGGCGGCGTCAATGGGTTCACCGTTCATGTAGCGTTGCAAGTCGTCGCCAAGTTGTGCGGCCGAATCGTATCGTCGGGATGGATCTTTCTCTAAGCACTTCATGACGATCCACTCGAGTTCCAACGAGCCGAGTTTTGGAAATCCCTGGTCGTTGGGCGTCCGCAATGTTGGACGAACAGGGTTGGTTTCGCGGATGGTTTTGACGGCATCCTCGAGATCCAGTTCGCCCAAACACTGCTCTTCAAAAGGTCGATGGTCGGTTAGTAAGTGATAAAGGACCGCACCGAGAGAAAAAACGTCGGTGCGAGTATCCACGCCTGAAAGGCGAGAATTCCCATCTAATCTGGTCTGCTCGGGACTCATGTAGTCAGGCGTCCCTAGCACTTGTCCAGCAATGGTGCGCAAGGAACCCCCCGTGATCGCATTGCCGTCCTCGGTCGATTTGGCGAGTCCAAAGTCAATCACTTTGGCTCGAGCTGTCTCCCCGTCGCGGGCCACAACGATGTTTGAGGGCTTAATATCACGGTGAATAACTCCCTTTTGGTGAGCGTGATGGATGGCGCGGCAAACAGGAAGAAATAAATCAACCCGCTGGCGACAATTCAACCGCATCTGCTTGGCGTGTTCGATCAGCGTCACCCCGTCGACCAATTCCATGACAAAGAACGGATGGCCGTCTTCGGTTGCTTGGACATCGTAGACCTGAGCAATATGGGGGTGCTTGAGCACCGCCATGGCTTGTTGTTCGATTTGGAATCTCCGCAACAGCCGTGGAGAAATGGCCAACAGTTGGAGAAATTTCAACGCCACCTTTCTCTTTACCGGGGCCGTTTGGCGAGCCTCCCAAACGATCCCCATCCCGCCGGTACCTAGATGCTTGGTTAGCTCGAACGATCCGATCGTCTGCCCGGCCTGCAAGTCAATTTGCTGTTCCATCAGCACCGACTCAATCGCCCGGTCTCCGCTTACGAAATCATCTGGGCGAGTGCGGTGAAGCTCATCTGCAACGCGCCCTTTATAGTCGGGAAATTTCTCGTTAAGAATTTTGATGCCGCTCTGTTTATCGAGAGTCAGCATCGCACACAACAGCTCAACGGTCAGATTCTTTCGGAGCGAATCGACCTCGTTGGCTGTTTGCGACAGATTCGCCTTGGAAATAACGTCTTCAACAATCTCTTCGATCTCTAGAAAGACACCCGTTTCACGAAAGCTCGATTCCAGTTTGTCACAAGCCGAATCAATCAGTAAGTCTTGCTGAAATCCGTCGCTCATTTTATTCTCCAGATAGCGCTGACCAAATGCTTCGGATCAAGTTCAGTTTTCGTTCAACGGTTCGTTCAGTCTTTCCCAGCTTTTCTGCGATTTCCTCGTTACTGTACCCTGCCATTCGCCAGACTGCAACATTTCGAAGTTCATCATTAGGCAAGCTACGCAACAACCGCTGACTCAACTCCTCAAGTTCGACAAAAACTTCAGGCGGAGGATCACGTTGCACGTAATCTTGAACATTACCAATTCCATGCTCGCCAAATGCCGAGCTGCCACCAACTTTCCCACCGCCCCGTTTCTGGGACTGAAGTTTCGCTTGCTCAGAGATCGCATTTCGTGCCGCAATCAAAGTGAGCATTTGCCAGAGTTCATCCCGGTTGCGTACTTTTTCAAATCGGTTCTCACGAATGCCCTTGAAGAGTGCCAAGAACGCATTAGACGCGATTTCGTCCGGTGCGATGAGTCGTTGATGCCGATCATAAATCTTCGACTTCGCGTACCGGCAAAGTCGTTCAAAAAAACGATGCCAAATGATATCGGCAGCGTCGTTGTTCTGTTTACCAATCGCAACAATCGCTTCGGTAATTGATCCAGGCGGGGAGGACAATGGCGGAAAATCCAAACTGAGAATTAGGGGAGTACATGACGAGCGAACCCATTAGGGTCTTTCAATCCTGACAATGTAGAGGAATGATAAGCGGTTTCATAGCATTTCTTGGTTTTAACTAGAAATCGTGTCGGGCAAAGAAAGTGGTTGCGGACTTACCCTCCAATACACATCGCCTTTCGCAGAGGAGCCCAGCCTTGATCAAAACGGTTTTACTATCATTGTTCTTCGTTTTTGTGTTGAGTGCTTACGTCAATGCGGACATTGTCTACAGCCTTGTGGATCATGGCTTGGCTAATCATACAATGTCAGGCACAGTCACCGTTTCCGATTCGGCAGCGACGGATGGTGCCCTGGATCTTTCAGAGGTGATTCGCTGGCAGGTGAGCGTAGAAGGCACGGATGTCAATTTTTCCATCTCCGACTCTTCGCCTAGTGCATCCATAAACTTGAGTGGCGTATTGATAACCTCCGCTACAATTGAGATTCCAACCGCCGCAAATGGAGAACCAAATTTTTTCTTTTACGATGCTGGACAATCGGAATATCATGATGGAAATTTCAGGTCGGATCCGGTCGTTAATAACGCTGAGATCATTTACAGGAATTCAGTAGATTTAGCATTTGATTTTTCAAGTCCTAATGCCAATCGTGTTCATGGACGCTTGCAGGTAGCAGTGCCCGAACCAAATGGATTGATTAGTATGTTCTTGGTCGGAGTGGTCTTTGGTTGCAAGAGACACCGAACGAACTGCCCAGCTTTAAGCGTGGCCCGCGATCCAACCCGCGACGATTGACGCCACGTGAATGTGCCCGACTGATGGGCTTTCCTGATTCATACAAGATCACCGTTTCAGACACCCAGGCTTACCGCCAGTTTGGAAACAGCGTTGTTGTTCCAGTGATCGAAGCAGTTGCCAAAGCGGTCGAGCCGCATTTACTTCAGGTACTCGCAGAAGGTAGCAAGGGGAAACGCCCGGCACGCAAGCGGCGGCAAAAGAAATTCATTTAGGATTGGCCAAGATGGTCGATGTCTTTGATTCGCAAACTCGTAGCCGCCTGATGTCGGGAATTAGGACAAAGAATACCAAACCCGAAACGGTGGCTCAGTTGGAATCGCTCGCCATGAACGTTCTTTCGTTCAGGTTCGACTCCATCAAGGCTTCGATGACGTTGATGAGTTCCTTTCATTTTCACTTAGCGTTCAGAATCGCCGTAAGTCACGAATGGGTTACGCTTTTGAAAACCACTTGATGCCAATTTTCGAATCGCGAAACCTGCAATTCGAACGCGGTTGCCGGACGGAGAACCATTCGAAGCCCGATTTTCTGTTTCCCAGTTGCGATGCCTATCACACGCCTGGGTTTCCATCGGAATGGTTGACGATGCTAGGAGCCAAGTCGACCTGCAAAGAACGTTGGCGACAGGTTTTGGCTGAAGCCGCCCGCATTGAACACAGGCACTTGAGATGATCAGAAGGGACATGAGATCTTACTCAAGGAAGTTTGGTGTATCAACGACATCTGCCATCCCAACACCCAGCATGCTTGCCTCCGATGGCACACCGTCATCGTTCAATGCAAACAGCATCCACGTACCGGGAACCATTGAATTCGCACCCAGTGATGTGACCTCAATCGTGTTGCCGCCCACCACCTGGAAGCTCAATTCGACGAAGCGAGTGTCATTGTTGACCCCGTGGGTTAACGCTCCACTTCGGACGGCCGTAATTCGGTCGATCGCATATGCGTTGTCAACCGAAATCAAGAACGTTTCGTTGTTATTGACGTTCAGCGGTGCATCAGAAATCGAAGGCCTGTCGGCCAACGTTCCGTCAGCGGCGTAAAGGTAATCAGGCGCGAAGAATTCAACGTTAAGATTTTTCAGCGGCCCCGGTGCGCCGCCGCCACCAGACCAGATCGTACCGTTGGGCAAAAGTAGATGAGTGGAATGATAAAGTCGAGCCAGTTCAAGTGATTCAACTTGTTCGATTTCGTTGGTTGCAGGATCCCAAATTTCCGCCGCGTAGACGGCTGAAGCAAGTACGTTGAATTGACTTCCACCGCCCGTAACAATGACTCGACCATCAGGAAGCATGCTCATCCCACCATCGCGTCGGGCAGAGAGGAGATCGGCCACGGGGGTAAAGGTCGGGTTGGCCGCGCTCAAGTCCGATATATAAATCTTGGCGTTTGAACCAATGACAGCGATCTTGTCCACGTCGTACATGATCCCCGGGCTGGAGCTTTGATGCGGAACCCCGACGCTTCCAATCAACTGTGAACTTCCGCTGCCCGAAGTGTTGATCCGGTAAATATTGCCTGCACCGGTAAACACGACGACACTTCCGTTACTGGTAACCCACATTTTCGGATAGTAATAGGTGATGTTCATGTCGACGCCGGTGAGCGTACGCCAACCAGTGTTGGCGTTGAACACCTCAGGAACATCTTCGAATCCGCCCTTGCCACCGAGCACGAGGATTTCGCCATTGGGAAGCGTGATGCTGCTACCGTACCAACGGTCGTACTGCATTTCGCCTTGAGTCGCGTCGCGAATGGTCAGGTTTGCATAGTCGAAAACAATTACATCATTGATAGCATCATTAACTGGGCCGCCTTCGCCGCGGGCGTCACCACCAAAAATCATGACGTTGCCTGTTAACGGGTCGATTGACATATTTGAACAGAAGATATCGGTATCGGAAGTGTTTGGCAGGACGACTTCAACACCCGTTTCTGGATCGTAGAGGCTGTAGATGAACTGTCCGCTTTGCATGCCCAATTCGGTTGTGCCAAAGCTGAACACTTTACCGTCTGGTAGTACGATTGCGTGAATCGGGATAAGCCCCAAAGACTCTACGTCGCTCCACTCACCGTTGCTTCCCAGATCGTTGTAAGCCACGTAACTCGTGTTCGCGAATTGAAAGTACCCATCGTCATGCAGGGTCTCTGATTCTCGGAAACCGGGAGTAATGCCGTCTTCTGGTTTCCATGTGCCGGTTGAATAGACCGCTGGGCTTTCCGTTTGATAAGCTTTTCCGTCAACCGAGATAAAATCCACGGTCAGATTTGAGTCAAACACCCCGGGAATCCATGAAGAATTAATTAGCTCGATTCGAACATCCTCGGCTTCGAACGTTCCTGTGTGCGTGTAGGTGAAAGTTTGAAACTCGCCTGTTGTCGACGTTGCCGTAAACGTTCTGGCAACCTGCCCGTTAATCACGAGATTGAATTGCTCCACGCCTTCATCTCCGCGTGCCCGAATCACGATTTTGGAGCCATTGTTGTTGGTGGTGCCTGCGTATTGAAAATAGCCATCCGCATGTAACGTCTGACCACGGCCAAACCCAGGCACAATTTCGTCGCTTTGCCACGCACCTGTTGAATAGACAGAAGCAGCTTCGGTTTGAAAGGCTTGACCGTCGATGTTGATAAAGTCGATATTGAGGTTCGAGTCGATTCCTTGACCGGGATCCCATTGACTATTAAAAAACTCGACGCGCACATCATCTGCGAAAACCGTTTCGTTGTGTGTGTAACTTACGGTACGCCAATTAGTCGTCGCGCTGAAAGTGGCAACGACATCATCATGGATCAGCAAGTTGAATTGCTCAGTCCCTTCGTCGCCGCTGACGCGAATTTGAATGGTTGAGCCTTCATCTTGTGAGGGGAACTGAAAGAATCCGTTGGAGTGTAGGAATTCGCTTTGACGATAGCCAGGAACAATCCCGTCTGCCGGTTTCCACGTCCCTGTCGAGAATACATCGGGCGACTCTGTTTGAATGGTTGACCCATCGACAACAATCTTGTCGATGCGAACGTTACGATCCGTGTTGGTAGACTCGTCGAACAAATCGTTGGTGAATTCAATTTTGATTTGTCCCGAATCAATATCCCCAGCGCTGGTGTAACTTAGTTGAACAAACTCGTTGCCGTACGCATCACCACCAACATTTGACCAGGTTTGAACAACTGCGTCGTCAATCTTTAGCTGAATCGTTTCCTGGTTAGTCACTCCGGCGGCAAAAACATCTACCGTCGAAAGCATTAAACGATCTTCAAGTTGTTCGCAGTTAAGTGATACGTACTGATTTTTGTTGAAAGTCATGGTGCGGCTCAGAAGGTGCGGAACGGACAAGGTCTAAAAGGAGGAAGCGGCAGGATTCAATGCCGCATTTTCATGCCCCAATATAAACCGGTGTTCGCGCTATTCCAGTCGATACTCAATGATTTTCCGGGTTTTCAACAACCTGGATAGCTGGTCACGTTGCAAACCGGATGGAATCATGAAAGCGGACACGAATTGAGGTTTGAATCTATTGGCGACTTTGCGCGTATGAATCGGGAAAAATCTTTGACAGCGTCTTTCAAAATCTCAATTCCTAGCCCGTCTGTAGCTCCGGCTTTCCAGCCGGAGGGAACTGCACTCTCCGGCTGGAAAGCCGGAGCTACAGACAGACATCTAAACTCCTTTTCCGTTAGTTTATTGGTAGTCGGTGAAACCAGTGAACGGTTACCTTTAAAACTAGGTATGTCGACGAATTAGACCAACTGCCCAAGGCCCGCAAAGGGCTGTCACTAAAAGTTGCAAGTCATTGAAAGGTGCCATTTACTAGAATACTGAGAACTAAGATCGACCCACCGGGACCACGACCCGGAGAGTCGTGCCACATTGACTTTTTGAAAAACTTCAAAGCTGTCTCACACGTTGGTCCAGAGGGGCGAGGTGGAATTGTTGAGTATCACTTTCCCAAAATATAAAAGATCAGACAGCGCAGTTCCTCGGCATTAAGCGTATTCGCCAATTCAGCTGGCATCATCGACACAGTCGATTGTTTCATTTGCTCGATCTCACTTTCGTCAATCGTATGAAGCTTCTCGCCTTCGTAGATATTGACTGTGCCGTCATCGCCTTTGACCATGACTCCCGTCATGATTTCTCCACTGTCAAGTAGCACTGTCATCGTGCCGTATTGTTCGGAGATCGCCTTGCTCGGTTCAATGATGGATTCCAGCATCGCTTTGACATCAAATTTCCCTCGAGCGTTGCTTAAGTCGGGTCCAATCGCACCTCCTTCGCCGTCAAATTGGTGGCATTTGATACAACTGGTCGCATGAAACAAATTGCGCCCACGCTGGAGATCCATCTCTGACGCATCGACCGATTTGAATTCTGCGATCGCTTGATCAACCGTCCACTTCTGCCCGGGGCCGACCGGTGGAGTGACGGTAATGGGACGCAGGTTGGTAAGTGGCAACGGAAGATCCTTTGCGATTCTGGCGAGTTCATCACCTCCGGCATCCAAGGCTCGATTGCGAATCGTGCCGAGGTAGTCGAGATAGGCAGCGCCGCCTGATCGACCACTCGCGTCAATCAAGAAATGAAAGAATGCTTCTGATTGCTCTTTAGTCCAAGAGCCGCTTAAGTCCGCGATGAAGGTCGCAATTTGAATCCGATCGAGCGGTGGCTGATTCGTCAGGAACCGCGCAAACGTGCCGCCATACGATTTTGATTCGTTTCGAGAAAGCAACTCTGTGCTGCTCCATTTGGGTAGTCCGGTTGGGCGGTTGTCGGCGATGCAGGAAAATGCTGGCTCGAGAATTCGCGAGTCATTCAAACTGACCATCAACCGGATAACTTCACGCTGCACTTGAGGATTATTACTGGAAGCAAGCGGCAATAAACGATCGCCTGCCGTCAAAGGGCTTGAAGGAACTGCCAGCCGACTCCACACCAACGCCTGGGCCCGAAAAAATCCCAGCAACAAAGGGTCAGACTGTGAAACGAGATCCAGCGAGTCGAGCTTTGTCTGGGCCAGTTCTGCATGCTCGGGCTGACCAACACGAGCCAGCGCGACTGCCGCCGTAACAATGGTTTGCGGGTCATCTGCGGCTTTCAATCTAGCAAGCCACTGATCCACTGGTTGAGACTCAATCGCGACCCGGGCGGCAAATCGAAGAAATCGATCTTCACTGGCAAGCAATGGCCATGCTTGCCCAATCGCTTCGCCGTCAACACGCCCATGAAAATCTTCCAGTGCCGCCCTTTTCTGGCGAGCCGGATTGGCGTCTTTCATCCGGACATCGTCCACCGGTTCTGTCGATTCGTTTCCTACATAGGTGACCCGATAGACTGCCGAAGGAATCTTGCGACCACCCACCAGAAAGACCATCGAGCCGTCGTCGGCAATCACGGCATCGGTCAGCGCTAAAGGTGTCCCACTCAGGAACTCATGGCTATCAGCAGAATAGGAAGCACCGTTAGGTGTTAGCGTAATCGCCCGCATGGTTCCATATGTCCAATCCAATGCAAAGATCGAGCGTTGGTATTTTGCCGGAAATTTCGCTCCGGCTCCACTCAGCATTCCTGTCGGAGAACCGGGGCCAACTTCCAGCACCGGCGGCAATAAGTCCTCGTAATAGGCTGGCCATTTGTCCGAACCACTACGCCAACCGTACTCGCCACCACTGACGGTGTGATAGATACGCGTTGGACGATACCAAGGCATTCCGAGATCCCATTCCTCATCGGAATCAAACGTGAACTTGTCGCCAAATTCGTTCATGGCAAGGTCATAGGCATTTCGAAGTCCTGTAGATTCCAAGTCGATTTTTTCCGTTTCAAGGTCGTACCGACAAACCCATCCTCCGGGCACTGTCCAGCCTTTGCGATTGAGCATCTTAGGAGCCCAAATGCGGTCCATAAGTGAATCCTCGTGGAACACCGGATTGTGTCGCCGACGCACTTTCGGCAGATCAGTCCCGTTGCCGGCGATCATATAGAACCCACCGCTAACCGGGTCGCGAAGCAAACCGTGAGTCCCGTGTTCACCGTGCCCATCCATGCCGGAAACAAGCGTGGCATTATCCACCAAGCCGTCACCATCTGTATCCTGAATACGGTGGAGACCGGCTCCACTGATTTGAGCAAACAGGACGTCGTCGATGACGACCATCCCCTGTGCTCCGCTAAGATCCACTGGCAATTTTTTTGTCTGGACCATTTCCGTACCGTGCGACGTTCGCCCGGTTTTGACCTGGTACAGCCCTTGGTCTTTTTCATCAGACACATAGAATCCGCCATGGCCATCATTGCAAATTGAAACCCATGAACCTTCACTGGCGGGGACGTCGTAAATTTTCTCCACCTTGAAACCGTCCACAACGTCGATCGTTGTTTCATTGCCCCATGGATCGCCCCACGGCTGCATTCCACGTGCTCCGAGAACTTTTGCAGTAATCAACGGTTCCTTTTTGTGAACGTCGCCACCACGTCTTGTCTTCCACTGGCCATCGGTAACGATCTCTTTCGTTTGGCCGTTCTTCATGGTCATCGTTAGCCAGGCAAGCAGTCCCGCCGGACCTTGCTCGTTCTTGCAACGAGCCGTGATTCGGTTGTCGCCGACTTTCAGTAGTTTCGTCACGTCGAGATTGCGAAGATTGCGCCAGTTCTCACTAAACAACAAGAACTTTCCATTGACATTGAGCACAAAAAAGTCATCCGCTGTAATCCGCAGCGTTGCACTCGTCGGGATTTCATCCAGGGTGAAGGTGCCTTCCAGGAAGACCTCTCCTTCCTCCGAACTTTCTGCTCCCCAAATCCACTGAGGGGTCTGGGCAAAGGTTGACTGGCACGATGAGAGTAGGAAAAGTGAGAATAGAACAATGAATCGAGTCATGAATTTCTCTGTCAATGGACACTGTCTTTGGACGCCGACATTGGGTAGTAGCTCCGGCTTTCCAGCCGGAGAGCGCGTTTCCTCCGGCTGGAAAGCCGGAGCTACGTTAACGTTTCGGCACTCGAATGCCTCGCGAACGGCTTACTCTACCTTAGCCTACCCCGTGCTGGCGTTGAAGCGGCAATTGGGCCGAGCCGACTATGGAATTCGTACTGGTCTCCCCGGTACAACGTTCTTTCCCACCACAACGGTGAATTGTCTTGCAGGAAGCCAACTGAAGTCACTTCCAATGTAGGTGACATGGCTGGCACCTCCATCATTCGTGCCTCCCTTTTTGCCAATCGGACGGCGCGAATAATATCGTCCGCACCTGCAATTTGAAGTTTGTGATTCTCGGTGAACGAACGATAGAGCGAACCGCTGGCTTGCGTCTTTGTGAGCTTGGGGCATTGAGCTGCGACGACGTAGCGATGTTCGAGAATTACGGGCAGACCATCGGCCAGCCGCAGCCGCTCCATTTCCCAAAGCGACGCATCCGGTTTTACACCCAATGCTTCGGCCACCAAATCTTTAGCCTCGGACGCGGAGACTTTCGAGAAAGAAAGCAGTTTGGTTTGTGGCTTCTTTCCAGCAGCCTTGGCTTTTTCTGTAAAACTCACCAACGACCGAAGGTCATAGTTGATCAGTTCACGCCGAACGAACGTACCTACGCCGCGGCGAAATTCCAAAACTCCTTCAGATACCAAACTAGCAAGTGCCTTGTTCGCGGTTGCCCTGCTGACGGAGTACTGTTTGCTGATTTCTCGTTCCGTAAGAAACTTGTCACCATAGTGGTACTCGTCACCGAGTGATTTCCTCAGACGCTCATTGAGTTGTTGGTAAATTGGACCGCGATGTGAAGACGCATCCACAAGGGACTCCTAACGAAACTGGACTGGTGGATTCGCCACACCATGTTACCACAGGTAGAAGGCAAATATAAGAACAAGAGGTGGCACAACAGGGCTTCTCAGTTTCTTAACGTGGGGGCATGCTTCCAGCTTGCCATCCGGTGAAATCGCAAGCTGGAAGCATGCGCCACGCTTGCGCCACTTAAACAACTAAGAAGCCCTGGGCAGCACAACGGCTTTACCAAAAGTGGTGGTGAGCACAGCGTCTAGTCGTTACTATGGATAGCAGTCCAACCGTTCAAAGGTTTCGTCGGCTACTCGACAAGAGACGGAAAAAAGGAGTATTGGATGCAGACTGTAGCTCCGGCTTTCTAGCCGGAGGGAGATGGATGTGTTCTCCGGCTGGAAAGCCGGAGCTACGACAAAACTTCCGCACTCGTGAAGTTGTTTTAAATGTATAAAAAAATTCAAACGGCAGTGATAATCGTCCTGCTATTCGTTGTTCCAAGGGCTTGCTTTGCTAACAATGAATTGCCCCGTGATGCTCCTCAGTGGCAAGAAGTCGAGTTGGAGTTCACGGCTTCGCGCAAGACTGGCAACCCTTACATGGATGTCGAAGCTTGGGTCGATTTCGAACATACAAATGGAGAGACGACCTGCCGACCGATGTTTTGGGACGGCGGCAAGACGTTTCGGGTCCGATTTGCTTCCACGAAATCGGAAGGCGAGTGGCATTGGACGGCTGCGGATCGCGATGCCGATCCAGGACTACATGGCCATACCGGGATACTGCAATCGGTGCCCAACAATGACGATGCGGCGTCAATATTTACGCAGCACGGTTTCTGGAAGATCCCAACCGGCGGGCGTAATCTGATTCATGCCGATGGGACACCTCGATTGTTGTGCGCCGATACAGCATGGGCGTTGCCTTGGCGAGCGACGGTCAAACAGGTGGAAACCTATGCCCGCGATCGCAGCAGCAAAGGCTACAACGCGGTTCTGCTAATGACAGTCCAGCCGGACATGCGCGTCAGCGGGCCGCGCTCACGAACCGAGGACGAAGGTTTCGATGTTGGCTTCGAAGACTTACCCGACGGGTCACTCCAGAAATTGAATCCGAAGTACTTTCAAAAGTTTGACAAGTTGGTAGACGTATTGACGAACTACGGAATCGCGCCGGTCTACCAGCCAGTGTTTCATGGTTACGGATGGAAGGGCGGTGGGACTGCGGGAAATGTTGTCAGCGCCGATGACTACGCTCGCTACTGCCGGTATCTGGTTGCCCGATATGGTGCTCGGCCGGCGATCTGGCTGGTCGGGGGCGACGGACCGGCGACCAAGCCTGCCATTGTAAAACAACTTGATGCTGCTGGAAGCATGATTGAAAAGTGGGACGCCTATCAGCAACCTACGGGCATTCACTATTGTCCACATGCGGAGTATCGCACGCACCAAGACAAAGACTGGCTGGATTTTCAGTGGTGTCAAACGGGACACAATGGTGAACACCTGGCCGAACGAGTGGCTGACATGTGGCGAAATCGTCCGGAGAAAGCGGTTGCCAATGGTGAGTCGACTTACGAGAACATCGGTCGTACAGGTAACGGTGCTGGCTGGTGGCAGGGGCACGAAGCGTGGTGCAATCTCACCGCTGGCGGAACCATGGGCGTGGTTTATGGGGCCGGTAGTTTGTGGCAGTGGCGACTGCACGCAAACGAGCCCGGCCACGCGAATTGGTGTACTGCTCCGGGAGCCGGCTGGCGAGAAGCACTCGATTTTGACGGTTCAAAATATCCCGGCATCGCGGCCCAAATCTTTGACGGACTTCCAATAACCGGAATGAAACCGAACTGGACTCTGCACTTACGGAAGACGTGGCTTGCTCGTGCCGGGCAAGCTGTTCGTTTTGTATCTTCCCGAAGGAGGGAACACGCCAATCATCTCGCGCGAAGTGCCTCGATCGTATCGCGTGTATGACCCAAAGACTGGGAAGGTCGTCAGCGAAGGACGATTGGAAGACAAGGCCACAGCTCAAGCAAAGGTCACATCCAAAGATCAACCTCGTGTGCTTGTGTTTGTGACGGAATAACTTTGAGTTCTTGTAACCGTTCACGAGTGCTGAAACCATGTCGTAGCTCCGGCTTTCCAGCCGGAGGGGAAAGTGCTCTCCGGCTGGAAAGCCGGAGCTACAAACAGGCCTCCAAGGCTCCTTATATCCGTAGTTCATCGAGCAATCGGTAAAACCCGTGAACGGTTACGAATTCTTTTGCAACTTCCGGATTGCTCAAGAACCTTTGTTGTATCAAAATTGCATGGCTAACTTGATGAAAAGCCAACGGATTGAATCCCGCAAGTCGGACAACAAAACTCAATAGGTCATAACAGCGATGCCTCATTCTTCATTCTTTCCTGTCAGAAATACAGTAGCTCTCGTTCTGACGGTTGTTTTTGCCACGCTGCATTCTGTCGCTAGTGCCCAGGAAACAAAGTTCAGAGTTGGACAATGGCGATCGAGTCGTTTTTCTTGGCGACGGACTCATCGAACAAGAGCAATACGCTGGATGGATCGAAGTGATGTTAACGACGTCGTTCTCGGAGGCCGATGTTACGTTTCGAAACCTAGGCTGGAATGCCGATACGCCAACAGGTAAGTCTCGCTGTGGTCTCAGTGATGTTCGTGCGGGGGAAGAGAAAGACGACGACGGCTGGAAGCAACTTGTGAAGCAGTTGAGAACAAACGAATCCCACGGTTGTGATTCTTGGCTATGGGTTGGCAAACGCGTTGGAAGAATCTGATCCTGCCAGTTTCATTCGCGACTACGAACGACTGAGTATGCATTTACGAAGTCAAAACGAAAAAGTGCGATTCGTTTTTCTTTCCATGTTGCCGCCGCATGGCAAATCTCGAATAACGTCAGAAACTGCGCAGAGATATAACAAGTCAATCGAAGGACTGGCGAGCAAGTTGAAGGCAAGCTACGTTGATTTGTCCAATGTGGCTTTGGCTTCAGAATTTCGTCATGACCCGATTCACGTTAATGATAGTGGCTACAAACAAGTCGCGATTGCGATCCACTCGGAACTAAAATTGCCCGAATCACAATGGCAATCGAGCGAGCAGACCGAGTCGCTACGCCAAATGATCTTGCGGAAGAACCGATGGTGGTTTCACCGGTCGCGGCCAGCCAACATGGCTTACGTGTTTGGATTTCGAAAACACGAACAAGGCCAAAACGCTGGAGAGATTCCGGAATTCGATTTATTGATCGCCAGCCGAGGAATCGGTGATCGCTCAACTCCGATCACTCCGTGGAACTCGCACAAATATTGAAAGCCCTCGAACAGAATCGGCTTTTGCAGAATTCGTTGCTCAGCCGCAACCCAAGTTCACGGTCGCAGATGGTTTGGAAGTTACGTTGTGGGCCGAGAACCCGATGCTCAACAAGCCGACACAAATCAATTTCGATCCGGCGGGCCGAATGTGGGTTGCCAGCAGCGAAACATACCCCATGATCGAAGTCGGACAGGCCGAAGCTGACAAAATTGTCGTCCTCGAAGATTCCAACGGCGATGGCAAAGCGGACAAGTCAACCGTGTTTGCCGATGGGCTGTTGATTCCGACCGGCGTCATCCCCGGAGACGGCGGCGTGTATGTCGCCCAAAGCACCGACTTGCTTTTTCTCAAGGACACCGATGGCGACGGCAAGGCAGATTTCAAACGGCGGGTGCTTAGCGGTTTTGGAACCGAGGACACCCATCACAATTTACACACTTTGGTTTGGGGGCCCGATGGTCGGCTGTACATGAATCAGTCGGTGTACACACGAACCAACACCGAGACGCCGCACGGCGTGGTTCGACACGTGGCCGGTGGCGGATTTCGGCTATCAACAAAGACACTAAGAATGCAGCCTTTCTTTCATGGGCTTTGGAATTCATGGGGGCATCAGTTTGATCGAAACGGCCAGTCGTTTATGACCGACGGGGCCGGATTTGATGGACTTGCTTATATTTTTCCGGGAGCAACGATCAACCCAACGCCGTCCGCGCCACATTTGCTTGATCTAATTAGCGCTGGAAAGTATCCCAAACTCTGCGCTGCCGAGATCATCCAGGGCGATTCATTTCCCAAAGATTGGCAGGGAAGTTTGGTGACTTGTGATTTTCGCGCCAATCGAGTCACGCGGTTTAAGCTGCTTGAAAATGGTGCAGGATTTGCCAGCGAACAGACGGATGACTTGATCCGCACAAGCGAAAGTAGCTTCCGCCCAATTGATGTAAAACAGGGGCCTGACGGGGCGCTGTACGTTGCGGATTGGTCGAACCCGATCATCAACCATGGCGAAGTCGATTTCCGTGACCCACGACGTGATCGTTGGCATGGTCGCATTTGGCGAATCAGTGCTAAGGACAAGCCTGAACAAAAACCAGTCAATCTTTTTGAGGCCTCGACCCAAACGCTGCTTGGAAATTTGCTTTCCAATGATCGCTACCAAGTCGACCAATCGCGCCGCGTGTTGATCGAGCGGGGCGACGAAAGTGAGTCCGCGATTCCCGAATGGATCAAGGCGCAAAAGAATGACGCGGCGCGGCTCCAAGGGCTTTGGCTTTGCCAGGCGTTGGGCATTCGCGACTTGAGTTTGTTGGGGCAGCTTTTGTCCAGTAAAACTCCAGAAATTCGCGCCGCGTCGGTTCGTGTTTTAAGCGACTGGTCTGATCCCGAGACCGATTTGGTCGAACCGATTCCGGGCGACAGAATATTAGAATGGTTCGAGGGATTAATTAACGATCCTCATCCCCGTGTTCGGCTCGAAACTATCCGTGCGATTTCGAGTACGGGACATCCAGATGCCATCGCAATATTACTGCAAGCGATCAACCATCCGGTGGATCGGTTTGTAAAACATGCACTTCAACTGGCCGTCATTGAAAATTCTACCGAGTTGATCGCACGCCTTGAAAAACCAGAGTGGCTGGCAACCGATTCTGATCGACGCCAAAAGCAGTTGGAGTTTGTTCTCTCGACCGTTGCGCCTGAGAACGCTAGTCGTTTTCTAACAAGTTATCTGGCAAACAATGATATCGCCGAGAATGGTCAGGGGCCTTGGATCGAGTTGATCGGGCGATCTGGTGACAAGGCGGAATTATTGAAGCTTTATCGTAGCGTTGTGCAGGGCAACTTTAACGCCAATGCCAAGTGCCGTGCTTTGAAGGCTTTGGCATACGCTCAATCGAAACGTCACCTAAGACCGGATCGGCTCGAGAGTTTGGATTCAGAACTTGGGCCGCTTTTAGATTCTTCCGATACAAATGTCGTACTGTCAGCACTTGAGTTGACGGGGGCTTGGAAAGTCAAACAGGCTGTATCTCGCGTCGCAAAAACAGCTAACAATGAATTACTGCCTGAACCCCTCCGCTTGGCTGCAGTTCGTACGTTAGGAGAGGTCGGAGATGAGTCGGCATTGGACGCTTTGAAAACGTTGTCCAGTTCGGGTACTGAAATGTCATTGCGAATCGTAGCGACGTCGTCACTTGCTCGTCAGGATATCGGATTGGCGATGCCATCATTCTTCGCAACTCTTGCGGATACGACGAACGAGACCGAAGCATTGCAGCTTTGGCGTGCGATGCTGTCCAAAAAGGGCGCGGCACCAAAAATCGCTGCAGCTTTGCAAGACAAACTTCCTAAGTGGGCAGCGCTGGCGGGGATCCGAGTCGGTCAGGAAGGGGGGCGATCGGCGCCAGAACTCGTCGGCGCCCTGCTGCCAATGGCCGGAATGTCGATGACGGCCGCTGAGTGGACGCCGGACAAAATCGTGCAGTTCACCAAGGCGGTTGCAACCGAAGGCGACCCGTCGCGAGGCGAGTTGATTTATCGAACGGAGGCGCTGCAGTGTATCAAGTGCCACGCGATCGGCGGAGTCGGCGGGAAGGTCGGCCCGGACATGACGAGCCTGGGCGCGAGTGCTCCTGCTGACTACATCATTGAATCAATGTTTGATCCCAATTCAAAAATTAAAGAAAATTATCACTCGGTGATCGTCATGACGGTCGACGGGGAAATCATTTCTGGCATCGAGGCAGGCAGCACTCCCGAAGAACTTGTCCTTCGCGATGCGGAAGGCAAAACAATTCGAATTCCCGTTGACGATGTGGAGGAGAAAAAAGATGGAAAATCATTGATGCCCGCTGGTTTGCTGGATCGGATCAGCCAAAAAGACCAAGTTGACCTTATTAGTTTTCTTGTACAACTCGGCAAACCCGGAAAGTTTGATGCGAGTCGACAAAACGTTGCGCGGCGATTGGAAATCTTCCCGGGAACGCATCAAACCGAACAAGATGGTAACCAGAAATTGATTGCCGGCGACGAAGTTAAGGGCTGGAAATCGTTGCAAACATTCGTCAACGGAAGCATCAAAAAGCAAGCGTTGGATCAATTGACGACCCAGCCAATCAACGTTGCACTCGTTGGTGTTTACTTGCGAACCTATGTTGAGTCCAACGGTGGCACGGCCAAGTTTTCCATTTCAGGGTTGTCCAACGCAGAGATGTGGATTGACGGCAAACCGATTGAGCGAGCCGAATTGTCGGGGGAATCTGAAACGGCCGCTCAGGATTCCAGTGTGGATTTTCAAGTCGACTTGGTCGCCGGACGCCACACGGCGCTGTTAAGACTGGACGCACGCGAGATTCCCGAGTCGTTGTTCATTCGCTCCAACGACGTGACGTTTGTCGGCGAGTAGGTTCTGATGTAACCGTTCACGGGTTTTACCGATTGCTCGATGAACTGCGGATACCGGGAGTCTTGGAGGCCTGTTTGTAGCTCCGGCTTTCCAGCCGGAGAGCACTTCCCCGCCGGCTGGAAAGCCGGAGCTACGAGATCGTTTCAGCGCTCGTGAACGGTTACGTTCTGAATCCCGCTGAGGTCGTCTTACGGGTTTCCATTTGCGGTGATAGCTTGCGAGGGAAATTTGTGTCGGCGGCAGGAATTGTTTATCACTTACTCATTCTCTGAGAGACGAAATAAGGAATTGGAATGAGCGAAAAAGAAAAACCGGAATCGGAGCTACACGAAACGGAGCTTCATCAGGCGGAGCTACGAACCAACAATGGCCCCCAACGCATTTCTTATCGCCGAAACCTTCCGCATCATGTGCCGCCGGGGTTTCCATTATTCTTGACTTGGAATCTGAAAGGATCATTCCCAAAACATGCCCGGGCTGCCATGGAAGCAGAACAGATTCGGCTTGATCGGGAGCCACGACGCAAACAGGAATCGGCAAAGGCGCGGAATATTCGGCACGCAAGAATGCTATTTGCAAAACAAGATCGGTTTCTGGATAAGGCGGCGAGCCATACGAGTTTTCGGCACGAAAAAAGACATCGAAATGACACAGTCGCCCAACAGAATAGCTCGCCGTATGACACAAGTGACAATGAGTTCAACGACCGACCGATGTGGCTGAGCGATCCCAAGGCCGCTGCTGTCATGGTGGGTTCATTCCTGTGGGGTGTGCCAGATCGCTATGAATTGTATTCATTCGTCGTGTTAGGTAATCACATTCATTTGTTGCTTACACCGAACGTCGATTTGAGCACGATCACGCAAGGAATCAAAGGATGGACGGCTCGACAAATCAATCGAATGCTCGGGCGCAAGGGATTGCAGTTCTGGCAGAACGAATCGTACAACCATTGGGCCAGAGACGAAGACGAGATGTACCGGATTATCGAGTATATCGAAAACAACCCAGTCACCGCCGGGCTATGCAAGTCACCATCCGATTGGCGCTGGTCTTCGGCCTTTTGGCGCAAGACCTTGGGCTGGCGATTTGGAGAACCGTTCCAAGTAGAATGGAGCGAGACGGTACTAAAACAATTGGGGCCACCGTAATTTCGGCTGCTCACGTAGCTCTGGCTTTCCACGTAGCTCCGGCTTTCCAGCCGGAGACGAATAAACTCCGCCTGGAAAGGCGGAGCTACGTGAGGCGGAGCTACTTGAAGCCGTACTACGAAACCAACCCGTCTAGAGTTCCTGTTGCGTCGCCAAACGTCTCAATATCAGCACCCATTTTTTGGATCATCGTCAGTAACAAGTTTGACATGGGCGGATGATCGTTTTCGTCAAAGGCGAGATGTTGCCCGTGTTGGAGCCCTAACTTCTGCCCTCCGGCAAGCAATGTCGGCAAATTCTTGGGAGAGTGTGCACCACCTTTTCCAGAGTTCATTCCTGACCCATAAAGAACCATCGTGTTGTCCAGCATGTTACCGCCACCCTCCTTGGTCGATTTAAGAAACTTCAAAAATCGCCCGAGCCGCGAGAGGTGAAACCGGTCGATCGCGCCCAGCTTTTTGAGCATTTCCGCGTCACCTCCGTGATGGGACAGTTCGTGGTGTGCCTCGCCACCACCGCCAAACCCTCCCGCTTCGCGCGACCACTCAAACGTGATGACTCGCGTTGTATCGGTTACAAATGCCAAATACGAAAGCTCCAACATGACATCAATCCACATCGGGCGATCGTGTGCATTGCGGGGTTGCGAATTCAGTTGAAGATCTTTGTCGCTTACATCCGGTTTCTTGACATCAACCCACTGCTCCATTCGCTCAATCCGCTGCTCGGCCTCCCGAACCGAATTGAGATATTGATTCATCTTTTCTCGATCTGCGATACCAAGGTTCTTGTTGAGCTGTTCTGCATCGTTGAGAACGGAATCGAGAACTGACTTTTGTTCTGCATACCCTCGTAGAATTGCCGCTCGGTCTTTGGCAGTATTGGGAACGAACAGCCTTTCAAAAACTCGTTTGGGTGAGTTTTCAGCCGGAATCGGAATGCCGCTTGCATCGAACGAAAGTGTATGGCTATGGAGCGCGGAACCTGTACCGGACATATCGGACATTTGAAGCGACGGAAATCGGGTTTGTTGTCCGTGAAGCTTGGAGACAATTTGATCAGCCGAAACCGAGTTCGCGTAACCCTTACCAGGAACGGACGTCAAGTCTGCGCCTGTAAGCCAAGTGTCCGCGCCCGAGTGCCCGCCTTTGGTTGCCAAATGACCGAGACCCGTCATCACGGTAAAGTCATCGCGGTGCTCCTTGATCGCTTCCAGTGATTTGGAAAGCGTGTAGCCCTTTCCAGCGTTCTCGGGATCCCATTCGAAAACGTTGGTTCCGTTGGGAACATAGCAGCAGATCATTCGCGGGTGGACGCCGTTGGATTTGCTCAACGGCTGGTACTTTGAGTCCTCTTTGAAAGGAAACGGAACCATCGCCTCAAGCAACGGCAAGGCAAGGCATGTTCCAAGTCCACGCAGCACGTGTCGACGGGAAAGCGGTTTGGTCAAAAATGTAGACATGATTTTTTGAATTTAACTGAACTGGATTTTGAAGAACTGAATTGTGAAAGTGCTAAGTTTTCGGAAGGTTGAGGCGTTGAGGCTCCCGCCGAAACGTGAGGCTCGACTGGCGAATCATTTTGTTTGAAACGGTTGCGAAGTCACCACATACTTTATCAGGGTTCGTAACGTATCGTCATTCTTGTTTAGCTCGGCGGCGGCAGCGTCCAAGTATTTTTGATCGGTAACTCCAAGTTCGCGCCCCAGGGCGTAAGTCATCATTTTTCCGGCCAGGCACTTGTAAAACAAGTCTTTCTGCTTCAGCAGCTCCTTTTTCAAGCCCTCAACGCCCTCGATTTTTGTGCCATCAAGCATTTTCGACGAAGCGTCAATCAACGGATCGTCTTTTTCAACGCGGCCTTTGTAGCCAAACCCCTCGCGGTCACGCCATTCGCCAGCTGCGTTGTAGTTTTCAAGTGCCAAACCAAGCGGGTCAATTCGATTGTGGCACCGCGCGCATTGCGGCAATTCGCGATGAAGTTCCAGTCGCTGTCGAACCGTCGCTTTGTCGATCCCCGGAACTTTGGGGGAAATCTCACCAACGTTGGCAACAGGAATTCCTGGATCCACGCCAAAGATATTGTTCATCACCCACCGGCCTCTTGTGACCGGTTGAGTTCGTGTGCCGTTTGAAGTCGTCGAAAGGAAACCGGCTTGGGTTAACACGCCCCCGCGATGAACACTCTTGGGAACTTTGACCTTTCGAAAGTGATCGCCTTCGACACCGTCGATTTGATAAAACCTAGCCAAGCGTTCGTTGACGACCACAAAATCGGAATCAATAAAATTGGTGATGCTTAAGTCGTTTTCGAGAATCTCGGCGAAAAAACTTTCAATTTCTGCTACCAAAGAAATTTCCAGATGCCGATCGTATCGAGGGAACCGATCGGGTACGGGCGGGTTCGCACCTACCTCTCGGGCGCCAAGCCACTGGCCGGCAAAATTCTTGTTGAATGCCTGTGCCCGTGGATCCAAAAGCATCCGGTCGACTTGCTGCAGCAATACCGCCTTATCTTTCAGTTTGTTGCCGCTGCCAAGTTTCAACAGTTCGTCATCGGGCATCGTACTCCAAAGGAAATACGAAAGTCGGCTAGCGAGTTCGTGGCTGTTGAGTTCGCGAGGCTTGTGAACTTCCGGAGCCTCGGTAGAAACAACAGGCGAACCGGGTTCCGTCAGGTAGAGAAAATTTGGAGAAACCAGGACAGCGATTAACGGCGTTTTGATCGCTTCCACGAAGGAGGTAGAGTCTTTTCGTACTGCTTCGAACAAGGCCAGTTTCGCGTCGATTTCTTTGGCGGCTACCGGACGTCGATAGGCTCGTCGCATGAACATTGCCAACACCTTGCGGGCGTGTTTTGATTCGTTCTTTTTGGTCACTGGAGAATCCAACAAGATTCTGTGGTGACTTGGGGGTGGCCATGAGTCATAAATCGGGCCTTCGAGTTCCAACCAGTCCACCCACAGTTCAGGCCGCGCAAAATCTCCGTTGTTCTGAAACCAGGCATTCTCAATTTCTTTCGGGACATCATACGCATACTTGATTGTGATCCCGGCAGCTTCGGTCGTGAACGGAACGCGAAACTCATACGTCTTCGGTTCCTGACGAGTCGCGTCGACATCTATTTCCGCACGAGTGATTGGCTGGCCTCCCAAGTGCTGAATCAGTTGAAACCTCGGCGAACCATATTCGTAGATACTTGACTTGGCGAAATGCTCGTCCAGATTTTTTTGCAGATGATTGACGTTCCATTTGATTGTGTTCGGGTTGTCGGTTTGGGATTTTATGGTTTCTAAACGAACCTGATGAGCCGCTTTGGCGCTGATAAGCACTGCGTCCCGGCCAGGGACGACACCACCTGCTCGAACTCGAATCGTATAGTCGCCAGCCGTTGGCACGTACAAAGTTCGGACGTTGATGTTGTTGCGATCCCAGTGGTGGTCATACAGGACTTTGAACTTGCCTTCGGATCGCCCTTTGCCGCCGTTTACGATCACGCTGCGATGTCGTTTGTCATCCAGCTTGATTCGGTTGCTGTCGGAATCACCGGTCTCCGGTTCAAAACGCCATTTGATTTTGTCAGGTTGACTTCCTTCGAACAGCGCTTTGTCCAACGCTTGCCGGGCAATTTTTTGGTAAAGCTCAATATGGATCGGCGAAATATTGAGTGCTCCGCCGTTGTTGTCGAATCCGCCTGTCGCTGGGTCTTGCGGTATGGTGGAGACGTCGATATCTACGCCCATCAAATCTCGAATCGTTCTTTTGTATTCGTCGCGGTTCAGGCGTCTCAACACAATCGCTGAACTCCGACGATGAAGTTCGGCACGCGTCAATTGTTCGGTGATCCAGTCGACGACCTTCGCCACTTCGCTTGCGTCCGGCTGGGCTTCGGACTCGGGCGGCATCTCGTGCCCATTGAGAACGTTGACGACTTCTTCCCAATGAGACTTGACCGTCAAATCATCGAATCGGTTGGTTAGAAATTTATCAACTTGAAATTCGGCTTCGGCATCTTCCGATTGGTGGCATTCGAGACAGTGCTTTTTCAAGAACGGAACGGCAATCTTTAAGTATCCCTTTTTGTCGAACGATTCGCTTTTCGATTCGCCTTGGGTTTGACTTGCAGGCTGCTTGTTCTTGACGGGTTGTTGGGCGTAAGCTCCACACAATGTGCAATCCCAAGCAAGGCAGAAGCAAACCAAAACAAGGCAGACAAGGACAGAAGAGGCGAGTTTCATAGGATATCAATCTTTGATCAACATATAGTTTTAAGGCAAGCAGCAGATAAGAATCTACAATCATAACTCGCTGCGTGAGGGATTCCTTGCGTACGCAGCGGGTTAGTATGTTTTCTTCTCGCGGCCCACCCTAACAATGCCAGGAAATTCTTTTCGACTCTGGAGGTTGGGAAACTGGACTTGCGGAAGGTTATGGCTGCTGCCAAAACAAAATCTATCAAATTTATGTAGCCGTCACGAGTTCGGAAGCGTTGTGGTAGCTCCGGCTTTCCAGCCGGAGGAAGATGTGCTCTCCGGCTGGAAAGCCGGAGCTACAGACATCCAACGCTCCTTTTCCGTAACTTATCTAGTAATCGGTGAACCCTGCGAACGGCTACTTTAGATTTTAAAATCAACGACCATTGTGGACAGCGGCTTGCGTTATCCGCCATGATAAATGAGCACTTTTGCTGTGACAATTGGTCTCATGTCAGTAAGGCGAGCAGCAGTCAAGAATTTACCAATCATAACCCATTGAGGCTGTGATTAAATGGACACTCGGCTGGCGAAGGGGAAATCCTGACCCGTAGCGTAATCGCTCGCGAGTCTGGTTGCGCTATCACGTGGTGCACGTCACACAATTCAGTTATGGCTTCATGCGGAAAACGACCACCTCGGTCTTGCCACCGGTGTTTTCCATGAGCGCCACGACTACCGGGTTCCCTCGATCGTCACACACGAAATTGTAACTGTACATGTACTCATCAAAGTTCAAACGGTACCGCTTTACCAACTCACCTTGGTGATGCCGAAAGACAATCGAATGATGGTCGGGACTGGCTTCCGCAAAAATGATCTCGCCTTGTTTATTGACAGTCCGTCTGGGCGCTCGCCCGAAGCCGTTTACCCAACCGACTTGCTCAAGGCGATGTCCCGTTGGCCACTTCTCGACCCATTGTTCGGACTCGTCGTTGAACACATAGATGAAATCTTTGGCTTTTCCATCCAAGGAATGCTGTCGCCCGAGCCCGTAGAGATTGCCGTCATGCCCAGTCGTGATCGAGAGGATTTTTGGATCAATCACCGACCGAAAGCTGTCGTTCTCCCAGATCCCAACGTGGCACTGATTGGCGTCGCCGGTAAACCGGTATCGCTGGTACCCAAAAATACTTTTGCCCAATTGTGGCTGAACGCTTCGCTGAATTGAATGGCCGTCTCCCTGAACGCCGATCCATTCCGATTGCCAACGACCATCCATCTTTGATGTGTTTTTGAAATAGTACCCACTCGTTGCCCCGTGTAGTATGTTTTTCAACGTACCATTTTCAGAAAACAACCCCAACGGGGACATGAAGTCATTTGCTGCTTGTTTTTCCAACTGTTCAAACTGCCATTGATTGTCGACTCGCTGCCCAATGAACTTCTCATACGCGAATGGGCTGTGGATCGGATTCCGACGGCGGAACAGAACCGTGGGTAATTCGTTTTCTCCTGCCAACTGAAGCGATGACTCTGTACCGATCTCTGCATTGTATTTCGAGTCGCCTGGACGTAGCCGTTCAGCCGTAGTATCGCCTCCGGATTCGCAGTAGTAGTACAGCGGTCCAAAATGCTCTCCCGGCCTTTTCTCTACGAATGATCCATGTAGTCTTCCTCGTTGATCTATTGAAGGTTGTCGCAGCGCTATCGCCCCGAAGTCCGGATCGTGATCGAGTTTCACGGTTGCTTTTAACCAAGCCGAATTGATATCTTTATCAGTCTTCGAACCGACGGCAGAAGAAAGCTCTGGGCGAACGATCAACAATTGTCCTTCATTGGAAACAACAGCGACGCAGTTGGAGCCAGACGCGGATGCAATCGAAATATAATCGACTTCGCCAAGGTGAGTTTTGAATTGAAAATCCGAAGTTTCTGGATCGAGAAAAGCTAAGTAGTTATCGGTGGTTAGCGTTACGAATCGGCGTCGGTCACCTGTCGTGGTGATCATCGCACCGGGCAATTGCCAGCCGCTTCGATTTGCACTTCTAAAGTTTCGACGAATGCCTCCTTCGCCTGAGATGACATTAGAAACCAGCCTGCTATTGTCAGAAAAAATGATGCAATGTGAATTGGACGGACTCCAACAGATCGCTTTTCCACTATCGGACACAATTTGCAGGTGATCGGGGATTGGTCGAAAGGCCTTGGTTTCGTAGATGGGTGCCGTCGACACGGGTCCCAAGCAGGCCAACAAACTGCCGTCCAGATTATAGTCAATCGCGCCGGAGTTTGGTCGGGCTTCGTGCGTTGTGATCAGTTGCTTTGTTAACAGCTGCATTGTCTTCAAATCCCAAACCAGCAAGTAGCCTTTTTCGTCGACGGCGGCCAGTTGAGTCTCGAGTGGATGAACTGCCACTCCAAGGATTGCAGCGTCAGTTTTGATCCAATCCTTCTCACGGTACGGAACGATATTCGATGAATCAAGTTTCCAAAACTTGATAGCCCGGTCGCCCCACGTCACAACGGCGTCGGAATTTGTCAATGGTTTGATGCCGGTACCCACATCGTGCGCGTTGCGAGTCGCGGTTTTCTTGTCGGTTGTGGTATCAACTAGCTGTAGGTTACCAGCACTACTCAGCCCCCAAACGAGGTGTGTTGCGTTCGGTTGGAATTCGATTTGGCACGATCCATCAAAACGAGTTTCTGGCGTCAGGAAACTTGCTTGCGTCGGATCGTCGTTGACTGACCAGCCTCGAACAAAGGAATCTTGAGTTGTCGTAAAAATGACCGGAGAGGCCGACGACTTTATCAATTTGCCTGCGCGGAAAAATGGTGGTTCAATGGGCAACTCATTGTCCTTATTTAGACCAACGATGAGTGATTGCAGGCCACTTTTTCTGGAACATCGAAAGCGAAAAACGTCCGGGTTCAAGCTGTTTTCCCGAAGAGTTACAACAGCCATTTCACCATTGTTGACCAAGGCAAACAACTGGTCACCATCGACGACAAGGCTGGAAATGTATCTCGCTGGATCTTTTTCGCCGGGGTTGATCGTCGAGGTCATGGAAAGGCCGGTTGTTCGATCAAGGGTGTAGCGCCCAATGAGCGGTTGTCGTGAGGCAACAAAAACATCCGTCGGACTGCCTTCATTTGACCGGCTGACAATACTGTAGATTTCCCTGCCAAGTTCCTGTTCAAAACGGGTTTTGTTGGAAGGTTCCTGATAAACAAGTCGACCGGCGCTGGTACCAAGCAGCAAACCATCTGTGGTTGTAGTCAGTGCAAGGATCGGAGTTTCTTCGTCGCCAATTTGCTCGGCAATCAGTGCGCCATCTTTCATCTCGATCTGGTAGACGGTTCCGTTTTTTCCGGCCGAGTACAGTCGATTGGTGTCAGGCTGTCGCGCAAGCACATATAGTTGGTCGTCTTCGCCACATTCGACTTGTGCAACTTGCTCGAAAGAAGGCTCGAGATCTTTGTTTAGTTCGTACTTGGTGATGGATCCGTCCAGGGCGGCGGTGAATACGATCGAGTCGCTTTGGCCGAAACAAACGGCGGTGACCGAGTTGACCGCAGGTTGCGGCTTCTTTTGCTTGGCTAGCAAGTATCGTGTTTCCAAAACATGAAGGTAGCGGCGATTTTGCTTGTTCAGTTGAGCAGTCTTGATCAGGTGCTTTTGTTCCAATGTCTCAAGATCCCAAATGACCAAGTTTCCCGCTGCGTCGATAGCAACCATCTGTTTTCCATCGCTGGACAAGTCCGAGTCTAGGATTTGCGCACTGCAAGATGTCAGTGAAAACAACTCGGTCGCCGGCACGCGAGCCATGTCTTCAAGCAGATGCGTATCCATACCGCGTTTTTCAAGAGGCACGTCAAGCAAATCATTGTAGGCGTCAGCAAGATTGCCTTCGTCGATGTTCTGCGATGCCAGTCGTTGGGCTAGTTGCGTTTGTCGTGACTGAGCGAGGTTGAAGTTTTCAAACGCTTGGTTCTTTTCCGAAACGGCGATCTGTTTCTGGGCTACGGCTTCGTCTTCGCTCTTTCTTGCTTGCTTCGCGTTGGTTTGGGCGACCGTTTTCAGGCCCGATTCTCTTTCGGCGGCGATACTTCGGTTGATTGCGAAAAAGGAGGCCAAAACCAGTAGCACTCCCGCCAGCGTCGAGGCCACTTTGTGCTTCTCGCAGGCTCGGAACAAGCGTTCGGCCCATCCGCGTGGTCGAGCAGTTACCTCACGCCGATCTTGATGCCAGCGCAGGTCCTGCTCCAGTTGCTGACAGTTTTCGTAGCGATCGTTCGGATCGACCGAAGTACATTTGTCGATGATTGCAGCAAGATCGCGTGGCACCGAATGCGCCGATCCGGTCAGTTTCTGCTGTTGACCAGATTGGATGGCGGTCTTGTATTGCTCGAACTTCTTGGATTTGTCGCAAGAAATGGTTGGGATCAATGGTTGGAACGTGAGTAATTCGAACAAGGTCGCTCCGAAGGAATAGAGGTCGCTGCGCACGCCCGCTTGCCCCTCAAATACCTCGGGGGCCATGTACCGAAGACTGCCGGCGAGCCCCTCAGACTGAAAGCCAACTTCTGGGTCGAAGTGCTCGGCGAGTCCGAAGTCCAATAGCCAGGCCTGTTCGTTGTTGTTGTCGCACTCCAATACAATATTGGCGGGCTTGATGTCGCGATGAACTACCTTGTTGCGGTGTGCATAGGCAAGTGCGTTGGCAATCTGGATGCCAATGTTGGTCACGCTCTTGGTGAGATTGTTTCGCTGGGCGGACGACGTGGTGGAATTTTCCTCGTTAGCCCGTTGGGGTGCAATTAGGGAGTGTGGTGTGTTGCTATCCTGTCCCTCGCTTACGGAGCGGGTTGGGATGTCGGAGAGTGGTTCGACTGTAGTGTCGACGACCGTATTTTCCGTTTTTCCTTCCAATCGCGGCGGGTCTGTATCTAGGCCAATGTCCAGCCGAGTTGTCCCAGCAGCCGAAATGGATTGGTTCGGCAAAAGAAGCGTTACATCGAGTTCAGGATCGGTGGGCAGAGCTTTTCCAAAAACGCCACTGACCAGCAAACGAGCGATTGAACGGGTCGTATTGTCGTTTTTCGTAACCGCATTCTTCGGGGCTTCGGTGGAACCGCCCCTTCCGTTTTCAGTTTTCATGCTTTCGATAACATTGTTCAGCGGCGCACCCTTGACCAATTGCATGGCAATACAATCTCTGACCTCCGCCGCCGGGTTTTTCCCTCCGCCCGGTTGTGGGTCGTAGTTGACCGGAAGATTCTCTTCAAATCGGTAAACTTGCACGATGTTAGAGTGTTGGAGTTTCGCTATGGATGTTGCTTCCTTGCGAAACCGCTCAACTTCATCCTCGTTTTTCCTGGTTAAGATTTGCGAAGGTTGCAGCCGACGCGAGGATATCACTTTCAGTGCGAATTGCCGGTCCAACTGTTGATCGTACGCTTTGTATACCACCCCCATCCCGCCACGGCCCAACTCGCTTTTGATTTGGAATTCACCAATTGTGGACGGTAAAACCTCATCCGATTTTTCGTTGGAAGCCGAATCCGATTCTTCCAGCCCCTTTAACTTCCTGATCGCTCTGAGTACATCCGATTCGTGTTCAAATTCTTGAGAATTGGTCATAGTTATTGTCGATTTTTGTTAAAGGCGTTTGGAAGATGAAAACATGCCAGCTCGCTGCGTTTGCAAGGAATCGGTACCTCGCCGGCCTATCGGGTTGAGACTCGTATTTGCAGCGACTTATTTCGATCCAGAATCCTATGGCGCAGCGGGTGAGTTTGCACGTCATTGAACTGCCAACTTGTTGACGATTCAACTAGTACTTGTCCGATTACAGCGCGCTGGATAAACCGATGGGTTCCAAATCGCATCAGAGTCCGAGCCCTACACTGAGTTAACGAAACGATGTGACAAAACAAGAAAGGAGCCAATTACCGAAATGAGCAAGAGCGGATTTAATCTGATGCTTGATGAGATCCAGAACTTGCTGCAGTTGTCGGTATGTCTGAGAAAACGACCCATTTGCTTCGAGAAAAGGTGTTCCGGTCAGAGCCCAACGATTGGCGGTGCTGCGCGAGGTTTCCGGCACGAATCACTCGACGAAGTGTCTCTCGAAGACCGCCAACGAAAAGCAATGATTTGTTAGATGAAGTCTATACAATGATATCACACAACGGATTGGGGTTGTTCTCCTAACAATTTGCGCAAGCGTTTCAAAATGCGAAACTTAATTTGGCGGATATTGGCAGCGGACAGAGTACATTGACCTGCCGCTTCTGACGCATTGAGCCCTTGCACCAGCGTCAATTCAAAAACCGTTTTTTGATTCTGATTGAATTCGCTTTTGACGATACTCATGACGTCGTTCCACTTGACCAACATCGTGTCGATGGACGGTTCGTTGCAAAAGGTTCCGGTGACCGATTCGTAGTCCAATCCTTCTGACACCGGATCCGCGACCTGTCGTAAGCGATCGTTAAATGATGTTCCTCCATCGCCCTCGATCTGTCTGTTCTTTTTACGAAAGAAACTAGCCGTTGCGTTTCTGGTTACAGTCCACAGCCAGCCGCGAAAAGAGCCCTTTTTTGAAGTTTGATATTTTTCGATTCCCTTGAATACGTCAACCAATACAAGTTGCACTATGTCGGCCGAATCAACGCTTGATACACCAAGTTTGCGGCACCAGCGGTATATATCGGGCGCGTACGAATCGACGAACCGGCCCCAAGCATTGGGATCGTGATTGCGAATAAGTTGAATTAACTCGGGTGATGTTGACGTCGCGTCGCTCATCGACACAGTATATCAAGCGACCGCCATTGTCATTAGTCCAGGTAATCCAGAATTTGATCCGATTGGCTGTCAGTTGTTTTGGAACCAGGAAAGATGATTGTTGTTGGGATGTTACTCCGACAAGAACCTACCAATCATAACCCGAAGCGTAAGTATGCGGGGAATCCCTCGCTTACAGGCAACGGGTTGGTTTAATCTGGCGGACGGCCCCGGACGGACAGCGTCTTTTTCCAACACTGGTTTGGAGCTGTTATCATAGGGGTGCACTCCGGTTTCGTAGATCAGTACCCAAGTCAAACGGTGGGAAGATGAGCGAAGTAAAACAATTCGGCACATCAGGTGACGGTAAGACCGATGACACGGACGCAATTCTACATGCGATTAATGAAGGCGATGGCGAGATCATATTTGCTCGCGGGAACTATCGCATTACCAAGCCAATTGAAATCGTACTGGAGAAAGTCAATCGTATTGGAATCGTCGGTTCCGCCGGAACCGCCAAGGTCATCATGGATGGCCCTGGCCCTGCCTTTCGGTTCGTCGGAACTCACGCGGCGACGGCCGATCCAAAAGGGTTTGAACCGAACGTTTGGCAGAAGCAGCGAATGCCAGTGATTCAGAATATTGAGATCGAAGGCAGGCATCCTCAAGCTGACGGCATTGAACTTGACGGTACGATGCAGGCAAATATTTCCGGGGTTCTGCTGCGAGAACTTCGGCATGGAATCCGTTTGACGGGTCGCAATCGCAATGTCTTGATTACTGCTTGCCATATCTATCACAACTCAGGCATCGGTGTCTTTTGCGACAACGTCAATCTTCACCAGTTCAACGTTACTGGTAATCACATCAGCTACAACCGGCTCGGCGGGGTTCGTATCTCAGGATCCGAGCTTCGAAATATGCAGATTACCGGCAATGACATTGAGTACAACAACTTCCGGTCGCATCAGGGGGCGAAACCGGATGAGCCAACTGCAGAGATTTACATTGATGCCCGAGGTGTAGAAGGTCAGTCTCCTCAGTCGCTCCAGCCGTCGGTTCGGGAATTTACGATTGCGTCCAATACGATCCAGGCGACGCCTTCACCCGGCGGGGCCAACATCCGAATCATTGGGGCTGAGCCGACCGGTGACTTACCTGTTGGCATGGCGGCAATCAATGCCAATGTGTTAGGGGGCCAGGCGATCAATGTCCATTTGCAACATTGCCGAGGTGTCTCGTTGGCTGGAAATTTCATCTACAACGGATGGCAGCACAATCTACTCGCAGAAAATTGTGACGATCTTTCCATTTCGGGAAATGTTGTTGGCCACAACGACTGGCACAAAGGTCGCGAGCTCCAAACGAATATTCGAATTGTTGACTCGACCGATTGTGTGCTTAACGGGATTCAGGTTCGTGGTACACCGATCGGCAAATCAAACTGGACAGAAAGCTGGAACAACGAGCCAACCTTGCCTCATGATGCGCTCGTCGAGTTGATTCGTAGCAAACGCATTTCTCTGAGCGGGTGTATCATCCGCGACGCAGCTCCCTCCGCGCTGTTTCTCGACTCATGTGACTCCGTCAGCGTTACTGGTTGCCAGATCCACGACACGACTGACAAAGCCAAGATGAAACACGCGGTTTTGGGTCGCAACAAGAACAGCAACGTAACGCTGTCCGCCAACATTGTCGGAAACTGTACTGACGAGGCCGTTGTCTGCGAAGGCGTCGTGCAGGACAAGAGTATCTATCGCTAAGTTCGACTTTCGCACTTTTTTTACGCGCATGACCGTACATAGTTATCAAACTCGACTATTTCAACTGGTTTGCCTTGCGCTTCGAGTTCAGAAAATTGTTGCACGGTTGTCTCAACCGTGTTTTTACGCGCTTCGACGCAATTGAGGACAATTGCGCTACTCTGATTTCTGCGAAAGACGAACTTAGACAGCAAGCAGCATTTAGGATTAGGCGAAGCAGAAAACCGAAAGACCAAAGCGGTTCGACGAACGGTTCCAACGGGGCTGTTGATGTACTCGCTGATCGTCTTGTGGCATGAGTGCATCCGTAAGAAACCAGCGCCTTCGCTTCGAAAATGGACCGGAAAGGAGCACGCTTCCTTCGCTGAGATGGTGGCCGCTCTAAGAACCGACAGTTTAGACGATTTCCAAAGAAAACATTTATCAACACCCGGTGTTTCACGGGCTGTTCATAAAATACTCAAGCCCCTGAAATACCTCATCGCACTCGCTGCATAACTGCGAAAGACGAACTAAGATGTTGTTGACACTATCTCAAACGCCTGCCGCCAAAACGCTCCCACGTAATTTTTTAATGCAGCTATTCGTGGGTTCGCCCCCTGAGTTGATGCAACGAGCCAAAGACGTTTCGGAGGAACTGGCTCGCCCGCCTGCGGATGTTCAACTGGCGGTCACCAAGAAACTGGCCGAATTGTCGGGCGGCGATCCGGTTCGCGGCATGCAAGTCTTTCGCAGCAAAAAGGCGTCTTGCAGCGCCTGCCACAAGGTCGGCGATTTCGGAACCGACGTTGACCCGGAACTCACGAAAATTGGGGGCAGCCGAACAGGAGAAGCTTTACTCGAAGCGATCATGTTTCCCAATGCGCGACTTGAGCAAAGCTACCGCTCGACAATGGTGATGACAATCGACGGGGAGTTACACAATGGCTTAGTCGGAAAAGAAGACGGAGATCGGCTAACCTTGGTGATTGGAGCCGATCGCTCCGTTGTTGTCCCCAAGGACGAAATTGAAGAGCGACGCGACAGCGACATATCCGTCATGCCAGGTGGCCTGGCAGAACAACTGACGCAACAAGAGCTATCGGATTTAATTGCCTTTCTCAAGTCGGCAAAGTAACTTTTAGAGTGATGCTGGGATTCGAAGATTCGTCATTTTGAATTGCCTCATTGACCGTTTCAGTTTGCGTTATTCTCAATTTCTGCCAATTTCAACAAGGCTTCCCAGTTTCTTAAAGTGGGGAAGGAATCTTGCCTGCCATCCTGTGAAATCGCAAGCTGGAAGCCTTGCGCCACTTAAACAACTAAAAAGCGCTGGCAGTTCAGCGCAGTTCTGCCAATTTACTTGACTTTCTGAATCTGGTCAACGAAATTGGTTCAGTCCCCATGTCTTTCATATTCCATGAGGTTTGAGATGTACATAACCATTTGCCAAAAGATTTTGTTTTCTCCCATCCTGTTTGCGTTTTTGGTGGGCCTTTTCGTGATGTCGGGAGCGGTTGAGGATGCTTCACTCGAAGCTGATGTTATTCAATGGAATAGTCCAGAGACGATACGGGCGACAGCGATGTCAGCTTGAGTGGTGCACTCGTCGCAGCAGGCAATCTCGGTGATGGGGTTACGCAGATGGCGATCAATGGTGTGTCTTTCGACTCTATCGGGTTCAATAGCTTGGGAACTACAAACATTGTTTCCGGTGTTTTCGAGCTCACCTCAGGCGGCACTGGGATGTTTAGTGTGGACGGCGATTTTGGTTCAGCAGCAAGCCCATACAATAGTTTGTCATCCGAATACCAAAGCCTTTTGGATTCTGGAGTGTTTGCATTTGAACCAGGGAACACGCCTGCCTCCATAACGTTAGAGATGAGCGAACTTTTGATTGGCCGGACGTATGAGTTCCAGTGGTGGGTCAATGATTCCAGAGGCTCAGGAGATTTTGATCGTACAACAACCGCATCGGCTGGTAATAGTGTTGCCCTAGATCACAATGTAGCCAATTCTGAGGGCGGTGTTGGGCAGTATGTAATCGGGACATTTACGGCTGACGCGACGACGCAGCAAAGCAATGGGTAATTGACCGGATCTTGCCGGGACAAGCTGACCATTGGTGACCTCGCGATCGAATTAGATCCGGGATCCGGGATCCGGCTTACCTTGGCGGGCTGAACGAGTCTGAAAAAGTGTCGCGTCGTTTTCGTTGCGAGCCGGCTCGACCCACGCAAGAAAGATCTATCCGTTGATCGCGCCTTCAACCGGATTGGCAACCCGTTTGTACGATCATCGCGCGTGAGAATGACGTCTACGATTTTCTTGAGCGTCGCTGTCGGCGAAGTATCCAACAAGTCGCCATGCACGACAGAAGCGCCATTGAGCCTGGTTCGGGAACAGAAACTGATTGCATATAGTCCAAAACGCCCTGCATTTTGTATGCTTCACTCAATGGTTGACCCTCGTATTCGTAGAGCCCCCAACTCCCCCACCGAGAATTTTCTCCCATGGAAGAAAACAGCATCATGTCTTCGCCACCGATTTGATCCCAATGTGTCAAGTAATCAAAATACCATTCTCGCATTTCGGGACGACGATTAAGTTCCTGCATCAACTCAGTAAACTCGGTATCGCCATGAGTCTCTGGTAGCCCCAAAAAGTGTTGGCCAGCTTCGTATGCGAACAGAGCGATATCGCTATAGTTTCCGCCGTCGCCCAATAGGGTTGCGTGGTCATCCATATTGTTCATCGCAAATTGTAGTGACTGATCGACCATTTCAATCCGTTCAGCCCACGTCGCATTTTTCCAATCCTCTACGCCGGAGGAAGAAACCGCGTTTCCAAAGTAGGGCGCAATCGCCAAAGCATCGACTTTTAGATAGGCATCATCGTATTCGAGAATCTGCTGTGCGACCCAATCATTCGCAGCTTGCGAACTCATCACACGAACCAATCGTTCCATCGCATCCGGGGTCATTCCCCCCTCGGTAAATACGTTTTCAAAAATGTCAAACATGTCGACCGAGCGTTTTGAGTACCAGCGAAGTCCGCCCAGTCCATCCGAAGCTTCACCAATCGTTGGAGCTTGGCTGATCGCGTGCTGGGCTTGCGAAAATTGACCGTTCCAGACTTCATTGGAATACTCAACGCGTGCCTTGAGATTGGGATCGAGTGTATCACGAATCAAAGTCGCCATGTTCTGGATGTAACTATCGGTCGCCAAGTGCGGAATATTAAACCAAGGATTGGTTTGAGTAAGGTTAGCATGTGCAATTTGATGTTCAATCGCAACGCCCCGTTCGGTGCCTTGAGAAATGTCGCTGGGTTTCGAACGGTCGGTCCAATTGGAAAGAGGTGAGTTATTCGTGACACTCCAGTCCATATACCGAAATCCCCCATCCATTGATGACCAACGATCAATGAACTCGGAGCGAAACGGATTGCTTGGTTGGCCGCCGGTATAGTCGGCCTCGCGCGAGAGGGGAACAATCCTCAAATTTCGAAGTGGATCGCTTTGCATTGTCGATGTGATATCGAAAATCGTCCGGAACGATGATGAGGGAGACTCTGGAAGGCTAATCTCCATTCGTCCTGTCGAAGATGCCGTGCCCCCAGCCAAAACACTTCCCGTGCCGTCCCAAAGTACAACGTGTTGACCGCCCGTGTAACCTTTGGGTGCATCCCAAATGGTTCGCGCCGAATGGTCGTTGGCAATAAACGAGGGATAACCGTCAGTGCCAAACAAGACTCCGTCCTCGTCGCCGACTCCCCAACTAGCCCCATTTTCTTGAGAAAAAATCGGAGCGAAATTCGAGGTCAAGTCTGTAAAAGCATATTCTTCGGTAAAGTAATTGCTTTCAGATAAATTGACACCAATCTTCGGATGTTGAGCTGAACAGACACCAGCGAGAACTAGAACGGCAAGTAGGACAGGGAGGGAGTAACGCACGTGAAATCCTTGGGCACAGGATGAGTAGGGAATTGGGTGGGAGTTGGATAGAACCGCAGGTATACCGACGCTCTCTGCACTAAAAAATGAGTCAGCGTCAGTCCTGAAACTTATTCTTATCTTACAAGGTAGGGGGAAAGATCGGGGCAAAGTTCCAGAAGAAAGTAGCTATTTTCTGACAGTCTATGCACAGATAGTCGCGATCCAATAACAGTTCTCGAGAAAACGGTCTTCTTTCGCGATGGTGAGTTGTTGGGTGATGACGAAGAAAACCAATACCATGAACCTGCCTAGACGGAGGCTAGGATCACTGAAGCTTTCAATTGTCGAACTTCAGGCGATTGAAGCTTTCGCAAGCGTGTGATTTCGTTGATTGTCGGGTAGGTGTTGTTAAGCTATAAGGCTGTCGAGTAGTTTGAACACCGTCCTCTTACAATATTCCGAGAATGAACGATCAAGCCAAGCGACCCGAAGATAAAGAAGCCTTAATCCAAGCCGATTTATGTTCCAGCATCAGCTATGCTGCTTGGCAAAATTCAGTCCCATTGATTCAGTCGCTGGTCATCGAAAATTCGTCGCAGGAAACTATAAAAAACCTGACTCTGCAATTAGAATCAGATTCCGGGTTTCTCAAGACAAAACAGTGGGTCATTGACCGGATCTTGCCGGGCGACAAACTGACCATCGGTGATCGCGCGGTCGAATTGGATCCTGCTTACCTTGCCGGGCTGAACGAGTCTGAAAAAAGTGTTGCGTCATTTTCGTTGCGAGTCGGCGAATCTGAACTGACAGAGCTGCGGACAGAGGTTCGATTGCTGGCACGGGATGAGTGGGGCGGAGTCAGTTCAGGCGGAGAATTGATCGCCGCGTTTGTGATGCCCAACGATCCGGCAGTCGCAAAAATTCTGAAATCGGCAGCCAACGTTCTGGAAAAACATGGGCATCCGTCGGCTCTTGACGGGTATCAAAGCGGCGACCCTAAAAGGGCTTATTTGCTGGTAGCTGCGATCTGGAATGCGGTCTGTGGTTTGCGACTGACATATGCCAATCCGCCCAAAAGTTTTGAAGTCGTTGGGCAGAAAACCAGGCGACCTGAAAAGATTGTCAAACAAGGGCTGGCGACATGCCTCGATTCGTCACTGTTATTTGCTTCGGCCATCGAAGCTGTTGGCCTTGACCCAATCATCGTCATGACGGAGGGGCATTGTTTTTCTGGTGTGTGGTTGGTCGACAAAACGCTCGGCCAGATTGTTGAGTCGGACATTAGCGAGATCCGAAAAGCGATCGCCGGACACGAATTGGTCACCTTCGAGACAACCTACGTCACTCACTCACCACCCGGACGATTCGAAGACGCGGTTCGTGCTGCCAAATCTGCAACCCGCGAAACGAAAGAGTTGGAGTTTGTTTGTGCCATCGATATCCAGCGTGCCCGGATGGCACAGATTCGGCCCCTGGCGTCACATGTCGCACCCAACGAATCGAGAGAAACAAGCGCAACCGTCGACGAAGCGTTCCTCCCACTTTCCACCGCCCCGTCGTTTTTGCAGTTGCCTGCTGAAGCATCGGTTGAAAAACCGTCGACTGCAAGTGGGCGAATTGATCGCTGGCAACGGAAACTGTTGGATCTTACTTTGCGAAATCGGCTGTTGAATTTTCGCTCGACGCAGCAAACGGTTCCCATCCTCTGTAACGATATTGCCGAACTCGAAAATCTGCTTGCCGACAACAAACGGCTGAAACTCATTTCACTGCCGGATCAAAATCCGATCGGCGACCGCGACCCTGAACTGCATCGCCAGAAAACCGACTCCGATCTCAATGTCGAGTTTGCGATACAGGCATTGGACCGAAAGGAAATCTGCTGCGTCCTGCCTACCGATCAAATGGACAAGCGATTGGTGACGCTTTATCGCAAAGTGAAAAACGACATGGCCGAAGGTGGCACCAATACACTTTTCCTGGCCGTCGGATTCTTGCGGTGGCGTCAAGGATCTGGCGACAAAAAAACGTACCGCGCTCCCTTGCTGCTGGTTCCAATCAAATTGACTCGACGGAGCAGTCAGTCACCGTTTCATCTGCGAATGCACGAAGACGAAACCCGATTCAACGCGACTTTGATTCAAATGCTGAAGCAGGATTTTGGCAAGGACATGACGCAGTTTGAATCGGACTTGCCGCAAGACGAAAGCGGAGTCGACGTGCCGTTGATTCTGCAACAGGTTCGCCAGCACATCCGCGACATTCCCGGCGTCGAAGTCGTTGACGAATGTGCATTGGGAAGATTTTCCTTCGCCAAGTACCTCCTTTGGAAAGACTTGGTTGATCGAACCAGCCAGTTGAAAAACAACCGCGTTGTCCGACATTTGCTTGACGGACGAGACCATGCGTTTGATTCGGGAGCATCGCCGATTCCGATCCCCGACGACATCGACAGGCAGTTTGATCCTCAAGAGCTTTTTCATCCCCTCGATGCCGATTCCTCCCAGTTGGCAGCAGTTATGGCGGCATCGGCAGGCAAGGATTTTGTGCTGATTGGGCCGCCAGGCACAGGGAAAAGCCAGACCATCGCCAATATTATCTGCCAATGTCTGGCAATGGGTAAGACGATCCTGTTTGTTGCGGAAAAAACCGCAGCGTTGGAAGTTGTTCATCGACGACTCGTCCAACACGGGCTTGGAGGCTGCTGCGTTGAATTGCACAGCAACAAGGCTGAACGAAAAAAGTTTCTTGCGCAACTTGAATCCAACTGGAACAATAATCGTCGCGCCAACAAAAACGACTGGCTGAAGGTCAACAAACGACTCAAAGTCCGCCGCGACGAATTGAACGCTTAC
>CBDDAC010000041.1:0-42837 GCA_965224765.1 Mariniblastus sp.
CACAGCCATCTGCGATATCCGCCCTTCGAGTATTCACCGCGCGTTTCATGGTGACTGGGCAACGCCCAACACGATCGGTGTAAGACCCGGTCTCATGAAAGTTTACGACTGGGAAAGTGAATCCGAGGCGCGTAAGAACGTCAAGGTCTATATGAACGGCTGGAAGGATGCCCTCGAAGACGACAATGTGGATGCCGTAATCATCGCACTTCCACTGCATCTTCACGCGCCATGCGCTATCGATGCAATGAAAGCCGGCAAACACGTGCTCTGTGAGAAATTGATGGCTCACAACGTGATGCAGTGCAAACTGATGACCCGAACCGCAAACCAACTCGGAATGTTCCTGTCGATAGGGCATCAACGTCATTACAGCATTCTCTATGACAACGCAGTCAACTTGATCCGCTGGGGATTGCTCGGAGAAATTCACCACATTCGTGCTCAATGGCATCGAAACAATCGCCCAGGCAAAGACACCTGGGCTCCACCCGTCCCCGGTGGTGAGCTCGACTTCCAAAATAAGAAAGTTGATAACATTTCCAAGCAGCTTGTGAAATTCAAAAGGGCATTGGCCTCTGCTTCGGCAACTGAAAGAGAACAGCTTACGGCACAGGTCGCGCAGTGGACGGCATGGGATCAGGACAAAATCGTTGAAGCCTCCAAACACGGCTACAACAACATTGAAAATTTCTACGGCGAAGGACGACACCGAACCGCACTCGAGGAATTGGTGCGATGGCGACTGTGGGATCGAACGGGCGGGGGACTTATGGCGGAATTGGGCAGTCACCAATTGGATGCCGCCAGTATCTTCGTTTCGGCGCTTAGCAAACAGACGGGAAAGAAAGTTCACCCGCTAACCGTTCATGCGGTCGGTGGAAGACACATTTTTCCGCGCGACCGCGACGCGGACGACCATGTCTATTGCACATTCGAATTTCCAGGACAGGGGTATGACTACGATTTTGATGTCGGATTCTACGACCAAGTCAACAACTATGGAAACGAGTACAGAGACGGCCGATTCATCGGAAGCGACATCCCAGACTATCGCACGCAAGACAACAAAAAGGTCGTCGTAACCTACTCATCCATTAATGGAAACGGGTATGGCGGTTATGGCGAAATCGTAATGGGAACCAAGGGAACTTTGGTTCTGGACCGAGAAAAGGAAGTCATGCTGTACCCACTTTCTGGAACGTCGGCCAAATCGGGGATCAGGAAAAAGGGCAATGCGGCCGTGTTGGATACCTCGGCAAGTGGCGATGCGGCTCCAGCCAAAGCGGCTCAAAGTGGCCCCGTCTCACGCGGCTACAAAGAACAAATTGAACACTGGGCTTGGTGTATCTCAGAAGGCAGCCCAGAAAATCAGGTCCGATGCAATGGCGAAGTCGCTCTGGCAGATGCAGTGATAGCGCTAACGGCAAAAAAGGCAATCAACAATTCAAACAAAAAGGGTGGGCATGGATTTATCCAATTTCAGCCCGACTGGTTCAAGGTTGATTCCGATGCCGTCCCTGAGGCAGATAACGCCAATGAGAATAAAGCAATCGTTGCAAGAGAAAAGAAAAAACTGGGATTGATCTAGATTCCTGTGCCTCGGCTCGTACGTGACGTTCGGCTCCGCTTCTCCTGACCGCTGCCACTGTCAACCAACAGCAAAACGATCACCTTTTTTGGCTGTTCGTTTGCTGCCGTTGGGGGAATAAAGGGGTCGTTGGGGAATAAAGGGGTCGGGAGTCTTTTCTTGGTTGGGTGACCGAAGTATATTGATTGCGAGATTAGATTGATTTAACTTTCTCGCATTTGAACCGAAAAGACTCCCGACCCCATTCGCTTTGCCCGATCCCATTCGCTTTGCCCGACCCCATTCGCTTTGCCCAAAGTGATGCGGTTCATCTACAAAAAACGTCCGCAAAGAGATCGTTGGCCTGAGCCTTCGATTTCAATGCAGACGCACTTTACAAAGATGTCTTTGGCGGAATGCGACTTGGCTCAAAGCCCATTCCGTGAAAAATCCAAAACAACGTCTGTGTTCGCTGCTGCGCAAACCAAAAAAGACCAACGAAAAAATCTGACGACAAAAATATGAAGCCGAAGATCCCGGTCAGGGAACTAAACTCTTACGTTCGTTTTCTTGTTGACATACGCCAATCTGGATCCTACAGGTCATTCAGGTATTTGCCGAGAGGATCCAGTTCGAATCGCATTCGGCAGTTTCCATCGCAAATATCGTCCTTTTCGACATCACGGATTCATTGACGAATTCAATCGTTACGATGTCACAGTCGTCTATTTCACACCAATTGCCAGGTTCAAGGTCCCCCATGACAATGGATTTGACCTGAACATTGTGGACGGGATCGTGTCTGACCAAAAACAACAAATCATTTTTCGGAAACAAATGAATAAGAAACAACTTGTCGGACTTGGTGTACCCGTAGATTGTATTTCAGATGCGATTCCATGCGTTCAAGCAGCGTCACAAGCGCGCCCAAAATGGGAGGAACCCAAAAAGTTGGTTCCAAAACTATTGGCGTCTCCGAACGTATACGTTTCAGATCCCTACTATGGCGACTTAGCCCGCTCGATTATTGAATTTCGTAAGAACGATGTTCCTCTTGAGTCAATCGACTATCAAACTTGGGGCACTGACATCGATGCAAATAGTTTCAAGCAAATTGGAAATGCATGCCGTCTTCCTGTATCTCGTGCCGCAGCGTTGATGCCCGATGCGCATTCAGGCTACGGTCTACCCATCGGCGGTGTACTGGCATGTGAAGACGCGGTCATTCCCTATGGCGTTGGCGTCGATATCGCCTGCCGTATGAAGTTGACCCTCACCGACCTTTGTGTCGACACCCTGGTTCGCAACGACGCAGCCGAATGCCGTAAACTGGATTCTTCTTTGAAGGAAGGAACCGTTTTTGGAACGGGGCGCGGCCACGCTAAAAAACAAGAGCATGGGGTTTTTGACGAAGACTGGACAGTCTCAGCAGTAACGCGCGAAAACAAAGACAGGGCCTGGAAACAACTCGGTTCCAGCGGCAGCGGCAACCATTTTGTCGAATGGGGTATCGTCACGCTGAACGAACCGCTGGACGGTGCAGAGGCCGGTCAGTATGTTGCGCTGCTCAGCCATAGCGGTTCGCGTGGAGCGGGGGCCGCAGTGTGTCGACGTTATACGGATCTAGCCATGAAACAGGTGCCGTCGCGAATTTGTGAGGACCGTGAACTCAAGAACCTTTCTTGGCTGAAAATGGATACTGTCGAAGGACAAGAATACTGGCAAGCGATGAATTTGATGGGGCGATACGCTTCTGCCAACCACGAAGTGATTCACCGCAACGTCTCAAAACTTGCTGGTGCAACTCGTCTGGCGACGGTTGAGAACCACCATAACTTTGCTTGGCTAGAGGAACACCTTGGCAAAAAACTGTATGTACACCGCAAGGGAGCAACCCCTGCTGGAGTCGGCGAGCTGGGTGTCATTCCAGGCAACATGGCGGACTCCGCCTTTATTGTCCGTGGAAAGGGCAACGCGGCCAGCCTTAACTCTGCATCTCACGGTGCGGGGCGGCGCATGTCACGTACTAAGGCCAAAGAAATGTTTCGCTGGGGCGAGTGGCGTGAGCATCTTGATCAGAAGAACGTTCGACTATTGGCAGGCGGATTGGATGAAGTGCCAGGCGCCTACAAGAACATCCATGACGTCATGGCTGCCCAGCAGGATTTGGTCGATGTCGTAGGCGAGTTCTTTCCACGAATCGTTATGATGTGTGGAGATGGAAGTCGCCCAGAAGACTAAAATCGAATTGAACACTCAATGGATCGCATTTCAAACGCGATCCATTTTTTTCTGGCTGCGAACCTGCCCTTGATCGATCTTTCGCAAATCTAACTCAAAAGACTCCGGCTACTTAAAGACGCTCCGAATGCCCCCTCTCCCGCGGCGCAGTTGACGGGCGGGGAACTTCGCCGATTGGGCACTGATTCATCGGGCACTGAATCAATGGGTTTGAGGCACTAATTTGAATTCGTTTTCTCCACAGCTGAAGAGAAAAACTCTCGCCCTATTTTCATTTCTCGGCTATTGCAAATCTAGAAACTGATTATTAGCCGACAAGGTGAATTCTGACTTCAACGGTTCAAGAGTTTGCTCATCTTTTTGTCAGATCTGCACTTTCAGCTTTTTGGATTCACATTTAAATGCGTGGGGGTGATGCTGCTCCTTTAACCTCTGTGTTCCTCTGCGCCCTCTGTGGTTATTCTCTTTTTGTTTTGGCGAGAACAACCAGCGTGGGGAATGATTACCACAGAGATCACGGAAGTTCGCAGCAAGAAGCAAACGTCTTGCGCGTTCGCCAGCAGGACCGAGAGAGCGGCAAGCGATTCAGTTCATATTTTTTGTAATTGAATACTAATCCCACAACCAATACGCGTGCAAAATTGCCCAACGCGTTTAGCCCAACAACGTTGAACTTGACATTGTGGCTCCTCCATCAACGCAGTTCCTGCACCGTAGGCGATTGCCTATGGGGAGTCGGCCATAATGAATGTTCCCAATCTCCAATTAGACGCCAAAATTTCTAATTCGACACGACGTATCCACTCACCGAAAACACAACCTCGTCGCCATTCTTGAACTCGGACGAGTTTACACCAATCACTACAGGACTAATGGTAACGTCTAAACCCTTTATCAACTTGAATTTCACATCCATTCCACGTTCAATCATCATCTCAACTACACCTGACGACAGAAACCTCCCCAAAGGAATTTCTTTAGCACGTAAGACAATTTGGTATGGAGCCAATTCCCCATATCGATCTTCACCCAACTTCGCAACTTGAAGGTCGCTATTCTCGTAAACTACGTGAGCACTTTTAGGCACCGATTCCGTAAGGCTCTTCTTGCCACAACCGCCACTTGCAAAAATCAAAACCAATAAAAGCAGCCCCAGAGTGCAAGATTGTTTACCAAAAAAACTTACCATTCGTCACCTCCATTTTCACCGAGTCCCAATCGGCAATCGATTTGTAATCCAGTTTATGTAACCCAACTGTGTGAGTCAATTTTTTGAACGAATGCCCGATGGTCGGCAGGTTCACCCTTCTAGATTCCGAACCACGAGACAAAGCTGCTCATCCCTAGATTCTCCGCAACAATGAATTGCGAATTTCTTCGGTCAAATTCGATGGATCAAGTTCTTTCCAGCGTTGGAGCGTTCGATAAACACTCGACTTAATTCGATCCGCCGACTCAGGCAAGTCCCAGACATAACGAACCAACATCTCCGCGCTCAAGATTGCGGCCAACGGGTTTGCAACACCCCTGTCCAGCAATATCCGGGGCGGAGCCATGAACCGGTTCTGCTAAGGCAACTTGATCGCCCCAGTTGAGCGAAGGAACCATTCCCAATCCGCCTCCCCAATATGCGGCAACATCAGAAAGTATGTCACCGTAGAGATTCGTGGTCACGATTACATCATAATGTTCTGGTTCAGAGACAATTTGCAAGGCTGCAAGATCGACCAGCTTCTCTTCCCATACGATCCCTGGCACCTGCTCGCCGACTTCTCGAATACTGTCGCGAAACAACCCATCACTCAAACTCAGAACATTAGCCTTGTGCACAATTGTGACTTTCTTACGTCCCAACTGCTTTACCAGCTGACAAGTCTTCTCACCTAATCGACGAGAAGCTGAGCGCGTCACCACTTTCTCCGCAATTGCGGTCTCACCGTCGGAAGTTTCCCGACGAGAGTAAAGCCCCTCAGTGTTTTCACGAATCACAATCAAGTCGACCCCATCCCGCGGCGAAACATTGGGCCAGCTGCAGACAGGTCGGATATTCGCATACATGTTGAGTGCCTGGCGAATTCGCAAAATTGCACTTTGATATCCTTCCACCTGATGAGACGGCGAACTCACCGCTCCAAACAAACCAGCTCCAAATTGCGTCAGTTTTTCAAGTGTTTCATCAGGCACGGAGACGCCACATTTCTGGAAGCACTCCCAACCCGCTTCGGCAAACGCTATCTCCAAATCGGGAACAACAGCCTGAAGGATTTCTACCGCGACGGGAATGACCTCACGCCCAATGCCGTCGCCTTCAATTACACAGAGTTTTGGCATTTATGAGACTTTCTCTTCACCGGGAAAGCATTGATGCTCTCGAACGTATGTCACCATTCCACCCACTTCGATCACCTCTCGAGCAAAACCAGGCAAGGCTGGCAAAGAGTATTCGACACCGTTGACTCGCAGCGACTCCGACTCCAAGTCAAAATCAACTTCGTCACCATCGTTAACGGCCGACACAATTTCCGGAGCCACAAACAAGGGGATCCCCAAGTTCACAGCATTTCGGAAGAATATCCGGGCAAAGTTGTTGGCGATAATCGCGCCAATTTCCCTTCGCTTTAGTGCCAACGGTGCGTATTCACGTGACGAACCACATCCAAAATTGTCTTCAGCGACGAGCAGATCGCCTGACTGCGCATTTTGATTGAAATCCGGACGGGCTTCGATAAATACCGCGTCACCCAGTTCGTCATTCGGTCGCATGTAGGGGGCGTAGCGCCCCGGAACGATTTGATCCGTATCGACGTCGGATCCAACTTTCCAAATTTTTACCATGGTCAATTTTCCTTTTTGATTTTCTCTACTTCAAATTTTACGGGTACGCTGTCAGATACTTCTGGGATCAGCAATTTTGCCACACAACGCGGTGGCCGCAGCGACTGCCGGAGAAGCCAAATAGATCTGCGAGTCAGGTGCACCCATTCGCCCCCGAAAATTCCGGTTGCCGGTGGAAAGGCATACGTCTGAATCTCCCAGCGTTCCCTGGTGCCGCCCCATACATGCACCGCAGCCGGGTGTCGTCACCGTTGCCCCAGCAGCCACCAACGTGGAGAGCGTGTCGTCTGCCATCGCTTGCTGAAGTGCGTCGCGCGAAGCCGGAGTTACCAGCAACCGAATATCGGATGCGATGGTCTTGTCTTGTAAAACATCGGCCGCGATTCGGAGGTCTTCGTAACGACCGTTCGTACACGTACCAAGAAAAACAACATCGATACTGGTCCCCTGCACATCGGAAAGATCAACGACATTGTCAACCGAATGAGGTATCGCGACCTGCGGTTCCAGTTGATCAAGATTGAACGTAAGCTCTTGTGAGTACTTTGCTCCCGGCTCAACGAACAACCAATCGGGAACGGAGTTGTGTTGTCTCATCACATCATCGGGTGGAAAGATGCCCGCCTTGGCGCCCAACTCGATAGCCATACTGGCAATGGTTTGGCGACCAGGTAGTGACAACCAGGACAAACCGTGATACTCAATCGATGCGTAGGTCGCGCCGGCAATCGACATTTCTCGACAGAGCTTCAACGCGATATCTTTGGCGTCAACTCCATCACTTGGCCGCCCTTCAAACTCGATTTTGATCGTGTCCGGCACGCGCAACCAGGTTTTCCCTGTCGCCCATGCTAATGCAATATCTGTCGAACCCATCCCGGTCCCAAACGCTCCGACGGCGCCGTAGCTGGTAGAATGAGAATCGGAACCCAATATCAACATTCCCGGCCGAGCCAACCGTTCTTCAACCAACACTTGATGACAAATCCCTCGCCCGACATCGAAGAGCTGAATCCCCTGCTCTCTAGCGAACTCGCGTACGAAGTTCTGGCTGTTTGCCGTTCCCACGGTAGAAGCCGGCGCCACGTGATCCATAACCAGTGCAATTTTTTCTGGATCATGAACTCGATCAATCTTCAATTGTTCTTTCATGATCTTGATAATTCCCGGTGAAAGTGAATCGTGTCCCATCACCAGATCGGGCTCGGTGATCACCAGTTCCCCCGCTTGCACTTCTCGTCCGCAATGCTCAGAGAGAATTTGTTCTGCGATTGTTTGTGCCATTTCTAGCTATCCTTGTTTATCGATTGTTGATTCGTTGATTCTTGTTGTTAAAACGCTTGGGTCTTCGATTCTGAAACCACGATTACGTGGCATAAGAATCCTGCGATTGAGCTTTTCTCAATAGTGCATCAACGTCGTCCAGCGTCATCGCCTGCGCGTCCGAACGTGATTTGATCTCGGCAGTAATTTGTTGGACTAAGTCATCGGACAAATGAAGCCCCAGTTGTTCGGCACGGTTTTTGACGGCATTCCAACCGGTTAGCCGATGAGCGATGTGCACATAACGCGTCAAGCCAAAGTCCTCTGGTCGAAGTGCTTCATAGGTTGAGGGATCGTTGAGTACGGCCTTGGCATGAATGCCCGCCTTATGGGTAAACGCACAGAAACCGGTCACGTAGTTGTTGAAGGGAACATCAACGTTGACAAGTTCGGCGACGCTTTGATCGAGCTCCTGCAACATCGGCAAACGGTACTTTTGCACCAACTCGCGGTCGGTTGCGTATAGCCGAGCGATCAGCCCCCCCAAACTTGCAATGCCATTCCGTTCACCGATCCCCAGCACTGTGGTATCGATGTGAGTCGCGCCAGCCTCCAAAGCCGAATAGGCATTGGCAATCGCACAACCTGAATCGTTGTGGCCATGGAACTCAATATCACAGGAAACTCGACTTCTCAAACTGGCCACAAGGTCATAAATTTGACGGGGGGTCCCGATCCCGACCGTATCAGCAACGCCAACTCGGTGAACGCCCAACTGCGATACCGCTTCGTATACTCGATAGAGGTCATCCAACTCGCTACGCAAGCTATCTTCTGTCGAAAATCGGACCTCCACGCCCTGTGCAAGTAGAAACGGAACGACCTCTTGCGCCTTTTCAACGATTTGATCGATCGTCAAACCGTGACTGAACTTCCGCAAAAAAGACGACGTTCCAATCACCACGTCAACGCCATCGACGCCCGTATCAACGGCACGACGGGCGTCATCCATATGACATCGAATATGAGTCAACGTCTTGGCACGCAATCCTCGTTCGGCAATCGTCCGACAATCTTTTTCACTTTGCGCCGAGGCACAAGGAGAAGTCAACTCAAGGTACTCAACTCCAAACTCATCCAACATCTCCGCAATTCTAATTTTTTCGTCTGGCGAAAAGAAAGCATTGACAAACTGCTCCCCCTCTCGCAACGTCGACTCAATAATAGAAAACTCACCGATACTCATTCTTGATTCCTTAAATCCTTCTTCATTGCTGAACACGGATCACGCCCCATACCAAAGAAACTAAACTTCACTTCTTTGAGGCCGCGATCGATTGAAAATCTCTACACTTGTACGTCTGTGGTTTCTTTGCCAGCTTCCAAATCGACAGTGGCAAAGTTTTCGATAACCGCTTTCAAAACATCGATGGATTTCAAAAAATCATCCAGCTCCAAATGCTCTGTTGGGGTGTGGTCAAGTGAACTTTCCCCGGGCCCGTAGGCGACCATGGGGCATCCCCAAGCAGGTCCCACGACATTCATATCCGAGGTACCCGTTTTCCGCTTGTAACCAGGTTTTGCCCCCTTTTGCAAAATTGATCTTCCAAACAGTCGAGCCAAGTCAGTGGTTCTTTTCGTCTGATAGGCAGGCACCCAACCTGAATACACAACGAACATCCCAGCAGGCAAACTCGCCGCAATCCAATCCTGAAAGGTGACGAAATCAAACCCCGGCGGCAATCGCGCACCGATCTCAAGCTCCACGAAACTCCGTAATCCATCTGTACGAGTATTGAAGTCACTCAGCGAAAGCAAAAGCTTTTCAAACAGCCCCTTCTTCATCTGATTCCATTGGTCTGCATAACCAGATAGTTGATTCCACCAGGAAATTGCTCGTTCCGCGATTTGTGTATCCGGACCGGCGGAATGACCACAATCCTGCGCGCCTTGAACCTTGATTCGCACGACCCCCTTGTATCCCAATGTCACGGCATTCCAGCGGCTTGGCTCGCCGATAACACAAGCATCGGGTCGATAATTTTCTGCCACAAAGCGGGCACCCTTTGACGATGCCACCTCTTCCTCAACAGCTCCAATTACGACCAGCCGAAAACCGGGAGGAAGTTGAGCTCGGGCCGCAGCAACCGCAAATGCCGCCAATGGACCTTTCGCGTCAACCGATCCACGCCCGTGCAGTCGATCCTTTTCCAGACGCACCGGAACATCACCTCCGACGGTATCGATATGGCCAAGTAACATAAGTTCGTGATGGATTTCCCCCGCCGCATCGGGATTCTCTCGAACCGCAACCGCGTTTCCCGCCTTGTCAATTTGAGTTTGAAACCCCCAGTTCGCCATCTGATCGGTCAGGAAAGTTACGGCAGCCAATTCCCCTCGCGAAGCACTTGGTATCGAAACGAGTCGATGGATCAATTCGATCGCCTGTTGGTCATCAATCACGCCACCATCTCCGTTCCAGCACCCTCGAGCGCAACTTGAATGGGACGTTCACGGCGAGCGTCCCCGATAATCACGCGTTTGACACCGGCTTGAAGCGCCTCCTTGGCGCCCAACAATTTGATGCGCATTCGGCCTTTTGCCGTGGTCTCAATTAGCCCGTCGATCTCAGACAATCGACACGAACTCAATAACGATTGTTCGTCAGGCCAATGCGTCAAAAGCCCGGGAACATTCGAAAGAATAAACAGTTGCTCAGCCTGCAAAGCGGCAGCGGTCGCCGCCGCCGCGCGATCCCCGTCGACGTTGATCGCCTCGTTGTCAAAACTTAACGCTGGCGGAGTCAGAACGGGCAGGTAACCCTGTTCAATCAGACTATGCAACAGAGGGACGTTTACTTCCTCGACTTTTCCCGTATAGCTATCGCGGACAACACGCTTGCGTCCGTTCTCTACCGCCTTCAATGCCTTCTTTCGCGGCCCTTTCCATAGCCCGCCATCAACGCCCGACAAACCGATCGCATTGACACCGCGGCGCTGCAATCGCTCGACCACCTGTTTGTTGATCAAACCACAGTACACCATTTGAAATATTTCCAGCGTACGGCGATCCGTCAGACGACTGGTATAGCCAGACGGCGAAGTGATGAACTTGGCAGGATGACCAAGCGCCTCTGCGACTTCATTCGTCTGATGCGATCCGCCATGGATCAAAACGACCTGATGGCTCTTTTGAAGTTCAGCGATATCATCACAAACTGCCTCCCAATTAATGCCGGCGCCTCCGCCAATTTTTACGACAAGTAAATTCGATGTAGACATAACGATTCCCGTTGGTAAAAAAATAATCAAGAAAATGCGGCGGTTAACTGGGGTGAAGCCCCAAGAACTCCAACGAAGTTTCCTCCGGCCAACCTTCCATCAGATTCATGGCCTGGACCGCTGAACCTGCCGCGCCCTTCATCAAATTGTCCAAGGCACTGATAATCACAAATCGGCCTGTTTGCTCGTCTTTTACAAACCCGATGTCACAGTAGTTTGTGCCGGCAAGCCGTTTGGGTTCTGGGAAGCGATGAATACCTTTTCGCTCGCGAACCAAGCGAATGAATCTTTCCGATTGATAGGCAGTTCGATACAACTTCCAAACGTCCTTCTCCGAAAGATCTTCCTTCAGAAAGACATGAGCCGTGCATAGGATGCCCCTGACCATCTCAATCGCCGTTGCCGAAAAATGAAGCTCGAACTCACCAAGTGCCTGAAACATTTCAGCTTGATGGCGATGTCCAACCGGAGCGAACGATCGAACGGCGCCACTTCGTTCCGGGTGGTGACTGCCCAAACTGAATTGATTCCCACCTTCCGATGACCCAACCTTGACCTCGACAACCGCTCGCTCAATCAGCCCCTGAACTGCCAAAGGATAAAGAGCCAGGTTGACCGCCGTTGCATTGCAACCGACACCACTCACGTAGCGGGCCTGTTTCAACTCTTCGCGATGCAATTCTGGCAACCCGTAAACGAAGTGCGCCAACCATTCGGGATTGGGATGCTCATCCTGATACCAATGTTGATAAGCCTCTGGACTTCGCAAGCGAAAGTCTGCTGAAAGATCAATGACTCGAGGAGCCAATTTTGAGAACGATTCAATCTGAGTCGCCGCCGTTCCATGTGGCAACGCGAGAAACAACAAATCACAGGGTTCCAACTGCTCCAGCTCACAAAACTTCAATTGAGTCGCACCACGAAGATTGGGGTGAACGCCATGAATGTACTTCCCAGCAAAACGCTGAGAAGTCACTTGAGCAATCTCAACTTCCGGGTGACAAAGCAACAAGCGAAGTAATTCGCCTCCTGTGTATCCCGACGCTCCTACGATACTTACTCGCTTCACGCCCGCTCTCCTATCGCAAGTTGCCTTTGCCCGTTCGCAGGACCACCTTCACCGACCTGAAGAAGGTAATCAATCAGCAAATTGGGAATATCAACTCGCTCCAAGCTGTTTCGAAACTCCATACAGTGGTTGATTTCATTGACCAACAATCCTCGATCAGGCGTTTCCAGAAAATCGACCGCAACGACGCCACCGCCAACAGCCCTTGCCGCACGAAGAGACAACTCGCAGAGAGCCTCGTCCGGTTGCATGACTTCGACCCTGCCCTGACGAGCGGTATTGGTAATCCAATGAGGCGCGTAACGATAAATTCCGGCGACAACCCGATCTCCCATTACAAACGTCCGCAAGTCCCGCTCCGGTTTTTCAATATATTCCTGAATGTAAAAAACCGAATGCTGATACGAACCAAGAGTCGCCTTGTGTTCAAGAATTGCCTCAGCTGCATCACGGTCGTTGACCTTTGCCAGCAATCGTCCCCAGGAACCCACCGTTGGTTTCAACACAACGGGAAACCCAAACGACTCCATGGCTTCCAGTGCTGATTCTGGAGTGAACGCGATGCAAGTTCGCGGAATCGGAATCTGATCGCGATGCAGTGCAGCACTCGTTTCCAATTTGTTACTACAAACTTGAATGACCTCCGGGGAATTGACGCAGGGAATCCCCCAACTGGACAGAATCTGCAAAGCCGACAACGCGGCACTTTGACTTACGCATCGATCAAGAATGACGTCGTAACCTTGCCAGCGATCCGCATTCTCAATGTCGAACGACTCTTTGCGAACATCGATCAAATCAAATTCGACTCCGCGAGCCTCCATAGCCGCAATGATCAATTTTTCTTCCGCGCGTATCCGCGAAACTAGATATCCAATTCTCATTACTCGCCCCAGTCTTCTTCAATTTCAGGAGCAAGTTCGACCTGAAGCGGCTCTAGTCGTGTCACTTCCAGCTCAACGCCGCAGTCCGGACATTCAAGGACTTCTCCAACCAGAACAGAATCCTCCGCTGGGACAGCGCCGTTGCACTCAATACATTCCATATTCTTCATCGTTTTCACTTTCTATAAAATTCTTAAATCTACAGGCCGTTGATAGCCACAAAAAAAGCTGCCCCAGTTTCCTGGGACAGCTTGCTGTATTTTTCTGATACTTGAAAAGTTACATACGCCGATCCCAGAGAGCATGGGGGTTGCTCTTTTTGCATTTCAACTGTTTGGAAGTTTTCAAGTGGGACATGATTACGTTGTTTTCAAGGTTGATTCTTGGCGGTTCTTCAAGCGACCGAACTTGTTCGAAAAGGTGCTCTTGAGCGAGTTTTTTGCGAAATTGTTTCGATGGGTACATAAAAAAAGCTGGCCTGAGAAATTCAGGCCAGCTGCAGTATTCAATTTGATTTCAAAATCTACATACGCTGAGCCTGAAGAGCTTTTTGTTTGCTCTTTTCGCATTTCAACGATTTGCAGAGTTTGAAATTCATTTTTTGTCTTATTGAAAAAGTGGCCAAAACTCAGCCAGTTTCTTGATCTGGACGAAGGATGATTCCTCACCGCCACTGACCATACTTTTAATTCCCCAGTTTTGGACTGTCAACGGCCAAAACAAAAAATCTCCCAGACGGCTGCACGTTCTCAACCAGCTTCGACGCGCCCTCGTTGTGTTTTCCCATGTGAAACAACGAAAAACTCAACTCATTAATACGACACGCGTCAACCTATTTTTTAACGAACTCCATTTGACGGCTTCTCGAAATTGGACGTCCGTGAAGTAGCGAACTCACTGCTTGAAACGTTCCAACGAATGTTTTCTGCACTCAAAGAGATCAAATCCTCTCCTGGAATATCGCGATGAAGTACTGCGTTCCCAGATAATTCCATGATTGCATCACCACTACGTTCTGAAAATAGAATTCGATCCGCACTCACTCTAACTCCGTTTAAAGAAACACGAACATTTCCGGACAGATCCCAACTCCCGATCTCCCGAGAGTCATCATCCACCTCAACTTTGATCATTCCGCAATCGGCTGAGATCACAGCACCTTCATAAACCGATTCCAATTTCCCACTAAATTCAATAACCAATTCACAAGGTTGTTCGTCTCGAATCGTAAACTTCGCAACTCCCTCTTCTCCTTGAATCGAAAAACTCCCTGCATTGGAAGAAGCGATGCGCAACTGCTTTCCGCGAAACGACCTTACCTTACTGGCTTCGTCAATTTGAACCTCGACGACACCAGAAATACTGACTGTCAGATCCATTTTCTCTAACCAGCCCTGCAATTGTTGGTTCTGGAGCGTGACATCTCCAGGAACATCTGCACCACGTATTTCAAAATCAATGTGGTCATCGATTGATTCTTCAACATCCCCGGAAGTATCGAGACCTTTTGATTCACTATTCTTGGACGGAATTCCCGCTTGAGGACGATTCGTAGGCGATTGCGCGGCTCCTAACACATCACTCTCAAATTTTACGATGCTCGATGAAACAACGACTAATTCCGCCACCTCTTCCCCTTGATCGTTCTTGTCGAAGTAGCAGATGACTGCCGCGTGTTTGTCATTGGGAATCGTGATATCCGACAAAATACTCGAGCAGTTGACCTTTGGCTGCTGAAGTGTCAGTCCCTCTGCAACGGGCAACTCCACGATATCGACGTCCAAAAGCTCGGTCATTTCGATGTCAAGAATCAACTGAACTGAGCCATCCTCAACGTTAACGATCGGAAAATGTTTGATCGTCGTACCTTCATGGACGATTTTGACCGCTGGATGAATGTCACTCGCGGTAGGATTGGACGGGGCATGTGTTCGCTTCATTCCAACAACAAATGGGTGTTCAACACCATTGTGAATGATTGCTTCATGCCCCGAACGAACGAGTGTTGTCGGAGCCTGAAAAATAATACTTTCTGAATCTACGGTCGTCTGGTTTACTATGTCAATCAACTCATCCTCAGTAGCGAGAGCCAGCATCGTAATACGATCTCCACTGGTGAAGGCTGTAGAGACAACTTGATTAGCATCTTCTTCCTTTTCACCGAGGGCAGGATAAACTGAGTTGATCACAACAATCCCATTGGCGTGGGGCGCGCGACTCAAAGATGCGGTTTCTCCAAATCTCCAATCGAGACCGAGTTCCTTAACATGATCGCGCGGAATCGTGAGAAAGCGTGTTTGAAGTACAACTGCATCGAGTCCGTACGCCTGCCACAGCATGAGGTTCTCATCGATCGACGCCGTATCCTTTGGCGTCGCTGAAAAACTCAATTTGGTTCCAGCGATCCTTAAATCGCGAATAACTCGCCCGTCAGCAAGCCCCTGAAGTATTCGTTTTTCCGCAGTCACACTTACCCAATCTCGTTCTCCGGCAAGCGTCAACAACCAACCGATCTCACGTTCTTGTCGTGATTCCCTGACAAGTACGATCGTTTCAGGAAGTTTCGAGGATGGCGTCATGAATTGCAGATCCTCACTTTGATAGTAGGTTCTCGGCAAGGTTTCAGCCTTTTCAGGCGAGGCAACTTCGGCAGACTCCATACTCAGTTTGAATCCTGGACCAGGCCGAAAGTTTGTAATTGCGGCAGAATCCGGATTGGCTGTCGTAGCCGCTGGCGCTCTCGCCAAAGGCTGTGACTCTCCGATCTGTGGAAGCCGCTCTTGCTGCGACCAGGCAAACGAAGCTCCGGGTAACACAACGCAACACCCCAAAAATAACGTCGCCCAAATCCAAGTTGGCGTTCGACGCTGACATCCATTTCCAAGTTTCATCACTCTCTCCAATCGAGCTGAGGTTATATCGATAGGGCGCACACCGGGAACAGCCGGTGCGACCCTAAGTCGATGCTTCAATTCCAATACATCAATCAAACTGTTTGCGTAACGTTTCGGCGAACAAGCAAGTGTGGCAATCGTTTCCTCGTCGCAACTTCGCTCCGATTCCCGCGTTACCATCGCACTTGCCCACCAGACCAAGGGGTTGAACCAAAAGATGGATTTGCTGACAGTCTGCAACAGCGACCACCACAAATCACCCCGCCGCACGTGAATCAATTCATGAGCCAACACAGGTTCCAAATCCCGACTCGACTTCCCTGCAACCATCGCTTCCGGGATCAATATCGTTGGTCTCAAAATTCCAATTACGGCAGGCCCCACCGGCACCCGCAATATTTCAACTTGCGTCATTTTCGGCACACCAAGTCTTTCAACCAAATCGCGAAACACTTCTTGAACTTTGGGGACGTTGACGACTTTGCTACGTCCAATCCAGTTTCGAAATAGCCGCCAACGTATGACCGCAATTGCCAAACTCACTACGAAACCAACGAACCAAACCCCCAGTAATAAATTGACGGGCCAGTATCCCCACGACGTCTGTCCAATCGTTTTGCCGACTTTCGGCATGGCTCCTTTTGTCTCGCGAAAATGCGAAGACGGCACCAACGGTCCGCTTAGTTGGCTAGACGGGCCTTCTGCCAACCCATTTTTCGGAACAACCTGAGCTCGAACCACAATCGATCGTGCCGCGCTCGTTGGCAGAATCCCTTGGCTTGTTGACAAAGAATTTCTTGAATGGCTTTCATCCACAAGGTTCGGATCAATGACTGACCTCGCGTCCACCGATGAACCGCCCGCGAGCCAGGAAAAAGGACTTGTCGGACTACTCACGACAGGTGGCATTACGCACTTCAACAAAACCAATATCCACAAAGCGTGGGCAAGGTGAGGTCGATCGCGTGCAAACCAACGATGCAGGAGCGCGACGACTAAGACCAGCAAAGATACCTGCCAAACCTGTGCGAAAAACAAATCCGCAAACCAAAAACTGATGGACTCGTTCATTCCTTTCCCTTTCGTTTTGCCTTACTTTCAGACTCTTCCTCTAAACGATCTATCAGATTGCGAAGTTCGGAGATCCCTTCCTCATCGATGCCGCGATCCTCGATCAAATGTCTAACCAGTGGCATCGTCTCGCCCGCAAAAAGACGTTGGACCAAGTCGTCTATCGTTTCACGAATGACCGTCTGCGGGCGAGTCCGCGCAGAATAGACTCGAATTCGCCCCTCAAGTTTCGAGTTCGCATGCCCTTTGGATTCAAGCCTCCGGAGGTACGTTTGGACGGTCGAGAAATCGAATTTCCGACTACTGGGCAGAGCATCAAAGACCTGCCGTACCGTAGCCGGTTGAATCCCCCAAAGCGTTCTAGCAATTTCCATCTCGCCCTTGGATAATGCGGGTCGATCAACCACAATTCATTCCTTTCGATCGTGCTTCATTAGAATCCATGGCCAGACGACTTACCGCCCTGCCAAGTACACTTGTACGCCAACGTTCTACACGTACAGACGTACGCCAGTCAAGCCGAATGAAAAATGCCCTGCAAACTTTTTTTCGCTAGCTCGATCAGTTGAAAACCGGAATCGAGCGACGAACGAACGGATTCCTAGCCTGGTCGTTGCCGCTGTTCACTTGCAACCAGCACGGGCAACACGTGGCTCAACCATTACAAACAATCATCAACCGATCCTCTGCCCCTTTTGCGATTCCAATGAACACCAACGGCAACCTTCACCAGACGCGTCTTCGCAGGAAATACACGTTCGCTGCATTGGCCGTTCTCGCGTCAGGTATAGCTTCTCGAGTGATCAACACAAATCACTTGCTTTTCGACAAATACCTGGGCGATGCACTCTATGCAATTTTGATTTACTTGATTTTTAGGATCATATTCGCAGATCAAAGAATTGGGCTTCACGCAGCAATTGCAATGCTGCTGGTTTTTGCCATTGAATTGTTCCAGCTGACTGGCATTCCATTGGCAATGCGCACGCGCGAAAATGATTTCCTGAGAATTCTGTCAATTGCATTGGGCACGAAGTTCCAAGGGTTGGACGTTCTGGCTTATGCTTTAGGTGTGCTGTCCGCACAAACCGTCGACCGATTCCAATGGAAACGATCGCAAAGCCTCCAGGTTACGGAATCCAGCAAAATCGTATAGTCTGCGAATCCTGTTCCACCAACTTCAACTGAGTTTCTGCGACAATCTTGTTTGCGAAATCTCAGAGACAAATTTGATTTCCTTGAACCGCCGGATCAATGGAATTGTATCCGTCAGGCACTCGGCGGATTGAATTCACGTTTCGTAACCCCACACACGCTGAACCGAAGTTTTTGCCGACATCCCGGTGCATTCCGTCACGCTCATAAATATGGAACTATAATACGAGATTCGGCAGCCGTTCCTTACCCTTTGAGTCTGATGCTATGACCAATCCATCCACCCGGTTTTTCGCCCTGTTCCTCGTCGGACTGGTAGGATTCTTGTCAACTGAAATTTGCACGGCCTCCGCGCAAGACCGCAGTGAGGCCCCGTCCGGTTACTGGCCTGAAAACGTAAAATACAACGCAAGCATTCCAACGCCTAAGGATTTCTTTGGATTTGAGGTGGGCCAGCATCATTTAACCCATTCTCAAGTCGTTCGATACATGGAACACCTAGCCGAAGCATCTGACCGGGTGACGATAGTACAAACCGGCAAGACCCATGGCGGTCGGCCCCTGATGTTGCTGACAATCACTTCGGAAAACAATCGAGCCCGATTGGATGAAATTCAAAAACGGCATTACAAGCTGACCAAGCCCGAGCACTCTGCCGAGGTTGATCTGACCGCTTTGCCGGCGGTCATCAACATGGGATACGGTGTTCACGGAGACGAGCCCAGCGCGACAAATTGCACCCCACTAGTCGCCCACTATCTGGCTGCAGCCGAGGGGGACGAGATTGATTCAATTCTTGAAAACTGCGTTATCCTGTTGGATCCGAGCCTGAACCCAGATGGATTCAATCGATTCGCCAATTGGGCGAACATGTTTCGTGGAAAAACACTTAACCCCGACCCCAATCACGCAGAACACAATCAGAACTGGCCCGCAGGTCGCGTCAATTATTACTGGTTCGACTTGAATCGGGACTGGCTGCCATTGGAGCAACCGGAAAGTCGTACTCGTATGACCTGGTATCACAACTGGAAGCCCAACGTCGTCCTTGATTTCCACGAGATGGGTACGAACTCAACCTATTTCTTCCAGCCAGGAATTCCAGAACGAAGAAATCCGTATACGCCAATGCGTAACTTGGAGCTCACCGGGAAATTCGGTGGCTACCACGCCAAAGCTCTCGATCAACGCGGAACGATGTATTTCACGCAAGAGCGATTTGACGATTTCTATATGGGCAAGGGTTCCACCTACCCTGACCTGCACGGAGCCATCGGGATCCTCTTTGAACAGGCAAGCTCGCGTGGTCACGTTCATGAAAACGACAACGGAATGTTGCGATTCCACGATACGATCGCAAACCAGTTCACGACTTCCTTGTCGAGTCTTCGAGCTACATCCGACATGCGGGTCGAGCTGAATGAATACAAACGGAATTTCTACAACGAATCGATCAAGCAGTCAAAGACCTCCGAATACAAAACGTATATTTTCAGCTGCCCAAACAACCGGACTCGTCTGGAGTTATTCGCCGACGTGCTAATTCGACATGACATTCAATGTTATTGGCCGAACGAGAACATTCCAGTTGGAGAAAACATCCTTGACCACAACACCACCCTTGTCGTTCCTGCAGAGCAAAGTGAATATCGATTCATCAAATCTCTTTTGATGCGACAAAAACGATTTGAAGAAAACGTTTTCTACGACGTTTCATCATGGACTTTGCCGCTTGCCTATAACCTGAACCAAATCGGAACAAAAATCGCGATGGATGTCCGCGACATGCAATTGGCGGAACTGGGCCAACGGCAAACAACAGAATTCAGTCCGTCGGATGACGCTGTCGGATTCCTGTTCGAATGGGCCGACGACGATACACCGTGGCTGGTGAACCAGTTGCTGCAAAGCGGAATCAAAGTAAAAGTCGCAACCAAAGCGTTCTCGATTGAAGCTCCAGCAGATACATCACAGCCGGCGACAAAGCCCGAATTCGGACACGGAACAATCCTGGTTCCACTGGCCTTCCAGAAAGACAAGCGTGATTCGATCGTCAATATCCTGAAACAAGGTGCCAGCCGTGGAATCAAAATCACGAGTTCGCATACTGGCCTGACTCCAACCGGCATTGATTTCGGAAGTGGATCGTTTGCCGATATCCCTGAACTGAAAATTGCGATGCCCGTAGCGGGTCGAGTCTCATTCTATGGAGCCGGAGAGATCTGGCATTTGATGGACACACGAGTCGAGCTTCCCATCACGATGTTTAAAATGGATAGGTTTCAAAATGGAAAAGATTTAGACGATTATTCAGCCCTGGTTTTCCCTTCCGGAGGCTACGCAACCATGACAGAGGAGACGTGGGGCGGGATTCGAGATTGGGTTCGCTCAGGCGGAACCGTGATTGCGGTCGGCGGCTCCTGCGTGTCTGTCAGCGAAAAAATTTGGGGCAAAACCAATGAACCGTCCGACCCAACACCCGATCCAAATGAAGAAAAAGAAGAGGCTCCCAAACAACTAGCATTTGATTCAGCGTCAAAGCAACGCGCCTTGGATTTGATTAGCGGCGCAATTTTCAATGCGAAGATTGACCTGACTCACCCGTTGTTTTACGGTTTCTCTAACGAAAAAATGCCTGTGTTCAGAAACCACACCACACTCGTGCCTTTGTCAGACAATCCTTATTGCAACCCTGCCCTTTATGATTCCGAGAATCCACATCTGGCTGGATACTGCTCAGACGAAAACGTCGATAAAGTGCGAGAGTCGGCGGCAGTGGTTGTCCAGCCACTTGGTCGAGGCCGCATCATTCTTATCGCCGACAATCCAAATTTCCGAGCGTTCTGGCATGGACCAAGCCGAGTGTTTCTCAATGCAATATTTTTTGGGCACATTGCCAACCCTTAAACCTGCGAGGGCATGCAAACGTTTGCAAACCAAGAACAGTTTGAGTCATCCGCAGATCGAATAGATGCTCGGAGACGAGCAAGACGCCAGGCAGTAACGACTGACTGGCGCCCTCGTCGAAACTTGCACTAGCGGGATTCAGCGATTCGGTTGGCAACAGCTTGGCAGGACGCGGCCGCGCCAAGCGGCGTGCGATAACCTTGTGCGGAACCTGGACGGGTGCTGTTGCTTACGTTGGTCGATGAAAGATTCGCCGTCGCAAGAACAACCTTGTTAACAAGGTCCTGCTCGTACTTCTTCAACTCTCTTTTGATCTGTCGCGCACGATAGGCGAATTCACCGTTGGACGCCGTCTGAACCGTATTCAACATGTCAGTCACAAGTTTGAGTCTCCTCAGATAGGCAAGGGTGTTGCTGTCCGCTTTGACAGTCAACTCACAAACCCGCTTCAGATCCTGATCTGTCGCCAATGCATTGACGTGGGCACTCAGGTCATCAAGGAGTACCGCCAGATACTCCGAAAATCCATAGTTCTCGGGTGCCATATCCTGAAACGGAGCCTTCGAACGGCCATACATCGAAGCGGTTGCTGCGATTTCAACTCGGGCAAGCGCGAGAAGCCAAGCCAGGGAATTCTTTTTGAAGCTTTGCTCAAATGCCATTGGGTCTCTTTGTTTTGCACCGCCGGCATTGGCACCCACCCCGGAAACGACTCCCGAGTAGAAAGAAAACTCTCTTTTTTGAGAGACCAATTTGTCATAGACCTCAACTTGCTCAGGTGTAGAAATCGACACCAGCCGGTCCAGCATCTGAATTGCGTTCAAGTATTCGTACGAACCCACAAAACGATACGGGATCGTTCCGTCCTCGGGCGCGAACCAGGATTGGTAAGATTCATTGGTGGTTGTGGTTGTCGTGACTTCGCGTTCCGTAACTACGGCACAGTAGACCCGACCTCACCAGAACTTGCCGGTCGCCCTCGCACTGGTTGTTCGAGACACAGAATCATAATCTCGACCGTAACCCGCTTCCTTCATTAGCGGACGATGCTCTACGGCCCAGGTATAGTAGTGCCGGCGATCATAACCGGGTTCGCTTGACTCATTGTCGTGATAATCACTGATCGGTTTCGGCCGTTGCTTGGGCATGTAAAGACCTTCCATTGCCAACCTGGAGTTCATCGCTTCTGGAGATTTCAGCAATCCATTTGCGAGTTGCCCTTCTCCATAACGTCCTCTCAACCAATAGTGAAGTCCACTGCGAAGAAGGATTGCTTTGAGCGAGACATCATCGCCAACCTCACGAGCATTTTTGACCGTCTGCTGAATGGTCTTGGGAAGCTGTGGATCCTGGAGCGCAGGTCGCGTAAAACTTTCTGGATCGTTTTCACGAAAGAGCTCAGACAAACTTTCCGAGTCCAATTCGACGCTCATCGCCGCAATAAGAAGTTTCTCAAAATCACCATTCGCATGTAGCTGTTTGACGGATCTATTGAATCGTATCAGCCGCATTTCTGCCTCACGTTCGATCATCTCCCGAAACGTCTTGGGCAAAGTCTTTGACAATTTGTCAACCTTTTCGAACACAGCCAGCATTTCAGCGTCGCCGGATTTGTTGACGCGTCGAAAATGGGGTTTCAATACGGCAACACCAAAATCGACAAGTCGTTGAGCGTTGCTAAATTCATTCTTGAAAACATGAACCTCCCAGAACAGCTGTTCTGACAACTGCCAGTCATCAGGAACAGTCATCGGATCAAGCATAACGTCATGGGTGTTGAGTTGATTGATCCCCGCTTCTACCTTGCGTGCAAGTTCATCCGCCAAGTAGATGGCAAGCGTCAAATCATGCTTGGAATTGAGGTCAACTTGCCCCTGCTCAATCTGCAGTAAAACCAAATCCGCAAATTGGCTTTTAACAGAACCAACGCCTTTGGATTCGCAATAGTCCTCAACGGCATCCAGTTGACCGCGTTGAGAGCGCTCAATAATTGGCGTGATGGTGTTCATAAACACTTCGACGTTGCCAGATCGCATTGCCGGAATTACAAATTCATCCAGCGCCCTAAGAGTACCGCGTGGAATGTCCTTTGTCGTTTTCGAATCGTCCTGGTCCTGTTGAGCTGAAACCATAGACGAAAATAAAATCAGCGCGATCATATTGTGACTGCCAGCACAACTCCCTGTCGCGCACCGTTCTCACGGTAAAGTGCCATAACTCTGAAAAGACAGCTTTTGCGCAAATTGATAGGAAACATTTCCACCCCTCTCCCGTTATATTGCCTTGCAACAATATTGTACCCGTCCATTCGCCTGAATACAAAAATTACGAATGGGACGCTAGGAAACGCCATCCAGCATCCGAGACAACAGCTCTTTCATCAGCTTTGCAGCAACCATTGCTGTCATATTCTGAAAGTCTCGCTCCGGATTGAGCTCCACGATGTCGGCACCGACCAAGTCCAATTTGCAACTCTGCAATAGCTCTATCACCTGCCGCACATTCGCACCGCCCGGTTCGTAATGGCTGATTCCTGGCGCATAAGCTGGATCGAGCACATCCAAATCCAAGGTAATGTAGGTTGGGCCTTCGAAGCGGAGTTCAGGCATTGATTCTTTCCAGTCCCTCATCGCGATGACTTCCACATCAAATTTATCGGCCTGCGCTCGCTGCGGCGGATTCATCGTTCGAATTCCCACCTGAACATGCCGTTTGAGAAGCCCAGCTTCGTGGGCACGAGCGAAGGGACAAGCATGCGAATAAGAATTCCCCTCGAAACTGTCATAAAGGTCGGGATGCGCATCCAAGTGCAATAAATTCAGTGGACCGTAGATGTTCGCGTAGGCACGTAGAATAGGGTAGGTCACGGAGTGGTCGCCGCCCAAGGAAAGCACTTTTCCCGATTTTGCCAACCATCCCGAGACGCCGGTCTCGATAGTCGACAAAGTATCGCTCCCTGAATCGAACAAAAGATTACCAACAAATTGGATCCTCTGTTCCGCGCCGAGGTCGATTTCGTTTTCTGAACAAGTATTACTTGAGTCGGAATAGAACGCTTCAAGAATTTTCTCAGGGCCCAATCTAGCGCCTCTTCTGAACGACGAAGCTTCGTCAAAAGGAATACCAAGTACAAAAATCATTATCAGCCCCCGTCATCACGAATTACAAGATCATCTGGCAAGCCATTCTCGACGATAATTTCGAGCAAGTTTTTTTTGCCGCAATACTCAAAGACAAACATCGTTACGCGCCTGTAGATATTCAACAGCGGCAGTCGATTCTATCGCAAACCCCGGGAGATTCGTTTGATTATCCGCGATTCAAGCGGCCTTCATTTGCCGGCTTTGTTGCGACCACTCAACCCAGTTAGAAACTTCTTCGAGGTCAGGATGCTTGCTGCTGCGAAGAATAAACTTTGCTTCTTTTGTTTTGGCAAACTCGTTGACGAGTGAAAGGACCATTTCGGGCTTCGAACTGGCGATCTCGGATGGGTTTTCAAAACCGCAAGCCGCCAATATCTGAGCGTCGTGCCCATAAATTCCAGGAATCTGACAGGCAAGTCGGGCCTGTGTCTGCCACTGACGTATTACGTCTTCGGAAACATGCTTCGTATCCAACGCGTTTGCCGTTTCTTCAGGATCAGCCCCTAGGAAATCTTCCACTGTATGAATATCGACTTGTTCGAATCGTTTGGCTGTTTTGGGGCCAATCGAAGGTGCCGCTTCCAAAGGCTCCCCTGGATCGAGCCGAAAAGTCATTCGCGAATTTTCATTTGAGCCAATTCGTTCGGTCACTTTGGGCCGTCGAGTTCGTTGAGGTTTTCGAACGGCCTGCACCGCTGTCGATTTCGTTCCGACAGCCCGAATTTCCTTTTTATCAAGTTCCTGCAAATCAACTTTTAAGATTTCTTCGGCGTGAAGTTCGCGAATCTGTTTTTCATCACGTGGTAACGCTCGCACGACTTTTCCTGTCGTTTTGTACTCCGCCGCAATCTTTCGAACCTTGCCACGTCGTCGAACATGATTGAATGCATTGACGGCCCAGGAAATTGGGGAAGTTAACTTGTATAAGATGGCAAACATCGAGCTGGAAGATTTGGCCGGTTGGGCGGCCGACTCTTCAAATGCCCGCTCAAGAATTCTCGCAAAACCCACGCTTGCGTAACCCAACAATTGCCCCGTCACCGTTTGTAAGTGGTCATCCAACCCAGCAGGCGGATTTTTCGATCCCAACTCAATATTGTAGTGGTCAATATACGCCGAGTAGTGAGTGTGAGCCAACTCAGCACCTTCGTGAACCGCCTTTTTTAGCCAGTCGTTACCGCTGGGTAATTTAACTATTGGATATCCAGTGTTGCCTTCCAATTGTTCAATCAATTTTTTGAAGGATTTGTTGACGCTCCATTCACAAGCTCGATGAATCACCCCCTCTTCTTCCGTTTGCCCAGTATGCAAGGGCATGATCGGGTCCATGTAGTAGTGGCTAAGTACACCCGCAGAATACACTGCGTCAGGCCAACTCGCATTCCTCAAATGCTCAACGGTTGCGGCATACCATTTTTCAGCCTGCTTGACCGCACCTCCCCAATAGTTGTCAGAAACATGTAAAACATGATTTCGAAAATCTTTGAATCGAGTATCAGGATCCTTTGACCCCTTAAGGTAACTCTCGAAATATCGCACAAACAACTCGACCCATTGATCGGAATTTCTGCAGTCCAATCGTTTGAGTGAGTTCATGACCAGCTTGTGATGAGTGTTACGGCATTCATTCGCAACAATGAGGTCATAAAGCTTGGGATCAGGCACGGTATTGTCCCGTTTCATTCAGAGAGAAAATCAATCCCCGCTTGTAGCAAGTTCTCTTGAACAGCGTCAAGTTTGATGAGGCAGGAGCCATGAAGTGAGGTTTAGCCAAAGACTCGCGTTGATAGGTGCCCCAACGGAATTGCTAGCTCCAATCATCCTATTTCAAAGCAATCACCCTGCAAACAAATCCTCAAATCTAACGCATTTCCTAACGCAAAAATCGACGCAAAATTGCGGATTTCCCAGCTAACGCTCCATTTCAAACGTATTGCCCCCCCACTTCTAGCCAATATCGTTCAACGCGCAGGACACGATCAAAAACGATCAATTTTCCTTTTCCTTTTGGACACCTTGCGTTGTAGACCATCTTGCCTTTCCCAGCCGTTAGACTTCTCCATGGATTCGAATTACACGATTCAACCTCACCAATCAAATCGGTAAAAAAAGGACTGTGTTGAATTTCATTGGCAACTTCGTTTCCTTTTTGAGTCAACATGCCAGCCAACCCAAACGGGAACGCTAGAAACAGCAACGTCATAAAAAGGTTTCACAAACTAGCAGCTATGTCGCATGGACCGGCCCAGCGAGGAATAGCAACCGCTTTGCATCCTTCAAATTGTCCATTTTTTACCAGTCGATGAAGCAAGTTTTTATCCTCACTTCTTGGCCCAATTTTGTAGATGCGGCTGAGCAAAATGGCCAGCTCAAACAAGATTTCTGGACGGACCCTCGATTCATCTTCAAAGGTTGACACCAACACCGCTGGCGCAATATCGACCGTCCTGTCCGTTTCGCCAATTCTGGATTGGCAATTACAAGCGGCGCAATAACAACTTGCATTGATTCTAATCAGGATTCTCACGAAGTCGGTAGAGTTTCAACTTTCCAGACCAGGAGCTTTACACCCCAAAAAATACCGACAATTTTGCAAATCAAGAACAATGAAAGAAAGAAACAAAAACAAATTGCCTCGTTCACGAAATAGGTTGGTGGAGTTTCACAACTTGCCAGATTTCACTCTCATTTCCCTGCTTTAGGTGTGGATTTCGCATGATTCCAACTGGCCATCAGTTCGCAATTTCTTCAAAAAAGGCTACCCACTAACCCCAACGAATGATTCCCGTAGCCCATTCCGCGTCACCATCGTTTCGGCCTGCGCAGCAGATTGAGGCTGAAACATGGGGACCGAGACATGGGCGGGCCATTCTGAAGAGCTAGAGCGAGGATGCAAACCTAACCGTATTCACCCACCCATTCCGTGGGCGAACCTTGAAATTGGACATGGAATCACGGATGCCGTCGCTCCCGCGACTCTGGCTTTTGGGAGGGATGTTACCCCAGACTAAAAGTCTGGGGCTAAAAGAAATTGTCACTCTGTGACAAGTGCCGACAAGCCTGAGGAACCCGAGTGAGGATGCGAAACAACCACTATTCACCCACTCATTCCGTCGGAGAGCCAACACTGTCAAAAGAAATAACGCAACATCCTACTTCCCTGCAAAGAGGCCGGCAACGCGTTCCCGTTTTAGGGGACATCCACGTCGTGCCTTGCGGCGGATTGATGCTTCGCGATTCGCGCATAAAAAAAGCCCACCACGGTTGTCCGTGGTGGGCTCTATAAATAATCCGGCGATACCTACTTTCGCACTTTTGGTACTATCATCGGCTCAAAATGCTTAACTTCTGTGTTCGGGATGGGAACAGGTGTATCCATTTCAATATGTTCGCCGGAAGAAGACTGGTCGGCTTATTCACCCGACCAGCCTTACTTGGCTTCAACTTGGCGTGACTTCAAGACAGCGTACCACAATTTAGTCGCATTGAGCGATCAATGCTCGGCTTGTTAAACCGATTTTCTTTGAAATATCGTTGCTTCTTTTCTCTACCTAGCTAGAAAGCTACGGCAGAGAGACCTGGATATATGTGGTCAAGCATTCGTCCGTTAGTACCGTTTAGCTGAATACATTACTGTACTTACACATACGGCCTATCAACCAGATCGTCTTTCTGGGGACTTCATTCCATAAGGAATACGAAACCTTATCTCAGAGCGGGCTTCACGCTTAGATGCTTTCAGCGTTTATCCTTTCCGAAGTTAGCTATCCAGCCGTGCCTCTAGCGAGACAACTGGTACACCAGAGCTTCGTCCATCCAAATCCTCTCGTACTAAAGATGAATCTCCTCAAGTTTCGTACGCCCACGGCAGATAGGGACCGACCTGTCTCACGACGGTCTGAACCCAGCTCACGTACCACTTTCATTGGCGAACAGCCAAACCCTTGGGAGCTTCTACACCCCCAGGATGTGATGAGCCGACATCGAGGTGCCAAACCGCATCGCCGCTATGGACGCTCGGATGCGATAAGCCTGTTATCCCCGGAGTACCTTTTATCTGATGAGCTATGGCCCTTCCATTCGGAACCACAGGATCACTAAGCCCTACTTTCGTAACTGCTCGACTGATAAGTCTCGCAGTATAGCACACTTCTACCTTTGCGCTCAACGCTTGATTGCCAACCAAGCTGAGTGTACCTATTGGGCTCCTCCGTTACTCTTTGGGAGGAGACCGCCCCAGTCAAACTGCCCAACTGACACTGTCCTTTGCCCTGATTCAAGGGTCAAAGTTAGAACTAAAGCATATCCAGGCTGGTATTTCAAGGACGACTCCTTCGACACTGGCGTGCCGAACTCAAAGTCTCCCAGCTATCCTACACAAAACATACCTCAGCCCAATATCAGCCTACAGTAAAGGTTCACGGGGTCTTTCCGTCTAACCGCGGGTACGTGGCATCTTCACCACGACTACAATTTCACCGGGTCGGTGGTTGAGACAGTGCTCCTCTCGTTACGCCTTTCATGCAGGTCGGAACTTACCCGACAAGGAACTTCGCTCAGTATGTTACTACCAATCGAACATGAAAGAGTTCAAAGCGCACATCCAACCAGATTCAATCGAGGATTGAAATCCAATCTTTTGATTGAACCCATGTGAATTTAAAGCTAAGAAATCATACGTTCGTGAAACCCTTTCCTTAATTTACGTACCCAAGGAAAGGTTCACATCGGCGGGCCAACATTTCTGTTAACCTCTACATGTCGCCATGCAGTTCGGACTATATCTTCAACTCATCACCAACCCAAAAAAGTTACTTTTGGGTCTTCGCGGTCATGAGATGCTTCGCGTTTAGTCTCTGAGGATCCCATCAATTTCAGTAATGATAAATCATTACCGATGAAATGGTTTCCTGCTGATTGTCTGCACCGAACAGATTTTCACTGCGTTTGACTGACCGAAATCAATCATCCACGAGTACTGTCGGATACTCAGATTTTCCAGCATATAGCAAAGTGCAACCTGCTGTGTCACCACAACAGAGGGCAGAAAAATTCTACCTTAGGACCGTCATAGTTACGGCCGCCGTTTACTGGGGCTTCGGTCGAGAGCTTCACCCGAAGGCTAACCCGCTTCCTTAACCTACCAGCACCGGGCAGGCGTCAGTCTCTATACGTCCACTTACGTGTTAGCAGAGACCTGTGTTTTTGATAAACAGTCGAAGGAGCCGATTTACTGTGGCCTACTTGCGTAGGCACCCCTTATCGCGAACTTACGGGGCCATTTTGCAGAGTTCCTTAACCACCGTTCTCCCGAGCGCCTGAGTCTACTCGACTCACCTACCTGTGTCAGTTTTAGTACGGTCAACAATGCTTCAACACTTAGAAGCTTTTCTTGGACGTCCTTCCTGTATCATCTCGATCAGATGTCGATTGGTTGATCACCTTGTATTATGCGGGCGCATTTACATCCCGCCAACTCAGTGACCGCCACGAGCATTTCTAATCGCTCGCATACTTTCTGGACGCCGTCCCTCCATCGCTCCACACGTTGGGGCAGGAATATTAACCTGCTATCCATCGTCTACGCCTTTCGGCCTCGACTAAGGTACCGCCTAACCCTGGGCGGAATTACCTTCCCCAGGAAACCTTAGGCTTTCGGCGAACAGGATTCTCACCTGTTTTATCGTTACTCATTCCGGCATAATCACCTGTATGGGCCGCGACCGGTCGTTACCGTCCGGCTTGTATCTCCCATACAGCGCTCTGCTACCACATTGCAGTAAACTGCAAGTCCATAGTTTCGGTTCTATGCTTACTCCCGTTCATTATCGGCGCAAGATTGCTCGACCAGTAAGCTGTTACGCACTTTTTAAATGGTGGCTGCTTCTAAGCCAACATCCTGGCTGTCTCAGCAATCTAACTTCCTTAGTGACTGAGCATAGATTCGGGACCTTAACTGATGGTCTGGGTTGTTTCCCTCTTGACCGCGCAGCTTATCCCACGCGGACTGACTGCCGAGGTAATTATCACGGTATTCGGAGTTTGGTTCGGTGAGGTACCCCGGGAAGGGCCCCCATCCAATTCAGTATCTCTACCCCCGTGATATAGTTTACTCGACGCTATCCCTAAAGATATTTCGCAGAGAACGAGCTATCTCCTGGTTTGATTAGACTTTCACTCCTCCCCACAAGTCATCCCCTCAGTTTTCAACCTAAGTGGGTTCGGTCCTCCACGCGATATAACTCGCGCTTCAACCTGCTCATGGGTAGATCACCAGGTTTCGCGTCTGCCGCACCTGACTATCGCGCTATTAACACTCGGTTTCCCTATGGCTCCAGCCCGTAAGGCCTTAACCTGCCAAATACGACAACTCGCCGGATCATTATGCAAAAGGCACGCCGTCACACTGAACAAATCATAGTGCTCCGACCGCTTGTAGGCATATGGTTTCAGATACTATTTCACTCCCCTAAACGGGGTGCTTTTCATCTTTCACTCGCGCTACTGAGTTCACTATCGGTCATTAGAGAGTATTTAGCCTTACGGGATGGTCCCCGTCGATTCAGTCCAGGTTTCACGTGACTGGACCTACTCAGGTGCTTCTCGGTAGTTACTATGCTTTCAAATACGGGACTCTCACCCTCTGTGGTCGACCATTCCAAGTCGTTCTTCTAGCCAGTAACATCCTTTATGAGAAGTCCTACAACCCCACAAGGGAAACCCTCGTGGTTTGGGCTAATCCGCTTTCGCTCGCCGCTACTAACAGAATCGATTTTTCTTTCTCTTCCACCAGTTACTTAGATGTTTCAGTTCACTGGGTTGGCCGCAATACACCTATGTATTCAGTGTATGCTCGTTCAGGAACCCCGGGATCACTGCTCGTTTGTCAACTACCCCAGGCTTATCGCAGACTTCCACGCCCTTCTTCGCCTTCTAATGCCAAGACATCCCCCATACGCCCTTAATAGCTTGACCACAAATATCCAACCCTCTCCGAAGAGAAGACCTTTATTCATAATACAGGCCATCATATATCCGTAACGATCTTTCTAAAAAATTGTTGTCGCTCTTAAACTTGTATCCAAGTATCATTAAGTCGAAACTCAACTCTACAAGGAATACAGGCGCTAAAGAGTGGTTTGTGATATCGAATCATTGCGGCACAAAAGCAAGGCGAACCTCACCAATCACTGCAATCTCGATATCAAGATGCCATCTTAAAATCACTAACCAAATTGTCAAAGATCAAGTCGCTTGCCGGTGACCGAAGTCTAACCAACAAGCCGCTCAGATTGAGAGCGATTCAAGCTTTTAAAGTTCACCAAAAAGTGGTGGCGTACAAAAAGCACGAATCGTAATCAATCTTGGAGTCGCAAAGTTTAGTGGATCATTCCGCCCTTGCCAAGGGGGCTAACCAAAAATTTGCGGGAAGAAAATAGGTCGAGATCATCCGTCCGACCGGCCACTTCCTTGCTGCGTTTCAGTAGCGAGAGAAGAAGTATACTGATCTTCGGACACTCCTCAATAGGTAAACGACCCGTTTTCGTTTTTTTTCCCAATTTGATTTTCATCCCGCGTTTTTGCGTGTCGAAACACGCCCCTTCATTTGCCAACGATCCAATTTCCCTCCGCAAGCCGCAAAGTTCATCTCGAACCACTCCTCGTTTGACGAAGTTTTACCCACTTCGCACCTGCAAAAGCCAATCCTACGCCCCGGCAGTTTGCCTCAACGGGTCTTGCGCATCTCTAATCGTCTGCAACAAAGACAAGCTCTGAAAAATCAATCGATTCAAATCACTCTAACAATGAATCAAGGATCAATCTCACCCTCAATTATTGGCACTGACTTTCATCACCGCCCAAACCCCAACTACACCGTTCACTCTGAATTCGAATTTGCCAATGACAACATTACATCGATCAGTGCCAACCCGAACTCTCACGAACCACAGGCCATTCGGCCCTTGATGAATTCACCGTGAATTCATCGACGTGCCAAAAACATTTACACTCAATACTGCGTAAAAAATGTGCGGAACACCGGTGCCCCTCCAATGGAGATCAACGACATTCGGCTGCTGTTTCGACAGTCAAAACTTAAGGCCAACAATCTGATTCTTACCAACTCGGCTAACCCTGATCACCCGCGTGAGACAATCTTCAAAAATTTCGCGTTGATGATTTACAACACCACTATCCATAGACAAGGGTGCCAATTGGCAAGTCGTTTGATAAACTAATTTGCAGCATTCACGGTCTTCACTTCCAACCATTGAGGGCTCTCGCATCCCAAGGACCTCGTCATGAAATCAAAACATCTACTTCCAAACTACATTTGCCTCCGGAAAAGACAAACCCGTAATGGAAAGGGGGCCCGAGGCGCGATCACTGTCCTGGTGTTTCTGTTGATCACAGCCGGCGTGGTGTACTTCACCCAATTAAAAAAAGATGCCCCCGCTCCAACGCCAATCACCGAGGCGGATGTTGTCGCCGACCTGGTCAATTCTGAGAATCTGATTCTTCAGTTAACCCCTGAGTTGAAAACTCTAAAACAAGGAGTGATCGATCTGAGCGCTCCTAACGCGGCGGGAAAATCACTGTTTGCTTCGACGGTGAGCGTCGCGGACATCAATAAAAAGGTAATACCTCTCGAGAGTTTTGACTCAATTGACGCCAAAACCTTTGAGCAAGGAATTGATTTGGCTAAGGACGTTCCCCTGGATTCGCTGCAAATTTGGCAAGCAGCTTTGGAGCAGATCGAAGCGGGCTCTTTTCGAAATGCCAGTTTCAAGTTGGTCCGAGGAAACTACCCGGGATTTCGTGATGGCGCAATCGAAAACTCACTGGCCACCGATAAAACCCGGTTCGAAACTCTCATGAAGTTTGATGGTCTGGCCCGCTCCAAAACTGGCCAATGGCTATCGATCCACGCAACGCAAAATGTCGACTGGCAGAACTTTGCCAGCGACGGTTCCAATGAGAGCGATTGGAAAATCACCCGTTGGCAACAGCTGACGTTCGAAACGGCAAGCCGCCAGTCGCTGATGTTCAAAGACGTCTTGCTTGAGGCGCTTCCAAAAGAACATCACGAGCCGATTCTGAATTCACTGAATGACAAGTTGATTGTTCAGTTGCACCAAGGCAAGGAATTGGACCTGCCTTTCCCTGAACTTAAGCCTTACGTCTCAAGTGACACAATGATGGCGCACCCTTCCGTTTCGGTGGTCGACGTCAATAACGACGGCTGGGACGATTTATATCTGATGACCCGATGGCGAAAGAATCGGATGTTCATCAACAATCATGACGGCACTTTCCATGAGGCAGCAAAAGATATGGGGCTGGACTGGGATCGGACCTCTTGTGCCATTTTCGCGGATCTCGACAACGATGGAGACAAAGACGCGTTTCTCGGAAGGTGCTTTGCCGATTCGAAATTGCTGATCAACGAGGACGGCAAATTCGTAGATCGAACCGACGAACAAATCAAAGAAGTTCTCCCTGGTTTCATCACGTCTATTTCCGTTGCTGACTACGACAATGATGGCTTGCTGGACATGTACCTCTGCAGCCATCTGGTGATTGGCGTTGAAGTTCAAACCCAAGCCACTGCTTCGATGTTCATGCCGGAGGAACATGCCACGCGAATGCTGGAGTATTTCAACAGTGCCAGACCTGCGGATATGTGGCTAAGGCGACCTGGCCCCCCCAATCGCTTGCTCAAAAACATGGGAAATGGAGAGTTTGCCAAGTCAGACGCGGTAATGGAGATCTGGGCAAACACCTTTCAGGCAACTTGGGCCGATTATGACGAAGACGGCGATGTCGATCTGTATCTGTGCAATGACTTTGCTCCCGATTACTTGTTTCGAAACGACGCTGAAGCAGGTTTCACTGACGTTACACGGCTCGTTGGCGGCGATGCAATGCGTGGTTATGGAATGGGATCTTCCTGGGGTGACTATGACAACGACGGGCACCAGGACCTTTACGTCTCGAATATGTACAGCAAAGCCGGCAAGCGAATCATCAGCCAACTTCCGGATATCGATCCCAATTTTTTGCTGTCGGCCAATGGAAATCGTCTGTTTCACAACAAAGACGGCCTGCAGTTTGAACTGGCCTCCGGCGAAGGCCCTGAGGACCAACATGTCACCAAAGCCGGTTGGTCTTGGGGCGGGCAATTCTGTGACTTTGACAACGACGGCTTTCTGGATATCTACGTTTCCAGTGGGTTTTATACGGCTCCCAAGGAGATTGCCTGCGACGAAGATTTGTGAAGTCGCTACTGGCGCTCGGTCGTGCGCACAGACGAAAACTTAAGCCAAGAAATTCGCGCTTCAAAAATTTGGAAGAAAACATCCCCTAACCAAGATCAAAATGGCCTCTCTTTTAGTGGTAATGAACGCAATCGATGGTTCTACAATCAGAATCAAGATGGACGCCGATCATTCACCGATCTGTCTACGCTCTCAGGCATCGACTCGATTGCCGACGGACGTGGTTTCTCTATCTGGGACTTCAATCACGACGGCCGAACCGATATCGCGCTCAGCAATTCAAACGCGCCGCATTTAAACCTATACGTCAACCAAATCGAGTCCAATTGCAAGACAGTGGCAATCCGTTTTGTCGGTGGGGCATCAACCAATTCACCCAGTAAGTTCACGCCTCGCGACGGATATGGTGCAGTCGTTACTTTGGAAACCTCAGATGGATTAACCATCAAACGGGAATTTCGTTGCGGCGAAGGATTTGCCGTTCAAAACAGCGACACGCTTTTGGTCGGTATCGGAGTTTCCGACTCGGTTGGGAGCATGAAAGTCAAATGGCCGTCAGGGATTGAATACGAAGCCAATGACATTGACGCGGGCATGGTGGTCACCTTCTTTGAAAACAAAAATGATGCCGCCACCCACACCGTCGATGAGTATCAGGCAAAGTAACATCATCTTTTTCGATCTATCCCCCCCAAGATTAATCGGCAATGCTTCGGCAGGAGCTCAACCTGCCGCTTACAGGAATATCAACGTTTGGCACCATCCCGCAGCGAGATTTCTAATTGCGCCCCTTGCAGAACTTCGCGATTCAAGGCGAGTTAATTGGGCCAGCGAGGAAGCCTGTTGTTGTCTATTTGACAAAAGACGGTAATCCGGAGTTTCGTTCACTGAAGTCGAGAGTTTTGCTAGAATACCAATTCACACAGACTCTCCCCATTCAAGACGACGATGGCCAAAGCGAAATTCCCCGGATTCCCCCTTGAAACACTCAGGTTTTTACATGACTTGGGTGCAAACAATCATCGTGACTGGTTCCAGGCCCACAAGGAAATCTACGAAGCGCAAGTTCGTACGCCTGCCTTGAATTTCATTGTGGCGATGGAAGAGCCGCTCAAAAAGATCTCAGCTCACTTTACTGCCGTTGCCAAGAAATCTGGCGGTTCTTTGATGCGACCCTATCGGGATACTCGCTTCGCCAAGGACAAGACGCCCTACAAAACCAACATCGGGATTCACTTTCGACACGAACGAGCCAAGGACGTTTATACACCGGGCGTCTATGTTCACATCGATACTGAACAAGCATTTCTGGGTGTCGGAATCTGGAGGCCTGAAAGCGCTGCATTGACCCGGATTCGAAAGCTGATCGTTAAAGACCCTCAGCGCTGGCTAAAGATCAAAAAAGCGGCCGCGTTCAAAAAGAACTTTGAAATTCAAGGAGATCGTCTGGTTAGAAACCCCAAAGGTTTCACCGCCGACCATCCGATGATTGATGAACTCAGGTGGAAAGATCATATTGCAGTCAGCGAGATTGACTACGATGTCTTGATGTCAAAAGACGCCGTAAAAGAGGTCACTCGACTCATCAAGGTGGGCGGCAAGTATCTTGAGGTTCTATGCGACGCCATGAAGCTCAAGTTCTAAAACGCGTCCCAATTCTCTTTAGCCTTTCCGTTCTAATGAAGTGGAGTCCGCCATGTGCTGGATTGAGTCAGTAGAAACCTCAACCTTCCATGAAATCCAGGTGAAAGTTCATTGAGTCAAGAATCTGAAAACCCGATCAACGTGCTGTTTGATCAGTGGAAATGTTTGGTCGTCAATAAACCAGGTGGAGTGTTAACTCAGGCACCACCTGGAATCGACAGCATGGAGCTAAGGGTCAAGCGTTTGTTCAAGTCGTATCAGCCTGAAGGATCCCACAAAAAGATCTATGTGGGAGTGCCTCATCGTTTGGATCGCCCGGTCTCTGGAGTGATGATGTTTTGCAAGAACAAAACAACGACCCAAGAGATCTCAGCACAGTTTCAAAAACGTGCGGTGGGAAAAATTTATTGGGCGGTGGTCGAAGAAACGATGCCCGGGGAAAATGGTACGTTGATCGATTCGATGCGAAAGATCCCTGGCGAAGCGAAATCGGAGATTGTATCGAGTGATCATGAGGACGCCCAACATGCCGAATTGGATTTTCAAGTCCTCGGAACCAGTCAAGGAAAGAGCTGGCTGAGAATACAATTGAAGACAGGAAGGACGCATCAAATCCGACTTCAGTTGTCCAGTCGAGGGAACAAGATCCTTGGGGACCAGCTATACGACTCACCAGTTGATTTCGGGCCCGAGACGTCAGACCTAAGAGCTCGATGGATAAGTTTGCATGCTCGTCGACTTGATTTTACAGTCCCCGAGAACAAACAAAAAATAGAGGTTACCGCCCCATTACCTGTCTGGTGGTCTCCGTTGGCAGAAGAATTCCCTGAGATGAAAAATCTGGAGTTTTAAAAAACTCCATCTGTCAATCCTTTTAACAATGGCGTGTTAGCCCACAACGTTTATGGAAACCCGACGCGTCAGCGAGGACGAACCTGACACGTCGGGTTTCCATAGAGGATGCAGGTTACGCCATTTTATTCATGCATGAATGAAAGATCACAGTTGCTTCACGACGACCAGATACAAAGCGGAAGTTGGTGCAGAACTAAGGGCTCATGCGCAGATCGCGTAGGATGAATTTTGGGATGCCATGCTCCTCGCAACGCGTGGGCTACGCCTTAACAAGAATCGATTGAGTTGATTTCGAAGCATAGGCGGCCAACGAGACAATCTCAAAAGAACATGGCCACGCGAGCGAGGCCATGGCACCCAGTGCTCCGCGAGGGGGCTGGAATGTTCCCCAGACTGGAAGTCCTGAAAGTCTGGGGCGGAGGCTCCTTTTGATTTAGGCGGGTTTCCAGTACAGGCAGAATGTGGATGTTCAGATGCAGTTGGCTATTGATTCAGCCACCGCGAGCCAGGCCGGTTTGCTGCTTCGCAAAGCGGTAAAGGCTTCCCCTCCCTGGTCGCTGCGCTCCCGACCATCCCGGAGGGAGGGTGTCCGGTTTTTGGCCTCCAAGCCACGCTAAAAGGCTCGCCCCCACACTAAAAGGCTCGCCCCCACACTAAAAGGCTCGCCCCCACACTAAAAGGCTCGCGCTCCGCAATGACTGGCATCCGCCTATTCTTCGAGCCCTAAATTGACAGAGAGACCAAACATCAGGTTCATATTCTGAATGGCTTGCGTCGCAGCGCCCTTGCGAAGATTATCCAAAGTACTAACGAGCACAAGTCGCTGGGGATCTTCCTCAACCATGGAGAACCCTCCGATCCGACAAAGGTTCGTTTCGGCGATCTGTTGAACCTCGGGGATACCCTGAATGATTTGCACCAAGGCTGAATCCTTGTAGAAATCGCGAAACAGTTCTTGAATGGATTCTGCGGATGCGGGAGCTTGCAATTGAACCGCGGCGGTCACCGAGATGCCACGAAAAAATGTCGCCACATGAGGAATGAGCTGCACGGACCTACCAAGTTGTTCACTCACCTCCCGCTGATGCAAATGGTTGGAAAGTGCATAAGGCAGCAAATTGTTGGCAAGTCGCTCAGGGTCGTTCTTTTCGCTGGCAGTCCGACCGGCGCCGCTGAAGCCAGAAACGCCAAACAGGACGGGCGTTGACTGAAGCTGGTCAAGAAGCGGAAGGAGAGCGAGTTGAGCAGCGGTCGCATAGCATCCGGGATTGGCGACTCGGAATGCCTTTTGCAACGCTCGTCGGTTTCTCTCAGGAAGTCCATAAACCCAATTGGAATCGAAACGGTGGTCCGAACTGACATCGATAATTTTTGACCGGCGCTGAGTTTTGGCTTCATTGCATTCAATGAACTGGACGAAGTCGGCGGCCACTCCATTGGCTTGTGCAATCACCCACACATCCACGTCGGTAGCCGCTTTCAATGTTTCAGGTTCCAAATCAGAAAAAGTCAATTCGGGCTGCAACACAGTCGGTTTGTCCCCGAAAACAGGTTGTCCGGCAAGCTGGCGAGAACCAACAAAATCGATTCGATATTCTGGAATAGACGACAAGAGCTGAAGCAACTCGGCTCCTACGTATCCTCGAGCCCCGAGTAATCCTACGTTGATCATGGAGTGGTCTCTTGTTGGTTTGAAGGATCAGGTTGCCAGTATTCTTCTCGATTTGTTGCTTCGGTGACAAGTGATTGAATTTGAGTCATATCGTCAACTCCGTATCCGAACACGCGCCATTTGCCTTGCCGAATACAAAAATCGGATTGGTGACCGTACCATGTATTTACGGGATGGTCCCAACGGCTACGCCAATATAACTGCGGAAAACGAGCGCGAATTCTTTTCCAGAGAGAGGCACCGATCCCCTCTCCCTGGGCTTCCGGAGTCACCACAAACTTGTCGAGATAATTAATGGTGTCACAACCTTGAACAACGACCGCAGCCGCCCGCCCAGAGGAAGCTCGAATCAGCGCCTGAAGCTGAAGGCGCTCGAAATAATCACTCCGCAATTTTCGCTGGAAGCATGACTCTAGAAGTGAGGCCAATTCGTCTTGCCGACGCTGGTCCAGTTCGCACTCTTCTCCAAACCCTTCGCCTCGCCTGATTAAAGTCCCCGCACCACGATAAGTAAAAAGTTCACGAGTCAGGTTGGCAGCCGAGGTGATCGAAACAGAAGAAGAGCCCGGCAACTTCTGAAGAAGGGCATGAATTTGCTTGAGCTTGAGAGCCATCCCCGAATGGACCCAGTCCGAGTTGATCAGCTGGTCATAGTCGGTTTCCAGGTTGATCGCGGAAATAATTTTCCCGGCCTCGTCCAAAAGACCTCCGGTCGGCGTCAAGAAGATCACCTTGTAGGGTTCGATTGCCCGAACCAAATGGGCAGCTGCCACGTCTGCGTTGATGTTTACGACCTGACCACCAGAAGTTTCTCCCAGACAAGTCAGAATCGGGAGCGTACCAGACCGAATCGCGGATTGCACGCCTTCTTGATGAACCTGTTTAACGCGTCCAACCAATCCAAAACGGCTTTCATCTTCGTACTCGCACTCAAAGACTCCGTGTTGAACGGCTCGGTTTCGAATGCCCAGCTCATCCAGTGCCTCGGCCAGCTTCAAGTTCTGTCGATAAATAACTGGACGGATGACGGACATCATTTCTGGAGTTGTAATTCGAATCCCGTCCAGCTTTTTGGATTGGATATCGGCTGCCCCAAGAGCCTCTTCCAGTTGTGGACCGGCACCATGAATTACGATCGGGAGCAATCCCATGTGATAGAGAAAACCCACTGCGGACGCCAATCGGGGTAACTCGTCCTGAATCACACCGCCCCCGACCTTGATGACGGCGAATCGGCTGGAGCCCGCCTGACTGAACTTGTTTAAGTATTCTCTTGCTTCGCGGCTGCTTCCCAGCTGGCTTAGTAGCTCGACGATAACATCTTTCGTTTGCATCCGATTCTATTCCTATCGTTGCTTATGATTCTTGTGGGAGCGATGGAGGACCTTGCCAATGGTGAGTGCATTCAGCAAGTTTCTGATAAGCGGCAGCCGCCTGTTCTAGCTGTTGAATCGAAACCCACTCGTCAATTGTATGTGCCTGAGTAATATGCCCTGGGCCAAGCACAATGGCGGGCAAGCCTGCGTGCGAGAAAATCGCAGCCTCGGTCCAGAAATCAACGGGAGCGCCCTCGGAGATATTCAATGCCCTACAAAATGACTTGGCGAGCTCGCGATGTGTTTGCGAGGCCGGACACCCAGGACCATAACAAGTGATGTGCCATTGGGCGTCGTGAGATTCAGTTCGCAGCAATTCACCCCTGATTTCGGAATCGTCGATCATTGGAGGAAGCCGCATGCTCCAAGTTACTTCACAATGGTCCGCGATAACGTTGTCCTTAGTTCCTCCTTGGATCGTTCCCAAGTTAAAACAGGCCGATTGCCCCATGAGCTGAATTTGCTCAAAGGTTTCAACGGACCCCAAAGCCTCGGCGCTCCATTGTACGGCTCGATGCGTGGCACTTTGCGTGAGCAACTCGGTCTGAGAGGAGTGCCCGGCGGTAGCGGTGAACCTGCCACAGGCGGACACGTATCCACGATGTTCCAAGACGGCTTGGCATTCGGTCGGCTCAGCCACCACGGCCATGTCAAAGTCCTCGTGGAATAACGATTCGCAAAAGGATTTGACGCAAAGGCTGTCCCCCGCCTCTTCATCGGACGAAAACAGGATCGCAAAATCGCTATCGCAGTTCTTTGCTGCAGAGATCAGGGCCGCGGCAGCACCCTTGATGTCACAAACTCCTCGACCATAGACGCGATTTCCTTTGACGGTTGCCACAAGAGGATCCGTTTGCCAGCCCTCCCCGCAAGGCACGGTATCGACATGCACGTTGAACAACAGGCGGGGCATGCCACGTCGAGAAAAGAGCGTGACGCTTCCGTTGCCGAAGTCGGTCATTTTGGTTGAAAACCCTTCGGGAAGTTCTCGCTCAATCGTTTCGAAGATCGGATGCGATGGCGAAATCTCCCGCGGCGGATTCTGCGTATCGCAGCCGATCAGGTGTTCAAGAATACTGAGTATTTGGGTTCGCATATCAACTGAGCTTATTGAGCATTGGCCTAAAATGAAGCGATGGTTAGTTTGACCGCGCGATATGACTTGCAAAAAGTCCACAAAAAAACCCAGCATTTGGTACTGGGCGATCATTTCTGATTTGTATCGACAAACCTACAACGACCAGCATCTAAGAATGCGGCGAAGACGTTTGAATCGGCGATAAATCGTATTTGTCATGAGTTGAAAATCTATTTTGTGAAAACGGGCGTATTATGGACGCGAGAATCCGTCAATTCAATATCAGTTTGGTCAAAACCGTTTCTAGGTCCGTTAACACGTATCGAGGGTGATCTCTTCAGCCAAGAAGAAACTCGTTACACTTGGCTGCCTGTTTTCCCAAGTTCCCCGTCCCATCGCCTACCCGCAAAAAAAACGTAACATCATGAGTGAATTGCGATACTTTTGTTTGCGAGGCTTTATGAAGTCTGGGACTAACTGGCTCGGTAGCCTCCTGGCAAGTCACCAAGCGATCAGTGTTGTGGGTGAATTCCATTGGCATGAATTGGCCCAGCCGCTCAATGGGATCTTGCAATTCCCGCTTTCCAGCAAGATGACCTCAAGAAAAAAACTCGTATTGAGTTTCAGGCGTTTGTGAAACGATGTTTGGCTCACGCAGCGGAGACTGGTGCGACCATCGTAGGCGACCGCACGCCTCACACCTTGGCGCCGATTGTACTTCCGGATTCTCCTCATCTATCCATCATTCGCGATGGTCGCGATGTGCTAGTAAGCCGCGCCTTTCACCTTTACAACAATGTGGACGTTCACCAGCTACTTGAGCGCATTCCAGAAATGCGAGACGATCATCAGAAATTCGTCGCCAATCCCTGGTACTTCAAAGAAAATCCGGAACAACTTCTTCGCCACGAGGTGATGGTTCGCGAATCGGTTCGCTTGTGGCGAAGACACCTTGATTCGGATCGAAATACGGTTGAGAAACATCCTTACTTGCAAGTGCGTTTCGTCAAATATGAAGACATTCACCGGAGACACCAAGCGAGTTCGCAGGGAGCTTTTTGAATTTTTGCAAGTCGATCCCAAGCGGGCCGCGAAGTTACAGGGCGTGCTAAAACCGGGTTTTCGGGAAGAACGGCCCGTGAGTTTCTGCAGAAAAGGGGTGGTTGGAGATTGGAAAAACTACTTCACCGATCAAACCTGCAAATGGTTCAAGAAATACGCAGGTGACGAATTGATGCGGCAAGGTTATGAAAATTCGCTTGATTGGTAAATTGGTTCAACAATTGAACTGCAACATTTCAAGTTGTTGTTATCGATTTATTACGGATAGAATAGCAATGGTGTTGAGCACAGCTTAAATCGATGTGACCAACCATGTTTGAACAGCCTTTGCCCCATCTCTGCAACCAATAAAAGAATCCGATGAGCAACAACCCTTTTGAAACGCCTGCCCCAATTCAACCAAAATCCACACCCGCCCCAGGTCGCGGGTCAAGCGTCAACGCGCCCAGCGGATTGATGGCCATTTGTATTATTTGCATTATCCTAGGCGCGATGGGATTGCTTGGTTCATGTATTGGTGCTGGCGGTTTGGCGTTTCAGCGACAGATTCAAGATTT
>CBDDAC010000042.1:0-29797 GCA_965224765.1 Mariniblastus sp.
CTTCAGGAAAATCGAAATCGCTTAAGCCTACGAGACTGGCTTGGAATGTGTTGGTCTCGATGATATCCGCGCCAGCTTCGAGATACTGCCGGTGAAGTTCCGTGATCTTTTCGGGATGAGTCAATCCAAAAACGTCCGTGCAATTTTTTAAGTCGCAGTGCCAGTCCTTAAACCTCTCGCCACGGACTTCTTCTTCCGTCAGACCCAATTTAAAGATCATTACACCCATCGCGCCATCGAGAATCAATATCTCTTCGCCGAGACGTTGGAGGAACAGTTCAGATCTACTAATTTCGTTTGCGACGGACACTGCAATCTTCGTTTCGTTATTGGTCAGGATTTCGAGGACTTGAGGACTCAGTTGTTTATTTGAGTCGTTCTCGAGGAGTGTTTTTTGGTCTGGTTAGTTCGTGAGACGCTAGCCCCGATACCTATGTTAATCAGGGCAAACTAGGTTTCCCGTAGGGCTAATTCACCGATTTATCTCGATCCAAGCTGCTATCACTCTCGCCTACCCGGAAAAGCGGTGGAATTGGGTAATTCAAGGGACTTTGGATCGTGAAAAATCACCCAGATAATCGTTCTACTTTACCGAGCACTCAAGACAATCACAATCCGAACCGATGAGTAAAGAAGAACCCCCATTGTATCAAACACGCAGATATTCCAATGCATCCACCTATTTACGTTCAGCCTTCGATCGGTATCCCAGCAGGACCAATTGGCGGCTCTAAAACGACCGGCAAACAGGTTACCGATCGCAAGCCCATAGCGGCGGTCATCCGTCCAATGCCCAGACAAGTGGGGAAACAGGGTTCGCTTCGGATCGACCCAGCCAGTCCAAACGCAAGTGCGCCACATGTCCGCAAACACAACTTGGACGACTACGTCAATTGGTTGCGAGAGAAGTACCAACAAGACAAGCTGGACACCAAACCGGAAACTACTCAGGAAGTCGAAACGGAGGTTGTTACCCCAGAAGTTGTTAGCCAAGCTGGAGCCACGGAAACAACTGACCAAGAATCAAGAACGACTAATCGTGAACCTGTCAGCAATCGTGAACCTGTCAGCTTGGAGTACCCATCGGTGTTCACGACCCAAGATACTTTTTATTCGCTACTAACCCATAAGCATACGAACACGATCAGCACAGAATCGATCTTGAAAACCGAAACGGTCCAAGAGCCCGATTCAAATGGAGTAGAAGCTCGCGCGGCAAGTGAAAATGCCGAGCCAGTGAATCAAAAGTTTTCGCCCGCCAAAATCGCACGCATCGACAGTGGACACGCGATCAAGAAAGACCTGTCCTCGGCGCATGTTAGCTTTCGTGACGCCAATGAAGAATCGGAGGCTACGGTAGCTTCACCACCACTAGCCGGTTCGTCAAAAGACACCGAGGCGTTCATCAAGACGATTTCTCAAGCGATTGCTTCGGTTTTGACCGAGACGCCTGAGCCTGCTTTTGAGCAAAAGATTCGAGAGCATTTTGAAACGGAGCTGCACGCACGAGCAATCAGCTCATTGGATTCAATGCCCGACAATGATGAAGTCGATCAAATGGACCGAACGACTTTGGCGAGCCTTGAGCAATCAGGTGGTAAACCTGTATTGACGATGCAATCCGAAGCCGAAAAAGTCGCCCATGAAATCTTAAGCGACGCACAGAAAGAAATTCCAACCAACATTGCTGCTTGGGATGTTGAAGATTTTCGCTGGCCTGCCGTGACCAACCAGATGATCGTCTCTGGTGGTACTTCGATAGACAGGTTGACTCGGTCGGCGATGGATTTGGTTTCGCCAGGAAGTCAGCGGATTGCGATCACGGGGCTTTCTCGTGGCGAAGGCACGACTTCGATTGCGATTAGTCTAGCCCGTTGGGCAGCAGCAAGTGGAAACAATGTATTGCTGGTAGACGCAGACATCACTCGTCCAAGCTTAAGTTCGCAAGTTGGTTTGGCATCGAATTTATCCTGGGTCAATGCGATCAGTAAGGCGGAGCCACCATCAGAAGTAATCGTGCGCTCGCAGTCATCGAATCTTTGCATCATGCCGTTGGCGGATATGGTGTCGCGTGTGACTTGGCCTCGGTTTATCTATGACAACCTTGGGGACTTGGTGGATCAAGTTCGTGGGCACTTCGATATGGTTATTCTCGACATGGGTCCTGCGAGTCAGATGCTGAATGAGCTTAGCCGCTCGGAATTGTTGGTCGATGCTGCATTGATCGTGCACGATGGTGCTGGAACTTCTGAATTCACCGATGCCAAGGCCCAATTAGAAGCATTTGGGATCAAGAAATTCGTGGTCGCCCAAAATCGGGCTCGGCAAAAATCAGTTAACGTTGCGTAGTGGAAACGACACGGGATTTCGCTACGGCTGATGCGGCCGAAACGTTCGACTATGATAGGTTTTCCATCAATCCACTTTGCCAAAACTGAGCACGATTCTGGTTCGTTGGCATTGCCTGGAATTTGCAATTAAGTTGGCAACCGCGATCCGTTTTCTGTGAATCCATCTCGTAATCCGTGGCCAGCGGTTGTGGCCGTCGTTGTCGTCGCAGTCCTTGCAAGTATTTTGCGAGTCGTCATCGCGTCGGATGAATTGCTTTGGCTGGACGAATTGCATACCAGTTGGGTAGTTGGAGATAGCCTTGCAAAAGTCGCTGGGCGAGCCGCCGATGGAAATCAGGCACCACTCTATTTTTGGCTGACTTGGATTCCCGTTTCGACTTTTGGTGCGTCAGAACTATCAGTACGGTTGGTATCGCTCCTGTCCGGCATTGGGCTGCTGTTGGTTTCTTCTTGGCTGGCATGGCGTTGGACCCGGTCTGCGATTGCCTCGTTTGTGGTTGCCGCATTAGTCGGTCTCGATGTTCATTTTGTGTACTATGCAACCGAAGCGCGGCCGTACTCTCTAGTGCAATTTTTAGGTGCGTTGCAAGTTTATTTTTTCTGGAGATTCCTTTGCCAATCATTCCAGTGCCTGGAAACGGAAAACGGCGAGGGGAACAGCGAGGAGTACGCAGACTCAGAACCGTCGACGTTGATCGAAAATGGGTACTTGCCCGATTGGGGACTGGCGATCACTTCGGCGCTGTTGCTTTGTGCGCATTACACTTCGGCCTGGCTGTTTGTTGTTGAGATTTTGTTCTTGCCAATTGTTTGGTTTGGATTTACTCGTTCGCCCAAACCATCCGATTCATGCGAGTCAGCTCGATCCCGGCCAATTGAACGCAAGCGATTCGCTTTCCGCTCTCTGGCGACGGGCGTCGTCGTTGCGCTCGCGGGAGTTCCGATGTTGATGCAAATGGTGGCTGTGTTTCGTCGGCGCGGCAATTGGACGGGTGTGTCTTCAATCGAGAAGGTCGCAATGGAACAGGTAATCCCGTTTGCGACCTGGGTACTTTTCCCGCTGATATTGCTTGTGATCGGTGCGCTTCTTAAAACCGGAAAACCAAAAGGGCGCTTCAATCAATATTCAAACGTCTTTGTTCTGGTGTTTGTCTTGCTATGGGCTATCGTACCGACGCTTTGTGTACTGGTAATGGACTACCAAAATGTCGCTCCGATGGCATTGACCAGGTACACACTGGTCGGCGCGGCTGCGTTTCCAATCTTTGCGGGGCTAGTCATTGGTTGTTGCCGATCGACTATTGGGCAACTGATGATTGCCGGATTGGTACTGGCTGTTAGCGTTTTGCAGAATCCGATACCTCAATATTTCGCTGACCATCGTGAATTGCCAAAATTACGAGTTGAAGATTGGTTGTCAATCGCTCAGGAAATTAGCGCCCGTGAGCAGAAGAGGGGCCATCCGGTGTTTCTGTTGGCCAATCTGATTGAAGATGTTGATGCTTTGAAAAACGACGATCGGCAGTTTAAAAATTATTTGTTGTTTCCAATCCAAGGACTGTATTCGATCGATTTGGCTGGCCGCGAATTAATTGCGTGTCCGACGATGCCGACGACTCATTTTCTCGATCGGCATATCGAATTTTCAAAAGTGCAGGAAGGTGCATGGGTTGTTGTGCGAGCGGAACCCTCGTTGGTGCAAGAGGTTGCGGATGAATTCCGTGCGCGAAGTGATCGATTGTTTGGAACTGCGAATTCACCGATCATCTCTGTAATGGATTCCGATGGAATTTCTGGGCCCGATTTGCAAAACCCCGTTTACTTGTTGTCAATCGATTGGTGATCGGCAGCACGAGAAGGATAAAACGGTCGCAAGTCGACTGATGGCTTCTGTCCTGCAGCCAGATCCGCTATCACGATCGCCGTTCCAGTTGAAAGATGAAGTCCGCTCTTGAAATGTCCCGTTGCCACGAAAACGTTTTTCATTTGCCCGAGTCTTCCCAGGTAAGGGAATCCGTCATAGGTCCCAGGTCTTAGCCCAGCCCAGGATTTCACAAAGGTTGAATCGTTGAGTTCGTCTGTGATGCCTTGGGCCCAACGGCGGAGGTCATGGATTTCGGCATCCGTTGTTTGGCAATCGAAGCCGGCTTCTTCAATCGTCGCACCGGCAATAACATGCCCGTCCAATCGCGGAACGAGATAGCGTGAGCCTTCGTTGATGATCGGGCCGCCGATGATTGATTCACTTGTATTGGACTCAATCTTGTACAAAGCGATTTGTCCGCGAACGGGTTGCATGGGCAACGGGACTTTTGTAGGTTCGATCAGGTGTTGCGTCCACGGGCCGCAGGCGAAAAAATACTTGTTCGCTTCAAAACGTTGGTTGGGCGTGTGGACTGCGACGATTTGATCGCCTGCGAGCTGAATTGAGGATTCGCCAACTTTTTCGCAAAGTACGACGCCGAGTTTTTGGCAGGCGGCGGTTAGCGCTTGAATGTGTTGTGGGTTGGAGAATTGAGATTCACCTGGAACCAAAACGCATTTTTGAATTGACTTTAACGTTGTTGGATACGCGTTTTTTGAAAGTTCTTTAAAACCAATTTGGCGGGCGTTCCATTCCAGCATTGCACCATTGAGCGCTGCCGATTCGCCGGCGGAACGCGCGATATACAAACCACCACATCGACGGAATCCATTGTCGATTCCGGTTTGTTGCTTTAGCTCGTTCGCCCATTGCGCGTGGGTTTCGTGGCTGAGCGCTTCAAGATGCTCAAGCGGATGGATCGCTGTGGCTGCGTTGGCTGGAATGATGATCCCTGCGCCCGCCCAAGAGGCCTTGCTGCCGAATTTGTCTCGTTCGATTAGCGTGACGTGCTGTCCGCGTTTGGCTAGTTCATAAGCGATCGACAAACCGATAATGCCGCCGCCAACAATCAGATTGTCGACCAACTCATGTTTCACGGTTTGACTCGTTGTGAAGCTTGGTTGATTTGCAATAGTAGATTCGCATCGGCTGAAGTGAGTTCGTTTGTTGTAGCGCGAGTCGTAAGCTCGCTTTCAAGGGCTTGCAAACTTTCAATTTCATCCACGTCGGTGAGCGGTTGAAGCAAGCGGAAGGGGATGTCTTTTGAAGTCAGCTGTTGCGCGGTTTGTTCGAGGACACGCTCAGTGCTCCACGCGATGTCGTCGAAAATGTTTCTGCACTGGCCGCTCATCGCAATCAAATAGTAACCCCCGTCGGTACTCGGCCCGAGCACGACAGGCACTTCGTCAAGCTGAGTAAATGCGTTTTCAATCACTTTAGAATCAAGCTGCGGGCAGTCTGCTCCAATGACAACGATCTTATTGACCGCGGCGTTGACATTGGCTTCTTCCATCATTTGAAATTGCGTTTCAAAAAAGTTCCGCATTCTTGTACCTAAATCTCCTTTAGATTGCGGGCACAAGCTCCAGACGGCAGGAACCGAATCTCGGAAATCGGATTCCTTTTCTGGGGGGCTAAAGACAACGCCGCGAGTGTCCCCTGAGTCAGCCAGCTGTTCCAAAAGATGAAATACGAAAGCGTGATAGAGTTTGCAGGCGGCGGAATCGCCAATCGAAGCGGCAAGCCTTGTTTTTACAGTGCCGGGCTGCCAGAATTTGGCAAAGAGACCAAGGTGATTCAATGTTTAAGCTCCAAAATTCCATGCCGGCCTTGGTATAATCGAACTATCCATCAAAGGATCATTAAAATCATCCTTTGGAGGAAACGACCCCACGTACTCCCGCCAAAGGTTGCTAGGAATTCGTTTAATCGATACTAGACTTAGGGTATCACCTAACACACGTCTAACCAACCGAAAATTTCAATTCGGTTCTAAGAAGAATTTGAGGCTTTGTTTACATGTCCGATCCCAGCGCTACAAGCTTTCTGAAGTTGCTGGAACGCAGTGGGATCGTTGCGGATGAGCGACTGAAGTCGGAGCTCGCCAATCTCTCTGAGAAGGCAGCTGGCCGAAAAGTAAACGTCAAAGAACTGGCCGGCCATTTGGTTGATTCGGGTTTGATTACCCAATGGCACACCGACAAATTGTTGGCCGGTAAATACAAAGGATTCTTTTTGGGCAAGTTTAAATTGCTTGGCCACCTTGGTTCTGGTGGAATGAGTAGCGTCTATCTGGCTCAACACAAAATCTCTGAGCAGTTGCGAGCCATCAAAGTTTTGCCGCGAAAAAAAGTCGCTGACAAAAGTTATCTTGATCGCTTCTACCTCGAAGCCCGCGCGGCCGCGAGCCTTAACCATCCCAATGTCGTTCGGATTTACGATATCTGCAACGACAACAACACCCATTACATGGTGATGGAATACGTAAAAGGTCAGGACCTCTATGAGCTGGTCAAAGAAAAAGGGGCGCTCGGTTTGGAAGAGGCCTTGAGGTATTGTGCCCAGGCAGCTGACGGTTTGACACACGCTCATCAACGCGAATTGGTGCATCGTGATATCAAGCCAGCCAACCTTTTGAAAATGCCCAATGGCGATGTTAAGATCCTGGACCTCGGTTTGGCACTGGTCAATCAAGATGATTCAGAGTCGTTGACGGTTTTGTACAACGAAAAAGTCATGGGGACGGCCGATTATTTATCGCCTGAGCAAGCGGTCAACAGTCATGAAGTCGATTTGCGAGCTGATATCTATAGCCTCGGTTGCACCTTGTATTTTCTGCTGACGGGACATCCGCCGTTTCCAGATGGGACTTTAGCGCAGCGAATTGCTAAGCACCAAACACAAGAGCCTGCGGATATTCGCGTGAGTCGCCCAGACTGCCCAGAATCGATTGTGACAATTTGTCAAATGATGATGCGGAAGAATGCTGACGAGAGATATCAGACTTGCGCGGAAGTTAAAAATGAACTCATGAAACTGGTCGAGGCAGGCGTAGAGCCCGTTGAAGTTTCGGCCAACGCTGAGGATGCGTCCAGTGGCAATTCAGAATTCGATGGCCCGAGTAACTCTGCTCAGCCGAAAAAAGCGGATAGAAATGTCGGAGCAATAGAGATTGATACCAGTGCCGGTTCGACCAAATCTGGCTCTTACAAATCATCAAAAAGCCGCAAACCAATTGCGCCTCGCAAGAAAATCAAAGCGCCCCCCAAGTGGGTTTTGCCTGTCGCGATCGCGGTCATGTTTATCATTCTCGTAACCGTGCTTTCGATCGCATTTTATCAAATCAAGAAAAACGAGCAGCAAACCGAGGGATCACGCCGAATCGAATTGTTGGACGCGTCGCCCGCAGTTACTTTGGCGAAGGGTGATTCAGGGCTTGGCCATCGGCGGCCGAGAATCTGATCGCGTTTTTGGATTGCGAAATACTGAACTTGAGCGGTGATGCGAATCCTGGCTGTGCTGCAAATAGACGGATGAATTTTTGACGATTGAGTTTCTACCTAGGTTGGTGCCAAATGTTATCCAAGATCAAACAATTTCAATGTGGAATCGCAATTGCATTTTTCACATTCGCCCTGGGCTGCACAAGTGTCTTGGCGCAGGCGCCCACCCCCAAACAACGCCAGGCGGTGAAGCAGATCAAGACCAGCATTGATCGGGCCGGGCGGCAATTTAAGTCCAAGAAACTGGACGCCAGCGTCAAATATATCGACGCTGCCAACAAGCAGGTCCAAGAGCTTGCTGCCAATGCCAGTGCTGAAGTGATGGAATTGATCAAGCCTGAGTATGAGCGGCTGTCCAATGCACACAAGCTACTAGCGGACGCGGGCCACACGTTGCAAGAGCTGAAGGCAATTCCCGTTCCCATGACGGGCGACGGAGAAATGGTAAGTTTCAAAATGGCAATCGCCCCGATTTTGGTTGCCAAGTGTGGAAGCTGCCACGTCAATCGAAACCGTGGTGACTTTAGCGCTGCGACGTTTGAGGCACTCGATAAAAGCACAACGATCTCCTACGGTTTTCCTGCCGATAGCCGTCTAATCCAAGTCATCGAAAGTGGCGAAATGCCCAAGGGTGGTTTGAAAATTGAAGAAGCGGAATTGAAAACGCTCAAGCTGTGGATCAAGCAAGGCGCAAAATTCGATGGTGAAAGCCAACAAAAAAGCCTAAACGAATACGTGGCGGCTTCTGCCAGACCGGCTACCAATGCCGAGCCAATGAAACTGGCGCTTCCCACTGGAAAGGAAACGGTTTCGTTTGGACTCGATGTTGCGCCGGTGCTATTAGAAAATTGTGGCGATTGCCACATCACCAGAAACGCTCGTGGCAATTTCAGCATGGCTAGTTTTAGAACGTTTCTCCGTGGCGGCGATGGCGGGACTCCGATCAGCCCAGGCAAAAGTGCGGACAGTGCGATCATTAAACGGCTGCGTGGTGAAGGCGATTTGATGCCGCCCGACGGAAAACTGGACGATGAAGTGATCGCCAAAATCGCAAAATGGATTGATGAGGGAGCCAAGTTTGACGGTGGCGATGCGCGCCTGGAAATGGCGACGATTGCGGCGAAAGTGAAGGCTGACTCACAAACACATGATGACTTAAAAGCCGACCGAACCGAGCTGGCTGATCAAACTTGGAAACTCGTGATGGATTCCGTCAACAGTAAAACCTTGCCTAGTGATAACTTTTTGGTGACCGGGTCCACGACGGAGAGTCGGTTGACCGATGTGTCGCGAATGTGCGAAGACTTGGTGCCGGAAATCGCCAAAGCGTTTCGTGCGGATACCAAGAAGCCGTTGGTGAAAGGAAATATTTCCGTTTTCGTTTTCGACAAACGCTACGACTTCAACGAGTTTGGGAAAATGGTTGAGCAACGTGACTTTCCGAAACAAATCAAAGCTCATTGGGGATTCACGACCATCAATGCGTATGCCACCGTTTTGATGACCAGGAATCAAGGCGCTGACGATGTTAAGGCGTCATTGGCCCATCAGATTTCGGCGCTTCACTGTGCCAACATGGCCGCAGATGTCCCGCGGTGGTTCGCTGATGGAGTTGGATTGTTGACGGCTCGGAGAGTGTTGCCCAAAGATGAGTCTTTTAAATCGTTGGACATAAGGGCGGAAGCGGCCGCTGCAGAAATGACTAAGATCGACGATTTTGTACAAAACCGAATGCCCTCAGACAAGGCGGCTTTGGTTAGCTATATGTTCATCAAACAGCTCAAAGCCAAGTCGTCGAATTATCGTAAATTGATGAGCATGATGAAGGGCGGCAAGTCATTTGCTGATTCGTTTGCGGCTGCTTACGGTGGCACGCCAAGTGAATTGCTTGGGCAGAACGATCCGCGGACGCAGCGTCGGCGGAATTAGGACGATTCTCGTCAGTAGTCAGATTTTTAGATTTTAGATTTTAGATTTTAGATTTTAGATTGAAAAATGGACACAAAAAAAACCAGCCGCAAATTGCAACTGGTTTTGTTTATTGGTTGACGAATTCTCGACTAATAACTATTCGATTAGCCGTTTGACGTTGCGCCGGTTCAATCGGCTAAAACACGCAGTTTCATCCAGCTGAGTAAGTTAGTACTCACTCCGCGATTGGCTGCGTCTTCCTAGTCTTCGTCTTTTTTCAATGGCTCTTTACGCTCAGTGATGTTCTCACAAGCTTCTGACTGGTCAGCATTGATCTGAACGAATTCTTTCCACTCTTCGGGAAGATCATCTTCATGGAAAATCGCTTCGACGGGGCATTCAGGAACACATGCTTCGCAATCGATACACTCATCAGGATGAATGTAAAGCATGGTTTCGCCTTCATAGAAACATTCTACGGGACAGACGACAACGCAGTCTGTGTATCGGCAACCGTCACATGGTTTTCCAACAACGTGTGTCATTTAGTACTCCTGACTTGAGCAAGATGCTCGAATATAAATCGTGTAGGTGGTTTAATAAGTGAATCTTGTCACAGCTCGCCACAAAGAAAAATCGTAGTACGGCACAAAAACAGTGTCAAGGTACGCAGTTTAAGTCGGCAATGCCCAACTTGGGTTTTCGGTTTCCAATCGTGAACCAATTGGACTATTTCCTCCAGCCGGCTGGTGAATAGGACCCCGATTGTCCATTGGTTTGTGCGTTTGGTTGACTTGAATTGTTTGCCCGAGGATTGGATGGATTGAAACGCCGATCGACAGGCGACACTTGCGTAAGGTCGATTTTGGGAACGCCGTCTGGGTTAGGCATTGTCCACATTCGTTCAGGGCTACCATGCAAAACTTGAGAGCCTGGCGTCCCAACTGAGAACGTTCCGAAGTCCACCGCGATCTTCACATCCTGCCCGTCTGGCTGAATCATATGAAGTTCAACATGTTGTGGCAGGCTAATTTGTTGTTCGGCATAATTGCGGTAGTTGCTTGAATTCGCGTAAGCAATCAACTGATTTGAAGCATCATATACGGCTTGTTGTTCGATCAATCCACTGACGGCACCGAGCAAAGTTACTCGAGTTTGTCGTCCAGTCGGCGTTTGGGTCACGGTATATAGTCTCATTCGACCTTCTCCTGCATCCATTGGCCCGTAGTGAGCATCGGTTGGACTAAATTCGAACAGCCCAAGTGAGTCGACTAACCATCTCGGCTCCAGCGGCATGGATTGACGAATGGGGCTGCGTGCGAATGCTTCGTGATCGGCAAAGTAAAGTGCCGGCTGCGATTGGCCAGGGATCGAGACTTTGGACCAAACCCAGAACTGCCGGTCGTTGCTTCCGATGTCGACAACCGAGAGACGCCCAGCACGTCAGCTTTCATGCGCACGCGATTTGGGAACTCGATTTGAAGTGTGCCTTTGGTCTTTGGCGCACCTGGAATCGCTGCGGTAACACTGGTGCTTAATTGATGTACCCGATCAGATCGCGATTTTAGATTAGCCAGTAATTGTTGTTGCGAAGGCATTCCGTTGTACGCAACGGGAATTGGTTTGGCGGTTGCGCCGCTGAACCTTCCAAAAATCTGGCAGCCCAACTGCGAGCAGATTCCGATCACCAACAGCGCAGTCAAGGCGAGTTTGGAGAATAGATTGGGTTGTGTTGGAGCTTGCACAGCCTTCGTCCTTGAACGGCATGTAGTTAATCGTTGGATTTTACAGTGAGGCGCTGCAAGTTGTTTCGCAGGATGAATCTATTATTCGTTGGTTTCCTCAGTATCCTCAGTTTCGTCTTCTGGGCTGACGGGTTGGTCCATAAATAGTTTGTCGGAAAGTTCGCCTTGGATTTCGGCCAATCGTTTTGGTTCAATATCCAGGACAGGAACTTCAAAAGTTGTTTTGTCAGTTCGGTTAAATAAAACCAATCGCGACTCGTCGCCACCGTCGTCTTGCAAATACAGAATCCTTTTCTGAACCAGCAACAGCCCAGTCACGAACGCAACGTCGGCGGAAATTGGGTTGCCGAGTACATGTTCGAAATACGAAAGTAGTACTTTTTTTGGCGCCCAATAAATTCGACCTTTGCCAAGTTCGGGAACGCTGGATTTCCACCAGCCAATCGTATCTTCAGTTGGGCCATCCCAATGATCTGTACTAAAGTCGCGACGTTCTGAGGAGCCATCGTCACTCTCAAACAAAGCGGAATAGAATTCCTCACCGGGTTGAAATTCTCGTTCGCTTTCAAAGCATTTTCGGCTACTTTTTTTGAAGTCGAATTTCAGCATCGGTTTTTCTATTCGCGAATTGGGCAGCAATTTGAGGTTGAACTCGCAAGCATCCAGGATCGTGGAAGCTGCTTTCATATCGCCGACATATTTGATTTGGAATACTAGAGATTTTGACTGTTGATCTCAAGTCGGACCTGCCGAGATAAACATTGATGATTATCCGGCTTGTGACGGCGCTGCTAGCACGTTGGTGGCGGGATCTTCTATTGCCGGAGACCCAAGTTGAGTTTATCAATCGTCTCTTTCCTACCTTTTTATCCTACCTAGTCAGTGACGACAGAGCCCGTCAACAACGAAGCACAGCGACATAGCAACTTTTGATAATAGATTCGTAGGTCCGTTTTCAGGTCCTCAATTCGTCAACTCGTTCGACATCTTAGAACAATTTGCAAGGAGTGCACCAATGCTTTTCCCATTCAAAAAATCCAACCGACTTTCAAGAAAAAACAATCGGAAGCGAGCCAAGACATTTCGCTACGAAACATTAGAAGACCGTCGAGTACTCGCTTCAATCGTTGGCTATGAAGTTGCCACGGGCGCACTTACGGTTAATCTAACGGCCGCAAATGATGTCGCACAGATCAGTATTCTCAACAACAACATCGCGGTTAACGGTAGCGAAAGTTTGAATACAGTTGCTGGGGTCCAAACTGCCGCTTACACGGATTTGCGAAGCATCACAATTACGGGCAATGTTGCCTTTGCTGGGCAAAGTGCGAGCTTCCTGGGTAATTATTCTGTTCTTAACAGCGCGAATATTCAGTCAATTACTGTCGTTGGTGTTAACAACGCAACGTTTCTTGGCAACTATGAAACGACTAGCCTGGACATTACGCTTTTGCGATCTAATGGACAGATCAGCGATGGTGCAGCGGGCCAAGTGGTCGTCAATGGTGCGACATCCCTCAATGCCAATGACAACTCAATTGTCCTTGACAATGCGGGCAATAACTTTGGTGGAAACGTCAATGTCCGGACAGGTGGAGTGGGGCGCAATATTGTTCTCAATGACACGAACGATATTCAATTCACACAAGCTGAAAGCTCAGGCAATTTAGTCGTGACTTCTGGTGGCGATGTCACTGATGCCGCAACCTCGATGATCCAAGTCACGGGGGACGGTACTTTCACTGCCGCCAATGTCACGTTGGGCGACAACGCACTTGATATGGTGAACTTTGCACGCGTAAACTCAACCACGACTGGAGATTTCACACTGGTTGAAGATTCCAATGTTGTGCTTTTGAATGTCAATGCCGACGATTTGACTGTGAGCACGACGGGTGGGATTTTCGATGGTCGATTCACCTCCATCAATGTTAATAACGTTGCGACATTCGATGGTGATACGCGAATTCGAATTGGTGAAAACGGAGGCGATACTTTCAATGCGGGTTCGGTAAACTTTAACTCAGATGGTCACGTTCACATTTGGGAAAACAGCGGCACGAACATTACTGGGACCAACACGGCTCTATCCTTCAATATATATTCCGAGGGGGATGTTACCGATTCTCTTGCTGCCAGTACGACGGTAACAAACATCGCTGGTTTTGAAGGAACGAATATTATTCTCGGTGATTCTGCACTGGATCAATTCAATGCGGGCGCGATGTATTTCTACACACCCGGAGACTTTAACGTTACTGAGGACTCCGCAACCCATTTTATTGAAACGAAGAATTTCGCACGGCGAATGTTCTTGACTTCAGCGGGTGCGATTACAGATGGAACCAACGCCCAAATTACTGTGGAACGGATTGCAGGTTTTGTGGCGCCATCAGTCAACCTTGGCGAAACTAGCGTCGACGCGTTTAACGCAGGGTCCATCATGTTTAACACGTCTGGTCAGTTTAGTGTTAACGAAAATAGCTCGACCAACATTGTTGGGATCAACAGTGCTGAAAATGTATTGCTCACATCGGCTGGCGCAATCACAGATGTGTTTACCAATGCTAACAATGGCAATGGTGCAACGATTACTGTTGCAGAAGTCGCTTCATTCACTGGAACTCAAATTGACTTGGGCAACGAAACCAACGACGTGATGAACTTTGGTTCACTTCAGGTCAACTCGCCAGGTGCCGCGAGCGTTTCTGAAGACAGTAGTACTCACTTGGCGATTAGCAGCTCAGTCAATCAGCTTACATTGGTTTCTGCAGGTGCCGTCACTGATGCGTTGACTGGGAGCGTCAATGTAAACGGTTTGGCGAGTATCAGTGGCACGTCAATCATGATCGGCGAAACTGGGGATGATACTTTTAATGCTGTTTCGGTTACTCTCAACGCTTCTGGCGATGTAGAAGTGACGGAGAACAGCGGATTGAATCTGTCAGGCGTCAGTTCAGCAGCCAATATGACTTTGGTTGCAGCGGGCAATGTGACTGATAGCCTGGATGCAGAAACCCGCGTGAGCGGACTGCTCGATGTCTCTGGTCTGTTGGTCAATATGGGAAGTGAAGCAACCGATGTGCTCGAGATGGGATCGCTTCGGTTTACCTCGGCTGTCACATTCAACACGTTCATCACAGCCGATTCGAATATTAATCTTGTCGGCACGAGCTTGGCAGGAAACCGAATGTTGTTGACCACCACAGGCAATATCACCGACAGCCCAACCGCTGATGTTCAAGCAACGAATCAGGCAGTTTTTCAGGGTGTAGACATCATCATTGGCGAACTAGCCACCGATTGCTTTGACATTATCAATGGTGGAGCCAATAACTTGTTTGTTCTGGCATCTGGTATCGAAGATGTGACGGTCGGCTGCTAGAGGAAATTGGCCAAGCGAGTTTTGACGAAAAGCGTGAAAAACACCTAGCCGAAATCGACTTCCGACTTAGTTTTTACAAAACAAAGGCACGTTCAATCCAGGGCGTGCTTTTTTTCGTAGCCGTTTTCAAGTGCGGCAGTGTGCAATAAAGTAGATGGTGTTTCCTTATTTATTCAGCATCGGTCCCTTCGTGAAATTCGGTTCGATAACGTCAAAAATCAAATCACTCTCCGAGCAATACAGTGAGCTGGAGGACGCGCAACTCGCAGATATTGCGTTGGACCTTGGATTTGAATCGCGTCAATCAGAGGAGATTGACTTGCTAATCGGGCGCGCCTTTGCGCTTGTCCAAGTTGCCGGACAGCGGCAGATTCAAATGCAACACTACGACGTTCAGTTGCTCGGCGGCTATGCGATGTGCCAGGGGCATGTGGCTGAGATGCGGACGGGCGAAGGAAAGACGTTGACCGCGACGCTGCCGATGTTTGTTCATGCACTGGCCGGACGAGGCGCGTTGTTGGCGACCAGCAATGACTACCTTGCCAAGCGTGATGCCGAGTGGATGCAGCCTGTCTATCGTTCGCTTGGAATGAAGATTGGCGTGATCCAAACTGAGATGTCACGCGAACAGCGGCGTGCAGCCTACCAATGTGATATCACTTACGGCACGATGAAAGAGTTTGGTTTTGACTTTCTTCGCGATCATTCAATGGAGCGAGAACAAAAGCAACGTGAGCTGTGGCATGGCGGAGCTCAAGGCGGAGTTGCTGAAGCGGCAGCGTCCAAACCTGTTCATCGCCAGCCGCATTTTCTCTTGATCGATGAAGCCGATAGTATCCTGATCGATGACGCGAGAACGCCGTTGATCATTTCTTCCGCCGAAGATGGCGCAACCCATGAACAACAAAAGGCGCTTTACACTTGGTCCGCCAAAGCCGCTTTGCGTTTTGAAGAAGATCGTGACTACTGGTATGACCGAGAAAAACGCCGGGTCGATCTGACGCCAGAGGGGACGGCGTTAGTGCGCGACACGCCAAAGCCATACGAGTTGGCCGGGGTTGGATTGCTCGAGATGTACGATTTCATGGAGCGTGCGATCCAGGTGGGACGGGATTACAAACGCGATCGTGACTACGTCGTTCGCAAAGGCGAAATCGTAATCGTTGATGAAGCGACCGGGCGAATCTCGGAAGGTCGTCGCTGGAGTCGCGGCATCCACCAAGCCATCGAAGCCGGCGAAGGCGTTGAGATTACGATGGACACAAATACCTCAGCAAAAATCACGGTTCAATCGTTTGTTAGTCGCTTTCCTCATATCGCCGGGATGACCGGTACGGCTTATTCTTCTCGTAAAGAGTTCAAGAAGATCTATCACACGGGGGTCACGGTTATTCCAACCAACCGCCCTCCAAAACGGGTTGACCAGCCGATCAAGTACTTCTTTTCCGAAGAAGATAAATTCAACGAAGTCGTCAAGGACGTGATTGAGATTCACGGCACCGGCCGACCGATTTTGATCGGCACGCGTTCGATCGCGAAATCCAACCAAGTGTCGCAGCTATTGAAAAAAGCCAACGTCGAACATGAGGTGTTGAACGCACGGCAGATTGAGCGAGAAGCCGAAATTGTTGAGAACGCGGGGCTGCGCGGAAAGATCACGGTTGCCACCAACATGGCGGGGCGTGGGACTGACATCAAAATCGACGATGAGGTCAAACAGTTGGGGGGGATGCATGTGATCGGAACCGAAATGCATGAGTCCAGCCGAATCGATCAGCAGCTATTTGGACGGTGTGGACGCCAAGGCGATCCCGGGTCGGTACAGCTTTACATTGCTGCCGAAGACAAGCTGTTGGAATCGGCCCATGGGAAGCAAACGGCGGAAAGGTACCGGAAGACCGGCAAAACCCGCACAGATTCATATTGGATCCCACTTTTTAAGCGCGCACAGCAAAAGGTAGAGAGTCAGCATTACAGATCAAGGCGCATACTGATGTATAATGAGAAGCAGTTGGCCAAGTCACAAAGAGAGATGGGCTTGGACCCGATTCTCGATAATTTCGACTAATTGCCGTCTTTGAATGAAAGGGGATTTCGTCCAAAGCCACTCCGCCGAAATGTCTGTCTTGTAGAATACGCAAAGGAACTTGTTTCCTTCTTTTGAGTCAATTCTATAATCGGGATTGCTAACATATCGGTTCAGTTTTCGCTTAGTCATTTCCTTTCTCAGCCCGTTCTCCACCTTTCCGCTTTGAGTCATTCATGTCAACTGGTGAACAACAAGCCAATCCCTCGCCAGCTGCAATTCGAGACGAAGTGCGCAAGACGCTTCAACAACTCAAAGAGATGGCGCTGACGGAAAAGAACTTTGACCAGTTCTGCGACACGGTACTGGCTCGCGTCGTCAAAATCACGGGTGCCCATGGCGCGTTGTTTTGGCAAATTGATGCGGATCACAGTCCCAAACTGACTCACCAATCCGGAAAGCATCCTAGCCAAACGGCGAAGGACGTTCTTTCGGACGAGAATCGGCAACATACCAACGCTGTTTTAGAAGTCATCACCAAAGAGCTCCCGATGGGGCTGACGTCGGAATCATTTACCGGACCGGGCGATCCCACCGACCCGGATGCTCATCACGACGAAACGTTTTTGATGCTTTTTACTCCGGTCTACAATCGAACGAAAAAATGTTGTGGCACACTGGAACTGCTTCAGCGTGGCGATATCAGCCCGCAGGCCCAAGAAGGGTACTTGCGATTCCTCACGCAGATTTCATCTCTTTTTCAACAATGGAGTGAACAACAAGCGGAAGACTCCAGTGTGACAACCACCGCCGCCCAGCGTCAGCAAAACGAGCCAAACGAGCAAAGTGCCACGACCAGCGCGCTCAGTACGACTAGTACTTGGAGCGAGCGGCTGGAATACATCAACGAAACCCACAGCTCAATTGACCAAACGGAAACCTGTTATTCCATTGCCAATGAAGCCAGACGTTTACTCAAGGCAGACCGAGTCAGCGTGGGAAAATGGACGGGTAGTCAATGCAAGATCGTGGCGATCAGCAGCCAGGATCGATTTGAAAATCGAGCCAACGTGGTGCGACTACTTTCCAATGTGGCAACCGCGAGTGTGAGTGCTGATTCTCCGTTTTGGATCACGGGCAGTACCGAAGGCATTGCTCCTGAAGTCGCCAAAAAGATCAATGAGTACCTCGACGAGTCACACAGCCGCACACTGGCAGTGATTCCTTTGTTCGCCCGTCCCCCTGAAACTCCAGACTTGGAGATGAAAAGTCGGCGAAACAAGAAAGCCAAAAAACTTGGCGTGGTTGTTTTTGAATACTTTGATGCCGATGTGGCTGAAGAGTCGATCGAAGACGACCGCAAGCTGATTGTTGGCCAGGCCGAACTGGCTTTGGAAAACGCGCGGAAGCATGGTGAGATTTTCATGCTTCCTGTTTGGAAGCGAATTGGATGGCTACAGAAATTGCTATTCCAGGACCATCGTGCCAAAACGATGACTGGTTTGGCGTGTCTTGGTTTGCTAATGCTCGCGATGATCTTCTTTCCCAAAGAATTGAAGATGAAAATCGAAGGTGTCATGCACCCAACGGTTCGACAAACGATTTTTCCTCAAATCGATAGCGCAATCATCAAAGATATCTTGATTGATGAGCGTGACAAAGTCGTTGCAAATCAGCCGTTGCTGCGGATGGAAAATTCAGATTTGAAAATCGAAATTGAATCAGCCGTATCAGAAATTGATTCGAGCAACGCCCAGATCAATATTCTGCAAGCCCAGATGAGCGTTCGCCGTGGAACGCAAGATCCTAACGAACGTGCACAACTGGACATGAATATTCAGTTGTTGAAAACGAAAATGAAAGCGCTCAAATCGCAGCTGGAACTCATGCGATCCAAACAAGCTTATTTGAATATCGTGAGCCCGATCGACGGTACGATTATCACGCCCAATCCAAAACGGCGATACAAGAACTTTCCCGTTAATTCAGGCATGGCCCTACTAGAAGTCGCAGACCTTGAAGGTGCGTGGCAGTTGGAATTGAAAATCCCGGAAGCCAAAGTTGGCTACGTCGATCAAGCTTTCATTAACAACAAAGGCGAACCGTTGGTGGTCGAATTCAAAATCGGAACCAATCCTAACTTGAATCTGAAAGGGACGTTGGCGGCTGTTGCCAATCGTGCTTCTCCTTCAGAAAGCGGTCCTCCCGAATATCGAGCAGTCGTCAATATTGATGAAGAGCAATTGAAAGAGCTACGCAAAGAATTGCGCAGCGGTGCGGGAGCAACGGCCAAGATCATGTGCGGCAAACGCTCGCTTGGATTCGTTTGCTTCTATCAAATTTACGATTTCCTCCGTACCAAAATATTCTTTTAAGGGGCTGCGATGTCGATCATCCCGCCTCCCTCCGGCAATCCCGCGCCAATGCCCAAAGCGCCGCCGGTGAAAATGAAGATGCGATCCGATCTCACGTTTGATCGGATGGCGTATCAAGGTGTTGAGTATTGGGTTATCAAAGAGCCCGTCGGCCAAAAGTATTATCAGTTTCCGCCGCACGTGTTTTACTTGCTGCGTGAACTCGATGGCACCAAGTCAATTGATGAGCTTCAAGACAACTACCATGATGAATTTGCGCCTAAACGAATCACTCGTCAGGATTTGCAACAACTATTAACGCGGTTTCACCAAGACGGCTTGGTCATCTCAAACATGCCGGGCCAAGGTCCGGAGCTGCTGAAACGTGGGCAAAAGAATCGCCGCATGGAATTGGTCGGAGCGTTTTCGAACGTTCTTGCAATTCGCTACAAGGGTTTTGATCCCGAGCGAATTTTGAATGCGATGCTGCCGTGGACTTGGTGGATTTTCACAAAGATCGCGGTTTACTTTACTTTCTTCTTTGCTGCGATCGCTTTGGTTTCGGTGCTGGTCAACTGGTCTGTTTTTCAAGCAAAACTGCCTGGCTTTGACGCGTTTTTCGATCCCAAACAATGGTACCTGTTCGGCGCAGTGCTGGCCGTAACGAAAGTCTTTCACGAATTTGGGCACGGACTATCGTGTAAACGGCTGGGTGGCGAGTGCCATGAAATCGGATTCATGTTGTTGGTGCTGACGCCGTGCTTGTATTGCAACGTTTCCGATAGTTGGCGACTTCCCAATAAATGGCACCGCGCCGCGATCGGCGCCGCCGGAATGTACGTGGAGATTATCCTTGCCACGATTGCGACGTTTGTCTGGTGGTTCGTTCAGCCAGGGTTGGTTCAGGATATTTGTTTGCGTGTGATGCTGGTAAGCTCGGTCAGTACGGTGTTGTTCAACGGCAACCCGCTCCTGCGTTTTGATGGTTACTACATTCTGAGTGACCTGCTTGAGATTCCCAACCTGAACCAAAAATCGACCAAGGCACTTACAACGCTGCTGGGGCGAAACTGGTTAGGCTTGGAAATTCCTGATGACCAGTTGATGCCGACCAATCGACCTTGGGCCTTTGCGATGTTTACCGTCGCCGCGTTTTGCTACCGATGGTTCATCATGTTCTCCATCATCTTTTTCTTGATGCAGATGCTTGAGCCATACAATCTTGAGTCAGTCGGAGTCGGAATTGCGATGTTTTCAATGATCGGCATGATCGTGATGCCGGGATACAAGTTGTACAAATACATGTCTGTTCCAGGGCGGATGCATCAAGTGAAAAAAGTGAGATTTTTTGTTGTGTTGGGGTGTTTTCTTGGGGTGATCGGGTTGATCCTGTTCATTCCATTGCCTCACTATTTGCGATGTAACTTTGTCGTGATGCCAAACCAGATCGAAACGATTTGGGTCGAGGAGGGCGGCCTGCTTGAAGGCTGCGACGTGAAGCCAGGCGAAAACGTCGTCGTGGGCCAAACGTTGGCTCGTCTGTCAAATATTGATCTGGATCTGATGATGATGAAGGCAGATTTGGAAATCAATCAAAAGAAGGGAGAGTTGGATTTTCACTTGACCCGTGGCTCGATCGCCAGGCCGAGTGTAGATACTTCGACAAAAGCAATTCGTATCGAATTGACTAAACTCAAAAAAGCTCGAGTAGAATTGCAAGGCAAGCGAGACAATTTGACCCTCAAAAGCTCCATTGCCGGAACCGTGCTCGAAACGCCGTATCAACACATGGGTGAAATGTCCGAAGAGATCCAAGAGATCGACATGCAGCCGTTGATCTACGGCAATCAGGGAAAGGTCGCGGTCACTCGTGGCCAACGATTCTGCGAAGTTGCAGATCTGTCCAATTGGCATGCCATCGTGGTGCTAACCGAGCATCAAGTTTTGTTCGCCGAAGTCGGCCAGAAGGCAAAACTTAAGCTTTATTCCGAACCAGGAAATGTCTACGAGTCGGAGGTCGTGTGGAAAGGCGATACTGATTATTCGATTGATCGAAAGGACTACGAACCAACTCAGCGTTCAATGCAGAACATGGGGAAACGAGCTCCAGATCCAATTGTCGAAATGGTCGCTGCATATCAACGAACAGAGTTGCAATACTTCGCGAGGATTCCTTTAGCTGAAACCGAATTGCCGCTCAAGATCGGTATGGGCGGACAGGTAAGAGTGTTTACTGGCTACAGTACGCTAGGCTATCGACTCTGGTGGTGGATCAACCAGAACTTCCGTTCCTAAAACTTCCGTTCCCGATCTTAAAATTCCCGATCTTAAACTTAGAGCAGGAAGATAAATGCCGCGAAAATACCATAGCAAACACATCAAAAATCGCCGCGAAATTCAAAGAAGCTGCCAAGATCGGCGCCGACCACGTTGAACGGCTTGCCGCTAAAACCCAAACACAGGTTTATTTCTTGAGCGTCACTTAACAAGAACCACTATCCCAACACTAAGCGTTTGACGCAGTGTCAGCTTGTTGGGGCTTGCTCGATTTGGCGGATCACATCGCGAAACCGGCTTCGCATGAAGTCATTTATCAAATTCTGTTTCGCGTCAACTTCGCCGATCGCCTCGTTGATCGCGTTGGTTTGTTCCTTCTTTCCCCCTAAAGCACCAGCCGGCATCGTTGCGTAAACGATGGCTCGTCCTGCATAGCCTGTAACACGAAAGTCTTCTTCCAACTCGCCGGAGTTGTTAACGAACGCATCGTAGATAGGTAGTGCTTTCCCGTAGAGTTCATTCTTGATGTACAACTCTGCCAATCGAGCTTTGGCGTTCTGATTGGCCAATTGGGTTTTGTTAACTTCGGAGGGAGCAGCATCACGCACAGGAAAATAGGATTCAACAGCTTGCCAACGTTTTTCTTTCATCGCGAATGTTTCGTCGCCCATCTCGGCTCGTAGTGCCGCGCGGTATTGCTCGCGTACGTTCAATCTTCGCGGCACGTTGTTGATGTCCAATTCTGCCACGTTCAACAGTGGGGCAGGGGCACGATAGTTGGCGATCAGTCCACCGCCGACCAAGCCCCCAATCGAGAGGGCCGCCAGCGTCAACAACGTGCTGGGCGTTTTCCACCACGATCGAATATTACCTTTCATTACGGCTTGAAGTTGTTGGGTTGCGGCCAGTTTGGATTGACTCCAAGAGGCTGCACCAGTCAACTCGGCAATCCGGCTGGTTTCCGTGACCGAGAGTTTTTCGATGATCATTTCCCAGTCGTCATCGACATCAATTTTGACTTTGCGAAGCTCCTTCAAAAGCTGGGCCGCATCGCGAGGGCGGTCTTCCTGTTTTTTGCACATCATCCGTTCAATGATGTCACACAACTCTTTGGGGATATCCGGCCGCAGTAATTCTAGCGAAATAGGTTTCTCGTTGACGTGTTGAAGTGCGATCGCCAATGCGTTTTCGCCATCAAAGGGCGGGGTGCCGGCGAGAATGTGATAAGCCGTTACGCCCAGCGAATAAATGTCAGAACGTTGGTCAACGCTTGAGCCTTCCACTTGTTCGGGGCTCATATAAAGCGGCGTTCCCATCGTGATGCCGATTTGGGTGAGCGCCTGATTGGCAGATTTGTTATTGATCCGAGCCAATCCAAAGTCCGTGATCTTCACTTCACCTTTGGTCGAGAGCATGATGTTGTCAGGTTTGATATCCCGGTGGATGACCTGCAAATCTCCGGCTTCGCGAAGAGCCATGGAACATTGCCGCAGCACATTGATCGCCATCACCGGCTCAACCGCGCCGTGCCGGGCGAGGTACTGCCGCAGGTTGCGACCTTGAACGTACTCTTGAACGATGAAGTAATAGCCTTCGCAATCGCCAACGTCATAGATCTGGACGATATTAGACTGGACTAATTTCGCGGCCGCTTGAGCCTCGTTGCGAAACCGCGCGACGTACGATTCGTCTTTGGCCAATTCAGGCCTAAGAACTTTCAGCGCGACGTTGCGATTGAGGGACGTTTGTTTTGCAAGGTAAACATCTGCCATTCCTCCCCGCCCGAGCCGACGAAAAATTTCGTAGTCGCCCAACCGCCGACCGGTCAGGTCAAACGTGGCTGGAGGTTCGGGGGAAGGAAGATTCATGGAAACAGAATGGTTGCAAGCAGACCGAACTCGTGAAGGTTGTTGCGAGAGAAATTGGAATGTTGATCAAACAAGGTTGAAAACTTTATCCATGTTACTCGAAACTTCCTTCAGTCGCTCTAGGTCACCACCACCCACTTCGGCTGCGGCCCAACCGTAGTAGTTGATTTCGACAAGTGCTTTACGCACGTCAGCCCAATCGAGGTCGCCTTCGCCAATCTTACGGAATTTGTCATCGGCACGAGAAAACCCTTTGAGGTCCAGTTTTACCACGCGTTTACCAAGCTGCCGGATCCAGTCGCCCATGCTTCCGTATTTCCAATGATTTCCAATGTCAAATTGCATACCAACCCAAGGTGAATCCAATTCGTCTACAAACTTGACAAACTTCTCAGCAGACTGCGTATGGTCACCGCCGTGATCGTACAGAAACTGATTCCAAACGTTTTCGATAGCAATGTAAACGCCCAGTTTCGCACACAGCGGAAGTGCCTTACGAATATTTTCAATAGCTCGCGGCCAGATTTCTTTTTCTGCCCCGTCTTTGCCATGGCCAACGACTAACAAAGCCGTGTTGCCGCCAACTGCGTGCGTATCACGGATCGCAGTTTGAAGATCTTTGAGCGCTTCGGCGCGAACTGAATCGTCAGGGCTCGTGTGAGTTTTATTCCAATGAGTCGAACAAACAGTACCATCGACTGGCAAACCAGATTCCGAAATCGCCTTCAGAGTTTCCTTGACGTCCATGCCAGGCGAATTCATTTCGATACCGGCAAACCCAGCTTCTTTGGCGGCATTGAATTTTTCGGTCAATGGCACGTCCATTCGGACCATGCCGATCTTCAGCGTTTTATAGATTCGGTCTTTGAGCGAAACGTCTTCTTCTTGAATCGAGTTCAGGCTCATCGGCTGATTGCCAGAGGCGGTTGATGAAAGCACGGTCGAGCCGATTGCCGTCATGGGAACCAATGGAGCAACGAGGCAGGCTGATGAAGTTCGCACAAATGAGCGTCGAGTCGGTTTTGATTTCATGGTGTGTCCTTGTGTGATTCACGCAACCGAAAATGACGTGCGCATGTTTGTAGATGTGGGAGGCTGTTTAACAACCTAAGTTCCCTCCGGATCAGCGTCAAGCTTTCGGCGCGTTCGGTTGGAACCTAAGCAGCAGGCGGGATCGCAATTGTTTGCGATCTATCGTGGGATTATCGATTGTTGCCCAAGTTTGGGCTGCTTGACCTAGGAACAGTCACGAAATAAATTCCGTAACTGGACTCGCCAGAGTTCAGGTGAAGTAGTGGATCTTGTTAAAGATCCCGCATATAGGATCTTTAACAAGATCCACTACGCCAAAATTGAGTGAGGACGCAGCACAATGAGGGGGGGTTGTTCGACAATTTTCAGCCGCCAAAAATTTGATTTTTAATGCTCGATCTTTGGCCAGTATTTGTCAAATCCGCCTCCTTTGAGGAAGTCCGGACTGTTGTCGAGATCATGGCACTCTCTACATGCGTCTTTGCGTGCCTCTGCAATAGTGAGCTTCATTTCATCCTGAAGCTTGGCTCGTTTGATTTCGTCAACTTTGACGCCCTTGTCGGCTTCTTTCTGAATCGCGACGTGAGCTGAACCAGGGCCGTGGCAATTCTCGCAACCGTTGCCGTGAAGCAGTTCATCCTTTTTGAAATCCATATACCCGGATTCGTAGGGGTAGAAGTTTTGCGGATTCCAACCAGTTGAATGACAACTCACGCATTCTGGATCAAACTGCCGCTCGAGCCAGACGCGGTCGTCGTTTGGATTATGTTTCAGGCTGGCCGTTGCTTCGGAGTGAGGTCCACCATTTCCATCATTACCGTCTTCCCAAATTTCGTACTCGTCGCCATGACAGTCGCTGCAAACCAGGGAGCCAACGAATGTGTTTCCTGACGCGTGTGGGCGCGGTCGAATGTCATCCAATAGTTTCATCTCCCAGCGGCGTTTCAAGTCGTCTTGATAACTTTTGAAGACGGTCTTGATTGCAGGTGAATCTTCGAAGCGGGCGTCCAGTTCAACACGTTCGTATTTGATACTTGGTTGTCCAGCTGCATCGACGAAGTAACCAATCAACCCAACGTACATGCCTTTGACGCCGACTTGGATCATCGAAGTCTTGCTGCCACCACCGTCATCAATAATTTCTGGTTCCAGCGTTGGGTCACCAGCTCCACCGGCGGTAACCAGCACATCATAGATCGGGTACTTTTTGGCCAAGTCACGACAGTTATCGAGGGAAGTAAATGCAACCAAGACGTTCATGTCGCTTTTGGCTTCCGCCATTTTTGGAGCGATGACGTTCAATGCTCTTTCAGGGCTGACGGCTTTCACGTCTTCCTTCGAGACGCCTTCAAGATGCTCGTTACCAAGAACCATCGTGATCCCCACGCGTTTGTCATTTTTTTGAACGGTGGTGAATGGCTTAATCCAACCAGGATTGATGATTTCGATATTGGCGCAGGTGAATGGATTTTTACTTGTGGCTTCTCCGTTCACCATCAACGGACGTTTGGCGTTCTCCATATTCATTCCCAGCTTAAATCCAGCCATCTTTACATCGTCAGGGCCGATCCCAACCATGTCGTAATCCATTTCCTTGCAAAGCGCTTGGTAAGTGTGATGGATTTTCATTTCAGGCTGATTGCCCAGTCGGCGGATTTGATTTCCTGCATCGATCGGAATGACGTCCCAGCCTTTTGCGACCAAGTTGAGACGAACAGAGTCGCGTCGCATCAGGCCACCTTTTTGGCGATCAAGCGTGATGCAGCCGCAAGGTTCGATGTAACCGTGTTGGCGACCGGTTACAAACAAGACAAATTTAGGGTCTTTCCAGCCCTTTGCTTCCAGCGTCGCCGCGAGATCAAATTTCTCTTTCTTGCCAGCGGCGCTTGTTTGTTCCCCAAGTTGATCGTCGTAGGCGCGCGTTGCTTTGCTAGCATTCGAATCTTCCAGCTGGTTCAATCCGAACATAGCCAACGGATGGGCGCTACCCATCGATAGCATGGTTGCACCGATAACCAAACCGACAATCAAAAATCTTCCAGCAATCCAGGCAGATTTCATGGCATTACTCTCGCAAGGGGACACTGCGCCTAATTGGAATTCATGAACGTTGGACGTGATGTGCAGAGGAGATTTAACCAAGCATCACTGTCACTAAAAGCAAGAATACAGATACAATTCAATTCGGTAAATGGCAACGAAATCAAATCGTTCAATAATCGGCTGCAGTTGGCAGGCAGTTACCGTAGCCAGTTAGTCGTTGGCACGCGATTGGCGGATCTGTTCCCGCAAGTAATTTCGACACTTGGTAAAAAACGCTTGGAAATCTTCGCGCTGATAGTCCGGATACGTCCAACGACTGCTTTTCCAATCCCCACTGCGAAAATAAAGTGTGACCTCGGCAAAAATTCCTTGCTGGAGGTACAGGCGGTGGTCGCGATCTTTGGTGGTGACCAGCACCAATTTGGCTTCGCTGATGTATCCAGGATCAATATTGAGAGGGCGGACCTCTGAGTGATCGTTATGCTCAGCGTATTGTTGCTCCCAATCATTGGATTGAATTTTGGTGGGGGCGATCGTTTCGGGGTCGATCAAAGTTTCGAAAGCCAAAAATTGCTTTTTCAGCTCAGTTCCCATCGACTCAGTGTAAAAGCTTGTTTCAGTGAAATCAAAAATGGGGCTTTCTAAAATAGGCTTGCCCCATTTCTCAGCCGTTTGTGTGGCTGTCCAGCTCAATGCTTCTTCATAGCGACTGGTTACTGCTGCAATCAGCAGTACGGGTTGGTGTTTCGTGATCTCGCCCAAATTACTGACTGACTTTATTAAACTGAAAACTGAGAACTGTACCTTAATCCTTCTCAAAGAAACCAACGTGTCGCTTCGCGCATTAGCTCCGCCATATCTTTTACTTGTATTTTTTCCTTGATCCGGGTCCGATACGTCTCGACGGTTTTCGGGCTAACATGCATTCGTTTAGCAATGTCGACCGTGTTGAGGCCTTGGCCCATCAATTGAAACGTCTCCAATTCGCGATCCGAAAGCGAATCAACGGGAGACTGTTCTGGTTGCCGTTTTCCGGGTGACTATTCCGTGGAGAACTTTTGCTGACATGCCCTCGCTAAGAAAGACCTGTCCCGAGAGTACCGTTCGAATTGCCTGAATGATCGTGTTGGTTACATTTTCTTTGTTGATGTAGCCCATCGCTCCGGCACGCAAAACTCGCTCTGCGTAGAGCGATTCGTCATACATCGACCAGACTAGCATTTTAACTCGTGGAAATCTGTCCTTGACTTGTTTGATTAAGTCAATTCCGTTGCCAGTTTTCAGAGAGATGTCGACGATCGCCAGATCAGGTTGGGTACTCTCAATCAGTTTAAGACCTTCATTGACGTCAGAGGCACCGCCACAAACCACCAAGTCGGTCTCAAGTGATATTCTGGTTGCGAGACCATCGCGAATCGCAGGATGATCATCAATGATTAAGATCTTTTCCATGGTTTTTCGATATCTGTTAGCGCGAAGCTCAATATTGTCAATCAACTGAGCATGCTGGGTCGTAGCATGCTGGTCGTAAGAATTAAGGAACTGTTCGGAAAATGCGAGTCGTTGGTTGAATTTCTATTGAAAGTTTTGATCACCTTTTTCGCTTGAAGAGTCGCAACTCGGCATGGACGTACCCCGCCTGTGTGTCTTGGTTTTTCTTTGGCATCACCATATCGAATTGCGACATTGGGAGAAAGTCCTGGAATTCACACCGCGATTTCTTTGTTTGCGCGAGAGAAATTTGAGTGTGGGATTCGGCAACTTACTATGGTCCCCTTTCCGTCAAGCGGCTGGACGTGAAAAGGAGCGCCGATCAAGCCGGCTCGGTATTTCATCGACCTCAGGCCCATTCCTAAACCGGCTTTGTTGTGGGCGAAATCCCGATTCCGTCATCGTAAACGGAGAGTACGACTTCAGCGGCGTCCAATTTCAAGTCAATCGTAATTATGGTTGCATGGGAATGTTTCGAGGCGTTCGTCGTGGCTTCTTGGGCAATGCGAAATATTTGAGTTGCAACTTGATCATCACTTACCTGAATTTTCTCGTCGAAATTAAATGCACATTTGATTCCGTAGAGGTCCTCCGCGTGAGCTTCATGTCTGCAATCGCAGTCTGAAGCCCGTCCGGAGAGATATCGACAGGGTCCAGGCCGCGCGCGAGTGACTTGACCTGGTGAAGTACCCGTCTGATGCCTTTGGACAGCTTGTTGGCAATCACTTGATCGTCAGAGTTTTTTCGGTTGAGCGAATGAAATAGAGTGTCTGCGATCATTCCTAGCCCAGCAAGCTCTTGGCTGGTTCCGTCATGCAGGTCCTGACCAATTCTTCGCTGCTCTTTGGTCGTGTAGTTCAACACTTCTTTCTCAGCGAACGACGTTCGGTGATGTCGTCGATCAGGCAGAAAACTCCGTCGACTTTTTTGTTTGTGGAAACTTCAGGTTCAAGCGAAATTCGAAGATCCGAGATTCATTGCGGGTTTCGATTCTCGACTCGAACGTCGTTGGAATTCCGGAGAATGCTCGATCAAAATGCTGCTTTTTGGATGAGAATAATTCTTCGCCGATTAAATCTCGGACTTGCATCCCTTTGAGTTCATTTTTTGGTCGCTTGAATACGGATTCATAGGTTGCGTTGTTTGAATTTGAATCGGTAGTCGGTGTCAATGTACGAAATCAAGACCGGCATGGCGTCGGTAACTGTTCGCAACTGTCGCTCGCTTTTTTGAAGCGCTAACTGCTCGCGATCTCGCTCCACAGCGATGCTAACCAAGTAGGCAAACTTCTTCATCAGCTCTTTGTCATGGTCCGTTGGAATTTGTGGAACTGGAAAGTACATGGCGAGCGCACCTAGTATCTCGTTACGCGATGAAAAAATGGGCTCCGACCAGCAAGCGCGGATTCCAGCGGTTGCGGTCGCGTCACGGAACTGCACCCAAAGTGAGCTTTTCATCACGTCGTCTACCATGACGGCATGTTTTTGAAAAACGGCTGTGCCACACGAGCCAGCTGACGGGCCTGGCGCAAGTCCGTCAACCACATTGACGTACGCTTCTGGGAGTCTGGTTTTTGTACCAATTCGAAGTAAATTTGATTCATCCAGCAGCATGATATTGGCAATCATTTCCGAACGTGTTTTTCTGCGAGCTCAATGATCAATGATAGTTTTTCAGCAATTGGATTCCCGTTGCCATTGCTTCGAGGACACGATCACGAAGCTCCTTTTCCAGAACGATTTCGCGACCAACGTGCAAAGATAGACCCGATTTTCAATCACCAGTCGCCTGACATCAAATTCATAGGATAGGAACGTGCCGTCTTTTCGTTGGGGTTGGGTTTGGTTGTGAATGTGCCATGCGTTTCAAGCTCATCCAAAAGTTGTTGGTGATTGGCAGGAGTCACATTGGGATCAAAATCCGCAACTCGCATACGCAGGAGCTCTT
>CBDDAC010000043.1:0-309788 GCA_965224765.1 Mariniblastus sp.
CCTCTGATGATTTTGAAACACTCAAAAATCGTTGCGCTCAATTGTTCGCCAGTACTCGTGACTCCCTGCCAGTCCAAATGGAGAACCTTGATAAGCGAGTCAAACTCACTCGTCGCGCCAGAGAACTTGCAAAAAGTGAAGAGCAAAGAAAATGGGCAGATCTAAATTATCTTCGGACTTCGATCTCGCTGGAAACCGTTGCATTCAACAGCCAGTTGGAGCCTACACGACATTTTGAAGAAATCAAAAACACGGCAATCAAAATGCAAGAAAGCCGCATTTCGGTTGTCGCACGAGAATCAACCCTGGCCTCGCTGGTTATTGAATTAATTGTTTTTTTGCGAACCGAAGACTGGGAATCTTCAACCGATGATCTGACTTCCGACTATCAAAAGGTACTTGAGCGCTACCCAGAAGATCAATCTGTAGCTGAAGCACTGCTAAAGCTCTTTTTTTTGCTTCGACAAGATCCAGTCCATCAATCGCTAAGTGTTCAACTTCAACAGCATTGTGGCGACCATTATCTAAAAAGCGACAAGCCTCAATTTACTGATTTTGGCAACCAGTTTCACACCCAAGCGATTTTGGACAAGTACAACGTCAGCCGCAAAGAGCGCGAGTTCGCAATCTACGCAAACATCGCAGCTCCAGAGATTTCCAAAACGATTGACGAAATCGTCGCCAACGAAAAACTAAAGCCTCATACACTCTTTCGACTGGTTGGCACATGCAAGGTGCTGGAACTATATAAATTCTATGAACTTGCCATCGAAAACGTCAACAAACTGCGAGCGGCAGCAGCCGAAATCCCTGAATCGGAAAAAACCAAATTCATGGAAGGAAGCCAGAACACAATCACCCGCTGTCTGGCCATTGGCACGACAATCATCATCGATGAGTTAGCTGTGGACGGAACCGCCATTCGAGGCGATGAGCTTCCCAAGGTGCCAATTTTGGTTTGCTATCTTCCAGGAAAACACGAGCAACTAGCCAAAGTATTTGAGATCAACAAAAACATGAAGGAAAACCTGCTGGGACAAGTTGAGGTGATCATGCTCGCGCTTGGCGGAGAAGAAGAGGAACTCAAGGAACTGGCCAAATTTTGTGACGTGGAAAGCGCGCTCATCGTTGACACGGATTTCACGTCGAAGACATACCAGCGTTTCCCAACTAAGCTTCGACCATCATTCTTGCTCATCGATAGCGATCGAAAGATCATCGAACATATCATCGACTCACGTGAAATTGATAGCAAAATTCAAGAATTACTTCACTCCCGAAATCGCTAAATCCTTTTGTAATCCCACAACGATCTTTCCAGGAAACTCCCAGGAACGCCCATGAGAATGCAATTCCTTTTAATGCGTTTTGCAATGTTTGCCGCGATCGCATCGGTGATCGGCCTCGTCACCTGGCTACTGCTCCAGGACGTCAACAGGGAGACGAAATCTCAGACTCCAATGGAATCTCAGAAACCAAGTACATTCACGTCGACTGACGAGTCCGTCGAGCAGGGAAGTGCCAACGACATCTTGGTTCGACTCAATCAGCTTCCGTTGGCACCTGAGAGCGCGACATACATCACACGGGCGACGAGACTTCAAGACAAAATTCTCTTGTACCGAGAGTTGATCAAACGAGAAAGTGAACTGCCCCAATCAACATCCAACATCGTAAGACGCGGCATGCTCGGCTGCTTGCTTCAGATGCATACCATTAATCTATTCGAACAGGTTCGAGACACCAATGTACGTGATGAGTTAACAACAATTGCGACAGAAATGGTGCGAGACAGCCAAGGTGAGCCCTACAAAGACGCGCAGGTCGCATTAACAGCCATCCCAATCCTTGAGTATTTGGCGACGCAATCGGGCGAAAAGAATATTGAAACTGTCCAGACCTCGATCACTACGCTGTTTCAAAAATTCCCCAGTGACAAAGTCGTTGCCGAATCAATGTATGCGATACTTACAAATCTAGGCATTCGCAAAGAAAACGAGCAAAATGCAATTGCATTGCTGAAGCTGGTCAACGAGCAATGCGTTCAAAGTGGCAACGCTGAAGTACAAGAAATGGGCAAGACCTATTCGGGACGCCTCCTCCTCATTGAGAACGAGATTCTCAATTTAGATGGGCGCGTCAACCTATTCCAGGGAGACGACGAAAAACTACTAGTCACGAAAATTGAAAAAATGATTGCCGTCAACGGCGCTCCCAGTGCCTCAGTGGCAAATGCAATTATCCTAATCGCTCAACGGATGGAATACCTCAACAAGAACGAATCGGCATTGAAAGTCTATCACCACCTGAACCAGCAATCCTTACCACAGCCCCAATCCCAAAATGAAATCGCCGAAGGTATCAAGAGGCTTGAAACCGTTGGCAAAAATGCCGTTCTACCTGATTTGATTGCCAACGAAAACAACGTTGTGCTATTCGTTTCGGACACCGAAAACTCCAAACAGGCAATTTTGACGATCTCCAACTTACTGGTGCTGCGCCCCGGCAGAAAACTTAACCTGATCCTGGTTACGTTCGACGACGATCCGGCGCCAACTAAAACCTTTCTTCAAACCAACCAACTTAAAGACATCATCTTGGTGAGTGATCCTCAAAAAGAATCCGCCTATTACAAGTTCTTCCCGGCACGTTTTTTCCCAAGCGTAATCGTGATCGATTCGAACAGTATGACTTTGGATGTCAACGTAAACCTAAAACAACTTCAGGAGATACTCTTGGAATTGTCCGAAAACAACTAAATACGGCATAAACGTCTTTCGCCAAATCCAACTCCACGCGACCAAACCACCATCAACCTAAGATCCTCGACTTGTCAACATCGATACCGACTCTTCTCAAGCCAAGGTCAGTCATTCAAAAAACTTAGGCTTTTATCGCTAGCGAGCCTGTTTTCCACTCAAGTTTCAACGAAGATTTCGCGCAAATAAATAAGGGACTTCAACCTTGGCACGAAATGAAGCATCTGTTAATTTTTAACCCTTAACAACGGATTGGGGCCAGCACTTTTGTTGCCCGAATCTTTAGTGGTCTTCTCACCAATCTTCAACTGCTGTTGATTGAATCAGAACTCAGCCGCTAACTTACGGAGGCTCACTCGCTCATCAAATGAATTGATGAGGTGAACCATTTTTAGGTACGGAAACCAATACGACATTTCCAGTTCGGAAGTGTCGTCGACAAAGGAAGTTGTCAATGGATTCGGAAAACGGATTTCAATTCAACGTTCACATTCGTTGGATGATTCGACGCGACATGCCCGAAGTGCTGGAAATAGAACAAAGCAGTTTCGAGTATCCCTGGTCAGAGGAAGATTTCATTCGATGTCTTCGCCAAAGAAACTGCATCGGCATGGTTGCTGAATACGACGAACGCGTCGTCGGGTTCATGATCTATGAATTACACAAGAATCAACTTCATGTTCTCAACTTTTCTGTCCGACCGGACGCAAGGCGAAGATCCGTTGGCAACCAAATGGTTCAGAAACTAGTTGGCAAACTTTCTCAGCAACGGAGGAATCGAGTTGTTTTGGAAGTACGAGAGACCAATCTAGCAGCGCAGCTGTTTTTCAAAACTTGTGGCTTCAAGGCCGTCTCAGTTCTCCGCGATTACTACGATGACGCGACGGAAGACGCCTACGTGATGCACCTGCGTTACCAGGAAGAAAACACCGCGGCGATACCCGTGAACCGGATTGGCAGACTTGCGGGTTAGAAAAGTTCTCACAAAGCAATCGCGTCGCCTCAAGACATTTCGATTAAGTAGTGAGGCCAAATCTGAAACTAGGACGCGATCCAAGCTCAGTACCAATACGAGGGAAGGCAAATGCCTTCCCTTTTTTAATTGGATTGAGAAATCGCGGCAAACAGTTTTTCAGCATTGAATTTCAATGAACGAAAAACACGTTCAACATCATTCGCGACGGGGACGTCGCTGTGTCGGTCTGAGAACACGGTCGCGATGGGACTTCCGCATTCGATTGACTGACCAATGGCTGGAATGTCCGCGAGAATCCCGTCCCGCCAAAACGCCAATAAATCCCGGTGCATCGATTCGGTAACCAAAAATTCACCTCCACATCGAAAAATTGTTGTTTTCGCAATCGTGCGGAGAGGCTTTTCCAAAGTCGAACTGCGCCCCGCAACTGCTTTCAAGTGGATCGAAACGGCATTTCCCCCAGTTGCCATCTCCCACAACTCACAGGTCGCAGTAAATCGAGGATTGATTTCAATTGGAATCAAATTTCCCGATGGCTCCTGCACCCAGTCGACACCAAAGATTCCTTTCAACCCAGTCTCCCGAGCAATAACATTGGCCACTGAAGTTATCGTCGTCAATTGGATGCGGTTCCGGGCCAAGTATGACAAGCTTAAAGGACCGATCGCGCCGGCAAAACTAAAGGGCACGGCACCGAAGGCATCGGCCCAAAACTCTGCTTGCCTTGCCACTCCACACCCGTGATGCCCGATGAGCTGCAAGAACACTCCCAAAGTTTTTGTTTTCAAACCGTCGCAGACGTGAAGGGAGCTCATCGGCTGACCATGCACAAACTCTTGCAAAAAGAACTCACTGGATTCGGTCGACTCTCTAGAATTATCAAACCAACTAACGCCGTCGCCCCCAGTCGAAAAAAAAGGCTTCCGAACCCACCGAATTGATTCCTTCTTTGGTGGCACAGGCAGTATTTGAATCGCCGCAACCGAAAATCCAGCCTCCCTCAAAACAGCACTCCAAAAGGGGGGGGCCCTTGCAAGTTCAATACTGCCAGGAGAAGAATTCTTCCAACCAGAAGTCTCCGCGAGCGTCTGATACGCACTCCAATTCGCTTCCAGCCCGCCGCCGATCAAAAAATCACTTGAGAAATCATTTGCTTCAACCCAAGCGACCAATTCACCGGCAGTATGGAACGGCAAAACTTCGAAACAATCATGCGCAAGATCTGCGTCACCAAATTGATCAAAAGCCGTCACAGAAAAACCTGAACGTTTGGCGCTACCCGCCAGCCAACGGGCGGATGCTGCAAAGACCCAGAGACCAGATTTATTCGATAAACTTTCTCGGTAGTCAGGATCAGCCACCAAATCATCCAAATTACGACATATCAATCCTGCGAAAAGCCCAGGCAGGGAGTTGGCACTTGGGAAACGATTTGATACTTTACCAACATAAACAAGGAAATATTAAGCCTCAATTCTTGGAGAATCCAAATATGTCGATGCACATTGGTGAAGCACTCGTCGGTGAAGGAAATGAAATTGCGCATATCGACCTTTTGATCGGCAGCAAAGATGGCCCCGTAGGAGTTGCCTTTGCCAACGCACTTGCCAATCAAAGCAAAGGACACTCCAACTTGCTGGCTGTTTTGACACCCAACCTTGCTGTCAAACCTGCAACGGCAATGATCACAAAATTCACCATGGAATCTCTTGATCAGACCATGCAAATGTTCGGCCCTGCTCAGGCAGCGGTAGCCAAAGCCGTCGCCGATAGCGTTGAAGCAGGAGTGATTCCCAAAGATCAATGTGAAGATCTCGTCATCGTCTGCGGTGTTTTCATCCATAAGGCGGCCGAAAACAATCAGAAGATTTACGAATTCAATTACGAAGCGACAAAGCTTGCCATTGCGAACGCCATGCAGGGCAAGCCCTCAGTGGACGATATGATCGCAGGAAAAGAAGAAGCGGTTCACCCGTTTCGTGGATTCTAGTTTCGAGCCAATCTTTCGGTCGACTCGTCGTTTACGATTTTCAATCAACAAGCCCGCCTGACTGCGGGCTTGTTGACTTTGCATGGGAGCCGACAACATGAGCAAGCCAAAAATCCTCCTCCAACTCGACACCAATCAACATGCCAATGTGTTTGATTCCGTAGTGGCCATCGATTGCGGGATCGATCAACTCCTGGCTCAATCGAATGTATGCGAAAATACAATCGAAGACCTAGTTCATGGCGCGATTTTCACACGTGGCCCTCGAGACTTGCAAAACACCGCGATCTTTTTTGGCGGATCCAATGTCGAAAAAACTGAGCGGCTAGTCAAAAAAACCAAGGACACCTTCTTTGGCCCCATGCGGGTTTCGCTCATGTCCGATCCCAACGGAAGCAACACTACGGCGGCAGCGGCGGTTTTGTGCGCGTTAAAGCATGCCAAGTCGTTTTCAAAAGTCGTTGTGCTCGCCGGTACCGGTCCCGTTGGACAGCGAGTTGCACGGCTTATCTCCCCCTTTGCCGAAAAGGTACTGGTCTGCAGCCGAACTCTAGAAAAAGCAGAAGAAGTCAGCAAACAGATTGCGACCCATGTGGAAAAAAACAACCTGGAGCCCTGCAAAACCTCTGATCCTGCCGAAGTGCAGATTGCGATCCATGAGTCAGAACTGGTTTTTTCGGCGGGAGCCGCGGGGATCGAACTGGCAAGCGAAGGTTGGATGGACAATCACAACTCTGTAAAAGTCGCCATTGATCTCAATGCGGTACCGCCCGCCGGTCTAAGTGGAATTGAAGCCATGGACAACGCAACGGAGCGAAATGGGAAAACCTGTTACGGTGCCATTGGAGTCGGCGGAATCAAAATGAAAATCCATAAGGAATGTATCCGCTCTCTTTTTACGACCAACGATTTGACACTGGAAACGGCGGAAATCTTCCAGGTTGGTCAAACACTTCTTTGCCAATAATCGATCTCAAATTTCTGCCGAATCGAGTCCATAGGTTCTCATGATTCGATCAACGAAACGCTTTCGAGTTTCCCCTGGATCCGTTTCCTGATATTCGGGCCAACGGGTTCCCTCAATCCTACGATAAATGACTAGCGATTTGTCACTGCATCGGCTAGCAGAGGACCTTCTCGTTTACTCACTAGGTCATGAGCGACATTTGTGGTTGGCAGAACACCACATGCCCACGCAAGCGAGGAGCATGGCACCCGTCGTTGAGGTTTTGCCTTTGTTGACGCCGCTCTTTTCAACCGCCGTCAACATGCCTTTTACGGGAGGTTGAGGCTCCTGCCGAAACAATTCATATTCCTCTCAAACGTGGAACTTGGGGATAGCACCCGGACCGTTTTGAACTGACGGGTAACAAGGCAAAGAATGCCGCGGAATTGGTGTCGCCCAATTTGTGAACGCAAATCAGAAACCTGGCTGATTCTGGATACCACATTCATGAAAAACTTCGTTTCACATGCCGATTGATTCACTGAGTTGTCTTAAATTTTTGCTGGCCCAAAAACTGCGTCGCCCTGGCGAATAACCGACTCGTTGCTTCGCGAATCTGTGAGAGCCCTTCATCGCGTTTGGTGGCTAATTCTATGCAGCAACCGATCGGCTCGGTGAAGAGCAGCTGATGCCGATGTGAATGGGTACTTGGTCAAGACCGTCTTGCCAAACCCAAGCGATCAAAGGGTTTGAGTTCTAGATAGCTAGAAGCACAAAAAACGCGAGCACTCCAGTGAGTACTCGCGTTTGAATTATTGTGTTGTGCGTTGCGGCAACGCAATCAGCTTAGTTCTGGTAGTCTGGAACGACTTCGCCGAACGCCATTGAAGACATGCTAATCAAAACTTCTGGATTCACTCCGCGATCCATTGCTTGAACCGAACCGTCACACAAGCTGAAGATAACTAGCTGTGGGTGAGGAGAGCTGAATTGCTGAATTGAATAACGCTTGTCGCCGTTCACATCCTTAAACGGATTCAAGAACGGGTTAGGAGTAACATAAGAGAAGTCAGCATCTAGCGCCCAGTTGATAAACAATCCGGCTGGAATGTATGCAAAGCTATGTGCAATTTCGCGTTGGCCATTAACAACTTCGCCTTGGCTTTCACCATAAAGCAATGTGTTTGATGTACCGTCACGAATTTCAGAAAATCGAGTTGACAAGTTAACTCCCTTGCGAAAGTCACTGAAGGTCACAGTATCAAGGTATCCTTCAACGGGAAGGTAATCGACGCGAGTACGTGCAGGAGGTCCAGTCGCTACAGTGCTAACGATTGATCCTGGCACTGTCATCGAAGGACATTTAACAAGATCCAGTCCAGGAATGGTTGTTGGCATGTCAAAATCGATTTCCTGCAATTCAACAACCGCTTCGTCTTTCGCACGCTGGAACATCAAATCAACTTGATTCTCTGCTTCGAAGTAAGGTGCAAGTCTCATGACGTAAGAAGAATAAGTAATGTCGTCTGATGCATCCGCTGGAGTTTCAGCTCCTTGAATGAACCCGAATTGAGTTGGGTATTTCCTCAAAGCCGATTCATAGTTATGAGTTGCAAGTGCCAACTGTCGAGATTTGTTTGAACAAGCAGTACGGCGAGCCGCCTCACGTACCTGCTGAACCGCAGGGAGAAGCATACCAATTAAGATACCAATGATTGCAATCACAACCAAAAGCTCAACGAGGGTAAAACCAGAACGAGATCTTTTCATTACACTTCTCAATAAAAAATGAATAAGGATTAGTTGAAGTGACAGGCGGGGCACTTCCATAACACCGGAAATGGTATTGATTTTGGAGGTTATTAGTACCACATTATTGCACAAAGTCAGAGAATATACAGGGTCAAGCCCAATACAGTGCCCAAAAACGCAAGATTTTTGTTCCTATCTGCTAAGGGTGAAATTGCAGTCTTTCGCACACCATCAGCTTCAATGCAGTCAGAAAAGGCAGGAAAGCAAAAAAAGGCGAGAAGTACCTAAATACCCTCGCCAATAAAGCTACTTAACAAACATTCGAGTTAGTTCTGATAGTCAGGAACAACTTCGCCGAATGCCATAGAAGACAGAGCGATGAGAACTTCAGGGTTAACTCCGCGATCCATTGCTTGAACCGAACCGTCACACAAGCTGAAGATAACCAACTGTGGGTGAGGAGAGCTGAATTGCTCATCTGAGTAACGCTTGTCGCCATTCAAATCTTTGAATGGATTCAAGTATGGATTTGGCTCAACGAACGAGAAGTCCGTATCAACCGCCCAGTTGATGAACAATCCCCATGGAACATAGGCGAAACTCCAAGCACGTTCACGCTGACCATTGACAACGATACCTTGGCTCTCACCGTAAAGAATCGTGTTCGATGTACCGTCTTTGATCTCTGAAAGACGATCGGAGTAGTTAACACCACGACGAAAATCAGCAAAATCTGTTGACAGGTAACCATCACATGGCATGTAGTCAACACGACTACGAAGAGGAGCACCGTAAGGAACGGTCCCAGGCTCGGTCATTGACGGGCATCGTACCAAGTCCAAACCAGGAAGAGTGGTTGGCAGGTCCCAGTCAATTTCATCAACCCAAACGGTACCTTCGTCTTGGGCGCGTTGAATCATTGTTTCGTACTGATTCTCAGCTTCAAAGTAAGGGGCGATTCTCAGTACGTACGAGCTGTAAACAACATCGTCAGAAAAATCTGCAGGCGTGTTTTCGCCAATAATCCAAGCAAACTGACTTGGATACTTCCTCAACGCCGACTCATAGTTGTGCGTCGCAAGAGCCAATTGCCGAGATTTATTCGAGCAAGCGGTGCGGCGAGCGGCTTCACGTACCTGCTGAACTGCCGGCAAGAGCATTCCAATAAGAATACCGATGATTGCGATGACCACCAAAAGTTCAACAAGGGTGAAAGCGGAACGAGGTCTTTTCATAATACACTCCTAAAAACTAGTGAAAAAATAACATTGACCAGACGGTAATCAGGCTAACAGAAGATTGGTATTATCCAAAACATTTTTCACCTCTAATCAACAATCCACATCACTAACAACCAAATAGGGGTACGCCAACCAACACAAAGACAACCCAAACTGGGGGTTCGCACAATTCGCAACCTCCCTATTCTGACAGGAAAACCGCATTTCATCGACAGTTCACTTTTATTTGCGTTTTTTAAAAAAAAAACACCAAGACGATGTGTATTCGCCACGACGAGTCGCAATGCACGGGATTCTGGCAAGGATTCAGCAAGCTGACGAATTGAAAAAACACGCAACGCAGTTTAGATCACCCTCGAAAAACCGGGGAAATCATCGGCGGGCTAAATAAGTGCTCAATGCGCCACTGATTTCAACCAAATCTTCACAAAAGTTCTTTTTTTTCTAAAACCACTCGAAACCTCGATATCGCCAAATGGTTTAAGTTCGCATACAGAATGGCAGTTAGCCCAATAGGCCCCTTAACCATTCAAGTCCTTTTACAAACAACACCTACCTGAAAATTAGAAAATTGGAGTTCATATGAAGGCAGTAAGAATGGCGTTGCCTTTGGTTGCCGTGGTAGTCATGACTTTGTGCACATCAAGTGCTGAAGCACAACGAGGTCGAGGCATGTGGGGGCGTAATGGAGATAGCCTTCTTAACTTACTCATGAATGAAAAAGTCCAGAAAGAGCTCAGCTTCGTGGACGACCAGGCAGACATGGTTGAAGAGCTACAAAACGAATATCGAGAAGAAATGCGTTTCATGTTCGAGGACATGAGGAACAACAATGACGGCGGCGATCGTCAAGAAATGTTCGATAAAATGCGAGAAAAGATGAAGGGGATGAACAATGATTTCGATTCCAAAGCCGAGGAATTGCTAATCGAAGATCAAATCAAGCGTCTTAAGCAATTGCAGAACCAGTCGCGCATGCGTGGTGGACTTGAGCGTGCGTTGGAGAACGAAAGTTTCCGTGACAGCTTGGGGATTACTGATGAGCAAATGGAAGAGTTGAAAGAGAAGGCGGAAGAAGTCCGCGAGTGGTCGACTGAACAGTTCAACCGCATTCGAAAAGAAGCTCAAGACAAAGTACTTTCCGTTTTGACGGCAGATCAGCGCAAAAAGATCAAGGACATGACCGGCGACGAATTTGAGTTTGACCAGAATCAAGGCCGAAACCGCGGCAATGGACGTGGTAACAATGGTGGTGATAATGGACGTGGAAACGGCCAAGGCAATCGTCAGCGAAGCGATTTCTAGAATCGTTTCTCAATACGCAATCAAATACGCCAAGAAAGAATGGGGGAAACCTATTCTTTCTTTTTTTGGGGATAGATACAAACGGATGTTTTTTTGATTCGTATCCAATAAAGACTGGATTCGGACGAATTATCGAAACCAAGGCATGTCGCTAGGGTTTGATTAAATGAAAGGGCAGTTCACTAGACAAAGTTGAACCGCTCAGGTCCGAAAGTTGGTAGGCCAGAAGAAACGCATCTATCTAAGTGACGCATCCCACTCCTCACCCCAATCAGATGGTGCGTTTCTTCCGGCTTACCAGCATAACCTGCCCCGAAATTGACTCAAAATGGGCGACCTGGGGTTCTTCTGGATATCTATCCTGCTTAGGCTTCAAACCCAATTAAACTAAGAGTTTGTGTCTCACATTCATTTCCTCCTAGTCGCCAACGATCGCCAAAAACATGGACTTTGGAAACATTCTATTGAAGCGAAAGTTGATTAATCAGCATCAACTTCAACAGGCTCGAGAGGGTGGTTCTGATTTACTTGATCACCTCGCTAGCTCAGGCCATGTAAGTCGTGAAGAAGCGCTACAGGCAATCGCCGAAGATATTGGTGTCGAGTATTGCGACCTTCGCGAAACCTCGCTCGATTTGTCGTTGCTGGATACCTTTCCACAAAAGATCATTTATCGCCAAATCCTGTTTCCGGTAAAACGAGAAAACGGTTCCATCACCGTTGCGACGGCTGACCCTTTTGACTTTTATCCTTTGGATGAAATCAGCGCGGCCACTGGCTTACACGTTCATCCTGTTTTGGCGGATCGCATTGAGATTGCCAAACTCATCAAGGTTCACCTTGGTGTTGGTGGCGAGACCATCGAAGGCTTGCTTGAACAAAAAATCGAAGAGGATGGCATTGAGCTGCTGGAAGAACTTGAGACCGATGGGTCCGAGCTTTCCGAGATGGTTCAGGAAGCCAGTGTCGTCCGTCTGGTAAACGAAATTCTTTTAGAGGCCATTGAATCAAGGACTTCCGATGTCCACATCGAATCACAGGCCAGTGGAATTGTCATTCGATATCGAATTGATGGACTCCTTCACGCACAACCTGTTCCGCCAGAGATCAACCACTTCCAGGCCGCGATCATCAGTCGACTGAAGATCATGGCTAAGTTGAATATTGCGGAAAAACGTCTTCCTCAGGATGGTCGTATTAAACTGAAAGTCAAAGGTCGCGAAGTCGACGTTCGTGTTTCAGTCATTCCGATGATCCATGGGGAAGGTCTAGTCCTTCGTATCCTTGACAAGGGTGCGATGGTTTTTGAGTTGCAAAGCCTTGGTATGGGGCCGGAAATTTACCGGCGTTTCAGCGAGTTGATTCGCTTGCCCCACGGAATCATCTTGGTGACGGGCCCAACGGGCTCGGGAAAAACCACCACGCTTTACAGCGGTTTGATCGAGATTAATACGCCGGACGTCAAGATTATCACCACCGAAGATCCGGTCGAGTATCAACTCGAAGGGATCAATCAAATCCAGGTACACCAAAAAATTGGGCTGACGTTTTCTCATTCATTGAGAAGTATTCTTCGTCATGATCCGGACGTCGTTTTGGTCGGTGAAATTCGTGACCTCGAAACTGCGGAAAACGCAATCCAAGCCTCACTTACCGGTCACTTGGTATTCAGCACACTTCACACTAACGATGCCGCAGGTGCTTATACACGTATGGTGGACATGGGCGTTGAACCGTTTTTGGTCGCCAGCACCGTCGAAGCCGTCATGGCCCAGCGATTGGTACGACGATTATGTGAAGTTTGCCGCGAAGAATGGCGCCCGCAAAAGGATGAACTCCCTAGTGATTTCCCCTGGGAAAAACTGGATGGCAAACCTCTCTATCGTCCAGCAGGCTGTCGCAATTGTCGCGACGTTGGGTACCGAGGAAGACTGGGAGTCTACGAGTTATTGTTGACCACGGAGCGGATTCAAGAATTGGCTCAGGAGCGAGCCAGTACATGGGCCATTAAAAAGGCTGCACTCGAAGAGGGAATGTTAACCTTGCGAGATGATGGCTGGGACAAAGTGATCCAAGGCAGCACGTCTGTTGAAGAGATTCAGCGAATTACCAAAGCAGAGCGGATTTAGGTTAGATCAGGATGCCAAACTTTTCCTATGTCGCTCGAGATTCCGTTGGCAAAAAAATCATCGGAAATATAGAAGCCGCCAATGAGCGGGACGTAGTCAATATGCTCACGGGGAAGTCTTTGTTTCCCGTTCAAGTTGACGAAAAGAGAGAAAAATCATTGAGCATGTCCTTTGGGGGTGGAGTCAGTGCCAGCGTCATTGCGACATTTTATGGCCAGTTAGCTTCCCTGATAACCAATGGAGTTCCGCTTCTCAACGGGCTGAAAATCCTCAAGGAACAAACGGGTTCGCTCAATTTAAAACACGGGCTCGAAGACGTAATCAGTCGTGTCGAAGATGGTGAGCCCCTCGGTGACGCCTTTGCTCGCCACCCAAAAATCTTCAATGACATGGCCGTCAATATGGCCAAAGCCGGAATTGAAGGCGGATTCCTAGAAGAGGCCTTAGAACGTGTTTCGACGTTTACGGAACAACAAGACGAACTCAAATCACGGACCATTGGAGCGTTGATCTATCCAGCAATCCTGGCCACCATGGGTACGGTGGTCGTGACAGTGCTGCTTGTGTTTTTCGTCCCCAAATTCAGCGCGATGTTCGAACAACTGCGTGCCAAGGGCGAATTGCCGATTTTTACTGAATATCTGCTGGCAACCAGCGGCTTCCTCAACAGTTACGGTCTGATTTTTTTATTGGTTTTTGCAGTCGCATATTTCCTTTTGAGGGTTCAATTAAGGACAGAAGCCGGAAAACGCGTTGCGGATCGTCTGAAATTGAAACTTCCCATGTTTGGAATTATCTTTCGGAACCTGGCGGTGAGCCGATTTTGTCGCGTTTTAGGAACGTTGCTTCGCAATGGAGTCCCAATCCTGAAATCGTTGGATATCAGTCGTGCAGCGGCTGGCAATGTCGTGCTGTCAGAAGCCATTGAAAAAGCTTCTGAAAACATTACGTCTGGCGAAGCGCTTTCGGTCCCACTCGCCAAATCGAAGCAGTTTCCCCGAAATGTAACGGAAATGATTAGTGTGGCGGAAGAATCGAACACTTTGGATAGTGTATTGGTGAACATCGCAGAGCGACTTGAAAAGGACACCGTCAAAAAATTGGACTTGATGGTAAAACTTGTCGAGCCAATCATGCTTATGATCATGGCGGCAATCATTTTGGTCGTTGTGATCGCGTTACTGTTGCCAGTCATGAAAATGGGAACAGCGCTCCAGAATTGACTGGGGCGAAATTGACTAATTTATTAACACGCTTTGTTTATAGAAAACAATTGGAGATTTAGATGAGCATTCAACGGCGTCGCCCAAACCACAAACGTCGTGGTTTTACGTTGATGGAACTTTTGTTGGTGATGGCGATTTTGGTCATCATGGCATCACTCGTTGGCTTTGCATTTCTTGGTGCACAACGGGATGCCACATCCGATGCCACTCGCCATCAAATTAGTACGTTAAAGACTGCCTGCAAGGCTTACAAGATGAAGGTTTACTCGTTTCCGAATGGCCTGCAGGATCTGGTCCAAAAACCGGCGAATCTTACCAAGGCCAAATGGCCTCGTCCATTTTTGGATCTTGATACACTTCCCGCCAACATGCAGATTGTTGATCCCTGGGGTAAGCCGTTCACCTACAGCAAAGACGAACAGAACGACAGAGTCTTTATCACGTCAGCGGGTCCTGATGGAATACCCAACACCGAAGACGACGTTCCTCAACCTGACGAAGTTGCCAAGTAAACAGGTCGTTTTCAAGGACTCCTATGCTTCCTACGAGATCCAACTCTTCGAACCATCCAGCCTCCCGTTTGAGTTCAACTCGAACGGGATTCTCTCTAATTGAGATTATCATCGTGGTCGCGTTGATGGTCACAATCGGAGCCATGACCGCGCCGGCCATGGTTGGGTTTTTTGGTTCACAAAAACTGGCCAAAGCGGCGGACAAAGTTCGTACGGAGATGGGCCGGGCTCGAGTCGAAGCCATTCGGTCGGGAGACATCTATGCATTCTATTTCCGCCCGGAAATGACCTCATATACCGTTGCACCATTCAATTCTTCGTTCAACGAGCGTATGCTTCCCAGCGAACAAAAAGGAGAAGATGAGCGAGGGACGGATTCCAATTTTGACGAAGAAAGACTTCCGCGAGGAATCACCTTTGCCGCAGCCGACTCACAACCCGACGCTCGCGTCGCCCAATCCATGGCAGACAAAGACGTTTCACTTTCGTCGTTGCGCCCTATTTTGTTTTATCCAGATGGAACCTCGCAAAATGCCGTTCTAATTTTGGAAAACGAAAAGCAAGAGTTGTACAAGATCACGTTGAGAGGACTCACGGGAACTGCATCAGCCAATCCACATGCCCCGAATTGATCACCCATGAAATTCGTCGAAAGACATTCGAGATACACCACCAAGCCGAGGCGCAACGGACTTTCGTTAATCGAAGTCATGCTGGCCATCGCGTTGCTGGGTACATCGATGGCGATCATTCACCAATTGCTCAGTATCGGCTATCGAAGTGCGATCGAAACTCAGCTGCATTCCGATGCAGCGGTCCTGGTGGATTCCAAAATGGCCGAAATTGCGGCAGGAGTCATTGAGCTTGAGAATGCAAGTCGCGTTCCAATCGAAGAAGCCCCCGAATGGTCCTACACGGTCCTGGTCGATAGCAGCGAACAAATTGGCCTCTTGGTGGTCACCGTAACAGTAGAGCGCAATGACATTGCGGATCCACTTCAAATTTCCGTTGTGCGATTTATGCCTGACCCAGAATACGACCCTTATGCGCTGGAGGAATCTCCATGAACAAGAATCGTATCCGTCGATCCGGTTTTACTTTGCTTGAATTGATTTTGGCGCTTGGTATTTCCATTGTTGTGATGGGGGCCATTGCCAGTTCCATCTACATTTGTCTGTCATCGTTGACCACCCAACAACGCGAGATTGAACAAAAACAAGTCGCGAGGAACGTACTTGCGATGGTCTCCAGTGACGTGCGCGCAGCCCTTCAGTACAAACCTGCCGATGTGACGGGACTCGACAACCTCGCGGTTTCCCAAGCCATGGCAGCCGGCATCGTCGCCACGAGTACAGACGATGCTGACCCAGCAGCTCCAGAAGGAAATGCGGACACCGAAAGTGAAGCAGGCAGCACTGAGGAACCAGTCGATCCAGAAGAGTGTGTATCCTGTCGACCCACCATGATTGGCACTGAAGAAGTCCTGATGATTGACATCAGCCGACTTCCAAGAATTGATGAGTACAACCCCATGGTGGCAATGCGAGCGGACCCTCAATTGCCATCGGACGTCAAAGGCGTGACTTATTTCCTGGGCGAACCCGATCCGCGAGCAGGCAACACGGGACGCAGCAGCATGTTCACTGATGAACTTGCCAAAATGGGGGGGCTCTATCGTCGGCAGATCGACCGGGCCGTTGCTTCTTACTCCGGCGAACAGGGAGCGATCAGCGAGGTGGATGATTTCACGGAACTGATTGCGCCCGAAATTGCCGAGCTGCGTTTTCGGTATTTTGACGGGACAGACTGGCTATCGAGTTGGGACAGTGTGGAATCAGATAGTTTTCCTGTCGCAATCGAAGTCGTTGTCGTGATTGACCCGGTCCGCACATTGGCATCAGCGGACGACTATCGCTACGCAGGCTTTGATTCAGAAACCATGCAACAGTATCGAAAAGTCATCCATCTCCCGATTTCTGACCGACCGGAGGAATAAGCTGATGATTTACTCAAACTATTCCAGACGTGCGCGTCAACGCGAGGGAACGATCCTTTTGATTGTGTTGGTCGCGATCGTCCTGCTTTCCCTGACGGCCTACACGTTCACCAGCATGATGTTGGTTGAAGAAGAATCCGCTCGCCTACTGAGCCGCCAAGTCCAGTCAAAGTACCTTGTCGATTCTGGCGTCGATTACGCAAGACTGTTCCTGACCAACGACGATGACACGCTCAAAGAAAAGGGCGGGATTTGGGACAACGAAACCGACAGAGGATTTGCTGGAATCCCTGTGGGGGTTGATCCAGCAAATCCCGAGATGATTGGTCGGTTTACGATTCTCGCTCCTGAGATCGATGATGACGGTATGCCTTCTGGTTTTCGATATGGCTTGACCGATGAGTCTTCCAAAATCAATGTCAATACGCTGCTGTTTGCGGATACATCCGTTCCAGACGGCGGTCGTCAACTTTTGATGGCGTTACCCGGCATGACAGACGAAATCGCGGACGCGATTTTGGATTGGATCGATCCCGATGAAGAAATCCGCGATTTTGGAACCGAGTCAAATTATTACACTCAACTCAATCCTGGGTACCAATGCAAGAATGGCCCGCTGGATAGCCTGGATGAATTGTTATTGGTGCGCGGTGTCACTCCCCAAATGTTGTTTGGTTTGGACACGAATCGAAATGGCTTACTTGATGCTTCTGAAACCTTACAGCAGAACATCAGCGGGTTAGACAGCGATATGTATCTGGGTTGGATCAGTTATCTGACGCTTTTCAGCAAAGAAAGCAATTTAAACGACGATGGGTTACCACGGGTCAACTTGAATAATCCAGAGCTGGATACGCTTTACACTGACTTGCGAGCCTCCTTGAACGAGGACTGGTCAAAATTCATTATTCAGTTCCGAATCTCTGGTCCTTACATGCTTTCGGAAAGTGATGAAGTCAACGCCGATGCACTGAGAGAACTTGAGCTTCCAGATCTTAACGGCTTGGAAGCGGAATTTACATTCAATCAAGTTCTCGACTTGATCGATGCCTACACAAAAAACTCTGACGGAACGATTGTCGCATCGCCCATCGTCTCTGCAGGCTTGAAGCAAACTCTTCCGATCCTGTTGACTAATACAACAACCTACGAAGGTGAAAGCATTCCAGGACGAATCAATCTTCACCAGGCCTCTAAACGCGTTTTACTGGCGATCCCAGGGATGACAGAAGCAATCGTTGACGAATTTTTGCCGATGCGAGAACATGAGCTTAGTGACCCGAACGTGACGGATCTCAACAAGAAATTTGGGACCTGGTTGTTGGCCGATGGATTTGTGGACCTGGCCACGATGCGTTCGATGTTTCCTTATGTTTGTGGCGGTGGTGACGTTTATAGTGCCGAGGTCGTAGGGTTCTACGATGACGGAATTGGAACTTCGCGTGCAGAAGTCATCTTGGACACTACAGTTCCTATCCCACGCATATTATTCTGGAGAGACAAGACTCATCTTCAAGCCGGTTACCAACTTGGTGATTTAAACCAGGGCTATATCGAAAATTAACTTTCCGCAAGGATCCATCCATGGCTTCCAACTTCGTCGCCATCGAATTTGACAAACAAGATTTCCGTGTCGCGGCTTCTCAACTCCAGGGAAAGCACGTTCGGGTTCGGGCTGCGTTTCAAGTCGATCATTCGGAAGACGATACCGATGAGCAAATCGGATTAAAACTAAAAGCCGCGCTCAACCAACACGGCTTTCCCAGAGGCGATGCGATTATCGTCATCAACCGCGCAGATGTCGAGATTCGCGAAATCACGGTTCCGCCCGCTCCAGACAATGAACTGCCCGCATTGGTACGGTTCAAGGCGAAAACGGAATTCGCAACGGCCACAGACAACTGGACAATCGATTTCGTTCCACTTAGCGGCACAGCCACAACCGAACGCGATTTGCTTGCCACAGCATTGCCGGCGAATGTAACCGAACGTTTGACCACCATTGCAGAATCAGCGGGTTTGAAAGTAAGGCATATTGTTCTTCGCCCCTTGGCCACCATCGACCTGGTTTCCGGCGATGTCGGCAACCAATTCTGTTTGGTCGTTGCCCCTAACGGAGAAGCAGTCGACTTATCGCTGGTGAACAATGGTCAAATGATTTTGACGCGATCAGTACGTTCCAACGCTCAAGGTGACCTGGATCGGCTTTTCCAACAACTGACACTTGAGGTTCATCGAACACTTTCTTCGGCCGCCAAACGCATAGGAACAAAACGTCTCGACAAAATCGTTATTCTAGGTGAAAAGAAACGTTACCAGCCATTGGGTGACGCGCTGGAAGAAAAGCTAGAAGCCAAAACCGGCTACATCACTCCATTCTCGCAAATCAGCTTAAAAGGCGAAGAGCCGGATTCACCTGAACGTTACGCTTCTCTCGTTGGTTCGTTAATCACCCAAGGCTTGAATCGAAAACATCAAATCGACTTTTTGAATCCACGCAAACCAATTGCTGAACGTGGGAAACATGGAAACAAATTCTTGATCGCTGGTGTGGCCGTTGCGGCGTTGTTGGTCGTCGTCTTTTTTGGCTGGAGGAGTCTACGTAACCAGAGTCTGGAAATCTCAGAACTCAAAGAGCAGCTTTTGGAAATCAAAAACGAGAATGATGGACGAGGCGACGGCAAGGGCGTCGAACAAATCATCGGCGAAGTCGAAAAGGTCGATCACTGGCTTGCTTCTGCCCCCAACTGGCTAGATGAACTTGAGCAAATCAGCCAACGGACCATGGACTCTGATTCTGTGATTATCGATAAGTTCTTCGGAAATATCGGAAACGAATCTCCAGTGGCCGTAATCAAAGGCCGCATGAAGGCACACAACACGAACACCGATCTGCAGATGCAACTGGCCGTTCGACCCTATACCGTCGTGGGCAAAGGAACAAGGCCCGCAAAAACGAGAGACTATCCGGTTTCCATGGAACAGAACCTAAAGATCAAAATTGATCTGAAGAAAACACAGCAAGAAATCAACGAACGAGCCGAAGTCGGCATCGAGTCCATGGATGCAATGGACGTCGCAACACAGGAGTCAGTACAAGAATAGCGTACTCCGCTCATTCACTGGAAAATAATCATGTTCAAAAATATGACAGAACGAGAACGAAAACTGGGTTTGGCGGTCCTGTGCCTAGTCCCAGCATTTTTGCTGTTCTACGTTTTCATGAATTACTCAAGTAAGTATTCAACCAATCAAAAAGAAATCATTCAAATCAAAACGCAGCTTGAACAGCAAGAGGATTTGCAGCTATCAGCGTTGAATGCGGTTCGGCGAAGAGAGTATTACGACCTGTACTCGCTGCCCAACGATCTCAATACCACAAAAATCCAATACGAAGGCTACTTAAAACAGTTGACCAAGGAATGCGAATTGGCCATCGATGTATTCAACCCTCGCAACTCAGGAAAGAACGAGATTTCCTATCTGGGTTCCAATGGTCGCACGAAGGTGTTTGAGCAGATTTCGTATACGCTCAGTGGCAAAGGAAACCTGGAACAAATCACTGCGTTTCTGCATCGATTTTACAGTTTGAACATGGTTCAACGCATCTCACAAATCACAATCGACCCGATCATGGTCGGCGGTGGAGGAGAGAAGGAATTTGAACGCGCAGGTCCTCACAAAATCACAATGAATGTTGAAGTCATATCCATGGTTTCGGCTCAACCCTCTCGTGAATTTGAAAACGATTATCAGACACTAAAAAAGTCGCTGGACGAATACAACATGGCGATTCTCAGCCGAAACATGTTTGGGCCAGCCAACAATGCACCTCAGTTGAGTTCAGGAATGAAAAAGACGATCAGCGAAAGTTCTGATTCAATTTCCTACCAGATCAGTGCAACGGACAAAGACAAGAACGACAAACTGAAATTCGAATTGCTATCGACAGAAATTAAAGATGCAAAACTTGTCCAGGTAAATCCTGACTCGCCACGAGCCACTTTTTCCTGTGAATCACTTCCCCCTGGAGATTACAAATTTCGTGTGCTGGTGACCGACAACGGATATCCCAACAAGAGTACTGAGCAAGAGTGCATTTTGACAATCAGGGAAAAAGCCGCTGTCGTCGTTACAGAACCAGAAGATCCCGTCGAGGAACCAGCTGTTCGATTTGCGGGCGCCACCGAAATCAATGGAGTCTGGGGCGTTGGCGATGAGCAGAAAGTTGGCATCTGGATTCGCCCAACGGATGAAAACCTTGTCTGCCAAGTCGGAAGTACATTCAAACTCGATGAGCTCGAATGGAAAATCACCAAGATCGACGTGCGAGAAATCGAAATCGAATGCAATGGTGAAATATTGACCTACAACATCAAAGGCGTTTTCAAGATGCTGGATTCACCTCTTAAACGGAGAAAAGCCATCCTGCCCGCCGGTGCGGCTTTGGAAATTGAAACGCCCAGTCCCGTTGTCAAATCTTCCTCTAAGAATAACTAAAGCACTTCTCGACAGTTTGCATTTTTCCGGGAGGTTGAGGCTCCTGCCGAAACACCATCAAAAGTCTTTTGTTTCGGCGGCAGCCTTGACCGTACTCTTTTGTTTCGGCGGGAGCCTCAACCTCCCAGAAACGCTACTCCAGTCCGACCTATCTGGATTGTTGCATAAGTCGAAGGCTTTCCTATAATCGCACTGAACTTTCGATTATGTGGATTGGACATTCGATCTCTCCGCATCGATTTTGACTAAACCACATTTCGGTGAACTGCATCGACGCTCGTCGGCAAACTGCAGGAGAACCAATTTAGTGCAAATCTGCACAAGGAAAAATGGTTATGGGAATTTTGGATATACTCGAAGCCGTATTGGCTGGGCCGGTGCAGAAACAACAGCAGCAACACCGTTCGCCGTCGAGCGGTGCATCAACTTCTCGGCGCAGGCTTCCAGCTCTCGAGCCAATCCCAGACCACATTAGCGATAGCGGAGTCGGTGGGGCGATGAAGGCCGTCGTCCAGATTGTCGCACTCAAAAAAGGCATGATGGGTGGTATGACGTCGGCTTGGACCGGCTCAGGCACGATCGTTCATCCACAAGGAATCATTCTGACCAACTGTCATGTGGCAAATCCCAACGCGATGGGAATGTCGTCTCCCAAAGCCGATCGTCTTGCGATCGCAATAACCGAACGATCAGATCGTGCTCCAGCGATTTCCTATTTTGCTGATCTCGTTAATTACGAACCCTCTCTGGACTTGGCGATTCTCCGAATCATCGCCGACGCAAAGGGACGTAAAATCGGAAACCTGAATTTGCCCTGCGTACCCTTGGGAGATTCGGATCACCTAGACCTTGGCCATAAACTCGCGATCCTCGGCTACCCGGGAATTGGTGGTGAAACGATAACATTCACATCGGGGAATGTATCTGGATTTACTTCCGAAAGCGGCGTCCGCGACCGGCGAGCCTGGATTAAAACCGATGCAACCATTTCAGGTGGAAATAGCGGCGGATCAGCGGTTAACGATTCTGGTCAATTAGTTGGGATCCCAACTCAAGCCGCCGCTGGACCGGGCGTCAGCCCCGTCGATGCACGCCCCGTCCTGGATACCAATCATGACGGCCGAGTAGATCAGCGAGACACGCCCATGGCGATTGGAGGATTTATCAATGGACTGCGACCCATAAATTTGGCGATCCCACTTTTGAAAGATGCCGGAATGCGCATCAATAACAATCGTGAAGCCCCGATCACCGATACACTTCCTCAACACGAACCCAAGCGATCTTCGGGTTTTGATTGGAGTCGAAAGATCGAAACTCCAGAGTTCAAGCACCTGGTTTTCTCGAGAGAGCTTACCGATGATGGGCGCCCTATCAATCCTGCCCAACACGTCAGAGAACCCGTCGACGAGGTGTACGCGACTTTTGAGTACGACGCAATGCGCAATGGCTCACCTTGGTCTGCAGTTTGGATGAACAATGGAAACATCATCATCGAGCAAAACGATGCCTGGGATGATGGCGAGCAGGGTAGCAAAACAGTCAAAATCAGTAATCGAAACGGAGTGCCTGCAGGCGAATACCATTTAGTATTAGGAATGGGTGGTGAAGTCGCCCTCGAAGGCAAAATGTACGTTTCCGAGCGCATCGACGATACTGATAGCGAGGTTGCCGGCCAAATCGTCGATAGTCGCAGTGGCCACGGGATCAATGGAGCGTTAGTAATCGTGCTTCGATCCCAGGCATCACTTCGACATTTTCTGCAAACCCGCAGCGAAAACGACGTGGAAACTTCGACAGAAACAGGTTCTGACGGCCGCTTTAGGTTGCCCCAACAACTGCCCAAGGGCCAATCCTATAGTTTGGTCGTTGCCGCACGCGGATTTGAACCGATTACCGTTGATGGCGCTCTGCGAATTGGAGCGACAGCGCCTGAGCAAGCTGACATTGGCCAAATCGAAATGCAACGCGATTAGGATCAACCCACTTAATTCAAATGACGTGTTGATTCGAACCCATTCATTTTTAATGCGGAACGCACCGAACACTTGGTTCCGCGGCACGAGAGTGCGTTTACTCAAATGCACATCTGCGGCCCTTGCGAAAGCATCATGCCGCTAACTTGGGCGAGCGCCGTCCTGGGCCATCAAAAGGGGTTCCTGAAGCGATGTGTTGCGAGCGTCGACACGCAAGTCAGCCTTGGGAGAGTTCAGAAGCCCAATTTGGTTAAGTTAACGCGACTGGCGAATCGTTGATTGATCCACCCTGAATCAAACGGGTAAACTTGCCAAACAAATACTGGCTGTCATGAGGCCCCGCAGAAGCTTCAGGGTGATACTGAACGCTGAAAGCAGGCAAACTCTCATGCCGAATCCCAGCGACGGTATCATCGTTCAAGTTTCGATGGGTTACCACAACTCCCTTGGGGAGGTCATCATCAGAAACGGCAAACCCGTGGTTCTGTGAAGTAATTTCGATCTTGCCAGTTTCCAAATTGATTACGGGCTGATTTGCACCGCGATGGCCGAACTTCAATTTGAATGTCTTCGCTCCCAGCGCCAGGGAAAGCAACTGATGCCCAAGGCAAATTCCAAAAATGGGAACCCGGCCCAACAAATTCCTGATCGTATCAACCGCGTAGGTGAGAGGCTCTGGATCACCAGGTCCGTTCGATAAAAAGACTCCGTCAGGTTGGAGCGCGAGAATATCCTCGGCAGTGATCGTACCTGGGACGATGGTCACTTTGAATCCCTGTTCATACAAATGCCTTGCGATATTCCATTTCATGCCGTAATCCAAGGCAACGATGTGAGGTTGATCGGACTGAACGTCACGCTCTCCTTGCGCGTTGGTATGCCACCATGGGCTTAGACGCTGTTCCCAATTGACCGGCTGTTCTGGCAAAACTTCGCGGACCAAATCACGCCCAACCATCGAAGGACTTTCGGCGGCCATTTTGATCAACTCGGCATCATCCAGAATTTCAGTTGAAATTGCGCCTCTCATGGCACCCTGACTTCGAATATGCCGCACGAGCGAACGTGTATCAATATCAGAGATACCTACGATTCCCTGTTTGGCGAGGAATTCGCAAATGGTGCCGTTGGAGCGAAAATTACTGGCAATTCGACTGGCATTTCTTACCACGAATCCCGCCGCGTGAATTTGTCCGCTTTCCAGATCCTCTTCATTGACGCCATAATTCCCGATTTCTGGGTAGGTCATCGTAATTATTTGACCTCGGTAGCTGGGATCCGAAAGAATTTCCTGGTAGCCGGTCATGGATGTATTAAACACGACCTCTCCAGTGGTGGAACCGAGAGCCCCCAAGGAAAGTCCTGTAAATACTTTTCCGTCTTCTAACGCCAATTTGGCCACGACTGGGGCCGAATCGTCTGAATTTTTGGAAGTTTCAATTTCGGAAATCATCGAAAAACACCTGTCGTATGCAAAAAATTTGGGCGAGAGCGCCATCGGTAGGTATCAATTGCTCTTAGGAATTCGCGCAATGCCCTACTACAAACAGTTTCTGGGCAGTTCCTATTTTTGTAACTGTGGCGTCGATTGCAACCGGTGTTGAACTTTTCCATTTATCCGGCTTGGTCCTAATGGAACTTCGCCCTAAAGACCTTTGCCACTTCTCACCGATACTACCATTGGCTGTGGGTCTCCGAGCAAAGTTTATCTCTGTTTCGGACAGCCAAATTTAGAAGGGTTCCTGTTGCGGCGAGCAGGAACCCTTCGTTTTTTTATGCGCTAACCCAATCAAGTTGCCTCGTTTTTCCCTTCTTTCTTTCAAAAAGCCTCTCAAATCAGGAATTCTCTAATGCAAATCGTTTTTTCTGGTTTTCCGTAAACTTAAAGGGCTAGTTCTCCCAATACTCTGGAATCACTACCGAACTACCCACCGTGACTTTTGGATTGGGAGAAAAATAGATGAAAGCCGAAACATATCCACCAACAAAGAATTATGTGAAATACGTTCCCGTAGCGAACGCTGACACTCATTCGAAAGCCGTCGGATATCTCCTTTGGCTGGTAGGATTCACTGGGGCACACCGATTTTTTTATGGCAAGCCACTCACAGGAATTCTTTGGTTTTTCACATTTGGCCTGCTTGGAATCGGCTGGCTCGTTGATGCGTTCTTAATTCCCTCCATGGACCGAGAAGCTGGGGAACGTTACGCCCCCGGGCATCTGGACTACAACTTGACCTGGTTGCTGCTGGCGTTTGTAGGCTGGCTTGGAATCCATCGCTTCTACCAAGGTAAAGTCCTAACGGGACTGGTTTACCTACTGACAGGCGGTCTGTTCGGAATCGGAATCGTATACGACCTCATTACGCTCAACAATCAAATTAGCGATGTGCATGCCAGCAACCTTGGTCAGTACGTCCCCTCGTGGGCGTAAAGGCTCGACGAAATTGAACTGAACCTGAAGGCAACGAATTTGAAATTCGCTGCCTTTTCTAATGCGCCATTCAAGTATTAGGGGGCGATGTGACCGTCGAATGCGTACCACTTGCCTGACCCGCCAGAAAGAACGGACTACAGACTTAGAGGTTCAACCAACCTGAACTGAAGGTTGCCATGCCTTGCATTTGCGCAGGCCATGCTCACGCAAGCGTGAGCATGGCACCCACAAAAACGGGCAAATCAGCTCGGACGGAGTAAACACCAAAGAACGCCGCGGAAAGAAAGAACAGGCAAATCCCAGACAAGGTGCGTACGAGCACTCGCTTACCATCTCGAAAACCATCATTGGGTTCCATCAGTCACTCCTCAACTCCAGCCTTTGGTCCAATAGCAAAACATATCAGTTTCCCCGCATCACCCTTCGCATTGGATCGCACAAACAAGCGACCACGACTAATCGCGGGAATACAGCGAGTCGGACCATCAAACAATTGGGTGTTATATTCTTCGACATACTTCTCAGTATCGAGTTGGATAACACGCATTCGCCCCTGAAAATCGACATGTAAAATCCTTCCATCGACCAGAATCGTGTGCCCCACAGGCATCTCTTTTGCCCATTTGATTATTCCCGTGGCGGCCTCAAAGCAACGAAATGACCCGTTCTTGAAATCTTCGCGGCCAGAAGTCCCATAGAAATGTCCTTCAAAGAAAACTGGCGTGGAATACTGGCTGCTAAAGGTATCGTCGTTCTCCCAAACGACTGCGGGCTCGTCACCTGCAATCAGCTTCAACCATTTCGCACCTACTTTGTACGCCGCATTGACGAACAGCCCGCCGTCCACCAGCACGGGCATCGCCGCATTCACCGTTGGTCCTCGTTTGCCAAAAGGGACTTCAAAATTAACTTTGCCATCTTCGACGTTCACTGAAACGGCTTTGAATCGGGTCACCGCAAAAACGGGTCATTCCGTCAGGACTCAAAACCGGAGAAGAATAGCTCGCTTGATCCGAGACCGCTTTCCACACCTCTTCGCCCGATGCTAGATCGAATGCCACCAATCCTGCATCCTTTCCGCCAACGATCACAATCACTTTATCGCTGATGACTACCGGCGTTGAACCGGCACCAAAGTATCCTTCACGACTGCGATAGTCTTTGAGCGCCGAACGTTCCCATTTCTTGGCTCCGTCCTCAAAATCCAAACAGTAAAGCATACCGGTTGGGTCATACAAAATTACGCGATCGTTACTAACGACGGGTACCGCCTTGGGCCCCAGATCCGAATCAATACCGCCGCCTTCGTAGGTTGCAGGCAGAGCAGTCTTCCAAATCGGTTTACCCGTCTGAGCATCGATCCGCTCACAGAATTGCTGCTCCCCCACTCGGTGGAAAATGACCACAGAATCGCTTTGAACAACGGGACCTGAATATCCTTGTCCGACCGATTTTTCCCAAAGCCGTGTTAACTTGCCCTCGGGCCACGTCTCTAGAAGGCTTTCGTTCTGTGCGATGCCATTTCGTTGCGGCCCCAAAATTTGAGGCCAATCCTGCCCCCAACTAACGCTGAACAGCAACAGAGTCAGCCCCATTGCTCCGAAAAATCTGGTTATCATGCCGCTACTTCTCCGATTGAAATTTGTTTATGTAGATTTGGCCAATCTGACTCTTAATGTCCTGCAAAACGCCGATACAAACAACTGATAATTCGCTTAGTAAAACCAACTAACGTAGAGCGAGTCCTCGCTCATCCATCGGCTCGCCAGGCTCAGACAAGATAAATCAAAATCCACGGAGGAGAAACAATGGTTTACCGCCTATCGCTCATAATCGCATTCGCAGCCACGATGACAACAATGGCTCATGCTCAATCCAGAACACGACAGGCAATGCCTGCAGCCCAACAACAAATCGTTCAACCGGGTTTCCCAGCTCCGGCTCAACATGCTCTTGGTCAACTAGCACCGGCGCAACAGGTTCCTGGTCAGCAAGTATTGCCAGGACAAGGTCAATTCGTACCACAACAATACTACAACAACACACGCCCACTCATTGGTTCTGGGTTGGTTGGCGCACAAAAGGACGGTTGTAATTGTTTCCAACTTCCTGACATTGATCCGACTCCGCCCTACGATCCTTATGCCTCCAAAAACTATTGGAATCTGTGCCCACCTGCCACTCGAGGCACTCCTCGACCGGCATGTGCTCCTCCTCGCTACGACTTCAATCGTTTCATTCCACGCCCAACACAACCTTTTTTCCGTCGCTAAACGCCAGCTGGCAGATGAAAGAAGAAACGTCTCCAGGGCGTTTTGCTTGAATTGACCGCAAGTAACAGAATTTTCAACGGGGAAAGTCGACGAGTTCGGCTTTCCTTTTATTTTTTGATCCACGATAATATTGATTCAGATTGGTACCCATATTTTTTGGGGCAACGATCGATCAGCATTCCGGAGCAGAAATTGAACAAGTGGAATTGGCTATTTGCCAAAAAGACATTTAGCCGCTCACAAAAGGCGTGGTGGGGAGGGATGGTTGAAGTCCTCTTTGCCACATCGCTTTTGTTGGCTGGAGTCATTCTGATCGTCGTTAATCTGACATTTGCTTTTCTGTTTTCTACGACGGATCAGTTTTACACATCGATCTGGTCATTTTCTCTCCAAATAATTTTGGGGTTGGCAATGATCGTAGTCGGCTCGTTGCGAGCGATCGCTACTCTGTGGAAAGTCGGAGCCTCCGTAGAGAGACGTGGAGCCATTGCAAACCGCGCAGGAGAAATCGAACTTTTTAACGAAGTACGAAAACGGCGAGAAGACCTTCCCACGGTACCAGCCCCTTCCTCGACAACCTCAACGTGGACAAACACTCCAGTATCGACTTCTAGGCTCGAAGAAAAGTACCTGGGGATTAGGCATCGCCATTGGTCTCGCCATCTTGTTATCTACCGTAGTTACGATCGTGGCAATTACGGCATTCGCGTCATTGAAAACCGATGAAACTGACTGGACTGCATTTGGTGTTCTCATTTGTTTGCTGCCACCAACCAGTTGGTCCATTTATCGCTTTGTCCGCCAGTTGTTCAAACTTGCGGGCCTTGGACCAACCCAATTGGAAATATCCGCCAACCCGGTGATCTCTGGGCAACCTGTCAAACTTTTATTGACCCAGCCCGGCCGATTGCGGCTAACATTGTTAGATGTGTTGCTGGTATGCGAAGAAGAAGCAACCTACGACCAAGGTACCAACATTCGTACCGAACGAAACAATGTTTATCAAAAGCGGCTTTTTCGGAAACGAGGAATCTCCGTCAAGCCCAATGAACCATTTCAAGACGAGTTTGATTTTGAGTTGCCTCGTGGCACAATGCACTCGTTCAAGTCTGCAAATAATCGAGTCCAATGGAAGATCGTCGTACACGCACGCGCAAAGGGATGGCCGGAATTCGAGAGGAACTTCGTGATCTCCGTTCACCCATCCGCCGTGCCACCGAAAACGCCAGCCTAGCGAGGCCGGCAGTCAGCTGCACCATCAAAGGAGTCGAGGCGAACTATCACCCCGGCGATCTATTGATGTGCAGCTACTCACTGGACTATTCGGTCGACTCCAATCTCGCAGTCATCGAGACTTCGGTCATCTGGTATACATCTGGCAAAGGTGTCGAAGACGTTGGAGTCCATTTCTTCGAACGTCGTCAACAAAAAGAACTCGAAGAAATCGATCGCAACGTCACCCAAAAACTGACGGTTCGACTGCCCAACACCCCGCTGTCTTACGACGGAAAAATTGTTCACATTAACTGGTGCGTACGAATACGAGTTTTCCTGGCCGACGGAAAACAACTAAATTTTGACGAAGCGTTTCGACTTGGCGACGCCGGATTGATTGTCGAAGAACCATGAAAAAGCAGAACCCGTTTTCTACCTATTTTACGAACCCGGGCCAACTCAGTTTCATCAGCCACAATATCTTGCCAAACCAGTTGGCTCAACGACTGGTTGACGAAAATCGGACGTTTCAGATTGTTGGTCCGCATGGTAGCGGCAAGACGACTCTAACGATTGCGATCGCCAAACAACTCGCCCAACATTCGATTGCCTGTCGCTGGATGACATTACGAAAATCCAAACGACTTTCGCTGCCATCAGCTCGCTGGGAAAGTTACGTACCCAAAATGCATTGCAACGAAGTGGACCGTCAAATTCTTTTTGTTGATGGAATCGAATCCCTAAGTTGGATGCAACGGATTGTGACCGTGCTAAACCTGCGAGGTTCCCATGTACAAACGATTGTGACTTCACATCGCAAACTATTTGGTTTGCCCATTCTGGCAACGACAAATCCGACGCTGGAAACTTTCCGTACACTGGTCACACAACTGTGTCCGTCAGATTGCGAAGCTTGGCGGAAGGAGGTCGAATCAGCATTCACCCGTACCGATGGAGATGTGCGAGAAGCATTCTTTCTCCTCTACGATCAATGGGATGCGTCGCACCGTACAAAAAACGAGAAACTTCCACAGTAATCGCACCTGCCTCGACGCATTGCCTCGCTGCGTCTCACCCATGAGACGATGAAGACGCCCAAGTAGATTCAAAGCGCGATCTCAATCCTCGCCGATCTGCCTGGACCTCATCCGAAACAGGCTTCCATCGAATTTTGATTTCGCGAGATTGCCGTTTTTGGCTTGCCTTCAACAATGGGCCGTTGCCGGGAAAACACAACTCTTCGATTTTATACAGCCTCGAAAACGGGACTTATCTGGCACCACAACGATTTTCTGTCTTTTTCACGTAACGTTCCTTAAACTCAACCGTAATCCAAGTGTGCAAGGGAATTCGAGCGACTCCAATCATGGATTATGGAAAACCTTAAAAAGATGATTGTCAAATCCAAAGCGACTGAGGCGGGCAAACCACCCCCGATCAGCGATCGAAAGGCGTTTATCCTTTCAGCGCTGCATGACTATGAGCAACCGTTGACTCGTTACGCCCAACGTTTGCTTGGATCAAATTTGGAATTGGAGACAGCAAGGGACGCTGTCCAACACACCTTTCTCAAGTTGTGCGAGCAGAATCTGGATTCCCTTCAGCACAAAATCGGCCCCTGGTTGTACCGAGTTTGTCGAAATCGAATCATCGACATCCTTCGCTCCAAGGGACGACAGACCGAGTCTTGGCCAGAAGAGTTTCAAATCACCGACACGACGCCTGGCCCTGCGGAAAAGGCCGAACAATCCGAATTCTATCGTCGTCTCAGTGAATTGATCGGCCAGTTGTCCGGGATGGAACGAGAGGTCATTGAACTTTGGTCTCAGGGTTTTCCGCACAGCGAGATTGCAAGCATTTTAGAGAAATCAAACGAGTCGGTTCGAGTAGGACTCTTTCGCGGAATGAAAAAACTCCGCCAGCACCCGGAAGTCACTGAATGGCTGGAACGCGCGACCGGCCAATCAAAACAGAATACTTCTCATGGTCAGTCGATTGCCAAATTGGCACCCAAACCCCATCAGAGAAAACAAACCAAGCCAAGGTAAATCATGAACGAAAACCATCGAGAACCCTCGCCAACGGAACCTCAAGAACTTGCCGATCACCTGGTCGCCGCCATGGAGAGCACGTCCGAAACCAATCAGGACGAGTCCCAAATGCTGGGAGACGCCATCCTCCAAACGGCCAGTGTCGATTTGCCGGAGCCCAACTCGGACTTGCGCGAGTTGGTTTGCGCAACGCTCGACGATACCCAACCCATAGTCTCCCCAACCAAGCCGGTAAAATCCAAGGCATCCAAATCACGTGCCTGGAGAATGTGGTGGACCGTTGCTGCAGCATTGTTGGTGTTTGGATCCATTGCCTACATGGCCTTTCCACCTCAATTCAGAGTAGCTTTTCAAGGCGAAGCTGAAGATGCATTAGTTCGTGTTCATGATACAAGCTCATCGATGTCGGCGGCAAAAGCGGCCTCGCCTGAGCCTGTGAATCGTCTAAAAGCTGAGCGGGTTGCCAGGCACCAGCAATTGGGGCGGTTATTTAGTGAGTCAATTAATTCAGCGGCGCCTTCGGCGAACCCCGAGAACACCTCGGGACAAACTGCGCCCTTGCCGTCGGCATACTACATGGAGGATGACATCCGATTCGCACCACAGAGCAACCTTGATATTGCATTCGGAGCGGTGGGAGGGGTTGAAGTAGACAGCTTCGCAAGCAAGACCCCCAAATTTTCACTCCCGTCCATCACTCACAATGGCCAATCACAGGACGCGTATGGATATACCTACCAGAGGTTAAGCCGGGGTGAAGATCTTGGCGAATCCCGAAGCAAGTACGGCGGAGGCGAAAATGGCGAGATCCTGGATCTTCGATTTGAGATTGATAAATCTGAGATGTCCGCTTTAATGAGAGGTTACCTCGGAGGAGGCCAACCGAACGACGAACAATACGAAGCCATTTCTGAAAATCAGTTTAACGGGACGCGGGGCGCCAATGCTCTTTCGACGTTCTCGATTGACGTTGATACCGCATCTTACTCCAACATGCGTCGTTTCCTAACCCAAGGCCAACGTGTCCCTCCCAACGCTGTTCGCATTGAAGAACTCGTCAACTACTTTGATTACGATTACCCACAACCCGAGGGCGAAGATCCATTTTCCGTCAACATGGAGATGGCGACTTGCCCGTGGAACGACCGACATCAATTACTGCGTATTGGCCTCAAGGGCAAAGAGATCCACCGCGACGAACGTCCCGCCGCCAACATCGTCTTTTTGATTGATGTTTCGGGTTCAATGAACTCTCATGATAAATTGCCACTGCTGAAAAGCGGATTCCAACTGATGGTCAACGCACTTCATGAAAATGATCGCGTTTCCATCGTCACCTATGCGGGTGAATCCAAAGTTGTCCTTCAACCCACCTCTGGTGATCAAAAACGCGTTATCAATGAAGCGATCGAAAACTTGAAGTCCGGTGGATCAACCAACGGAAGCGCCGGAATCGAAACGGCTTATCAACTTGCTCAGCAAAACTTTATCCAAGAGGGCACTAACAAAGTCATTCTCGCCAGCGACGGTGACTTGAATGTGGGAATCACTTCGGACCAGGATCTGGTCAAGTTGATTTCCAACAAAGCCTCCGAAGGAGTATTCCTTTCCGTATTGGGATTTGGCACCGGCAATCTGAAAGATTCCAAGATGGAAAAACTTGCCGACAACGGTAACGGAAACTACGCCTACATTGATGGAGTTCGTGAGGCCCATAAAGTCCTTGTCCAAGGCATGTCGGGCTCTCTGGTCACGATTGCCAAAGACGTCAAACTTCAACTCGAATTCAATCCAGCTGAGGTCAAGGCTTATCGTTTGATTGGCTACGAAAACCGGGTCATGGCGGCTCAAGATTTTGCCAACGACGCCAAAGACGCTGGAGAGATCGGGGCAGGGCATTCCGTCACGGCTCTTTATGAGCTGGTTCCCAACGATCCCTCAGCTGCAGCCACAGCCATTCCACGTGGCATGAAGTATCAGGTGCCAACCGAAGCGCCTGCCACACGAATTGAATTGTCAGATCAAGCGAATTCTGGTGAGGTGTTGACTCTTGCAATGCGATACAAGCAACCGAATGCCAACGAAAGCAAGCTGATTGAGTTTACCTTGCCAAGTGAAAGCAAGAGCTTTTCGACCGCTTCAGGCGAATTCAAATTCGCAGCCAGCGTCGCAGCATTCGGCATGATTCTGCGTGGCTCGGAACATCGTGGTAACGCAACACCACAATGGATCCAGCAAGTGGCCTCGGAATCGATTGGGAATGACAAATCAGGCTATCGTGCCGAATTCATTGATCTTGTCCGACGATTTTCTTCGGTGCGTTAGTTCTCGCAATCTCCTCGATCTACCTCAGGCGGTCAGCAATTGCTGGCCGCCTTTTTTCGATCACTGCAATTCAAATTGCACTGAATTGCTTAATCGCCGCGACAAACGAAAGTCACCCTGCCTTCGGGAGAGTCGGACGCGAAGCGTCCGGGGAAAGGGAGCCACGACTGTTTTCGGAGGAAGCAAAAACCTGCGGTCTCGACTCGTGGCAGACACAGTCGCAAACCGCACTCGGACATCTACATCTTACTCGTTTCGGAAACCCGACGCGTGAGCGAGGACGAACCTTTATCCGTCCTCGCTGACGCGTCTAGGTTGTGATTAAATTCTGCAGCGACAGTTTTAGCGAAATTTTGGCGCTGGATTTTTGATTTTGAATTTTTGTTTGCCGTTTTTCAGGCTTGGTATGTTTTTGTGTTTCGATTGGTTGCTTTTTGTAGCATTCAATCGCGTCCTTTCTGCTTTAAATCGCCGCTTTGACGCCCTTTAACGCCATCCAACGCATAAAGTTAAACGTCAACGCTACGAGTAACGTTGCCGATTGCACTCGAGCCAAACCTCGAACTCGAAACTGCTGGAGCCCTCGGTTGCGGAACTCCGCGTTAGGAAACTCTGCGATCGAAGGCCGCGCTTTATAAAGTTCCTTTGCTGAGTCCGTTGCCATTCGCTGCCGAAACTTGAACACCTCGTCGGTGTCTTTCGGCTGACGTTCATGCGGATCGTTGCCGTTTTTTAGCAGCTTTGCTTCTTTAGGAATCGGACCATAAACCGCAGTGCCTTGCCTTTCAAGCAACGTGATATCAGCGTGCGTCGTAAAGCCGCCATCTACCAGCATTTTCTCTGGAACCTCGCCATGCCGAGCAACTACTTTTTTGTGCATGACGCTCATCTGCCCGCCGTCACTGCCATTGTTGTTGACTTCCACGTCGAGGATTACACGAGAATCTGCTGTCGTCGCAAGGTGAACGTTGTAGCAAGGACGGTAGCCACCGCTGGCCACTTTCATCTTGCGGGCGTCAGGGTCTGTTGTGCTACAACGAGCTTCAGCACCGCTACCCTTCTTGCGTTTTTCTTTGCGGGCGCGAAGTTCTTGAAGTTGTTCCAGAGCGTCAGCGAGCCGTGATTGGCGTTCTTCGGCGGAGCGAAGTTGAGCCGCTTCTTGCTTTGAACGACTTGTTTGCCCGATAGAAGAATCGTCCATTTCTGCTCGCAATTGTTCTACGCGTTGCTTGGCCTGGCTCAAGCTTTCTGTGAGCGTGCCTTGGCGGCGAAACGAACCTCCACCAGCGCTGGCGCGAACACGCATCCCATCTTGAGCAATCACATCGAGTTCAACTAAACCTTGCGAGATCAGCGTGCCGACCGTTTCGCTGAGAAGCTCGTCAAAGAACTCGGGGTTGGTTGAGCGGAAATCACTCAAGAGGTGGTGGTTGACGCTGACTCCGCCGCAAATCCACATGTAGCCAAGGTCGCGTTCGCACAACCGTGCCACGTGACGGGCGCTGCTGATCCCTTCGAGCGTCGCGAACATCCAAAGTGAAAGAAGAATTTTCGGATCGACCGGCGTCCGTCCTGCACGCCCTTCCACTGCCAGGATCTTTCCGTAAAGCTTTGAAAAATCCAATGACTCTACATATTCCCAAACCACGCGAGCACGATGGTCTGTCGAAAGAAGTTCGTCGAGGCAGAAAGGTTTCCATTCTGATTGATGACGTTCTGGCCGTTGCACTCGTGCAAACACTCTTTTTTTATTGTTCATTACTAAGTTTTAGCGCAAAACAAATACTTGCTCCAGCCCAGTTGATTTAATCACAACCTAGTCGGGTTTCCATTGACTTCTCAAATAGCGTAATGCTTCACGATGCTGTTGCCGATGAGCGGCTAGTTCCATTAACGTGATTTCTCACGATGCATCGGCCGCAAAGCCGCTACTTCCAATAGCCCCTGACTTTCAGTCTGGGAAACAGAACGCAATCGAAATCGAGCCTCGGAGCGGCTGTGACGTTACTTTCGAGCATGGATCGATCCACGTTCACCTCGCTTTATGGAAACCCGACGCGTGAGTTTTGAAGTTGCGCTATATTGCTTGAAAATCATACGGCACTTCGGAATTCTTTGGGTAAAGCGAGCATGAGCAATCGTTTCATTTTTTGAACGCCTCCAGAAGTTTCCAGTCGTTTGGCGAGGTAATTCATCTCCTCGCCAGTACATTGCTGGTGAAAGGCTTCAGACAATCCGTGGATTCGCTGCGCCACCCACCAACGCCGTCGTTCCTCGCTCAAGCGTCGATCAGCAAGTTTCCGGGCTCGAAGCTGTTCCAGGAACAGCACCGTCGTAATCGCGCAGTTGATCCAAGCTACCACAGCTTCGAATTTTTCAAACTGATACTGGCCAACGCCCAGCGTTGATTTCAGTTCTTTGAAAAATAACTCGATCTGCCAGCGCAGCGAATATAACTCAATCACCTCGGTCACACTCATGCCGGTCGCATTGGTCATCAATATTTTGACATCATTGGGAGTCGCTTTCTCCAAATTTGGTTTCATTGTCGAAAAAACAAGTCCCACACAACCTACGTTGTGAACGTTCCGTTTTTCCTGATGGGCGTAATACGTCCTGGTTTTCGTTTTCGGCCCAACACGCCAACGAGACAGTCGCCGATAGTCAGCGTACTTGCCAGTTGAGGCTCGAAGCCTGATCGTTTTCAGCGACAGTCCCGTCCAATCCTTCAGACGTGATCGTAATTTTGGTCGTTCTCCAGTGGGCCCAGCATACACACGCTCGGCGTTGGCCGGAGTGATCCAGATGTAGCCTCGCTCATCGCAAGCTTCCTGAACGCAGCGAGCGTCATAGGCCGTGTCCCCCAGCACTACCACTTCGGCTTCTTCGTCCAACGGCAGTTGGCGAATCATCTCAGCCATCGCCTGGGCACTGGTTTGAGGCGTTATGCCTTTCTTCTTCGAATACTCTTTGGTGTAGTGAGGAGTTTGAAATGGAATCCGATATCCCGAAGGCGTGATTAACAGTCCAAACGTAAAGCCATGAACTTTCTTGCGACGGGTTTTCTTCTTGTTGTAGCGAGAGCCTTTTTTGATTTTGCGCCGTTCCCGATTACCGGTGCTGTAAGTGTTCTCGGATTTAACACCCGCCTGACTGAAAAGCGTCAGGTCCACGATAAAAATGAACTTCCCTTTCCCACTTTCTAATTGCAGCAGGGCCGCCCGTAGCGGTTGGTTAAAATCGACCTTCTGCCAACGAGGACGCGCCAAAAAACGAGTCACCTGGCCACGATGCATGGGCCGGGAAGCAATCATCCCCGCCGCCGACGAGCAAGACATGCGGCCACGATGCAATAAAAATGCCAGTACCATTCGCATCACCATCAACCGGGCGTATTCAGAAACCAAGCTTTTTTCGAGATACCTCTTGAGCGATCCCGCGGTTTGTTCGACGATGATCATTGCAGTCTCCTTTGGTCAAAGGTGAGAATTCAATGAACTGGACATCGGGGGAGACTGCTTTTCATGCAATATCAATTTCTGATAGCACCCAAAAAGAGCGCAACTTCAAAGCGCGTGAGCGAGGACCATGATGGTCTTCCCCATCAGAAGTGTACAGTTTGCTAAGCATGAAAAACGAATTGAGCGCGAAGGCTTTCGCTCTCTGGCTTCACCAACCAAGGTGCCTTCGATGTCGCCCTTGTTTTCGCCATCGTCGGTCGCCAAGTTCGCTGGCGCGAATGCTGCGCGAGCGACCAACGGCTGACTCCAACGAAGGTGACATCTCCAAGGCCAATTAAGACTTTCTCTTTCTTCTTTTTGTCAGGCCGCCAATTCAAATTGGATTGGACTGACGTAGCCCAATGATGAGTGAAGGCGAATTCGATTGTAGTATTGTTCAATATATTTGTTCAAGCTGCGCTGAACATGTAACTGACAAACGTAATTTTCCCAATAAACACATTCGGTCTTTAACGATCGGTAAAAACTTTCCATCACGGCGTTATCCCAGCAGTTGCCTTTGCGGCTCATACTGGGGCGATAGTGGTTGTCAGCGATTCGTTTTTGAAAGGCCTCGCTACAGAATTGGCTACCGCGATCGGTGTGAACAATCAAATCAGATTTCGGTTGACGAATCGTGCTTGCCATTTGCAAAGCATCGACGGCCAACTGAGCGTCGATTCGGTCACTGATCTTCCAGCCAACGATTCGCCTGGAGAACAAGTCCAGGATCGTCGTCAGGTAGATCCAACCGGTGCGGGTGTCGATGTAGGTCGTATCGGCCACCCACTTCTGGTTCGGTTCTTGAGCCGTAAAATTCCGATCAAGCAGGTTTTCTGCTACCGGCAACGAGTGCCTCGAATCGGTCGTCGTTACGAATCTGCGTTTGCATCGTGCTGCAATGCATGCTTGCCGCATCAGTCGGGCGACGGTTTTGATATTGCAGGGTTCACCATGAGCTAACAGCTCTCGGTGAATTCGCGGACTGCCGTAGCCTTTGTGTTGGGCGTGGATTGCTTTGATCAACGTCAACAATCGAGTCGCACGTTGTTCTCGGGCGCCAGCCAATTCAGTCTGACGCCGTTGATCCTTGCTCCACTGGTAAAACCCGCTACTGGAAACCTTGAGCAAACGACACATCGTTTGCACAGGCCATCTTTTGCGATGATCTTCAATAAACTTGAATCTCATCGGCTTCCGTTGGCAAAGATGGCCGTGGCCTTTTTTAGAATATCTCGCTCGATCTTGAGTTGACGGTTTTCCTCCTGGAGCTGCCGAATCACTTTCATTTCCTGCGAAACCGTTTCAACATTCTCTAAAGGCTGGTCGCCATACTTCTTTTTCCAGCGACGGATATTGCTGACTTCCAGGCCCAGGTCTGTCGCCACTTGACGTGCCGTCAGACCCTTCTCAATCATCAATTTGACCGCCTCAAGCTTGTATTCCAATGAATAAATACGACGTTCTGACATCTCTAATCTCCATCATGTAAACAGCAGTAAAAAGCTTAACCACTGTCCACCAATAATGGGTAGGACCATGATCAACCAAAATTCTCCGCATCGCTTCGGAAGCAGCGGCATAAAAGTGGCTTCGGTTTTTCCACGTGTCTGCGCGATCGCCGATCAACTTCATATAGACTTCGTGAACCAGTGCCGTTGGCTGCAATGTATGGTCGCTGGATTCGCGGGCCAGCCTTGACCTGGCAATATTGCGAAGGTTGTCATAAATGACGGGCAGCAATTCTTCGGTTGCGCTCGCCTTCCCCTCAGCAACGGCTTCAATAATTTTCGTGACATCTGGCATGGTCGATTCGACTCCTCTAGTCAAACAACTGTACTCCATATGTAAGCAAAGTCGGCCTGGACCAGCCATTGCCCATTAGTATTTTCGATTTTTCTCGACAATCACCCAAATAATCATGATTTTACATTTTATCACATTTTGTTTGGCAGATCGCACGCCGAAGTGTCGCCGAAACATATAGGCAAAACATCACTTTCTCCATTTAAATGCTAGTCCGATCTTATTATGGCAACCGCAGAAAACCAATTGGCGAAGGATGATGTCGCCCAAATCGACCTTTTAGGTGAAACCTACCGAGATTTAAGGGCGGAGCTCGGCAAGATCATTGTTGGGCAGACCGAAGTTGTTGAAAGACTTGCGATTTGCCTGTTTGCACGAGGCCACGCGTTGTTGATGGGCGTGCCCGGATTGGCCAAAACGTTGCTGATTTCGAAACTGGCCGAAACGATGTCGCTCGACTTTTCGCGAATTCAGTTTACACCCGATTTAATGCCGATGGACATCACGGGGACGGACATACTGCAAGACACTGGCAGTGGAAAGCGGGAGTTCGAGTTCATTAAAGGCCCGGTCTTTTCGAATATCGTTTTAGCGGACGAGATCAATCGTGCACCCGCAAAAACACAGGCGGCGATGTTGGAGGCGATGCAGGAAAGCAGAGTGACGGTCGTCGGAAAGACGTTCAAGCTTGGTCAGCCATTCTTTGTTCTTGCAACGCAAAACCCTGTTGAACAGGAAGGTACTTACCCTTTGCCGGAGGCTCAACTCGACCGGTTTATGTTCTTGATCGAAGTCGATTATCCTGATCGCGCAGAAGAAATCGAAATCGCGAGAACGACGACGGGTAACCATTCGGCCAGGCTTTCCGAGATTGTTAGCGGAGTGGATGTGCTGCAATTTCAGGAGCTGGTTCGCCGTGTCCCTGTTCCCGATCATATTTACGAGTTTGCCGTCGACCTGACCCGCCGAACGCGTCCCGACTCAGGCGATGCGCCGGATTGGCTGAAGCCTTTAGTGGGGTGGGGTGCTGGACCTCGCGCTGTTCAGTATTTGATCCTTGGTGCAAAGTCGCGGGCGGCAATACATGGCAGCTATATGGTCCGATTGGAAGACATTCTTGAAGTTAGTGAGCCTGTTTTGGCTCATCGCGTTTTGACTACTTTTGCCGCCGAATCTGAAGGCGTTTCAAGCCGCGATGTTGTCAAACGATTGGTCGATGAGTTGAGTAAGGAAGGATAATTCGCGTGGCCTCACCCAATCAATCACTTATCGAATCGTCGATTATATCTCGACTGAAGTCCTTGCCGCTTCACGCGAGAATGCCCATGTTGGGCAGTGTCGCAGGGATGCACCGTAGTCCGGTCCGCGGATCGAGCTTGGAGTTTGCTGAGTACCGAAAATACGTACCCGGCGACGATACTCGTCGATTGGACTGGCGGGCATACGGACGGAGCGACCGTTTTTATATCAAGGAATTTGAGGCCGACACGAACCTGCGATTGTGTGTTGTTATCGACACCAGCGGTTCGATGGCCTATGCCAATGGTGGTCTCACGAAACTGGATTTTGCCAAACGCATCGCTGCAACGCTGGCATTTCTCACAAGCCAGCAGGGTGATGCGGTTGGATTGTATTGTGCTGGGTCCGGGTTTTATAAAGAGATTCAGCCCAGACGAAACTCGCGCCATCTGAAAATCATTCTTGAAGAACTTACCAGCCTCGAAAGTCAAGGTGAAACGGGGTTGCCGAAAGCACTTCATGAAGCGGCAGAGAAAATCAAGCAGCGTGCGCTGGTTGTTATTATCTCGGACCTTTTTGTCGATCCGAAAGAGCTTAGTAGTTGTTTTCAGCACCTTCGTTTTCGCAATCACGATGTGGCCGTTTTTCATTTGCTGGAAGGCAATGAGCTTGCGTTTGATTTTGATCGACCGACTCGGTTTGTCGATCTCGAGGGCGGGGCTCCCGTCCTGGCTGATCCAAGTGTCGTTGCGGGCGAATACCGAAAAGCGATTGAAGGATATCTTGGTGAGTTGAAAACTGTTGTCCGCGACTCAGCGGTGGATTATCAGCGAGCAAGTATCAGCGAAGACTATGGCGATGTACTGTCAAGATTCCTGCTGGAGCGAGCACCCAAGAGAAAATGACATTTCTTAACCCAATCTTGTTGTTTGGTTTGCCACTGATTGCACTGCCGGTATTGATTCACTTGATCAATCAACGCCGTCACCAATCGGTTGAGTGGGGAGCCATGCGTTTTTTGCTTTCGGCCAAGCGAGTGAGCCGCGGCGTGGCCCGGTTGCGACATGTCGGGATTCTCACAGCACGCATGTTGATTGTCGCCGGGCTCATTTTTGCGCTCGGACGACCGTTGGCAACGGGCTGGTTTGGTACGCTGGCCGGTGGCAAGCCCGAAACGGTGATCGTCTTGCTTGATCGCTCTGCCAGCATGCAGTCGCAAGACTTGACGTCAGGCGAAAGCAAACGGACGTGCGGTTTAAACAAAATCGTAGATTTAATTGCAGCGTACGGGAATGACAGCAAAGTCGTCCTGATAGACAGCGCGAACAATACTGCGACCGAGATTGAAAACAGCCGGTTGCTCGCGGATCTTCCGAACTCGCAGCCCACCGATGGCTCGGCTGACATACCATCCATGCTGCAGACCGCTCTGGACTTTGTCGCCGACAATCAGACGGGACGAACCGACATCTGGATTTGCTCTGACGCGCAGCGTAGTGACTGGGACGCCGAAAGCGGTCGTTGGGAAACGCTGCAAGGTTCTTTTTCTGACTTTGCTGGCGTCCGATTTCATATTCTTAATTTCAACGAGGCACCTCAGCGAAACTATTCGGTCCAGGTCGAATCCGTCGAGCGTGTAATCGAAAATGAGTCGCAATCGGCGTTGGTCCTGGACATTCTTATCAATCGCAGCAAAGACGTTTCTGGAGCAACAGAATTACCTGTTGAAATAACGATCAACGGGGCTCGCACCGTTGTCAATGCAAAAGCCATCAGCCAGGAAACGCGAATCGCTGGATACAGGATACCCATTGGCAACTCTACGGAATCAGGGTGGGGTAAAATTGAACTGCCGGCCGATTCAAACAGCAGCGACAATCAGTATTTCTTCTCCTTTGCAAAAACGCCTGAAGTTCAAACAACAATCGTCACAGAAAACACTGCCGACGTTGACGCATTAAAGTTGATCTGTTCCGTAACGCCATCGACAGCGAGCAAAGCAACAGTAAAAGTGCTTGCGCCAGATCAATTGAATGAAATCGACTGGGCAAACTCAGCTATGCTGCTCTGGCACGGACCCTTGCCCGATTCAGCAACTGCAAACCGGATCGAAAAATTTGTCGCTTCGGGAAGGATTGTCTTTTTTTTTCCCCCGGAACAATCGGGAAGCAACGAATTCGCTGGATTCAAATGGGGCAATTGGAAAACGACCAGTCGTGACGCGCAAACCATTGGATTCTGGAAAAATGAATCGGATATTCTGGGTAGTTCCCGTGAAGGCAAGCCGCTTCCGGTCGAGAATCTGAATGTGTTTCGCTACCGGCAACTCGACGGAGCAGATCGTCCTTTAGCAAAACTCAAAAATGGCGACCTTCTGGTCACACGCAAGACAACCGATGCCGGCGGGGTATATTTTTGCGCAACTTTGCCTTCCCCCGCCTATTCGAATCTGGCCCAAAACGGAGTCGTAGCTTTTGCAATGATGCATCGCGCAATTGACGTCGCAGCACCTTTGTTAGGAAACGCAAAACAGGTTGTTGCCTGTAGCCCATCGTCCAGCGAAGCTGCAACGATGAAGCAGGTCGCTGGTTCCCGTGCTGCACTCGCTGAACAAAATCCTTATGTTGCTGGTGTCTATTCCAGTGGCGATAAAATGGTCGCCATTAACCGGCCGGCAAACGAAAATGACACCAACACGCTGGCGAATTCTGAAGTTGAATCATTGTTTGAGGGGCTGAACGTTTATCTGATTGAGCAGAGATTGGGCAACATAAAGTCTCTGGCCAGCGAAACATGGAAGGTTTTTGTCGTAATCGCCTGCCTCGCACTCTTGCTTGAAGCCATCCTCTGCATGCCACAAAAACAAGCGGAGATTGCATCATGATCGAAACACAATGGATTAGTTTTTCATGGACGCCCATTGCCATCGCTTTTGCATCAATCGTGCTGTTGGCTATGGCACTGGCTGGCTGGGTGGCATCCAAAAGAAGCGGCTTCAGGCGGGCAACGATCATACTTGAAGTCTTCCGGTTGTTATTGGCGGCCATGTTATTGACCACGTTGTTGCAGCCCGAATGGACTCAGGAATTTTCACCCGAGGAAGAACCAATAATCGCCGTCCTGTATGACGAATCGAGCAGTATGTCGACTCGGGATGTCGTGGACGCCAATGATGTGACGGCGCAACCACTGGAACGGGCCGCTTGGGTCAAATCTATGATGTCCGATGAAATCTGGGCGCCCATTCTGGAAAAAGTTCAGGTCATCAAACAACCGTATTCATCCAACGAACTCGACTCAAAATCCGGATCGGATATCAACGCGGCGCTGGAACAAGTGCTCGAACGCAACTCTAACCTCCGCGGTGTGGTCTTGTTTTCGGACGGGAGCTGGAACGTTGGCCAATCGCCGACAAAAGCCGCGACCAAAATGCGTTTGAAAGACGTGCCTGTGTTCGGAGTGGTTGTCGGCGGCGAGATCGCAATGCCGGACCTTGAGGTCACGTCGTTGGACGCTCCGACCTATGGCGTCGCGAACAAACCTGTTCGGATTCCATTTACCATTACCAGCACGATTGCCAGGACTCGACAAACAGAAGTCACACTAACAACTTCCAACGGTGACCTGCTCACCAGGCAAATAGAGATCCCTGCCAACGGAACTTTCACAGATGCGTTCAGTTGGACACCCAAAAAGGTTGGCGAGTATTCATTGGAATTGGATGTTCCCGTCGATGAGGAAGAGTTGGTAAGAACTAACAACTCGTTATCGTCACCGATATCCGTTCGCGAAGAGTCCATCAAGGTTTTAGTCGTCGAATCGTTCCCGCGGTGGGAATACCGATATCTTCGCAATGCGCTGTTAAGGGACCCGGGCGTAGACGTCAAGACAATTATGTTTCACCCGCAGCTGAAAACGGTCGGCGACGGTATTGGTTACCTTTCCAAGTTCCCGTCGAAGGAACAGCTGGCCGAGTTTGATGTGATTTTCCTAGGTGATGTCGGCCTCGACCCCAAACAGCTTTCGGCTTTGGACTGTACCAACATTCGCGGCGTCGTTAACAGTCAGGCAAGCGGCTTGATTCTTATGCCAGGAGGGCGAGGCAACCAGATGTCGTTGAGATTGACCGATTTGGAACCGTTGATCCCGATTCAATTTGATCATGCACAGCGTCGTGGTTGGGGCTCTACGGCTCCATCAAAAATGCAGTTGACCGAAATTGGTGAAGCAAGTCTGTTGACCAAGCTGGCGGATAATCCTCAAAACAACCGACGCGTGTGGCAAGCATTGCCCGGCTTCCAATGGTACGCACCCGTCTTGCGCGCCAAATCAGGGACGCAGGTGCTGGCTGTTCACGAAACTGATGCTAACGAAAATGGACGGATTCCTTTGTTGGTGACTAAGACGTTTGGGGCTGGCAAAGTGTTGTTCATGGGAACTGACGGCGCATGGCGATGGCGAAAGGGCGTCGAAGACAGATACCATTACCGATTCTGGGGGCAAGTCGCCCGCTGGATGGCTTACCAGCGCAATATGGCTGGCGGCTCGAAGATGCGGCTGTACTATTCGCCCGATCGGCCCAAAACAGGTGCGACAATTTCATTGAATGCTAATGTGGCCAGTGCTTCCGGTGAGCCTTTGCAATCCGGGCAAGTGAATTTGCAAATCCTAACACCTTCTGGCCAAACTGAGTTGATCAAATTGCAACCCGCGCGGGACGACGGCCAATGGGGCTTGTTTACCAATACCTTTACGCCACGTGAAGTGGGGAGGCACCAGGTCACGATGACTTGCCGCGAAAACGGCGAACTACTGGAAACGTCGATCGATGTCCAAGGTGCTCGCCGCGAAAAAATTGGTAAGCCGGTCAACCGGAACATCATGGAAGAGATAGCAAGCATCACGCGGGGCAAGTTGGTTTCGACATCCGAAATCAATGAGATTCTCGACGCTATCGAGAATTTGCCGCCGCCTGACAATCGCATCCGAAAAATCAAGATTTGGGCCAGTCCTTTTTGGGGCGGGTTCATCGTTTTGTTGCTTGGCGCTTTCTGGATTGGGCGAAAGCTGACTGGTGCAATTTAGTGCCACTTATTGAATTTTTTCTTTCACTGTTTAGAGCAAATTAAAATGAAAATTTATGTAAAGCGAAACTCCGTTTTTCAACTTCTGTTTATCTTGTATGCTAGCGCGATTCTTGCCTGTCCTTCAAATGCTCAGGAGGACAATGAGAAGGATGCAATGGAGGCCACTAAAAACGAAATGCTCGCCAAATATGTCTCCAAGTGGCAGGAGACGTTTGAGGGCAGTCTTGACGTTCTGATTGCTGATATGTCAAAGGTCTGCGACTTAGATGAAGATCAAATCAAGAAGCTCAAATTCGCCGCCAAGGGCGCTGTTTCTGCTGGCAAGAAAACGATTTTAAGGCAATCTGATAGAATGCTGAACAGTTTGTTAGGCGCTGGTGCGATGGGCGGCGGGGCTGGGCCAGGCATCCAGGTGTTTGGTGGAGGAATGAGGCGTTTTGCCCCCGAGGGATTTCCTGGCGCAGCGGATCCTGATGAAGACGAAATCGAAGAAAATGCAGGTGAGTTGCCCGCACCGATTGGTGGAATGGGCATGGGTGGCATTGGTGGAATGGGTATGTCCGAAGAGATATTGTTCGGGCTGCTTAATAACTCAAACGCCATATCCGTGGCCGGTTCGCTTCCAAATGAAAAGGTTTGGAAAAAAGCTGTTGCGCGCGTTTTAAGCGATGACCAGAAAAGGAAACTGGAAGAATCATCTGCTGAACGCACAGCTTATCGTCAGAGAGCTTTTGTTAGTACTTTTGTTGCAAAGGTTGACGAACGGTTGTTGTTGACTATGGAACAGCGAACCAAAATGATTGATCATCTCCAGAAGAGCTACGGCAAGCAATTCGCGACGAATAATGAGATGAATGCTCAATTCCTTGTCCAGATGCCCAACGGTCAATCACAAGACAGAGCTGACGAGCCCATTCGAGAAATACTTACCGAATCGCAACTCAAAATGTGGAAAAACGAGTTCCAGGCAAAGTTGACGAATATAAAAATGGCTGCGGAAATGGGTGGAAACAATGGAGTAATCGGGGGCGGCATGCTCCCTGGGGGCGGCAATATGATTCCTGGTGGCGGCAATATGATTCCTGGTGGCGGCAATATGATTCCTGGTGGCGGCAATATGATTCCACGTTTTTGATTGACGACTAAAAAAAATGTAAACCAACATCGTCATTACGTTTTCGACTAAATCACTTCAGAAAATACGATAAGGCGCACGATCATGAATCGCAAAGCAGAACGCCAACAAGAAATCGAATTGCCAGATGGCATGCGTCGCAAACTAACCGACTTTCAACGTCGCGTCTGGTTTGTAAAACTGTTGGAAGGGATCTTTGCTGCCGTTGTTGGTTTGATCTTGTCGTATTTGTTGGTTTGATCTTGTCGTATTTGTTGGTTTGATCTTGTCGTATTTGTTGGTTTGATCTTGTCGTATTTGTTGGTTTGATCTTGTCGTATTTGTTGGTTTTCTCGCTCGATCGAATCATGGATACCAGCCGTATCATTCGAATCGTAATTCTGCTGACTGGAATGATCGGATTGGGCGTGTGGTTTCCCTGGGTTTGTCATCGCTGGATTTGGAAAAGCCGCCGATTGGATCAGGTTGCTCGGCTTTTAAAACATCGCTTTCCAAGGTTCGGTGATTCGCTGTTGGGCGTTATCGAGTTGGTCAATAATGCCAATGAACAGACCGGAAGCGAAGCCCTCTGCCGAGCTGCATTGGCCCAGGTCGACCGGGACACGAGTGAGAAAGATTTTACAACTGCGGTTCCAAACCCCCAGCATCGTCGATGGGCAATGGTCGTTGCAATCCTTGCAGCGCTCGTAATGGCCTTATTTGTGTTGATCCCTGCTGCGGGAGGCAACGCCATGGTCAGATGGTTGATGCCGTGGAAACCGATTGATCGTTATACTTTTGCTCAATTGGACCAGCTTCCGAGCGAACTTGTGGTTCCAGTAGCAGAGAAAACGACATTGGAAGCAAGCCTTTCAGTTTCGACGAAATGGTCGCCCAATCAAGGATCCGCGTACATCAATGGCAATCGACGTTCGGCAGACAACCAGGAACAACGCTTCAATTTTGAACTGCCCCCCATTGCTTCTAATTCCAAGGTTCATTTGAGAATTGGTGACGCGCAAAAGCAAGTTCTATTGCAACCCAAAACTCGCCCGGAGCTCATAGCGTTCGATGCAACTGTCCAGTTGCCGCAATACTTGCAACGGCCTGAAACGGTCAAACGGGATGTTCGAAGCGGTACCATTAGCATCGTCCGCGGCAGCAAGTTCCAGGTCAATGGCGTGGCGACACGTACCCTTGGCAACGCTTCGATGAATGACGTGCCAATTGAAACCAGCGGTAGTCAGTTTGTCAGCGCACCCGTCTCGATTGAAAAGAACAGCCCGCTTGAGTTCTCCTGGAAGGACAACTTGGGGCTGACAGCGAAAACACCGCTACGATTGAACGTCAATGTCGTCGAGGATCAAAGCCCAACCCTGGATTGCCGCCAACTGGAGAGGAGCCAGGTGGTACTGGTGAGCGAAGTTATCAGCTTCAATGTCGGCAGTCAGGATGACTATGGAGTCAAGCAAGTGGGCATGGAGTGGCGCGGTCTTCAGTCAAGAGAGAACGACGAACCTGCGGAGGGTGAAAAGATCGTTGCAGCGGGTGGACCTCGTCTAGAACAAATAAGCAACGTGGCGACGTTTTCGGCCGAACGTGAAGGCATTAAGCCGCAAACGATCGAGTTGCGTTTGTTTGTAACCGATTATCTTCCTGGTCGAGGCCGCGTTTATTCGCCTTCTTACAAATTGTATGTTTTGAGTGAAGAGGAACACGCGGTTTGGCTTTCGGATGAACTCGACGAATGGTTCAAGGGATCATTGGAAACCTACGAGAAAGAAGCCCAGCTATTTCGCCGCAATCAGGAAATCAGAAACATGTCGCCTGAGCAACTCGACCAATTGAAAACGAGGCAGCAAATCAAATCTCAAGCTGCCGCCGAAAAGGCTCAAGCACGTCGGTTGACACAGTTGACCAAAATCGGCGAAAAATTGACCCAACAAGCGATCCGCAACGATCAATTTAATATCCAGACGTTGGAAAAACTTGCCGAGTCAATCCAGTCTCTGAAAGACATTTCGGAAAAACGAATGCCGTCGGTTGCTGACTTGCTCAAAAAAGCAAGCGAAGCTCAAGGCTCATCAAAACCGAGCGGTACTCCTGGAAAGCAAGGGAGTGCTAAACGAAATCAGTCAACTGAAAATGATGTGAAGAATAAGAAAGAGGGTTCTCCATCGGGTTCAAAAGAGGGCAACCCAAAAGAAGGTTCCGAAAAGCAAATGCAGTCGAACTCCAACACCCCTAAAAATACAGGCAAAGCGAGCGGCTCGAAAAAATCAGAGGAACATGCCCCTACCGTTTCGGATGACAAATCCCAGGGGCAACAGAGTGGAAAGAAGAGCGAGTCTAAAGAAGACGGTCCGAAGAAAAAGCCGAAGGTGCCATCAACGTCTCTGACCGAGTCATCGATGGACAAGCCGAAAGATGAATCAGAAAAGGAGCCAGAACCACAAGGTGAAAAACCGCCACCGAAGTTGACCCTTCCGACAGTCAACCTCCAGGACCGATCGGAACCTGGGGAAGAGGATGCGCAGTCTTGTCCCGCTCAAAAGGCAATGGACGATTCTGTTGAAGATCAGGAGGAACTGTTGGCTGAGTTTTCCAAGGTATCAGAGGAACTCAAGAAAACCCTGGCCGACCTGGAAGGAAGCACGTTTGTAAAACGGCTTAAAGGGATGGCTCGGAAACAGAAAAAGCTGTCTACCGATGTAAACATGACCTCGGTTAGTTCATTTGGCGACGACAAGGAAAACATAGGTGCGGCGACCAAGGCTCGAGCTGATTTGCTTGTATCCCGCCAACAAGGATATGTTCCGCTTGTCAGCAACCTTCAGTCGGATCTGGCCGCGTATGCCAATCGGGTGAACGATGATAAATACAAGACAATCCTCGCCGATATGATGGCTGAAGAAGTCGCCGGCCAGTTGACCAATGTCGCCGACAAAATCAAAAACAACGAACCCGGTTCGGCAATCTCGCATGCTGAATTGCTGGCCGACACATTCGACCGATGGGCCGAGCAGTTAGTAGGCCCTGGCTGAAAGGGGGGCTCGTGACCGGGCTCCAAAGGTGGCAGTTTGCCACCATCCGTTGTTCTAAAAATCATGAAAATCCTCGCCGCTGAAGTCGCACTACGGGATGAAACCCGAGAACTTGAACAATCGCGAACACAAATCATAAGAAATGAATTCGAATCCAAAGCGAGGAGACAATCTAAATCTCAACAAAGCCTGTTGGACCAGGTAGATGAAGCGATTGAAACGATCCGAACGCTTCCCGATGCAATAAAATTTGGCAAGGAAATTGAACAGCTCAACAACGCGAGAACGGCAATGGTTGACGCTGCAGGTATTCTTGCCCGCCCCGATACTGGAAGTGAAGCAATCGCCGCTGAAACCGATGCAATCGAATGGCTGCTGCGAGCTAAGCGTGGCGGTGGCGGTGGTGGCTCGAGCAGCAGTGAGAGTAGCGGTGAGAGTAGCGGTGAGAGTAGCGGTGAGAGTAGCGGTGAGAGTAGCGGTGAGAGTAGCGGCAGTGAGAGTAGCCAACCCAATAATGGCAGTCGCCAGGGCGGCACTAGCAACATCGCAGCCCTGTCGTTGCTTGGAGATGCGAATGCTGATCAATCCAGAATTTTAAAGAGAGAGTCAGTGCAATCGACTGGCAAGACTGGTGATACGTATCCTGTTGAGTTTCAAAAAGGACTGGATACGTATTTCGAACTGTTGGAAAAACAAAACAATAGGTGACCCACATGATTCCCCAAAAAAATTACGGGCTGATGGTTTTGGCTTCCTTAACGCTGGCAATTTGCCTCGTTTCTGGTCCGAGTCTCTTGTTTGCCCAAGAACAAGCTGCACAGCCACTGTTGCATCTAAAAAATGGTGATCAGCTTCCGGGTCAATTGTCGTTGTCGGATGGATCAGTCTTGAGTTGGAAAAGCGACTTGTTTCTCGACACGCTTCGCTTCCAACCCGCAGCAGTTCATTCGCTTGTTTTTCGGCCTTCGAAATTCGAGTCGAGATCGAACGAACCCTTTGCTTTTTGGCTCTCCAATGGCGATTCCATCCACGGAAAGCTGGTCGGAATCAGCGACAACTCAGTAAGCGTTGAATCTGACCGCTATGGAAAGTTGCAGCTGGTCAGATCGTCGATCAAAGAGGTCATCAATCTCGAAAAACAGAATTCATTCCTTGATGATTTTCCAGATGCCTCAAAATGGAGAGGCAATCGCCAGCAAGACTGGTACGTCGATGAATCGAATGCACTTTGCTCCGAACGTGCCGGCACGGCATTGGCACGTCAATTGCAATTGTCCAGCGTTGTTTCGATTGAACTCGAAATTGCGTGGAAAGATAAACTGGATTTTATGTTCGGCTTTGGCTTTCCAGAGAAGAAGTGGGCGATCGACAGTATGACTCGAATCGAGACGTGGGACGATACAATCGCTTTGGTGAACGGGGATGGCGATGCAGAAATGGTTTACGAATCGATGTCTTCTCGTCGCAAGCAATTAAAGTTCGTGATCACTTGGGATTTGGAAAACAAAACCGTTTTGGTTTTAGATGACAACGGAAAAGAACTTGCATCAATCGAAAACGCTACAATCCCACAGGGCGCACATCCTGGAGTCCGAATCGCCAACAAAGATGGCGACCTGAAGGTTCTGGGCCTGCGAATCGATTCTCGCGGCAAAAAGTACAATCCGTCGAAACAGGGGATCTATACTGACACAGGGATGGTGGAGGGGACGGTTAAGTCATTTGATGGTCAGGAATTGGTCATTGAAGTTGATGGTGAAGAAAAAAACGTCGCTATGCAAACGATAGAGGCCATCACCATGACAGAATCCGGAACCACACCAGACGCCGACGATACGTTGCTGCAACACGTTGAGGTTAATTTTGTTGACGGAACCTCGCTCAAAGGCAGAATAGTGTCGATAGATGATCAAAACCTGACTTTGGAAACTTCCTATTCTGAAAACCCAATCGAATGTAATTTAGCTGCAGTGCATTCACTGTTTTTTGTTTTCCCGACAGTTAAGCATCCTGAAGCGATACACACCGCACGGCTTCAAAACCGCGTGATTCATGGTCGATTGTTGCCTGCCAGGGATTTAAATCAAAAGGAATTGTGTTGGCAATTTCCCGGTAGTGAAGCGGTCCGGATCAATTTCTCAGACGCGATCGTTTCGAGTTCTGAAAAGCGGGATATCAAACCACTTGCCGTTTCAACTGATCGAGTCTACTTGATCAACCGAGATTCGATTGCCTGCAAAGTAACCAATATCGATGATAAATTCGTGCACATCCAATCTCCGTTTGAAGAAACAGAACTCCCATTGTCCGAAGTGAGGGGGATCGATTTTTCGGTCAAGAAAGCAAGTGGTGAATGGAAAGTCGAAGGTGGAACCGAGAAGATCAAGAACGGAATCCATTTCACCAAGTCGCATGAAATAGCGAGGCATATTCACGATTTGCGTGAGGGGAAAGTGGTTGAATTTGACTTGACGTGGACCGGCGATTGCACGGGCTCACTGAATTTCTTCCCATGTGTTGCCGACGACGAAATGCCGAGTCTGCCAGTTTTTTCATTTGGCATCTGGGATGGCCAATTTGGAATTTATCGCTATACGCCTGAAATGGAACCCATTTACCAATTCCCAGATGTCGATCCTCGGCACGCCCGTTTCTCGATCAGGATCCTCGACGACAAGTACCAGATCGCCGTCAACGGTGTTGAAGTGGCGGGACTTTCGGTGACCAATTCCTGCAAAGGCGACAACCTTCTCATTCAATCCGCCTCGCCCTACAAATTCAGTATTTCCATTCAAAATTTTCTCCAAAGAGCCAGCAATGGGGTGGCTTCCCAGTCACGCATTACGGGCATCGCACACGCGTTGACCATACCCCGCTTCAAACAGAAGAATCCACCCAAAAACGTCATTTGCTCGACAAAAGGGGATTTTCTTCGCGGAAATATAGGCCGGTTTGATGGCGAACATTTTTGGTTCGAGTCCAAAGTAGAAGAATTCAAAATTCATCGGTCGAAAGTTGCAGCATTGGTCTGGATGGACTTGAGCAAGTTAGACGCCGAGCAATCAACTGCTAGAAATGGGAAGAATTCACCCTCCAATAAAGTTGAGGACAAAATACAGCTCGTCACTCACCAAAACGAACGCATTACACTCGTAATCGATGGTTGGAAAGGTCTGGATATGGTTGGCCAATCAACATTGCTGGGCAAAGTTAACATTCAAATTGACGCGATCAAAGAATTTCGATTTGGGCGATTCGCCTACGAAGCGCCTGACGTCAAATTCGCTAATTGGGTCGCGGTGCCATCGAAAGAAGTTGAGTTGGAAGGAGCTTGTGCAACTGATTCCCCAGCATCAACTGAAAGCGTGGATACATCGATTGGAAAAGAAGTCGAGGATTTTGAATTGACCATGCTTGATGGCACAAAACAAAGCTTGGGTTCGTTGCAAAATAAGGTTGTCGTCTTGGATTTTTGGGCCACTTGGTGCGGTCCCTGCGTTCGGTCTCTGCCAGGAATCGAAAAAACGGTTCAAGATTTTGGCTCTGATGATGTTGTTTTCGTTGCCGTTAACCTGAAGGAGTCCCCCGAACTCATTCGCGAATTTTTTGAGGCTAGAAATTGGAAAACACCAGCAGCATTGGATTTGGACGGGAACATTGCACAGGCCTTCGGCGTAACCAGCATTCCCCATACCGTCGTGATCGATCGTCGGGGCAAAATTGCTTTTACACACACAGGCTCATCATCCGGCCTAACGAAAAAATTGACCAATGTTATTGAGTCGTCGCTAGAATTGAATTCAACAAACGAGCAGGAAAATGAATAACCCTTTTAGAGTATTCAACATTTTGCTGGGTTCCTTGATTGTCTTTTTAGCGATTTGTTTTCTGACGAGTGCAGCAAACGCTCAATTTGATGATGGGCTTCCTGCATTTGGCACGGCCGTTCCGAATGAGGTCGAATCGATCTATCAAAAAGGGTTGGACTATCTGGCCAAACGACAAAAGGGCGATGGCGGTTGGCCAACGGCCAGCGCATTTGGAAGCGATACGTCCGCTGTTACTGCCATCTGCACCATGGCATTTATGTCTTACGGTGAAGATCCGAACTATGGAAGATACGCTGAGAACATTCGCGGGGGGCTGCGAAAGATCATTCGCTCCCAAAACGGAACAACAGGATTATTTCGAGGCAACTCGTATGATTTTGGATTCGCGATGTTGTGTTTGGCAGAAGCCTATGGTGCAGTCGATAGCGAGTTGTTGTGGGCAGGTGAAAAACAGTCTCCCAAAAACCGAACCATTGCAGAATCGCTAGAATTGGCAGTACGCGCTGCGATCATTCCTGAGAAAAGGAAGGGCTTGGTCCACCACTCCTGGTACTCAACCGGATCGATCCCCCAAGAAGGAATAACTGACACGTCGGTCGCGGGGAGCATCATGATGGGGTTGTTGGCAGCTCGCAATGCTGGTGTGGCGGTTCCCGATTCGACAATCGAAAAAGCTGTCGCCTACTTCGAGTATATGACTAGCAAAGACGGCACCGTCGGTTATATAGCTAGAACAGGTGGAGATTATGGAAACTCGATGGCCCGTTCTGCGATCGTCACGTTGGTAATGGCGATTGCTAAAAGGACCGACTCAGCGGCCTATTTGTCTTGCCGCGATTATTTGCTCGACAACATCGAGCAGGAATACGATGCCCACGTCTTCTACGGGCGATATTACATGGCTCAAGCGTTATTCCAAAGCGACTATGACGCGTGGAAGCGGTGGAACAAAATTCTCATCGAACAAACATCTGCGATTCGTAACGATGACGGCAGTCTGGGTGGATCCAAATTTGGCAAGCCGTACGCTACCGGAATGTCGCTATTGTGTTTGGCACTCAACTACCGATTCCTTCCAGTCTACGAACGCTGACCCCCCCTCTTACTTCAACTGAACAGTAGTTTCAAGATCAAAGAAAGGCAACAGTCAAAAATGGTGCATGCAAATGTTACCACTACTCCAAATTTACAGCCGCTTGACAATTTGTTCGCAAGTCGTTTACGTACGAACATCCCGTGCTTTTTTGGCAAAAATTTCTAAATGTGCCTCTGGAAGCTGACTTGACTTTCGACTAGTTGATTGCAAATTCCCCATAAACTGATTTAGGATAAAAAAATGAGAATGAAATTATTACTGACAGCCTGCCTTGCGACGGGCTTTTGCTCAACCATTTCTGCTCAGGAGCCTGGGATGGCTTTTGACGGCAAGGCTTCTACGGCAGAGTTCAATACCTCCATGGAGTTGGCCGAATTTGATAAGGAACAGGAACAGGAACAAGACGAAGAAGCGATCGAGGCCGCCAAAGAAGTTTATAAAACAATTTCGGAAAGCATTGCTGAAGGGGAATGGGAATCCGCAAGTGAATTGATGACTGAAAAAACTCGTGATGCTTTTTGCGTTGAGGTGGTCATGATGGCGCTTGTAGTAGCTAACACTGAATTCCCTCCAAATATTCCTGGCATGTCGGATTTCAAGGACGACATTCAGGATGTCATTGAAGATTTAGGACTTGATGAGCTCGATATTGATGTTGATTCGGTGATTCAAAAGGGCGGCGGAGAAGATGCTGACCCCAGTGACTTGAAAACGATTTCTGAAGAAAACGAGAAGAACATCATCGCGGCTTTAGACAAAGACGGCGAGCGATGGAAGATGGTCAATTCACTTTGGGAAGTCGAAAGTGAATCGCCATTCAACGCGAACCCGCTCGCGGGTGGTGAAGTCACCGAGACTGAACTTGATGGCGATGCCTGCATTCTGACAATTAGCGCTAAATCTGGTGGAGGAGGAATGAGGGTCATGGTACCGCCAACCATTATTCGTATTGAGAAAACTGATGCCGGCTGGAAGTATGCTGGCCGCGATGCTGAACGAACTCAAGCAGCAATGGAAAAATTCATGGAAGGAATGCAGAATGGTCGTGGCGGCCCTGATTTCTAAACTCTTTTAAGAATCAAACTCCCGATGCGTCTCGGATTAGTCCCGGAACGCATTTTTAACAGCATGCGTCGCACCGTTCTACAAAAATTCCTTACAACGTATTTTCGCTTTTTGCCGATGAACGTCTTCGCCATTGAGTCCGCCTCAAAAACATGGTTCTCCCTTTTTTCAGGATGAAGTTTACAACTTCAGACAGACGAATACGGTGGTTTTTGTTAGCGAGGGCTGCTCAGATCCGAATTGACTTTTTGGTGCTGCCCCATAGAACTCATTTCTGCGCAGGGAGTTTTGACCGTTGACGCGCCGTCCACGAAAGGCAGACTATTCCACCAGCAATCGAAATACCAAGCAGCAACAGCCATTGTCCGACGCTCGTTCGATAGATGTCTTGCGCCATTAGTACCACACCCCAAACAACACTCCACGTGAGCACCCCGCCAAAACTGAATCGTGTTGCGGCGGACATATGCAGCAATCCTATCCTTGAAGCAGACGCATGATGCGTGGACCTGTTGGGCCGTCGTTCCCGGTCGAACCAAAGGACGACGCAAATTAACATGGTCCACAGCAGAATGATCCACGGTACATACAGCCCAAAAACCAATCGCCCGTCCGAAAGCAGTAGCCGGCCGGAAGGAGCAGACAAGTATTCGTTGATGCGTTTTTCTGTAAACAGTGCGTGACCAGCAGGGATTGTGATCGCTTCGGTTCCAGTTAAAACCAGGAAATGCGAAGCCGTTCGAGATTGCTGTTCGACTTTTCTTCCGACTTCACGCAGATTGGTGACGGCTTGTGGTTTGTCAATCGGAAGGATGCCAAAAAGCATACGCTGAATATGGCAATCGACCCTTTGGTCCTCAGCAGATCGAAGCGAGATGACATGATAGGGGGCGAACCACGAAGACAGCGTTCCCAGAGAAAGGGCGATCAAAATGCAAATGATGATTTCACGCAATCGATTGGTGCCAATGACATTCTGGTCAGCGGGGCGAGAGGGACTCCCGATCCGCTCTGTAACACCAGGCTTCTCTCCGGGGTCATCAAGCTCGTCCCGGAAAACAGACTCGAGTATGGCGACTTCTGCATCAACTTCATGGGCAAGGCCTTCCGTTTCTTCGAGTTGGGCGTTTATCGTTGCACGCGTTTCCTGGGCGCACCGATCGGATAACTTTCCGTCATCTTCATCAAACGAGTCATTGGCCTCGGAAATCAAACGGCGAGCCTTTTTCAATTGATAATGCATTTTCCATTGTTGGAACTTTACAAACAAAAAGGTGAGCTCGAGTATCGAGGATACGATGACAAGGACCAGGCCAATGAGGAGAACGACAACTCTGAGGGCATGGGAGAAGTGGCTGTCGTCGAATTCCGTTTGGGCGACAGTTGGCTCGTTGGGGTCATAGTGAACGGAAACAGTATTGCCTGCAGAATATCGCTCGGGCACTCGGTCGGTAATTAGTTCCCGGACGAATCTTCCTTCCCCGCTATCGAAATGGTCCGTGTAAACGGTGGCCTGGATTTCCTTTCCGGTGACAAGATATCGAACTCGCAACGCGATCGATGGTCCATCGTCGCCGGTTTCGATCCCCACCAATTCCGAGTTGATGATGGTCGCTTCGACTTGCGGCCATGATTTTTTCCGAGCGATGGAATCCCATTGCCAGACCGCACCGCCAATCATCAGGAAACCAATGATCAAACCAGCGACGGACGCAAGGAAATGACGAACCATATTGGATTCCTCAGAGTTAAACAAACTCAGTAACTGCGAGACATTGCTATGTCAGGCAACGCATGGCAGACGCTGGACTCCTATGGATCTGGAGAAACGATCCACGAGACGAGAAAATTCCCGTTAAAAGCCACCGTCACAGATTCTAGGTCGCCAGATACTGACAGGAAAACTGAACTCCAGCACAACCATTTTCACAAAGTTCAAACGCCGCTTCAAGTGGATTGCTCACGGACTGATCCGCCAGCTCTTGACAAGAGCCAACCGGTGGACCCCCTAAGCGGTTGCTCGAATGTAAATGGATGCTTTACACCAGAGCACGCTTGTCTTTCGGCTTTTCCTTTGTTTAAGCTTTTTGGTTTTTCAAACGTTTGGCGACGTTTCTTGGCACTCAAAATCTGTCAGCTCAACTCTACGCGGTCGATGAATCCGAAGCAATCCAGGTTGGGTGTGCAGAGGTCGTCAAGTGACTTCGTACTCTGATTGAACATTACCATTTTCAAAAGTCCGCGTCTCGATGTGAAGTAACTTGACGTCTTGTTGCAATGGACCAAAGAGTGGTATTCCTTGACCGAGCAAGACGGGGAGTCTCGTGATGATGATCCGTTGAATCGCACCAGAATCTAGAAATGTCTGGATGGTTTTCCCACCATCAACATAAAGGTGCTGTGCCCCTTGTGTGCTGAGCACTGCAACGACTTCGGAGGGCGTTCCCGACATCGTTTCAACCGTGAAAGCTAGTTCTTCGGAAATGTTGAGCGGACGATTAGTCAGAACCACGACACGCGTTGAGCCGTAGGGCCAAACACCAAAAGACTGCACTTTCTCGAAGGTGTTGCGTCCCATCACCAGGGCATCCACCGTCTTCATGAACTTGCCAAAACCACCATCGTCACCGCCCTCTTCTTGGTCTCCGAGCCAATCGACGTCCCCATTTTTTCGGGCAATGAATCCATCTAGACTCGTCGCAATAAATACTGATGCTTTCATGGGCAACATTCTAACACTTTGAAGTGCCGAGACAAATGGACTTTTGGCAACCCCGCGATTCCCATTGACCAAAAGTACGACTCTAATGGAAACTGCAGTCGGTTGATGAATCGAATGTCACGTAGTTTTACCTAACTCCTTTGATCATCTCGCTTTTGATGATGTGTCTTGGTTTTCTGAGAAAGGCGAAGTGCTTGGGTCTGCGTTTTGACAGCCGTGGCTCGAATTTATCGGGCCGATCCGCAACTCGCTGAGATTCAATCAAACAGTTGTTGATAGAGGAGGAGCCGATGGTCCACGTGATAACCGGTGTGTAATCAAGCGAGCAACCGCAGCGCGACAGGAATGGTCAACACTGAGGGCTTGGCCCAAGAATACCAAAACGTCACCAGGGGTGTGTAGATACGATCATTCCAAACGACTTGAACTGCTGTCAATGCTTGTTTGACGATCGTTTCAGATAGCACATCACAAAATGGCAGGCCTCCATCCTGAAGAAACTGACGTCGCAAAATCAAATCTGTTGTCGAAATCTTTCTCGGTTACAATTACGCATCTTAAGGCCTCCTTCCCTGATGAATCGGTTAGCAATGCTCCATCTAGGTGAGAGGTTTTTTTGCCTCTTTCACTTTTTGATAACTACTTGCGCAAATCTACGTGCCATTCGCCGATGAAGCCGAAGCACTTTCGGATACTACTTGGCAATAACCTGGACTTCCTTGATTCCGATAACGCCGACAATCAAAGTGAAACGGCAAGCTAAAAAAATAAACTGTTTTTCTCCGGTAAAGACTCTCTTTTTGATGGTTTTGTCTGATTGCCTGTAACCTTTTTAAGTCGCCGCGTCATTAGATGTAGCGAACAACTGGCTGTAAATTGCGGAGAATCCTAAATGAGTGCTTTTGATGTGGCAGCAACCGAACCAGCATTAATTTCCGATGTGCTCAACGGGAAGAAGGAGCGTTTTCAGGAATTGATTCTCCGGCATCAGAAAATGGTTTACGGCGTGGCCTGGAGTCAACTGGGAAACGTTGAGTTGGCTGAGGAAGCGGTGCAGCAAGCGTTTGTAAAAGCCTACTGTTCATTGGCGTCACTCAGAGACACAACTAAGTTTAGGAGCTGGTTGGCCACGATCACCAGAAACGCAAGTGTGTCGATTGCCAGGACCCGACGTCGCGAGTTAAGCAACTCACTGCGATGGGAAATCGAACCGGTTGTAAAACTGGATGGTGCTTCCGCAGAGCGAGACAACCTGACCGACGAGTTACGTGAGACGGTAGCTGGATTACCAGAGACGCATCGCCAGGTTTTGACATTGTTTTACCTTGAAGACCAAAGCGTCAAGCGTGTCGCGGAGACGTTAGACTTGACTGAGTCAGCAGTAAAAACTCGTCTCAGTCGAGCTCGAAAGGTGCTTCGGAAAGAACTCGAGCGAAGACTAGGCGACTCACTCAGTAAACTCGTTCCTTCCCACAGCCTTGTGTTGCCAATCATGGCAGCACTGCCAACGCCATCAACGCTGGGCTCGACCGCAAAATTGTCCGTACTTGGCAAAGCAGTAGCTGGGACCGGCATATTGTCCCAAATCGGCGGCGTGTTTGTTGCGATGATTCCTGTTTGGTTACTCAGCACCAGAACCTCAAAACAGGTTGCAGCCGACTTCAAAGATGACGAGGCAAACGACTTCCGACGCAAGATTGTTACGGAACAACCACTGAATATGCCATTCCTGTTGCTGACCACTAGCGTCGGATGTGTTGGTCTGTTTTGGTGGATTGGAATTGCCATTTCCTTTTTTCTGATCGCAGCGTTTTGTTTGTGGGGAATTTTGAAGGGGATTCGACATCTGCGAGTGAATCATTCCAGGTATTCCCTCGCCGCCATTGCGTGTTTGGTAATGTGGTTTGTGGTTTATATCGTGATTGGAATTTGCTTGATGACGGACGTGTTTGACCTTTCCGCTTTTGGCATGATACCAATTGCGCTGCCCATGATTCTTAGCGGCTCCATTATGTATCGTTACCGAAGCAAGGCTCCGTTTCGGGCGGACTACAACCTGTTTTTGCGAGCCGCCACAGGTGGATTGAAGGTTGATGAGCAAACGATTGATAAACCGTTGCCTCGTGAACCATCCAACGAAATCAGGCAGTTAAATTCAAGTCAACTTGAATCGTTTGCCAAATTTCTCGGGGAAAACTTAGTTATCAACGACTACACACATTCGAACAACTCACTGCGAATGGAGTTGCCAGCCATCCGCGGTTCGTTCTTTGCTGTCTTCTTCAAGTCAGCAAAAACGATCTCCAGTATTACCATCGACGTCCACGGTAGGTGTGAACTTTGCCTTTCTCCATGCGATAAATCAGTGCTCGACGAACTGTCTGCTGGAACCGCTCAACGTTCGGATTTGATATTGGAAAGAGCTGTAGAAAAGAGCTTCTCAGACTTTACGAAAGGCGATCGAGATTCAGCACGCCGAACCATTTGCGCAATTGAAGATGTCGGAATCTTCAAACCCGAAGCGTATGAGTCATTGTCGCGAAGGCAAAGGAGCAGCTATGCCATGGTCATCGTCGGATCGATTTTTCTTATCTTGTTGGATCCAGGTACTGAATGGTTGATTGGTTTCTTGAGCTCGAAATGAGGGCGGATTCGAAGAAGCCAAGACGGTTGAAGTGCCAAGCGGTGGGTGGTCAGAATGCAAATCCCTGACAACATTGGTCCAATTGATTGGATACTCAATCTCAGACGATATTCCACCAAACGCATTGTTTATAAGACGGCCAGAAATAAAGCTCGTCAGGAACTGAAATGGTGTTGTGCATTTTGCTTCGCGTCGGAAGACGCCATTTGGCTACCTTTGGTCTCAACAACTCGTCGATTCTTTAATCGTTTTTGTGAAGTGTCGGTTTTGAGCCAATGAAGTTCTGCTTCCTAAGCAGCGTCAAACGATGAAGCTGAGGCAGTCTAGCAAAGGAGAGCAAGTCTCAAGCGATTTTCATGTTTTCTTGAGTCCCCGCCGTCCTGCTAACTGGTGTTTAGTTAGCAGGTAATCGTTTAAGGCAAAGTTTTGCCCAGCTTGCGTGAAGCCAAGCCATGCCGTTTAGAATGTGAAGCGAACAGAACATCAGCAAAAGTCCGGCGGCTGAAAAAGGTGCTGCTTCGTACGGCGTATCGATCGACCATGAATCGATTTGCATGTTCATTGGTGGAATCATCGCGGCGATCGGCGAAAGGGACAATCCCAACGAAACCGATATCAACGTAACTGTCAGTACAAATGACACGATTCCCATTGGGAATTTCACCAATAGATAGCCAGCGCCTGCCCAACTTTCACGACTGGTCATCAGTCTGCGAGCTTGTTCAAAAATCGTTCGATTTGAATTGGGCTGGATTGGATTGGATACGATTCGTGATGGAATTGAGGTTTGCAATAGTCCTCTGGCAAGTTTTCGTTCAAGCGTTGTGAGCCCTTTAATGCCCAAGAATGTTCCCAGCAGGACAAATGCTCCGATCCAAATGATTGCCGTTCCAACTCCTAACGATAGGCCGACGGTCAGAAAAACGAAATAGATCAGGCCCAGTGGAAAAGACAAAAGGAGATACAGCAGATTTCGAAAAGTTTGTGGGTGCGCAACTACTGCCACGAAACCGCCGCTTGGAATAGGGCCGGGCAATGGCGGACCGGCAATCGGCCGTTTGACTGGAGGTGCGGGCTGGGCAGCGTAGTTCGCCGTTTGGACTGGCGCTGGGCGGCGGCCCATAGACTCACTATATGACTCCATGTCAGATTTGAGTTCACTCACGCGCTGATATCGGAGTGCTGGCTCTTTTTCCAAAGTTTGCAAAACGATTTCGTCCAGGCGTACATCGACAGAAACCTTTTTTGATGGAACAGCGAAACGACCCAGTGGCAACTCTCCGGTCAACAGCTCATAAAAAACGACGCCCAATGAATAAATGTCTGCTCGATGGTCAACGTCGAGGGGACGTTCGAATTGCTCTGGCGCCATGTAATGCATTGTGCCCATAACTTGATTGGCCTTCGTCAACATCGGCGATTCCGTCTTCTTATCCAGAAGTTTCGCCAACCCAAAGTCGGCAATTTTTACATTGCCGTCGGTGTCGACCATGATGTTTTCGGGTTTGATGTCGCGGTGCACGATTCCTTTGTCGTGCGCGAACTGAAGTGCGTCACAGACGGCCGGAACAATCTCTAACGCTTGCCGTGGACCAAGTCTGCCGGCGCGAAGCATTTGGCGTAGATTGATTCCGTCGATGTATTCCATAATGAAGTAGTAGACTCCATCGGCCTGTCCGAAATCGTACACCGTCACAATATTCTGGTGGCTGAGCTTCGCGAGCGCTTGTGCCTCTCGGACAAACCGTTCTGCGAAACCCTGAGAAGCCTGCGCATCTGGCCGAATAATTTTCAGTGCCACTAGGCGATTGAGGCTTGTTTGACGTGCACAATAGACGTCTCCCATTCCTCCGCGTGCGACCAAGTGCAAAATTTCAAGGTGTGGAAACTTGGCCGACAGATCTGGTGGGAGTGAACTTCGGCCGCCCGAGACACCTTCTGGTTCCATCGTCGGTTGCATATTAACCGTGCCGAGTTCTGCTTGCCAAGTCTGCATTCCAAGCTTCAACAGACATGCCGAACAAGGCGTGCCAGGTGAACTACCGGAAAGATCAGCGCCGCATTCAGGGCATTTGAGGTTCGGCTGGATTGGCGGTTCAGTATTTCCAAATTTCATTGTGATTTCGCCGTTATATAGATTCGTTTTCTTAGCAATCACAACAGAAGCATTTATCTAAAAAGGTTACATCAAACGAAAAAGAATTTTTGTTTTGTGTGCCGATTTAGGTTCTAGGAGCTAAAAACGTCGAATAAATGTTGGATTTCCGAGTCGACTTCTTCCGGTGTCGAAACGGTATTTTCAATTTCGGCTCTCAAGATCGCCCCAAATCGTTGTCGCATTCTGTGGACCGCAACCTTTACCGCGACTTCGGACATCGAAAGCTGGTCAGCGGCTTCGCCAAGTGTTTCATCGCTGTTTTTGCCGGCGAGAAACTTCTTGAGCTTGTCAAACTGGTGGGCCTTTCCCCGATCGGCAAAATCGGACCTTAAGGTCTTGTAGACCCGCTCAAGCAAAGTTTTAGCCCATTGTTTTTGGTAAATCAATTCAGGCGTTTGGGCATGTGAAGGCTCCAAGCGATACCTGTGGTCCGCTTCGCCAAAATCCAGTGAAAGCGGAGACTTGCCGCCGCCGCGCTTTTGTGCCTGGGCCTTGTCCCATTGATTGATCAAGAAGTGCTTGAGGGCAGTTAGCAGGAACGAACGAAACTTTCCGAAACTTGGATCAACGTTTTTTAGATCCTCGCGCTGAAGTAGGTCCGCAAAAAACGCTTGCGTTAAATCCGCTGCGGCATTCGCGTCATTCCCTTGTCGACGAACGTACGTATAAAGCGGAAACCAATAGGTCTGGCATAATTCTTGAAGCGCAGTATTTGCCGCAGCGGCATTATCCTGGTTGATCGCTCGCACGACGCTCCACTGCGTAGTGGCGAACTGACGATTTCCTTCAAATTGGTTTCCGCTGGACATCCATTCATTGTAAGGAACCTACTCACGCATTTTCGTCACTTTTTTTCAAAACGGCCAACTCAAGTCTAAAATATTAACGCCGGTCGAAAAGTGCGGCGCTTTCTTGCCGCCGAACAAATAGCAACACTTAACCAAAGATTGTGGCGTTCGCCCTGCTTTAGAAATACGAGGGAATCGTCTTCAACGCCTCCCCTAAACCGAAAAAACCTGAAAATTCCTGTAACCATTGAGCCCGTTTCCTTCTGGTAATGGTAGGCAACTCATTGAAAAGGAAAAACATGAACCAACCGACTACGAATTCGACAGCAGACATTCTCAAACCAATTCCATGGGGCTTTCAAATGCAATTCTCCAAACTAATCACGTTTTTTGGTCGAGCTGCGCTGATGATTGGTCTCGTGCTAACTCTGGTTTCAAACCTGAATGCTCAGGACGTCAAAACTCAATATTGGCAGGGAGTGCTGGACGTTGGGTCCGCAAAACTAACCTTGAACATTGAGATCAAGGAAAAGAATGAGAATGACGCATTCTCGGCAGTCGTCTATGCGGTCGAGCAAGGCAACGCAAAAATCCCCGTCGACAAGGTCGATATGGCCGGCAATAAAATCACCCTGGAATTAAACTCGGTCAAAGCTCGCTTCGAAGGGACGCTAGACGAATCCGGTGAGTTGTGTAAGGGATCCTGGAGCCAAGGGGGCTCCGAATTCGATTTGGAACTCAAACGCGTGGAATCGTTCGCCGAGGAAGCAGGCGAACTCGTCGAGTATTGGAAGGGAACACTCGACGGAACGGAACTGGAAATGGGCCTGAAGATCTTCCGCATGGCGGACGGTTCGTTGACCGCAAAACTCGATAGCTATTCGCAGGGCGTTACCGATTTACCCGTCGAATTCGAAAAAGATGGCGATAACTACAAAGTGAAATTCCCCGCAGCGGATTTGGAGTATTCTGGGACCCTGGACGAGTCGAAAGGAAAAATCTCGGGAACAATCAAGCAACGTGGAAGCGAAAACGAACTCGAATTCACCAAGGCCGACTTCGATGACATCCCCAAATACAACCGACCGCAAAATCCAACAGCCCCGTTTCCTTACGAATCTGAAGAAGTCAGCTACGAGAATTCCAAGCAGGCAACCAAACTGGCAGGCACCCTGACATTGCCTCCAGGTGACGGTCCGTTTCCCGTTGCGATTACGATCTCGGGTTCCGGTCCTGCGGACCGTGACGAATCGCTTTTCGACCACAAACCGTTCCTCATTATCGCTGACCACCTGGCACGTCAGGGCATTGCCGTTTTGCGTTTTGACGATCGTGGCGTTGGTGAATCGACCGGTGATCATTCTGCGGCCACCTCCGCCGATTTCGCAACTGACGTCGAAGCTGGAATCGAATTCCTGAAGAAGCACCCGAAGATCGATGCGGGGAAAATCGGATTGATCGGTCACAGTGAAGGTGGATTGATTGCTCCGATGGTTGCCGCCGAGCGCGATGATGTTCACTTTATCGTGCTGCTGGCCGGCACCGGGGTGAATGGAGGCGTCATCCTAAAGTCTCAAAGCACGGCGATGCTCGAAGCCGATGGCGAATCCGAAGAAATGCTGGAGGCAAATCGCAAAGTTCACGACGCGATTCTTTCGCTAATAGAAAATAATCCCGATATGACCCATGACGACCTCGCAGCTGCCGGCAAGGCCTTCGTGGACTCGATTGAAGACGAGACAACCCGACTGTTGATGGAACCAACCGCCAAACAACTGGTAGCCATGCTGAATTCCCGGTGGGTGAGTTATTTCGTTAAGCACGATCCTGCGAAAACGCTCGCCAAAGTTAGGTGCCATGTGTTGGCGATGAATGGCGAGAAGGATTTGCAGGTGTTGTGCGATCTGAACCTCGATCCGATAGAGAGGGCTTTGCAGGAAGGTTCACCAGCCAGCTTCGAAGTCGTACGCCTTCCCAACATGAATCATATGTTTCAGGAAACCGAAGGTCCCGGCATGCCAACGGAATACGGAACGATCGAAGAAACATTTTCGCCCAAGGCTTTAAAAGTCATTAGCGACTGGGTCAAGAAAGTGACAGAATAATGATTTGTACAGAGGCGTAGGTGCGATAACCGGCACGCTTCCGGAACAAGGATCTTGGTCCATTCGCCTAAGACCCGAAGTATCGGCAAACTTGCGAGGTGGATTCCGGTCTTTCCATTGCAGTTCGGCCAAATTCGCACGACGATAACTACCATGGCGGTCCTTCGTTCGTTGGGGCCGCTTATTTTGTGATCACGATCGGTGCGAATTTCGAATTCGGAAATTTGTTTTAGGGTGTATCAGGCACTACACGCCCTGTCGGGCGACAGGACCTAATCCTGATGAATCCATATTGGACTTGAACTTTGGTTTTACTTGTTTCCGGTCAAAGCAACGCCAGGAAGTTGGCAAGTCACGAGTCATTCACAACTGATTTGTGTTGAGAAACATTATTGGATTGTTATGGTAAGAACATTGGATCCATGTCGTCAGGGTGCTAAGGAAGAACAGCCCGTTCGGTCAAATGCAAGTGAATCGAACCTCTATCGTCTCAAATTGCCGATCAAAACAACTAATGTCAGCGAGAAAAGAAATGAACGTCAAAGAACTTCACGACCAAGTTATCGACTATCTTAAGCAAGGAAAAACTCGTCGAAGGCATCAATGACTTTTACGCCGATGAAGCAACGGCACAGGAAAACAACAAAGCCGTTACCAAAGGACGCCAAGTCATGGCGGAAGGTGAAGCAGAATTCCTCAAGAAAGTAACCGATTTCCATGGGATTGACGTTCTTGCCACTGCGATTGACGACCAGGGCGACGGAAATGGCACGGTGTTCTATGAAGCGGTTATGAAATGGGATCAAGCCGACAAGGGGCACGTCGAAGTTGAACAAACCGTCATCGAGCGATGGAAGGAAGGAAAAATCCAGAGTATTCGATTCTATGGAAACTTTGATCCTTCTTGATAGTTGTTGATGTAATACCCGTGACAACAACATAGGCAAAGCGGCAAACGAGTGAACCGAGGCAAAGCCAATGGGGTCGGGAGTCTTTTCTGTTCAAATGCGAGAAAGTTAAATCAATCTAATCTCGCAATCAATATACTTCGGTCACCCAACAAAGAAAAGACTCCCGACCCCTTTATCCCCGACCCGTAGAATTTTTATCCCGGCGAACACGCATGGAATCAATCTTTGTTATCGCGGTCGCGATTCTTGCATTCGGATTCGTTTCCGCTCGCATTGAAAAAACGTTTGTCACAGCACCGATCGTTTTCGTCTGCTTTGGACTATTGCTCGGACGCTGGGGATTTGAGATTCTGCCGAGTGGAGTTGAAACCCCGACACTGCACCTGTTGGCAACCGTTACGCTTGTGCTCGTTTTGTTTACCGATGCGTCTCGGATCGACCTCAACCTTTTGTGGCGCGAGCACAACTTGCCGGTCCGATTGCTCAGCGTCGGTTTACCTTTGACCGTAGTGCTCGGATTGGTTTGTGCCCTGTGGTTGCTGTCCGGGATAACGCTCTGGGAAGCAGCGCTATTGGCGGCCATTCTCGCTCCAACTGACGCGGCGCTCGGGCAAGCTGTTGTGAACAGCCCGAAATTGCCCATCCGAATTCGCCAAACGCTCAATGTTGAGAGTGGACTCAATGATGGTTTAATCTTGCCCGTGGTTTTAATCTTTCTGTCGTTTGCGGCTGGGCAACAAGAAAAAGAAACAACCGAGTGGATTTGGTTTGTATCCAAGCAAGTTATTCTCGGCCCACTGGCCGGAGTTGCGGTTGGTTACCTTGGCGGCAAGCTCGTATTGCTTGGACAGCAAACCAAGTGGATGAATCACTCGTTTCAAGATTTATCGTCGTTGGGATTATCGTTGTTAGCTTTTGCTTCAGCGGAGCTAATCGGCGGCAACGGGTTTATTGCTGCGTTTTGCGCCGGTTTAACGCTTGGAAATACGGCTCGATCGGTTTGCACTTGTCTTTACGAATTTGCAGAAGCAGAAGGCCAGCTACTTACGCTACTCGTATTTATGGTCTTTGGTGCGATCCTAGTTCCCGACGCGATGGAGCATTTTCATTGGACACATTTGCTTTATGCGTTGCTGAGTCTAACTCTCATCCGAATGTTGCCTGTCGCGATTAGCCTATTGGGGAGTCGCCTGAAATGGGTGACGGTAATTTTTCTTGGCTGGTTTGGACCCCGAGGCATCGCTTCAATTCTTTACGCTTTGCTGTTACTGGAGGGCTCGAGCGTTGCTGGCAAAGACGTAATCTTGTCGGTGATCATGACGACAGTTTTGGTTAGCGTACTCGCTCATGGCGTTACGGCGTTTGCAGGTTCAAACTTATACGGAAAATACAGCAAACACGCTGACTCTAACGCTAGTGAAAATAAGCCCGTGGAAGAAATGCCTGTGCGTAATTCATCTGGGAAAAGCTTGTAGAACAATGTTTGAGCTATTTAGGCAATTGAAGTACCGTGGGTTGAACGAAGATTTTCTAGATGTCGAGTCACGTGAACAAGTGTTGTCGCCAAGCCAACGGTCTCCATCTTCTTAAAACATAGAACAATTGGCTCATCTGTTTGCCTAAAAGCGACTTTGGGTTATTTGCGTTGATTGCGATCTAGTGGTGTGTATTCGTCAGTTTGCCTTGGTCGCATTAACGTGACTGTTATTACTGTATTTCGGTGCATGAATTGAAATTGGTTTTCGACCTCGATATCGATATCGATCGGTAGAAGCGAATCTAAGGATTCGCCCGACGGATCACCCAGTTCCTCAAGTTTAGTTTTCGGTGACTCGGGTTGACTTTGATTGGGTTGGCCCAGTCCGTTTGATGGATCGTCTGGGCTTTCTGGTCGAGAGATTATTTTTGCTTCGACATAGGCTTTTTGGATTGCAGTTTCGATCTGTTCAAGCGTTAACCCACTGACTTCTATCGGATCAAGAAGGGGAATCGATATCGTTCCATTGGAAAGTACAAGTAAGGGGTAGCCTGAAGACGGAATAACACCCTCTTCAGGAGAAGCAAAATGCAAGGGCAGCAACTCATCTGCGCGCCCCGTTATTCCCTCGATATGAACGCCCAATATGTCAAACGGTCCAACCTTGTAGTCTGGTTTCGGATATTGCTTTTTCGCTTCAAGGCTTTCCGACTGCATTTGCGTTACGATAATTCGAGCTGTTTTTTGCAATATTGGATTTGATTCCGGCGTTGTGTACGCCTTGCGAATTTTCTCTAGCGCTTTTTCAATTGTCAGTCCCTCGACTGATATCGGATCAACAAGGGGAAGGTCAATCATTCCATTTGACTGGACCAAAATGGGGTAGCCCGTTGATGGCTGCGAACCAGAACCTGTTTTTGGAAATTGAACAGGTGGCAATTCGTCAAAATCACCAATAACGCCCCCCACGAATACGCCCAAAATATCGTAGGCATCAATCAAATCTTCGTCGGCAGAATTACTCGCCTGGGGATTGGGATCGGAATGCGTTTGGAATTCGACACAGCGACTCTCATGATTTGTCGGACTGTTATCGAAGGAATGAGCCATGCAGAATTGCCGTGATTGGTCGCCCAAAATAACAACGACGAAAGCAAAGAACCAGCAAATCTTCAACAATTTGATGCGGTTAATAAACATCCTCTGTTCCTTTTGGGTAATTGGACAATCATCAGCTGTATGCTCGTGCGCGGCTTTAGGAATGAAGCGAAGACCATTCTAGCGGATGTTGCACGAAACAGTAAGGAAAATGTGAGGCGCAGCTCATTAAACAAAGCAAATGACCTTCCGGACACGCTCTTTGATTTCGTCCAAGTCGTATCTTGACGACACTGAGCGAATGTTACCGTCAATTAACTCATACGATCTGGCGACTCTCCAAAAGGCCCCTTTTTTACGAGCCCGTATCCGTATGCTTTGGCCTACCTAATTACGATCGGCTCCACAGCAAAGCTTGGCGGCGTTCCTTGTTATGACGGCGCTGATGGGCGTTGCTTTGCCCCGTTCTTCGTTGACCTCAAAAGTCTTCGATACATGTTTCTCTTTACCGTCCAGGTCGCAGAGCACAATTTGCAACGCCACAACGCCTTCTTTTTGCGATTTGATTTTGACAAATGCCACTCGGTCTCCATCGGGGCTAACCGCTGGCAAATATGTAGTGTCAGGATTCTGCGAAACAACAACGTGAAATCCCTGCTCATGAATTGTTTATCACGGTTCTCATCGTACTCAACAACCGAGAGCGGAAGCGGTGCCCAGACTGGATCAATTTCATCCCAGTCCGCGATACCTGAAAAATCACCATCAGCGACCGCATCTTCCAAAGCCCACTTGAGAACTCGTGAACGATCAGTCAACCGATAGTCCTCCTCGTCTCTACGTCCAGCTCTTAATTCAGGATCAGGTCTTTCGTAGCGTGGAAGGTTACCATCCGGGACGAAGCTGAAACGTGAGCCTGGACGATGCGGAACCGGGTTCTTGGTAACGATTTTGTTAATTCGACCCCGATAAGTAGTCATCCAGCGAAGCGCTTTTTGAAAATCGGTCTCTCCCAGATCCAAACCGAGACGTACCATCACATCATTCTCTGGGATGAGGTTCACACCTGAATAAAAGAGTGATCCTCCTCCGACACCGTTGGCAGATATGACATCAACCCTTTTGTCGCTGTCATGCTCGAAACGTCGAATTCGATAGAGCCCTCTATTTTTACTAATGACGTTGGGGATGACAGATAAGTCTTTCGCCTTACCACCCAAAATGCTTTTTTTGTCGTTGTACAGGGAATGTGCAAGGTAGATTAATCCTGTTCGATTATTTGGCCTTGGCCAATATTGAGTGGTCGGAATTGCCGCAGATTCCTCGTCGAGTATTTGAGACATGCTTGCCGTGTAAACGGGGGTGCCACTACTATCAACTTTCTCGATTAGTGTTTTGCCACCTCCAGCCAATGCGATAGATTCCCGACCGTTTATCTCATCTCCCGGCATCGCGGCAATCTTCAAACCAAATGCTGACCTGTTTTCGACTTCAATCGCATATTCGTCGCTTTGAGAGCTAATCAAAGGCAGGCCAAGTATTTTTTCAGAGGTTGCCTCAAAGATAAAGCGATCAGCGAATTCATGGGCGTTATCGTTTTGTCTTCAGTGAAAGTGATTTCTTTTTTAGGCTTGCTGGGACCCTCTGGATTTTTCCACCATGTTCCTCTTTCAATAATAAGAACATGTTTTCCTGCTTTGGCCATCATGATTGCAGCCACAGAGCCACCAAAACCGCTTCCAATCACGACCGCGTCAAAGTCAGTACCGTCAATTGTGCCTTGTCTTTGTGGCATAGCTTCGTCTCCATTCAATCAAATTAAGCTGAAATGATGTTTCTCAAAGGCTGTAAAATCAAATCAACACTTGTCGAGCGCTGTCCCGATGTTTCTATGGCAGGCCCGCTTGAGTATTGATGCATGGCGGCATTGATTGAGCTCATTTTCGTCGGACTAAACCTACATGTCAAACAATCCATCGATTGATATGATGTCGCCAATATCATCTTCAACCCAGTTTGACAATTGGAGAGGCGCCCAATGGCTAAATGGAGCAATTACAAATTCTCGTTCGTAATTGGCGTGCGATGTCCTTTGATAGTTTTGTGCTGCTCGGGGATTAGCAACTTGAGTAACAATGAAATCACGAGCAGCGTGAAAGTTGAAAATAGTTTTTTGCTCCACCGAATCCATGTTGGGCAAATAATCGTCGTGTTCCCAAACCGGTGGACTGAGGAAAACGAGTTTTTTAATGTTGTTGAGTCCGGTGTTCGAAGCAATATTGGCGACGTTTGCGCCATGGCTATGACCGATCAGGTTGTAGGTTTTTGCAGGGTGATCGTCACACCATTTGATCAGATTGGCGGCAGCACATTCGCGATCAGCATCACTGGCACCACCTGACCAGTCAAAGTAATCTTGCCCGCAATAGACATCAGGAAATACGAACTGCCTGATATGTTGATGAAGCGGGCTTCCGGGTACATGCCATCTTCCAAAACGTCTTGAAAACGTACCGTGAATCAATATTGTAATTGACTCGCTTGTCTTACCGTTAGATTTTTTAGCCATTGGGTTTTCCTCAATTTACTTTTTCTATTTGGGCATGAATCCCTTAGGGGTTCTGTTTTTGATTTCTGGTTTCATCAAATCCAAATTTGTAATTGAAAACTGCCACATCTCTCTTTGCGATCTTAGCAATTGTTGGTCGTGCTTCAACAGTCTTCTCTTCGTCACTCACGGATTCTCTGAAACAACCTGTTTCGTTCCCCGTCTTCGTAAGAGATCTTCCCCATTACATCGTGAATAGCCAAACCAACAACGTGTATACTGTTAACATCGAGACTGGAATGGCGCCTCGGTTGCAGCGGCGACTGGCAGCTTGTTCCTGCCTATCCTGAGTGCATCAAGTTGACACGCCGACGCAGCTCATGCTGGGAAACGATGGCAGCGGTTGATGAAGCGAATGGCACGTACATTAGATCGCCCAGGATGCAGCTGTCACAATCTGTGCCAGTTCCTCATCAGTCAGTAACTACAGGCAGTGCTGTCAATTCGAGTCTTTTAGAAGACTACGTGCCATTCGTTGATGAAGCCGACGCAGATGGGAGGTGAATTTCGTGAGGTTGAAGTGGCGGCCCCAAGAGACAACTTCGCTATATGTAACACATCCCAATATGCTTGTCGGTCATGCGACGATGCACGCGGAGTCTATCGTCATCTGCTCAGCAGTGAAATATCGTGAATGTGTTGGGTGGTTTCCAAAAATCGTTTTTTCACTCAGATCCTTTTTCGAAACGAAGCATCGCCTTCGTAAGCAGCGTCCTTTGGTATTTCAGTCCACCTTTGCATGGGCATTGGTCGTTGCAGAATTGCACGCCTCGCGGCACCCAATCTGGCAGCGGTTCACCGGCAAGCGTTTTCAACGCGGCTTGTGTGCCCATGACGCGCGACGTTTCGGTTGCTCAACGTTACTCTGGTCAGTTGAGTATCGCAATCGCAGCAGGTGGCGACATGAATTCACTGGTTGGTCGAACCTTCGCGACTAATCGCCATGGAATTCTGAGCAGCCAGGGTTTCCCTTCCTGTCGGCTTTCGCATTTTTTGAGGAAAGGAACCGATGTTGTTCATCATTCGAGCCAAAATTAATCAACTGTAGGTCTCGGCAGGAGCCTTGCCCTCCCGTAAAAGCCGATCGACATCCGACAAATGCTGATAGGAATTGCATCGAAATCCCGTTCACAGTCAAATCTCTGGCGATTGTCAAAAGCTATCCGCATTCTGTGCCAACTCTGCCATCGATCCAAATCTGGTCACCTCAAGCCTTTATTGTTTGTCCAAGCCGATTTGATGAGTGCCATGCTTCACGCTTAGTGAGCAATGCCCTTTTCTTTCTCAATGTGCGAAAGCACACGAGGTTGGTTGCTCTTTTCATCTTGTGGGGAATTGATTTCGTTGTTTGTAGCCAGTTCTGTATATTGCCGCTGTTGAGAATCCTACATCAACCATTCATACGGGGAAAACTACATGACTCAGTCTCTTCCGCTTTGTTGCAGCGGCATCAAAAAAACAGCGACGTTCATCGTGCTTATGCTTTGTCTATTTTCCGTTGCTCAGGCGGACGAGAACGATTGGACTCGTTTCCTTGGCAACCTGGGAAATGGGGCGGCCGACAACTCGGAAGTCCCTCTCGATTGGAGTGCTGATTCCAATTTGAAATGGAAGGCAGCAATTCCTGGACCCGGTGCATCGTCTCCGATTGTTCTTGGCGATCGTGTTTTCTTGACTTGCTATACCGGATACGGCGATCAAAAAGTGGTCGATCGAGACGCAAGTGACAAGACCGCCGGCAATATTGAAGAGTTGACTCGTCATTTGATTTGCTTCGACCGTTCGACAGGCGAAATCGTTTGGCAGAAACCGATCGACAACAGTGACGTGAAGAACGAAGATCCATTCAAAAGCTATATCACCTATCACGGCTACGCAACAAATACTCCAATCACCGATGGGGAGTCAATTTTCGCCTTTTTTGGCAAGGCCGGTGTGATTGCTTTTGACCTCGAGGGAACGGAGCTATGGCGACGAGCATTTGAAGGTGAGCCGAACGAAGAACGATGGGGGTCCGCTTCCAGCCCAATTTTTTACGGGGATCAACTGATCGTGAACGCCATTGACGAGTGTGGAAAGATCCTCTCGATCAATAAATCAAATGGCGAGATCAAATGGGAGTTTGACGCTCAGTCGAGAATGGCTTACTCCACGCCTAACCTGATCACCACCAAAGACGGAACACAAGAATTGATTGTGGCGATCCCAACCAAGGTTTTTGGCATTGACCCGGAAACCGGTTTGCAAAAATGGCATGCTGAAACGACGCTCATCCACGAAGTCAACGCGTCAATTTTGGTCGAAAATGATATTGCTTACATCTATGGTGGGTACCAGGGAGTTGGCAGTCTCGCAGTCAGAGCCGGCGGAGAAGGTGACGTTACGGATACACATGTGCTTTGGTCGTCGAAAGATACGTCCTACGTCGCAACCCCCGTTCTGCACAACAAACATTTGTATTGGATCGATAAGAGTGGTATCGCCTATTGTGTAAATGCGGAAACCGGAGAGCGAATGTATCGCGAAAGAGTCCCTGGAGTTCAGGGAGGAGGAGGCGTCAAGTTTTTCGCCTCAACAGTGAGGGTCGGTGATCAAATTGTCACGACCAGTCGGCATTCTGGAACGTTTGTTTGGTCCGCCAACCCAGAGAGTTTCAAGCTGATTGGGCAGAACATGATCGAAGGCGATGATTCTGCATTCAATGGCACACCCGCGATCAGCAATAACCAACTGTTTTTGCGGAGTAACAAATTCCTGTATTGCATCGGCAAGTAATGGACGGCACCAGCCGCTGCAGCCCTGACCATAGAAAGAGCAACCAGCACGTGCTGGTTGCTCTCGTTATTTGTGCCAAATTGCCAAACCATAGTTCGGCGGTTTCCGCTATTTCTTCTCTTGTTTGGCGTCCAGACTTTGAAGCATGACCTCGACGGCTTTGGCGATTTGTTTGTCTTCGCCGAGGGCTGTCGATTGCGGATCGTTCTTGATCAGATGATCAGGTTCGGTCTGATTGTTTTCCAGGTACTCGCCTTGCTTATTCTTCATTCCGACCTGCGGAACTCCAAAACGAACATCACCAGAAATCATCGTTTCCCACCAAACGGCTGTCATTGTCCCAGGGACTGGCATACCAACCATTTCGCCAATCTTGAGTGCGCGATAAGTGAACGGGAATGCATGGGCATCACTATAGTTTCCTTCGCCAATCACAAGGATCGAAGGCTTGTTCCATTGATCGAGTGAATCGCCACGATACTCACGGCCTCGAACATGCATCGTGACATACTCCTTGCCCATCAATAGTTTAGCCAAGTCGTTGTGCAACCATCCGCCACCATTCCAGCGTGTGTCGACAACGATCGCTTCTTTGTCAAAGTTCTGTCCCAGAATTTCTGAGTACACAACGCGGTAACTGGCGTCGTTCATTCCGCGAACGTGAACGTATCCCAAGCGTCCACCCGACAGTTCCTCAACTAACTGACGACGGTTTTTCACCCACCTTTCGTACATCAATTGAGATTCGGCCCCGCCGGAAATCGGTTGCGTGACTTCGTCAAACTTGGTTCCATCTTCTCGAATGATCGAGAGCCTGACACGATTGCCAGCCTTGTTGTTCAACAAACTGGCAAAGTTGGTTTGGCCGTCCAGTTGCACGCCATCGATGGCGGCAAGTTTCATTCCGCTGGCGATCGAACTGTTTGCTTTATTGAGAGGGCTTTTATCCAGGATCTCAACGATGGTCAGTGCCCCCGTCGTATCCGATAGGTCAAAGATAACACCCAGCGAGGCAGTGCTGTCGCCACCACTTGATCCTTGGGGGCGATACGAAGCGCCAATATGTGACGCATTCAATTCACCCGTCATTTCCGCTAGCAAATTGGCTAAGTCGCGGTTATTTGCAATCGAAGGAAGTTTGGCCTGGTAGGCAATTTTCATGGCGTCCCAATCGATGCCGTGAAAGTTTGGATTGTAAAATTTGTCTTTGATCTGACGCCACGCGTGCTCAAACATATAGCTGCGTTCAGCTTCGGGTTTCAGTTCCATCACCGCATCATACGAGACAGGTTTGGTGCTTTCCATCGAACCAATGTCGGCGTAACTCAAAGAACTGCCTGACAAGAAGTAGATTGACTTTTCGTCGTCGGTGAGATGCATTCGAACGCCTCCTCCGAATTTTTTGATCAATTTGTTGCTGTCTTCACGGAAATCCTGTTCCCATAATTCGCCGCCATTTCCATGACTGGTGAGAACGTAAAGTTTCGAAGCGTCTTTAGTCAGGATAGCTGTTCGGATATCAGATGAGCTTTGAGTCAAACGTAGGGTGCGGTCATCAAGGTCTTCCCAGTTGATTTCAACCGAGGCGACCGAGTCGTCCTCTTTGTCTGAGTCCTTCTTTCCATCTGATTCTTTGTTGTCGTCTTTCAACTCCTGTGCTAGTTCGTATTCTTCTTTGCTTAGCGTGAATTTATCGAAGGCGTCTTGGGTTAGGAAGGTGGCCATGATGTCGAATTCGCGGCCCCAACTTCCATGGTCACGCTGACCGAACCTCGCGCTTGACCAATAAATGACATCGCCATTTCGCCCCCAGGATGGAGTCCCGTCTTGATAGCCCGAGTGGCTGATGTCTACTGGTTGGGAGGATCCGTCGGCAGGAAAGATTCCGATATTGGGGACAAACAGGCGATCGCGGGCTGCGTAGTCGGAAATCAACCATTGGCTGTCTGCGGACCAAGCGAACGTAATATCACCGTCCGTGTAGGAGTAGTTGTGTTGTTTCCCTAGGGCGACGTTGGTGTCTCCACTTTCGCGATCGAGAACCTGAATTTCATCTCGCCCTGATAGGTAGGCGACCTTTGTGCCATCGGGAGAATAGACAGGCTGAAAGCTCTCCGTGTCCGCTGAGTGAATTTCTTCCTCGGCGAACTTGGTCGCAGCAAAGAAGTACTTTTCATCGGCATCGTCGATACTTGTTTCGTAGAGCTTCCATTTGCCGCCACGTTCTCCTGCGTAGAGTAATGTCCGACCGTCTTTATGAAACGAGACACTTCGTTCTTGCTCGGGAGTGTTGGTGATTCTTTTTGTCGTGTTAAAGTCTCGGCTTGTCACGAAAATTTCGCCTCGACCCACAAAGGCAATTTCTTTTCCGTTCGGTGAAACGGCAAATTCAGTGATGCCCGACTGTATGTGGGATGTGATGTACGAGTTGGCCTGCGTGTCCGCTTCGAAGCTGACGGAGACGGGGTTGGGCTCGCCAGCACCCGTTTGGGTAAAGATGCTGCCGTGCTGGGCGTAAGCGATAACGCCGTCATCTGACAAGGAAAGACTGCGGACCGGGTGCGTTTCGAATTTCGAGACTTGCTTTTTGGTGGCACCTTTGGAATCCATGTGCCAGACATTGAAGTTGTTGTTTCCGTCTTCGGACAAGTAATAGAAGCCATGCTCACCATCCCAAAGCGGATTGTGATCGCCTCCTTCGAAATCTGTCAGTTGTGTGTGGCCTCCAGATTCCAGATCATGAATCCAGATATCACGAGCGAAAGCTGACGTGTCATGCTTCCTCAAGTCGCTTTCGTAAGACTTCTCATCTCGATAAACAATCTGGCTGCCGTCGCCGTTGTATCGTGCTTCGGATTCTGGAATGGTCGAAACCATTCGGGGCGTGCCTCCTTCGGTCGAAACTTCATAGAGTTCTCCCAGTCGGCCCGTCGGAAAAATACTTGTTGCCGCACTATCGGTTCGGGATGAACGGAACAAGACGGCTTCGTGGCTTGGCGCAAAGTCGCTAGGTACATCTTGGGCGCTATGGAAAGTGAGTCGGGTTGCTTGGCCACCTGATGCGGGCATGAAAAACACGTCAAGGTTTCTGTGTCGATCACTGGCAAACGCGATGTGCTTGCCGTCGTGTGACCAAACTGGGTGGCCTTCCCATGCAGCATGGGTCGTCAGAGCGCGGGCAACCCCGCCAGCGGAGGCAACGGAATAGATGTCGCCATGGTAGCTGAACAGGATTGTTTTGCCGTTTGGAGAAATGGCAGTGTGTTGAAACCAGTCGCTGTTCTCTTGGCCGCATGCATGCGTTGAAAGAACAGTCGTAAGAACTACGGCGATCCACGAAAATCTATTCATCTTGATGATAATCCTAGGTCCAGTTGTACATTTATTGATCGGTTGGCCATCAACCTGCGGTGCGAAGGATGTTAATAATTGCTGCAAAGCCCTTCCTACCCATCCACTAGGATGACCCCTCATTTCGCGCCATTCAAGGGTGTCGGTCGATAATGGTCGACCATTTGCACGTCATTGATAAGACTGGGACAAAAGTGTGGAATATCCCACGTCTAGCGCGCCAATCTTGGCGCCAAGTCCACCGTCAGGCAATTTGTCAGAGGACTATCTGAGAACACGCACGTTGGAACCGGCCATCGCGAATTGACTGTGGGTAAGATCCATGTTGTTCGGAACTTACCCCGTCGGTTTGCTGGCCAGCCATTCGTCGAGTTTCTTTTTGGTTCTGGCGTCAGAAGGATTCATTTCAACGGCTCTGCGACAATGATATTCGGCCGATAAACAGCAGCAAATCAACGTCACTTGATAGATCGCGTTCCAACGCGAGCAAGTCAGCCAACTCAAGCGTTTCGTATTGATCAATGCGGGCATTTCGTTCGTCACTAAACATGCGAGGGTGACACCAACTGAGTGCGCCGGGTTCGCCCAAGATTAGACTATTTGACAGAGCGTCGCCAAAATGGGGCTTCATCCCAAGCCGACGAAAAAGCCTTCGGTCGTCGAGAACGATCGCCGCTAGTAGCTTCGGCTGGCGTTCATGTTCACACCTCACTGAAGCGATTGACTGTCTAGGTCTGTCCACATTTGTTTCACAATGCGCATAGCTGGGGCGAGAGTCGTTGCAACTGGGGAAGGAATTCAATATTCGCGCCTTCGTACAACCACCCATGTCGGTGAGGATTTCGTTCACCTTACTACTGGATTGCGGTACATGGACGAAGCGGTCGACCATTTGCCGCTGGATGCAGGCGACCGAGTCGGCCATGGACTGGCGTTGGGCATTGATCCGGAGGAATGGTCGAGGAACAAATTTCGTCAATTGATGCCAAGAGAAGATCGCTTTTTCGATCTGATCTGGGAGCGTACCTGGCACGGTAAGCAGGGAGCCAATATCAGTAGTTCTCGCAAAACATACGTCGAAGACGAGATATTGCGGTTGGGAGGTGAGATCTTTGGTGATCCTCCTGAAGTTGCCTGGACAGTCAATTTGGCCGTCAAATTTTATCAAGCGTTGTATGACGGTTCGTTGGAGCGACTTGGGTTCCCATGGCAAATATTGAAACGTCCCAATCCACAGGGACTGGAATACCTGTTGGAGGAATACATGACGTCCCGACAAATCTATCGCAAGTGTCGGCAAGTCATCTGGGTGGAAGTTTGTAACGATGGTGAAGCGGTCAAAGAACTTCAACGACTGGTTCGAAATCGTTACGCTGCCAAAGGGATTACGATCGAAGTGAATCCCATTTCAAATTTGATGGTGGGTGACCTGACGGATTTGACTTCTCATCCACTGTGGCGGTTGGCTCCGGGGTTGGGTGGCAAGTACGCCGTTCTGGCAAACCTATTGACTGAAGATGAACAACTTTTCATTCAGTCGATAACCAACCCAACCGAGTCCTGTCGCGAAACTTTATGTGCCTGGCCATGAAGAACATCTATGGCTGGCCCAAAAGACATTCCCGAGCTGTCTGCGATTCCCTGATCAGCAAAGAAAAGCTGTTTAATCATGGTAGGCAACAAATCAGCCATCGACCCCCAAAGCCAAAACAGCAATACCGACGAGGCGTTTGTGTTTACTGCAAGAAGCTTTCCACTAAGATCACAATCGATCATGTGATTCCACGGTCCCAAGGCGGCGCGGACACGGCAGAGAATATGGTAAGCGCTTGTGTACGTTGCAATGAAATTAAAGACAATCGCACGCCCGCTCAATGGGCTCGTGATATCCTGAGCTTTCACCGATCCATTGCAAAACCCAAGATACCAATTCGTTTGAGGTTCAAACTGGCGATATCTTTGTTGGTGGGGTTTGCGCTGGGCGTCGGACGTTAGATTGGTGGTCGGTTTTTTTCAAGAAGAATTTTCTGACAGGATTTACATGATGAAAAGGATGGGAGGATGTTCTTATCATTTAGATCATGTTCATCCTGTCTTAAGAGTTCTCCTTAGGGCCGCCGGTAAGCAGCTTGGGTGCCATGGCTCACGCTTGCGTGAGCATGCTTGATTGAGTCTCAATTTGTTCGCACTTTCCGTATATTTTTTCATCGGGCATTTCCCGGAAACATGGCCACGGCGAGCGAGGCCATGGCACCCAATACGATGCTCTCACTAGGCTTCATGGCAACTTGCGGAAAGCAACCTTACTCGGAAGTTGGTCATTCCCTAAATGGGGTTGTCACTCCACCTACCTGTCCAAACAACAACTCTGCGTCTTGGCGTCTCTGCGCGATGAAAAAACAGTCAGCAATACCTCGCGCTGAGCCGCAGAGGGCAGAGGTGGTCATCCGCCCAGTTGTTGCATACTGCTGACAAAGACCCCGTTCAAATGTCAGTCCGTAGAATGTCCAGGAGCGTTGGATTGTCGAAAATACCATTTTGGGTCAATTCTTGGACCGATTCACCCCGAAAGAATCGTTCCTCAACGATTAGCCCGCTTTTCCAACTTTGCCAGTGGATACCGTCGATTTGGTTTTCTTGGCCACTTGAATCAACAAAGCGTGTGGTGTTGTGAAGAACACTGATTGAGGCATCGGGAAAAATTGCGTACCTCGAAATCTGGCCGTGAATAGCCTGTGCACTTTTCATGAATCCAGCTTGTAAGTCACGTGCGGTTTTTTTGTCCTTGGCTAACAACGTGTCGTTATCGAACATGACAACGTCATCATCATAGTATGCGTCGAACGCCTCAAGTGGTTTACCGGCTCGCAGGAGCTCAATTTGGCCAAGTACAAGATTCTCAAACTCGTTGCTGTCCGTATTCATCAAAATTTTTCTTTTGGTCAGAGGTTACACTTGGCGAAACAAAAAAGTAAGAGTGGACCGAATTCCTCAGAGCAATGATCTGTGGCAATGAAAACCTCCCCGACGTCAAAAGTCAGAATCTTTTTGTCCGATTTTTCAGTTGGGCCTATCGGCGGAAGATCAGGCCAAGTGGAAGATAAATCGCTTTTGATAGCCTTGGGTAAAATTTTCGGACTCGGCCCAAGGGGCATCATCGCTATGGAGAACTTTTCAGGAGGTTGAGGCATGATCTTAAGTCCAGAATTGTTGCGATCACCCAGCCGGACAAAGCGATCTAACCAATTCAAAACCGCTCGCAAGTCCAGGCTCATGTGCATCACATTGTACCGTCGCTAATTTGGCGTGACCAATGCTCGTTTGTACAGCCCAGATTCTAGTTTCGTAAACTCAAGGGTTCGATGTTCGTTTGCCACTTTCGCGGCGATTTACTGGATCAGAACAGTGAAGCTTTCCGCTGCTGACCGAATGGAGCTTGGATCACGCGACGGAAGACTTTAGCGGATTGCGTTGAGCGTCAATGACCTGAGCTGAAGTCCGCAACGCGGAATGGTATCCAATAGCGTGGTTCCCACCTGACGTTCATGCGGCAATTCTACGGACAAGGCCCCGTCATCGAGGTTTTGCCTTTTATGGGAGGTTGAGGCTCCTGCCGAAACAGTTCTTCTCGCATTGATTGCAAACATAAAAGGCAAAAACTTCAATCTTTCTAAGAATGGAAGAATGTGGACGAGCTACGTCAAGAAATCCAAAAATATCCGAGTTCCACGAGTTCGTCGTCTATAGTGTGCCTTGTTGAAGCAATTCATACGTCTTGGTATCAAGAAAACCAATGCGGGCTCCCACGGTTGGGCGCGGATTGCAAGGTAAAAAGCGGACTGTTTCAAGTGGTTGAAACTTCACTTTCTTTGTTTAATTTGGCGTAATCGTGAGCGAAAACGAATCAGAATTTGGCGATCCTGTAACGCTCTGGATCGATCAATTGCGGGCGGAAGATAATTCGGCTGCACACAATATTTGGCATCATTTTGTCCAGCGACTTCAGGATTCAGCGCGTAGAAAATTGGGATCGACCACTCGCCGCGTCTACGATGAAGAAGACGCGGCCCAAAGTGCCTTCCATAGTGTATGTGCTGGAATCTCAGCCGGTCGATTCCCTGAATTGAATGATCGCGAAAGCTTACTGCATCTATTATTGGTCGTCACGTCACGCAAGATCTCCCAGAGGGTACGGTACGACCACCGAGAACGAAGAGACGTTCGGCGTATTATTAACGATTCGATTTTTATTAAGTCAAATGAAAATTTGCCAAAGGTTGTTGACTCGGTTCCTTCGCGGGAACCGACCCCCGAATTCGCTACCGAGTTCGTTGATGTATGTGAATCGCTGTTCGATAGTCTTGATGATCAACAGCTCAAAGACGTTGCTTTGCTCAGAATTGAGGGGTTCGACGATAGCGAGATCGCCAAAAAACTGGGATGCTCGCGCCGGACTGTTCAACGCCGCTTGGAAGTCGTAAGACGACATTGGAAAGAACGGGATCGAGAAAATGAGTGATTCTCCTCGCTTTTCTGAACTTTCAAATGAGCAACTGAGTGTCCTGCATTCGGCCTGTGAGTCCTTTGAACAATCGCTAACCAATGGCCAACCGTCACAAATCGAGGAGATTGTTGCAGACGTCGATAGCGAATTGAAATTGCCACTTGTGCTCGAACTTTTGGCGATCGAAATCGAATGGAATTTGAAGAAGGGGCAAGAACCAAACATTGAGGACTATGAGGCGCGATTTACAGAGTTCGTCAAAGAAATTCGTGAGCTGGGCGATGAGATTCGGATCGGAGCCAGCTTGGGAGCTCTGGGAAGTCGGAAACAAGATGAAATTTTGACGGACTCTCGACGGTCGGTTTTTGGTGAGGGAACGGAAATTGGCGAACGCTACCGGCTGGTAAGGAAAATCGGCGAAGGTGGAATGGGTGAGGTCTGGACGGCAGATCAGACTTTGCCGGTCAAACGTACGGTCGCAATCAAGCTAATTAAATTTGGGATGGATTCCCGAGCCGTGTTGGCTCGCTTCGAGCAAGAGCGTCAAACGTTGGCGATGATGGATCATCCCAATATCGCACAGATGTTTGATGCGGGTGTCACCGATCAAGGGCAACCCTATTTTGTGATGGAATTTGTGAACGGAAGGTCGCTGGGTACCTTTTGCGACCAACGAAAATTGACTCCCAAACAACGGCTAGAATTGTTCGTCCCGATTTGCCAAGCAGTACAACATGCGCACCAAAAGGGAATTGTCCACCGGGACCTAAAGCCTTCAAACATTGTCGTATCTGTGGTCGACGAGAAACCGGTCCCGATCGTGATTGATTTCGGGGTCGCTAAAGCAACGGGTCCGAAGCTGACGGAAGAGTCCATTGTGACCCAGTTGGGAACAATGGTAGGTACGCTTGCTTATATGTCCCCGGAGCAAGCGGGCCTCACGGGCAACGACGTCGACACGCGAACTGACATCTATTCATTGGGTGTCATTCTCTACGAATTGTTATCCGGTTTGCGGCCCATCGATTGCAACCGACTTGCGAGTAATGGGCTTGCCGAGATGGTTCGCGTTATTCAGGAGGAAGAACCCTCGCGGCCAAGCACCAAGCTTTCCTCAAACAACTTATTGCCTTCCATTGCGGCAGTGAGAGGCATTGAACCCAGGAAGCTTCCGGCAATGCTCAAAGGGGAGCTCGATTGGGTGGTGATGAAATGCATAGATAAACAGCGAGAACGTCGTTACCAAACGGCAAATGCGCTAGCGCGAGACATTGAACGCTATTTGCTCAACGAGCCGGTTGAGGCTCGGCCTGCATCAACCAGTTATCGATGTGCAAAATTCATTCGCCGAAATCGAGGGCTGGTCATTGCGGGCAGCTTGATGGGGCTACTGTTGATCGGCGGGATCGCAGGAACAAGTTATGGTCTGTTTCGTGCCGAAGCGGCGAGACGAATCGCAGTTGATGCCCAACAATCAGCCTCCGAGCGCGAAACGAGTGAACGAAAGGCGAAAATTGAGGCGACTCGGCAAGCCTCGATCGCGTTAGCGAGCGCAGAGAGTGAGCGGAACGCAAACGCCAAGGCCCAAAAACGACTGACGCAAATTGAAAAGTCGAATGAGATTCTGGGTTCGATTTTTGTTGCCCTCAAACCGAGAAGGATCGCCGAATCGAACCGCCCGTTACAGGTTGTTCTTGTTGAAAAACTTAATCTCGCCGTGCAGCAGTTGGAAGGGGATTCAATTGGGGATCCTTTGATGGTTGCCAAAATGCAGATGCAACTTGGGCGATCGTTGCTGGCGCTCAGTGAGCCGCAGCAAGCCAAAGAGCTTTTCGAAAAGGCTCGATTAACTCGCCACAAATTACTTGGTCCTCAAGCTGAGGAAACCTTTGAAAGTATTCATAATCAGGCCATGGCGATCCTGAGTCTTGGCGAAATCAAGCAAGCGATTCAATTGCTAGAGGAGACGCTGGAAATGCAAGTAGCAGCCTTGGGTAGCAAACATCCAATGATACCCGCGTCCAAAGCAAATCTTGCCCAAGCCTATATTGAAAATGGAGAACAGGAAAAAGCGATTTCCTTGATGAAGGAAGTGGTTCAGTCGCAAGTACAGATTCTAGGCGAAAGGCATCCCAAAACACTTGAAAGCGTCGGAGTTCTCGCGGTCGCATACCATGCGATTGGTGAGCTTTCTCGTGCCATGAAATTGCATGAAAAAAACCTTGAAGGACTCACCGCGACGCTTGGCGAGGACCATCCCAGCACGGTGATGGGAAATGTTTAATTTAGCAACCAGCTATCAGGCAGCCGGAAAAAGTCAACAAGGCATTGCCGATGTACGAATCGTCTTTTGAACAAATGAAGTTAACGTTGGGAGAGGACCATTCCGCGACAATTGTTGCGATGGGCCGCCTGGCTTCGTTGTATAAAGAGATGGGCAATTATAGGCTTGCACTGCCTTTGCTTGAAAAAGCCCACCGAAGATCCAAGGATGAGTTCGGCGCCGAGCATCCCGACACCCTTCTAAGTATGTCCAATCTCGCGTCAGGCTACCAAGCGGCTGGCCAAGGAAAACTCGCGCTTGCGATGTTCGAAGAAACCCACGAGCTGACTTTGAAGAAGCTGGGGGCAAAGCATCCCAATACGCTGTTGAGTGGAAACAACTTGGCGATGAGCTACCAAAAATCTGGCATGTTTGATGAGGCGCTGCCGATTTTCAAACAAATCTTGAAGGGGATGAAAAAGTCGTTTGCCGCCAATCATCCGTCCGTATTGACCTGCACGGCGAATCTTGCATCGATCTATCAGGAACGAGGAGAAGTCGATTTGGCAATTCCTTTGTTTGAAGACGTGCTTGAAATTCAGGAAGCAACCCTCGGCGAAGGGCATCCTGATGCGCTTCGGACGATGAACAATTTGGCAGTCGCTTACTGGTCAGTAAATCAACTGGACGAATCGATTCCGATGTTCAGGAAATTGGTCGAAGCCGCCACTGAGATGTTTGGAGAATCGCATCCCAATACGCTGATGGCAATTGTTAATCTTGGTGTGAATCTCAAAGACAATGGCGAAGTGGATGAAGCGTTGCCGTGGCTGGAAAAAGCCTACGAGGCAACGCCTCAATACCCGCAACTGGTGCCCTTGGCGGGACCGCAATTATTGGACGCGTACGCATTGGCCGGGGAATCGAAGAAGGCTTTGAAATTGTCGAAACGAATGATTAACGTTATGCGGCAACAAATGGAACCAGAAAGTCTGGGACTTGCGGAGTTTCTCGCGAATAATGGACTGATTTTACTGAAAGCAAAATCGTATGTAGATGCAGGTGCAATTCTAGAGGAATGTGCCAAAATCTACGCCGCCAAATCTCCGAACGCCTGGCAACGGTTTCACGTCAATGCAATGCAAGGAGAGGCGTTGCTTGGCCAAACCAAATCGGCAGAGGCGGAACCTTTTCTTGTTGACGGAATTCAGGGAATGCAGAATCGCGAATCCAAAATTCCAGAAGAAAGACATGGCCTTATACCCACCGCTCAAAAGCTGCTCATCCGTTGCTATGAAGAACTTGGCAAACAAGAGCAGGCAGATAAGCTACGCGATTCAATGTCACGCTCCGAGGCAGAGGCTTTTTCGACTGGCTAGTTTTCAGATGATTTTGGCGCTAAGATCCAGATGCCAAAAATCGAACACCCTTCCACCGGAAGGGTCGGCAGCGCAACGACCGGGGAGGTGAAGCCACTGTCGTTTTCAGATGCAGCAACATCGCCTGCTTCGACTTATGACTGACTCAGTAGCCAACATTCACATTCCGCCTGTTTGGATACCCGACTAGGTTGTGATTAAATCAACTGGGCTGGAGCAAGTATTTGTTTTGCGCTAAAACTTAGTAATGAACAATAAAAAAAGAGTGTTTGCACGAGTGCAACGGCCAGAACGTCATCAATCAGAATGGAAACCTTTCTGCCTCGACGAACTTCTTTCGACAGACCATCGTGCTCGCGTGGTTTGGGAATATGTAGAGTCATTGGATTTTTCAAAGCTTTACGGAAAGATCCTGGCAGTGGAAGGGCGTGCAGGACGGACGCCGGTCGATCCGAAAATTCTTCTTTCACTTTGGATGTTCGCGACGCTCGAAGGGATCAGCAGCGCCCGTCACGTGGCACGGTTGTGCGAACGCGACCTTGGCTACATGTGGATTTGCGGCGGAGTCAGCGTCAACCACCACCTCTTGAGTGATTTCCGCTCAACCAACCCCGAGTTCTTTGACGAGCTTCTCAGCGAAACGGTCGGCACGCTGATCTCGCAAGGTTTAGTTGAACTCGATGTGATTGCTCAAGATGGGATGCGTGTTCGCGCCAGCGCTGGTGGAGGTTCGTTTCGCCGCCAAGGCACGCTCACAGAAAGCTTGAGCCAGGCCAAGCAACGCGTAGAACAATTGCGAGCAGAAATGGACGATTCTTCTATCGGGCAAACAAGTCGTTCAAAGCAAGAAGCGGCTCAACTTCGCTCCGCCGAAGAACGCCAATCACGGCTCGCTGACGCTCTGGAACAACTTCAAGAACTTCGCGCCCGCAAAGAAAAACGCAAGAAGGGTAGCGGTGCTGAAGCTCGTTGTAGCACAACAGACCCTGACGCCCGCAAGATGAAAGTGGCCAGCGGTGGCTACCGTCCTTGCTACAACGTTCACCTTGCGACGACAGCAGATTCTCGTGTAATCCTCGACGTGGAAGTCAACAACAATGGCAGTGACGGCGGGCAGATGAGCGTCATGCACAAAAAAGTAGTTGCTCGGCATGGCGAGGTTCCAGAGAAAATGCTGGTAGATGGCGGCTTTACGACGCACGCTGATATCACGTTGCTTGAAAGGCAAGGCACTGCGGTTTATGGTCCGATTCCTAAAGAAGCAAAGCTGCTAAAAAACGGCAACGATCCGCATGAACGTCAGCCGAAAGACACCGACGAGGTGTTCAAGTTTCGGCAGCGAATGGCAACGGACTCAGCAAAGGAACTTTATAAAGCGCGGCCTTCGATCGCAGAGTTTCCTAACGCGGAGTTCCGCAACCGAGGGCTCCAGCAGTTTCGAGTTCGAGGTTTGGCTCGAGTGCAATCGGCAACGTTACTCGTAGCGTTGACGTTTAACTTTATGCGTTGGATGGCGTTAAAGGGCGTCAAAGCGGCGATTTAAAGCAGAAAGGGCGCGATTGAATGCTACAAAAAGCAACCAATCGAAACACAAAAACATACCAAGCCTGAAAACGGCAAACAAAAATTCAAAATCAAAAATCCAGCGCCAAAATTTCGCTAAAACTGTCGCTGCAGAATTTAATCACTACCTAGACGCGTTAGCGAGGACGAACCCGGCACGTCCTCGCTGACGCGTCGGGTTTCCATAAACCACTGCTTCTAAGTTTTTGCATCATTTACGAATGAAAAGTCACATCCTCTTCGAGGTATCGACACTCATGTGATTGACGAAGCGCAAGGTGGATGACGTCCGCGATCACTGAGCGGGAACCAGTGATCATCCATTTCAAACATACGCAGTCCGGCTTTGCGTGTGTCACATTATTAACCGATCAGCGCGAACCGGAATTGGCCGAGATTGCAGCGAAAGCAATTACACCGGCCGCAAATAACAGGGTTCCCATGGCAACCAACAGAAAACGTCCCTTTTTGCGTTTTTGGATACCAGAAATCATACAGAACCCACCTATCAAAATGAACCAAACCGAAAACAATATGCGAATGGCTCCAGAAAACCCACCGTTTAACGCACCAGGCAATGCGATAGCGGTGATGGTCGTTAGGAGGAATAGCGTTGATAAAGTCCATTGGGAAAGCCGAGCCCCGGGAGGCGATCGAAACGCTTTAAATTCGTGCTCAAAGAGAAAAACGTGGTCGAAGTCTGCGAGTTCGTCGTTTTCGTTTTGGAGCATCAGTCCCTCGTCAATCAGGCCAAACACAATCAACCCAATATCGTTTGTAGATGTAATCCCCCAAGACCCTAGTTGATTTCGAGCGGACGAGCCAAAATTTGCAATCGCTTGGTCATGAAATTTCCAACAGAATTCCGCAGCGTCAATATGCAAAGGCCCCGTAGACATCGCATGTGTTTGCGAAAATGAATTGATTGCGAAATACAAGGCCTCAGCCGGAAAGCGGGTTTGTTCTGCTACTTTCCTGATTCGCAATTCGAGTTCAGTTGGAGGAGAGTTCATGAAGACGATCGTATAACGATAAAAGAAAACAGGTCCGTCGAGTGATACGAAATAGAAACTGGGTATCTGGAAGAACTAAATAGGTGCGAAAGGCTGACAAGAGATTCCGCCGCATTCTCGAAAATTGTTGCTATGTTTGAATGTTGGCGTCCCGTGCAAGGTATTTTCATTTGGCGATTCCTGGGTTCCCTGCATTTCGTTTTGCTTTGATGATTATTCTCATCATCTCGTACGCGTCGTCAAGGAACATGAAATCGGGCGGGGTAAACATATCCATCAAGGGGAATAAGGGGTCGGGAGTCTTTTCTTTGTTGGGTGACCGAAGTATTTTGATTGTGAGATTAGATTGATTTAACTTTCTCGCATTTGAACAGAAAAGACTCCCGACCCCCATTGGCTTTGGCCCCGCCCATTGGCGATCATGCTAAGATCTGCTTCGGCAATCGTAGTCGCGCTAGAGGCCAGAGGTTGGCAGCCATCAAGTCCATCAAGGACACCGCCCGTCGTCACGGTCACAATCCATTGCAGGTGTTTTATCGCTTGTTTACTCAACCGCATGACAAAGTGATGCGGTTCATCTACAAAAAAACGTCCCCAAAGAGATCGTTGGCCTGAGCCTTCGATTTCAATGCAGACGCACTTTACAAAGACGTCTTAGGCGGAATGCGACTTGGCTCAAAGCCCATTGTGTGAAAAATCCAAATCAACGTCTGCCTTCGCTGCTGCGCAAACCAAAAAAGACCAACAAAAAAATCTGACGAAAAAAATAGAAGCCGAAGATCCCGGACAGGGAACTAAACTCTTTTGACCCCTTTTCCACACGGCAGACCCCTTTTCCACAGACGAAAATTTCCGAATGGGTAAATCAACCTGTGTGACGCATTGTCTCAATTTGTTTTTTGAAAAAGCCATTTTTCTGCAAACCATTTAAGCTGTTGTGCGACCTTAACGTAGTTTTTAGGGAAAATGGTTGACGAATTCATGAATCGAGATGCTGATGACATTCTGAACGAACTGCTGGTGTTACGGGCGCAACGAGGTGACTCGGTCGCAATGCAGCAGTTGGTTCGTCGCTGGCATGCCAGATTGATTCGTTATGCTCAAAAATTAACACAAAGTCACGATGCTGCCGCTGATGTGGTTCAGGATGGATGGCTCGCCATCTTTCGAGGGATGCACCGTTTAAACGATCCAGCAACTTTTCGTAGTTGGGCATATCGAATTGTTCATCACAAATCGATGGACTGGATTCGTTCCCAGACGCGTCAACGGAAAATGCAACACGAACCAGCTGCCTCTGTCGAGGCTTCTGCTTCGACGGATTTGCGTGAGGAACTGACTGGCGTGGAAAAGTTGCGCCGCACAATTAAACACTTGTCCACAGAGCAGCAGCAGCTGTTGCTGCAGATGTTTTACGACGACAACATGTCTCTGAAAGAGATCGCAATCGTAATGACCGTCCCGGTCGGGACATTAAAATTTCGCCTGTTTTCCTTGCGAAAGCAACTCAAAGAAATGATTGAAAGGGATACGACATGACTAAACACAGTATCGATGACCAGATCAAACAAGCATTGGCCGTCGAAGACGCAGAGGTTTACGCTCAATTTGCTGAGGAACCGTCATTACTCGCTCAAGGGCTTGAACTGCTTCATACCCGAAATCGCTGGTTCAACGCCATGATCATTGTGGTCATGATGATATTCCTGGGAATTGGAGTGTATTCACTCTGGATGTTTGCGACCGCAGAAGGGACAAAAGCTCTGATAGGCTGGGCGATGACGTTTGGTTTCTGCATGGCGGTTGTCGGTATGTTGAAGCTCTGGGCCTGGATGGAGATTGAAAAGAACAGTACTATCCGCGAGATCAAGCGACTTGAACTTCAGGTCGCAAGATTGACTCAGCGTCTGGATGAATTCCGTAGCCAGTAAATTTCGATGAGTGTCACCAACATTTTTTCGACTGTTGTGAGGGAATGCGACGAAATGTGAGGTCGAGATTGGAATTGTCTTTCAAGAGATGCTCTGGTGATTGAAAGATTTTTCATTCAAGACTCCAGCCGAAAAACGACAAAAATAACCGAGAGGATGGTAGTCGTTATTCACCGGAAGTCGAAACGATCGGAACGCTTGGCAATGGGAATCTCGATAGGCCTATGGCCACATTGGTATCTGGACCGCCAAGCCCAATAAAAAATTCTGCTAAATGAGCGATGACTCCGTCAGGGTTCCACTGCATGATGAATTTGACGCCTCGACCAAAGTCGGCCGTGATCAACCATGGAAGGTCCGAGCTAGCGAATTGAATTCTGCCTTTGGGAGAATCTTTCTAGATAGCAATTTCAGGCAGATGATGGATGGCAATTCATTTGAAATCACTTATGTCGGCAATTGATTTCCGAGAACTCACGCCCAAATTTAGTCAAGAAACCTTCGGCAGAACAAGACGCCAGGGAAAAAAAACGGTTCTGATGCCGATAAAAACGGCCGTCGAAGTTTGCATCGATTGCATTCAACCTTGAAAAGTCCAAGCCGTTTCCATTGAGATTCTTCTTCGTTTAAATTCTTTGGAAAACCTAAACCAGTTGAGAGGTTTGGGAGTACGGTTGGCTAGATGCAACTACTCTATCGGAGTCGCGGGGCCATTTGCGCCACCGCCCGAGCATCTGTTTCCGATGATTTTTGCTGTCAAATAGGTTTTGATCTCTCATCGCTCCACTTTTGCGTTTCTGAGCGGTCGATACTTGTTGGATAATGGAGAAGTATAAATGAACGACTTTCGCACTTTTGCTTTATCAGGATTTGTAGCGATTGCCATGTCTGCATTGCTAAACTTCCAACACATGTTGCAAACTGAAGAAAAGAATGGCGAGGGCAATTTCCCTACGTCAAACAAGACTCAGCTTCTTGATATTGAACGAAAGTCGAGTGAAAAAGTAGCCGCTTTGGTCGGAGAGCACAAATCAGCAGATGACTACGCGAACCGTCACGAAACCATTGAACGGCAAGAGCGACAATCCTCGAAACAAGACACACAATACTCGTTCGGAGACTACGAGTTTGTAGAACACATGATCCCAATGCGGGATGGTGTCAGGTTGAAGACCTACATCGCAATGCCCAAAAATCCAAAAGAGCCATTGCCGTTTCTCATGGTCCGCACTCCTTACGGTGCCGGCAACGATTTAACGGTTCTTTTCTTGGCATATCAGCATTTTGTGACGGAGGGATACATTTTCGTCTACCAGGACATTCGCGGGCGATACGATTCCGAAGGCGAGTTCAAGTTGATTCGTTGTCCTGTGGACAAATCGGATGCGACCTTAGTCGACGAGGGGACAGACGCCAACGATACCGTCAAATGGCTGCTGGAAAACATTGGAAACAACAACGGAAACGTCGGCGTGCACGGAATCTCCTATGGTGGATGGACTGCAATGCAGACGATGATTGATCCGCATCCAGCGATAAAAGCTGTTTCCCCTCAAGCCTCGCCAGGGGACCTTTTTCTTGGCGATGACATTGGGCACAACGGCGCCTTTCGTCTAGCTCCAAGTTTTGGTTACGCGGCGATGATGGAGCCTGGAAAAAGAGTGAAGCCATACCGATTTGATCAAAAAGACGCGTTTGAGTTTTACTTGGATCTGGGCCCCTTATCCAACGCGAATAGCAAGTACCTGAAAGGGAAAAGTCCCTCATGGAATGACTTCATGGCCCACCCCAACTACGATCAGTTCTGGAAAAAACGCAATGTCAATGGTTATCTAGATGAGTGCAAGGTCCCTGCATTGCATGTCGCCGGCTGGTGGGACGCTGAAGATCTTAATGGCCCGTTGAATATCTATGACCACCTTGAAACCGACGACTCCAACAATAGAAACTTCTTGGTAGTTGGCCCTTGGGGTCACGGCGATTGGGCTCATATCGAAGGTGATTCGCAATGGGAAATCGATTTCGGATCCAATACGTGCCTGTATTACAAGAACAAAGTCGAAGCCCCCTGGTTTGCCTACCATCTCAAAGGCAAAGGCGAATTGAAACAGCCAGAAGCGTTGACGTTTCAAACGGGCTCAAATCAATGGGAATCTCATGACCAGTGGCCGCCCACTAACGTCACACATCGCAATCTCTATTTTTGCGAATCGGGAAAGCTGTCATTTGAAAAACCAAAAAGCGACTCCAAAACCACCTTTGATGATTACGTTTCTGATCCTGCCAAGCCTATACCGTATACCAAACGACCGATTCAGGGATTTTGGCAAGGTGCTCAGGCGTATTGGAAATTCGAAGATCAGCGATTTGTGCATCTGCGCCCCGATGTGCTCAGTTGGGAAACGGAACCTTTGGAAGATGATCTGGTTGTTACGGGGAAAATTATCGCGCAGCTTTTTGCAGCGACCACCGGAAGCGATGCGGACTGGGTCGTGAAGGTGATTGACGTACATCCGGAAAAATACCGCGCAAACCCATCTCGGTCTGGCTATCAGTTGATGATAGCTGACGAAGTTTTGAGGGCGAAGTATCGAAACAGTTTTGAAACGCCCGAGCCCGTTCCACCCAACGAAGTTGTGCACTACACAATTGACCTCAATAGCCGCAATCACTGTTTCCGAAAAGGGCATCGGATAATGATTCAGGTGCAAAGCACTTGGTTCCCGCTGTATGACCGAAACCCTCAAACATTTGTCGACATTCCCAAGGCTTTGGAAAGCGACTATCGACGCGCCACGCACAAGATCTTTCGCTCTGGTGAGAGTGCATCGCATGTTGTGTTACCCATTGTCGATGCGATTTCAAACCTGAACTCGAACGCCCAAGCTCAAGAAGCGAGTCCCAAAATCGAGATTAAGTTGTCGACCGACTTGTTTGACGCACCCGTTGCAATCAAGGTTGGTGGCAAACCGTTCAATTCCGAAAGGACGATCCAATACCCCTCACCAGCGTTGATTGATATCGACAATGACGGCGAATTGGAATTGGTGGTTGGAAGTCTAGTTGGGACTTTAACCGTTCTTGAAAATGAGGCCCTGGAAGGCGAACCTCTCTGGAATTCTCCCGAGTTATTGAAGTCCGCAGGCAAAACTATTGAGCTACCCAACTGGTGATGTGTTGGCATGTCTCCACAGTTAGTGGATCTAGATGCTGATGGACACAATGATTTGGTGATGGGTGTCTTTGCCGGTACGGCAATGTTGGTCCGTGGCAGCAGCGACGGCTTCAATAAGCCTGAACCGATTCTTGACAACCAGGGTCGCCCCGTTGTCATCTCGGAGTACATGGATGAGAAAGTGGGCACCTTTATCGATATTGATTGCAGCCCTGAAAACGAAGAACATCCCACCGGCCAATGCACGTCTGTTGCCGCAGTCGACTGGGACAACGATGGCGACATGGATTTGCTGCTGGGTGGCTATGAAGGTGATTTGTACTTGCGAAAAAACGAAGGCACCGCAAGCAAGCCTGTTTTTGCCAGTACCAACATTCGTGTCAAGGCTGGCGACGGATTCCTCCACGTGTCAGGCGGCATGGCAACTCCACGTTTGGCGGATTGGAATAAGGATGGTTTGTTTGATCTGATTTGTGGAGGCGTCGATGGAGGTGTTTACTATTTCCAAAACAGGGGAACCCAAGGCCAGCCGATTTTTGCAGCTGCTAAGTGCTGGATAGAGCCGATCCACAAAAACAATGTCAAAGACGAACAGCCCCTCAACCCGGAATCCGCAATTCATGTTGAAGTCACGGACATGAGTATCGCCGGCTGTTGCCATTAACTCCAATTGGGAATCGAACTGAATTGCGAAAACCGGATCTCGTGAAGATTCAAAATGCGGTCGAATTCCCGCATGCCATAGCGATTCGACATTTCACGTAGGGGACGTTTGGGAGTACGTTCAATTTTGTGAACGAATTAATTCGAAAATCATTGATCGAAATGCCGTCCCAACGACGCGTATCTGTACTAGTAAGCTATGCCGACTTCTTTTCGGCGAGGCTGGCAGTGCCGGCCCTTCGTTTTGAGTCCTTGAGTCGGTGACTTTCGCCTTTGGTTTCGATAATATGACAACGGTTTGTCAATCGATCGAGTGCTGCTCCGATGAGCCGATGGTTGCCAGGGACTTCAGCTAATTCTCAAACGGTAAATGTGTGGTCACGACGATTCGCTTTCTGATTCAGGAGTTTCCCAATCTCTTGCGCCAAGACTTTTCAATTCCTCTACCAAAATGTCCGTTGACACTCGATAGTCATACTTCTAAAAATCGCATTCTTCAAAAACAAATCATATTATTCTCGACTGGCAAGTCAGATCGTTGGGAATATGAATGCGGGAACGCCAAGTCAGTAGAAACGTCTAGAACTCATCAGGAGTATTCCAATGAGCAAGTTGATATTTATTTTAGTTGCAATTTTGAGTGTTTTAGCGTGTGGAGGTTGCGCTCGTTACGTAATGCAAAGTGCCGATCAGGGAGTTGTCGCGATTCCCATGAACACAAATATCTGGCCCTTTGCCTATCGAGACGAAGCACATAAAATGATGATAGAGCATTTTCCCGAAGGTTACATCGTCGAGCAAGAGCGAGAGGCCGTTGTTGGGCAAACCACACAATTCGATGAAGTTGTCGACGGATTTGGGGTTGCTACGACTAACCATGACCGAGAGTGGCAGATCCACTACCGAAGTAAACAATCGTCTTCAAACGATCTTGGTCCATCCAACAAGTAACTTTCACATGTCAAACGGCACGCCGATTTTTACTTAGGAAGCGGAGCCTCTAGTCTGGATCCGTGCCCAAAGCAGGGATTAAAAGTCAGGAGCCGAAACGAGAACGGCTATGGTCGAGACTTCCAAGACAGCTGACTGAATCAAGCACCAATGGATTTTGGCGACTCGAGTTGAGGCTTTCTTGATTGGGTTTGGAAGACGCACACTTGGGTGGCGGTCTGCTTGCTACAGTTCAGCTATCGCAAGTGCCAAAGTGTGGGACCGTGATCGAACCGATACTGAATGGTATCTGGTAGTTGGTGAGAAAGGCGACACGCAACGTAGGTTGCCTTACTCGAATCCACCCCTCCAATTCTCATATGGTTTGAAGTATCCGGCATTGGCTTTGACGATCCAAGTCACCCGATATTTAAACCACTCGAAAATGATCGTGTGACTGTCAAACGCAAACCGATGAGCCAGCGGGGAATCCGCCTCAATGTTTGGCTTGCTCGGAATGCGTTCCAACGCCAGCGTTTCAATTCTTTCTGATAACTTGAAACCCATAGACACGATGGAAGTATATCTTTGAGTGGGTTTTTGCCATCCGACTCGCTTCCAGCCTATCAATAGCTGCTCATTATTCAAATTCAACGGTAATGGAGAATGCTTCGCAACTCATTACCTCACGGTTTGATTTACCCGGAGCCCGAACAAGTAATTCAACTCAAAGATATTTCGAGAAGAAACATGAAAGCAAAACATTTTTATCATTCATTGACTCTGGCAATTCTGTTTGCCACATCGTGTCTTTTTAGTCCCGCCTCAGTAAATGCACAGGCCGATCTGACAGACGAGGATCGCGCCACCATACTATTTGACGTTCGCTTGAGCAGAATGCGTGACGGCGAATTCATGAAGGGATTAGAGGACCTAGTCGACGGTTTACCAAATATTTCTGATCAAATCGGAATTGACCTGAACTCCGTTGAACGTGTTTTCGGCGCTGCATCGCTGCCGGAGTCCATAGAAGAATTTAGCGAACAAGAAATACCAGAAAGCGTTCAGTTTTTCTTGCGTGTCGAAATGGCGGATGCGGAGAGTGCAAAAGATTTATTAGATACGATGGGAGGTGAAGAGGTTGAACTGAATGGCAAAACTTATCGATCTCCGCAAAAGGGGACGTACTCTCACTTGCTCGAAAATTCAAACACCGTTGAGATCGCAACTGAAAAATATCTCGAACAAACGACACTTCACCTGTTTTCCAAAGGTCTTTTTCTGGCCTCCAAAAAGACACCTGGCGTCGGAGTTCATATCGTTGCGGACTTGGCCTCAGAAAGCGAGCTAGTCGCACAGGTAATTGAAGCGGCCAAAGCCGATAGTTCCCCCATGGTGGCGCCGATACTGGATTTGATCGTCAACGCCAGTGATTTGAGTATTTCTATCGACCTCGATGGAGATAACCTGTTGTCGATCGTAGCGACTGGAAACAACGAAAGCGATGCGGAAGAGCTCCGTGGTGGTTTGGACAAGTTGCTGGGCATTGCAAAAAATTCTGGTGCACCACTGGTGAACGAGTTCCTGGATCCCAATACGGCTGAAATGGCCGACAACTTTCTCGAGTCGCTTGAAGCAATCCGTGACGGTTTGAAAGTTCGTGTCGATATCCCTCACCCAGATGGATTTGATGACGCAATTCGAGACGCTCTGGAAATGATTCCAATGCTGATGGGCGGAGGTTTTGGCCCCGGTTTTTAGTCGCGACCAAAAACACAGCTCGTACAGGCTTTCGGTTTTTACCGAAAGCTTTTTTTATGCAGTGCGCACTCTGGTGCGTCAGGCTAAGTGCAGTCGATTAACATTCAATCAAAGTGCAGTCGGGCGAACTGGAAAAATCAAGCGGACTCGATTTCCTGACTCGTCTGGCCATTTACGATATAGATGGTGGTTTCGAGACGAAAGATTACGATAGGTTTCGGCGGGAGCCTCAACCTCCCATCGAAGAATCGACAAGTTGCGGGTGTCTGATACTCAGCGAGTCGTTTTATCGATTTCGAAATCCGTGACGACGGGATAGTGGTCGGAAATTTGATTCACGGCTCCTTCGGTGGGAATCATCGTATCAAGAATTTGCTGGGAAAGATTTGGGGTTACCAGGATAAAGTCGACCCGTTGCCCAGACTTCACTGACGTTTTCTTGTCTCCCCAAATTCCGGTTGGCAACGTCAGTCGCTTTTCCTTCGTAAATGGAACCTGCAATCGGGCTGAATCGACCAGCCCTGAACTCAGGAATTTGCCAATGACTGAATAATCGGGATTTCCTTGGTCCAGGTTCTGAACGTGTTCGTGGATCTTGTCCTGCTCCTGCAGTTTCACGGTCAGAGATTCGTCCTTCACCAGCAACGCTCTGTCTTCAGAAGTGAACGCATTGAAGTCACCTAAAACGATGACTTTCGAGCCGTCATTGATCAAGGGCAGGATCTCACTGAGGAGTACCTCTGTTTCTTGTCTCCGTTTCTTAAACTTGAATGGAGAAAGGTGAACGACAAAATAGTGAATGCCGTCGATGCGCACGTGAAGATATCCGTGATGCATATCCTCGATGCGTTTGGTAACGACCTCTAAGGGCCTGCGTGACGTGATTCCGACGGAGAAACCGCTTGCCTTTAAAAGGCAACTATGTTCGTGGCCCCACGCCGACGAAAGTTCACTCAGTTTTTCCGGTTGGATATTTGTAAGTTCCTGCAGCGCCACAACATCGGGTACCATAGAACGGACCCAGAGTTTGCCTTGCTCAATCTGTTTCTGGTGATCAAAAACGTAAAAAGTATTGTAGGTGATGACTCGAAAGCTCTGGGAGGATGTGTTCTTGGCCACATGCATCAATTGATGTGCTCGCTTGGCATACTCGTCACCCAGCTTCAATACACCATTGCTGGAAAGATGGGCGAAGTCGCCGTCGCGAAAACCGTTCTTGACGTCGCCATGAACTTCAAAGTCCGCCGACTCGACCACATGCGCACCCGACATTGCATCTTTGTGTCCTGATGATTGATCGACGTGGGTTTGAGCCTCGATAATCAAATCGTTGAACTGGTAGGCGGGCACCTCGTCCAAAGTTGTATCATGGACTTTCCCGTAAATAAAAGGCAAGTTCTCAACATCAAACTCTTGCCGGATACGGTGGATCAACGTGCGAAGATTCTTTCGGTAACTGTTCGCCGCTGCCTCAGATTTCGAGTCCTTTTCTCCCTGCTGCCAAAACATGGCTCGAAGACGAATCTTGCAACGACCATTTTCCTCAGCCAGCGATTGAAGCCCGCTGTTGACCGTTGCCACGAACTTTTTGTACTCAATGCCATATGTGTCCACTTGTCCAAAAATTCCAGGCGCCCAATCGTTGGGAAGATCCGTTCCGCCTGTGGCATGTTTTATGATGGCAATTCTGGTGTCTGGATTGAGTGTTGAGAACTTGTATCCGAAACTGATTTCAGGTCCGAAATGTGAATTATTGAATCCGCTGGGATGGTTTTCGACCCACCTGCTTGCTTGTCCGGCAATCGCCGCCGAGTGAAAAATCTGAACCGTGGGTTGCGGCAAAATTTCTTCAGGTAGATCCTCAACGCGGCCTGCGCCTTGCATATTGGACTGGCCGGCCATTAAGAAAACATCAATCACAGGATTCGGCTTGTTTCGAATCTCGCGACTGCTAATTTGAGGCTTTACGACATCCTTGATATCTGCATTTTTTCCATTCTCGAAGTAGCCCGCGTCCTCCGGTGTTCCGTCAGTCCAACGACTGGTGCTTTCTTCGATCGTGACGGTACCGGCAGCCGGGTCGACTACCAAGGTCGTGAACAATGGGTCTTTGTATTCTGCCAATCTGACTTGGCCACCTAGCCAATAATAGGAGGCCGAGTTGATATGCACGTAATTGATGCCGTCGACGACAACGTGTTGATCAAGGTGACTGTGCCCATTGATGCAAACAAGCACTTTGTCACGGTAACCCGAGAGGATTCGTTGCATTTGCTCTGCGTTGTCTACAGCAAATTTTCCTGCCAGCGGTTGATGACTGACAACGAGAATTGGCAACTCTGAGGATTCAAGTTCACATTCGAACCACTCCCGTTGTTTCTCGCCAACGTAAGAGTGATAACCGCCATGGGAATCGTAGCTGGGTGAGCCGTGATCATTTCCGTCAAGCACAATGATCTTGAGGCCGTTTAATTCCTGCGTGTAGTAGTAGTGCGGAATTCCCCAGGATTCTTTGGCGTCATCTCGGGTTAAGCCGAGGTCAAGTTCGTGATTGCCAATCGCGTGGATCACATTTTTGTTCGAGCGATTGATTTTGTCCACAAACGCCTGATGCCCGGCATTTGGATAGGCAAAGTCGCCCAACTGAATCAGACCGTCGGGATCCACCTCGGACATGTCATCCAGAAACGCTTGGAGGCGATCTTCTGCTTTGGGGACAAAGCCAATGTGAATGTCAGCGATCACGCCCAGTTTTATTTCACTTATCGGATACCTGAAGCGAATTCGTCGTGGCGTTCCAACGGCGAGTGCGGCTGCCGAAAAGCACAGCGACTTGAGTACAGTTCTTCTGGAAGGATTCATTGGTTGTCCAACGTGACTAATTCCGGTATGTGTTTCAAAACGTCGTTCGTTGCGTCTACCGCGAGTCCGGACCGGATTGCCCTGGTCGCAAGATTTGGGTTGAGGACCATCTTTGATGTTCGTGCAGTCAATAGCTTCGTATGAAAATAACATGTTTGCGGACGAGTTGCGAATTGAATGGTTGTCAATGACCACTAATTTGTATATGATCGTTTTTCGTCACTGGAGACCCGCCCACGGAAAAAAAGGACCGATTCCTATGAAGTCGCTTTACGTTTTACTCACAGTTTTGTTTTGTGTTTCTTTTATCGGTTGTGGGCTAGGTAATTCGTCCTCCGATTCGTCACAGCGAAACTCCAAGCAGGTTGATTCCTCGCGATCGCCTTTGGAAGTTGTCAATGAACGGATGGACGCTTACAACCGCCACGATATTGAATCGTTTATGGACAACTACGATGAAAGAATCGAAGTTTTTACGTATCTGGGCAAGTCATTGGGCAAGGGAAAGAAGCACCTTCGCAGTATTTTCGAACCCATGTTTCAGGAAGGTGTCGTCCAAGTTGAAATCCATCATCAGATTGCCAAAGACGGTTTTGTTGTGAACCATGAAACCGTAAAAAATGGTGACGAGGCTACTGAATACGTCTCAATCTATGAAGTTAGAGATGGTTTGATACGAAGCGTTAGTTTCGTCAGGGATTAACTGGCAGCGAATGTCCATTAACGAATTGGGCTGGCGGGTTCCGATGGGACTCTAGCAGGTTACGGCCGTTGTCCAATTGCATAGGGCAGAATCGCTACGGCGAGTACGAGCAAGCAGAACCCCAAAATACCCGCAAGGAAAAAAAGACCGGTTCCGATTTGCGACTTGTTTCGCCTGTGGATGACTCTCGAATTGATCCGGCGTGGGTCCGAAATCGGAGTGATGATGATTGGCGGTTGCTGAGATGGAGTCTGTGGCGGCGCTTTCTCCGCGGGTAATCCTTTTTTATTAAACCAATCATTTACCTTGGGTTGAAAGCATCCGAACAAAATCGGAGCACCCAAGAGCACGGTTGCCGATGGAGCGTAAATGATGCCCATCGCGACGGCGGTGGCCCAAGCCCATGTTTTCCTGCGCTTCAATTGCGAGGTTGCAAAGATGAGGCCCGCACCAGCTCCAAAGAAAAAGAGCATCCCAAAAATGAGTAATGCGACAAAAAATGTATCCGCCCGATCGTTGCTGATGGCGATGCCCATGATCACGATCACATAGAATCCGCCCAGAACGAAAATTGCCGCCCCGATATACATCGGGATTTCGATAAGCAATAGCGAGGGTCGATCGTCGTTCAATTTTTTAGGTTGCAAGAGGGGAGTTGCAGAGGTTGGCTCGGGCATTTTTTTGATGTTGCGTCGGTCCAGTCTTCCGGTTGAGACATGATTCTCGTATACCGACTCGGCCGAGAATAGAAATTTCTTGAAAAATCCTGATCCGTTGACGGGTTCCTTCTGATTGCCTCCTCGTCCAGTTCTAGTCCAAGTTGGACTTACCTATAGCGTCACTTCGCCATTGCTTCCAAGACAAAACGACGAAAATACCGCCATACCTAAACTAAACGCGATCTAATACAATGGTGCCATACGATTTACGTTTTCCACATTCTAAAGAGATTGAATCAATCCTTTCAGTCCAGTCCAATACGAAAAACGCTACCGTCACTGCTGCATCCCTAGTTCGAGAACGCTGCGAGCTGTTTTTGGTTGTGGATGTCTTTTTGATGGTCGTCAACACGGTCGTTGCCGGAGCATTTTGGATCTCCCTGGCATTTCAACTAATCGTTACGGCTTGGGTCCTTTTTGTTTTGTGGAATGCATGGCTTGCGGCAAAAGTCATTCCGCCGTCTTTCCCGTTTCAGCGGCCCATTGGAGTGGTTCTCTATTTGCTCGCGCATTCGCTGCAGTTCTTTTTTGCTTGGCCGTTGCCCCTGTGGGCATTCGGGGTCTGCCTTGCTGTAATTCCGCTTGCGGTCTTTTTTCTGTTTGAGCCATAGCGAAATTGGTTTCGGTTCTCGTTGGGCAGTTCCGAGTCTGGCTACCGAATTTTGGCAAGAAGCGAAGGAGTTTTTAGAGCTCACCAAGAATGAAAAAAGGCGATCCATTTTGGATCGCCTTTGTGGGTTTTGCTTGCGACGTGTTATTCGGCTAAGTGTGTGTTCAGTGTCCGATCCGGTATCCTCGATTTGAGTTTCCGTAAGGATGCGGTTTCGGTGTACTTGGGCGGGCTTGTGTAGGCGTGGCCCGTCTCTGATGCGATACAGAGCTGTATGCACGTAGTGGTTCAGGAGTTGGTTGATCTCGGCTGACAATTTGCCCGTCTTGCATTACGAAAAGCGTGGGCGTTGTACGGACGTTGTACCTTTGTGCAAGCGTACGTTGTGAGTTGACGTCGATCTTAACAACCTTTGAAGTCTCGATCGCTTTATCTTCTAGGTATTCTTTGAGGTTTTCTTCATCCATCCCTGCTTGGGAATCATGAAACGCAAAGACAACGGTCCCGTCAAAATCTTGCAAGGGATCCGAGTAATAGCTGTCGGAGTCAATCCCTTCCAGGTCGACAAATTGTGAAGTTTCAATTTGGGTCGATGAAAGTTCCCACCATCCGAGACTCATCAAAATGATACAGAGTAAGGCCAATGCCGATACGGTCTTTTTCATGGAAGGGTCCGTCGCTATGTAGTGTTGGTTGCAATAAAAATTTAGGTCCATTTTCCCTGTTTGCAAACAACTTGTTGGTAAAGAGGTGCATCTGGGCAACCGGTTATTCCGGTCCTGATGTACGTTCCGTTTAGGGGGGAGCCGATCAGACTTCGATCGGGTCTCATGAACAGAAAATGATCAACCACACAAAAGTTGGTATCTGGCGCGAGGCGTGGGCTGACGGGCTGGAGGTTGATTGCGGGCCGCCACTGTTTATGGATTGCATGAGTGCTGGATCAACAACGGCGGTGCAAAGGCAGAGCAATCTCGTCAAAACTGTTTTGATGCTCTGGCGACTACCACTGGAATACTGAAGACAGCGAAAGTGATACCAAGATTAGATCAGAGGGGGGCAATGCGGGGCACCGCGATCTCGGCGGGGCCGGAGAACCGGCAAAATTGGAACTTCGATTACTGTCCCACAGCTAATGCTTCGGCCTCGGTTGGGAAAACATTGAGTAGTTCCTGGAGGTTCATGATTCGAAGCGACTCGGATACATTTGGACAAAGGTCGCAAACTTGAAACACTATTTCTGACTCACTGCACTTGTTGCGAAGCTGAACCAATTGGCCAATCATCATTGATGAAAGGACGGCGATATTTCCCAGGTTGACCAGGAAGTACTTGCTGTCTGAATCGTGTACCGCGCTGCGAAGTTTGATCCCCGTTTCTCGAATATGGTCATCGTCGACGAAGCAATCACCGTTAAGCTTAACGATCTGATGTTGTTCGACGATCTTTGTTTCCAAACAGTCGTGTTCTTGTGAATCAGCCATAGAATTTATTCCCACTCAATCGTTGCAGGCGGTTTTGAACTGATGTCATAACAAACTCGGTTCACCCCGGCAACTTCATTGATAATCCGAGTCGACATCGTTGCCAAGACCTCGTAGGGCAATCGAGACCAATCTGCCGTCATAAAATCGTCTGTATCGACACATCGAATGACTAAAGCGTTCTCATAGGTCCTGGCGTCCCCCATGACACCGACACTTTGCACAGGCAAAAGTACGGCGAAAAGTTGGGAGGTTTCACGATAAAGGTCCGCGTTGTGGATTTCTTCGATGACAATCGCGTCGGCTTCACGAAGTACATCCAATTTCGGCTTGGTGACCTCTCCAAGGCAGCGAACGGCAAGTCCTGGTCCCGGAAAAGGGTGTCTCCAGACCAGTTCTTCTGGCAGCCCCAATTCGATTCCCAATCGGCGAACTTCGTCTTTGAAAAGATCTCTCAAAGGTTCGATGAGCTCAAAGCCCAATTCTTCGGGTAGCCCACCAACATTGTGATGGAGTTTGATCGTGGCAGCTGGGCCGTCTTTGGCAGCACCACTCTCTATCACGTCAGGGTACAACGTTCCCTGGGCCAAAAATCGAGCGTCTTCGATTTCGTTGGAAGCTTCTTTGAAGCAATCGATGAATACGTGTCCGATTCGTTTTCGTTTTTCTTGAGGTTCGCTGATGCCATCGAGTGCTTCGAGGAAGCGAGTTTCTCCCTCGATGACACGAAGGTCGGTTTTGAAGTGATTGCCGAACTGTTCGACGACCAACGCAGTTTCATTTTTCCGAAGCAATCCATTGTTAACCAGGATGCAAGTGAGTTGATCTCCGATGGCCTTGAAAAGCAATGCTGCAACCACGGCAGAATCGACTCCGCCCGACAGCCCACAGATCACTCGCGACATTCCAACCTTTTCGCGAATCTGGCGAATGGTTTCGTCGGCAAAGTCATCCAGTTTCCATGTACCTGACAAATTACAAACGGAATACAGAAAATTCTTTAGCAACGTTGTGCCATGATCCGTATGAGTGACTTCTGGGTGGAACTGAAGTCCATAGACGGGGAGTGTTCGATGCTTGACCGCCGCCACGGGGCAGGTTCCCGTGCTCGCCAAAGAAACAAAATCATCGGAAACGGCTTGGACCTGATCACCGTGGCTCATCCAAACTTGAGATTCAGCCGGGAACGACGTCAGAAAAGGATCATCCGATTGGGTCTTGCAAATGGCGCGTCCGAATTCACGGTGGGAATGGCTTTCAACTTTGCCGCCCATGTTCAGGCAAAGCAACTGCATGCCGTAACAGATTGCCAAAACCGGAATCCCCATTTCAAAGATCGCCGGGTCGCACTTGGGCGCGCCATCCTGGTATACGCTCATAGGGCCGCCAGAAAGGATAATTCCGCGAGCTCCGTGAGCCTTGATCTGATCAGCCGTAATGTCGTGACGGACGATCTCACAGTAAACGCTTTGTTCGCGGACCCGTCTGGCAATCAGCTGAGCATACTGAGATCCAAAGTCCAGAACGAGAACACGTTCATCAGTCGTTTTTTGGTTAGACGCTGTCTCCATTTTTGCAGTCGCAGTCACCGCGCTTCCTGTCGCTAAAAAGTTTGAAAAGTCGATTTGGGACGGAGAGAATCCCATTCCCAGAATCTGTAGGAAACCGCGAATTATAGGGCCTTTCGGTCCAGCGGTCTATCATCGATTCAAGGAATTTTCGGCGGCAGGCACGTTGCCGCTTCCGTGTCTGACGGCTACGGTATTTACAACAATTTCGAAGATTTTTGACGACTTGGAACAATTGTATGAAAATCCTGCTAACCAATGATGATGGAATTCACAGCCCAGGCATCATTCTTTTGGCTCAAAAACTTGCCAGGAAAATGGATGTGTTTGTGGTGGCTCCACGAACCGAACAAAGCGGAATCAGTCAAGCAATTACTTTCCTGCGCCCCATGTTTCACGTCAAACTAAAAAGCCAGTTTGAGCCGAAAGGATTTGAGGGCTATTCGGTGGATGGTACTCCTACCGATTGCGTCAAGTTGGGGTTGTTTGAACTTTGTCCTTGGACTCCCGATCTTGTAGTGAGTGGGATGAACTCAGGCTTGAATGCTGGTTCGAATGTCTGCTATTCGGGAACCGTTGCCGGTGCGCTCGCCGGTTCGACGATGGGAATCAAATCGATCGCGATTAGCACGGAATACGACAACCCGATCAATTTCGAAGCGGCGACGGAGATCGGAGTTGAGTTGATTGAAAGATTTGCTGAGAATGATTTACCAGCACAAACGGGGGTCAATATCAACATTCCTCGCGCAGCTTTGGACGGTGAATTCGAAACGCATGTGGTGCCTATCGAAACCAATCCCCTCGGATTCTATTTTGAAAAGGGGTGCGATCCTAAGTCACGCGAGTATTATTGGGCGACATGCAAGCCTGACCCGGAGCCCAGTCCTTTCGAAACCGATTGTTCTATTCTCGCGAAGGGGCACGTCTCGGTATCTCCCATTCTGGCCGACATGAATTTTCTTCCGGGTGTCGATTTGTTGAAAAAATACGTTGGCTAGGTTTTGGATTCTGACCAATCGTTTGGACGCGAGTCGGCGCACAATGGCAGAAACGCGACGATTTGTTTCGGCGGGAGCCTCAACCTCCCATTTAATGGCGAAAGCCTTTGAAGCCTAAATGCCCGATAATGACGATGCATGTCACATTAGGTAGGGGTGGGCGGATGCTCTCGCACTCCTAAAGATCATTTACTTGACGGTCCTCGCATCTCCGGTCAACATTATTGTTTATTCTTCCGTCGAATTCATCTGGGAATTGTTGTGAAAAAATGGCCAATCGGAGTGTTTACCAGCATCGACGCTGGACTTGGTGTCAATTTGGACGTGGCAAGTGAATTGGGGATTCCGACGATTCAACTTCACGCGCCTCACAAGTTAACCAGAACCCAAGAATCCGCCGATTCCTTTCTTGCCCGATTGAAAGAGTTGGAAATTACGCTGACGGCAGTCTTCGGTGGATTTGACGGCGAAAGTTATGCAGACATTCCGACCGTAGAAAAAACCGTAGGTTTGGTCCCCGTCGACACGCGTGCGGAGCGGCTCAAAGAAATGAAAGAGATTTCTGACTTTGCAAAATTGCTGCTATGCGATGTGATTGCGCTGCATTTAGGTTTTGTCGATCATCTCCATCAGGAATATCAAAATGTTGTCGAGGTGACGCGAGATCTTTGCGGCCACGCGAAGAACAACGGTCAGAACGTCCATTTGGAAACCGGACAGGAATCGGCAGACGGGTTGTTGAAATTCCTTGACGATGTGTCGGTTGACAATCTCTTTGTCAATTTTGATCCGGCCAATATGATTCTCTACGGGACGGGCGAGCCCATTGCTGCACTAAGACGCCTTGCAGGAGTCGTTCGCAGCATTCATTGCAAGGATGCCACATGGTCAGATCAACCCAGTGTGACCTGGGGAAAAGAGAAACCACTTGGCAAGGGCCAGGTCGATATCCAAAAGTACTTAGAAACGCTAAATGAAATTGGGTACGATGGACCCTTAACGATTGAACGCGAGATTCCGCAGGAACCCGATCGGCAGAAGGCGGAGATTCAACATGCGTCAGATTTGCTGACCGAGATCAAATCAACCATCTTTGGCCAACCTGCGTAATGGTCTTCACGAGCATTTTTTTGAAAGCTTGAGGCGACCAATTATGGATATCAGACGTATTTGTTTGGGGATAATCAGCGCCCTTTTTGTGCTCACTGGAATTGCAGCGTATGTGCTTGGCTGGGAAGGTGTGATGTTTTGGGTGATGCTTCGCAGCGGTTTGGCGCTTGGAGCAGTGTGGCTGGCGATGCCGCAGCTTACTTCGGACGACAGTAAGTTGACGGTTCCTGTGCTTCTACTTGGCGTGCTGTTGGTGATGATCATGGCAACCAAGCCAAGGCTCCTGTTGTTGTTTGGGGCGTTAGCGATTGCGGCATTCTTGTTACAGGGCGTGGCCAGAAGGTTTACCAAGGGGATGAAAAAGTAACGAGCATTGCCCTCATCGGTTATCGATTAAAATCTGTTTTGACGGGAGGTTGAGGCTCCCGCCGAAACAAAAACCCGAGCGTATTTTCAACGTTCTAGAATGCTTAGGTTGACATGGGCAAGGCGAAATCGTTTTTGCCCCATCCCTTCAAAATCAACGGTCGCCGTTTTCTTTTTGCCGTGCCCGCTCAGGTCGACAATTTCTCCAACTCCGTAGGCTTCGTGTTGGACTTCCATTCCCAATTCAAATACGTCTGGATGGATTCGGTTTTGGGCCTCGAGTTCCTGTTCTTGAGCGAGTTGGGCGCCAGTCATAAGTCGCGGAAAGGCGCTGGTTGGTTCTTTGGTCTCTGGAACCGAATCGCCTCGTTCAATTTGAATGGACGGTTCCTCGTAGTCTCCCCCTGAATCCGGATAATCCCAAGGGTCAACCTCCACATCTTCTACTGCATCAGTGGCCCACATGCCTCCTCCTGGTTCGAACACATCCATTTCGTCACGGGGCAACTCCATCAAGAATCGGCTTGCGATCACAGGCCAGAAACTACCTCGGCGAAATCGACTCAAGCAGCGACTGAGTTGAAGTTTCTTCTCGGCTCGAGTGATGCCTACAAATAGCAACCGTCTTTCTTCTTCAAGTTCCTGATTGGAATTGGAGCTTCGTTCATGGGGCAGGATTCCATCTTCCATACCGACAAGAAAGACGTGGGGAAACTCAAGCCCCTTGGCGGCATGCATCGTCATCAGCGTGACGTAGTCAGATGCGGATTCCCAAGCGTCGGTGTCACTGGTCAAGGCCGCTTGTTCTAGAAAAGTTTCCAGCCCCCCGTCTTCTGGGTGCTGTGTGTCAAACTCCTGAGTTGCTGTTAGAAGCTCATCAACGTTTCTGGCGCGCTCATGACCTTCTTCGCTGCCGTCGTCTGTTAGCCATTCACGATAACCCGTCTCTTGTAAAATCACGCTGAGCAACGAGCTAACGTCTTCAATTTTGGTTTCGGAAATCCGATCGTAGAGCGCGACGAATTTGGCGACTTTTGTGGCTGCCGCTTTGCCCAGCGACTCGATCAAACCACTTCGCCTGGCTGCTTCGAGTGTCGATAAATTGTTTTGCAGGGCGTATTCGCGAACTCGCTTTAAAGTGACTTTTCCAATTTTCCTCGGTGGCACATTGATGATCCGTTCCAAGGCGACATTGTCTCGTGGATTGTTTACCAGATGCAAATAGGCGACGACGTCTTTGACTTCTCGACGTTGGAAAAACTCGTGGCCATTTACTACCTGATAGGCGATTCCGTTGACACGAAGCGAATTTTCCACGGACCGTGAAAGCCAGTTTGTCCGATAGAAAATTGCAAAATCACTGGCCTTGTTTTTGTTGGAGCGAATGGCGACCGCAATGGTTTCGGCGATATCGTTTGCTTCTTCTTGGGGGTTCTTGTAGGCGACGGAGGTTACCGGGGATCCTTCCTCATTCTCTGTGTGCAACGATTTGTGCTTGCGCATCTCGTTATTGGAGATCAGCTGATCGGCGACACGTAGGATTGCTTTTGTGCTGCGGTAGTTTTGTTCAAGACGCACGACTTTGACGTTTGGATAATCAGTTTCAAATCCAAGGATGTTCTGGATATTGGCTCCGCGCCAACCATAAATCGATTGGTCGGGGTCACCGGTCACTGCCAAATTGCGGTAGTCGTGATTGAGCAAGCGAATGAGTTGATACTGTACCGTGTTGGTATCCTGATACTCGTCAACCAACATGTATTGATATCGTTCATCAAGTTCCGAACGCAACTCGGGATTTTGCCGCAACATATCGACGGTGTAGAGCAGCAGGTCGTCGAAATCGACTCCGTTTGCCATTTGCAACAGTTGCTGATACCGAGGGTAGATTCTGGCAATGATCGCCTGCAACGCGTGCCCAGAAAGGGGTTGGTATTGTTCTGCGGTGATGGCACTACTTTTGGCGGCGCTAATTTGTTCAGCAATCTTGTCTGGGGAATAATGTCTCACGTCAACTTCGGCGATCTCAATTGCCTGTTTGATCAGTTTACGAGAATCTGCCATGTCGTAGATCGTGAAGTTTTCTGATAGACCCACGAGCGGTGCGCGATACCGAAGCAACCGAGCGCAAAACTTGTGGAATGTCCCAAGCCAGCAATCATGGCCTGGAGCCAGGCGATTTAGCCTCGTCTTCATCTCCTCAGCGGCTTTGTTGGTGAACGTCATGGCAAGTATTCGATGCGAAGTAACGCCAGACTCGATCAGATTCGCGATTCGATGAGTGATCACGCGAGTTTTGCCAGAGCCCGGGCCTGCAAGAATTAGCATCGGACCATCAAGGTGCGCGACAGCGTCACGTTGCGCCGGATTTAGTGAATCAAATAGTGGGTTAGTCATGATGTTTAGTTGCGTTTCCGTGCTCAATCCATTTGCTAGCAGGTGCTCGTGTGGGCATGAAGATATGTTATAGTGTCGCTCTTCGGAAACAAGGACAACTGATTTCCTTGTCCATTGAATTTGTTTTCAGGTTTTATAGGGAAGGAACCCCGATGGCACGCACACGTATTCCACTTAGCACGGCCGAAGAAGAAACACGCAACCTACGCGAAAAGCTCGATTTGAGTACTGCAGAGATTGGGCTGACCGTTCGCACAACAAATTGTCTGGAAGAAAAAGGCATTTTCAGCGTCCGCGATCTTTTGAATACGACTCGCGCCGAGTTGTTGAGCATCTCAAACTTTGGTGAAAAGACTTTGGATGAAGTCTACCGGTCGTTGGAATCCATTGGGTTTTGCCGCCCGGGTCACGAAATCAAGCCACGCTAGGGCATTTCCCTATTGTATACATGCCTAATATCTTTTGATTGCTTCGTCGGAAACATTAAACGTTTCGATCGAGACGGGGCCAGAATTCGATTCTGGGACAACAATGATAGCGCTGATTTCCTGATGGGCTTGGACGTAATCTTGAATCTCTTCAAGGCTCATGACAAAAAATGCTGTGGCCAACGCATCACAGATTGCCGCTGATGGACTGATGACTGTCGCGGAAAGAAAATGGTCCGTAGGCCAGCCTGTTCGTGGATCGAGGATGTGCCCGTACCTTCGGCCTTGATGATAGAAACCTTGTCGGGCGGTTCCCGATGTCGCCAAGCATTCGTTGTCCAAGGCGATTTCCAGAAGGCGTTTTTTCGGGACATAGGGGTGAGAAAGCCCCACGGTCCAGCCATTGCCACTGTCGGATTCCAGCATTGAAGCGCCTTTCGATTCGTTGCCCCTTGCGATCACGCTGCTTTGCCCGCCGTGAATAATAAAGTCGTGTATCTGGAATCCTCGAATCAAACTCGCTGCGTGGTCCAGAGCATATCCCTTTCCGATACTGTTCAAGTTGATTTTAAGGTTCCCAGCAGCCAGTCGTGCTCCTTGATCATCGAGTTCTATTTTGGCAGCGTCGACAGATTTTTTTGCTTCATCAATTTGTTGTTGCGAAGGAACCGCACCTTGTCGTTGGTGGAATCCCCATGCTTGCGACAGGGGCGATGAAGTAATATCAAATGCGCCATTCGTCTTTTGGTGGAGAGTCCTTGCAAGTTCCAGAATTTGGCGAACTTCTGGACTGATGGCAAAAACTTCACCATTGGATTGATTGAGGTCGGCTAATTTCGCTTTCATCTCGATAGAAGGAGAGCTGATTCTCCAATTCATCAATTCGTTGAAAGGCGGCCAGAGTGGCTTCGGTGGCCGAATCGTATTGGTTCAAGTTGAAGAAGACCTCGAACTCACACGCCATCGCGCGTTTTGAGAAATGTTGAAGGTATTCAGATTGAAGTTGGTCCGAGCTTTGGCGCCGTTGGCGATTCCTCTCAAGCTGCGTAGGTTCTGCTCCACTGGGAGCAGGAGGACGTCCACGTAGAAAATCTCGCCTCGATGTGTTCTTTTTCCTAGTCACACTCTCATTGTACCATTGAGTTGGATGAACTATTCAAAGAATGATGATACTTCCCATTCTCTCTGTTGAATATAAGCGGCGCAGGCAACATAATTGGAGTAAGTAAAAGTCCGAAATCAGAATGTGTTGCGATCATGACACCGTTCAAGAAAATGTTTGTACTCGTAGCGCTGGGAATGTCGGTAGTGATTACCTTCTCAGAAACGTCAGCGGGTTACATCGGTTTCCTGCAAGACACGGAAGTTCAAAGAAAGAAAGTCAAACGAGTCAAACGCCCGGAATTTACAGAACGGGATTCTAGTGGAATCTATTTTGGCAGTGTGTTTGACGAAGCGATACAAGGTGAACGTCCGGCTGCCCCCATGGTTGCAGATCGTGGAAACCTCTCCAATCCTTTGGCCAATGGCGTAACTTCTACTGGCGATATTGGAACTTTCGTATGGTCCGGATTCATCTCGGGAGACGTACTCGAAGCCGAAATCAAACGGCTGCAAAAAAGGGTTGCTCAGCAGGTCACTTCGCCAGGAAAGTACAAAACAGAATACAAAGACGCTCGCTACTCCTTTCAAATGCTGTCGATGCTATTTGGTATTGTTGTAGAACACGATCAAGATGTCAGGTGGAAACGAATTGCCGATCTGGCTCAGCCTAGTTTTGCGATCGCAGCGAAAAATGCGCGTCGTGGTGATGCGGATTCGTATAACTACGCGGTGGCTCGACGAGATGACTTGGCGGAACTCGTTCGCGGTGGGAATATGTCATCCAATGAAAAAACGGTTGATGGCGTCGTCTGGAAGGAAACCGTAGGAAGGGCGCCGTTGATGAAGCGGCTTCAGGACTCCGTGGATCGCGTTAAACCCTGGTTGTCCACCAAAGAGGAATTCGCCTCCAACAGTGAGGAAATCTTGCACGAGGCTAGTTTGATCGCTGCGATGTCCGAAATCCTTGGCAAAGAGTCGATGGACGATGCCGAAGAGGACGACTATCTCATTCACGTGGTGGGAATGAGTCGTGCCGCACGATTGATGTCCGCCAACACACTTTCGAATAATTATGAAGCCGTTTCAGAGGGATTCAACCAAGTCAATCAAGCCTGTAGCAATTGCCACGATGAGTGGCGTTAAAGTTTATGACCAATCCGACGAACGAACAGCCGCCCTCCTCTACCCTTGCCCCGTGGGTTCACCCCAAATCGAAAAAGTGGCTCAAAGAGCTTTTTGATCAGAGCGGTTTGGTGATGCGGCTCCGTGATGTTTTGGATAACTCTGAACAGCCAATCGGTCCGGAAGAAGCCCGGATAATGATGATGGTTGTCGCGGTAATCGGACACGAAGGAATTTGGCCTAGTGACCAATCCAAAGAGTTACAGCGGATTGTTATGAAGCTTGGCCGATTGAGCCGTACCGACCCTGCCAAGGCGACGTCCCCCATTAGCATAGAAGAGCACAAAAGACGTGAAGTCGTAAAAAACGAAGTTCAACAGGAACTGGAGTTTTTGCGTCGCATGGTAGGAATCTCCAACCGAGTTTCCGAATTACGTCTACCGGAATCGTGGGGCCAGTTTTGGACTTAAGGTCTTACTCACTGACAAAAGGACAGAAAAATCATGGTCGATGACAATTCGCCTTGGGGAAACGCAAAAGCCACGGATTGGTTGTGCGCATTTGGACCTTGGATAGACATGGTTCGAAAGGTACGTCGGACACTGGAATTGGAGCCACGGAGTCACCCACATGAGATTCGAGCAGCGGCGATGCTCGTTATTCTATTCTGTCGAAACGGAACCTGGCCGAATTTTATGGATCCCGTTGAGGGCAATGCCATTGTCGGGTTGGCCCGCCGGCAACTTGCCGTCGTTCGGCAAATGTATACCCTGGAAGGTCGCAACAACAAGAAGTTGATGGCCAATCGGAACTACAAAGTCTTACTGAAAACGCTCGAAGAGGAAATTCGTATTCTGGAATCACGTTTCTCAGAAGAAGATGTCGTGATGGCTAACCAGGCGCCCTGCGCCTGGGGGGAATTTCTGGGCAAGCGACCGGAGCGAAGGAACGAAATCGATCCTTAGCCAGATAGAACTGCAACGCTAGTTCTTTCGCTTTGCAAATCGCATTTTTGCACTTCGAGATCGAGGATTCTCGTGGAGTTCGGCGTCTCCGGCCATGACGGGTTTCTTGGTCAGAACATCGAGTCGATCATCTTCACGAAGACCGTGTTTTACCATCCGATCCTCCAGTGAATGAAAGCTGATTAGCCCGAAAACTCCACCAGGGTTCAAACAGTCGGGCAACGTTTTCAACGCGATTTGCAGCCACTTGAGTTCATCGTTGACCGCAATTCGAAGGGCCTGAAACGTTCGCGTTGCCGGGTCGATTGGGTTCTTGCGAGATCGTGGCACGCAGCGACGCACGAGGTCTGCGAATTCAGTGGTCGTTTTCAAGGGCTGCTTGTTACGAACTTCAACGATCTTTCTTGCGATTCGGCGACTGTATCGTTCTTCGCCATACTCATAGATCAAATCAGCAATATTCTTCTCCTGCATGTTCTCGATCAAACGCCACGCGGGTTCTCCCTTGGTTTGATCAAACCGCAAATCGAGAGGACCATCCAATTGGAAACTGAAACCGCGATCCTCATCGGCAAGTTGATCACTGGATAGTCCAAGGTCCAGGAAAATCGCATCGACGTGTTCAATTTCCAAATCGCGCAGCACCTCAGGTGTGTCGGCATAGTTGGAACAAACAGGGATCACGTTTTTGGGAAGTTGATCGGCGATGTGAGCGACCGCGGCCGGGTCACGGTCCAACCCAATGACTTTTCCTTGATCACCCACGAGCGCGGCAAACTGCGTGGTGTGACCACCGCCACCCATGGTTCCATCGACAATGATTTGGCCGGGTTGGATGTTTAACCCCTGGATTGCTTCGTTCAACAAGACGGGGACGTGGACGGTCATAGGTTAATGTGGTTTCGAAAAAAGAAGTCAATTGGTGGAGATTGGAGCTCATGACCTAAAAAAAAACGAGCCGCTCAAGTTGAGCGGCTCGAGTTAGCTCGCTAGCCCGATCATTCCATGATAAAGCCCAGTCCGGGCAAATGTCAGCCTGTGGCCAGTTTGACATTCACCCGCAATGTCGCGAACTCAAAGGACGTAGCCATTGATTCGGATTTAAATGAGGGATTTGGCGTCTGACTGCGGTCCGTCGTTTCCGCATCTGTAATTGGCCCCCATGAGTCATTTGAGGGAGGTCCAAGATAAACCGTCCGCCTCAGGTATCAAGGCTCGCTTTCCTCGTAAATCGATCGGTCAATCGGCGCAACCCCTTGCCCTGTTAGGACTTGCGAATCCTGCAATTTTTGGAAACTTTAGTCTGAGCAAAGGAGTTGCTAGCGACGATGGCCTGAGAATGGCTGGGAAAACGCCGCAACCTGGGGATTCAAACAAAATCGAGCTGCACCGTCTCGTTTTTCACTCCTGCCGAAACAAATATGAAACCGGGAGGTTGAGGCTCCTGCCGAAACAAAATCCGATGTGTTTCGGCAGGAGCCTCAACCTCCCGGTTCAACTGATGCAAATTCGAAGCATTAAATAAGGCGATGACGCCAAGTGTATTCAGCCTGATTCGGATGAGAAAACGCTCATTGGCAAACATATCGCTGAAATGCCGGGCAAAACTAGATTGAAAGCGAAACAGGACTGGGAAATTCGAGTCAAACACGTAAAACTTCGTCAAAAGTAAATAGAGAAGAAACATGTCAACAGATTCGGTCGAACCCACACAGAAAACTGACCATTATGACTTTGAATTACCAAAGTCATTAATTGCTCAGGAACCGTTAGCAAATCGCGAAGACGCTCGACTTCTCACCGTGAACCGTGAATCCCAGGCGATTGACCATCATCATATACGTGACCTGGACTCGATTTTGAGACCCGGCGATTGCCTGGTTTTGAATGACACCAAGGTAATCCCCGCCAAACTTGTCGGCTATCGAGAGAAGACAAAAGGTCGCTGGCAGGGATTATTTCTAGAGGCGGATGCACAAGGAAACTGGCGATTGCTTGGCAAAACTCGTGGGCGAATACAACCTGGCGAAACTGTGGTTTTGCAAGATCGCCACGGTGTTGAACGATCGCGATTGGTGCTGATTACCAAATTAGAGGGCGGTCAATGGATTGCCAGAATCGAAGGTAGCGAAAGCAACGCCTTTGACGAACTTGCCTTGGTCGGAAGAGTTCCACTGCCTCACTACATTCGCGGCGGAAACATGGTTGACGCGGATATCGCTGCCTACCAAACGGTGTTTGCGAAACAGCCCGGAGCCGTCGCTGCGCCGACAGCTGGGCTTCACCTGACGAAATCGCTGATGAAGCGACTCGTAGAAAAGGAAATCGAAGTCGCTACGGTAACGCTGCATGTTGGGATCGGAACGTTCCGTCCTGTCGGTGTCGATGTGTTGACCGAGCACGAGATGCATTTTGAGTATGGTTCGATTGATGAGAATTCCGTTCAGCGAATCAAAAACGCGAAAAATTGCGGAGGAAGAATCATCGCTGTTGGAACCACTAGCGTTCGAGTTTTGGAGACCGCAGCAAAAGAAGGTGAGCTCAAGAGCTGGTCAGGCGAAACGAACCTGTTTATTCGACCTGGTTTTCGATTTAACGCCGTGGACGGGTTGCTAACCAACTTTCATCTGCCACGCAGTACGTTGCTAGTTCTCGTTCGAACCTTTGGCGGTGACAAACTGCTAACTCGTGCCTACAAGGAAGCGGTTGCTGAAGAGTATCGATTCTTCAGCTACGGTGATGCGATGTTGATCACGTAATACCCTGCAGACTGAAAGTCTGAGGCGACGAGAAATCCGGTTGTCAATGGTAACCCGAAGAGGCTGTGCCTTTTTCGACTGGTGGATGTTTTCAGATGATTTTGGCGCTAAAAACCGGATGCCAAAAATCGAATCCCCTTCCATCGGGCCACCGTGACGGTCGGGAGTACAACGACCAGGGAGGATAAGCCACTGCCGTTTTCCGAAGCAGCAAGACCGCCTGTTTCGACTGGTGGATGTTCAGAAGCTAACAGCATCTGAACATCCACATTCCGCCTGTTTTGGAAACCCGACGCGTCAGCGAGGACGTGTCGGATTCGTCCTCGCTGACGCGTCGGGTTTCCACAGGCGTGTGATTGCGGCAATTTGTCCTGCGCGAAGATTCAGTTTGAATGGCCACGAATCGTCCACTGTAGAAAACGGGGTTCTACAAACCAGATACGATCAGGCGTCGAGGAGAATAGAAGCAATCTGGCCTGTGCGGCTAAATGATTGTTTCACACAACTTGGATTGTCCAATTGATGCGCCTCAGGAATGAGTTGGATTGCACAATCGTTCGTTGATTTAAAATTGATTGCGGGAGGCAGGACCATCTCCTGAATGGCGAGGATTGAAACGATCAGTTCAATCACTCCAGTTCCAGGTCCCAGGTTCCCGAAATTGGCTTTGGAGGCCAAAACGGGCTGCGATCCAAATACAGCATGGATTGCTTCCGACTCCATTCGGTCTTCGGAAATGCCTCCAAATCCATTGGCATTTACATGGCCGATTGACTCCCCCGGAAAGTCGGCTGATTCCAGAGTCGCCCGAAAATTATGTGTCAGCGCGTCGGCAAACTGGTCTTTTTTTGTACAAAAATTTCGGTTCCATCCACCGAGTCGGCAAAGAATGTTGGCGTCTCGAGCTTTGGCGTGACTCTCCGACTCCAGGACCACTGCGCCGGCACCTTCGCCGACAACCTGTCCGTCCCGTTCAGAGTCGAACGGGCGACAGGCCCCCTCGGGGTCATGAATCCGCTTGCTCAAATGTTCTTGGCCGTGGTAGAGCACACCGGTAATCGAAGAGGGCGCACCGGTACCGCCAGCAAACACGACGTCGGCTAGACCGCGTTGGATAAGGGTGGCGCCTTCGATAATTGATAACAGCGACGAAGCTTCTGATTGGCAGATTGAATTACTGGGGCCGCGTGAGTTAACGGCGATCGAAATATGCGACGCAACCATGTTGGGAAGGTACTTGAGCATCCAAAGCGGCTGGATCTTTCGCATAAAGTTCTCGCCCCAGCGGGCATGAACATATGATCCCTCGTCAATACATTGACGGAAAACATCGGCGATTTCTTCGGGGTGGCAGTAAAATGGTGCAGTGCCAAAAACCGTACCGACTCGATCAGGATCCACCGCCGAATTCAAAATACCGGCCATTTCGGCGGCCATGGTTGCTGCGGCGAACCCAAACTGGATGGGCGGACACATGACTTTGATGGCTTTGCGAGGTTTGACGTACTTTTTGCCTTCGAAGTCCTGCACGAGTCCCGCGATTTTGAACGCCCAGTCCGTATCGGCGAATCCGGGTCTGGTGATCACGCCGCTGCGACCGTTGATCAAGTTATCCCAAAAGGCTTCCACACCGATTCCGATCGGTGAGACGACTCCGACACCCGTGATAACGACTTGATTGTTTAGCTTCATGCTGTGGCGTACGAAATTGTGCTGGCGATTAAGACGAAAATTTGAACCAGTCAAACTGCCAAAGTCTATTATTACGGTTCGTAGTCGTAAATTCGATAGGTCTTCTCAAGTTTTGCACCACCGCGTTCCAAGGTTCCACGCGATAGCTTGTTGGATTCCAATACCCACGAGAATTCGGCTTCCTGGACTCCCCACTCTAGGACGTCGGGGACAATATGATTCATTAGCACGACCCCTAAACCCCATCGCTGAAATTCTGGAAGAACATTTGTACTGATCAAACGCACCTTTTTGACGTGCTTTCGTTTGAATAACAATTTCAGGAACCCGAAGGGGAAAAGCTTGCCACCAATTTCTCGGATGATCGGATTGTAGTCGAGCAGGCCAAATACGACGCCTACGGGTCTTCCTTCAAATTCGGCGATCGCAGTCATTTCTGGAACAATAAGTTGTTTCAGGCCGGCTGCAGCGTGTTTTAACTCCGCCTCACTCATGGGGACAAATCCCCATTGGCCCAAGACAGCCTTGTTGTAGATGTCCATAAAAGTCTCAACGTCTTGCTGGAAAGTCGCCTTTTCAATCCGTCTCAGTTTCAGATTGAATCGTCGCTTGCACTCCTTAACGACAAACTCCAATTTGGGATCGAGGTCTTTGAGCATGTCGACATGGCCCCAAAATGCGTACATGTCCTGTGCTTTGGTGAATCCGTAACTCTCGATTAGCTGGGGATAAAACGATTTGTTGTAGGTCATCATGAAGGTCGGCGGCTTGTCAAAAGCATCGATCAAAAGACCCCATTCGTGGTTTTGGGACGGATTCGCGGGCCCGCGAATCTGTTTATACCCTTTTTCCCCAAGCCATTTTTTGGCTGCATCGAAAAGCGAGTTCGTGACTGCTTGATCGTCAGTCGACTCAAAAAAGCCGAACATACCGCGGTGCTCTTTCCAGTGCGCGTTATGCGAATGGTCGATAATTGCCGCAATTCGCCCCACGGTTTTTCCGTTTTGACGAGCCAGAAACGTTTGAATTTCGGCATTGTCATAAAAGGGATGCGATTTGTAGTTCAACAACTCCTTTTGGTTGGAGATTAACGGCGGTACCCAGTTGGGGTCGCCAGCATAGTGTTGAAATGCAAACTGAATAAACTCCTTTTGCAGTTTCTTATTCGTGACAGGGACGATTTCGACAGACAATTGGGGGTCCTTTTGATGTCCAAATTACAAAGTTTCGCCGAATAGACGAAAAACCGGGTGCTCTGATTGTCGATATCGTCGATGTCCTTTACAAAAATGTCAATCTGAGTTTAGGAAACATTGAGGATGAGAGTATTAATTACTGGTGCTACGGGGCTGTTGGGCAATAATGTTCTGCGATCTTTTCTCAATGAAGGGCATTCTGCGGCTGTAATTGTCCGAAATAACAGCGATTCTCGCCCGCTGGAGGGATTGGAGGTCGATAAATTTTACGCAGATCTCGCAGCCGATACGGCCTCCGGAGCCAAAGTTCTCCGCGAAGCCCTTGATCAAGTGGACGTCATGATCCATTGTGCAGGCGTCATACAAATCGGCTGGTCGCGAATGGATCTTTCATTAAAAGTGAATCGTGACGCCACTGAGGTGATTGCCGATACGTGCCGGCTGAAAAAAATCCGCCTCATCCACGTCAGTACCGTGGATGCACTTGCAGCGGGCACTCCAGACTCTCCCGCAACCGAAGACCAAATCGATCCGCCTAAGGTTCCTACGAGCTACGTAGTGAGCAAACGTGCAGGTGATGAGGTGGTTTGGGAACAAATCGCAGCTGGACTGGATGGGATCATTGTGCATCCTGGCCTGATGTTTGGACCCTGGGACTGGAAGCCATCATCGGGAAAGATGATACTCGCCATCTCGCGCCAATTTATTCCCTTCGCGCCCTGCGGTGGAATCTCCGTTTGCGATGTACGGGATGTGGCCGCTGGAATCATGTCTTCGGTGGCACATGGCAACTCAGGCGAAAGCTTTATTATGGCTGGCGAAAACATATCCTATCTGGAACTTTGGCAGCGAATTGCTACGCTCCTCAATCGCCGCGCCCCCTTGGGAAAGCTGCCGATTTGGTTGGGCCGACTTGTCGGGGGCGTCAGTGATTTCGCGTCTCGATTCCGGAATCAAGAGACGTATTCCAACAGCGGGGCTATTATGATGGGAGAAGCATATAACTGGTACTCCAGTGAAAAAGCCAAGCGTGAACTGGGGTACGAAATTGGTTCGATCGATGTCGCATTGGAGGACGCTTACGAATGGTTCAAGACTTGCGGGTACTTGAAATAGCGATCTAAAATCGAAAACGGATTCCGGCAAAGGGGCTGTTTAGATCGACGGCGCCAATATTGGTATGATCGTATCCGACCACTAACTCGGCATTGTCAATCTGATATCCAAGGCTCAATTGCGCATGAAGATAGTCGCTTGATCCGAGATTTCCCAAATCGATTTCTCCGCCCAGAATCAAACGATCGCTAATTCGAGTGTCAAACCCTGAAGTCAAGTTGAAGCCCGCGTCGCCTCCCCAACTGTCGGCTAGCCAATTGAAACCTGCGCCAATTCTTAATCGGAAATTCTCTCGGCAAATTGGCTCGTAAACCAAATTCAAATCGCCCAACCAAAGGTGATCGCTGAACCCCCGTTCGCGAACTGTACGGATGTTTCCGTCTAGCCCAAAGCTGCCTGGCGATTGAAACAGGATTCCTAGATTGCCTTGCGAGATTTCCTCCACGCCTCCGCCGTACCAGCCAGTCACTCGAGTTCCCCAGTTTTCAAATGACGATTGAAAGACATCGTCAATGATCGGATCCGTGTCCCATGCTTCCCCATTGCCCTCTACGACCGAATGATAAATTGGCTCCGGCGTTTGCGGGAAGGGCGATCCAATGGGAGGGTAAGATTCAAGGGGCGGTTGAATTACATGAATTTCACGTGTGTGAACGAATTGTGTCGGAGTCGTGCAGGTGAAAAAGTCAAAGTCATTCGAATGATTTCTTCTTTGCCTGCGATGTCGATCATGGTCATGGTCATGGTCATGGTCATGGTGACGCTCTTGATGGTCATCATGATCGCGATCAGACGATTCTGGGCGTTTTCGCTCTTCCTTGGGTTCTTCTGTTTTGGGTTGCCGAACTTCATTTCGAATGGCCGCCAAACGACTTTGTCCCCAAGCTGGCTCCGCGATGATCAAGATCTTGATCAGAATTATCGTCCGCAGTGCAAACAGAAGTTGCGGCTTCCAGGGTGTCCATACTTTATTCATTTCACTCGTCCATGGTGGAAAGTTTTTAGGGCGCTGAACAAGGTTCCGCACGCGTCGAGCCATAACGCAGTTGCCATACCAATTGAAATTTCCACCTGAAAAACCCGAAAAAAGGCGGTTTCTGGTCGTTTTTTCGGACCAACGCAAGCATCGTCAATTCGATGTCAGTGACGTCAATCGGACGCGTTTTCAGCCTTTTCCAACTGTTGGTTTGACCGGGAAGTGAACTTTGTAAGTTGCCAGCATTTCAGACGTCATCTAATCATTGGAAAGACGGCCAAGTTAAACATGGGAGAATTTGATGAAAACAGTTGGGACGCTTTCGATTTGCCTGTTTGCGGGAATCTTGTTCGCAAGCAATTGGCTGGCCGGCTGGGGCTCATCTGAAGCGGACGTAATGCCCATCGTCAAACTTCAGGCGGGCGATGATTTGGTCCAGATGATCGAAGATTCCGACAAAAGTTTAATAATCGATTTTTACGCAGGCTGGTGTGGACCGTGCCGGAGTCAGTCGGAGATTCTTGCGAAAGTTGCGGCCGATCTGCCCAGCGACGAAATCAGAATCATCAAAGTTGATGTGGACCAACATTCGAAGCTGGCCGCACATTTTAATGTCGCTTCGATCCCCTCGCTTTTCGTCGTCAAGGACAAAGAGGTCGTCACTCAACATGTGGGAATTGCTAGTTCTTCCCAGCTTCTTGAATGGTTGGAGTGGGAAAAGTAATCGTGGCAAAGCAAATTGCCATTCTTGTTGTTGCTAATTGTTGAGCTTGATCTCAACGCACTTGATTACGCTACCGGTCGAGTAAACGAATCGGAGCTGGTCTTTGTTTGGCAAGCTGGCAATGCCATTCAGGGCATTGTCCACTTTCAGCTGATAAATTGGATTACCGCTGGATGACACCACAGAGATCTCATGTTCGGAATTCGCTATCAGCCAAACGTTGTGCTCGTTTTGGCTTGCGAGAGGTTCGATGTCGTTTTGGAAATCCTGTTCCCCGATGTTAGCTTTCCAAGTGACCGTAAACTGGGAATCCAGGCCGATTGCATGCCATTCACCGACATGAGTCGTGCCCAGAGCACAGAAATTCTCTGAAACGTCGCTAGGATGAAGCTGCCTGTTGCCTTCAATGTTTGAAAAATGCCATGCCGAAAAGACCGAGGGCTTCAGGTCAGGAAGTGTGCTCGAGAATGGTGAGCCATTCTCGACCCCGGCAACCGCCTTGTTGGTGACGCAAAATTCTTTGGCGGAGCGCTGAGTCAGTTTCTTGCTGGCCGACGTTACCAGGTCTACCTGATACAGCCCCGTTTCCTTGGACGCAACCAGCAAACCGATTGAACCATTTGATTGGGCAAACTGACAATCTTCAATCTTCATTTCGGGATTGAATGTTTGCGGAAAGCTACCCAGTGGTTGAAGGTTGTCATCAAACCAATGGACCTGCGAGCCCAATTTAGAAAATGCGGCGATGACCAATTTTCCTTGAACGCTTGATACCCGTAATCGGGTCACAGCATGATTTTCAGGAAGCTCGAGCTCTTTTCGAAGTAACTGATTTCCGTTTTCATCGAGCAAGACCACGGTCCGAAAACCATCAAGGGCAGCGATGACTGTTTTGCCGTTGACCAGAGCTGTTGCAATGTTGCCGGGCCGAAGAAGTGTGTCCGCGGTCCAAATGTCACTTGCCACTCGCTTGCGCGAAATGGGTGCCGAAACGTTCTGTGCCGAGAGTGCGGACTTATTGAATTGAAACTCAACTTCTTTTAGTTTCGCTCGATATCTTGAGTAGAATACGCCGTAGTTGTCGATGACCTCTTGTGCGACGTCTTCACCACGCAACACCCGCTGGAGAGTTGCATCAACTTCTTTCGACCAATCGATGCCGGCAACGGCTTTTACAAAATGGATTTTCAAATCCTTGTCGAGAATCAGAATCGAGGGGATGGCTTTGATCTGAAGTTGTGAGCAGACAACCAAATCGAAATCACAATACAAGGGAGTGTTTGAATTGAGTGATTCCAGTTGCCGAACAAAAGTATCACTCGGTTGAAAGGTCGTTCCACTTGGATCTTTCATTTTCGCATCGGAGTACAGGATGCCAAAGTTAACCTGGTTGCCAAAATCCCTTTGAATCTGATTGAGTGTCTTGATCCCTGTGTCCGCACCGTAACCAGCGACCCATAGCAACGCGGTTGGTTTGCCTGAGAATGTTTTGTTCGTGACCTGTTGCCCAGTGGGTGTGTGCAAAGCAATACTCGGTGTCTCTTGTCCGATCAACTCTGAAGGGAAAACATCCGGTAGTGTGACAAATTCGGTGACCAGACTTGCGCTCTCGGGAGGTTGGACTTGGAATTGATTGTCAGCGAATTCCTGATTGAAATTGCATTCGTGGAACCGAGCAACGATTTTAAGGTCTGAAATTCGGCCTAATTTCTCCAATTCGATTTGAAGCACATTATTGGGGAACAAGATTTGATGGATAAGCCCAGTCTCTTGTTCGACCCAGAAATCACAAGGCTGATTATTGCATCGCGTTTGAACGTGAAAACAAACCACGCCTTCGATCAGTTGATCCTCCATGCGGGAAACCGAATTGGGGCGAGTCAACCAGGGGAAATCAACTTGACCGGTTAATAGCGCGAGCGTAGGCGGTAACAAAGAACTAACGATCGCACTAGAGTCATTGCGCAATGGCAGTTCCGAGAACCCCCCCATGTTTCGCTTTGCTTCTGGATCTTTTAAGAGCTGTTCTAGTGGTAGGTTCGGATGGGAAATCAACAAGTATTGGTTGTCTTGATTTTCTGTTTCAATGTCAAAAATCTGGCACCCAAGTAGTTGGCCGTCATATTTAACGACCGAATTGTAAAATTGGCCGTTAAATTTCTGTGAGTGTTTTTCATAGATGACGGACCAGGGCATCGGTTCTTGGATCGGATGCCCCTCTTCGGTTCGATAGGTCATGTACAGAATCGCTCGGTCGGAATACGAAGCTGCCGACATGTAGCTTTCGGCCATTTGTTCGAGTATCTCAGCACCCGTCAACTGAGACTGCGAGTTCTGAGTTTGTTTTTCTGTTTGCTGGGGGCCGCATCCGACGACACAGCCAAGCGTCAGCACCCAAAGCAGTAAATAAACGCGAAATTGCTTCATTGCAAAACCCAAATGTCCAATCATGGGGGAATCCGTACCTCATATATGCTTTTTTAACGGCTTTGTATGTACTACGTAAACACCGAATGCTATCGCAGCCGTTGACCGTGGAAACCGTAGACAGCTATCATTCGGAGTCCGCAATTATGAATTCGGCAAAAGAGTTACCTTTGGATACCAAAACAGCCCAATCTCGCTACCTCCAGGAAGTGAAACTTCCAGAGTCGACGTTTCAATTTCCCCAACAAAATGTGGCATCAAATGCGATTGATGACCTGACCAAGGCGATGGCAGATTCATTGGCAAATCCCTTGGATTACCCTCCTCTTGAACAGTCGATGATCGCCGGCGACCAGGTCGCGATAGCGCTACAATCCAACCTTCCGCGACCGAATGAAGTCGTCAAAGCCCTTTTGGCTCAGATTGCCACATTGGATTTCGTAATTGTGTGCTCGGCTGAAACGGCTAAGCAATTGGAATCCATGGGCGAAGTGAACGGCAAAGTCGTGGTTCATGATTCTACCGACAAAAATGCTTTAGCAATGTTGGGAATCGATGAGAAGGCCGCTCCCGTTTACATCAATCGTTCTCTATTCGAAGCTGACATCGTGATCCCGGTTGCCGCTGCACCTGGAGTGAATGAAGAGGTGGTTGATTGCATCTACCCTTATTTCAGCGGCGTCGAAGACCAGGATCGTTTTGAAGAACGCTCACCAAAGGCTCGTGGGGGCCAAGTTCGTATGGCCAACAATCAACTGGGGACCTTTTGGGGGATCCAACTGGTGCATGGGCCAGGAGACCGAATTCATCAGATTGTTTCGGGGGAGCTTGGTGCAGCAGCTTATAAAGCAAAACAGGAGATGAGCCAACTTTGGGCGGTCAGCACAACGGCAGACGCGGAATTGGTTGTCGCGACGATCGAGTCAGAATCCACCTTGCAGAATTGGGATCATTTCTGTTCCGCGATTCTTGCTGCAGATCAAGCTGTTCTTTCCGGCGCGCCAATCGTTATTTGCTCTGAAATCGTTCACGGTCCGCCTCGAAAAGTTAGGTCTGCACTGACACAGCAGTTTGAGGGTCATACGATGGACAAGTTAAACAATACCTTGAGAAAGGTGGCTGAGATTGTGTCCGAACGCAACGTCTTTTTGGAATCGAAGTTATCTCAGGCTATAACCGAAGAGTTGGGGCTCGGTTGCATTACGTCGAAAGATGAGCTTCAACGCATTGTTGACCGTCATCCTCAGGGTGTTTTGCTGCGTGACGCACACCGTTGCAATCTTCAAACAACGGCCTAGCCTGTCGCAAATTCCCGTTGCGTCACTTCGCTTTGCTATTCCCAGCAAAACGACGAAAATCCGCTACATTGACACGAATTGTGTTCTAAAACCCAGAAATCGAAATGCATATCGAACTTTCCAGAACTGTTGTCCGGCTGTCAGGCAATGATCGAGTAACGTTTTTGCAAAATTTCTGCACCGCCGATATCAAGGCCATGAAGTGCGGAGATTTGAGCGAAGCTTTTGTCTTGAATACGAAAGGCAAGTTGGTTGGACACGTACTTGTTTTATGCCACGACGATTTTCTTGAGCTCAATACTGTCCCCGATCAAGCCCAGGAATTGATTCAGCACTTGGATCGTTATTTGATTCGAGAAGACGTCGAGTTATCGGAAGTTGAGTTGAACTGCGTTTTTTGCTTTGGAGACCTCGCAGCATTCGACGAACGTATCGATCTTGCTTCCAATCAATTTAAGATGCACGACGCGATTCGCATTGCGAAGTGCGAAGTTGCTGGCCTCGGGATTTTGCTATCCAGTGATCACCCCGAACCATTGGCGGAATACCTCAGCGAATTTGATCAATTTGTTGCCAGTCAATCTCAGTTGGAATTTCACCGAATTCAGGATGGAACTCCGTGGTTTGGTGTTGATTCCAATTCAAATACCCTGCCTCAAGAGCTTTGCCGGGACGAAAAGGCCATTTCGTTTGACAAGGGATGCTATCTGGGGCAGGAAACAGTTGCGAGGATTGACGCACTTGGCCGCGTCAATAAATTGCTGGTGCGACTCGAGGCGGAGTCGCCGATGACCGTTGGTGAGAAACTGCTCAATGGCGAGAAAGAAGTCGGGAGCATTTCAAGTGTCGCGACAGACGGCGAAAAATACGTTGGGCTGGCGGTGGTTCGGCGCGATGCAGCCGGGCCTGGAACGAAGCTGAACGATGCACAGATTGTGGTTGGCTAAAGCACTTCAGGGACCGTATCGGCTTGGGCCCGACAAACGGGAGGTTGAGCGATTGGGGCTCGTGCCGAAACAACTCAAGACGAGTGCTTCGGCAGTTTTAAACTAAACTCGCTTTAGTGGTTCAATAAACCTGAACTGAAGGGTGCCCTGCGCATGCACAAACATGCTCACGCAAGCGTGAAGCATGGCACCCACTAAAACCGATCCAATCAACTCTGACGAACCACTAGCACCAAGGCATAAGTGCGTGCCCGGATTGAACGAGCTTGTTTACGGTTTGGCGACGGTATCACGAATGTCGGATTCAACTTCGACTACGATGATTCGATTGCCCTGAATGTCGACGACTTTGACCTGTTGATCCGGTTCAACGAAAGCGCCGTCGCTAATCACATCAATTGAGCGATCCGAGAAGATTGCTCTTCCGGCTGGCCGCAACTGAGATTCGGCTTTCCCCCAGTCGCCGACGGAAACGAGAGGATGCGTTGTGGGAATGGGTTTTCCATCTTTGGTGGTTGCCGCTGAGGTATCTCTATCTGGCTCAGGTTGAAGGACCAAGCGATTGAAAACGGGAATGGTGCCCAGCTTTTTGGTGATAAAGGCTGCCCCAATCATGACAACGCAACCGCTGCAGAGCACTACCAGACAGGTAGTGACGAGTTCTGCCCACTGACGATCGTTAGCCGGAATGACAAAGTCTTGACCAGCCATAATCACACTGGCCAACATCAATGCCAGCCCAATAAACCCCGACACGCCCCAGCCAGGGATCACAAAAAGCTCCATCGCTAAAAAGACAAGACCGGCTATAAACAGGATCGCTTCCAACCAATCGGCGGTGCCACCAAAAAATCGACTCCAGAAAAAAAGTACCGCGCAAAAGGCCGCCATAATTGCGCCCACGCCGATTCCCGGTGCGCTGACTTCAAGATAAAGTGCAAGAAGCCCAACGACAATCAGCAATCCGGTAATCCATGGCGAGCACAAAGTATCTGCGATGTAATCCGGGGTGCTGTACCGGAGAACACGAATTTCTGTTGGGTCCACCTGGAAGTTGGCGGCAATTTCTTGTCGCGTATTGCAGGTGGTGTCGGCAAGTCCAAGTTCGATCATGCGGGGGCCAATCAATGTTAAAAAACGGCCCTCCTTCGATTCATCAATCATTTCCCAGTCGCCGCCGGGCGCCTCGGCTCGGATGTGGACTGTTTTGTATTCCCAGCCATCACCTATCGGACGGCGAAAGACTTGGGTGTCCATGTCGATCATCGCTTCGGCCAGTTCGGGGGGCCGACCTTTGGAAGCGGCCAGTTCACGAGCCCGAGGTACAAGTTCCGAGTTGAATTTTTCAGTAACCATTCGATAGGCAAACGATTCGGGATCCCAATAGATTTCGCCAATGTCACCAAATCGCATCGTGTCACCGACGATGATTTCATCGCAGCCAAGCGAAACGAGGGCCGCACCGCTGATGGCACGTTTGGGGATAAATGCGACCGTGTATGCCCAATCAACATCCCGAAGTGTCTCAGCGATTCGGAGGCTCTCAGATTTCAGTCCGCCTGGACTCTCAATTTCCAGCAAAATCAAATCAGCACCTGCAGATTTTGCGGCGGCCAGTTTGCGATGAAAGTGCTTGGACAGAGTAATATCGATGGGCCCTTGAAACTCAATCAGGTAGGGATTTTTGAACTGATCAGGTTGGATGTTCTTTCCCTGTGCGTTCACCGAGCAAGGAAATGCAAAAACCAAAATAATTACTGCCAGCAGTTTGAGGCATAAAGCGGCTGATGGATCGCCGTAAAGTCCGCAAGGTATCGGTCTTAGGTTGCTTTGCAAGGAAGTTGCCTCGATTACGCTAGCTAGGGAAATTGCTTTAGACACAAAATGACTCAGCAACTAAATTGCCGATGTTCGTCGACCGTAGACAGTCTATCTCTTGAGCGAATTTTGAAAAAGATGCGAAATTCTCTCAAGGAAATGTGTTCGGCCGTCCAAGACCTTATTCGCTATTAGACACCAAAGATTGGGGTCTTTAGTGAACGAAATCAGGCAAGAAGCCTTTGATTTTGCGGGGCACACACAACATTTGAATCGTCGTTGGGAAAACCCCGTGCCGCCAGCTCCCGTAGGCTGGACAATAAAACGACAAATCGGTCCAAGGAGGGACTGCGGATGTTTAAAAGACTTTTGGTGATTGCCATTGCCGTATTTCTTGCGTCTAACACGCTAGTTGCACAGCAAAACACACAACCACACTTGTATTTCTTCACCAACGCTGCTTGTGCCCCTTGCAAGCAGGTTGAACCCGAGATTCAACTCTTGATCTCAAAAGGGTATCCGGTCACAGTTGTCGATACAACGCAGCGGCCGGACATCGCCCAGCAGTTCAATGTTGCTCGAACTCCCACAACGATTTTAGTGGCAGATGATCAAGTCGCGGGGCGACATGCTGGATTGATCGACGCACGAACCATTGTAGGCTGGTTCCAGACAGCCAATGCCAGTCGCACTCCAGCACGCATCCACGGCATGACGAAACCGCTTTACTCGTCAGCTGGGCGATTCGACGCAGATGCAAGTGAGATGTCCGATACGGTGCATCGTGGCACGCGTAAGCCAAGTGGCCAAGCGGAATTCAACGCATTGCGGGCAACGGTTCGTCTAATCGTAAAAACGGGTAGCGGCGAATCTGTTGGAACCGGTACTGTTATTCATTCTCAGAATGGAGAGTGTCTCGTCTTGACTTGCGGTCACATCTTCCGGCACGCTGGAAATCGAAGTGTGGTTTCTGCGGACATTGGATTTGAAGCCAATGAAACACGAAACTTCCCCGGTCGACTGATTAGTTTTGATTCGGGTGCCAAGGACATTGCTTTGGTCGTAATAGAAACCGGTTTTGACCTTCCCGCCGTGTCAGTTGCTCCTGCATCGTTTTCCGTCGCCAATGGTGATCAAGTTTTTACATTGGGATGTGATCACGGGCAAGACGCCACAATTCGCCGCACCAGAATCAAGCGACAGTCAAGATATGGCAGTCCGGAACAACCTCGTGAAATGGCCAAAAAGTATGACATTTACGGTCGCTCCGTCGTTGGTCGCAGTGGCGGTGGAATTTTCACAGCGGACGGCCAGTTGATCGGTGTCGGAAATGCGGCTGCCGTTGAGGTCGATGAAGGAATTTACACCGCTCTGGAGAACGTTCATTGGCAGCTTGCGAAAGTTAACTTGTCTCACTTGTTTCAGCCCAGGCAGGCGGTCGCCCAGGTTGCTCCCAGCCGACTCGATGCTCGGCAGCAAGCAATGCCACGGCGGGTTGAACCCATTCGCGGCATTGCACAAGTACGCTCAGGAATCCATTCAGTTGACCATTTTTCGCCGACGTCAGAAACCTTCGGAAACTCAGGTGATTGTAGTGCTGCAATCCAAGGGTTCTCCAGGAGATGCTGAGACGTTGATTATCAAAAATCCATCTCAAGAATTGCTCGCCCAATTGAGGGCGGAACGCGGAAATACACCGGTCCAGAGTAACGATCGTTTGGCAGAGCTTCGTCGTGAAATGCCAGTGATAGGTGCTCCAGGCAATTCACCGGGATACCGAGCTCAGTCTCCACGTTGAATTCGTATTGATGAGGACAGGAAACCTCATTTGCCGAACGGTGCGGCGACAAGAGCATCGATACAACTTGCACAGTCGGTCCAAGGAGGGACTGCCGATGTATATCAAAACTATTGTTTTTGCAGCGACCGCTCTATTGGCGATCAATGGGCTGTTCGCTCAGCAAGACGCTCAGCCTCATTTGTACTTCTTCACAAATCCAGGTTGTGCACCGTGTAAACAGGTCGAGCCCGAAAATCCGATTGTTGATTTCAAAGGGTTATCCTGTTTCGATCGTTGATACAACGCAACGGGCAGACGTCGCGCAACAGTTCAATGTGGATCGAACTCCGACGACGATCCTTGTTGCCGACAATCGTGTTGCAGGCAGGCAGGCAGGCCTGATAGACGCGAGAACCATCGTTGGCTGGTTTGATGCTGCCAGAGCAAGTCAGGCAACGGCTCCGGTTCAACGTGATCCGAATCCGCCGCGAGAACGTACACAAGCTGCTCCGCAGGTTTCCCGACTGGCGACGGGCGCGGATCTCAATGCGAGTGAAATATCCAGCACCGTTCATCAAGGCACCCGCAAGCCCATTGGCCAAGCGGAATCTAAGGCAATGCAGGCAACAGTCAGGCTTAAAGTAGAAGACGACGAAGGAATTTCTTTTGCCTCGGGAACAATTATCCATTGTCAGAACGGTGAATGTCTGGTTTTGACTTGCGGTCATGTTTTTCGAGAATCAGGTGGAAGAGGAGAAATTTCTGTCGACATGGGCTTTCAGTCCGAGCAAATGAGAACATTTCCTGGGCGACTTGTGAGCTACGAAACGGGGTCAAAAGATATTGCTCTGGTCGTTGTTCAGACAGGATTTGATGTGCCCGCAGTGCGGGTTGCTCCGGTTGCATTTCCGGTTTCAACAAGTGATCAAGTGTTTACGTTGGGCTGTGATCAGGGGCGCGATGCGACAATTCGCCGAACACGAATTAAGCGACAAGCGATGTATTCGAGCAAAGAGACTCCCAATGACAAAGCCAAGAAATACGATATCTATGGACGCCCAGTCGATGGTAGAAGTGGTGGTGGACTTTTTACAGCGGGTGGTCAACTGATCGGCGTTTGCAATGCTGCCGCAGTTGAAGTCGATGAAGGAGTCTACACTTCTCTGGAAAATATTTACTGGCAATTGGCAAAGGTCAATCTTCCCCATCTGTTTGACACGAACGAAATGCTCGCTGTCAACCAATTCGGTGGCAATGCGACGCCTCAGGATTCAGTACCGCCTCGCGTGCAACCGCTTCGAGGGCGAGCATCAGTTACTCCCGTTGGGCACAGTGGCCCGTCGCCCATTCCTGCATCGGACACGCAAATCATCGTTGTACTTCAATCGAAGTCCTCGCCAGATCAGGCTGAAACCCTGGTCATCGACCGGCCTTCACAGGCACTGATTGATCAACTGAGAGGAGAGCATCGTAATGCGGCTCCAGTTAATGATCGTATGGCTCAACTACGTAGGGAAATGCCGGCCGTGGGCGATCCCAGCGGTTATTCTCCTGAGTATCGAGCCCAGTCGCGTCGCTAAAGTCTCGCACGCCCGAAAGATTCCGAATCCTGGGCCCTGAGTTCCATGTTTGAGAGGAACAAGAGTTGTTTCGGCAGGAGCCTCAACCTCCCGTAAAAGGCAATAACCTCGACGACGGGTGTCTGACATGGAGTTTTGCTGGAAAAACTAATTTCGCAACTGCGAAAAGGAATCTTATCGTCAGCAGTTGCCGGAGCGTCGTACTCCGAATGATCGCCCCGAATTTCGTCCCCTTGGACTGGACTGAGGTCGAGTGCTAACGCTGGCAGTTTGGGATTGCCGCCATTTTCGATAATCGCTTTTGACTGTCGCAACCAACTCGTTGGCCTTATCTTCATCCTGCACACGATGAAAGATACGCCATTGGCCTTTGTTGTTGGAACTCTTAATAAATTCAACGACTCGGTCGGCCACGTACTGCTCACCTTGGAATACGTCAAAGTTGACATTGTCACCAAGGGAACCACCTACCACAAACCAATCGTTTGCAAGAGCTTCTCCGTCACCATTGACCTTCATCGATTGCAATTGGGTCAAGATGTCATCGACACTCTCGAAACTTGTTTGAGTTTTCGCTTGAGTCTTTTGAAGCCGGCCCATCCCCCTATTGGAGCTGTAGGCGCCGCGAACAGAATTACGATCCATCGGACGATTTGAACTGGCTTGGTTGGCTCCACGGAGCGTACTGGGGTCCAGAGGGCGAGATGCTACGCCTCGTCGAGAACCGCCTCTAGCGCGAAGAGCATTCGGGTCAATTGGACGCGAATCGCCACGAGTTGATTCAAAAGCGGCGGGGACACGTGTGTTGCGGTCTTGAATGTCTTCTGATTGAGTCTTTGGAGGAATCTGTTTGGTGATGTCCGAATTGGAATTCGTCTGCGGATCGTCTTGTCCGACAGCATCCACCGAGAAACAAAAACTCAAGACTAGCAGTAGGCAAATACGGCATACAGTCATTCGACGACCTTTGAAAACAGAACCGTTCGTAGTTATGTCTATTATCGGCACCTCAAAAGAATAATTGCAATACTGTTAACGACTTAGATTCGCAAATATCACTGAGTTCAGCACAATTCGGCGCAGTTAAACACCATCGCACAGCCATTGGGGGGGGCGAATCGATCAGGCAAACACCTCGCATTGAAGGTTGTTTGGAGGTTTGGCGAAGTTTCGACTGGCGCGGACTCTGTAGCCAACTGCTTCTGAACATCCACACTCCGCTTGCTTTGGAAACCGGCGTATCAGGTTCGTCCTCGCTGACGCGTCGGGTTTCCATAAATAAGGCACTGCTTCCAAGTTTTCGATTCATGTACGAATGAAAAAGTCCACTAACCCAGCAGGTGTGCGGAAACCTCTGATGTGGAATCCGAGTCCCAATTGAGTAACACCAACGCGATGACCGCGATGGCGATGCCAATGTAGGCTCGTTTTCGAAGCTTCTCATCAAGTAAAAATGTCGCCACCAAAGTCGTGAAAACGATACCGCCGGCGCTGCTCAAGGGAAATACGATGTAGCCATCAATCGAATCCAATGCTTTCAGAATCAATAGCGTTTGTAGGAAATTTGCGATTCCCATGATGGTGCCAATCACCAACTCCATCCACAAAATTCGCTTTCTGCGGTAGATCAACAGCAATGCTGACGGAATCCCCGCCACGACAAAAGCAGTCAAAACGAAGGTGGGTTTCTGGTCCAGAACGCTCTCGAATTTAAACGCTTCTTGCGAAATTCGACTGATGCCGCAAAGAAGGAAAAAAATGAACAGGATGGTAGGGGCGATCCACTTTCCCCCGTCCCGCTTGTCTTCGGCATCATTTTGTAGGTTCACGTTGGATTGAGGCTTGATTGCGATCATTAGAAGGCTCACCAATGCCAAACCGATCCCCGCGATTTGAATTGAATTGGGAGTAGAATCCCAGGCAAACGCGGCAACAATAATTGGAAGTAACAGCGAGAGCGAACCCACAACGGTGGTGCTGGAGACTCCCACTACCCGAATGCAATAATTGACAAAGAAAAAAGCAATAAAGTAAACCAGCCCCATCGTGCCACCGGTCCACATCGCCATAGGTTCGCCCGTTTGCTTGACCCCCAAAAAGAACCAGGGAGTAATCGCAAAGGCTGCACAAATGTAGTTGATTGCACCGATGGTGATGATGTCTTCGGTGCCTCGATTGTGGGCCCACTTAATGCACAGGGTGAACACTGAGGAAAAAACGATGTACAGTAGCAAGTAAAACAAGTTTTGGTCCGTCGAAGAAATGACGATCGAGTTACGTGGCGAACTTGCAAGATGGATTGAAACAATGATTTTGTAAAGTCGAAGTCCTGTCGCGAGCCCTTTTTATTGCCAAATGAATATGGCCAATCGCGGCCAACCAGCTGCGGTCCAATCTGTTATAAATGGTGGTTCTAAGCTGACTATGGATTGAAAATGTTGTCGGACACAAAACTGGAACCCAACGCGTCACGATGGCGTTTGCACGTTATTTTTGCCGTTGCCATTTTGTGTCAAGCGATTTGTTGGTCTCTGACCTCGTTTGATAGGTCGATTTTTTCATTGGATCAGAGCTTTGATTCTGCAGTGTTGATCGTCACCATCGTTTTCGTTTCACTGCTTGTGGTTCCTTTGATTTCCTGTTTTGCCTTGTCCATTCGACCTGCCGAACTGGGGTTTTCCTTGGGCGATCTCAAGGTGGGGGCAGCTGGCTTGCTAATTGCGACTCCAATTATCGCGGCAAGTTTGTATTTCGGTTGCGATGACCCAGAGATTAAGGAGTACTATCCTTGGGCTGGAAGTCGCTTGGCCGACTCGCTGGGAAACATGCTGCTTTGGTTTCTGGTTTACTTTTTTTACTATCTTGCATTTGAGTTCTTTTATCGAGGGTTTCTTTTGAGAGGACTCGAGTCGGAGTTGGGGATCGTCGCGGCCGTTTGGATTCAATGCGGCATGTCGGTCATGATGCATTTTGGCAAGCCAACACCCGAACTGATCGCGTCCGTGCCGGCTGGAGTCTTGTTCGCCTGGTTTGCCATCAGAACGAGGTCATTGATTTACGTTGTCCTGTTGCACTGGTTGATCGGAATCCTCAATGATGTGTTTGCGATGCACTTCAAGGGGTGGATTTAGGCTGAATGTCCTAAGGCGCTGAGCTTGGGAGTGATTTTTTTGGGAGGTTGAGGCTCCTGCCGAAACACATCGTTGCCAACCAATTCAGCGGGAACTTTGAACTCTCGACAACTCTTGCTGAAAGTCGGAATTAACCTTGAATGGGAAACAGGCCAGTTTGTTCGTATTTCCTTGAAAAGCGGCATTCTTACCGATTCCCATCCAATATCAACTTCAAGTTCCAGCACTAGTGAATTGCGCAAAGGCACAAAACTATTCTCCGCCGAGCAGCGTGCCCGTTTCTGCTGACTGGTATCCAATGCGATGAGCGTTGACCTCGAGAAACCTGATGTTGCCAGGCGTTTCAATCGCCGCGCCAGTGTAGACTTGCCATGGCCCCATTGGTCTGGCGGCTTGTCCCCAGGCGATAGGCAATGGACGCCCCTTGGGTCTCGCAAGACAGTTTAAATCGAAAGAACATTCTGTCGCCCCGTTGGAAAATATCTTCGTGGAATTCGGGCCGAGCTGTTGTTGGCTGCTGTCCATTTGGCGGCCAAAGACGCTCACGGACCATTTTGGACTCTGGCAAAACCATACCCAGGTCGCTCGTTTCTCTGTTCCATCAATGGTGGCTTAAGAAAAAAACCACCATTAAAAAATGGTGGTTTTGTGTTTTTGATAACGGTGATGCCGTGAGCCCAATGAGCCTACGGATCCGTTGACTAATACATGTCGTTTCCGCCGCCGTGGCCGTGACTGCCCTTAGCGTCCTTTGGCTTTTCAGCGACAAGAGCGTCACTTGTCAAAAGCAAAATGGCAACACTGGCTGCATTTTTCAGAGCGGTCTTGGTAACTTTAGCTGGGTCGATAACGCCAGCTTTAACAAGATCTTGGTACTCATCAGTCAATGCGTTGTAACCGTTGTTACCTTTGAGGGCAGCAACTTTTTCGCAGACGATTCCGCCGTCTTGTCCAGCGTTGTCAGCGATCATGCGAAGTGGAGCTCGGCAGGAACGCAACACGATGTTGTAACCTGTTTGCTCGTCGATGCTCATCTCACCTGGCTTGACAGTTGCGCTTGCACGAAGCAAAGCAACGCCACCACCGGGAAGGATTCCATCTTCAACCGCAGCGCGAGTCGCGTGAAGGGCGTCTTCTACACGAGCCTTCTTTTCTTTCATTTCACTTTCGGTTGCGGCACCAACGTTTACTTTGGCAACGCCACCAGCCAATTTGGCCAAACGCTCTTCCAATTTTTCGCGATCGTAATCGCTGGAAGAGTTTTCGATTTCGCGGCGAATCGCATCGATACGACCTTTGATCTCGTTGCTCTTGCCGGCACCTTCGATGATCGTCGTGTTGTCTTTGTCGATGATGATCTTCTTGGCACGACCAAGACTTGTGAGAGAAAGCGTTTCCAGCTTGGTTCCCAGTGCTTCAAAGACAGGTTCTCCGCCAGTCAAGAATCCAAGGTCTTCCATCATGGCTTTGCGGCGATCGCCGTAGCCAGGGGCCTTGACTGCACAGCAGTTGAAAGTTCCACGCAGGCGGTTGATGACCAACGTCGTCAACGCTTCACCATCAACGTCTTCGGCAATAATCAAAAGAGGTTTGCCTTGCTGTACGACTTGCTCCAAAAGAGGAACGAGATCCTTGATGTTTGAAATCTTCTTTTCAAAAACCAAAATGTAAGCGTCTTCCATCACGCATTGCATCGAAGCAGGGTCGGTAACGAAGTAAGGGGAAAGGTATCCGCGATCGAACTGCATTCCTTCAACCCATTCAACTTCGGTTTGAAGGCTTCGACCTTCATCAACGGTGATAACACCGTCTTTACCGACTTTAGACATGGCAGTAGCAAGCAGGTCTCCGATTTCTTGATCGTTGTTAGCAGCGATCGAGGCCACATTGGCCATTTCGGATTCATCTTTGATCTTGATCGACATCGAGCTTAGCTTGGCGTTGATGTCGTCAACGGCCCGCTCAATGCCTTGCTTCATTTTGATGGGATTAATACCCGCAGTAACTGCTTTCAGGCCTTCGTTGAAGATCGCTTCAGCCATGATTGTGGCAGTTGTAGTTCCATCACCAGCAACGTCGCTTGTTTTGCTGGCGACTTCACGAACCATCTGAGCACCCATGTTTTCATAGGCGTCTTCAAGTTCAATTTCTTTTGCCACACTGACGCCGTCTTTGGTGACGGTTGGGCTGCCAAAGCTCTTTTGCAAAATCACGTTGCGGCCTTTGGGGCCCAAGGTGACTTTGACCGCACGGGCCAGTTTCGCAACGCCGCGACGAATCGCTTCGCGAGCTTCTTGTTCAAAGGCAATCATCTTAGCCATTTTGATTATCTCCTGCTTTTGAAAAAGCGTTTGAATTTGGTTGGTTTTAGTTTGTGGGACAGAATCCGCTTGATCCAGAATTACTCGATTACGGCCAATACGTCTTCTTCACGCATCAACAAAAGTTCTTCGTCGTTCAACTTGATTTCGTTGGGAGCGTAAGAAGTGAACAGAACTCGGTCGCCAGGCTTGAGCTGAAGACCACCGCGTGTTCCATCGGCAAGAATATTACCGTCTCCAACGCTGATTACAGTTCCACGCAAGGGCTTCTCAGCAGCGCCACCTGGCAAAACCAAACCACCCGCAGTCATTTCTTCGACCTGATCTCGTTCGACCACGATTCGATCTCCGAGGGGTTGAAGTTTGACCTTTGATTTTTTCGCAGCTTTCTTTTTTGTTGCCACAGCCATCAGTGATTCCTCCGTCTGTATTTAATCTGTGCTTGTACGTATGGTGTGTCAGACCCAAAGGCGTAAGCCAAGCCTGACATTTTTGCTTGATTGAATTTCGAAGTCTCCATTTATGGCAACTACCGCGCCAAAAAAGAAAGACTGAGAAATTAATTGATCGATTTTGAAAACTATGCCCGTTTGTGGGCGTTTACGAGCAAATTTTTGACTCGCCTGCTGACGCAAAACCGATGAGCTGAAGATGTCAGCTCGAGTTCGCCAGCGAAGGAGTGTTCTACTTCCGCGCTTTCGTGACAGATTGTCAGAAATGTCACCGGAAAGTTCAATCGGCTAAATGTCTTAATTAGCAGAACTAACGGTTAATTTATTGAATCGATCGGCTTTGTTTTTCGGCGTGAAATGATACTGCACCTGGAAAAAGCGGAAAAATCAGTTCGTTTGGGCACATTTGGCGTAAAATCCTATCGATCCAAGCGAAACTTTCGGCTCTTGCGGTTGCCAAATCGGATCGGGTTAACAAAATAAGAATAGAGAGGCGGACGAATCGACGTTGGGGCACCCAAGGTTGCTAATCACGTCCAATTCGCCGGTTGACGAAGGCGAAACACCGACCAGACATTTTGCAGTAATTGCAATCTCACTAATCAGGATTCAAAACGGGACAGGCATGTCAATCATCACTGAATGCGGTAGCTGCAACAAGAAATTCAAAGCGAAAGATTCGATGGCGGGCAAGCGAGTCAAATGCCCAAAATGCACCAGTCCAATAACCGTGCCCACTCCAAAAGCAGCAGTCGCAGCCAGTCCCGGTCCCTCCGCAGCCACCTATAATCCAATTCTCGATTTACTGGATGAAGCCGGCGTTAAGTCCGTTCCTTCTGGTCCCGTCTGCCACAATTGTGGCACCGAAATGCACCCGACAAGCGTGATCTGCGTTGAGTGCGGCTATAACATGGCCACTGGAGAGCAGTTGGAAACAGAGATCTACGAAGATGATGATGGGCTGGTAGAAACGGGTGTTTCTGACACCGACAAGATCATGGCCAAGGCCGAAAAGGCGATTGATGAATCACCCGTAAGTGCCGAAGGCCAGGACTTTGGCGATGGGGCAGACTCCTTTGTGATTGCCGCAATTGCGGGAATCGGGTTCTTGCTATTGTTAGGAATCGGACTCGGCGTGGTTCTCTTTATGGATGTCATCGTCGAACAATTCGGGCTAACGCCCCAAGGTATTAGTTTGACCGCGTCGATTTTCATCTATGTCGGGGGCGTTATTTGGATTACCACGGTCGCGTACTTAATGAATCCAACTCAAGCGATCATTTGCGTCTGTACGGGTGGTTTATACTGCATTGTCTTTGGATTTATGCAAGGCAGCACCATGTTGGTGCCGACGATCAGTTTGCTAATATCAATCTTGATCGGACTCATATCCTACTTGGTCATTGCGTTTAACAATCCAGATACCGTCCAAATCCTGACCCAAGAGATTGCAATGTTCTGTTAATTGGCGTCGATAATGTCGCCTGTACAGTAAATTGATTAATCAATTCGAACAAAAATTGAGAGTTTTCGCCTATCGCCAACGAGGTGATTGAGTTAATTTCTCTCTATACGAGCGTTTTTGAAGTCGTCACAACTTCAAAGTTTCAGAGCAAAGCGAACCAATTCAAGGGTTCGTTTGTCTGAATTCCACGATCAATCGATCCTGAACGACTCTACAGCGACAAGTCTTCTCAGAATTCTCGCCTGCCATCTTTATTGCGAGAATGGTCAGTGTTCGAAGCGACGTCGCCAAGTGTAATTTTAGAGCGTCGTGCGTGAATACTTTCAGCATTATTTATTCCTGCTGGGTTTGCGCGCCTGTTACGTGCCAACTCCAATTGAAAACGGAAAAATAATGTCATCCGACAATTTGTCAGAACCAAACGAAAACCAAAATCCTGTTGGCCAGGCGCCAAACGGAACACCAGAACCCACAGTTCAGGACGCGGCCCCAATTGAGGAAAGCCCGGAGCAAGAAACCAAAGTGGTTGAAACTCCTGTCGTTGCCGAAGTACCTGTCGTTGCTGAAGTACCTGTCGTTGCTGAAGCACCTGTCGTTGCTGAAGTACCTGTCGTTGCTGAAGTACCTGTCGTTGCTGAAGTACCTGTCGTTGCTGAAGCACCCGTCGTTGCTAAAAAGCCAAAATCTAAAGCTAAGAAGGTGAAGAAAAAATCCGAGAGCGATGGTAGTGCACCAAAAATTGAGGCCAAAAAAGTTGGCCATTCTTTTGCCGACTTGCCACTTCGTAGCGAAGTTCAATTTGCGATTGAGCAGTCTGGATACGAAACACCGACAGATGTTCAGGCAGAGATTATTCCACACATGTTGGAAGGTCGCGACGTTCTGGCTCAGTCACAGACAGGCAGTGGGAAAACGGCTGCGTTTGCCTTGCCAATTCTTTCTCGCATCGACATGAATAAGCACAAGCCGCAAATTCTTGTGTTGGCACCGACACGAGAGCTTGCCATTCAAGTTGCCCGTTCTTTTGAAACCTATGCCATGGGCCTTCCTCGTTTGAATGTCCTTTCCATCTACGGTGGTGCCGACTATGACAACCAGTTCCGAAAATTGAAAAAGGGGGTTCACATTGTTGTCGGAACCCCAGGCCGAGTGATTGACCATGTAAACCGCGGCACCTTGGACTTGAGCGATATTCAATGCCTGGTTCTCGATGAAGCCGACGAAATGCTGAACATGGGCTTTTTGGAGGATGTCGAGTTCGTCTTGACCAAAACACCAGCCAAGCGACAAGTTGCTTTGTTCTCGGCGACGATGCCAACACCAATCCGAACTATTTCAAATCGATATTTGAACGATCCGGTCAAGATCACTATCAAACAAAAAACCGTCACTGCCGAGTCGATTCAGCAGCGAGCTGTGTTTGTACAGCCTCGTGAAAAAATTGATGTTCTGTCTCGTTTTCTCGAATGCGAAGAAACCGAAGGCGTGATCGTTTTTACTCGAACCAAGGATGCGACCGTAACCGTTGCTGAACAGCTTATTCGGTTAGGATACTCAGCGGCCGCACTCAATGGTGACATGCCTCAGCGAACTCGAGAGCGGACGATCGAAAATCTGAAGGCCGGTCGCTTGAATGTTTTGGTTGCCACCGATGTCGCAGCTCGCGGCTTGGATGTGAAGCGTGTTAGTCACGTTTTTAATTACGACCTGCCAGAAGGAAGTGAATCCTATATTCACCGAGTCGGAAGAACCGGGCGCGCCGGTCGAAAAGGCGAAGCAATTATTTTTCTGACGAAAACACAGCGCGGAAAACTGAAATTGATTGAACGGGTGACCAAGAAATCGATTGAGCTGGTTCAGCCCCCAACAATTGAAGCGATCAATGAAATGCGAGTTAAGCGTTTCAAGAAACAGCTTACCGAAGTGACTGGCGAGCAAGACTTGACCATGTTCAAAAAGTTGTTGGTGGATTACGCGGAAGAATCCGGCAAGCCAATGGAAATGGTTGCAGCTGCGGTTGCTCACATCGGTCAGCGTGGTCAACCATTCATGATGAAGGATCAACCGAGACGGAGCAAACCGGACCGTGACAACCGGCGAGAAGGAAGCGGCGAGCAAGGAAATGGCGACCGCGGTCGTGGCGGACGTCGAACGAACGGTGGAGTTCCGGAGGGAATGAATCGATATCGAATTGCCGTCGGAAAACGAGATGGAGTTCGACCCGGTAATATCGTCGGGGCAGTTGCAAATGAAGCAGGTATCGACGGTGACTTTATCGGTCCGATTCGGATTTTCGAGTCGTACAGTACGATTGATTTGCCAAGTGACTTGCCCAATGACGTGTTCCAGACGCTCCAAAACCTTCACGTGTCGGGTCGTCAACTGAAACTACGGCTCGCGGATGATGATTCGCGACCCGGACGTGGCAAAGGTGGCTATCAAAGCAAAAGCAATCAAGGTCGAACGTCGTTTGTCAGCCGGGACAAGAAATCGGGCGGCAATCGCCGCAAACCAAACGCGCACGGTGGACATGGTCCAAATGGAACAGCATCTGCCGCCAAACGCAAAAAGAGAAACGCGCGATAGACTAAGCTTTGGTTAACATTGCTTTATTCAACAATTTTGTCGGTCATGATTGGCCGACTTTTTTGTTGCGCCGCTGAACGCCCCAACGGTGAAATTTCAACTCGCACCATGTGAAGGTTCGGTATCGCGCTCCCCTCCCCCGGACGCTTTGCGTCCGGGGGAGGGGAGCCCTGTTAGTTGCATGATGAGTAGGCCGGATAACGGATGCCGTCGCTCAGAGGTTGTGAATTTTTCGGGGCCACCGAACGGCATAGATATTGCGTTTAGATTTTCCTGGCGCTAAATTTGAGACATGAGTAAAAGTAAACAAGAGCAGCGTGGTAATTCTCGGGTGAAATTGCCGCAACGTCATCAGGCGGAGATATTTGGTCGTTCGCTCGATCAATTGATTCGCGAGAATCATTTGGTTCGGACGGTCGTAGCCTATTGCGACTCGCTCGATCTTTCGGTGCTTTATGAAACGATCAAAGCAACGCAAGGTAAAGTCGGACGTGACCCGATCGACCCACGCTTGCTTTTTGCCTTGTGGCTTTTCGCGACGCTCGAAGGCGAAAACAGCGGACGGCGAATCGCGGAGCTTTGCCAACGAGACCTCGCTTACATGTGGATCTGTGGCAACGTGTCGGTCAACTATCACACGATTTGCGACTTCCGCACGCAGCACGTAAGCGAGCCGCCCAACAGCGGCTCGATCGCCTGGAAGAAGCCTGTCTTGAAATGGAGCAGATGCAAGAGCGACATGCCAAGCGGAACAAAAGTAAAAGCGAGAAAGACAAAACAAGTCAACCACGTGCTTCGATGACTGACCCCGAAGCGCGGCGGATGAAAATGGGTGACAACGGCTTTCGTCCCGCAATGAATGTTCAGTTTGCCAATGACGCCGACGCAATGGTGATCATCAAAACCGACGTCAGCAGCGAAGGCACTCAATTTTACGGTCGGTTGTACAACGAGAAGAAAATACTTGCAGGCGGCAAAGATCCCTATGCAGCCAAGCCGCGAGAGAACAAACATTTCACGGCCTTCCGGGAGCGGATGGGTACCGAAGAGGCTCAAGCTATTTATCGCCGCAGAGCACCAGCCGCGGAGTTCCCCAACGCAGTTTGTCGCAACCAAGGGCTGACGCAATTCTCAGTCCGAGGGTTAGTCAAAGCGAAGGACAAGTGTTGTGGCATGCGTTGTCTCATAATTTCCGTTGATTCATGAATTTGGTTGACGAGAAAACGGGTAAGAATTATTTGGAGGTGTTGATGACGAGTTAAAATCCAACGGGGAAACGTAAGGCAGCGAGCAAGCCACATTGGTTGCTCGACACGGATTGAAGGTTGCAGAGCCGCCCCGAAAATTCGATTCAAAAAATATCTCTCTGGGAAATACTAGTAAATCGAAGAGTCCGTTTTTTTCACGGCCTCTCCGCGACCCCAGTTTTCAGTTGGGGAGGATACCCCAGACTGAAAGTCTGGGGCTAAGAGAAATAGCCGCTCCGCGGCAAAATGCGTGCTTGAGTATTCACCGTGCTTAAGTATTCACCGTGCTTAAGTATTCACCGTGCTTGAGTTTTCATCGTGCTTGAGTTTTCACCGTGCTTGAGTTTTCACCGTGCTTGAGTTTTCACCGTGCTTGAGTTTTCACCGTGCTTGAGTTTTCACCGTGCTTGAGTTTTCACCGTGCTTGAGTTTTCACCGTGCTTGAGTTTTCACCGTGCTTGAGTTTTCACCGTGCTTGAGTTTTCACCGTGCTTGAGTTTTCACCGTGCTTGAGTTTTCACCGTGCTTGAGTTTTCACCGTGCTTAAGTATTCACCGTGCTTGAGTTTTCACCGTGCTTGAGTATTCACCGTGCTTGAGTTTTCACCGTGCTTGAGTTTTCACCGTGCTTGAGTTTTCACCGTGCTTGAGTATTCACCGTGCTTGAGTTTTCACCGTGCTTGAGTATTCACCGTGCTTAAGTATTCACCGTGCTTGAGTTTTCACCGTGCTTGAGTTTTCATCGTGCTTGAGTTTTCATGGAAACCCGAAGCGTGAGCGAGGAACAACCAGCGTGTGCCTCGCTTACGCGTCGGGTTTCCATAAAGGACGCCTAATGCCAAACCATACATCATGCAGATAGTCACGACCTCTCCCGAAGAAGGTTGGCTAAGCCTTGAAGCCAACTCGCGGGAAAAGGATCGTAGTTTTGGCCGCTTGGGCGCAGTTATTCTGCGGCCTGTACTAATCGAAGTTCAAATCAATACGGCGTCCAGATTTGGCGCTGTCGGCTGCCGAGCTAACAATGGTTAGTGCGCGATAAGCGTCCTCCAATCCATTGGGCCTGCGGACCAAGCTGGTGACGCTTCGGTAGAAATGGTCAAGCATCAGTTCACCGACAGGCCGGTCCGTTTCTAGAGATTCGGTATGCGGGCCAGCTTCGTCAAACCAAGTCAAGCTGTGTGGCAAGTTGATGAATGCCATACCGTTTTCGCAGCAAATTTGCATGTCTGCAGGCCGTCGAAAGGCGATAGCGTCCCGCCAACGAGAAGGAACATAGTGGCCGATACTGATTTGGGCCATGGTGGTTTCGCCACCCAGATAAGGGAATTTTAGGTTCATCATCTGATAAAACACATCTCGAGATTCCGTGTGTTGTTCATGAATCTCGCTGGTAACGGTGAGTGGATCTTGACCGACAAGATCGCAGCACCAATCGGCCTGTTCCATCAGACGTCGCCAACTCAGGGGGCAGTACTTTCCTCTCCTCAATCGGCTAGATTGTTCTTCCGCTGACATGCGCTCATGGCAAAACATGATGCGAGGAGGCCCTAGTCTCGTCGCAATCAACTCTTTCAGCCTGATCGTCGATGGTGAGTATCGTCGTGGCAGTTCGGCCATGAACGTAACACCCGAATTTTCGATTCTTTCGCGGACTTCTTCAATTTGGTCTGCCGAAATGTCCATTGCCGCGCCGCTGAATACAGCTTTTCCGGCTTCGCATGCCGCCACAAGCGGAAGGGGGCCGACCCAGTCTGGCGCCAAAGCCAAAACCGCATCAATGTCTTCTCGTTCAATCATGGCTCGAAAGCCATCCATGGGAGCCGCTCCAAAATCTCGAGCGACCTGCTTGGAGAGATTTGCGATTTCGCAACAAATGGCTCGCACATCAAATCGCTCTGACAACGCAAGCAAAGCGGGGCGATGTCGAGACCGCCATTGGTCACCCAGTCCGATCAAACCGACACGAAGCTTCATCTGCGAATTTACACCTATACATGAGGTAGTTGGCGAATTGACTTTTCAAAGTATATCCGTTTTAACGAAGATCACCTCGAATAAATCTGGAAGGTTAAGGAAAGCTGATTGAAACCACCTATCACTCATCAAAAACCGAACAGATAGATCGTTTGCCAATTTTCGAATACTTTCGTTGGTTGGTCAAGTTTTGCCAATCGTTACAATCCATTCGCGATCTAGACACTTTGTCGCGATCCTGCGCTGGATTGACTGTCACATTCGATATCGTTTCTTATTTATGACATTGTTTCGGAAAATAGCAAAAGCATTTGCGCCTATTAGCACAACTTTTGCTTTCACTTTCGACCGATATCACATTTAAGCCAAAGCCCTGGTGATCTTATTCCGATGCACGATGCTCGGATCTCAATTGGCTGCGAAAAGGAGTTTTGCAGATGAATCTAATTTCGGCCCTGCTGCTATCAGCAGTGTTGCTTCCTGTTCAGGAACCAACGGACTACAAAACCGCTTATGAAAAGGCACAAGCTGGTGATCGCCCGCTTTTGGTTTTAGTCACGGCCGAATGGTGTCCTCCCTGTCAGCGAATGAAGAACACAACCATTCCTGAATTGCTGCAACGTGAGGCATTCAAAGGTGTCCACTACGCAACGGTCGATTACGATCTGGATGGTGAGTTGGCCAAGCAGTTGATTGGCGAACGAGGTGTCCCCCAACTTCTGATGTTCGAGAAAAAAGAGGGGAAATGGATTCGTAGATACATGACAGGCTACAAAACCGCTGATGTTGTCGAGGCGTTTATCGCACAGAGTGAATCTGCGATTCGCACTGCATCTGCCGAGTCTGCCAACAATTCATCTGGTCGATAAAAAAGCCTTTTCGGCTACACTGGTTTGATGCAAATTTCAGCAATCATTCCCGTTGTCAACGAACCAACGAAAATTCAGTACGCCATTGAAAAAGCTTGGCTTGCTGGAGCCGACGAAGTGATCGTGGTTGATGGAAACAGCAGCGACGACACCTTCAGATTGGCTCAAGAATCAAATTGCTCGGTTTTTCAGTCGACACCTGGACGAGCAACACAACTGAACCACGGCGTCAAACAGGCAAATGGCGTCGTGGTTCTCTTTTTGCATGTTGATACCTGGTTGGAGGCGGGAGCCTGTGACCAAATCCGAGCATGCCTGCTGGATGATCATGTTCAGGCCGGGGCGTTTGAACAGAGAATCGATTCCAATCGCCGATTGATCAAGTGGATCGAAAAGGGGAATGCCAGGCGAGTGAGATGGTTCAACCTTGCCTACGGTGATCAAGGCATATTCCTCAGAAAGCAAGTGTTCGAGTCCATTGGTGGGTTTCCCGAAGTCAAGCTGATGGAAGACTACATCCTTTCACAGAAACTGAGGAAAATATCGTCCTTTGCCCTGTTGCCCGGCCCATTACATGTTGACGCACGTCGTTGGGAACGACATGGCCCATTTCGCCAAACGTTGCGAAACTGGTGCATTACCGCCGCCTATCGATTAGGGATTTCTCCAGACCGTTTGGCTGGGTTTTACCAGCGTCACGACTAGAAGTAACTTCGGAGCCATTTGGATGGCCAGAACAAATAACTCCGGCTCCAACGTGGCAAAAGCCCTTGAAACGAGCGGGCAGCTTTGTACCCTTATCAGACAAGATAATTTTTGATTGAAAGAACCGGTGGCATGAGCAAGCAGTATATTTTCCAGATGGTTGATCTGACCAAGAAGCACGGTCAGAAAACGGTCCTAGACAAGGTTTGGCTGTCGTTTTATCCGGGAGCAAAAATCGGAGTCCTCGGGCGCAATGGCTCTGGTAAAAGTACATTGCTTCGAATTATGGCCGGGATGGACCAGGAATATGATGGCGAAGCTCGGCTGACAGATGGATTCACTCGGGGATACCTTTCTCAAGAGCCCCAGTTGAATGCCGAAAAAGACGTGTGGGGAAATGTCGAAGAAGCGGTGGCTCCCCGGCGTGCATTGCTTGACCGATATAATGAGCTGAGCGCCAAATGTGCAGAACCTCTGGACGAAAAGGCAATGCAAAAGGTCTACGACGAAATGGCCCGGGTCCAGGATCAAATTGATGCCACCAATACCTGGAACCTCGATCGCGAAATCGAAGTCGCGTTTGATGTGATGAATCTACCTGATCGTTCGGCGGATGTGAGCAAGCTATCTGGTGGTGAAAAAAGGCGAGTTGCACTTTGTAAATTGCTTCTGGAAAAGCCTGATCTGTTGATGCTGGACGAACCGACAAACCACCTTGATGCGGACAGCGTTCTGTGGCTTGAGAAAACACTGCAGAACTATCACGGTACGATCGTTGCGGTAACTCACGATCGATACTTTCTCGACAACGTAGCGGGTTGGATTTTGGAATTGGATCGAGGAGTAGGTCACCCATTCGAAGGCAACTATTCTTCCTGGCTGCAACAAAAGCAGGCGAGACTTGCCGTCGAGAAAAAGCAGTCCGAAGCGAGGGAGAAAACTCTGGCTCGCGAACTTGAATGGATTAAAATGGCGCCGAAGGCTCGTCAGTCGAAATCCAAAGCCAGGATCAACTCTTATGAGCAGATGGTGGCCGAGGGACAACGCGAACAGGACGCCGACTTGGAAATCCAAATTCCCCCAGGGGCGCCCTTGGGTGATCTTGTGATCCAAGCGGAAAACGTCAACAAGGCGTTCGGCGACAAAGTCCTGATGGAAGATATGATATTCCGACTCCCGCCTGGTGGAATCGTTGGCATCATAGGTCCCAACGGTGCCGGTAAGACGACTTTGTTTCGGATGATCACTGGCCAGGATCAACCGGATTCAGGAACGCTGAGAGTCGGTGATACGGTTGAGCTAGGATATGTCGACCAATCCAGGGACAGTCTGGATCCGGATAGCACGGTGTATCAGGAGATCTCTGGTGGCCACGAGGACATCATGCTTGGCAAACGACGAATCAATTCACGAGCCTACGTCAATCGATTCAACTTTCGTGGCGCTGACCAGGAAAAGAAAGTAGGCAAACTCTCCGGCGGCGAGAGGAATCGCGTTCACTTGGCCAAACTGTTGCGACGGGGTTCCAACGTTCTGCTATTGGACGAACCAACAAACGATCTTGACATTGATACACTTCGTGCCTTGGAAGAAGCGATCTTGAACTATGTGGGTTGTGTCGTGGTCACCAGTCACGATCGTTGGTTCCTGGATCGAATCGCGACTCATATTCTGGCCTTCGAAGGCGATGGCTACTTGCATTGGTGCGAAGGCAATTTCCAAACCTATGAAATGCAGCGACGAGAGCGTCTGGGAATCAATGAAAATGAGCCTCGCCGTTTCCGCTACAAGAAATTGATGAGCTAACGCGGATTGGTGGATCTGATTTAAGAGTAACCCACAACATGCAAGCCGACATTTGTTGGCTGTCTTGGCTGTGGCGAGGAGTCCAAGTGAGCCAAGGGTTGTCGGTGAAGTGAGGCAACGACCGCAGTTCTTATCGCTGGGTTTGCGTTTCACCTGTCTTCGGCCTATTTCACGAAGTTCAGAATCACAAAGCAGATGATGGCAATCACTGCGATAAATTCTGAGCTAGGAAGTCTTGTCTCTTTGATTTGACAAGATTCAAGTCGGGTAAAATCGTCGAGTTTCACGAGTTCTTTTCAAACGGTCGATTCGATGCAGCCTGTATCTAATACCTGAGTCTACATCACGTTCTTGCGGCACGAGCCAATTCGCTTGACCCAAAATGACTGTTCTCGTATCGGTTCTAGCGATTTTTCAGCTTTGTTGACCGTGCCAAAACCAAATATGGTCTCAGCTGCAGTCGCTTTTCGATTGAAAACGAGTCTTGGTCAATTTCACCAGATCAGCGTACTCGGAAACTCTCCGAAGGCGGTTGTTGACGTAAGTCGTTGGAACACGATCGTCGGTCTTCCCTGTGTTGATAAGGTTCGGCTCTGAGGAAATCGCTGCGTTCGAGCATCACCGTTTCGCAGAACGGAATATAAAACACGTGAGCCATTTCTTCGAATCCGTGATCTTCCAACAACGGGACAGCTTCGCCACGTTGCCCGATTGGTCAGATTTCATTTGCAAGCTCATCAATCACAAAGCCTGACCAATCGTTAAATTGAAATTACAGAAACATCGTTACAATTCACTTCGGAGAATCTGTCTTCTCATGACACACGACGATGACTGAAATGTTTTGGCGATTTCTTTGACTTCATTCATTTTCTGGGCAGTTCCAATGAAGCTCGTTGTTTGTCGATCACCGGTTTAAGTAGTTCCCATTGTTCGTCGGTCAAAATCTCCTGGAACTCTTCCTCCGGAACACTAACGAAAATCATTTGAATGTCCCAGCCACTAATGAACCGATCACCCACGCCTTTCTTAATCACATCGACCATTTTCACATGCTGGTCATGTGTCAAACCGAGATTCACGCCCTTTTGCAATATCCCAAAAACTATGTTGTTCGCCTTTTGGTCTGCGGAAAACGTGTTGCGAGCAGATTCGCGTTCTTCAATCTTTTGCAATTGCATTTCGTCAAAGATCTTGCCAAGTGCACTCTGCCAAATCTCTAAACGCCTGCAATGTGAAATCACCGGCACGTATATAGAACTTTTGATCTCGTTGTCTTCTGGGTTATCAAAAAGCGCTTCGTACAATTCGGTACACCGCTTCTTGGCTTTGAGGACTACGCCTTTACGTACAACCGAAAGCGACTCCTCCTGCTGTTCCGACATACCCACCAGATCCTTGTACTCGGAAAGCTTCAGGCCCATCACCACGTTACAAAGCGATACATACTCATCCTCGCTGCCTATTTCCACGAGTCTGCGAAACGAATCTAAGAACTCGAATTGCTTGGCGGACAGAATTTCCTCCAGCTCATCTATTCCAATTAACGCACGCTCGCCCTTTACAAAGAGAGCCAGCACCCGTATTAGAGCTTGTGTATTGAGGCTTGAATCCCAATCTTTTGAGAAAAGCGGTCTTAGACGGTCAATTTGCTCCTCTGACAGGCAAAGTTGATTGTCCAACATAACAAGCATACCGTTTATCGCTGTTTTATCCTCCAGGTTCCGCAGGCCACTAGCCTTTGACTTCGACTGAAATCCATCGTTGACTGCGTCGTCTGGCTGCGTTCCCAATCTGGGTATTTCCAAGAAAGTATCCAGCGCTTCCACGTAAGGAACCTCTATTGTCTTGGTCTTCCAACCTTTTCCGGGATTGTTGACGTCGGCAGGGAATTCCATCTGCTCGAAATTGTGACTAGTAGTCGTCTTATGCTTGGTGATTGTGATTTGATTTCCGGATTCCCACTCATCTTTTTGTGCGTCCGAAATGACATTCGATTGATGAAGTCGATCAACGTACTCTTGCCAGCTTTCCGCCGAGGTTTTGGCGGTATCATTGGGCCCATCGGAATCCTGTTGTCGCCGCGAGTCCTCCTGCTCTTGATTCGGTCCATCGAAACTAATTGGAGTTGAAAAAGGTGTTAGATTGCCGGGAGATGAATCGAGTTTCAACTTGCCCAATTTTGTACTGCAATTGTGGGACATTGTTGCGTTGGCCGCCATGGCTCCAGCAACAAGCACGCAGGTTGTGACCACAATCGCCGTGGCAAATCCAAGACCACTTTGCAAAAAACTATATTTCATTGTTAACATTTCCTTTTGAATAAGAGACTGAACAATCAGAGACGTTGCACCGTCGCCAAGCCCTGAGGAATTGGCGATACATCCCTGAATCGTCAATTGAATGAGTGATTCAGGAACTGGGGTTGTGAGGCCCGATGTTAAGGTTGCTGAAGCAGCCATGGTTGCGCTTGCTATCGACGAAGCGCTGATGGCAGCGGAGCCCGCGATACCATGTTTTATTAGGCGCCTACGCAAAAGCTTACGTCCACGTGCAAGAGCGGCTTTTACGGAAGCCGTTGTGCAATCCAGCATTGAAGCACACTGAGCCTGACTTTTGCCCTCAAGGTGGCAGAGAACGACAACGTCCCGATACCCCTTGGGCAACCGCATGATCTCCTTGTGAAGTAGCTCGAGATTGTGAGCCTCTGCAATGACTTGCCAAGGCTCCCTACCGATTTCAACAGGATCGTATTCCATTTTGACTTCTCGAGTTCGACTGATTTTCTTACGGAGTCGCAAGCAAGTTCGGACACAGGATTCGTGCAACCAACCACCAACCGAGTTATGTTTAAGCAGGCTTGGCGCTTTGATGGACAACAGCAGGAAGACTGCTTGAAAAGCATCTTCAGCGTCCTGCGTCTGCCAGAGGAGGCTTCCGCAAACGCCCATCACCATCGATGAGTGTCGACGAATCAGCTGTTCGAAGGCAGCTTCATCCTTCGCCCTGACATACAGGCCTAGCAGCTCGTTGTCGCTTGAGAGCACTTGTTTCTTCCTAAAGGTCGAATTGGCTATACAGTCTCTAAGTGACCAATTTTAGGAAATCGGCCCTCTCAAAATAATGTAAATGTCTATAAATCGATATTTCTGTTGACGGAAGTCGAAAAGTGTAGCGCCCGGAGAAATGGAAGGAGGTGCTCCAAAGGTTGCCGTTCTTGTTTACTTTCAGGGCCTGGGTCCACAGATTGACCATTGCAGGCAGCATAAAAGGTCGTTGTCGTGCGGTTGGAATCTGGAAGTCCGTTGGTTCCCAGTGTAATCATCGATTCGAGACGTCCACTGCAGTCGTAGGTGACTCGGTTTTGGCCGCGGCGATGCGATGGCACCGTGAATTTGACTGATTGATACCGATACATCCCCTCTTAGTAATTGATGAGTTGCCTACACTTTTGGGATCGGTTGATCTGGTAGTGTTGCTCCACCAGATGCCCTTAGCCAAGCATGCCGAAATCGGTTACGGATACCAAGCAAATTACGGCCAGGAAATGGCGAGGCTAAATTTGAATTTGAGATGCCGCGATCTATTTGATTTCAATTCTAAGAACTTGCCATTTCGAAGTATGGCAGCGCAGTATATTGCCGATTTCCCAATCTAGTGGTTTGTCAAAGCAAAAAATTGGAGCTGGCGACATTAGCCGTTTTGGCGCTAGCCACGGTTTTTGCTTGTTCAACCGCGGCTAGCGCCGAAACGGCTAGGCGCGCATTAAAAAGGCCAACCTATGGCTGGCCTAGTTTGTGAAGTCAATTAGTTGGTAACCGCTACTCTTTAGTGCGATCGAGAATGATCGCCATCTCTTCGGTTTCAGGTTGCAGCTTGACTTGATCCTTGCCCATCACGGTTGCAGAAATTTCCATGCCTTGAGGCGCTCCTTCTGGTGTGATGATCACAACGAATTCGTTGTCGCCTTCACCCGCTTCCAACTCGAATGTGGCGCTCATGGGTTCTTCGCCGCCTTCACCAAGTTGTACCGTTCCATCATCAGCAAACACGATAAATACTTCCGGAATTTCGCCATCCTCAGGCATCTCCATGTCGTCACTTTCTTCGATCATCTTTTGGGTCGCTTCGCCGTTTGCCTCCCAGCGTCCCGCGAAGAATTCAGCAACGTCTTCCATGGTGACAACTTCAACATTGCGGACCAAAACCATACCAGGTTGATCATCGGGAGTGATCTTGATGGCATCGTTGCCCATAAACTCAACAGTTCCTAGCATGGGAGGACGGCCGCCAGCACTCATGATGATTTCGAGGTCGAAAACATTCTCTGAGTCTTCATTGGCGGTCAGTGTAAATTTGGGTTCGCCTGGCATCTTTTCGTCGCCACGCATCATGTCCATCGTTCCGTCGGCGCGGAATTCCATTGCCATCTTCATTTCAGACATGGCATTACGCATCATTTCGATTTCCGCTTCGTCTTCGATTGCTGCGGCTGTTTTTTCGACGTCTAGAGTCCATGTCCCTGCAAGTTTTTCTACATTCGCATCATTATCCTGTGCAATCGACTGGCTTGTCGCCAGAACCGTTAGAATGATTGCGGCAGTAAACATTTTAAAAGTTTGATTCATTGGTATTCTCAAGTAAAAGTTGTTTCTCAGATTATACGATAAATAGATTTGGATTGCATGATTTTTGGGCCATCGTTCTGAACAAGTAAACTGGCTAAAATTTGCGGGCAGTTTGGGTTTTTTATCCGACCCAACGAGCCTAGAGATTGTCAATTTGTTGGTGTCACCGCAGAATGATTGTGAATTTTCGAGCTTCGAATGGGGAGCAACGTTTCCAAGAGTGAATTGGATTTAGAACCAATTCGATAGTTCCGACATGGCAACTACCGTAGAACGAAAAGATGCTCGGTAATCTTGAAATGAATTTGCCGGTTCAAGTTGGTTCTCTGGAGCAAAATGCTTGCAGATGTGAGTCGAATTTTCTTGATCTGGAGCTGAGGCCTGCACGCCATCCTACGGCAGCGGATTCCTTTTGCAATCTCGCAAAGACTGCCCCCAAAGTCGACGACCAAATCGTTCATCTGATAGCGAGAATCTTCAAACCCCCGTTTTGCCCAGTTTGCTGATTCCTGGGATGACCTTGATGGAACTTTGATTTGATTTGGCAGAACGAAAACTCCCCTACGCCGAGGCGATTCGCAGATGCCCTAAATCCTTTCGCCGCTTGGGTTTGAGGCTCGAATGAAATGGGTTGTCCGTCGTCGGCAGCCGACTCGAATGCGTTTCTGTGACCTCTGATTCGCGACAAAATGAAATTGAATTGTTTGTGAAGGTGGTCTTTGAACTTTTTCCATGGACTCTTGTGAAAATTACGTTCCCCTGACGGCACGATATCGCTGCATGCATCATTCGACACTTTGGTTTACGACATTTCTAAAAACAAATTGCCTTCGGCACGACTTGTGCGTTTGCCGATCTCGTCAATAACTTTTTTAAGGAGCGGCTGTAGGGGCCGGAGAGAGAAGATGAGAAAAGGTAAGGCACTAAAGTTTGAACGATTGGAAAACCGCCGATTGCTTGCTGCAGACCTCGGCTATGATGTGATGCAAACATGCGAGGCAATACCCACAGAAACTTGCATGGTGGCGCCCGACATCGCAGAGACGGCGACGCAGGAAGTTTGTGTGGACCCAATCGCGCCTGACCAGGGGCCAATTGACGAGTCGGCGGCGATTGAGCCCGCGATTACACTTGACCTGTCCGATGGCATGGACGGCTATTTTGGCTCGTTGGACGCGGAAAATCAGAGTGATTCGCTCAGTTTCGCGGCCAATGCCGATGGAATGGTGGATATCGTCGTTGCTTCCTCGTTTGGTGATAATTCAACCAATTTGCAAGTCAATGATAGCGAAGGGAATCTCGTCACGGCTTCTGAAACCGAAGGCCTGGAAGGTTTTGCCACGTTGTCGTTCGCAGCACAAGGGGATCAGGCCTATGAGTTGACTATCTCTTCAGAGGATGGTGGCAATGGGAACTTCCAAGTGACAATTGGATTGGAAGCCAATGTGGATGAGTCAGTGGACGACGCTCCAGCCGCTCCTGAGGCGGATGCGGGTGGAAATGCGGACGAGGGATGCCTAGACGAAGATTTGGTTGAGGACGTCGTTGAAGACGAGACGGCTTCGGACGAAACGGATGTCGAAATTGGTGACGAGGACACCGACCAGGGACCTGTTCCTGGAACAGAGAATGAAGAAATCTGCGACCCGGCTGATGCCACTCCAGAAACAGATGTTGCCGTTGACGAGCAAGAACCCGATGAAGGACCTGTTGCTGATGTTGATGTCGAGGAAAATTGTGTTCTTGATGATTCTTCTCCAGAAACAGATGTCGTACCGGACGAAGGGCCCGTTGGCGAGGACTCGGACAGTGAGGTTGATTCCGAACAGGACGCGGAAGTCGGCGATGAGACGGAGGCCGATGAAGACATCATTGATGATGTGGAGCCAACCAATGACACCGAGGAAGATCTGAATGATTCACCAACGGACAGCGGACCAGAAGCCGACACAGGTACCGATGATGGCGAAACGGAGGTTCTCGACGAAACGACTACTGACGACGAAGAAACCGTTGATTGCACAGACGGCACCGAAGCATCCTCTGATTTGCACGCCAATGAAATTGGTTCTGATGCGACTGAAATTTTGATTGTCGACGGCAGTGGAAGTATTCAGGGTGATTTGGAAACCGTTGACGATGTTGATGTGTTTCGCTTCACTTCACCGAATTCGAGTGAAGTGACATTGTTCGCGGGCGAATTGTCTGACGAAAACGTTGATATGGATGTGAAAGTTTTCAACAGTTCTGGAAATTTGATTGTCGATGGTGCGACCAACGAGGCCGTGAAAATTTCGTTTTTGGTGGAGCAGGATGCAGAATACTATATCTCCGTAAGTTCGGACTCCGATCAAGCAGGTTCCTATGACGTGTTGGTCGAGGTTGCCGAACCAGAAATCGTTGACGACCATGCCAATGAAATCGGAGACGATGCAACGTTGATCGAAACAACAGACAGTATCGGAAACTCAAGCGGAGAGCTTGAAGTTGGAACCGATACCGACGCGTTTCGGATCGTTGCAGGAGCGGACGGAGAAATTGTTTTGGATCTTCAAGTTCAAAGTGAAGAACACCAATCCGACGCACAGGTCTCAGTTTATGCAGAGGGTCAGCTGATCGCCGATGGGACGACCAACGAATCGGTCGGCCTTCGATTCGACGCTGCGGCGAATACTCAATACCAGGTGCTGGTCGATTCACTGAATGATACAGTGATGACCTATGAGTTGACGACGAATGAGTTTCCAACGACGGCGGATTCGAGCGAGTTGATTGTCGATACGGCCCCGACTCCAGACGCCGAACCGGATGAGACATTGGCAGCCGCCGATATTGAGGTTTGTACATTCGATGAAGACTGCACCGAAGAAGCCGCAATCGATGAGGTTTTTTCAGATTTCGGTGGAGATGAGCTTGCTGCTGCAGATCTAAATGAATTTAGTGAAAAGCCCGACTACACAAACTTTCAATGGGCATTCTCATTCGACGGTGATCGATTCGATGGTCGATTCACCGGCAGTTAACTTTTTTGTTAACGGCAAAGGCTCGGTGAGTTTTTGCAATGAAATACGCCACATGTTTCTTTTAATACAACTGGCGTCGAATTCGATCGTGTTTTCATGATGAATAGCAATTCAACACTCAATGATTGGCAGCTTTGACGAAAAACTCTTTGAGAACAGGAAGTTCTCGGGGTTTCGTTGTTGAACCAGTTCTGGCCGATCGACCCTGAAAAAAAGCTCAACTTTAAACGCACAAATTTGGGCAATAAAATCCCACTCAGTTTGTGAGCCAATTTATTGGAGTTCAACTTTGACCAGATCATAGTCGTAAGTCGTCAATTCAAATTGGTGATCATAGGGATCGCAAAAATAGATCGAGAACGAGATGTCATGATCCACCACCATTTCATGCGTGACAAGCTGGTCGTGTTGGTTGCGTAATTGGAGTTCAGAGAGCATCGTTAGGAACTTAAGGAAGCTCTCAGCATTGGCGCGAAATGCGACCAGGTGAAATCCGATACTGCGCTGCGAACCTTGAGGCTGACTAGTAAACAACGCAAGTTTGGTACCACCGTTCTTGGTCGCAATCATCAGTGGCCCCTTCGGATCGTCTGCCCAGAACTCAAACTCTGGGACGATGTTGAGTCCGAAGACTTTGCGGTACCACTCTGCTGCCTGATATCGGTCAGGGACCGTCAGTTCGACGTGGTCAATTTGGTCGACGCGAAAATCTGTGTTAGTCATCAAGTACACTGTGCTGCTAAATCAAGATTTTGGATTCCAAAACAGCCAAACTGCGGCGGTCGCCAACAAGACTCCGGGAAGAAACGATCCAACCATGCGGCTGATCCCCAATCCAGAATGGTGCGAAACCGGGATATTTCCGTCAAAGAATGTGTCTTGGATGGCCACGCCAAAAAAGATGATGGCGATCACCAGGCAAACGATCCCATTCTTGTTGCGTTTAGACAAAGCCATTTTTAAATTCGCCTTCATAGTTTATCTGTGAGACTGAATAGTTTAACAAAAGTCGCAATTGGGAAAACTCTCATTTACCGGCCTATCCGATTTCCCAGGAGACCTTCCTAGTACCCGGACCGTTTTGCCTTTTTCGGGAGGTTGAGGCTCCCGCCGAAACAGTTCTTGTTCCTCTCAAACCTGGAACTAGGTACTAGGGTTGGGCGGCTGAGTTGGCGATGCATCATGGAGTTTTTTGGAATTGGTTGTTTTGTCAAACGAGGCAGGAATGTCTACAATTTGCTTTGGAGGAACGTATGTTGCCACAATCCAAATCAATCTTTGCACTTTTGCTGTTCGTATGTTGTGTTACCCAGGTTAATGCCCAGCGGTCCGACTTGCGCTGGCTGACTGATGAGGAACGGCAATGGCTGGAAGACCATCCCAAGCTTCGAGTGGCCCCGACTCCAGACTTTCCCCCCTTTGAATTTTGGAACAAGGACGACTTTCAGGGCGTTGTATCGGGCTATTTGGATCATTTTGAAAAGGAACTTGGGGTCGAGTTTGTTTTGACCAAGACAAAAAATTGGGAAGAAAACCTGCGTTTGCTTGAAGCGAAAGAGATCGATGCCATTTCAATCATTGTCCCGTGGACGGATCGAACCTTTGTATCGGTAAGCAAGCCATACATATCCTATCCCGCACTAATTATTGTGCGGAAAAGCGAAACTCGAAATATGCAGCTCAGTGATCTGGCTGGTCGACGGGTTTCAGTTCCCAACGGCTATACCGGCGAAGCTTTTTTGCGACAACTTTATCCGGACATCAATATTGTCGAAGCGGATAGCCCCGCGCATGGAATCCGAATGCTTTCGACAGGCGAAGTCTACGCCTATTTTGGAGGTTCGTCGGTTGTGACTTTCATTGCTGAGAGTGAAGGGATCACCAACCTGCGAATCGCGGGCGAAACCGACTTCGTCTATCGCAATGGATTTGGAGTCCGCGATGATTGGGGTATGTTCGCTGACATCATTTCCAAAACGCTGGACCGAATGAAACCGGCGGACCACCGAAAGTTTCATGCCGAGTGGGTCACTGATGGCTTCTTTCAAAGGAAGTTTTACGAGTCGAATCGTTTTTGGTGGGTACTGAGTTCGGCGATCACTACGATTGTATTGGCCAGTGGCGGAGTTTTGTTTTGGAATCGCCGGCAGGCGGCATTTATTGATCAACTTGAAAATGCCAAAACGAAAACGGACGAGGCAAATTTGAAACTCGATGCCGCACGTCGTGAAGCGGAAGCAGCCAACGAAGCCAAGAACGCGTTTGTCGCTAATATCAGCCACGAGATACGAACGCCCATGAACGGTGTGCTGGGAATGTGCGAGTTGCTCAAAGGCACGCAGCTTGACGCGACTCAAGGCGAATATCTCGGTTTTGCGACTAGCAGCGCTGAGAGTCTGCTTGGCGTGATCAATGACATTTTGGATTTTTCCAAAATGGAAGCGGGCAAGCTGGAACTTGAAGAAAATACCTTCTCGCCAATGCGGATTCTCGCCGAAATCGTCGGATTGTTGAAAACTCAAGCGAACCCTAAGGGCCTCCAGCTCTCGGAGTTCATTGACTCGAATGTTCAAGACTATTATCTCGGAGATGGCCTTCGGGTCCGGCAAATCCTCCTTAATCTTGTTAGCAATGCGATCAAGTTCACAGAAAGAGGCGAGATCAAAATTCGTATTGGCAAGATTCACGAACAATCCAATGTTGAATCTGATTTGATACGCTTTGAAGTCGAAGATTCGGGAATCGGAGTGTCTACCGGAAAGTTAAAACGGATTTTTGAACCCTTTGAACAAGAGGATGTCAGCACCACACGACGCTATGGTGGAACCGGACTTGGATTGGCAATCTGCAAGACACTGGCGGAAATGATGGGGGGAACCGCTGACGCGCAATCGAGCCTTGGTAAGGGAAGTGTTTTTGGATTTACTATTCGCGTATCGCCTACTTCGGCTCCCGCCGAATTGGGTGTCACTGCTGCAAAGGTCGAGAATATCGAATCTCGTCGCGTGCTGTTGGCGGAGGATGGTGTCGTCAACCAGCGGGTCGCGATTGGATTGCTTGAAAGTCGCGGTCATCAAGTCGATCTTGTCCAGAATGGAAAGGATGCACTCGATGCTTTGCAGCGTGAACGATACGACATCGTTTTGATGGATATTCAAATGCCCGTAATGGATGGCTTGACTGCCGTGGGCCACATTCGAGATCGCGAAATTGATCAATCGCAGCGGCAAACCGTTATCGCAATGACAGCTCATGCGATGAGTGGCGACGAGGAGCGATTCTTAGAAGCCGGTATGGACGGGCACCTGATCAAGCCATTCAAACCCGCTGATTTGTACTCAATCGTAGAACGCCAACCTGTCATGAGTAGTGCCGTGAATTTTGTACCTGAACCTAACGAACTGCCTTTGTTTGATCGAGAATCGGCACTTGCTACAACAGGCGGTGATGAGGAGCTCGCGGCTGATCTTCTGCAAATGTGCCTTGAGCAGATCCCGGAACTGCTGAAACTTGCCGAAGAGATGGTTTCGAAATCGGATTGGATGTCCCTGCGACGTACCGGCCACTCAATGAAGTCAAGTTTCGGAACCGTTGGTGCGATGGCTGCTGCTGAGAAAGCCAGGCAACTCGAATTTGTTTCCGAGGACTCCGCAAGTCAGTTCTTTGTAGCGATCACTGCCGTGGAATTGGCCTACCAAGAGTTCAAGAAGGTCGCTGCACAGTTTGTGGCTGATTGATTCCGTATATGGACTACCGTCCCTGGTTCGAACGAACACCCGCCACAAATCGACGCTGATGGCCATTGGGCATCAATTTGAAGTGTCGACTAGCAACGGCCAGCAGGCTTTTTTCTTGCCGATGCAATGGCAGTTGGTTGAGGGACTTTGAGTTTTCAGGCCTAGGTGATAGTATCGAAATCTCAATTTTCCTTTAACGTCGATACGATGAAACATAATACCTTTTTGGCATTGCTGGCGCTGTTCATTTTGCCCGCAATTTGCTGGTCCCAGGCAATCGAAATCAAAGGCAAAACCATGGGTCCGATCGACTACAAAGTCGTTATTGACCCAATGCCCGTCGATTTGAACCCTCAGAAAGTTGGGGAGCAGGTACAAGCCGCACTTGATCAAGTCAATCAAACGATGTCCACCTACATTGCGGACTCCGATGTATCCCGTTTCAATCGTGAAGGAGGCGTTGAATGGATGGCAGTCTCATTCGAAACGGCGACGGTAATATCTAGGGCATTGGAAATCAGCCGAAAAACGGAAGGAGCCTTTGATATTACGGTGGGGCCCATCGTTGACCTTTGGAAATTTGGAAAAGACAAATCAAATTTTGAAGTTCCAAGTTTCGCGATGATTTCTGCAGCAAAGGAGCTGGTTGGATACTCAAAACTAGAAGTACGCATGGATCCGCCCGCGATCAAAAAATCGGTGCCTGACATTCGAATAGATTTGTCGGCGATTGCAAAAGGGTATGCGGTTGATCAGGTCGCCAAACTACTAATTGACTTGGGTGTCGAAAACCATATGGTCGTAGTCGGTGGTGAAGTCCGTACGACAGGGCATAAGGCGGATGGGAATCCCTGGCAGATTGGGATCGTGCATCCCCAAGCGAGTGCGACTCGAAAGTATCGTAAGTTGGTGAAACTCAACAGCGCGGCCATGGCGACTTCGGGTGATTATCAAAATTTCTATGAGGTCGATGGAAAAGTGTACAGTCACACGATCGATCCTAAAACTGGGGCGCCGGTGACCCACCAATTGGCAAGCGTTTCAGTGATTGCGGATGATTGTATGTCCGCTGACGCTTATGCAACAGCGGGATTGGTGCTCGGCCCCGACGGATGCAAGAGGCTGTTCGACCGTTTGGAGTTGCCCTATTACCTGATAGAACGAACAGACGAAGACTTTCTGGAAATGGTTGGAGGTGGGATGCAAATCGTCGATGTGCCTCAAGCTCTTGCGAAGCCAACGGCATCTCAAGATTCCATTTTGCCCATGTTCATCGGTGCGGCGGTAATTTTTGGGTTAGCGATTCTCGGAATGGCCATTGGAGCGATTTTCAACAACAAGCCGATAACGGGTTCTTGTGGCGGATTGTCTGCGCAAAATGGCGGATCGGAAGATACTTCCTGTTCTCTGTGTCATAAACCGACGGCTGAATGCCCTGATCGGAAGAACGAATCGGTCGTCTCTAGAAGCTAATCGCGTTCGAAGATCACCAGTTCTGGGACGCAAATGCGTGCTTGAGACCACCAAGTTTCAGGGACCGAGCAGGATAACCGGAGTAATAGTCAAACTCAGTAGGCACTACGTGAAGTCTCGCCACTAGCTCAAATCATTTTCGCGAACTGCGGATTTCCGCATCCTAAACTTTCTCGTTCGCAACAATAGAAGAGCAAAAGTGAAAACGAAACTGGAAAATTCTGAGCATTGGCTGGTGCAGTTGACGGCAAACGAACCTCAACTGCTGCGCGCATTTAGATGTCTGGAATTTGCCGACAATGAGATCGACTGTTGTTCAGACGTCGATCATGAAGTCCTTTTTCGCTGTCATCGTGATGAACTGTGGAGGCTGGGAATCGAATTTTCCCAATCATTGGCCCCCATATTTTGGGATGAGGTCAATGTTCAGTTGTTCGAATCGGGTAAACAAAACGATTCGAAAACTCGGCGATATCCCGACTCACTTACGGATTTTTATCATCATTTCGTTTCGCCTTGGATCGTGGACGCGATTTCCAAGCGACAACTGACTTGCTATCGACGGCCAATCGTTTGTGCATCGAATCGAAACCAAATCATGGCCGAGGAGTATTCTCTGCGCCATGAGGCGACCAACGGCAAGTCAATTGATGCCCAAGTCCTATTTGAGTTTGCTGGTCGACATGGGCTCCATCAAGAGCTTCATTGGAAAGTGATTGAGGGCTGTCTTTCTCAATGTTACAAACCACTTGGCGATCGCAAGGCCTTCGTTAATGTTGATCCCGTCCGATGTTATCAGGCCGACTATCTTTGGTCTGAGATTTTGGACGCGACAGAAGAAAACGCTTACGATTCGCAATCCATCGTTTTCGAAATCTCGCTAACGGGGAACGGGGACAATCGGCTGTTGGCTGGATTTGCCAAGGACATTAAGCAACGTGGATTCGAAATTGCTCTCGACAACTGGGGCGTAGAAAACAATTCAATGCAATTGTTGGACCTCGTTCGACCCGACTATGTTAAGGTCAGCGAAAAAATTGTCGCTGGCGATCACCAAGACACGTTCCGTCTAAATTTACTGTCCGGAATCGTTCAAACAGTGAACGACTTGGGTATGAAGGCCATCGCAGAGGGAATTGCGTGCCAAAACGACTTTCAGAGAGCTCTCGAATCTGGTTTCCAATGGGTGCAAGGCGACTTCATTGGTAGACCTGAAACCTCTTCTTCTGCTCCCTTCGCTAGTTCAGTTCTGCCACAATTCTGCGGCAAGGGATTTGAAAACACCGTATCAGGGGATTGTCAATAATGTATGGAATCGAAGTTACTGACGTCATCGCGTTTTTACTGTGGGCGCTAGTTGGTGCGGGGCTAGGAGTCGTCGCAGGATTCGTGCTTGGACGAAAATTCACATTGGTAAATGAGTCGCGAAAGCTGGGCAATGAGCGTAAGGTCATTCAGGATTCGTTACTTCGTTTAATCGACAACACACATAAAATGACGGTTGATGTCGGAAGCCACAATCAAAAGCTGGCTGGTGTCGAAAAGGACGTCAAAGAGATACAGGCCCAGGACGATCTGCAGATACTTCAGGATCAGCTGTTGCACAACATTGATTGTGTGGTTCAGACAAACCAAAAGATGGAAAATGATCTGGCGATTACCAAGTACCAACTTGAAAATCAGGCCCAAGAGCTGGATCGATCCAAGAAGGAGGCTCGAACCGATGGACTTTGTAACGTCGGCAATCGAAAAGCCTTCGAAGAAGCAATCAACTATATGATTTGTCGCTATCGCGTCGATGAAACCAGCTTCGCACTGATGCTCGTGGACCTGGATCATTTCAAACGAATCAACGATACCTTCGGTCACCAAGCGGGAGACGAGGTCCTAATCAGCGTCGGGAAAGCGCTTAACGAATGTGTACGTCCTGATGATGTGGTGACTCGGATTGGTGGCGATGAATTTGCTATCTTGCTCAAAGGCGTCAATCACGAAAATGCGGATCTCGTAGGTTCTCGAATTCGACAAACGATCGAACTCTATAACTTCGGCTTCGGCGACGGAAAAAATGCCTCAACTGTCGTAACGATGAGCATGGGGCTTGGAGTCATTCAACCCAATGACAATGCTGCAGATCTGTACAACCGAGCAGACAAGGCACTTTATCGAAGTAAAGAATTTGGCCGCAACCGTTTGACAACAGTGGCAGGGGAAGACGAATCCAAAACAGGTGACTCGCCACTGGAGTCCACCAAACCATTCCCGGCAATACTGCCTACAGATACATTGCCGCAGAACGGGCAGACCGCATAGAGTTTTGATTGATCGCTAACTGCCAGCCATCTCGCGGACTTTCGCCAACTCAAAATCATCAACGGATTCAGAGCCCTCGGACCAGCGTGCTTGCTGGTTGCTAGATCGTCTCAGCAGTCATTCAACGAGCTTTTTGAAGATTGATGTGTGAAGACCAACGTCGGTACACACATCGTGCTTTAGTGCTGGAAGTCAGAATTAACCTTGATTGGGAAACCGGCCAGTTTGTTCGTATTCCCTTGAAAAGCAGGCATTCTTACCGATTTCCATCCAATATCAACTTCAAGTTCCAGCACTAGTACCCTGACGTCCAAACGTCCAAGTAGCGCATCATTGCCATTCCTGCGTTGCAATACTCGGGAAAACTCTCTTGCATGCACTGGTTGCAACAATTCTCCAACGGAACTGTGACGGTTTGGGGCACCATACGACAGACGCAGCGTGGAATTCTGACCTGAACTTGATAGGGGACGCACACCGTGTAAGTCTGCTGTTTTTGAACGGGGATCTGTTCTGTGACTGTTCGAATGAGGGTCTGCGATCTTTGTCTGGGCACTTGAACGGTGAATGTTTCGTTCTTGAGATCTGGGACCTGGCGATAGCGTGTTTCGAAACGGCTTTTCACGCGCATCTCTGGCACCATCACTTGGTAGTTTTCGGTGCGAACGATCGGAATCTGCCTGGTTTTCTTTCGGAAAAGAGTTCTCGTTCGAGTTTGGGTCGCCATCTCGGTGTAGTACTGCGTGCGAACTTCGGGCACGTCACGGTACTTGCGAATTTTACGTATTCGATATCGAGTTTCTGGCTCAACGACGGTGTAGGTCTCCGTTTTGATGACGGGAACTTTTCGAGTCGCGGTTTTGATTACCGTGCGAGTTCGGATTTCTGGAACCATCTCTGTATAGGAAACGGTTTTGATTTCTGGCCTGTCCTTAACAACACGTTTTTGCACGGTTCGTGTTCGCATTTGTGCGACGTGAACAGTATAGGTTTCGGTTTCCACAACCGGTACGTTAACGAAATAGGGCCGTAAAGTCGGACGATACTTGGTGACAGGAACCTGAACGGTAAATTGCTCTTCGACCTCGAAGGGAACGGCGACCGTGTAGGTCTCTGTTCGAGTCCGTTCGATTTCACGTGGTTGCTGAATTGTATAGGGAACTTCGTAGGTTTCGGGTTTGGACACATACTTGATCACTTGGATTTTTCGTTGCCGATTGACCATCTCCGTTTTCTGGTAGGGAACCTGGCGGGTTCGCTTGTCTTCACGATACTTTGTCGTGACTCGCATTCTGGTTTTTGTTTGTTTCTTGGGCTCCATGACGGTGTGCGATGTTTGACGCCGTTCCGTTCGGTAGTTTGTGTACGGTACCGTCCGTGTCATCTGTTTGGGTCGTTGGATCGTGACCGTATACGTGTAAGGGACCTGGCGACCTTCCGAGCGATAGGTCGTGTAGGGGATCTGTTTGGTGACGGGTTTGGGACACCAGACTGGCTCGGACACCGTATGGTAAGTCGGGCAGCAAGTTGCAGATCCGCAACCATCACGTGAACAGGCGCAACCGAGAACCGTTTTTGTATTTGTTTGCCAGCTTCCTTGGTCGACGCAGACGTTTCGGAATCGCTGTTCGGGAATTCGATCAACTACCGTTCGGTTGGCCGTACGAGATTGCTCTTCTGGCACCATGGTCGTGTAGGCTTCTTCCCGCGTTTCGATATATGGAACGGTAACGCTGTAATTTCGCACCACTTCTCGCGGCTGGTAGACCGTCGTTTCGTATTGTTCAGGAACGTTTTTCTCGTAAGGAATCATTACCGTGTATTCTTCAGGGCGAAAGTCAATTGAGACGACGCGATCTTTGTAGTTTTCAATTACGTCCTCAGATTCGGGTACCTGAGTGGTGTACTTTTCAAAACGAGTTTTAGTGACCGTTTGATATTCCGTAATGAGGTAAGGGATTTCTCGAGTCCTGACATCGTATCGCTGTTTGGTGACTTTGCGCGAAAAGATCTGTGGCTCATACACGGTATAGGGAACTGCGATTTCGCGATCACGTTGTTCCGTTCGGTAGGTTACGATTCTTCGTTCACGCTGTTCAGGAACCATCACTTGGTAGGATTCCTGTTCCGGAATGACTTCCACAATTTTACGAGTCTGCGTAATGTCCCTGGTTTTTTTCTTGGGAACATTGACCGTATAGTTCACTTGCGTTGGAACTTCTTCCGTAAGTGTCTTGTACGTGGTGTACTGCCGCTTTTTCTTTTTCGGAACTTGAATCGTGTAAGCCTCTTGAACTTCCTCAAAGTAGGCTTCTTTTCGCGTTACCGTGTAGTCCCTCTGTTTTCTTTCAGGCACCTGAACCGAGTAGGTCTCTTGATAGGGTTCTTCGTACGATTCCGTCTTGTATTCGATTCGTTCCCGCTCGCGCGTGATCGGAACCATGACGGTGTAAGGTTGTTGAATCTCCTCGCGGTAAGGTTCTTGGCGATAGGTGACGACTTGTCGGGTCCGAGTTTCGGGAACCATTACGGTGAAGTTTTGCGTGACGGGAAACTGCCGTGTGCGATTTTGCAGCACAGTATAATTTCTCGTGCGAAGTTCCTGGCGAAACTGAGTTTGATTGACGGTTGAATAGGTCGTTTCCCAGCGAGGAACCAGTATGGTTTTGCTGACACACGCCGGTTGGCAACATCCGCAATTGGCTGGATGATTCAAATGCGGCGCTGCGGCAACCTGATCTTGTTGGATTTGGGGCGCGATTTCCTGAGCCTTGGGAGTCGGCCAAAGTCCAAATCCAAGGAATCCAAAGACGAAAATTGCCAGAGCCGTAGTAGCTCCGTATGAGCGATAATTCATGTGCCAAGAACAAGCTGAAAAACAAGGTGAATGCCTTTCCAGAATAAAACCGAGAGAATTGATGTTCAAGACGCAAACACCTGAGATCCCCCCGATTTGACCTAGTTTGTTTCCGATAACGCCCCGTTTGACCACTAATGCCAATTATTGACGAATTCTCCCCTGCCCTGCACTATTGAGATTTGCGAATATCCATTAGCAGTTGAACGCCTGTTGGGGTCAACGCGACGAATTCCAGTACACGCTGATGCTCAGATTCATGCTCGATTTCGATCAACAAATCCAACGGTGGGATGAGTTCGCGAATTTTGTCGACCCATTCAATGACAATTACGTTGCCATCTTCGACGGCCTCGTCCAACCCCAAATCGTAGACTTCTTCGTCGTCTCGGATTCGATAGGCATCGAGGTGCCAAAGATCGACTCGGCCTGAATAAGGAATGCATAGCGTAAAAGTTGGACTGACGACGATCTCATGACGTCCGGTTACGCCCGACACGATTCCGTGAGTCAATTTGGTTTTCCCGCTTCCGAGGGTGCCATTAAGCCCCAAAGCGGTTGCCGACTGAATCACCTCGCCAATTTTAACACCGAGGTCATACGTTTCATCCACAGAGTTGGAAACGAGTTTTAGTTGATGATCGACTTCAGACATTGCGTTTCGTTGTCTCAATTTCTAGACAGGGGAAAGATACTTCTCGTGTGCTATTCCGCGGCAAAGATTGTCTACAAAAATAGGGTCATGCATTCGAGCTGAATGGTCTCGTCAAAACTCAGTGAACGTATCCATCGGGTTTCAGGACCGTTTTGTCTTCACCATCAAAAAGGACCATTCCCATGCTCTGCGTGACGACACCAATTGGAGTGACGACCTCAGAAAATTTTTCTACCAGTTGATTGGCTGTTTCATTTGAAACACATAATAACAACTCGAAATCCTCCCCGTCCGTCAACGCATGTTCAAGTGGAGATTTGGAAGTTTGCTTGGAAAGTGTCTGTGCTGCGGAAGAGATAGGGATCTTCTCCGCGTAGATTTCCGCACCCCGTTGGCTCTGACGCAATAAGTAGTCCAAGTCCAGTGAAAGGGAGTCCGTGATGTCGGTGGCGGCATGGACTGAATAATCCTGGGCAACGATTTGGACCCAAGTCGTACGAGGAGCAAAGTCCAGATGTTTTCCCAGGATGCTGCCTCCAAAATCGCCCGTCACCAGAATCACATCTCCAGTTTTTGCTCCGTCGATCCGCCAGCATTTTGAGGGTGTCACATGCCCCAGTACGGTCGAGCCAACAATCAGCGGGCCCTCGTAGCGATTTGTGTCCCCACCCACAATTGAAATCCCATGGGCATTGGCAAGGGCTTCAACGCCCAAATAGATTTCTTGAGCTTGATCCAGCGACCAGGATTTCGGAAAAAAGAATGTCAACAAGGCTTGAGCCGGTTTGGCCCCCATGGCCAGCACATCGCTAATACTGACTGCGAGACATTTCCTACCAATTCGACTCAATGAATGAGTCTCCGTATCGAAATGAACCTGATCACAAAGCGTGTCAGTGGTAACAACCGTTCCATCATTTGTACCGGCGATCAGGCAAGCATCATCTCCAACAGCAATCAAAGTTTCCTTTGAGGGCGGAGTTCGGTGAGCAATCCAGTCAACAAATTGTTTTTCAAACATTGGCTTCTTTAGGTGAGACTGACAGAATTGTTTTTCAATCGGCCGAACAATTCAACCGCAATCAATTCTTTGTGTCCCGTTTTGCGGAAAAGGCTCGAGAACCGTCACAGGAAAAAACCCGGAACTGGTGGTTCTAGATTGGCCACTATTTGAAAATTGGCAATGGTGGTTGAAAGGCCAACGGTACCGGTTCACTCGAGTTGGGTCGCGATATGGCACTGGAGTTTGTAGGATGATGGTTGAGTCGTGCTTTGTTTTTCTGAGAGAGCGGAAATGAATCGTAGTGTCGCTTGCCTGTTGTTGGTCTTGTTGTTCGGTTCTGCAGATGCGCAGGAGCGACAGGTCCTGCTTGGCGAAATTACCAAGAAACCAGAAGGCCGAGAGGGTGATTGGGTTGTAAAAGGACGAACTTTGATCGCTGAACGAAATTCAGATATTGATACCAGCGAATTTGCAGTCGTCGGAAATTTGGCGATTGTCGAGTTTTTCACAATCGATTCGGTTTCTACGATTACCGTCCTGAGATCCACACCGATGAAAGTCTCCGACATCGTAGACGGACCCTACGTGATGTGGCGAGACCAGACGACGGCGGAAGTCCTTTCGATGAAGGAAGGCAAAGTGCAGCGAAAACTTTTGGAGAACGTCACCGGCAGTCTGGAAGTAAACGACCTTTCGCCCCTGGTGCCGTCAATCGTTATCAATCCCAAGAGTCCAGAGCCGCTCAAGGCACAGTGGGACTCGCCCGAGAAACTAATGGCGATCAGCGATTTGGAAGGGAACTACCTTCACGCGCTGCGGTTTCTCCAGAACCATGAAGTCCTTGATGAGAATGGGCACTGGAGTTGGGGAGCTGGACACCTGGTGCTTGTTGGTGATCTTGTGGATCGCGGCGCCTCGGTGACGGAAACCTTGTGGTTGATCCGGCGGCTAGAGCGCGAAGCCGATGCAGCTGGCGGGAAAGTTCACTATGTGCTGGGAAATCACGAGGCGATGGTCATGGCGGGGGATTTGCGCTACATCCATCCAAAGTATCATTTTGTTGCAGAGCAATATGGAATCGCCTATGAGGACTTACATGGCCCGGACAGCGAAATCGGGCGCTGGTTACGTTCAAAAAATGCGGTCGTCCGTGTCGGCGATCTCTTGTTTGTTCACGGAGGCTATTCACCAGCTCTTGATCAGGAAAAAATCGAGCCGGATCGACTCAATGAACTGGTGCGATCTCAGCTGGGTCGTTTTAGAATGGAGCCAGGTACAGTCGGGACAGATCCTGTCGGACATCGTTATGGTCCGTTTTGGTATCGAGGTTACTTTCCAAGATATAGCGAAACTTGGGGCGGGCAACCCACTCAAGAACAGATGCAGACAATCCTTGATCGTCATCAAGCAAAGCATGTGGTCGTCGGACACACCGTTGTGGACGAAGTCGGCCCCGTTGACGAGTCCGGTATGGTCATCGCCATCGACACCAAATGGGCCGACTCAAAAAAATGCCAAGGGTTACTACAGGAAGACGGCAAGCTTTATCGATTGTTGATGACCGGCGAACGCGAAGAGATCCTGGCGAAGGTGAAGCAGTAGATGGGGACCCTGGTCACATTTTTGAATCGTTCTGGCTTCGCAACAATTTTTGGGGCAGGAGTGGAACGTTGGAGGCACTGACTTCAATTCTAGATCGTGGGTGCCATGCGCCACGCAACGCGTGGGCATGTTAAACGTTCCATTGCGTTGATCTTGAACGTTGGACGGTTTGCGTGGAAGTTTCCTCTGGGGAGTGGGGTCGCTCAAATATGATCTGTTGATTCGATCTCCAATGCGGACGAGACATGTAAGAGCATGGCCACGCAAGCGTGGACCATGGCACCCAAAAAACATTTTGCTCTCTGCGAGAGTGATTCATATAACTGAACGCGTGAGGGAGACTATGTTCTTTTCAGTCAGCAAGGCCGCTAGCATGTAAAAAGTTCATTGTGAATCCCCTCTGAAATTGGTATTTAGACATCCCTTGCCCCGGTGTCGCTCGGCACCAAATGCCTTTTGAAGCGTTTTCGCTGATCAATTAGAGAGCCTCACTGTGACCCTGAAAATCCTAATCTTCCCTGCCCTATTTGTTGCGTGCCTAGCAATGGGTTGCACAACGACTCGAACCTCTAATACCGCTCGTACCGGCATGGAACAATTGCTGATCTCTAACGCAGTGGATCAAACCTTGGACAAGACTGCATTGCCACAAGTCAAAGGTCGCAAGGTTTTCCTGGATTCGCAGTTCTTGGATTCCGTCGATAAGGGGTACATTGTGGGTTCGCTTCGCCAGCGTCTCTTGGTTTCCGGTGCCTCTTTGGTTGATGCCAAGGAAGGATCGGACATTACAGTCGAAATAGTTTCGGGTGGCGTCGGAACGGATAGCGTTGAAACTTATTTGGGCGTTCCCGGGCTGGCCATTCCTGGTCTTCCTATCGAACTTCCCGAAGTCCGAATGTATGAAAAATCGAGTCAATTCGGCACCGCCAAGTTGGGTGTGGTTGCCTACTCTACCGAAACAGGCGAGATGGTTTTTGACGGTGGACGAAGCCTTGCCCGTGCCGATGCAAGCCGCTGGTCAGTCATGGGAATCGGGCCGTTTCAAGAAGGAAGCGTTCGCGACGAAGTGAGGATGGCTACGGGCGACAGTTTTTCTATCGCTCCTCGCATGGTCAAATTGCCCGAATTCAACGACACCAAGGTTCGCTAGAATCTTGGGCGCAAGTCGGGAATCGGGAATGATTTAAGACAACGGGCCTGTCTACGGATGCCGTCGCTCCGCGACTCGGTTTTTGGTAGGGAATGTTACCCCAGACTTTTAGTCTGGGGCTAATGGAAGTAGTCGCTCCGCGGCAAATACATCGTGTCCCATCCCAGTTGATGAGTAGGTGATCCCAGTTGATGAGTAGGCAATCGTGTTGCTTGAGTAGAACGGAAACCTGATAAGTGAGTTGGTTGAGTCGGAGATGGAAACCCGACGCGTGAGCGAGGAACATCCAGTACCGTCCTCACTTACGTGTCGGGTTACCATTAAAGTGGTCAGTTCGATTCTCTCAGGTGAAGTCTGCGAGTTACTTTTTCGATTCAATTCGGTTCGATTCTTCTACCCAACTCTCATACTTTTTTTTGATCGATTTGTCCGTCGCATGCCCCGCAAAAAAAACGAAACGATACTTCAGATTCAGCGTCTCACCTTGCTTCAATTCAAAGTCCCCGAGTCCCTCGCGAGTTCGTTCGAAGTCATGGATTCCGAATGGATTTGCAGCAACCAATCCATATTCCCGGGCATGCCACCACGTAGGATGTCTCAGGTTATTTGGGTGGTCAAAAATCGCCACGCCACAAATTTCATCCTTTATCGTGCCCCAATAAGCGACCCATTTGGCGCGTTTACCCCACAAGTCTCGATCAGTGTCACCTTCGCTGTTAAACGCATGACCGCTTGCGTGATCGCCCACAAGTCTTAATGCCGGGTGGGTCCGAATCGCCATCGTTCCCTCCTTGGTGTCTTGGAATGTCGCCTGCTCGACGCCTTCAGCCGGTGTCAGCTCGACTTGAATATCGATCACTCGGCTTCCATCCTCCTGAACTTTGAAGCCATAAACCTGTCGACCGATCAAGAGTTCGGTCTCGTCGGCAGCAATCCACTTGGCGTTCATCGTGATGCCCAGGCCGGTGCTATCTTCAGAAACCGTTGGCTCGCCGTCAGCGACAACGCGCCCTTTGCCTTCGCCCTGGGCCCAGAAATCAACGCCGTTGACGGGGTGCGCGAACCAAAGCGAGCGATGATGGGGATGGTCGCGTGATTCTTTCTCAACCTGATCAAGCATCGGGTAACTGCGAGTCATCGATGCACCCGTCGGCCCGTAAATCGGGAAAAGAAATGGTCGAGGGATCGTACCATAGGGCGAATCGTCGTCATGTACTAATTCAGTAAACAGCTCTCCATCTAGCAAGATGCGCGTACGCCCATCGAGTTGCTCGGCGGAAAATGATGTCTCCTGTGCGCTGCAATCAAGAAACGATTGTGAACAAACAACTGTAATGATCACGATCGTCACGGCCCGCCAATTCTTCATTTGATTTGCTCCTCTTTAGGCAAATTGAAACTCTTTTGAAGTGCTGCCATGCTCTCCCTGGCTATAGTCGGCGCGTCGGGAGTGTAGTCAAATACTTCCACGCTGACCCATTGGTCATATCCCGTTTCCGTTAACGCCTGAGCGACTGAGGAGAAGTTGACTTCGCCTTGGCCCGGTCCACGGAGGTTCGGATCGTTGGCGTGAAAATGGGCTGTGTATTTTGCGTTTTCATGAATCACTTGTTCAATTGGTGTGCGTTCACTGGCCATGGCTTTGACATCCAAATGCAATCGACAGGCGGGGTGGTTTACCCGTTCGATTAACTCGACCGTTTCGGCTGCAGTTGTAAGAAAGTTGGTCTCCAGTGGGCCAAGCGGCTCGACGGCAATCGTCACCCCTGCCCTGCCAGCGCAATCACATACTTCGCTTATCACTTCCACCGCACGATCCATAACCTCGGCATAAGGCTCAGATGCGTCGTAGCTGCGCTGTTGGGGGCTGCCCCAGACCATCATGTTCCCGCCCATGGCAGCACATAATTTGACAAGGTGCTTTACGAACTCGGTCGTGGTCGCACGGACTTCAATACTCGGCGACGTCCAGTGCATTCCTTCTGGAGAGGCGAGTAGCCAATGCAAGCCCACGACGGTCAATCCGTGAGATCTGATTTGATCGCCAATCGCTCTGGCTTGGTTTTCATCCAGAAGTCGTGGGTCATCGGCCAAGGTAAAAGGCGCGATCTCCACTCCCTCATATCCAGCATTCGCGATATCTGCCAACGCTTGCTCCAATGGCCAATCGCCATAAGTCTCATTGCAGATTGCAAAACGTGGAATCGGAATCTCCAGCAAAGGATGGAAAAAATCTATACATCGTTTGGCACGACAAACATTTCGCGACTGTAATCTCGCTTGATTGCGACCGTCTCATTGGCTCGTTCGCCGGTCTCACCAGTGAAACGCATTGTTTCTGAGTCGAATTTCAACTTCGGTCCGAGGGTCCATTGTGATTGATTGAGGTCAACGCCCTTATCTTGAAGCCAGCCGCTATACCGTTGGAGAGTTTCTACCATGACCTCGTCGCCTCCGAGGGATTCGGAGACTTGTTCAGGCGTAGCGCTTTTTCCTGCAAGGTAACATGCGTTTGCCATGTGAGCCAATGAACTGGAAAGTGCCGCCGAGCCGATTTCCGCATTGAGCTTGCTGTTATCATTTGCACGCACGGCTTCAAAGAAGTTCTGCATGTGATTTCCGCCGCCGCGAAACTGTTGAAGTTCGTTGCCATCGTGATCATAAACACGTCCGCCTCCACGGCCACCACGGAACTCAGCGTTTTCGCAAGTTACAATTACCCCGACGCCTGTGCCTTGGAAATTGACGTCATGGACGACGTTGTTGACCTCGAACAAACAGGGGACACCCCCATAATCAAATCTTGCGATCTGAACATTTGCTGTATTTCCCCCGTCGTCCCAAAGGAACCGGCCACCAAAACATTCCACCGAGTTGGGAAGTTCGGTCGGGTCACCTAGCGCCCATCGCATCAGATCCAACTCGTGTGGTCCCTGATTGCCAAAGTCACCGTTTCCCGTATTAAAATCCCAGTGCCAATCGTAGTGCAAACGTGGCCGCATGATGTCATGGTCATTCGCGGGGCCAAGCCAAAGGTTAAAGTCAATGTTTTTTGGAAGGGGCAACGGAGTTTCGCGCTTGCCGATCGATCCTCGGCGGCGATAACTTAGCCCACGAACTTGTTTGATGGCTCCCCATTCTCCTTCATGCAAGCGCTGATAAAAAGACTTCAATCCCTTCTCCGCCCGATTTTGAAATCCACCCTGAACGATACGATCGTACTTGCGGGCCGCAGCGGTAATCTGGACGCTTTCGAAGACACTGTGCGAAACCGGTTTCTCAACGTATACGTGCTTGCCCGCCTGACAGGCCCAGATCGTTAGCAGTGCATGCCAGTAGTTCGGTGTCGCCGTAACGATTGCGTCGACGTCACTTCGTTCTAAGACTCTTCGAACGTCTGCAGTGGCAAAAACACCGGCCCGCGACTTGGTTTGGTTGCCGAGCGCATCCTCGTCTGGATCACACAGTGCAACGATCCGTACTCCATCACATTTTTCACATGCCGCAAGCAAATCACGTCCTCGTCCACCCAGTCCGACGATCGCGACACGAATATCCTCATTGGAGTTCATCGCTCTCGAATAGCTTGGTAAAAGCGTGGTCGCGCAAACAGCCGCAGTGGACTGAATAAAGCGGCGGCGGGAAGCAAATTTCATCATGCGGAACTTTCGAAATAACGAGGCGTTGGCAAATCAGTGGATGGAAACGGTGGAATGATGCGTTGGCATGAACTTTTCGATCAAGGAAGTTGAACGCAAGTGCGTTGTCGATTCACAGGTTGGCCGGCGGGAACCGACCCTACTTCGTTTCACATCATTGGGAACGATCAAATTGTCTCATTTTGTCGCGAGAACACCAGAACTTTTTTCAGGTTTGAGCCAAGTAAGGAGTTGGCGATCCTGTGTCGAAGTAAGCCGCTACCTCCACACCCTAATTGAGCAACTTTTCAAAGTCGTCTTCGCTCAGGACTTTAACGCCCAATTTTTTGGCTTTGGTCAATTTGCTGCCAGCTTTTTCGCCTGCCACTAAAAAGTCTGTTTTGGCTGAGACACTGGACGAAGCTTTGCCGCCATGGCTGACGATCAAATCCTTGATCCCATTTCGTGTGTACTTGCTAAGCGTACCCGTAACGACGACGGATTTGCCCGCCAGCTGATCCCCGGCAAGTTCGGCAATGGTTCCTTTTACGTCCATTTTGATTCCGATTTTTCGAAACTCGTTGAGAATCGATTTGCCGTAATCTTCGTTCACAAACTCATGGATACTTTCCGCAATAATCTCGCCAACTTCATCAACGGCTGCCAGTTCTTCCAACGAAGCAGCTTGAAGTTGATCAATGGTTTCGAAATGTTCTGCGAGGACTCGGGCAACCGTGACTCCTACATGCCGAATCGACATGGCATTGAGCAGGCGAATCAGACCACGTGATTTGCTTTCCTGGATTCCGGAAAGCAGTTTATTCGCAGACTTTTGCCCCATTCGTTCCAGGCCGGTAAGTTGCTCTTCGGTCAGGCGATACAAATCGCCGTAGCTTTCGACCAAATTGGCCGAAACCAACTGGTCGACGATTTTGTCACCAAGCCCCTCGATGTCCATCGCATCGCGTGTCGCAAAGTATCGAATTCTTCCTTTCAATTGTTCAGGGCAATTGAGGTTGGGGCAGCGAATGTAAACTCCGCCTTCGTCCTTGACGACTTCGGTTTCGCAGGCCGGGCAGTTCGTTGGGAACTTGAATTTGTTTCGCCGGCCTTTGCGCAGGTGCTTCTCAACTCTCACGATGTGAGGGATGATTTTCCCCGCCTTTTCGACAATGACCGTATCACCAACACGAATATCTTTTCGTTCGATTTCGTCCGCATTGTGGAGGCTAGCTCGGCTGACGGTTGTTCCCGCAAGTTCAACAGGTTCCAAATTGGCGACAGGAGTAATGGTTCCTGTTTTGCCGACCTGTACTGTGATTGAATTCAGTTGCGTGACCGCTTCGTACTTTTCCCATTTATAGGCGATCAACCAACGCGGGCTTTTGGAGCGAGCGCCAAGTTCCTCACGTAGATCAAACCGATTAAGTTTGATGACCAAACCATCCACTTCAAAATCGAGTTCATGAAGTCCCTCGATCAGCGTTTCACAGTGCTCGGCAGCCTTTTTGATTGATTTGAATGATTGGACAAATGGTGTTGGCGGCAAACCAAAGGTCCCTATTTCTTTTAAGAAATCCATATGATTAATGGACTGAAGTCCGTCGCAAAGGCCCGTGCCATGGCAGAACACTCGCAGGTTACGTTCTTTGCAAATCTTGGGATCGAGTAGCCGAATGCTGCCTGCGGTCACATTTCGAGTATTGGCATACTCCTGCTGCCCGGATTTAACTTGTCGTTCATTCAAGCGAACCAACTCGCTGTTGGTCATATAGACTTCCGTTCTTACCTCGAGGATTTTGGGAGGCTTTTCCGTCGAAAGCTTCAATGGAACATCGGCGATCGTGCGAATGTTGTGGGTGATATCGTCACCAATTTTTCCATTGCCCCGAGTCAGCGAACGAACCAGAACGCCATCTTCGTAGATCAACGTCGCTGCGACACCGTCAATTTTCAACTCGACGACCCACTCCGCCTCAGCACCAAGCTGTTCTTCGGTTTTTTCCCCGAACTTGATGAGGTCTTCTATTTCGTAGGAGTTGTCGATTGAAAGCATCGGGACGGTATGCTCGATCTGCTCCAAATGCGCAACGGGGCTTTCACCTACACGCTGAGTAGGACTATCTGCAGTAACAAAATTCGGGTTTTCATCTTCAAGCTTCTGAAGTTTCTTGGTGAGCTTGTCGTATGCCAAATCCGAAATGGTGGGTTCGGCATCGACGTAGTACCTTTGGTCGTGAACGCGAATTTCGCGACGTAGTTTTTCGATCTTGGCTTGGATGGTTTTGGTCATATATTCTGAGACTTGAAAGAGTATTTGCGAGGACATCAAACGAGTAGAGGAAGGATTGTTGAAACCACTCGATGTTGCCTAGTGAATTTCTAGACCGCATTCTGGCTCGACGGTGATTGGCTTGTCCATCGCCGAGTTGGGGATCAGGCAAAGAAACTTGAGCGGGCTCTCGCTTTCGTTTTTGAATTGGTGAATCTCGTCAGGAACCACATAAATGACGTCACCTGATTTGATCTCATGTTGAGTATCGCCTTCGACAACAATCCCCTGCCCTTCTAGTACGTAGACTTCGTGTTCGTAGGGATGGCTGTGGCGCGGCGTGAATCCGCCAGGGGCCACTTCAAATTGTCGCATGGCAAAATTCTCTGCTCCGTCTGATTTGCCGATGAGCCAGCGAACGCTGCATCCGCTCGATCCCTCCATTTCAACTGGTTTTTGCTCGATGTTGGTATGATGTGACAGTTTCACAATGTTCTCCAATACTGCGTCCAATTCTGGTGACGCATTTGAATTTATTGACGCGATTTGAACTTATTGACGCAATTTTATCCTTGAAACAATCGTTGTCACTGCGATGCGAAATGAAAAATTCCGTTGTGGCATCGGCAAAAACGATGTTTACAACAGATATCAATATAAAAAACCTGACGCGTTTGTGCAGCCAGCCATGCAGGAACAATTTGAAGAGAATCAAATCGAATTGATTGCCGCGTTTCCAGTTCGAGCAGGGAATCTGGGAAGCCAATGAGAAATTCGAGAAAGGTTGAAAAGCTGGCCCGTTGCAGTCGTGGTTGAAGCCAAAGCTAGAAACTGCCTATCGCATGAAGTGAATGCAATCCAAAGTCTTAACACATTTCTGTGGAATGTTTCATAAATTGACGAGCCAATTGGGCTCCTCATTGCAAAGATCATTCGACTTTTGACGCCAGATCGTCAGAGATGGCCTAACGATGGCGATTGGGTCAGGCTATTTTTTGAGTTGGAATGCGTCAGCCGGCAACTCGATACCGACTTCCGTCTCGGTGACCTTTTTCACTGAGGTAATGAATCCAACGATTGGGTGGGCAATTTCAATCTGGGTTTCGAACGGAATCAACATTCCAGAGACTTCACGAAAATCGCCAAACTTGGAACGCTGACCGATACGCCCCAGCATTTCGACTTCGATGATACGATCTTCTCGAAACACTTGGTGCCGCGTGGCGTCAACATACACCGTTGGTGCTGTCGCTGAGGTGTCGCCGAGCCGCACGATATAAACATCTCCATCGGGTCCCTTGAGTTTTTGAATGACCTTGATGCTTGGGTAGGACTCGTTCCAATCTCCAAACCGAATTGTGGGGCCCGAACTACGAACCTGTTCCGCCTTAACCCCATCCAGCTTGTTGAGCGGAACGGCGGTTGTGTGGTACCAGACATCGGTTCCATCAAAAGAAGCGTGCTCAAATTGCCCAGCAATCGTAATTTCTTCTTTGAGTCGATCTGGCCACGCAAATGTGCTTGTGGATTCGCCTTCGATATTTAACTTTTCGATGGAAAACGTTTCGGTCAGGCGAATTGGCCCCACTGAATCAAGTAAATCCATTCGATGAGTCTTGGCGACCTCTTTCGCTACTTCACGTGCGTCTGGCAAATCCTCCGCGTGTTCTACTCGAAACTCTTGATGTTCACCTATATGGTAACCAGAAACCGCGCCGTCTTCTGAACGATCGAATTGAATTTTTTGATTGGGGTTTTGTCGGAAACGCCATAGGTCGTCGCCTTCGTAATCCAGCGGCACAAGCGCCTTTCCGAGAATTTCTAACGCCATATCTTCGCCGTCTCGAATGATCGCCCGGTAAAGATCGCCTTCTTCCTCCCAGTAGTATCCCAAAAAGTCCTCAATGGGTGGCGCCGATTCAACGGCGAGGTTAAACGGTACGCCAAAGAAAACTTCTCCAAGCGCCGCTTCCACACGTAGGCCCGTAATATTGCCTCGCGACTGAGTAAAATACATGACGACAGCATTGTGCTCAGGAAAAACCCAAGCATGCGTTCCATCCGATCCGCCATGTCCAAATGCGGCGAGTTTTTGGGAGCCGTCTTTTTGGGTTTTCAGCCAAAGCTGCATCAGGTATCCATAGTCAGATTTTAAATCCGCCAACCCTGAGCTGGTTTCGAATGGCAAAGGACTGGGAGTGAGAGCTTGACGAACCCATTGGGAATTCAGCAACTGCTGGTTATCCACCAGGCCGTCCTTGTTCCAAAGTTGCATGAAACGAGCATAGTCTTCTGTTGTTGAATAAAGTCCCTGGGAGCCAAGAAAAAAGGGCAAAAAGGGTGGTTGATCTGGATTCCAAAACTGGGTCCATTCCCCTTTGGATCCCGCATAACTGCTAATGGCGCGTTCACGCAAAACGTGTCCTTCTTCCATGACGCAAACACTGTCTTTCATTCCCAGCGGCTCTAGCAGGCGTTTGGAAACGAACTCTGAGGCGCTCATTCCGCTTACCACTTCGATCAATGCGGTAAGCGTGTCAGTCCCTTGGTCGCTGTAATGGAAGTGTTTGCCAGGCTTTGATAACAGATCGTATCCGCCGCCAAGTTCTGCGACCGCCTGAATGCCACTCAATTCCGAAAGATTTTTGTCAATCAATAGTGAAAGAGGAAGCCCGCTTGTGTGTGTCAAAAGGTGCTCAATGGTGATGTCGCGTGTCTCCTCCACATCGAAGGCTGGAAGGTAGTCCGCAATTTTGTCATCGAGTCTTAACTTTCCCTCCTGAATCAACATCAGAATCGATGCGCCAATGATTGGCTTTGTCATCGAGCGCACACAAAACACGCCTCCTGTTTCCATTTTGATTTTGGCTTCACGATCCCGCCAGCCATAGCCCTTATGCAAAAGGCTTTTGCCATCTTGTATGACCAGGAGTTCAGCGCCCACGACTTCTTGATCATCGATTAGGCCTTGCACCAACTTGTCCAATTTAACCAGCGACTCGGGCCGAACTTTTTCAATGGAATCCTGTTCAACCGTGGTCTGCGTCGGTGCAGCCGCCGAAATCGGCGATACGGCAAGCGTGAAAGCTATGAAAGTCCATATTGGAGATACCTTGATGCTCATGTCGTTTTGTCCGGATTCAGCTTGAGAGCGAAACAGTCGGTTCAGTTAGTTGTCAAAAACAACTACCTGTATGATATTGAATCTCCATTAGTTGTCAAATACAATTAAACTCTGAGCGTGGGGAACTCGGACAATTTCATCTCTTCTTGATTGCTTGAATATGAATAATTCTCATGAAACGGTGTCTTCACAGATTCGTCGCCACTCACGGCAGCTAGTCCGAGAAATGAGTGTGGTCAACGTTTCTTATCTAAACACCGGATACACAATTTCTCAGTGTCATGTACTGTTTGAGTTGTCTCCCGATAGCTCATTGAAGCTTTTGGAGCTTGCCGATCGACTGCTTATGGATAAATCCAATACGAGCCGGACTGTCGGGAATCTTGTTGAGTTGGGATTGATCAAAGTCGCAAAAAGTCCTGCGGACGGTCGGCAGAGAATTTTTAGTTTGACCGCAAAGGGCAAGAAGACACTTCGGACAATTACAGGAATCGCCGATGCGCAAGTGGAAAAGGCGTTGGAGAATCTTGATGAAGAGCAACAGAAAGCCGTCATTCATGGTTTGAATCTTTTTGCCGACGCATTGCGGAAAAGTCGCTTGCAAGCGACCTATCAGATTCGCAGTATCCAGGCTTCAGACAATGCCCAGGTTGCCGAAGTGATCCGGGGTGTGCTGACCGAATTCAAAGCCGTTGGAGAAGGTTATTCGATTGTCGATTCTGAAATCGACGATATGTACACCAACTATCAATCATCCGACTCATGTTATTACGTCATCACGCACGAGGAAAGGGTTGTCGGTTGTGGTGGACTCGCCCCATTGGAAGGGAGTGATTCGGGAACTTGCGAATTGCGAAAGATGTTTCTATTGCCCGTGACTCGCGGCATTGGATTGGGCCGCCGACTTTTGGGGCTTTTATTGGACGAAGCTCGGGCTCGGAATTACCAAAGGTGTTATCTTGAAACACTCGATCGGATGTCGAGCGCCAATGAGCTGTACCGGAGAAATGGGTTTGAAAGAGTTTCACAACCCTTGGGAAGTACCGGGCATTGCGGCTGCGACCGATGGTACCTGTTGGAGTTGTAGCGTGACTGCCATTGTGAGCTGCCAATTTTGCGCCACGAGTAGGCAGCGAGAGTGATGGATCCGTTGTCTTCGATTCTGTGTGTTTTCAATTATAGAAGTCGCAGCGGATTGACGTTTTGATTGTGCCAAATTTCCAACGAGTTGGACGGGCTATCGGACAAAATCGTTCCGATGGTCGCCCGGTCGGTGTGATTGGCGCCTAGCTGAAGTGCTCGATAGGTAGCAGGCGTTAATCGAAAATGGTGATCGCCGATTGCGACAGCTTCGGTCGAGATGTGTTCAATCATGACGACGTAGTTTGTTTTTACTTTGACGTCAAAAAAGTGCATGACCCAGTTGCCGGCGCGATTGACGGTGGTGGTGACTTCGTCTACCAACGCTCCATGAGCGTCGTAAATTCGTCCCACCAGGATTGAACCCGGCTGAGCGTATCCTGCCAGGATAGGTTCGGGAGCCAGGTTGCCGATTTGATGAGACAGAAGCAATTCTCGGTTGCGTTGGGCTTCGAAATTCTCCGATCGTTCAAAAGCATATCGATCCGTTGCTTGATTGGTAAATGAATCAAATGCGAATGGAGAATTTAAAACAACGGTTGCTGACGCACACGCACCGGAGTCGTCGCAGATGATGTAGGTAAAAGAGTCGTTGCCGGTATAGCTTGGTCCAGGAGTGTAGGTGAATGTACCGTTTGAATCCCATACGACCGTTCCATGCTGGGGTTGCACAACCAAATTGGCCGCAAGCGGATCTGAGTTTGGATCCATATCGTTCGTCATGACATTCCCAGTCACGTCACTGTCGATTACGCTGAATTGGTCGTTGCGGGCAACCGGTGGTTCGTTGAAAATCGTCACTGCTGCGGTTACGACAGTGCATGCACCTTGATCATCGCACACCTCGTATTCGAATGAATCACTTCCCGCAAAACCGGCGTCAGGCAGATAAGTGAATGTGCCATCGGTGTTGATTGTTACGCTGCCATGGCTGGGCGCTGTGACGGGTACCGTGTTGATTGTAAGAGGATCATTGTTCGGGTCAGTGTCATTGGCTAGTAAATTGCCGGTTGCAGAAGTGTTTTTCTGGCTGATTACGAAGTCATCTCCGCCACTGGGAGGATCATTTGCGGGGCCGTTATTGTCAGCGACGACTTGAATGGTAACAACGGCTGTATCGCAACTGCCTTGGCTATCGCAAATTTCATAAACGAAAGAATCGGAGCCGATGAAACCGAGATTGGGTGAGTAGGTAAATGTACCATTCGGATGGAGTACAACACTTCCGTTGGCGGGATTGGACACTGGCGTCGTATTGATGGCGATAGGCTCTCCGGTCGGATCGCCATCGTTGGAGATCAAGCTGCTGGTGACCGTGTTGTCCTGGAAAACCGTTACGAAATCTGCATTGGCAATCGGTGGAGCGTTATTTCCCGTTAGAACCGTGTCTCGAACTTCAATGGACACGCGCCCAATATCGCAATTGCCACCTTCGTCACAGACTTCGTATTCAAACGTGTCGTTTCCAACGAAGCCCGAGTTAGGAGTGTAAATGAATGTTCCGTCTCCGTTTAGGACCACAGTTCCATGAATGGGACTGGAAACAGGAGTTGGATTGACTGACAGATCATCGTTGTGATCGTTATTCAAATCGTTTGAAAGCACGTTGCCGCCAACGGGAACCCCGCTTAGCGTGTTCACAATATCGTCATGAGCGATGGGTTGAGAATCAAAGATCGTTAAAACCACAGCTGCTTGATCGCAAGCGCCTTGAGAGTCGCAAACTTCATAAACAAAACTGTCACTGCCAGTAAAGTCGTCGTCAGGTGTGTAGGTATAGCTGCCGTCCGAGTTGATGATCAACGTACCATGAGCGGGGACAACGACTGGAGTTTGATTGATCGTAAGCGTGTCACCATTCAAATCATTGTCATTAGCCAATAAATTGCCCTGGATCGCTGTGTTCTTTTGCCCAATCCCAGCGTCATTGTTAGCCGATGGTGGATTGTTAACAGGACCGTTGGTGTCAGGAACAATTGTGATGGTGACGGTTGCGGCATCGATTGCTCCCGAGGGATCCGATATTTGATAAACGAAGCTATCGGTACCCGAAAAACCCGCGTTGGGCGTGTAAGTGAACGTCCCGTCCGAGTGGATTACCACGTTGCCATTGAGCGGATTGGCGACGGGATTGGTGTCGATTGAAATGATATCCCCATCTGGATCGCCATCATTGCCAGTCAAGTCGCCTGCCAAAGCTGTGTTTTGCAAAGTTGATGCGGCGTCATCGTTTGCGATGGGCGGCGCATTTGGGACTGGTGGATCGGAAACGACAAGGATGACGATTGCCGTCGAGCATGCACCTTGGTCGTCGCAAACTTCGTACTCGAATGAATCCGATCCAATGAAGCCTGGGTTGGGTACGTAGGCGTAGCTTCCGTCCGGATTGATCGTGACCGTGCCGTTTGTTGGCATGGTCACAGGGGTGAGTGTGATCGAAAGTGGGTCATTGTTTGGATCACTATCGTTGGCCAGAAGATTTCCCGCAATCGTTTGGTTGGGTTGCCCTGCAGCAGTGTCGTCGTTGGCAATGGGCGGATCATTTCCGGGCGTGGTGTCCAGGATGACGTTGATCGTCATTGTCGATGTGTCACAGGCTCCATTGTCGTCGCAGACTTCGTAATCGAAGCTGTCGGTTCCGCTGAAACCCAGATTGGGTGTGTAGGTGAAAGAACCATCGGACTGGATTGTTACGCTACCGCTGGTAGGTCCTGCAGTCGGTGTTTGCGTGACCGTGAGGGGATCTCCGTCAATGTCAGTGTCGTTGCTGATCAAGGAGCCGGATACCGGTTGATCGGTAAACGTGGTTGCAGAGTCAGGATTGGCAACAGGCGAGTTATTGGGAGTTGTGTCGCGGACTTCGATTGTCACCGAAGCCGTTGTGCAATTGCCTCCCTCGTCGCAAACCTCGTACACAAACGAGTCGGACCCGGTAAAATTGTTGTCGGGAGTGTAGGTATAGGTGCCATCCGTCCGGAGATTCAGATTTCCGTTGGTCGGTCCCGTGACGGGCGTCGAGTTAACTGTAAGTGTGTCCTGCGGATTTGGATCGCCATCGTTGGATAGGACGTTTCCATCAACCGCTGTGTTGACTGACGTGTTATTGATGTCATCAGCAGCGACTGGTGGGTTATCGAAAACGCTCAAGTGAACTACGGCATTCTCGCAAGCTCCATTGGAGTCACAGACCTGATAGACAAAGCTGTCCGAACCGACATAGTCATCGTTGGGCGTGTAGGTGAACGTCCCGTCGGTGCCTAACGTAACGATTCCGTTAGATGGTGCAACAATTGGTACAAGATTAAGCGTTAATGGGTTGCCGTTTGGATCCGAATCGTTCGACAACAAATTTCCGATGATCGGAGAGTTCTTTTGACCAATGGCCCCATCATCGTTGGCGATCGGAGCTTCGTTTGCCGAACCATTGAAATCCGAGACAACACGAATGGTTACGGTTGCGGTATCTCTTTCGCCTTGGGGGTCGACGATGGAATAGACAAACGAGTCGATTCCAGTAAAGCCAGTGTTGGGTTGGTAGGTGAATGTGCCATCAGGCGATATAATTACGACGCCATTTGTCGGGCTCAAATCGGGAGTTTGATTCACGGTAATGAAGTCACCGTCCGGACTGCCGTCGTTACTGAGCAAATCCCCTTGCACTAAAATGCCGACTTGAGTGTGGGCCGAATCGTCATTCGCCACAGGGCGAGTATTTCCGGTTGCGGTCTCGCGGGTGTTGACCGTGGTCGTTACATTCTCGCTGCCAGCTACGATAGTTGTCTCTGAACCCGTGGAACTGGATGGCGCCGACAGGCGAATTTGGTAGTTCTCCGGAGCTTCGACCAGCTGATCTGAGTTGGCTTGAACGGAGAACGCAACGTCCCTCATCGGCGTGCCATCTGCGGTGTAGGTCAGGATGCCAGTAGCGCTATTGAAACTCAAATCACTCCGTCCTGAAATTGCATTCTGAATCGCATTGGCAAAATTCCCATAGTCGGTCCAAGTCGTATCCAAATCTGCGATTGCCAAGTGGATGGACACGACTTCTCCGATTTGTCCGATTCCTTCCAATGAAAGGATGTAGGTGGCATAGCCCCCCTCTTCGATGCTGGAACTACCTTCAATCGACCAGTTTAATGCGTCCGCCACTCCACCTAATCCCTGGGTGTCGTTGATCGTCATTGTTGCGGTGCTTGTGGCGATGGAAATGTTGGCGCCAGTTGTTGTTGCTGCATTGGAAAGGGAAACGGAAAAGTCTTCTGGTCCCTCGGCGAATGAGTCGTCTGAGATCGGTAGAACAATGATCAGGTCGGACATTGTGCCACCATCTACCGGTGCCAGGTAGGTCAGCGTTCCAGTCGTCGAGTTAAAGCTGACGTCAGGGTTCGTCGCCACGGCCGCCGCGATTCGGGCCGTGAGGTCACCGTAATCGCTGCCGTTTGTATCAATGTTTGACAATCCAATGTCGACGGAAACTGCCTCGCCCGCACCGTATTGTCCACCAAGTGAAACTTGGATCTGCGCGTTTCCGCCTTCGTCCACCGATACTGGACTTGAGATGGACCATTGGCCTGGGCCGTCAAGTAATCCACCGACCCCCTGCGTGTCCTCAATTGTGGTTTCGACAGAGGCTGCACTAGAGTCGACGTCTACAACGATCCCAGAGCCGGTAGTCGGATTCGAAAGAGCAATGGAAAAGTTCTCTGGGCCTTCAATTAGTGCGTCATCAATCAGTTCCAGTGAAATGACGAAGGGCGACATGCCCGATCCATCTGCTGGAGAAGTGAATGTCAAAGTGTCTGTTGTCGGGTTGAATGAAACGTTTGGGTTAGAAGACGCTGCCGCAACGATGGCCGATGATAGATTCGCATAGTCGTTTGGGTTGGTTCCAATGTCACTTAATGCGATATCAACAGAAGCTTGTTCACCCGCTCCAAAGGTTCCACTAAGTGAAACGCGGTAACCGATGGTCGCTCCTTCGTCGCCGCGTACTGGCCCCGTGATGCTCCATTGTGAAATATCATCGTCGACAATTGTGGTGTTGATCGTCGAACCTGGTGCAACGGTTGATGTGGCCCCAGTTGTGCTTCCAGGACTCAGCAATCCAACCGTCAATCGCTCGTTGCCTTCCGATAGTGTGTCATTGTTGGTTGCCAGTGTAATAGTCAAATCAACCATGGCGTTCCCATCGCTGGTGAACGTCAGAGTTTGCGTGCCGCTGTTGTAGGCCAAACTTCCTGGACCGGCATAAGCGGAGACCGCGTTTTGAATTGCCGTCGCAAAATTTTGATAATCACTCGTATTGGTTTCGATATCCGCCAAATTGAGACTAATGGTTGCAGTTTCACCACTTTGAAGCACGCCGGCCAGGGACAACGTGTAATTGATAGGGCTGCCTTCGGCGACACTACTTGGGCCAGTGATTGACCAGTCGGCAGTCTCTATCAAGCCTCCAACGCCGATCGTATCGTTGACGAATGTGGTGGATGAGTCGTTCAGTGAGTCGATGCCGACCAAAATTCCCGAAGTACTACCCTGATTGGTTAGGTTGATGGAAAACGACTCAGGACCTTCGATTAACGAATCATCGGTTGCGTCGAGATTGATCGTCAAATCAACCATTGGACTTCCGCTACCCGTGTAGGTCAAAACGTTCGTCGCAGAACTGAAGGTAAGGTCGGCGCGACTAGAAACCGCATTTTGTACTGCACTGATAAAGTTCGAGTAGTCGCTGCTTTGGGTCGTATTGTTGACTAAACTCAACTCAACGGTTGCTGTTTCGTTGATCGCCAGGAGTCCGCCAAGTTGAATTGTGTAAGAAGCGGATCCACCTTCATCGACGCTCGCGTTCCCTGTGATGCTCCAGATCGCCTCGTCGGTGCCTGCGCCAGTTCGATCGTCAATTGTCGTTATGGATGCGTTATTGACTGTACTGATGGAAACTAACGCGTTTGTGGAGCTCGTCGCATTGGAAATTTGAACGCGGAAGTCTTCAGGGCCTTCTGCACTTGAATCATCAAAAGTAGACAAACTGATCGTGAGGTCGCTCATAGCCGCCCCATCGCTCAAGAACTCGATTGTTTGAGTTCCCGTGTTGAACGAGAGCGTTCCGGGGCCAGCGTAACCGCTGACAGCGGCGTCAACCGCGCTAACAAAATTGCTGTAGTCAGATGAATTGGTGGAAAGGTCAGCCAAGGCGATGTCGACGGAAACTTGTTCACCGTTTTGAAGTACGCCGTTCCCTAGGGAAAGGATATACGAAGCGCTGTTTCCCTCTTCAACCGTTTGATCGGAACCAAGAGACCAAATTACTTCTTCTAATGCACCGCTGACACCAAGGGTATCCTGAATTGTGGTGATGACGTCATCCCTTGAAGAATCAATGGTGATCGATGCTCCAGTTGGACTGGAGGCATTCGTGATTTCAAGTTGATATCGCTCTGGGCCTTCAACCAGACTATCATCCGAAACGTCCAGGTCGATGACCAGATTAGCCATCGGATTTCCGTCACCCGTGTAAGTTAGCAATCCGGTTGATGAATTGAAACTAAGGTCAGCACGAGAGGAAACCGCATTCTGGACGGCTGTCGCGAACGATGCGTAGTCGGCCGAATTCGTATCGAGGTTAGACAACGTCAATTGAAGCTGAGCGATTTCTCCGGCCTGTAAGACTTGGGCCAATGCGATTGTATAGGAGGCGGTCCCCCCTTCATTAACTGTCGTGTCGCCAACAATCGAAAACGTCGCTCGTTCGATTGAACCGCCGAATCCATCAGTGTCATTGATGCTCGTCACAACCTGGAAATCCGTTGAGCTGAGAGATGTGCTCTCGCCGCTGGCAGCCCCCAGTGTGATCGCAAAGCTTTCCGAACCTTCGACAAAGCTGTCATCGACAATTGCCAAGTCGACGATGAGGTTGGCCATTGAGGCGCCGTCTGCGGGGGACGTGTACGTCAAGGTTCCTGTGGTGGAGTTGAAACTGATGTTCGGGTTGCCTGCGACTGCCGTGTTGACCGCTGTGATGAAACTCCCGTAGTCGTTGGCGTTTGCAGTTGTCGTGCCTAGATTGACTTCAACAGTAACCACTTCTCCCACACCATAGTTGCCAGACAGTGCGATGGTATAAGTTGCTGTTGCCCCTTCATCGCGGTCGGTTGGTCCGGTGATCGACCATTCTCCCAGTCCGTCGGCGATCCCACCAACACCCTGAGTATCATTGATCGTCGTGGAAACAGTCGCGTTGCTGATGCCAACGTTGGCCCCGGTTGATGAACTTGCGCTGGACAGGCTGATTGAGTAGCTCTCTGGGCCTTCGATAAAGCTGTCGTTGGTTAATGTAAGATCGATCACCAGATTGGACATCGATGCTCCGTCCAATGGAGCCGTGTAAGTCAGTGTTCCCGTTGTTGAGTTGAATGTAACGTTTGGATTTGCGGATGCCGCTGCAGTTAATGCGGCAATGATGCTTCCGTGGTCGGCGATATTGGAAGTTAGATCGCTCAAGTCGATATCAACGGAGGTGATTTCTCCGGCACCGAATGATCCAGATAGCGAGACCGTATATTGAACCGTCAGCCCTTCGTCACCAGTAACAGGTCCTGAGATGTTCCACTCTCCGGGTCCATCTGCTGCTCCGCCGATTCCCTGTGTGTCGTTGATGGTGGTCGTGACTTGGGAATTGGATGCGTTGACTGCGATATTGGCGCCCGTAGTGCTTGTTGCTGAACTCAAGCTGATCGCGAAGCTTTCCGATCCTTCAATGAAACTGTCGTTAGTGATCGGTAGGTCAACGACCAAATTGGCCATCGATGCCCCGTCACTTGGCGACGTGTAGGTCAACGTTCCTGTGGTCGAATTGAAGCTGACATTCGGGTTGGCTGCGACGGTTGTGTTGATGGCCGCAATGAAATCCCCGTAGTCACTTGAGTTTGCCGAGATATTGGTTAGGTCGAGATCCACAACAACGATTTCGCCAATTCCATAGCTTCCAGACAATGCGACGGTGTAAGTGGCAGTCGCTCCCTCATCTCGATTGGTGGGTCCGGTGATCGACCATTCTCCAGGTCCGTCGGCGATCCCGCCAATTCCTTGGGTGTCATTGATTGTCGTGGAAACACTCGCGTTGTTGATTCCAACATTGGCGCCAGTGGATGAGCTCGCGCTGGACAGGCTGATTGAGTAGCTCTCTGGACCTTCGATAAAGCTGTCATTGGACAATGAGAGGTTCACCAACAGATCAGACATGGCTGCTCCGTCCGATGGAGCATTGTAGGTAAGTGTTCCTGATGTTGAATTGAATGAGACGTCCGGGTTTGCCGACGCCGCTGCGGCGATTGCTGCAACGATGCTGCCGTGATCGCCTCCGTTGGTTGTGACATCATTTAAGTCGATATCAACCGATACGGATTCTCCCACTCCGAAAACCCCGGAAAGCGAGATTGTGTACTGAAGGGTTGAACCTTCATCGCCTGCAATGGGTCCTGAGATATTCCATTGCCCAGGGCCATCTGCCACTCCGCCGATTCCCTGTGTGTCATTGATGCTGGTGGTGACTTGGGAATTCGATGCATTGACTGCGACGTTGGCTCCTGTGGAACTGGCTGCCGCACTCAAACTGATTGCGAAGCTTTCCGATCCTTCAATGAAACTGTCGTCGACGATTGTCAAACCAATGGACAAATCCGCCATGGAACTCCCGTCACTTGGCGAAGTGTAGGAAAGAGTTCCCGTTGTCGAGTTAAAACTGACGTTCGGATCGGCTGCAACTGCGGCGTTGACGGCTGTAATGAAATTGCCGTAGTCGCTTGAGTTGGCCGTGACATTGGTTAGGTCGAGATCCACCGATATAACTTCTCCGACTCCATAGCTGCCAGACAGCGCGACGGTGTAAGTCGCCGTTGCTCCTTCATCGCGGTTGGTAGGTCCAGTGATTGACCATTCTCCAGGTCCATCAGCGCTACCGCCAATTCCTTGGGTGTCATTGATCGTCGTCGTAACAGTCGCGTTGTTGATAACAATGTTAGCGCCGGTTGATGAACTTGCGCTGGACAGGCTGATTGAGTAGCTCTCTGGGCCTTCGATAAAGCTGTCGTTGGTTAATGTAAGATCGATCAACAGATTGGACATCGATGCTCCGTCCAATGGAGCAGTGTAAGTCAGTGTTCCCGTTGTTGAGTTGAATGTGACGTTTGGATTTGCGGATGCCGCTGCAGTTAATGCGGCAATGATGCTTCCGTGGTCGGCGATATTGGTTGAGTTAGATCGCTCAAACCAATATCAACGGAGGTGATTTCTCCCGCACCGAATGCTCCAGATAGCGAGATGATGTATTGAACCGTTGAATCCTTCATCTCCAGCGATTGGACCTGAGATATTCCATTGCCCTGGACCGTCTGCAGTTCCCTCCGATTCCCTGAGTGTCGTTGATGGTGGTAGTGACTTGGGAGTTCGTTGCGTTGATTGCAACATTGGATCCTGTGGAACTGGCTACCGCACTCAAACTGATCGCGAGAGTCTTCCGATCCTTCAATGAAACTGTCGTTAGTGATCGGTAGGTCAACGACCAAATTGGCCATCGATGCCCCGTCACTTGGCGAAGTGTAGGTCAGAGTTCCTGAGGTCGAATTGAAGCTGACATTCGGGTTGGCCGCCACGGTCGCAGTATTTATGGCGGCAATGAAATCCCCATAGTCACTTGAGTTTGCCGAGATATTGGTTAGGTCGAGATCCACAACAACGATTTCGCCAATTCCATAGCTTCCAGACAATGCGACGGTGTAAGTGGCAGTCGCTCCCTCATCTCGATTGGTGGGTCCGGTGATCGACCATTCTCCTGGTCCGTCAGCGAATACCACCAACTCCCTGAGTGTCATTGATCGTCGTGGAAACGGTAGCGTTGTTGACTGCCGACATTGGCGCCAGTGGATGAGCTCGCGCTGGACAGGCTGATTGAGTAGCTCTCTGGGCCTTCGATAAAGCTGTCGTTGGTTAATGCAAGATCGATCAACAGATTGGACATCGATGCTCCGTCCGATGGAGCAGTGTAAGTCAATGTGCCAGTGGTTGAGTTGAATGTGACGTTTGGGTTGGCCGAAGCCGCTGTCGTGATCGCCGCGATGATGTTTCCGTGATCGGCGCTGTTGGAAGTTAGATCGCTCAAGTCGATATCAACGGAGGTGATTTCTCCCGCACCGAATGCTCCAGATAGCGAGATGATGTATTGAACCGTTGATCCTTCGTCATCCGAGGCCGGTCCGGAGATATTCCATTCACCCGGTCCGTCTGCAGTGCCTCCGATTCCCTGCGTGTCGTTGATGGTGGTCGTGACTTGGAAATTGGATGCGTTGATTGCAACATTGGCGCCAGTGGAACTGGCTGCCGCACTCAAACTGATCGCGAAGTTTTCCGATCCTTCAATGAAACTGTCATTCATGATCGTTAAGTCAATGCTCAGATCAGGCATTGAAGCCCCGTCACTAGGCGAAGCGTAGGTAAGAGTTCCCGCCGTCGAGTTAAAACTGACGTTCGGATTGGCTGCAACTGCGGCGTTGACGGCTGTGATGAAATTGCTGTAGTCACTTGAATTGGTCGAGAGGTTGGATAAATCAAGATCAACAGTGACAAATTCACCAACTCCAAACGTGCCAGACAGCGCGACGGTGTATGTCGCTGATGCGCCTTCATCGCGGTTGGTAGGTCCAGTGATTGACCATTCTCCAGGTCCATCCGCGCTACCGCCAATTCCTTGGGTGTCATTGATCGTCGTGGAAATGTTGGCGTTGTTGATTCCTACATTGGCCCCAGTGGATGAGCCCGCGCTGGACAGGCTGATTGAATAACTCTCTGGACCTTCGATAAAGCCGTCGTTGGTTAATGTAAGATCGATCAACAGATTGGACATCGATGCTCCGTCCGATGGAGCCGTGTAAGTCAATGTGCCAGTTGTTGAATTGAATGTGACGTTTGGGTTGGCCGATGCTGCTGTCGTGATCGCCGCGATGATGTTTCCATGATCGGCGCTGTTGGTTGCAATATCGCTCAGGGCAATATCAACCGTAGCGGTTTCACCTGCGCCGAATGAACCAGAAAGGGATACGGTGTATTGAACTGTTGATCCTTCGTCATCTGAGACGGGCCCGGAAATGTTCCATTCACCCGGTCCGTCTGCAGTGCCTCCGATTCCCTGCGTGTCATCGATGGTGGTGGTAACGCTGGCCGTCGTGATTCCTACGGAAACACCAGAGGAATTCGCATTCGACAGGGTCCAGGAAAAGCTTTCTGGGCCTTCAATTAGAGAATCGTTGTTGATAGCCACGTTCACCACGATATCGCTCATTGATGAGCCATCAAACGGCGACGTAAAACTCAGGGTTCCAGCACCTGCGTTAAACGAAACGTTCGGAGTACTCGCAGCGGCATTTGTAATGGCAGCAATGAGGTTCACGTAGTCGTTGCTATTGGTGCTGATCTCGTTAACATTGATGTCGACCGTGACAATGACTCCGTTGCCAAAGGTTCCGTTAAGACCGATTGTGTACTGGGCTGTCGAGCCCTCGTCCGCTGCGATTGGGCCTGAAATTGACCAGTTCGGAACGTCAGCGTCGATAATTCTGGTTTGAGAAGAGCCGGAGCCGATCGCGATGTTGGCACCCGTCGTCGACGATGGAGTGTTCAGGTCCAGGGAAAAGTCTTCATCTCCTTCGGTAAAGCCGTCGATTGAGATCGGTAGATCGATCACCAAATCGGACATGGTCGCGCCTTCAGAAGGCGAAAGATAGGTCAGGGTATTGGTAGTAGAGTTGAACGTAACGTTCGGATGGGATGCGGCGGCTGTGGAAATTGCGGCAACCAGACTAGCGTAGTCGGAACTATTCGTATCTATGGCGGTCAAATTGACAGAAACGTTTGCAGTTTCTCCTGCCCCGAAACGACCTGAAAGGGAAATTGTGAATTGCGCGGTCCCTCCTTCATTGACCGTGGCTGGCCCACTAATATTCCATTCGCCCGGCCCATCGGTTGCTCCACCATCACCTTGGGTATCGTTGACGATCGTAATCGCAGTTGCCGTGTTGATGCTGACGTTGGCACCGCTGGTTGATCCGGCATTGGATAGTGAAATCGAGTAGCTTTCAGGACCCTCCAAAAGACTGTCGTCGCTGAGTGCGAGATCGACCAACAAGTCAGGCATGGTAGCGCCGTCGCTGGGCGCCGTGTAAGTGAGTACGCCGGTGGTCGAGTTAAAACTGATATCGGGTGCTGCAGCGGCTGCGGCAACGATTGCCGAAGCGAGCGTTGCGTGGTCCGCGGCATTCGTAGTGATATCATTGAAATCTACTTCGACGTAGGCGGTTTCGCCTGTGCCGAAAGCTCCGCTTAGCGAGATCGTGTATTGAGCGTTCGAACCTTCGTCACTATTTGCGGGGCCGCTAATACTCCAGGCTCCTGGGCCATCTGCGGCTCCCCCGGGACCTTGGGTGTCGTTGATCGTTGTCGATACGGAAATGTTGGTGCCGAGCGAAACAATTGCACCCGTCGTTGTTGTAGGACTTGAAAGACTGATTGAGTAGTTTTCAATGCCCTCCAGAACATTCTCGTTATTGATCAGAAGATCGATAACAAATGGCGTCATTGATGCGCCATCTGAGGGCGACGTAAAGGTCAATGTACTCGTGCTGGAATTGAAGGAAATATTTGGGTTTGCCGCAGCAGCGCTAATGATGGCGGCAAGCAAGTCGAAATCGCCATTGTTCGTTGTAATGTGGGCAAGGTCGATATCGACGCTCAGGACCTCGCCAATTCCGTAGGTGCCGTTCAAAGAAATGGTGTATTGAGCATTTGCTCCTTCGTCTGCGGCGATCGGGCCTGCGATCGACCATTGGCCGGTTCCGTCAGGTGTTCCACCCACGCCACGCGTGTCCGCGATTGTGGTTGTCACGCTGTTGTTTGACGAGTTGGCTGTGATGATTTCCCCAGTGGTGCTCGTTGGCGAAGAGATCGCCAGAGTAAAATCCTCTGGGCCTTCGGAATGACTGTCATCGGTGGCATCGATATTGATGACAACTGGACTCATGACTCCTGTGCCATCGCTGGTGAATGTCAATGTGGTTCCGTCCCAAGCAAATGAACCTGGACCCGTGTTGCTCGCGATGGCGGCATTGATGGCGGCTGTAAGAGCGAGGTAGTCGCTACTGTTCGTATCAACATCGAGAATTGCGATTTCAATCAGCGCAGTTTCACCGGCCCGAAGCGGATTGTTGAGCGACAAATTGTAGGTTGCGGTTCCCCCTTCATCGACATTGCTATTGCCTGTCAAGGACCACTGCGCCGAATCGGGATCAGTATTGACTGCGATCGAACTAGTCGCAGTATTGCTATTGGCTTCGCCATCGCTCACGACGAAATCGAGGGTACGGACTCCAGCAGTGAGACCGGGTGCGGTATTGTTGTAGGTGATTCCTGCCATCAGCATCTGCAGATCGACATTTGGCATGTCTCCACCGGCAAAGTTCGTCAGAATGAACTGGGTCCCATTAAAAGCCACATTGAAAACGACGCCATTAAGCGTGATTTGTTGGGCAGGTGAAGCCGCATCCATTGAGAACGAAATGCTGGTTCCAGAATCCCCATTGAATGTCAGGATCTCGTTGGCACCGTCGACGATCGAATTGGGTGTGATCGTCAACGAACTCATTTGGGTATCGGGATTGTCGATGTCTGTTATCAGAACGTCGCTGTCGGTGACGCCGATTGCGCCGGCTGCCTCGGTGAAAGTCGTTGCAAATCCGCTGCCGGACCCCGAGTCGTCGATGTCCAATGTCGGAACTTCATTGATCCCATGGATGGTCATGTTGACGGTAGCTGACGACGTCTGCGCAATCGTGTTCTCCAAGGTGTACTGAACAGTATCCAGTAGGGTTTCATTGGATCCTAGCGCAATCACGTCTGGATTGGAATCGTCAACGGTGTAGGCGTAACTCCCGTCGCGGTTAATGACAAACGTGCCGTATTGGCCGACATAAGGAATACCAACTCCGGCGGCGCTACCGTCCACCTCCGCAACAAATACGTCGATCGGAGGTTGCCAGCTCAAATCAGAGACGGCACCGAGGATTCCTGAAGGCGTGCCCGTCAGACTAGGGCCGTACTTGTAAGTGATCGTTACAGAATCTACAGGGCCGTCAAAAACGATGTTGACGTTTCCGTGTGCTTCGGAGGGCGGTACCGAGCCGTCGCCAAAGAACGTGCCGCTTGGACTCTCGGTGACAGTACCTGCAACGAGGGAACTGAATGTTACCGGTGCACCTCCATTGGATCCCACGACGGAAAACTGATCCTGCCATGTGATGGTACCGAACTGATCTCGATCAATGTCGGCGAGAATGAAGGAAAGGCTGAAAACTTCGCTGCTGAACGCAAAGGACGTGGTGACCTCGGAATTAGGGTCAATTCCGCCATTAAGACTGTGGCGCAAATATCCACTATGCCCGCCATTGGTCGAGTAGGAAACGGTTTGGTTCGAGCCGCTTCCAGCCCCGTCAGGATCCGTTGTCGACATATCGACTTGAATGCCATCAATCGTTCGCGAAGTCCCGTTGACTGCCGCACCATTGAAGTATTCATCTTCCCAGACCAGTTGGGATAGGCCTCGGTCAAAAATGTCTTGGCCAACTCCAGTATCGGTGATGATATTTCCGACTGCGACAGTATCGATAACGGTCGTTACGTCATCGAAATCGTCGGAGGCAACCAATTCGTCTTCGACGCCAATGATGCTGATAACCAGGATTCCGGTATCAGACGAGGTATCCGTGACTTCGTACGATACGATTTCCTCCAGGACTTCACCGACTCGCAAACCAATTACGGCAGCATGGTTTTCATCCACATCGTAGGCGTAGCTTCCGTTGGCATTTAAGGTGATGGTGCCGTAGCTTAGCTGAAAGGCATTGCCGACTTCGGCTGCGTAAGCGTGAACTTCCGTGATGGTGCCACCAAAATGAAAGTCGTTGTTGAGGACGTTTCCATTCGCTGTACCAGTTGAATCACCTTGGATCGAGTTGGTGTCGTCAGCCGCGTTTGCCAGCGTACCTGACCAGGATTTTACTTGGAACGTTACCGCCTGAATTTTTCCGACTTGGTATTCAAGTTGCCAATCGCCACCGAGTTGTGCGTTTCCGGTCAAGTTATCAGACGCGGCGACATCCGCGCCGGTCAAACTGGCAAGACGAGTCGTCAAAGACTTGCCGTCGGTATTGGCCGCCAGGTTGCATCCGTAAATCAGTAGGTCCGCATCATCGGTTAGCGCATTTCCCCATTGCGCGATATCGACCGCATGGTCTTGAAGTGTTCCAGAATCGAGAAACGTGTTTCCCAGTTGAACTCTTCCGGCCTCACCATGAGAAATAATGTGGACCGCTGAATAGGGGTTTTCGCCACTCCCCCCCAAAATGTCACCGATCTGATCGATCCCATTCTGGTCGGCATCTATGTAGCGGACCTCGTAGGCTCGCTCTGGATTGGATGCCAGTATGGATTGGAGTATATCACCTCCCCCCTCAACGCCAGCATCAATCAGAATCAGTTCACGCGGCAGCTGTTCCGCTTGAACTGCGCGCTCCGATTGCTGATGAACGACTTGAGGTTCATGGTGATTTTCAGCCGGGACGATCAAAACGCCATCCGGAACCGCATCAAAAAGTATGCGGTCTTCCAGCTTCTCCATAAAGGAGAAGTGGGAGTTCTTTTGATTATTCATTGTCGAGGGGTGTCTAGGGGTGTGTGTAGGAATGCGTAGTGTGTGTGGACTGCGCAAAGTTAGACACTAGAGAGATCGGCAATTGCTGCGGGTTTCCGCGAGCGTTAATTGCTAGCGGAAAGGCTGTTTTGGGAAGATGGGGTTCGGTTTTACTAGCTGAATGTCCTGTAACGAGCAAGCACGGCGCGAAACTCTGACGGTCGTCCGGGCGTTGTGAGTTAGCTTGTAGGGGGTGTATGAATTTTCGAGCGTTTTCCACTTTTGAGGTTCGGAATATCGCAATTGATTCGATGGCGATGAATGTCCGAAAAGTTAGCTATGTCGAGGATAAGCGGGAAACCCGTCCGAGACCGATCATTTCGGATATGGAAATAAAAAAGCATGTATGTTCAAACTATTGCAGTTTTGATCGTTGCGAGCGTTGCCGCGACTTTTGTCAGTGGGCAAACTGTTCAGGACGTTGATGTTCGCACCGTCATGAATTCAATCAATGCAGACAGCTATACACCGATTCCAGAATTGGCGGGCGATTGGTGGCACGAAGATGTCCTCAAACCGCAGCGTGATTCAGATCGTCAGCTTGCGGTCAGCTTACATGACCTGCTTTATTTGACGATCAAGAATTCGGCACAGGTTAAGGTCTACAGTGAAGTACCGCTAATTCGTGAAACCGCAGTTTCCGAAGCGATCTCTGCATTTGACTGGGTGCGTTACGCGGAAGGCCTCTGGGAAGACACCGATGAACCTGTCGGAAGTTCATTGACCGTAGGTGGAACTGGAAACCGCCTAAAAGACCACAAATTGGGTCTGACTTCAGGTCTTCGTCGCAAGACGTGGTCGGGTGGCGAACTGGATTTTTCGCAGCGATTCGGCCACCAAAATACAAATTCCAATTTCTTTGTTCCCAATGATCAGGGAACTGCCCGGCTTTCATTGGGATTCACTCAGCCACTTTTGAGGGGACGAGGGCGAGTTTACAACCAAAGCCTTGCGGTTTTGGCGCAAATTGATGTCGTAACCGCCAATCAGGAATTCTCAAGGCAGCTTCAGTCTCATTTGCTGGAAGTAGCTCGAGCCTATTGGGCGCTTTACCTGGAACGAGCGACCTTGGCGCAGCGAGTCAAACTGTACCTGAAAACGCAGAAAATCGTTGAGATGCTTTCTGCACGTCAGCAATTCGATACCGGAAAGTCACAATTAATCAGCGCTCAAGCGGCATTGGAGAATCGTCGAGCCGATTTGGTTCGAGCTCAGGCTGCTGTCAAGAATGCTGAAACGAGGCTCCGTGCCTTGGTGAATGCTGACGAGTTAGGAAATGCCAGAAACACAGAACTGATTCCCGGCGAAGCACCAACGTTTGTCGCTTATGAAACTGATTTGAGTAATGAGATTACGGTCGCACTTACACAACGACCTGAAATTGTTGCGGCCATGAAAGAAATCAAAGCGGGTGCTGTCCGTCTGAATATGGCCAAGCATGAAATGTTGCCCATGTTGAATTTAGTAACCCGAGCTTATCTAAGCGGCTTGCAGGGCGAATCAGATATCGCCGACGCTTGGATAGACCAATTCACTGAAGGTGCACCAAGCTATTCTGTCGGTATCCAATATGAAATTCCGATTGGGAATCGCGCCGCCAACGCCAGAATCAACCGACGCAGAATTGAAGCACGCCAGCTTCAAGAACAGTATCGCGCAGCTTTGGAGACGGTGAATGCCGAGGTGGAAATCGCGGTACGAGAATTGGATACAGCGTATCGCGAGCTGGCTGCCAAGCAACGCTCGCTGGCGGCGGCCAACTCGGACGTTCAAACAATCGAGGCGCGTTGGCAAAGAGTTGTCGGAGGGGATGGATCGGCGAGCCTGAATTTGGAATCCCTATTGCGTGCCCAAGAGCGTGTGACCGAGACGGAGACTGAGCTCCTGAGCGCTCAGCTGACCTACAATTTGGCACTAATTAACCTGCGTCGAGCCAATGGAACCCTTCTAGAAGTAGAAAAGATCGATGCGTTCCGTGAGTGCGACAACGGCGTGCCATCGGTCGTTTTAGAAAAGGGGGATGCGTTTGCCAATATCGGACAACCCTACTTTGATCAAGCAGAACCTGTGGCAGAACTGCAAAATCTGAGACGAGTTAGTGAGCTTATTCAGTCAGATCAAGTTTCATCGCGAAATTCTGAGACCCCAAAGTAGTGGAACGAATGTCGTGGCTGGCAGGAATTCCTACTTCCACAAGTAATGTCCTACGCTGATTCTTCGATCGAGACTCGAATGTTCAATAAACTTGGATTCAGAACTGCCAAATCGGGAAGGCTTGGACGCCATCGCCGACCTGTGCCAGAACTGTATCAGGCAATTCAATCACTAGGGCTTCAGACTGATCCTCAGTTGCGCGGTTTTGCCAACGATCTACGTGAGCGGATCCAGGGGAAAACTTTGCATGTTCAAGTCCGCGAGTTGATGCCGCTGGTCACCGAGGCAATTCGCCGTACGCAAGGTTTCGTTCTGCATCCGGTACAAATTGAAGCTGCCATGACCGCCGCATGTGGGCAAATTATCGAAATGCATACTGGCGAGGGTAAAACTGTCGTGACTGGTGCAGCTGCGATGCTCAGCGCATTTTGCGGTCAGGTCGTTCATGTCGCCACCACGAACGACTATTTGGCAGCAAGAGATTACCAAACTCTCAAACCAGCATTTGATTTACTTGGCATCCAAAACGGTTTATTACCCAAGGAAATGAATCGGACTCTGAGTAGAAGGGCCTACGACTGCGAAATCACCTACGGGCCAGGGTATCAATTTGGTTTCGATTTTCTGTTTGATCAAATAACAATTCGACAGAATAGTCCTTCACGCTTGGGAAGCTCAATTGTTCAGCAGTTAAACGAATTTGATTTGAATCAACAACTCGTGCAATGCCGTGGCCTGGATGCATGTATTGTTGACGAAGTGGATAGCGTGTTGATTGATGAGGCCACAACTCCGCTGATCCTGTCTTTCGAATCCAACAAAAAAGTATCTGAGAGACCTTACCTGCTTGCACTCAAGTTTGCAGCCGACCTCAATGATGATCATCTCGAATTGGACGCCCGCCAAAAAAAGGTTGATTTTACCGAGGCTGGACTCCAGGCATTAAGACAGTTTCGGCGCACAAAAGAATTGGATTTAGAACGACCCTGGCAAAGCTACGTCCAAAGCGCATTGTACGCCCAGTATTTTCTGGTGAGAGACCAGGACTACGTCGTGCAGGATGGTGAGGTCAATATCGTCGATCAATTCACAGGACGTATTTTTGATGATCGAAGCTGGCAAGCAGGTCTTCATCAGGCGGTCGAAGCCAAAGAAGACGTGAAAATCAACACACCTCGCGTCTCAAAAGCTCGAATCACCCGCCAAAGGTTCATGAGGTTGTATCAATCCATTTCCGGTTTATCCGGAACGGCTCTTGGCGGTACAAGAGATTTTCGAGAGTTTTACGATGTCGGCGTCGTTCACATCCCTACGCACCTACCTTGCAAACGGCGTTTGGATTCGCCCAGATTCTTCCGCGATCAAGAAGTCAAAATATCAGCCATCGTTGCCGATGTATTGTCACGTACGAAAACCGGCCAACCCATTTTAATTGGCACCAACACAATTCGCGACAGTATCGCCATTCAACAAGCCTTCGACGCCGAGGGGATTGAAGCAGTCGTCCTCAACGGGATTCAAGATCAATTAGAAGCCGACATCGTTGCCAATGCCGGGCAAGCCAGGGCGGTTACGATTGCCACAAACATGGCCGGACGAGGAACTGATATCAAACTTTCCGAGGAAGCAAAAAATAGCGGAGGGCTTCATGTGATTGGAGCCTCACCAAATCAATCGGCTCGGATAGATCGACAGCTGATCGGGCGGGCCGCTCGGCAGGGTCAACCCGGTTCGGCGCAGTTTTTCATTTCTGCAGACGATGAATTGGTTGAAAAATTCGCTCCGGCATTGGCAAAAAGGATCATCAAACGATCTGGACGCCAGGGGGAATCGCCACAGGCTAGAGAACGAGATATTGCACAGGTTCAGGCGTCTAGGGATCGCGCCCAGTTTCAGCGGCGAAAAGAGATGGTGATGCGAGACAACTGGATGGATACGGTTAGAGATTCCGTTTTTGGAGAAACTACCAATGGATAGACGGCTGAAAAATAATTTGGCGGATTCAATGCGTCGCTCACAAAGCTTAAAGCCAGATTTCCCCTGCCCGGCGCATGGTGGTCGACCCGATCTCGGCAAGAGTGCAAACGTATCAATGAAAATCGTTCTAGGCTTATTCGTATTTTTTGTCTTTCAGCCGATGTTTGGCGTCGCCCAAGTGAAAACCAGTGTGACAGAGCCTTATGAGACATCCAAGATTGCTGCGGCTGAGCAGGGAGTGATTCAGCAAATCGAAATCCGCGAAGGCCAAACGATTACGGCTGGCGAGGTGCTTGCCAGAATGGACCAGGGGATCCTGCCGGAGTCGAGGAAGCTCGCCGAACTAAGGGCCAACTCCGAATCCAGAATCAATGCCACCAAAGCAGGACTGAAGCTACGGCTTAGCCAAAAGGAAAATATGGATGAGCTCATCAAGGCTGGGCATGCGAATCCATTTGAAGTGCAACAGGTTGTGGCGAAGTTCGAACAGGCGACGGCCGAGTATGAAGGAGCTCTTGAAGAACGATCAGAAAACCGGGCGGAACTGGATCGCATTGATGCGGAAATCGTAAGGCGTTCGATTCGCAGTCCGATATCTGGAATCGTCACTGAAATTCATAAACGCCACGGAGAATTCGTGTCTGCCAACGATCCGATCTTTGCGACGGTCGTTCAATTGGATCAGCTGCGGGTTCGATTCTATTTGAATGCAGAAACGACCAATCGATTGGCCGCAGGCCAAAGAGTCAATATTTATGTTGGCAAGGAACAAACGGAAATGAGCGGCGTCATTGAGTTCGTATCTCCAGTGGTCGAGCCGGATACGGGGTTCGCTCGTGTCAATGTTCTGATCGCAAATCCTGACTTGAGTATTCGTAGCGGCATTGTCTGTGCCTGGGAAAAAAACCTCCGCACGACAATTCACGCGAATCATCTACAAGTTCCACGAAGGTAGACGCTTATGAATACTCAAAACACCAACTCGGCGTCTACATCGTCTCCTCAAGTGACTGTCGGCAACATAGGTTCCAGAAAAACTGCCGGTCCGGACTCCAGTGGCGGTGTGGAGGATGTTGAGTTCTCCGCCGAGTTCAACCTGGCGCTGCTTCAATTGACTACCCAGAGTTTTTCGGAAGAACAACTTCGCAAACAGTTACGTCTGTTGTCCATAAAATTCACCGGCGCCGTCGGCGCGGGGACACGTCATTTGTGATGACGATGGCGATTGGGACGTAAAACCCAAGCACAGTAGCGGGCGGCTGCCAAGAAGGAATGATTTTTCCACACAGTTGTCCTCACGCTGCGTCGATGTGATCAAGCATCAATCCGTACAAGTCGATTCTTTACCCCAGGTAGAGGGGTTTTACGGTATTTTTGCGCCTGTCAATCAAGTGGGCCAGACGCCCGAAATCTTGTTCTTGCTTTTGGCGGATACGGCAGAATCTCGAAAGCCGATTTACGTCGTTGAAAAGCTGTTACAGACGTTTCGAGTATGCCTGCAGAGTTTAAGCTTGCAGCAGCATGACTGGAAAGTCAACGCTCTTTCGGCGGTCATTGAACTGGTTACCGAAACAGAAAACTGTCAAACCGTCTCAGAGGCCACGGAGCTGATCGTCAACCAGCTGTCCCGTCATCTTGCAGTCGGGCATGTTGCGATCGCTAAAGCAAAGCGCGGCGGCGTTCACGGAATTTCGATTTCCGGAATCTCCAAAATCGGCAAACGCTCAGAATCCCACCATGCTTTCAAACAATGCCTTTCGGAATCCGTGCTTCGAGATGAAGAAGCCAATTGGCCTGCCTCAAACGAAGCAAATGACCAACTTCTACTTGCGCATCGGCAACTGGCGAATCAACTGAATGCGGATGCGGTATTTAGTTGCCCCCTACAAACGGTGGAAGGAAAACCATTCGGTGCTTGGTTGTTCGCCGGAAATCGGGAATTGATCGATTCCAGCCGATTGCGACGATTCGTTCAGGTGATTGCGCCTCGCATCGTCAATGCACTCCAAGCGGTAGAACGTGCCCAGCACCCGCTCTGGCTTCGAGCGATTAGAGGAATAACAGGTCAACTTGGGAAAAGAAAAACACAGGCAGGATTGTTGGCTTTCACGGCGCTGTTTGCGGCGATGTTTTACCCCATGCCCTATCGCATCCGCTGCAAATGCGCAGTCGAACCAGAGATTCGGAGATTTGCCGTGGCTCCTTTTGACGGCACGGTACTTAAAGGGTTTGTGAAGCCTGGCGAAAAAGTGAGCGTTGGTCAGCTGATGGCGGAAATGGATGGACGTTCGCTGCGATACGAACTCGCTGAAGTTGTGGCTAAACGAAATATCGCTTCAAAACAAAGGGCGATCGAATTAGCGGAACGTGACATTCCAGAAATGTTGTTGGCCGAACTCGATGGGAAACGCCTCGAAGCAGAACAACAGCTTTTGAAATTCAAGCAAACGCATCTCCAGATCAAAAGCCCGATCGATGGTGTTGTACTTGCAGGTTCACTGGAAAGGGCGGAGGCATCGGCAGTTCGTACGGGTGACATCCTTTTTGAGGTCGGTTCACTTGAGCGAGTTGTGATCTACCTTGAAATTCCCGCAGAGGATTTGCCGCAGGTGGAAATTGGACAACAGGTGACGGTCTGGATCCAAGGACGTGAGTCGCAACCGGTTAAGGGAACCCTGCAAAAGGTTCGCCCTCAATCGGAGCGTCGGGATGCGAAAAACGTATTCATCGGCGAGTTCGTTCTAGAGGAGCAGGATGGGCTGCGTCCGGGAATGCTGGGTGCCGCAAGAATCGATGGACACGTAAACAGTTTGGGCTGGAACCTGTTCCACAAACCCCTTGATTTTCTTCGTTCGCGATTGAGTTGGTAAATATAGACGTGACCAATATTGAATTTGATTCCCATGCGCTTTCGCAAACCTATGAATTGGGTCAAGCCCGGTTGCGATTGCGCTCGGACCTAAGATTTACGTTGCACAATGACTCGACATCGCCCTGGTACTTGGTCGAAGACGAGGGCGGAGGAAACTATTATCGAATCGGTGTCGTTGAGTATGCATTCCTTTCTTTGCTCAACGGCAAACGTACTCTCGATGAGGCGATTGCGCAACTTGCGTCATTGGCTTGTTGCGACGACTTGAACGAAAACAAAGCCGCCTCATTAGCTCGATGGGTGATCGATTCAGGTTTGGCAGAAACATCTGCAGCCAAGGGCAAGGAAAGGATCCGGGAACAAAGGAAACAGGAATCGACTCGGCAAATGTTTGAGTGGATGAATCCAATCGCATTTCGCATTCCGGTTTTTTCTCCTGACGCATTACTGACCCAAATGTATAGAGTCGGTGGCTTTTTGGCTGGCTGGCCAGTGCTATTAATCTGGTTCGTTGTTTGTGGATTTGGCGCGTTGACTTTGGCGATGGTTTGGGGTGAATTCTGGACAGAGCAAATTCGCGCGTTTTCCAGTTTTGATTTCCTTTGGCTGGCGGGAACTTGGCTGGCATTAAAGGTCTTTCATGAGTTGGCGCACGGCTTGGCATGCAAACATTATGGCGGCCGAGTCCCACAGTTTGGCGTGTTGATTCTGTTGCTGATCCCCCTGCCCTACGTGGATGTCTCAAGTTCGTGGCGGTTCTCTTCCAGTGGACAAAGAATTCTGACCTCCGCCGCAGGAATGTTGATCGAGGCATTTATCGCAGCCTTGGCGATAATGATTTGGGCAAGTAGCTCACCCGGTCCAGTACAGTATCACATGGGAAATTTATTTGTCGCCGCCACAATCAACACATTGTTGTTCAATGCCAATCCCCTCATGAAGTTTGACGGGTACTATATTCTAGTGGATTGGGTAAAGATTCCCAATTTGTATACGCGGGGAAGAGCATTCGTAAAGTCGTTGTTCAAGTGGATGTTCTTCGGAGTCGAGTTCAAATTGGATTCAGAGCCCTCGCGAACCAAAACACGATTTGTTCGAGCTTATGGATTTGCGGCCATGATTTGGTTTGTGTTGATCTGTCTCTCTCTGGGCACTGCTGCGATAAGCATGCTCAGTGGAGTTGGGCTTTTGATTGCCATCGCTGCCATGGTGCTATGGATTGGGATTCCGCTTTTTCGCCTGGCGAAGTACTTGCTAAAAAAACAGGAAACGGAGAATCCCAACCGAATTCGGTTCGTCGTTTTCAGCGGATTCATTATGGCGATGCTTTTTGGGATGGCTGTTGGATTGCCCGGACCCGAGTCGGTTAAGGCTCCCGTCGTAATAGTGGAAGACGATTTGGCCAGGATTCGGACCGGTGCTGCCGGATTCATCGAAGAGATCCACGTTTCCAATGGTCAAGAGGTAGATGAGGGCGAATTACTCGTCACAATGGCAAACCCACAGTTGGAGGCGGATATTGCAGAACTCAAGTCAAGTCTTGTCGCGTCAAGATTGCGAGCCAAAGTTTACAAAACCGATGGAAATCTTGCGACTTGGCAAATTGAAAATGAGACGAGTATTGGACTTCAAACACAGTTGGAAGTGCTGCTGGAACAATTTAACCAGTTAACCATCGTGGCTCCAGTTTCTGGCGCAGTGAACGCTGAGAATTTTGAAGAGCTATCTGGCGTGTATCTGAGTGCGGGTGAAGAATTGTTGTCGATCGGGAATTCCGGCTCCAAGCACGCGGTGGCTATGGTCGCGCAGCATGATGCAGTATGGTTGCGGCAACGGGGAGAACTTCAAAATGCGACGATACGACTTTGGGGCGCCCAGGAAGAATTCGTTGGCAAAATCACAGAGATTAGCCCCCGCGCGACGGATCGCGTTCCCCATTTTGCTTTTGCATCGAACTTTGGTGGCCCGTTAACTGTCGTCGATCGTCAGCATGTGGATGCCAAAATTGAACAAGGTGCTTCAGCGATGCGGCGAAAGTCTGCGAACCGACAAAGAAGCCGTTCTACATCTTTGGTTCATTTTGCCGACCAAACTCAAGGTCAGGATTCTAACGATTCCAAATTGGTGCAGCAGTATGTGGCCGTCATTGTTCAACTTCCCGCAACAGAGGCAGCAAAGCTGAGGACAGGGCAAGCAGGTGCGATGTCGGTTTCTTGCCGGGAAGATTCGCTAGGGAGTTATGTCTACCAGAAAACGAAACGCTGGATCCGGTCAAAAATCCAATTGACCCATGGACTTTGATTGACTTGGCTGGCAGGCCCAAGAAAATTATCGCAATGCACTCTAACGTTAAAGCGCTCGTTTGAGTGGACAGTGTTTGGCTGAAACATTGTCGCCTCGTCGGTATCCTTCTAGAAGTGTACGTGATTGTTGAGCCAACATTCGACGGACTTCACGACGCTTGCCTTTGACTCGCGGGATGGTCATGTTGTCGTAGGCGGTCGTTTGGTGTCGTAACCAAGCGATGACCGCTGATTCGGCACGCCGCTCCACGGGGATGCGGCTGGTTCTGGCCACGGTTCCACTTCCAACAGGAGTCGCATGGATTGCGATCGCCTCCGCCAGCCTTTGTGCCAACGATTGATGCGAATCGTGAAATCTCAAAAAATCAAACACCGCACGAGTGAAATCCTCGACATATTCCTTTTGTTTCTTGTCCCGACTACGTTTCGCCGATTCTTGGCGTTTTGAGTATGCCTCAGTCGAACGCTCTGCTTCGAGGTCCGTGGTGATCTTTTTAATGGTTTTTGAGTCGGCATAGACACCCAAGGAGATAACACGTCTTCCTCGCTTGGCCTTTACGGTCCAACTAGGGCCTGCGGCTTTGACACGGCGCGTTGCTCCCGCATCTCCGGGCTGGAGCAAACTCCATCCGGCGGGGACCCTGAGCAGTTCCCCGGCATCAGTTCTGACGGTCTTGGCGTCGGAGCCAGGTTTTACAATTCGAGTTTGTAGCGGCATTAAACGTCTGCTGTCCTGATCTTCAGCTTGGGTTTCGATTCAAGTAATAATAACTTCGGCTGTTCGCGGTCAAGAGGTAAATGGGCGTCGCATGGGCCGGAGACACTTCATCTTTTGAGAACAAGCTTTCGAAGAATTCATTATGTGGCAGATTCAGTTCGAAATGACCAAGTTCCTGAAATTGGTGAACGCACGGTATCGCACACAAAATTTGATCTCGTACCACCGATTGCTCGCCAAATTTCGAGGGAAATGCGATCGAATGGCGTTGACCCAACGGGATCAGTGATCTAAATTCAATTAAGGACACCGAGGTCCTTAATTGTACGAGCTACAATGGTGCAAAATGCAAAAACCAGAGTTGTCTGATATTCAAGGGATAAGTGATATTCGTCAGTTCGTGGACGGATTCTATTTGAGAATTCAGAAAGATCGTGTTTTGGGTCTCGTTTTTAATCAGATTTTACGAGTAGACTGGGACTCGCATTTGGAGCTGATGTATCGCTTCTGGGATACGGTGCTGTTTGGATCGGGCACCTACAAGGGAAATCCCCTGGTGGCTCACCAATCGGTCAATCAGAAAGTCAGTCAGTCGCGTGGACGAGTCTTAGCCTCCAAAGATTTTGAACAATGGATTCGAATTTTTCGTGACACGCTAGATGAGAGTTTCGCGGGTCCGAACACAGAACGTGCAAAACGAAGCGCTGAAAGAATGGCCTCACATTTGGAGACAGTTTGTGCCAGAGATTATCAAGAAGGACCAATGCGACTGGTGCCGTACAATCGGCGTGGTCGAGAAAGCGTATGCAGTATTGATGGATCATGAATTACGAAAATTGATGGTTTGGGGATTCGCCATTTTGGTCTTGGGGTTCCCTCAGCAAACGTTGTTCGCCCAGTACGACATCAACGAGGCGCCGATCAATTACGAGTCCAGATCTCCACAAGACCGCGTGTCTGCGCTGATCAAGGATTTGGAGACGGGAGAAAAGGCCCTGGCTTGGGACCAAAAACATGGCTGGCTTCCCGATTTGTTGAAGGCATTAGAAATACCTCAGTCATCTCAGACCCTGGTGTTTTCGAAAACGAGTCAGCAATCTCGAAAGATCAATCCGACCTCTGCTCGTGCTCTGTATTTCAATGAGGATGTCTATTTGGGTTTTGTCCAACGAGGAGACTTTCTTGAAATTGCCGCTGTGGACCCCGTCCAGGGTGCGATTTTCTATACGTTAGATCAACAGAAAACTGACGTCGCAAAGATTCAGCGTGCAACCTCCCAATGCCTGTCTTGTCATCAGAATCACAAGACGCAAGACGTTCCAGGCTTTTTGATCCGCTCCGTTTTTCCAAAGAAGGATGGTCAACCCGAGTATCGGCTTGGAACAACCCAAACGGACCATCGAACCCCATTCCAAGACCGTTTTGGCGGATGGTTCGTTACCGGGCAGCATGGCAATATGAGACACCGTGGCAATGTTTTTATTCTCTCCGAAACGGAGGATGAATCTAAGGCGTTGAATCGTGAAGCGGGAGCAAATCTTGACGAGTTGCCAGTATTCGCCAATGAAGAAAAGTATTTAGAACCGACGAGTGATATCGTCGCGCTCATGCTTTTGGAGCACCAAACGCAATTTCACAATTATGTGACTCAAGCGTCCTACGCGACCAGGCAGGCACTACACTACCAGCTCGAGATCAACAAAGTCTTGGAGCGTGATGCGGACTATCGAAGTGATTCGACTGATCGTCGGATTAATTCAGCTGCTGAAAAATTGTTAGAGTACCTTTTCTTTTCGGAAGAGTACCAATTGAAGTCGCCTGTTCAGGGAGGTTCGAAATTCGCAAAAGACTTTGCTAGATCGGCAGTTCGCGACAGCGAAGGACGTAGCCTCAAGGATCTAGATCTGAACAAACGGTTGCTCAAATACCCCTGCTCTTACTTGGTTTATTCACAAGCATTCAGTGCCCTGGAACCAGAGGTTTTGTCTGTTGTGATTGGTCGCATGCGAGAAGTATTGGACGGTCAGGATCAGTCTGAAGCTTTTCAGCATCTCACGCACGAAGATAGAACGGCAATTCTTTCCATCCTTCGCGACACTCATCCGTTGTTTCAAAATCACCTCAATAAATAAGGAGTCCAGAATGTTAGAAGCTATTGATGTAGGGCCATTTGCGGAACATCTTGCCGAAGCAAAAACAAAGAAAGTGTCCAAAACGGATTCACTTGAGTTAATTCGAATCGTACTCGAGCAAGGTAAGGAAATCCCGCCGCACCGAGCACCCGGCGAAATCACCGTTTTATGTGTTGAAGGCAAAGTGATTTTTCGCACCGCCGACGATGAAATTGAACTATCGGCAGGTACGCTGCTCCATTTGGACGGCTCAAACGAACATTCGTTAACGGCGGTCGAGGCGTCGTCGCTTTTGGTCACGAAAGTTCTCAACTAGATCGCGATTCAACCGTTGATGCCGCTGTCACCGCGGAACGTATAACCTTGGGAACGTGACGTGTAAATGAACTGGAAAATTCTCAAGGCAAGAACTGGCGATCCAAGCAAGACTGAGGGCCTTCAATCTATGGTTTATCGTCAGACATGGGTTTGGGGCGCGAACGGTCATTGAGAATGTCCGCGATGGTTGATTGGGAGAACGCGGATTCGACCATAGCCATCGCGTCGTCCAATCTGGCATGCATGCCGCATCTTTTCTTTGCGTGTGTTTTTAGATGCAACGGGCAAGAAGTGATACGTTTGATCGGGTCGACCGCGTTGAGAACGTCAAGAACCGTAATATCTTCCGGTTCATAATTGAGCACAAAGCCACCCCCCACACCTCTTCGCGACGTGACCAGCTCAACTTTGACAAGGGCCTGCATGATTTTTGCCAAATAGGTCACAGGGACTTGGGTCGCTTCGGCAATTTTCTGATTCCCGACGGGACTGTCAACGGAGTTTTCCGCAAGCCAAACGATGGCTCTCAAGGCGTATTCGGCTGTCTGGGAGAACATGGCGTGACTTGCTCAAAAAAATCGAGTTCCTATTCAGGATGAGATTATCCGGAAAGAAGCATCACGGCAAGGTTCAGGTTTCTTTATTGGCGGAACACCACATGCCCACGCAAGCGTGGAGCATGGCACCCGTCGTTGTTGTTTTTGCCTTTTACGGGAGGTTGAGGCTCCCGCCGAAACAATTCTTGTTCCTCTCAAACGTGAAACTTGGGGTAGTACCCAGCCCCATTTGAATTGACGGGCAACAATACGGGCGAGGTACCAGGATCCAACTCCAATGGTCACCGCTGACATCAACGAGTGCCGGTTAGTCAGAAAACTCGCTGGAGTGTAGCCATTCTGCTTGTTTCACTGTTGATTTCGATTTTGTCCACTCTTCAAGCATCTCCCATTTGACTTCATCCAGCTTTTTCATTTGATCGGACGTGGCGGTTACCGTCGTCAGTTCCAGGCGATGTCCGTTAGGATCAAAAAGGTAAATCGACTTGATGATTCCATGATCGGTTGGACCCAGCACTGAAATGCCATTTGCTTCGAGTTCTGATTTAGCGTGCATCAGCGCAGTTTCGTCTTCGAGTTGAAAAGCGATGTGTTGCACCCATTGGGGAGTATTCTCGTCACGGCCCATATCCGGTGAATCCGGAAGTTCAAAAAAGGCCAAGATGTTTCCTTTTCCCGCATCCAGGAAAAGATGCATGTAAGGCGTCGGTTCTTTGGTTGATGGAACGCGGTCCTCTGAAATTGCCAAGAGGAAATCCATATTGAGATTTTTAGTATAAAACTCGACGGTTTCCTTGGCGTCTTTGCAACGATATGCGACGTGATGAATCTGTTGGATTTTCATAATGCCTTCCTTTGTCTATTGTTCCTATTGATTGCGTTCAGTCGCTTTGACCTGAACCACCGAGTTATCGGTGATTGAGTAATTTCCGACTTCGCCTAGCGGTGGTGAGTACACATGAAGTGTCACCAGACGTTGGCCCGTCGGTTGGAGGTTGGACAATTGGTGGATATCCATATCTTCGGATCCTACCACGCCTTCCGTTGGTAAAGGCCATGAACCTGTTGCAAACAGCCATCCCCCATCCGAGTTTTCAAAACCAGTTTCAACGCCCTTTCCTTGAATGACCTTCACGCCACATGCACAGCCGGCATGATCATGAATTGGCGTACGTTGTCCCGATTCAAAACAAAGCAGTAACACCTCAAATTTCTCGTTCCGAAAAACGAGGTTTCGTTGGTATTTTTGTTGCGCAAAATGAAGGTGGGGAGCCAAATCGGACTCGTCGGAATCTAAACGTCCAAGCAACTCCTTTAGGGCCGTCAATGGAATGGCGTGGTCAATCGCATTCAGGCATTCAATAAACTCGTTCAAGCTAAGTTTCGGAACGAATTCCGTTGAATCGTGGGTAGATTCGGTACTTAGATTATTCATCGTATCTCCAACCAAAAAATTGGTAGTTTAGTTAAGTTGTATTGCGAGTTGTTGCGGCGACGACGCAAGTAATATTGTCGTGTCCGCCGCGTTCGTTCGCTGCGTTGACGATCTCTTTGCAGATCTCCGCAGCCGGCAAATTGGATTTGACAATCGACTCAATTTCCATGTCATTCAGATGGGCATTGACACCGTCAGAGCAAAGCATGATTCGATCTCCGGGCAAAAGAACCGTTTTGTAGACCATCGCATCAGGTTCATCATCAATGCCAATAGCGCTCAGCAGGACGTGGTGATAAGGCGATTGCTTGAATTCAGAACCGGATATTTGGCCACAATCGTAAAGATGTTGCGCCAAAGTCTGGTCTTTGGTGAGCAATTGCAACGAGTTGTTTCGAAGCAGATAACAACGGCTGTCCCCCACATGGAGCACATACAGCAACGGCCACATCAGGTAGGCGGCAGTTAATGTCGTTCCCATTCCCCTGCGAGTCGGATCACGTTCTGCCTGATCCCGAACCATTTCGTGCGAGCGCAAGGCACCTGCTTTCAGGTCGTGAGCAAATTGCTCGATTTCCGGTTCCTGGGGATGGAACAACCAATGCATCGAATTGAGTAAATGTTGAGCCAACGTATGAACGGCAAGTTCACTCGCGACATCTCCTGCAGAGCATCCTCCCATGCCATCCGCGACGAGCAATAATTTGCCCATCGTCTGACCGTAAAGATGCTCATCCATTGCAGGGTGGCTGGATGCATGGACCTGCATGTGTTTGTGCAGATCTGCGATCAAGAACTGATCCTGATTGTTTTCACGCTTGCGACCAATATCAGTTAGTCCGGCACAATCGACCGCGGCAAGTTGGGGTGGCGCAAACCGACCACTGTCGCCAGCGGCAGGCGATTGCCTTTCTGATTTCGTATTCGTCCCGTTTCCTGGACCGTTATCCCCTAGACTCATTTGCTTGAACTCCGTTTATCGGTTTGGGTTCTTTCCGCCTCGTCAAGAAGCATCCGAAGAGGCGGAGTTTCCAAGTCGTCAAACTGCCCCTCACGCACCTGGCGGACAAATGCAATGACGGCAATCACCGATATCAAAAGCGCGATCGGGATGGCGACGTACAGAACGCTCACTATGCTTGAACCTTCCGATCAGATGTGCGGTGCGATGGGGACGCGACGCGACTAACTCTTTTTGTTCCGAAGAGTTCCTTCAGTCGGTCCAAGTTCGGCAAGACAAAAAAAAGACAAAACATGATGGCGCCCGAAATGCCGCAGCCAATAAGAACTTGTGTCATTGTTGATCTCGATAGTCGATTTGCGTTTAGGGTATTATTGAACTCAAGTTGAGTTACCCTTATCGCAAACACCGTGCCGGAGTGACGATTCTTTGGATTGTCCGATTCTGATGGCTGCAAACGTGCTCTATTGCGCGCGGCGCGCCCGTTCGCACACCAGACTCTGACCCGATACAGAATTTTGGCGATTTAACTTATGAAACACCAGGAGAACAACGATTGGTTGGGGACAGAGTAATTCCTGCCCTAACTCATTTTTCGAGCCGCAGTCAACGAAAGAGAAACCACAGTCAGCGAGCTGAGGGGCATAAGGATTGCCGCCACCAACGGGTTCAACAATCCGAACATCGCCAACCCAACACCGAGAAGATTGTATCCAAGAGACGCAAAAAAATTGATGTAGATGATACGATTCGTCGAATGACTGGAACGCATGAGATCACGAATCGAGCGAAGTCCTGGGGTTCCCAAGTAAACGGGAGCTGCAGCTAAACTCGATTCTGCCCCGTTATGAACCGCGATCCCAACACTCGCCGCCGCCAACGCTGCACTATCATTGACCCCGTCACCGACCATGATTGTAGTATCAAATCGACCGTTGGATTTTTGAATGACGGCTAGTTTCTCCTCCGGGGTTACCCCTGAGTGGACATTTTCAATCCCTAGTTTCTTTGCCACGGATTCCACAATGACGGGATGGTCTCCAGAAAGAATCCCGATTGTCCATCCCTGCTTTTTAAGTTCTTCGATCAACGGTTTTGAGTCCGTACGGATCGAATCGGCCAGGGCAAACATCCCGACCACTTTCCCTTGCAAGGCGACCCAACAGGGCGTTTCCTGTCGAGCAAGAATCTCTCCTTCAATCGCCAACCACTCGGAGGTATTGTCGATCAATTGAGATACCATGAGTGAACGGTTCCCAATGAGGAAGTCCGTGTCGTCGACGTCGGCCGCCACTCCACCGTCTTGCATTCTGGCGTTTCGAACCCGTGTGCGGCACACCTCGGGAAACTCAGTCTTGTAGTCTGCCAACGCTTCGGCAATGGGATGGCTAAACTGAGATTCAACTGCAACGACAAACGGAACATGCCGGGCATCACCACGCCACTCCACCACGCGCAGTTGACCGTACGTCAATGTTCCCGTTTTATCGAGCCAAACAATCCCTGATCGACTGAGATTTTGAATGACATCACCATTCTTGACCAGGATTTTTCGTTGGGCGAGCCTCCCGAGTGCCACGGCTATTGCCAACGGAGTGGCCATCGCCAATGCGCAAGGACAGGCCACAATCAACAACGCAATGGAGTGGTTGATTGCTTCGCTTGAATCAAGAACCATCCAAGTAGAAAACGTACAAACCGCCAAAAACAGAACCACTGCAACGAAATACCCGGCAATTCGATTTGCCCATTGAACAACCTGCGGCTTGTTGGTCGATGCCTCTTCAACCAGCTCAACAATCTTACTGATCCGCATATCATGCCCGACCGCTGAGACCCTCATGTAGACGACACGATCCAGATTCTTGGTTCCTGCCGCGACACAATCACCAACCTCTTTCTTCACCGGTCTTGATTCACCGGTAAGCATCGATTCATCGACCTGGGAAACTCCCTCGGTAACAACACCATCGGCAGCAATCAAATCTCCTGGACGAATCTGGAGATTGTCATCCTTTTCCAGCAGGTCAACAGAAACCTCAGTCACGACTCCTTGGGCTACCCTGCGTGCCTTTGCCGGCGTAAGACGGTGAAGCAATTGAATGGCGTCTGCCGCTCTGTTTTGTTGTCGAAACTGAATCCAACGTCCAATTAGCAACAGGCAAATTAATACAGAAAGTGAATCAAAATAGATTTCTCCGACTCCTCGGAGAGTATTGATCACTCCGGCGACCGCCCCTGCTGACAAGCCAATTGCGACGGGTAAATCCATATGGGGAGTTCGTGTTCGAATCGCATTCCATCCGCCTTTCAAAAATGCCCGGCCCGGTCCAAGAAACGACACCATGCCAATAACACAACTGGCAACTCGCAGCATGGACTCGATTCCCGTTGACATGAACGAAAACATGCCAAAATAGAGCGCAGCTGCGATCAGCATATTGTTACCGGCTGCTGCGGCCGCGATCCCAATTTGTACGATCTGTCGACGGTTTTCCTCCTCACGGCGACGGTCAACCTCGGCCTTGCGAATGGGATAGGGTTTGTAGCCAAGCTGATAAAGTGATCCAGCGATTTGGGAAAGTGACGTGTGCTCAGGGTGCCAAGTTACCGAAACCGTTCGTTGCGTCCAATTGACGTTGGCCGCTGATGTGCCCGGTACAATCGTGGGGAGCTTTTCGATCAGCCAGACGCATGCCGCGCAGTGAATGCCCTCCAGAGCCAACGTGATTTTTCGTTGGCCGCCTTCAGCAGGCAATGAAAATTTCCCAAGGAAACTCGCACTGTCGAATTCGCCAAACTGTTCGTGATTCCAGTCTGGATTTTCAGACTTCCGTTGGATCCTTTCTTGGTCTGGACCCGAATCAAGCATTTTGTAAAACGATTCAAGTCCATTGGCATGAATCAAAGTCCACGCCCCTTGGCAACCATAACAACAGAATTGCTGTTCCCGTTTGGCAACAAGCAATCCACGAGGAACAGAAAGCCCACAATGCGTGCAATGCGTGCTATGCGTAGCTGGATTTTTGACAATCATAGGGCTAAGTCGACACGTTGGATGCAGCTGGTTTCATCATGAAAATCGTTACAGGAATTGTTTTATTCGGCAAATTGGCTACGAAACGTTTTTCGCTGCCGACAAGGACTCGTTTTCGAATTCATGCCTAATGGTTGGAGCAGCAGGGAAGCTCGGACTGATCCACAGATATGATTTTCTGCGTCATCGTTTCTAAATTGGACTCGACCTTCGTTTCGGCGCCGACAATCACGGGTGCACGCCAGGCCATGGTAAACACGCCCAGCAGGATAACGAGGCTTGCCATCACAACGGGAATCTTCGCCTGGACTTGGCGTCCAATGTTGTTCAACCCAAGTGTCAACGCTAAAAGAATCGGAACGGTTCCGGCCCAAAATACTGCCATCAAAAGCATGCCCCAAACAGGACTCCCAGTTCCAGCAGCGGTAATGGCAAAGGTGTAGAGCCAACCGCAAGGCATCAGACTGGTCAACGCACCGATCGTAAATGCTCGCTGGATTGGCCGCATCTTTCTTGCTTGCCGAAAGGCTGATTGCAATAGTTTTTGGATAGGTGCAAACATACTGGGAAATTTCACCTTCACACCAGCGACTTGGGCCAAGCTAATTGAGCCCACCGAAATCATTAGCAGACCCGCAAAGTAGGTTGCGGTTTGCTGATACCCCGAGAAGGATACCGTTTTATTGAGTGCCAAGCCAAGTGTTCCGAAGAGTAGTCCAACCATCGAGTAGGTTCCCAGTCTTCCAAGGCTGTAGGCCAACGACGGCAGTAGAGAAGCCTTTCGTTTATCTTGATTTGCGATTGCCAGGAGCGCGAACGGACCGCACATGCCCACGCAATGCAGGCTGCCCAACAGGCTGGCAACAAAAACGGTGCCCAGTAAAACGAACATTGCTAACTCCTTGGGACCGAAACATGAACCTGCGTATCAATAAGCAGTTGATCCTGCCCCACACACGCACTGCCCTCGAACTGCCAAATCCCACCCGATCGCACTCTCAAATTACCGCTGTAGACTCCCGGAGCGATCACATGAAACTCCACATGATGGACCTCTGCAGCGCGTCCCCTATGGAACGCTTTTAAAGTGATTGCTGCGTTCTCGATCGGTCGCTGTTCAACATCATGAAGCGACAATGTAACGGTTCGGTTTCCCAGTGTGTCGCTTGAAGAATCAACGTACAGTTTCTGAATCCAGCCTAGAGCATCGCTGCTGCGTCTCACCTGCTGAACTTCGTTCCATCTCAAAGCTTCTTCATCATAATTGGACACCACCGCGTGCGAATGGTCACTTGCGGTGATGGAAATTGCAAACATCCAGATGATCGCTTGGATCATGAAAAAGAACAAAATAATTCCCGTCCAAAGCAATTGAGCAGTTTTCTCTTGAGATGCGGTGGTATTCATGACATTGGACTTTTCAAGTTTCGTAACGTTGTCTTTGGAAATTGTTTCGGTTGTTTTGGGAAGAACCGCCCATGATGATTGTTTCTTGCTGTTTCGGCGGGCACCTCCCCCCAATACGGTCTAGTCAAAAGGGCCCAGTACGGTAAATCGAATGGTTCGAGAAACATCGTTCTGATTTCCAATTCGCAGTTGAACGTTTGCACGGCCGACTTCAAAGGCGTCGCGGGGCACATTGACGCTGAAATGGAAGGTGCGAGACTCATTGGCCGACAAATCGAAATTTGCTTCCCGTAGTTCCAGGGTTGCGTCCGTTGGCGATTCGACTTGCATCCGAAATTGCATCGGTTGTTCACTGCGATTGGTGAGTTTTAATTTGAGCAGGTTCCTAACCTGCCCGTCCTCAGTTAGCGAGTGAGAGTTGCCTGGCTCGCGAAGGATAACTGCGTCAAACGTTTTGCTGGCAAGAAAAACTGAAACGAAAGAGACAACAATCCCTAACAAGAGAACTGGGTAAATGATCGTGCGAGCACGCAACAAGCCAGATAGTGAGCCCTGGTCGCGAGCCTGGGAACTGAAACGAATGAGGTTAGGGGCTCGCCCGACCTTCGCCATGACTAAATTGCAGGCATCAATACACTGCGTACAATTGATGCATTCCATCTGCAGGCCTTCTCGAATATCAATTCCTGTTGGGCAAGTCGTCACGCAGTTGCCGCAGTCGACGCAATCTCCTAGCACGGGAAGGTTCGAACTGGCCCGTTTATTGACCTTGCCGCGGGGGTCACCACGCCCTTCGTCGTAGGCAACAATAATGGAGTTTTGATCCAACAATACAGATTGCAATCGCCCATAGGGACAAGCAATCAGGCACATTTGCTCGCGAAAGAAACAAAAATCGACCATCATTGCGAATGTCACGGACCCCATGATCAAAAAGGGAACGGGGTGTTCCATGGGGGAACGCGTTACCCAAACTCGCAGTTGCTCAACGCCGACAAAGTAGGCCAAAAAGGTGTTCGCCAGATAAACACAGATCAAGAAGTAGACGAAGTATTTTGCCGCAGTTCGCCAAGCTGGCAAATTCTTTTTGTGACCGCCGCGGCCAACCGTTCCGTCGAACAGTCGTTCAACGGGGCGAAAAAGAAACTCCATGTAGACCGTTTGAGGGCAAGCCCATCCACACCAGACTCTGCCGAAAAGCGCAGTAAACAAAAAAACGGTGAGCAGGATCCCAACGACGAAAATCGCCAACAACATGGTATCGGTTGGAAGAAATGTAAATCCGAAAATTGTGAATCTTCGAGCCGTAATATCCAACAGAATGAACGGACGCCCCGCAACTTTGATGAACGGGAGAATCGTGAAAATGGCGATCAGCAAGTAGGCAATGGTTCGGCGATAACCAAGCAGGCTATGTTTACTTAGTTTCGGTTTCAGCCAACGCCTAGAACCATCCGCTTCCAGAGTACTAAGTACTTGTTTTTCTGGTTCTAGAATGCTGTTGGACATGTTCTTTTTGACCTGAACGTTAAACTCGGGAGGTGCGTTACTCAGTCCAGGGACCGATTTTGTTTCCTTCCGCAGCTTTACCGGGAACGGGTTTATCTCTGAGTGACGCGACATAGGCAGCCGTCAATACGATTTGATTCTGGTGGCTGAGGCGGTTCTTCCAAGCCGGCATCGCGCCATTGGCTGCACCGTCTTCAATGATTCTGGCGATGTCTTCCACGTTAATAACGTTCTTCCAAAAATCATCCGTTAAATTCGGACCGACCAGACCAGCACCCGTGGCACCGTGGCAACTGACGCAATTGGTTTTGTAGACGGATTCGCCAACCGCCATCCATTCAGGCTCATCTTTCAAATACTTCATGATGGTCTCTCGATCCCCAACCAAGTCGCCAATTTCGGAGAATCGCAATTCAAAAATACGATTTCGATGCGCAACGTATTGATCATGGATTGATCGACCTTCCATTCCCGAATGGAAATAGAAATAGTAGATCGGCGCGAAGATGATCGAGACCCAGAACAGAAATCTCCACCAACCAGGGAGAGGGTTGTCGTACTCCTGGATTCCATCATAGGAATGGCCAGTCAGGTTTTCGTTTGAGTCTGCCTCAATTGGCGACGACTCCATGGTTTGCCGATTCATAGTTGCTTCTCCGAGGCGTCCTTTTGGTTTTCACTCTCCAAGGTGTCCGTTCCCATGACGATCGCCGCTTGGCTATTGGTGATTTCTCTATGAGTCAACAGCGTCCGAATGACAATCGAGACAAAGACGACGGCAAAGATCACTACAGATACTTCCGCGAAGAAGCCATAATCGAGATAACTGGTCAGTGCCTTAATCATTTTGAGCCTCATTCGTTTCAGGGGACGGTTGCTCGGATTCCTCTTCGCCGTCAGGGGATGCGAAAAGGTCGATGCCGATTCGCTGCATATAAGCGATCAACGCGATCATGTGAGAATTCTCCAGTTGTTCAATCGACACAGGGTTTCCACGGACGTCCTGAAATTTGTCGGACTGTCGTTGCTCGACAAGGTCTTTAACGATGGTTTGTGCTTGTTCGATTGCCATCGTTTCCGCTTCGTTCAATTCCCGATCATAGGGCGCGCCCAACATGGCGGCCGCATCGACCCGAGCTTGAATCGACCGAAAATTCAGTGGTCGTGTAAGCAGATGTGGGTAGGCCGGCATCACGCTTCCCGGCGTCATGTCTGATGGGTTGAGCATGTGCCGGAGGTGCCAGTCGTGCGATTGCTTGCCGCCTTCACGTGCAAGGTCCGGACCGATTCGTCGAGATCCCCATTGGAAGGGACGGTCATAGATAAACTCGCCCGGTTTACTGTATTCCCCAAATCGTTCGGTCTCCGCGAACAACGGTCGGATTTGTTGCGAATGACAGTTGTAACAACCTTCAGCCACATAGATGTCCCGGCCAGCCAACTCCAACGGCGTATAGGGTTTGACCGTTTCGATCGTAGGGACGTTGGAACGAATCAGGAAAGTTGGGACCAGCTCAAAGGCTGACGCAACAACCACCGCGATGGTAACCCATACGGTGAATCGAATGGGCAGTCGTTCCCAAACCCGGTGCCAACTGGCTTGCTCCCAAACGTCCAGCTTGTGAGCCAGGTTCAAAACTGGCTTGCCTTTTAGCCTTGATTCGGGAACAGGAGGATCATGTGCATATGTTTTGGCTAAAGGAGCAGCCTCAATGATCGGCACCTCGTAGGTCGCCGGGCGACTACGCCAAGTCATATAATAGTTGTAGGCCATGACAAAGATGCCAGAGATGTAAAGGATGCCGCCGCCTACGCGTGTCCACCACATTGGCTTGATCGCATTTACCGTTTCAACAAAGTCGGGATAGGCAAGATTGCCTTCCGGTGTGAACGCTCTCCACATCAATCCTTGAGTCAATCCCGCAACGTAAATTGGAATGATGTAAAGAAGAATACCCAATGTTCCCAACCAGAAATGCCAGGTCGCCAGTTTGGTGCTCCAAAGTTTTGTCTGAAAAATTCGAGGCATCAACCAGTACATCATGCCGAAAGTCATGAATCCGTTCCAACCAAGCGCACCTGCGTGAACATGGGCGATCGTCCAGTCGGTGTAGTGGGAAAGGGCATTCACACTCTTGATCGATAGCATTGGACCTTCAAAAGTAGCCATGCCATAAAACGTGATTCCTACGACAAAGAACTTGAGCACTGGATCGACGGAAACTTTGTGCCACGCTCCGCGGAGTGTTAAAAGTCCATTGATCATTCCGCCCCAGCTTGGCATCCACAACATCAACGAAAAAACCATTCCCAATGAAGAGGCCCAAATGGCGATGGAGGTATAGTGCAGGTGATGTGGCCCTGCCCAGATATAGATAAACACCAAAGACCAAAAGTGTATGATGCTCAACTTGTAGGAGAAAACCGGACGTTCGGCAGCCTTGGGCAGGAAATAGTACATCATCCCCAAGAAGGGTGTTGTAAGAAAAAAGGCGACCGCGTTGTGCCCATACCACCATTGCATCATCGCGTCCTGGACGCCTGCATAAATGGGCACGCTCTTAAATAGGCTGGAAGGAACAACCAAGTTATTGAAGACGTGCAAAATGGCAACGGTGATAATCGTTGCGATGTAAAACCAAAGAGCGACGTACATGTGACGCTCTCGCCTTTTGATCAAAGTCATAAAGAAATTGACGCCAAAGAACCCCACCCAAACCAAGGCGATCGCGATGTCAATCGGCCACTCGAGTTCCGCGTATTCCTTGCTTTGGGTGATCCCCATGGGCAACGTGATCGCAGCGGCGACAATAATGAGTTGCCAGCCCCAAAAGTGGAGATGGCTCAGTGAATCGCTCCACATACGAGCCTTGCACAATCGCTGTGTTGAATAGTAAACCGCAGCGAAAATTGCGTTTCCACCAAAGGCAAAGATCGCCGCATTGGTATGCAATGGGCGGAGACGACCAAACGAGATGTACTCGACGAAGGTAAGTTCAGGTGCGACCAACAATATCGCAACCATCAATCCAACGAGTGTTGCGACCAATCCCCAAACCAAGGTCGCCAAGGCGAACATTCGTACAATCTTGTCGTCATAGGAAAACTGATCAAGCTTAACGGGCTGAAGAAGCCCGGAGGTTGTCAGGTCCGCCTGTTGCCGCCCAGGAGTAAGTTCATTCATTATCAGAGTCAACCTTCGCGAGTTGCGTCGAGCCAAAAAAATCGTTCGCCTTTTGAGGCAACGACAGGCACGAAAGCAAACCCGGTGCCAATGCGAAAGCTAAAAAGTCGCAGTAGCAAAGATGTCGAGCTGTGCGACTTTGAAGACCGACGTGGACGACAAACTTTCCCTATCGGTGCCGCTTACGCCACCGGAACGGCGTACTTTTGGCTTAATCGTTCCTATTCGCACACAAAGGCCCCGCACGCGCGCGGTATCGCACGGACCCAGGGAGGTTCGCCATCCCCCAGACCCCCAGACCCCCAGACCAGCACCGCCAAAAAATACAGCGTACAACAGACGCAATCGGCAACCGCGTTTAAGACACTTAGCCAATGCGAAGGAAATCAATTATGCTACTACAACGTTTTTTCCGACCAACAATTTTAGACTCAAAAGTATCAGAATCGTGCCAAATCAAGACTCCGAAAGTCTCCATCGTGAAAGACTCGAAGCTATTCTCGCCAATGCGGTTGATGCGATCGTTACGATTGACGAGCGGGGAATCATTCATACGGCCAATCCGGCAACCGAATCGATGTTTGGGTATTCCATTGGAGAAATGATTGGAGAAAACGTTAGCTTGCTAATGCCCTCCCCATTTCGGCGGGAGCACGATCAATACTTGAAGAATTATCTTACGTCAGGCGTGCGAAAAATCATTGGGATTGGACGTGAGGTGATCGGCCAGCGCAAGGATGGGCTTGAGTTCCCCGTGCATCTTGCGGTGAGTGAAATTCGTGTCAAAGGACAAAGGACTTTCACCGGTATCGTCAGGGATATCACTGATGTAAAAACGGCCGAGGCGAGACTCGTTCAAAGTGAGCGACTTGCGGCGATCGGACAAATGGTCGCTGGATTGGCGCATGAAAGTCGAAACGCCTTTCAACGAAGCCATGCCTGCCTTGCGAATCTGGAGCTTGACCTTCAAAAGATGCCAGAGAGTTTGGAACTGGTCCATAAAGTCCAAAGCGCGCTGGATCACGTAAATTCACTGTTAGATGAAGTACGAAATTACGCTGCACCGATTATTTTGGATCGAACCGCCACAGATCTAGAAAGACTGGTGCGCGATGCCTGGGACAATATCATTGCAACCTGCTCAAAGGCCAAGAATGTTTCACTTGAAGTGATCTGTGCTCCAGAGTTTCCCCGAAATTTGTCCGTAGATCGCCGTCGATTTGGGCAAGTATTTGGGAACTTGTTAGATAATGCCCGGGTTGCTTGCGGCGATGGAAAGGTGACCGTTCATATGCAAATGGTAAGCAAAACAGGTTCAGATGCGTCAGGGGATGAATATCCACGTGAGCGGTGCCAGATTGAAATCAGGGACTCAGGCGACGGTATAGAGCTGGAGATATTGCCTCAAGTTTTCGAACCATTTTTCACGACCAAAACCAAAGGAACTGGACTTGGGCTGGCGATTTGTCAACGCATCATTGATGCGCATTTTGGAGAAATAAGTGTTGCCAACCTGCCGGAGGGTGGCGCAGCGTTTACAATTCAGTTTGACGTTTTCAATTAATCTTCGATGCATCGGTTTGGAGATCATTCAAATAAGATAAATCAGCGACTGAAAACGATTTTGAACTGTGGTGTCGCCAGCGGAGCCATTGTGGCCAGCGTTCTCGTTTTTTTTGCGTTTTCAGAGGATAGCATTGGGTACTCCAGTAACTTGGCGAACTACTGTGAGGAAAACGGTTGGCTCTATATTTTGTTTTTTTTGACGACATTAGTGGCGGCCAGCGTTGCCGGGTTCGTTACGTTTTTTCGCAAACGTTACTTGGCGTTTGGAATGTTGCTGGTTGCTGTACTTTGTTCTTCATTTGCATTGTTTGCTCCCGAAAAATCAGCTTGGGTTGCCAACTATTTCACACAAGATCGAATTCGAGAGCGATACGCAACGGGGCTTCAGATCCAACTAAACAAACAAGTGGAGTATCAGGACATCAAACTGCACTACTCGTACTGGCCCCATTCAAAAAGCAATCATTTGCATGCATCTGGTAATGTCAAAAATCAAGATGAATATGACCAGATTGTTAAGCGGTTGCAGGAAGCCGAAAATTGGTCGATTCATTGGAGCGTTACCATTGACGGACGTATGCCCAAGAGCCCGGATCGTTTTCTTCGGTCAGCCGATTTGCCCTGATTTTGGCAGTAGCGCGGATGCGAATTGAATTTACGCATGACATGGTTCGTGACACGAATAGGCCTATTTGTCGCAACGGTGATTTCATCAAATGCCTTTTGTCTGTCATCACGTCGGTTTGTGGTGAACGTTTTGAAAAAAGTCTCCCCGCGATCAGCGAATGTAGCGAGTTGAGCGCCTACGTACTGGCATCAATAAACTTTTGCAAATACGCTTGTTAGTGTTCTGTTCTCGGCGCAGCCATTGGAGCTTTGTTCATTTGGGTTGACCGAAAGAGTGGATACTTGGCAAGGGATTTGGAGAATTTCTCATTCAATCGAATCAAACGGAACCATGAAATGGCGTCAAAACCAAGCTTTAGTCTGATGTGCACAATACTGCTGGGCTTTCTGTTCTTTTTCCCGCCCTCGGCAAATGCCCGAGATATCCCTGACTTCACCCAAGGTGGCGAGATCCCCGAAAACGCATCGCACGATTGGAATCTGGGTCCGACTGGGGCAAGAGGTTGGATTTATTGCAACAAGTTAGAAACATCTGAGGCACGACAAATTTTCGTGACTGAAGTTGAGACCGGCTCTCCAGCAGACGGGAAGTTGCTTCCTGGTGATGTAATCCTCGGAATTGATAAAGCTGAATTTTCCTACGACCCGAGAACTGAATTGGGCAAAGCGATTGGCGAAGCGGAATCGGGAAACGGACGACTTCGCTTAATTTGTTGGCGATCGTCCGGCCAAAACGGAAAAACGAAATCAGTTGTATTGAAGCTAAAATCGCTGGGGAAATACTCGGCGACTGCGCCATTTGACTGTCGAAAGTCGGAACGCATACTTGAACAGGGTTGCGCAGCACTCGCAGAAAGACTTCAATCGGAACCCAATTCTGGAAATAGAATTACTCGCGCATATAATGTTCTCGCTCTTTTAGCGAGTGGGCAAAAGGAATACCTGCCATTGATTCGCGAACAGGTTAGCTGGGCGGCTCAATACTCGGATCCAGACGGCCGATCCCTTCATTCATGGTATTACGGTCCGATCAACATTCTTTTGGCTGAGTACATTCTTGCCACGGGCGACGAAAGTTTCCTTCCCGATTTAGAACGAATCACGATGGAGATTGTTCGCGGGCAAAGTGCTGTGGGGTCGTGGGGGCACCGATTTGCCAGACCGGACGGACGGCTCAACGGTTATGGCATGATGAACGCACCCGGCCTGCCGCTAACCGTGTCACTCATTCTCGCCAGAAAAGCGGGCGTCAACGATCCTGCGTTAGATCGCGCAATCGAAAAAAGTACTTTGCTAATGCGATTCTATGTCGGCAAGGGCTGCGTGCCCTACGGAGATCATCATCCTTGGATTGAAACACATGATGACAACGGGAAAAATGGAATTGCCGCGTTGATGTTCAACTTGCTCGATGACTCGGAGGCCGCGGAATACTTTTCTCGAATGAGCGTTGCCTCCCACGGCGGCGAACGAGAGATGGGGCACACCGGTAATTTCTTCAATATGCTGTGGGCAATGCCTGGGGTTGCCCTGTCCGGCCCAGAAGCCAGCGGTGCCTGGATTAATGAATTCGGTTGGTACTACGATCTGGCAAGGCGATGGGATGGAACGTATCGGCACCAAGGACCTCCGGAATCAAAACCGGACAGTTACAACGGTTGGGATTCAACAGGAGCATTCCTGCTGGCCTACGCCCAGCCGCGACGAAAGCTATACATCACAGGAAAAAAGGATGACGTCGTTGAAAGTATCGATCGAAAAACCGCACTCAGCTTGATTGCCGACGGCCAAGATTATAGTAATCGAACACGACATTTGGCGTACTCTCATCGTAGCATTGACGAACTTTTTGAGGGACTTTCAAACTGGTCTCCGGTTGTACGTGAAAGGTCCGCGTTGGCGTTGGTGACACGAGATGGCGATCACGTTGCTCGTTTGGTGTCGATGCTTGAAGGATCTGAATTGCACTCGAGACTGGGCGCTTGCCAGGCACTTGCGCATCTCAAAGGACGCGCGGCTCCAGCCCTTGATGCATTGGATAAAGCCCTAGATTCGGATGAACTTTGGCTGCGCATCAAATCCGCTGATGCACTGGCGGGGATTGGTAATGCAGCTCGACCACTTGTTCCTAAACTTCTCAAAATGCTGGCGTGGCAGGACTATGTAACTGATCCACGCGCGATGCAGCAACGCTATCTGTGCTTTGCCCTTTTCGCCAACCGAGAAGGATTATTGAGGGGCTCGCTAGACGGGGTTGATCGAGATGCGTTATATGAAGCTGTTCGTGCTGGGCTGGGTAACGAAGATGGGCGTGCCCGAGGGGCTATCGGTTCTGTGTACGGCAAACTTTCTTACGAAGAGGTCGAAGCGTTGCTCCCGGCGATTCACCATGCTGTCGTTGAGCCTTCGCCGAGCGGTGTGATGTTTGCAGACGACATTCGGCTCAGGGGCTTGGAAGTCCTCGCCAAATACAAGATCAAGGAAGGCATGAGCCTTTGTATCGATGTAATCGAGTTCGATCGTTGGGGAGAGGGTAGGAGACTTGAAAAATGCCTTTCAATTCTGCAGCTGTATGGCGGCGCTGCGCGTGAAGTGTTGCCGAAACTAAAAATCCTGGAAGAACAAATGATGACACAGAGACATCCAAAACCAACGGCCAAACAACGGGAAATTTTCAAACAAACCGTTTCATTGATTGAAAATGATAAATCACCGCCAGAATTGCGGTCGTTGCCACGCTAACGATCCGGTCGGTATTGAGAATCAACTATTTCGAGAAATACAATCCATGATGCCTTTCCTCCAGCTTCTCCCTTGTTTCCGAATCCTGTTTTTGGCTGCTGCGATTGTTTTGCCTGCCCTCTATGGCCATCCAGTCAACGCACAGCGTGGAAAAGACCTACCCGTTCGCGTCTTCATCTTTGCAGGCCAATCCAATATGGTTGGCTCAGATTCTCACGCCGAAGACATCGAAAACTTTCCGCCATTTGCGGGATTGGATCGAGCCCAAGAAGGCGTTGCCTTTGCCTACTGCATTGGTCGAGAGGAAAAGGCGCGGTCAGAAGGCTGGGAAACACTTCAGCCGGTCAAGAATACTGTCGGACCGGAATTAAGTTTTGCGAGGAAGGTTACTGAGAACACGAAAGGACGTATCGCGATCATTAAAGTTGCCGCAGGAGGGACGCATCTTGGTGGTGACTGGAATCCCGACGATCCGCAGGGATTCAAAATGTATCCTTTGGCGCTGACTTTCATTCAAGAGGCGTTGGCAGACTTGGGAAAAAAAGGATTTGACTATGAGCTGGAGGGGTTCATGTGGCACCAGGGCGAAAATGACATGTTCAATGAAGAGTACATGCAAAACTATGGCGCCAACTTAAAAAATTTCCTGGCTTGTTGGAGGCGAGACCTGAATTGCCCTGCGTTGAAATTCTACGTAGGCGAATTGTGCACGAAAACGGTTTGGGGGATGGATCTACGAAACTCCATGTACGCCATCAGCAAAGGCCAAAAACACGTGACGGAATCTGACCCGCTTGCCGAGTATGTACCGACTTCTCACGTGGGGGTCGAAATAGGTGGAGGTGCTGGGCTGCACTATCACTACGGCACACTAGGGCAACTGGAACACGGCGAAAACTATGCACAAGCCTATTTGCATTCCCTTGGAAATAAGAAAGATGCCCCAGTCAGTTTTAACCAATGGCCTTATCCGCAGAAAACCAAAGTCAAACTGTTTGTATTGGCTGGCCACCGCAACATGGAAGGCGAACGCGCATTCGTTCAAGAACTCTCCCAAATCAAAACTAAGAAGTCTCTCCTACAGCCCAACTCGAAAATCGCCTTCAAATACTCAATTGGCGGCGGGTACAAAAATTCACGCGGCTGGGGTCCCCTGAGGCCGGCCGGCTTCTACGATACCTTTGGTCCAGAATTAAGTTTCGGGGCGGATTTGCGCAAACGAACAAATTGCAATTGCAAAATTCACACACAGTGGATCACAGATCATCGACTGGACCCCCAAAGGCAGCGATGCGACGTCGCGAAATCTCTATACGAAGTTCATTCAGTTCGTTGCGGAATCGGTTAGAGAGTTGGAAGCTCAAGGCCACACGGTTGTGCTTGCCGGGGTTTTTTACCACGTCGGCGAGAATGACATGTCGTTCGGACCCTATCGTAAACAGGCAGCTCAGCGACTGGATGCGATAATCACGCAAAGTCGAATTGATCTCGAGCGAACGGAACTTGACTGGTTTGTGACTCAACAAACTCCCACAGACGAACCCGAGTTAAATAAAATGGATGTCGTCGGCGAAATTTCTTCTTTGGCTGCAGAAGACCCACATTGGACGCATATCGAAGTATTCAATTTGGAAGGACAAGAAAAGCAGTTGGTAATCTCAACGCCTGGAATTATTCAGCTGGGCGAAAGAATGGCTGAGGCCTATCTAGAGCAAGACTAGGGATTTGGATTTCTTTTTGAGCCTCCATTGCCCTCCGTATTCCAGATGTTGATCCATTTCACCGCTTGCTCAACTCCGTTTTCGGATCTGATTTGTTCACCCAACGTATTGGCGGCTTCACGATAGTTCTTGTTCGTTGCAACTTGAACCAAAGCGTCGGCGAGGTTCTCGACCGTTATCTTCCTTTGAGGAATCGGGGCCGGGCCAACGCCAAGCTCCTTGAGCTTCGCTCCCCAAAAAGGCTGGTCACCGAAAAACGGACAAATCAGTGTGGGGCGACCCGCGCGAAGCCCTGCAGAGGTTGTGCCGCAACCTCCATGGTGAACGACTGCAGCAGTTTTTGGAAACAACCAATCGTGTGGAGCCTTGTCAATTCCAAGAACATTCGAGGGCAAACTTCTCGAGCTAGTCTTTAAACCACCCCATCCAGAACAAAGAATTGCTCTTAGCTTAGTCCTTTCAATCGCGTCCAAAACCATCCCAGTAAGTCGGTCTGGATCACGACCAAAAATGCTTCCGAAGCCAATGTAAATTGGCGGCTCACCCGCAGACAGAAACTCCTGCAACTCAGAGGATGGTTCCCATTCATCAACGTGATCAAGGAACCAGTATCCAGTAACTTTGGCAATCTTCGGCCAGTCGGCGGGCTGAGGAATTACCGCCGGGCTGTATGCGTGCAATGCTGGAATTGGGTTGCCGTCTACTTCCAGAAATCGCCCCCGACGCTTGGGCAGACCATTGGCCAGTCGCCAACGATTGACACACTTTGCCGTTGCCCAAGTCGTCGCCTTGGATAGAAAACTGTAGGTCAAACGATTCCACCACTTGCCGATTCCCAAATTGGCAAATCCCATCGCGGGAAACTCACCCGTTGAGACAAGCATCGGTAGGTAAAACGCCAAAATGCATGGCACACCTAATCGTTCTGCGAAATCAGATGCGGCAAGTGCCTTGGGGTGAAATAAAATCAAGTCCGGAGCGACTCGTTGCACCGAACTCCACATGTCGTCAATCTGCCGGCGTTGCAAGCCACCCATTTTCGGAAGCAACCTTCTCGCAGTTAGAAGCATCTCCCAAAGATTGCCTGATCGCTCCATCGCCATTTTGCCGTCGTCAGAATGAATAAACTCAATCAAATCGTCATTCATATGCGCGTAATTCAGTCCGTGTTCCTCTACAAATGATTCGAAACTTACACAGGTACAGATCGTGACTGCATGCCCATCTGCCTTGAGGCCTTTGCCCAACGCAAGGTAGGGTTGCACGTCGCCTCGTGTACCGACGGTCAAAATCAAAATTTTCATTTGGGCGCTCCCATTTCTGAAGTTGATTGCTGAACGGGTCTACTTCACGTTCTATGAAACTTGCCGAAGAGCATCTTCGAAGATCCGCGTGAACTTTTCACGATCTTTCTGATGAAAAGAAGGGCTATGGCGGCAATCCTTCATTAAGTGGCTTCCGACAAGGTTGGAGAATAACTCCCCACTTCGCTCCAGTAGCTTTTTGCCGGGAAAGGAAATGTCCTGGTCCGCAGCGATCACATAGACGGGCGCTGTCAGCGATTCAATATCTTCGGGTGTGACCAGAGGTGGGACCGTGAAATCTACCTTCCAATGCCGGATGGCATCACCAAGATAAGGTGACCAAAGCTCGCCCGTGGAGGTGAAAATATTCTTTAAGGCGCGCTCTCGATTCTTTTCCGACGGAAAGAGTTTGAAACGCATGATCGGCAACGCAATTTGCCAAATTCCTTTAAGAATGGGGCCGCTAACGATTGACCCCGGGACGACTAGAATAAGCCCCTTGATGCGTTGCGGAATGTGTTTAGCCATTTGCAATGCCACACTCCCGCCCCAACTTACGCCGCAAACAATCGCCTGCTCAAGTCCGAGCCCGTCCATAATCTCATCCAACCAACGACCGTAGTCGTCGGTCCGAAAATCCAGTCGAAACTGGGCCGCCCGTGTTGACTGGCTTGGGATGTTGACCGCGTAAATCCTTCGTCGAGAAGGTAAATCACACAACTCACCCAGCGCAAATGGAGCGCCCGCCATGGCACCATGCAACACCAAGATCGGCGTTTCTCGATTGAGAGCATTGTCCTTTTGATCTCCAGTGACCACCACTTCGGCGAACCCGGACGAGGTTTCGATGCGGCGCGTATGGTTCTCAAAGTTTAGAGCATCCTTAAAGCGCGCATGCCATTGGTCAAGCAATTGAAAAGACGTTTCATTTTTTGCCAGTTGAATGGTTTTCATTTTTTCAGCCCCGAAATTTGATGTTTGATTAGTAATTCCAGTTGGGCCTTTCCTGCCTCAACGTCAGAAAACCTCGACTTGATTTGTCCAATCAAGACAAAATAATAGTTTGCGAAAAAGGTAAGTGTCGCAGCCCGAATATCAATCTCCGCTCGAAGTTCACCGCGCTGAATCGCAACCGAGAAGAATCCACCTACCTTAAGACCAACGTCGTGAACTTGGGCCACAAAACGCTCGCCCCATGCCCCTCTGGCAAACAATGAGTTTTCAAGAAAGTCCGCGTAAAGATCCGGTTCGGCCGCATAGCCATCAAGAAACGATCCTCCCAAAAATTGCAGGATAGTTGCGATAGGCGGCGAATTGTCAATCGACGCAAAAACGTTAACGGCTATTTGCTTGATATCCTCATGCAACACCTCATACAGCAAGTCCTCTTTGCTGCTGCAATGAGCCATTACGGTTCCCGTCGCGACCTTGGCGGCTTTTGCGACTTCACGAATGGTTGTTGCTTTGAATCCATGTTGCTTGAAAGTGGATCGTGCCGCACCGAGGATCTGCCGATGAGTCGATTCCCTTTGTAATTTTCGTGTTGTCGACTTGCTTGTTTTTCCCATAATCAATACGATAACAAAAAACATGAACACGTTCAATGAACATGTTCAATATTATTTGCACGGTAAAAACTTGGATAGTCGCTTGAAACCGCCGATAATCCGACCGCCCGCCTATTTGGCCCTTTGTATTGTGGCGATGTTTGCACTCGCCTTAGTTGATTCTGGGACAATGATCCCGGCGACGTATCAGGGGCTTCGCTGGATAGGCGTAGTCCCGGTGCTAATAGGGTTCGCAATTGCTGCCAACGGGGTAAAGCAATTTCGACGCGCGGGCACAAATTTGGTCCCGCTGACTGAATCGTCAGCGCTAGTAACCGGCGGGATATTTCGCTGGTCTCGCAATCCGATGTATCTGGGATTCGTTTTGGGGTTGGCCGGAATCGCGACAATGTTCAATTCGTGGTTCGGAAGTGCCGTGCTCGCCGTTTTCTACCTGGTCATGCGATACCGTTTCATCTGGTTTGAAGAAGTATTGATGGCCCAAACATTCGGCTCTGAGTATCTGGATTACAAACGCCAAGTAAGGCGATGGCTTTGACAATCGCCAGTCCGAAACCTGAACCCAATGTAATTGGCGCTCGTGACGACCAACAGGTTTCTTTCCCCGCCACTCAGATCAGCCGATTGAATTTGAAGTTCAGCGAGACGGCAAACTGAAGAATATACAAGACACGCCACTTCCGAAAAAGTGATGAATCTAGCGCAGACTCTGGAGCATTTTTCGGGAGGTCAAGGCTCCTGCCGAGACCGACTCATGGAAACCTCAATGTTAAAACGAAAACTCAGACAAACGTCTGGGCCCAATGGAAATTGCCGCCCTGTGGCAAATGCGTTGCAAGGAAACCCGTTTTCTCAAAGAGTCTATATCTAACCATCTGCGATCCGCGATTTAACAATCCTCACAATCCATACAAGGCTTCGTGGGGAAGCAAACCTGCTAGCCTGGAGGAAATAGTTAAACTTTAAGGGCAAGTTTTTTCGAAAGGCCCCGATAACGTTTTCCATGTTACAAAAAGTCGGAAGTTAAAATCAACAAGGGGTCCTCCAAGTGGAGCAAATTGACGAGATCATGAAGGAATTTTTCGTAAAGGTAAATTTGCCAGTGATGAATTCAAGCGAATTGGCAAGGGTGGAAAAGAGGTTTGGATTCTTGCGACATACAATCCAATTATGGATGCAAGCGGCAATCTGCTGGCTCTTAACGCCACAATCGAAGCGGCTCGGGCTGGCGAAGCCGGCAAAGGGTTCGCGGTAGTCGCCAATGAAGTCAAAGAGCTGGCGAAAGAAACGGCGAAAGAAACGGCGAAAGCCACCGAAGACATCAGCCATCGCATCGAAGCAATTCAATCGGATACCAAAGGGGCAGTAAGTGCCATTGGTGAAATCACGGAATTGATTAACAAGATCAGTGATGTTTCAGCCACGATTGCAAGTGCTGTAGAGCAACAGTCAGCCACAACAGGCGAAATTACTCGCAGCATCGCCGATACGAATGATGGCACAACACAAATTTCCGCCAACATTGACTCGGTTGCCAAAGCCGCTGAAGGCACGATGCAAGGTGCCGCTAACTCGCAACAAGCATCTGATGAACTATCTCGAATGGCAGCCACACTTCAAGAACTGGTTGAAAAATTCAAGGTCTAAGTCGTTGCTCACTGGGTGACCAATCTCATATCAAATTTAACATGCGGCCTGTCGCTGACCGGTCGCTTTTTTGGAGACAAGAAAATGAATGCACTCGTTGTAGACGACTCCCGCGCTATGCGACGCATCCTTCGTGGAATCATGGAAGGCATGGGGTTCACCGTTTTCGAAGCTGAAGATGGCGCCGATGCAAAAGAAAAATTAATCGCTGCTCCCGACTTCGAAGTCATTTTGGTTGATTGGAACATGCCTGTCATGAACGGCATTCAATTCGTCGATTTCGTGCGCAGTGAATCCTGCTATTCCAAAATCAAGCTGGTCATGGTTACAACAGAAACGGAACCCACCCAGATGGTCAAAGCACTAATGGCTGGCGTTGACGAGTTCGTGATGAAACCATTCACATCGGAAATACTCGTGGAAAAACTTCGAATCATTGGCGTGAAAGCCGCCGTCGCCTAATCTTTAGAAAAATCTCTTACAAGGCTTCTTTTCATGATAAAACGAGTTACGACAGATGCTGAGGCGTTCAGCGCAAACTCAATTCCTCCGACGGAATTGCGCGAAACCATTTTGGACAAAACGAGTCGGCTGGTCATGCTACCGGATATCGCCGCACGGGCATTACGGATGGCGACCGATCCAGAAACATCAATCAAGTCTTTTGCCCATTTAGTTCAGAGAGATATCAAACTCGCGTCCGATGTCCTTTCGCTGGCAAACGGCGTGATGTATTCCGCAGGCCAAACGACTGCAAGCTTGCCTCATGCAATTGCCCGACTTGGTTTTGAAAAATGCAAAAATCTTGTTATCGCCTCAAGCATCAAAAGTGCCATTTGCGGGATGGAATTGGACACCCAATGGACGAGAAATGTTCTGTGGAAACACAGTATTACAACGGGCGTGATTGCAGTTGATCTCAATCGACGACTTCATGCGGGGTTTGCCGGCGACGAATTTGCTGCTGGACTAATCCACGACTTTGGTCGCCTACTTATGGCTACCGCCTTCCCAGATTCCTTCGCCACTTTTGATTCCTTGAATTTTGACGAGTCTGCGGAAACTCTGGAACGGGAGAACGAGGCTACCGGAAGCAATCATTGCGTTGTTGGCGCATGGTTCGCCGCTACTCAGGGCTTGCCAAAATCGCTTTGTGACGTCATTCGCAATCACCACACGCCAGAGCAATGCAATGAGAACCTGCGTCTGGTGGCACTTACGGCCATTGCCGATCATATGGCCAACTATCACCATCGCTTTGGCGAGTCTGGAGAGTACGACCCAAAATCCAATTCGGCAGTAGAACTGCTGGAACAAACGGGCATCAAGAATGCTCGTTCCGAGTTTCAGCGAATTGCATCGGACGTTTTGGCAACAAGCGTCGCTGAAGCAGATCACATTATTTCAAACTAGTCGAATTGCAGTATCGCATCAGAGGATCTGAGATGAAAAAAACAATTAAGGTAATGACCGCGGACGACTCGGCAGTCGTTCGGCGAATCCTGAAGGAAGTGCTGGAAAAGAACGAACTCATTGAGGTCGTTTATCAGGCTCGCGACGGTGCCGATGCGATAGGGCATTTCGCCCAATCCAAGCCGGATGTTGTTGTGTTGGATGTTGAGATGCCCATTATGAGTGGCCTGGAGGCTGCTGCGGCTATTAAAGCGCTGGATTCCAATGTACCTATCATCATGTTCAGTGCGGTTACGGTTCAAGGTGCGGAAACGACACTGGATGCGTTGTCACGAGGAGCGTCCGACTACATCACCAAGCCCTCAATGGTCGGGCACCTCTCTGATGCCAAGTCGCACATCTCAGATCAACTGGTTCCGAAGATCATAAGCTGGGGACAAGCCAAGGCGGACGGGACCCGTAGATGGTGCGAACCTAAGACGCGGTGGCAAACCGACACCGACATCTGACAAGCAGATCGCGCCATTTGACGTCATCACGGTCGGAGTTTCCACGGGTGGCCCCGAGGCACTCAAAGAGTTTCTGGCCCAGTTTCCCGCGGACTTCAGCTGTCCGATTGTGATTGTGCAGCACATGCCGCCCGTGTTCACGCGTATTTTGGCACAACGACTTGACGCCACTTGCCTATTGAACGTTTCTGAAGCCGAAGAAGGGAGTGTCATTGAACCGGGCAAAGTCCTGATCGCTCCTGGAGACTTCCATATGGAAGTTGTTCGCGATGGACTGAAAGTCGTTGCCACACTGAATCAGAATCCCATGGTCAATTTCTGCCGTCCTGCAGTCGACAATCTTTTCAAAAGTGTTGTGAAGGTATTTGGCAAGGAAACGCTGGGAGTCATTCTCACTGGCATGGGAGCAGATGGACTCAACGGCTGCAAAGAGATTCGCGAGAAAGGCGGGCAAGTAATGGCACAGGACAGTGAATCCAGTTCCGTTTGGGGAATGCCTGGGGCCGTCGCTGATGCTCAATTGGTAAGTTGCCTGCTCCCACCGGCGGAATTGGCCAAACGAATAGTGGAAAACTCCAGTAACAATTGCCTCCAAGACTAACCAACAAGAATCGAAAACGACCGATGGAAACGACCACCGTGCCAATTGCCTCATCTGACATTGAGTATCTGCAAGCCCTGCTTGTGGAAAGATCAGGCCATGTTATCTCGACTCAGCAAGCCTATCTGTTTGAGACGAAGCTAAAACCTGTCCTCGATGCCGAAGGTATGACTTCGGTACATCAGCTCGTTGCGAAAATGCGAACCTCACCGTCATGTCGCATCGCCGACGATGTTACCGAAGCGATGACGATTAACGAGTCATTCTTCTTCCGCGACATCCATCCGTTTGAAACACTGCGTGACTCCGTTCTGCCAGACCTATTGAAGCAGAAGGAATCACAGCAAGAGTTATCCTTTTGGTGCGGTGCTTGTAGCAGCGGCCAGGAACCCTATAGCATCGCGATAACACTTCGAGAAAGTTTCCCGGAACTAGTCGATTGGAAAATCAATATACTTGCGACCGACATTTCGGACGAAGTTATGGAGAAAGCCGACAAGGGTGAGTATACACAATTTGAAGTCAATCGAGGAATGCCAGCCAGAATGTTAATCAAGTACTTTTATCGAGAAGGCGCCAGCTGGTTCGTCAAAGACGAAATCCGGGAGATGCTGCGGTTTCAAAAAGTAAACTTGGTCAAGCCACTACCCATTTATCAAAAATTCGACCTCGTGTTTTTGAGGAATGTACTCATCTACTTTTCTGCCGCAACCAAAGAGGAAATTTTGAAAAAAATCCGATCGGTGATCACCGATGACGGTTTTCTTTTTCTTGGTGGCGGCGAAAGTCTCCTAAAACTTAACGTTCAGTTTCAACGAAAAACCGTTGGACAATCAGCCTATTTCCGTCCAACTAACTAGGAATTCTTTATGAAAATCACGACTGAATTATTATCCGGTGCGATGTTTGACACATGTCAAACAATGCTCGGAATGGAAATTCTTGAGCGTTCCAAAGACGCTCCGGAAACACCTCCTGAGCTGTTCGCTTCGATTGGCATTAGTGGAGATTTCAACGTAGCCGTTGAAGTTTCGCTTTGCCAAGTCGCTGGTAGATCTATCGCAAGCGCAATGTTTGATATGGCTCCGAGTGAAGTCGACGGAGAAGAAATTGCCGATGCGATTTCTGAAATCGCGAATATTATTGGCGGCAACATCAAAGGAATGTTTGGGGGAGAGTGCCAGTTGTCGCTCCCAAGCTTCACGAATCAGCCTAAACACAACTTGAATGAGAATTCACACCAAGTTTCATTTGACCTGTGTGGGGGCGTTATGAACGTCTTATTTCAACCCTTGGATACGACCGTTCAACCCACGACAAACACCAAACAAAAGATTTAGCAGAGCAATCAAAGGACCATCATGAAATTATTAATAGTCGATGACAGCAAAGCAATGCGAATGATTATCATTCGGACATTAAAAGCGGCAGGTTTTTCCAAGATCGAAACACTCGAAGCATCGAGTGGGGTCGAGGCGATTTCCGTGTTGTCAAACGAAACTCCAGACTTGATACTGTCAGATTGGAACATGCCTGAGATGAACGGCATTGAATTTTTGACCAAGTTGCGTGAGACCGGAAACAACATTCGATTCGGTTTCATCACTTCGGAGAGCGGTGCTGACACCCTTACACAAGCCAAAGAAGCAGGTGCAGAATTCGTCATTACCAAACCGTTCTCACCCGAAAAATTTGAAATGGTACTGTCCCCAATTCTTTCTTAAAAATCCTTCACAATCCCGCCATAGTAATCCTCTGATAAAAGGATCTGATCCATGTCCACAAGCCCGCTACTGCCCGAAGAAACGAAAGTTCACGATTTGTTGAGCAGCCTTTACGGCGCCGATATTCAAATCGCTATGACAGAGACCCGAGTCGCAATGGACGACATCTGCGTTCTGGCAACTTACTGCAGCGACGATGGAAAAGTCGCGCGCACCATTTCATGCGATTACGCATATGCCAATCGGGCCGGTGCTGCGTTAACGATGTTCCCGGCCGGAGGCGCCGATGACGCAATCAAGGCCAAAGAGATTCCAGAAAACTACCTCGACAACTTGAAAGAAGTCCTTAATATCAGCGTCAATCTGTTCCCTGAAACGCCTGACTCTCGCCTTGTTTTGGGGGAAATATTCGCGTCAAAAGATGAAATCGAAGAAAAGCAAACAGAAGCCGTTTCTGATTCAATGGTTAGTTTCGAAGTCAACTTTCCACGCTATGGAAATGGCATAATTTCATTGTCGATCAGTCAATAATACCATCTCGCGGAATGACGTTTGTCGATATTTTCCTTCCGCAGTATTTATGAAGGCTCGCAATGAGGATCCATCGAGGCACTTTGATGGCTCACCTATTCACCCGTTGTGTACAAAAGGCAGAGCTTAGGTGGAGCCAGCGATCGAACGTTATCAAATGCAGCCGCGGACCGGGAATAATCGAATTGCTTTGAGTTGACGATAAAAACGATCGCGTCACCCGATTTCCATTCCGTATCCGAAATTAATTGCTGTAACAAATCCTTCAGCTCGGGTGATGAAGTTTGATAATCACATTGTTTGTCGATCCAAGGTTTGTCTATCTTCCATGAGATGGAACGCTGGTCATCTGAAAAGCGTTCCGAAACGTTCCTTGTTGATCTTGAAAACGGTTTTGGATTGGGCGCCAATTGCACGAAAATCTCGGACTCGACCAGGCCTTTTTGTTCATCCGAGACTCTCCTTACGTCAGCCATAAAAATGATCTTGGCAGAAACGATACGGGCGTTCGCAGGGAGTTCTACGTTAGGAAACCTCAAGCCAATCATCTGAGGCCGGTTTTGCCCATAGTCCATGCAGAATTCAAGGTCGCTGCTGTCCAATGAGACGGAACCCGTCGAAATTTTTTCTTCCGCGTCATCAATTGTGGAGTCAATCACACGCTCAAACCTCACAATGTTGAAAGCGGTCGGGTAGCGTTGAAACAACGAAAAGTAGAAAATACAGGACGAAAACCACGTCACCGCAAGAAACAAGATTGCGTGGGCAAGCAATCCGAGAGATCGGCGACAAATGGTAGGATCAATGATCGATAGAACGCGACGACGCAGTTGAGTTTTTCTAGTCCAGGCTTGAATGATCATCATCGTTCGGAATTGCAAAAATGAATCCGAAAAACAGTTGGCTTTGAGATGACCGGAAATTCCGATATTCGCCGCCAACACGTTCTTCCTCCGACCTTGCGCTACCAGCAAGATCGTTTCACTGTATTGAGCTCCATTGACACCCATCGTCAAGACACCGTTGTCGCATGAAATTTCCTGCTCCAATCCAATGCAACTCCGTGCGTACCAAACCAACGGATTGAACCAGTAAATCGCGGACCCAAAATCAGCAATGCACTTCCATAGAATATCAAACCGCCGCAAGTGAAAACCTTCATGCAGCAAAATATTGCGTTGGTCTTCAACGGACCAGTCAAAAAACTCAGGTGGTAGAAAAACTCTTTGAAACAAAACTCCTTTTACGCAGGGGAAGAAACAGTCTTCGCTTAAAATGACGGGACGCTTCAGCTGGATGCCTTGAGGCAAACATTTGACGTCCACAATCCTGCCCCTCTTGCTGATACACTGCCATTCTCCAATCACGATTCTGAGCATTGTCAACAATGATAATGGCAAAGCGATCGCCAGCCAAACGGCTTGAATTATTACCAGCGTCAATTCGGAATAATCTGGTTTAATAAGTACGGCGAGGGAAAGAAAGGACTGCAAGCCAAAAGCACCCGCGATCAGATTCGTGATCGTCAAGACAAGCAGCGCGCATACCCCCGCAGACAAAACCGTAAGTCGTTCGTTGGCGGAAATACGGCGGCGAAGGGGAAAGCCAGTTAAAAGTAATAGTGATCCAATGATCATGAAGCTCTTAATAGAAGCATCAATCAAGACATGGCCAATTTCGATATTCATTTGCGATCAATCTGACGGTTCGCCATGTTCTTTATCTCGAAGTCCTCCAAGCAGTCGTCTGACATTGTCGATTTCGAGATCCTGGACCTGTGGGTTTTGGGTGTCCTTGATCACGTTGGCAAATCCTAGTGCACGTGATTCGTCAAAAAACGGCTTGATAACCTCGCGGAACAACTTGGTCCCTTGCTCGGAGCGCGATCTAGCAGGGGCCGATAGCGATAATTGCGGCCGATCCGTTCGAACTTCGCAAATCGTTCTTCTACAAGCGAATCAATGAGCCGACGCACAGAATTGCACCTAGCTTCGAGCGTAAGATTAGCTTGAACGTCCTGAGCCGTTAAGGGTTCCAGTTGATAAACCAAGTACAAGGCTTCGCAATCTCTGGCAGAAAGTTCCTGGATTCCCGTATTCACAATACGTTTCTTCTTCGTTTGGGGGAATTTCGGCGTGTTGCAATTCATCACAATTTAAAATCGATATCCTTAAAACTTCACTTGCGTGCATTTAATCCAGGAAAACATCATTTTATCGACGATATTTTCAACAAACAATAGCTTTACCGAATTTAAATGCACCTTCATGTGCATTTAATGTTGACTCGCACGCCGACGAGTATAGACTGAGCTTCGACTGGTAAAAGCTCAACACTGTTTTCGGAGTCGAAAATTGTTGGGTGAACTGGCCCCATCGTATTGGAGATATTTGTTCAAAGAGACTGCCAACAGGCAACAACGTAGTGTTTGATTTCAGATAGCCCCAGGCAATTCAGAGGCGAAACCGCAGTTGATCATTCACTGTAATTTGCGCATCAACTCATAATTCAAGCATTATTTGGTTCCGAAATCACTTCCCTAAAAGAGATCAAGAAAAAATGACCCAAACGAAATCGATCAAAAAAGCATTCACTCTGGTAGAACTTTTGGTGGTGATAGCCATCATCGGGATTTTGATTGGAATGTTGCTGCCGGCCGTTCAAATGGTCCGAGAGGCCGCTCGAAGAACAGCCTGTGCGAACAACGTCAGACAATTGAGTTTGGCATGCCACAATTTCGTAAGTTCCTTTGGCAAGTTTCCACAAGGAGCCTATTCCGCAATCGATGATGATGCCGGCAACGACGACGATGGCTGGGGTTGGGGCACCTACATTTTGCCCTACGTGGAACAGGGCAATCTGTACGACAATTTGGACCCGAGGGTTTCGGACCAACCTGGGGTCTTTCGGGACACATTCGACGCAACCGGTGCGATAATCGTAGGTGGTGATCAAGTGCTCAGCATTTTTCGCTGTCCAAGTTCAGACCTCGAAAACCATGCACCCGCCGTGGTGTTACAGGCGGAGGAATTTCCGTTTCGATCCCTCCGAGAAGGGTCGGATATGCAACCAGCGATTACAAAGGATGTGCTGGCCCACCTGACGGCTCACAATACAACATATGTTTTTGGAGGGTGAAGGGTGCATGTTTTGCTGCTTCTTCAAAAAAATCAAGTTGTTGACCCGGGTCCAAATGCTAACCATGCGGATGCGTAGCAGCTGGCTACCTGAATCCCTTTCCAGAGTGTCTCTGGCCCTGGGACAGATTTGGCGTGGTCAATAAAGCCTCCCAAACGTGAGATGGTACGAATTACTTGGTTTAGTGTCGGGGGTTCTTGGGGAATTTCTTTACCCAGCACGGAATAAACTGACTTCCATTCACAAGGCTCGAAAATCAATTCACAACTGATATTTGGGCATTCCCGTCCCAGCATACACAGATACATTACTCGCCAAGCGACAACCATGTACAGGGCGATGGCATTTTCAATCGGCTCAATTTTACGAAACTGGCGACGTTCGATTCTGCAACCGGACTTCAGGGTGCGAAAGAAAATTTCGATTTTCCAGTCACGATGCGTCCTTTGTGTACGGTATATCTGGGGAGCAGGTTACGATTCGTTTGATTTGATTCATTCATTATTGTCGGTGATTCTTGGTCGGGGTCGTGAGTTTGACTGGTTTGTTCTTGTCTTTCCAGCTGTGTTGGTAATTGCGAAGCCTGTCTAGCCGCTTCAACTCTTGAGCGTTTGCGAAGATGGCCCAGTGGCCTCCGGTCTCGGCAACTTTGCGAGCGATGACCCAACCGACTTTACGCCAACGATGCATCGTAGTGACCGGCATCTTTAGATGCATTGCCAAGTCAGGTAACCACCATTCATCCTCACGCAACTGGCTTTGATCTCGTGGTGATTTGGGCTGTATGCCGCGGCGTTCACGTTCGCGACGCATGAGTTGGCAGACAGTATTGCGTGTGAATTTCGTCGCCCGCTTTACTGGACGAAAGCCATCCTTGTTCAATGCATCGGCGATTTGTGCCAATGTTTTCCCTTCCTGCTTGAGATGCTCAACGCGTGCTATTAACTCGCCATAGTTACTCACCTGGTCGTACCTTTGTACAGGGCGGCGGTGAGCAAGATGGCTGACGAAGCCGCCTGCGAAGCGGACCTCGACGTCCACGTTTTCACTATCACCGTTGACCGTAACAATGACACGTTCAAGTAACGTGCGTGCGATCACTTGACGATCTTCGGGACGCGTCGTTTCTGCATTCCATAGCGCTGCGACATCGGCGGACAACTCTTTGATTCGCAGGGCTTCGCTAGTCGTCAGTTCGCCTGGTTGAGCTTCAGTGAATCGACGATGCTCCAGACGAAGTTGTTCCTGATCACGAAGTTTCTCTTCCCAGCGACGTTCTAGTTCTCGGGCAACCAGTCGGTTCTCTGGATCAACCGACATGTATTGTCGATGGGCCAAACTGATCTCGTAGTCAATTCTGGCAAGCCGATGTTGCCATTGTTGATTCGCATCGACGCGTCTTTTAACGATGTCACGCGCAGCGTTGAGACTCAGTTCGATCGCTGCTGGAGTGAGTGCTTCCAGCAGAAGTCGGCCGACAAGCAGATCAAGTTCCGTTCCCGAAAGGCTTTGGCAGCTTTGTTCGCCATAGTCGAGTTTTCCACGCTGACAGGCGTAACGAAGTCGGTTGCAACTGTAGCCGATCATCATGCTGCGACCACAACGTCCGCACTGCAGGAGTCCGGCCAACAAGCTCGTACCTCGACCGGGTGATGCAAGAAATCGGCTCTTCCGGCTGTTTTCTTCGAGTTTTCGCTGGTTTGTCTCGAATTGGATCCATGTAATGTACGCGTCGAATCGGTCCTTAATCAGGACACGACATTCATCGTGTTTTCGCAACGTGCGACCCGTGGTGGGTCTGCCGGGGATTTTCTTTTTTGGGTCGATTTCTCGATGGCCCCAACGATACGCTCCGGCATAGATTGGATGATGCAGGAGATTCAATAGCGTCACCCGATTGAGACGACGCCATTGCAATTGACCGCGGTCAGCACCGAAGTGGGGACGCACCGGCATTTGAATCTTGTCTTCCACCATGGATCTAAGCAGTCCACTGATACTGCCCCATTTCGAGAATCGATCAAAGATGCTTCGGACAACAGCTTGAACTTGTTCGTCGGGATCCAGCGCGAAATCACCAGCCGCTGTTCGTACGTACCCAATCGGAGGATGATTGAGCACTTCTCCGCGAGCGGCTTTGTTGCATAGTCCCAAGTACATTCGATTTTTCAATACATGGAGTTCGGCTTCACTCATCGTTCCTTTGAGACCGAGAAGCAATCGGTCGTTATGATCACTCGGATCGTAGACGCCATCGGTATCGGCGAGTAGCGTCTGATAGATCGCACACAACTCCAACAGTGCATGCCAGTCTTTGCCAGACCGTGATAGCCGACTCATCTCCAGACCAAGCACAATCCCCACAGAGTCTTTACTGATCTCGGTGAGCAGTCGTTGGAATCCACTACGCGTTTGGCTTGACACACCACTCTGTCCAAGGTCTTCGTCGATCACTTCGACCCTGTCTCGCGCCCACCCAAAGGCAACGGCGCGATCGGCCAATGCATATTGCCTAGCCGTCGACTCTCGATGTTCAAGTACCTGTTGTTGTGTTGACTGGCGCACGTAAACAACTGCCAGTCTGTCTAAATGCGATGACTTGATCTTGGTTGGGATCGCGGCACTGAGTTGTACTGCGCGATTGTTGATTGACTTGGCAGCTTGATCCAGTTCGGTGGATGTGTTTCTACTCATCGCATGTCACCTCCGGCGTTTCCGGAAGTTGGCGATGAAGCATGATCGTCAGACGATCGATGACCCGATGCTGGTGACCGGGCTCCAGGTGTTGCCAGAATTCGGCCAATGGGAGTGTTGGAGGCAACGGCTTGGGCGGACCGATCTGAGCTGAGCGCGGGGGGGAATCTCTGGTCGTGACATTGTTGACCTCCGTTGTCTGAAACTTCCAAATGCTCAACAGACGACCGTTGCTCAAACCAATCTGCTAGCAACAGCAACGCGTCGGCGTCGATACAGGGAAGACCATTCTTCTTATGCGGCGTGCAGATACAAGAGTGATCTTTCGGTGTATCTGGCTTGGCAGACTTCGATTTGCCATCGGGTGCAATATGCCGCAATGATCTGGTTGATTTGCTGGTTTGTATCAATGGGCAAACTGGTCATTAGCAGCCAACGTATGGGCTCCTCTTCTGCCGGTGGATCGATCTCATCCACCAGAACAGTATTATACTGAAGCGGGTGATGCCCCTTGGGTGTCAGCGTAACAGATTTCGCCCTGACCTCGACGACGGCCTGTCGGGCCGGACGATCTTGCTCACGTTTGTGTGAAGTGCATTTGATTTTTGCTTTTCGGGCACTAACGGATATGTCCATTTGAAAACACACCGGAGCGGTCTTGACGCTTTCGTACAAGCCGCCTTCGGATGTCGACCGTGCCTGTCCATTTCGAACGATAATGTGCAGCTCTTTTCCGTTTGAAAGCGTGCGAGGTTGGGCGAAAACCTGGTTGATGTCCGCTTCGCTATCCTGAACGACAATGCATTTCTTGTTCAGACATTGCTCAGCCAATTCTCTTGCCTGGTTGATTCCCTGAAGCCAGCGGAAACTTTCTTTTTCTTCGATCGGTGCCTGCCTGCGCTTCTTGTCCTTTTCTGCTTTAGAACTCTTGTCGATTTTTTTGCGAATGTAGTTGCATTGTCCGACAACCCCCAACGGAACATTGGTTTCAGTAAACGCGACAAGCGGATGGATGAAAAGACCGGATTTGTGTTCCCCACTCAGTTTACCCGCACCGACGACTTGTTTGTCACGACGAGTCAGATCGACTTTGGACGTATCTTGGGCGATAATCGTAAATTCCGATTCGCTGGCTCGAATTCGCTCCAACGTGTTTTGATAATGAGGTGCCAGAATTGCTTCCGGCGTTACCTTCTTGTTATTAAAAAAACGATAAGAACCTTCGAGATCTGCCCGCCCACCCGAAGCTGCCGCGGGCAGACTTCTACTCGGCTGGTCACATACCATCTCCCCGATAATGTTAAGCCGCCTACTTAGACGTTCGTCGTTAAAGAAAGCGCCGGCCAATTCATTCGAAATCGCTACATTCATTCCAAACCTCCGTCAAAGACAATCCAGAGGTAATACTCAACAAAGCATCCAAGGGTTCACGATGGCATGAAAATGCTAGTAAAGATGTGCGTAGTTCTGAGCCTGACGGTGGGCGCTCGAATGGAGTTTTTGTAAAGCGACGCGACGGTCCAGCCGCAACCTTTGCTAGTATCACTGACGGTTCCAGCAATGTAATCGCCATTGGCGAATCCTCCTATCCTGGAAGTCACGGTACCGATTGGCCAATTTGGGCCGGGGCGCCGACAAGGGACGAACCGATTCTGTTCAAAACCGAATTCCCAATCAACGCCGGAGGTGGTAACGCTTCCCAATGGTGGAATGCCGTTGACGACGATTTGGCCTGGAGCCTTCATCCTTCCGGAGCCCAATTCGGGTTCGCCGATGGTTCCGTCCAATTCCTTGCCGACTCGATCAACTTTGAAACCTATCAAAATCTCGGAGGCCGAAATGATGGAAACGTCGTTGGAGAGTTTTAATCGTTGGTCAGGCATTTTTCTTGTTTTTGCTGTAACTCTGTTTGCCGGTTGTGGGTTTTCGGTTCCGAAAGCAGAAGTCAGCGGCACAGTCGAAACGACTGAAGGTATTCCTCTTGAAAGCGGAATGCTCATGTTTACTCCCGTTCTTGATGGGAAGAAGAATTCAAAAGCCAAAGGCGCTGTTGGAAAAGTCTCGAAAGGGACCTTTACGCTGTCGACTGACGGGAAAAATGATGGTGCGGCAATTGGTCGTCATCGAGTCCGTTTGACAGAAGCAAATTTTGCCGATAACCCCAATGGGGGCGTCCTGGCACCCGAGTCTTTGGAGATTGAAATCAAGAAGGGTGAAAACAAGCTCAAGTTAATTGTTGTTGTGAATCAAAAAGATTCTGACAGTGAAGACGAATACGGCGACGAAGTCGATGATGATGACGACGATGATGATGACTAGCCGTACAAGCGGCGAATCGACGGCATTCGTTCGCATCGGTTTTTCTGCAGTGATGTTGTACTGGGTTGCCTTGCACCTGGTCATCGACAAAATTGCTTACAACTATTACGAACCTGTGTATCTGTTCTCCTATTTTGGGTTTGATTGGATCGAGCCTTGGCCAGGCCGCGGTCTTCATTTGCATTTCGTTGTCATGTTGTTGGCATGTGCGGGAATGTTGTTTGGGACCTTTTACCGCGTGGCGGCCTGGGTCTTTGCGATCGGCTTCGCATACGTCTTTCTGCTTGATAAAACGACCTATCAGAACCACTACTATTTGGTGGTTCTGATGGGATTCGTTTTCGCGGTTTCTCCTGCACATCGCGCGTTCAGTTTTGACGCATTGAAGCGTCCCACTGATAGAACCGTGCCTGCGTGGTGTTTATGGCTGATACGATTTCAAATCGGTATCGTCTACTTTTTCGGTGGAGTTGCCAAAATGAATGCCGATTGGATCGGCGGTTTTCCAATGCGACAAGTTTTGTCCAGCAAAGATTGGCACTGGATCATTGGGCCGGTTTGTGAAGAAGAATGGCTGGTTCAATCGTTTATCTGGGGAGGATTATTGCTCGACCTGCTGATCGTTCCTGCTTTACTTTGGAAACCAACTCGAACGTTCGCGTTCATTGCCGCGGTCTTGTTTCACTTGGCAAACGCGTCACTATTCAAGATCGGGATTTTTCCATGGATGATGATTTTGATGACGACGATTTTCCTACCACCCGACTGGCCCTCTCGGTTATTACCGTCATTGGCAACTCGTAAAAAACGTGACAAGGAATCTGAGTCACCCGATCTGGACAATCAAAATCGCCGTTGGTCCACGTCTTTGTTGTACCTGTGTCTAATTGCGTTTATGGTTTTTCAGTTGGCGATGCCACTGCGGCATTTTTGTTTTCGAGAAAACACAAGCTGGACGGAGCGAAACCATCATTTTGCCTGGCACATGATGCTGCGCGGGAAATTGTCAGCGGTTCGGTTTCATGTGATTGACAAGGACACGGGGCGCGGCGGAGTTTACCCGCTACACGAAGACTTGAAACTGCATCAAGCAGTTCGCATGACACGCGACCCATTTATGATTCGCCAATTCGCACAGCACATCGCGAATGTCAGCCGCCAAAAGGGCTTTCCAAATGTGGAGGTGCGAGCGTTTGCGCTGTCTTCGATGAATGGTCGAGTTCCGCAATTGATGATCGACCCAAGTGTTGATCTTTCAGCCGATCTATTACCAACCCACTGGATCCTTCCTTTAAAAGCCGAACGTGGGGGAGACTGGAAAATACCTATCGAACAATGGGAATCCAAAGTCATGAAAGATCCGATTTCCGCCGAGTATTAGCGTTTTGCCCAGCAATTTCCACCGAGTATTGCCTTCCACCGAATTTCTTCCGTTGTTATTGCTGAAAGCCAAAAATGATTCGTTTCTTTGTTTGCTTGACCCTGAGCGTGTTTCTGTCCTCAACCGCTTTTGCTCAGGAACCTCAGGCCGTGTATGGCGAGATCGTCAAGAAGCCTGATTCACTTCTGGGAGAGTGGGTTGTCGCAGGAAAAACGCTTGTGGCCAACGAGAGCACGGAGTTTGATTCTTCTGAAGATGCCTCCGTCGGAAACTTGGCAGAAGTAAAGTTTGTCATCGAGGACTCACTTGCCATTATCACCGAATTCGAAGCCTACAAGATGAGGATTTCGGATATTGGCGACGGTCCCCATGTCATGTGGAAGGATGAGAAAACGGTGGAAATTATTTCGATGAGCAATGGCAAGGTTCGGCGCCAGTTGATCGATAACATTTTGGAACCACGAGAAATCAAGAACCTTTCTCCAATGGTAGATTCCATTGTTGTCGACCCCAACTCAGTCACAATGGGACGCGCCCAAAAAGCTGTTGGCCATCAGTGATCTCGAGGGCAACTATCTGCACGTATTGCGATTTCTTCAAAATAACGGAGTGCTTGATGAAGATGGGCACTGGGACTGGGATGATGGGCATCTGGTGTTGGTTGGCGACATGGTAGATCGTGGAGCGTCAGTAACCGAAACGCTTTGGTTGATCAGGCGACTTGAACGTGAGGCTCAAGCTGCTGGTGGGCAGGTGCACTATGTGTTGGGCAACCATGAAGCGATGGTGATGTGTGGCGATCTAAGGTATGTACACCCAAAATACCTATATGCCGCTGAAAAGTATGGCATTTCATACGACGAGTTGCACGGCCCAAGCAGCGAAATTGGTCGTTGGTTGCGTTCCAAAAACGCCGTCGTTCGAGTCGGCGACCTACTTTTCGTGCACGCCGGGTATTCTCCCGAATTGGATGGCGAGCAAATTGAGCAGAATCAATTGAATGAAATGGTTCGATCGCGTTTGGGAAAACCAAGACTTGAGTCGAGTACTGTGAGGACGGATCCGGTTCGGCACCGCATGGGTCCACTTTGGTACCGCGGATATTTCGAACGATATGGCGATCGCTGGGGTGGATTGCCGACAACCGAGCAGATAGAAAGCGTACTTGAACGGCATCATGCAAAACACATCGTTGTGGGACACACGGTTGTGGAACAAGTTGGACCTATCAACGAATCAGGAACGCTTATCGCGATCGACGTCAAATGGACGGATTCGGAAAAAATGCCAAGGACTTCTTCAAGAAGAAGGGATACTTTTTCGCCTGTCAATGACTGGCGAGCGCGAAGAACTATCGATGGCGGTTACCCAGTAGAGCTTTCGTCTGGCGGGAGGGAGACTTCATGGCAAACCAACATGACACTTGGATCTTTAGCGACGTAATCTATTACCTGGGTCGCTGCAACGTAATCTAACACCTGGGTTGCTGGCGACGTCATCTGACAATCACGATCGCAAACCAATCTTTGCAGCCTGCACTTGTCGCGGCGCGACATCTTCTTGTAGCCCTGGGTTTTAACCTTAGGTTTTACCACAAATTGTCTGGTAGAGATTACAAAATGGAAACCGTTTCGTTTTGTATCGCCTGAGGTCTAGTTGGGGAAAGTTGATTTGTACCGAATTGACGTTTTTTACAAAAGCGACCCAGAGTTAGTGCCAGCCGTATTGCAGGGTGTACTCATGCTACTTCAACACTCTAGGAATACGCTCATGCTCGTCAGTTACGCTTCAGAAACAACTTTGGGTCACGCGATTTTCGACCAAGCTGATTTTGGCGACGTACGCCGAAACGTGCGGATGGCCGAAATCGTTGGACATCATGAAACGCAATCCCGGTGGCTCACTTCCGGACAAGCTCGCGGAGCCGGCTGACTTGCGCGCGCTTTATCGGCTGCTTGATTGTCAAGACGTCACTCACAAGACAATCATGGAAGCGATCGGCAATCACACCTTCGCCCAAATCGCAGCTTGCCCGGATCCGGTTTTAATCCTGCATGACGCCACGGAGCTTGATTATTCGTCGCTCAAATCGCTGGCTGACGATTTAGCCCAAATCGGCAAAGGCAATCGTCGCGGTTACATCTGTCAGAATGTACTGGCGGTTAACGCCAAGACTGGAGCGGTGCTTGGATTGGTGGATCAGATTCTTCATAAACGTGCCGAGACACCCAAGAAAGAAACCGCTGCCCAACACCGGAATCGCACAACACGCGAAAGCCTGTTGTGGCCCAAAGGAACTAGGCACCTGCCAGCAGACTCAGGGCTAACGGATGTCTGCGATCGAGGTGCCGACACGTTTGAGTTTTTAGAACATGAATACAAATGTGGCCGTCAGTTTGTGATCCGTTCCAGCAAAGTTCGCAAAGTCTACGCCGGTCATCAGATCGGAGAAGAAACTGAATTACTGGCCGACTTTGCTGAAGGCGTACCCGAGTTGGGCCGGTTTACGATGGAAGTCCAATACCAGCCAGGGCGTACCGGAAGCAAGAAACGCACAGCTCGAACCGCGCGGGAGGCAGAGTTTACGATCCAGGCAGCTCCCGTACTGGTTTGTCGGCCGCATGTAAAAAAAGGGGTCCACGGCGACGATCCGCTGCCGCTTTCAGTGGTTCGCGTTTGCGAAGTCGACCCGCCGGTCGGAGAAAAACCGGTTCAATGGACGTTGCTGACTAACAAACCGACGGGCACGTTCAAACAAGCTTGGGACGTCACTGAGATTTATGAAAAACGATGGATTATCGAGGAGCTTCACAAAGGACAGAAGACCGGTTGTAAAATCGAAGACATTCAATTCACGACCGTTGATCGCTTGCAACCGGCGATCGCTTTATTGACGGCCCTGGCAGTAACGCTGCTTAACCTCCGCGACATCAGTCGCATGAAGGACGCACATGAGACCGCCGCCAGCGATGTGCTTGACTCCGTTTACATTGCAGTACTGAGTCTCTGGCGATTTAACGAAGTCAAAGAACTAAACGTGCATGAATTTTTCTATGCGTTAGCACGGCTCGGCGGCCACCAAAATCGAAGCTCAGATCACGCCCCCGGATGGATTGTGATTTGGCGAGGCTGGGCAAAATTGCAAAACATGATCCTCGGATATCAAGCTGCGATTGCGCAAAAATGTGGTAAAACCTAAGGTTAAAACCCAGGGTCGATTTCACAAACCACCATTGAATCGCGGAGCGATGGCATCCGTCGGGCAAACCAACATGACACAAGGGTCGCTGCGACGTCATCACAACAGCTATTACTTCCGTTGGTTGCAATAACAACCGGTCGGGAATAAAATCGCTGCTTAGAAAATGTCGGGCGCACAGAATCTGATTGAAATTTGGGCATTTGCCAGGTTGAATTGATTTACGCACTGGCCGACATATCAATTAGTTTTCTGCCTCGGCAGTCGCAATGAGATTTTCACTTCTAAATCTAATGGCACTCACCGCGTTTTGCGCTTGGTTAATGTGCATACTCCAGTTGCCAAATGGGCACAAAACGGGTTGGTCGTTTAGTTCCTGTATCGTAGTGATTACTATTTCCATGCTACTTGCACTCGTCTCACCGGCTGGAAACGGACAACTGGCTGTAGAAAAAAATGAACTTTATTTAGTGTTCATTGCATTCGCCAAATTCATCGTCGGCTTCAACTTGGTATTGTTCACCGCAATTCATACATTGCGATTTTTTGGAATTTACGCCTTGAACAACTGGTAGAGCGTGACGCCGACGCTGCCGTAGACCGAGCACAACTGAACACCCTCGGAAATACGCCAGATATCAATGCGATGCAGGCGAAGCCGCACTTGCGTGTGCCTTTTGAAATCGATGATCACGTTTTCCGGTTAGGTGATCTTGCACGTTATTCCGCTTGGCTTGCATGCGATTTACGACATTACATCTGTTTCGATTTGTTCTGTGGTGTGCGGTAGGTGCGTTTAGGATTTCGCTATTGCCGCGCGGTCTGTTCTCAATCCCATTAGACTTAACATTCCAGGCCACTCCTTTTTTTTTGTGGGGATTCACGAGCTGACTCACATGGCTTGGCTGAAGCGTTTTCGTAGATCTGTGAATCGTAGTATGCATTGCTTGCTATGCCAAACACGAGAAAGCGGACTTCGCAGTTCCTCTGAGTTGGGTTGGACAGCGCAATCACAAACGGAGCTGAGAAATCGTGGTATCATACTCGGCTACCGTTCACACCTTCTATTTCAGATACATTTGACCTGCATTTTTTTTTGGAGTGATGATATTGATTCGTTTAATGGTTGTGTTACTAGTTTGTTTCGGATGTGCCACCCAAGCCAAGGCCGTTCAAGATGAAAAGAAAGCTCCAGGAGCAACGAATTCGGCGACAGCCGAATGGCAGGGCGGTGATGAATCCGAGTTGAAGTTTCGAGACTTATTCAATGGCAAGGACTTGAGCGGTTGGACCGACGTCAACACATCTGCCGAGACTTGGTCGGTGAAAGACGGCTTGCTGGTTTGCACGGGCAAGCCAATTGGCGTGATGCGCTCGGATCGACAATACGAGAACTTTATTCTGGAAATTGAATGGCGGCATATGGAGGCCGGTGGAAATTCGGGAGTGTTCTTGTGGTGCGACGCCATTCCCGACCCAAAAAATCGATTGCCCAAAGGGATGGAGGTCCAGATGCTTGAGTTGGACTGGATCAACCAACACAAGCATCGTGACGGCACACTCCCACCGGTGGCTTACGTTCAAGGCGAATTGTTTGGGGCGGGCGGAATGACGGCTTCTCCGGAGAATCCCCGTGGCACCCGCAGCAAATCGGTCGAACATCGATGCAAGGGCCAAGGGGAATGGAATAAGTACGTGGTGGTCGCAGTCGATGGGAATGTCAAGCTTTCGATCAACGGTAAATTCGTTAACGGAATTCGAGACGCATCCGTCAAGAAGGGTTATCTCTGTTTGGAGGCCGAGGGCAGAGAAATTCACTTTAGAAATATTCGAATCATGGAACTTCCTGGCGGATTGGCCGATGAAACCAACACGGCTCCATTAATTGAGAGCTCCAAATAGTCGTCGGTAGGATAACCATTTGTTTACATCACATCGGCAGCTCGTTGCCGTTATGTCGCCACGGAACGCCAATGACGAAACTGCTTCTAATCCCCGCACTATTCGCCATCGCCTGCCTGTTTGCTGGGATCTATGGCGCGGTTCACAATCAGATTTCTTATAGCGTTGCGCCGGAATACTTCACCCAGTTCAAATTCCACCAGTTTCGTATCGGCGAATCGATTCACGATCGTGTCGGTGCCGCCATCGTAGGATGGAATGCGGCGTGGTGGATGGGTGTAGTAATTGGGATCGTACTTATTCCCCTTGGGCTGCAGATTCGCGGCACCTCAAACTACTTCTGGAGTATGATCCGCGTCTTTGGCGTTGTGGCAATCACAACATTGATTGTGGGTCTCGTTGCGCTCCTGTTTGCATTCGCAACGATTGGCCCAGATACTGTTGGTGAAATTACCCGTTACGGCAACGAAATCGTTGATGATGGTGCGTTTGCTCATGCACAACTTCAGCTACCTTGGCGGACTCGCTGGAATCATCACTGGCGGGATCACCGTTTTTTGGCGACGCAAACGACTCGCGAAACCTGAGCCCAAACCAAACGCACCGCCGAACACGATGTAACAAAATGTTGCAAACGGAGTCGCGGGTCGCGCGGTTTTTTAAGTCTGTACTGTTCGCCCTATACAACTCAATTGCAGAAGCTAAAGAGCAACTACCTGATCAATACAGAAAAATCCAAGCACGCTGGTGCGACGCGTGACTGAAAAATGCAATGCTTCCAAGTTCGTATGAATTCGAGAAATGTCCATTGGACCGGCACAGAGCTACATTTTCTTGGTTGGTCTAATAGTCATCCGTCGGACTTTTCCTTGACTCTCAAATACCTTGACATTTTGAATGTAAATACACACCGCCATGCCAGTGATTGTCATCAACAATAGCAGCGACAAAATTGAGAACTTCGGAGACTTCATTTTTTAAATTCAAACTTCGCGTTAACGTAGTTCGGAGCTTAACTGATAAGGAATCAAGGCACAAACTTGTCTGATTCAAATCGGCGTATGAAAATACGAAAGACGCCGAGCAGTCGAAATTGACCAATTCTTGGCCGCTGAACCAGAGTCCTGTTCTTTGAGCACTCTACTTTCATCCCTCTATTTGAATGGCTTGAAGAGCAATTAGCCTTCCCTAGCTTTCCCCACGCTCGCTGAGAGACAGCCTTTTTCATGGGCTATTGGCTAGCAGACAGAAAATCAAACTCTATCGCAACCAAAAACAGGGGCCGCTAAGGTCTTAGCGATTTTCACCCCTCACCTAACAAAAGGTTGCTCTATGTCCAACTTATTTGGATTGTCTGTGTTCGTTTTCATGGTTGCTTTGTCGTCGGTTTGTTTTGGTCAAAGACCAAAAGAGGATAACCATACTGTCTCTAAACCGGGCGCGACACAGGCAATAGCCCAAGCCGCCGCAGAACAAGCGGCCGACGACTACGTTGATGCTTTTATTGCCAGTCTAGTTTTCCCAGATGAAGTACTAAATGTCGCAGAAAGCGCTAGCTGGGATGGAAATTTTTACACAATAGAAATTGCAATTCTTTGGGTCGACCGATCCCCGGCACCTCTATCGTCTTTGAGCGATCCACACCTCCGCCCCGTTTCAACGGATGAATCGTTTTTCCGCTTGCCTTTAACTTGGCTAAATCTTCAGGCGGAAACAGTTCAATCATCAATGCAGTTCGACGCTCCGCAGCCGTCAACGTCGTAATGTCGATAGTCGACCATTCAGTGCCGAAGAATTCCCAAGTACGGACTTTGTCCAAGACCATTTCTCCTTGGTCGTTCAAACGCTCCGTACTATGTAATCTCACCTGCCAGCCAGCTTGCCAGACTGTAGCTAACAGCAAGGTAAGGACGCTCCACATCGCTATTCGTTTATAACGATTGATGCTGGAGGGTTTATATACGAATTCAGAGTCTTCAAACGTCAGAGTTGAGCCGTCGACAACGCCTTGCAATTCGCCGGTTGACTTCTCGTATACCATCGTAGCTTCACGACACCGCACCGCGGCCCAACTGTGGTAACACCACAAGGCAACTCGCCGATATCGCTCTCCTCCTAATGAGGCGATACCAATTCGATGGAACAATTTACCCAACATCGTTGGCCCGTCTCACCTTTCTCAAAGTATTATCTAACCCATCTTCGGCCCGCTCTAGAGCTTTTTTGGCGTCTTTGAGCAGCGCCCCCAAACCCATAAAGGATACCGGCACTTCACCGCCTGTTTCTACAATGATTTCGTTCAAAGTAGCTTCAAGCTTGTCTACTTTCTTACGGTGACCTTGAATAGCCTTGCGGACTTCAGCGGGGGTTTTCTCAACGAAAACTGTCCTCGTCCCCTTCTTTTCATTTTTCTTCATAATTTTTGCCTTCTTCTTTCCCAGTTCCTTCCCCTAGGCTTCCCCAGGGGTTACCTTGTATGGAATGCCTATCATGTAGGTATTGTATAGGCCAGTGATTGAGCCATAAACTATTATTACGAGAAACGATAATTGGTTTGGTCATCGCTGGGAATCTATTAATGATTATGCAAAGAGGATACGAGAGTTTCAACGGTCTAAAACCAAAAGATTGGTCCAGGGTCCTTGAATACATCAACGAGGGTTTTGAGCGCATTGAGGGTGAAAAGCAGGATTGTCTTGAAACTTTTTCAGCGATGAACATACCAACGGCCCTCAAAACCTCAATCATGGATGAAATCGAAAGCCATTATCGTAGTGCAACAAAGAGCCTAAATGCCTTTGCACACGCCACAGAAAGCGTTTTTTGGGATCACCCACCCCATCTAAACCAACCATCGGAGACACCATGAGCAAAAAGAAAATCAACAAATCGCAAGAAATCCGCGACTATGTGACTGCCAACCCGGAATCGTCGGCGAAAGAAGTTGTCGCCGCATTGGCGAAGAAAAAGATTGGCGTAACAGCCGCGACAGTTGCAACCGTAAAATTCAAAGCGGGTTTGTCTAAGAAGCGTGGGGGCACGAAAGCTAAACGCAGGGGAAGACCACCGAGCAATGGTCGTTCCAGCCTTGACCTCGATGCACTTTTGGCAGCGAAGAAGTTTGCCGCTAAAGCGGGTTCATTAGACCAAGCGATTGAGTCGCTAAAGGTTCTACAAAAGCTTGAAGCTGTATAACTGAGAATCCAAATACTATTGCTGCAATTGTGGTTAATGCAATCAGCACTTCTATTGGCGGCACCAAGCCGCCTTTTTTCGTTTGATGACATTGCGTTGAACTCTTGGTGAAACCAACCTTGTGATTGACGTCGGCATCCGACGCTGATGTTAGCAAACAGACGTAGCAAACGGGGATAGCCATGTTTGAAGAGCCTTCACCATTGATCGAGGCTCCTTTTGTTTTGAGTGGTTGTTCCTCATCGAGGTTTTAACTGGTTTGATGGACCAAAACCCACCTAACTTTCAAGTGGCAGCATGCAAATCAGTAGCGTCCAGTGTGTTTACCTGCGGCCCTAGGAGAACTTCTGAGACAGGATAAACATGATTTGCATGATAAAAGACACCCTCCCATCCTTTTCATCATGTAAATCCTGTCGGGAAAATGAGAACGGGGACGGGAGGAACGGGGGCGGGGACAGCCATTGTTTGAAGAACTTTCGTCGTTGCTGGAAGCCCTCATTTAGTTTGAATGGTTGATTATCTTCGAGGATTAAGTTGGTTTGATTGACCAAAATCCACTTACTATTCAAGCGGCAACATGCGGAAAATTGGGTATCCCCGTTTCCCCTGCCCGTTTCCCCCTTACTGTACGGGCTTGTTGATTAAGTACTTGCCTGGGGTGTTAAAAATTTATGAGAACCCGGATGATGTTTGGAAAGGAGTCAAACATGGATTGGGCCAAGGTCAAAGAGAGTCGCGATCAATTAGTTTTGTTTCCGGAGCGTCTGGACGAATCAATTCCGGCCAACCATGACGTTCGCGTGTTGGACCGGATTCTTCGAGGTGTCGACTGGTCAAGTTGGGAAACGAAGTATGCCCTTGTCAGGGGTCGTCCTCCGCTTCACCCGCGAATCGTGGCCAGCGTCATCCTCTACGGCTTGTTTTGCCGGATCATCAGCAGTCGGATGCTGGAGGAAGCGTTAACGATTCGCTTGGATTTCCGCTGGCTCGTCGAAAGTCGTTCGATCGACCACACAACGATTTGCAAATTCCGGATCGGGAACCAAGAAGCCCTGAGCGGACTGTTCATCCAGATGGCATTGCTTGGACAAGAACTGGGCTGGGTACGCCTGGACAGCCTCGGCTTCGACGCGACCCGCATGCGTTCCAACAACTCGCGCCAAGCCAGTCGGACTCCGGAGCGTCTGCGTGAACTTTACGCACCGACCAAAACGACAGATCCCACAAAAAACCCAGCAGTTCGCGAGAATCTCAAGGAGCCGGTCGCCCCATCAGACCGAGGCAGGCTGCCCGTCGTCAACGTGACGGTGGCAGGCGTTAAGCGAACACAACTTTCCAAAGACGCTTTCGTTTTCGATTCGGAGAACGATTGTTACTGGTGCCCCAATGGCCAAGCACTGGAGTTCAAAGGCAAATCGCGTGATAAGCGTTCTTCTGGCGAAAGTCGCATGCGTTTCCGTTACAAGATCGACAGCGAAGTTTGTTCTGGCTGCCCGCTGGCGGCACTTTGCATACGCAAGGCGGGCACTGGCCGTCAGGTGACCCATGAAGAGCACGAACTTTCGCGGGTTGCTCATGCTCAGAAGATGGCGACGGAGGAAGCGAAAGAGATCTACCGGAAACGTCAACATCCGACCGAGCGTCCGTTCGCCGTGATTAAGTCACAGTTTGGGATGCGACAGTTCCTGACTCGAACCCTCGAGCGTGTAAGCCAGGAATGGAATTGGTGCGTGGCCGCTTTCAACGTCCATCGGTTGATCGGACTGTCTCGCAACCATGCCGGTCCTCCGCCACCAGCATGCGAAGTTTCCCCGTCCCTTTCACCCTTTTAATTTGAGTCGTCGCTGCCCCCGCCACCGGTCTGTTTCGACCGAGCGGGGGAATGGGGGGAAACCAAACTCAAACCAACGAAACTGAAATTAATCAACAAGCCCGTACAATTGGGGAATTGATGCTTGGACCGGTTCCGGGCTCAAACCAAATGGAAAATATCGGTTTACGTTGTTTAGATTTAGACAAAGGGACTTCTAATGAATTTTGTGCTCCTGTTATTTATGGCAATTGGCCTGCCTGAATTTCCGCAAGCTGAGAGTCATGAATCAGAATATCAAATCGTTTTCGGATCATTCAGGAATGGGGATTTTGCAAGTTCCGTTTATTCGATTTCAGTCGATGGCGAGAAGCTGACGTTACTTAGCCGATATGAATCAGGAAAGCCGAATTGCCTTGACCCAAAAGTTTCATCCGATTTCAAAAAGATCATCTTTGCACGAGGTGAAACCGGGCACAGAACTTCGATTTGGTGCATGGATGCGGATGGGACAAATGAGCAGCAATTGACCGAAGTAATTAACAAGCGTTTTCGCAACTCCGCACACGCAAGTTTTTCACCGGATCGTTCGCGATTCGTGTACGGTTCTAATTTGACACACGAATCAGATCTTTTCGTTGCAAACACCCAGGACGATGACGTGATAAACCTCACCGGGGGAAAGTCGCAAAACAAATCAGCGGAGTGGCATCCAATAGAAGACAAGATTGTATTTACATCCGATCGTGAGGGGATGTTTATGGTCTATACATTGAATCTTGATCAGAAAACGTCGCGACTCATTACACCTGAAGATATGGAGGCGAATTTCCCATCGTGGTCTCCCAATGGAGATTTGATTCTGTTCAGCGGTTCAACCGATGGCCAACAATATGATCTTTACACGATTGAGCCCGACGGAACAGGTTTATCACAAATCACGCATACGGACGACCTCACTGAGCGAGAAGGCGTTTTTTCTCCCGACGGCGAGTATATCGCTTTTGAAGCAACGCCATCAGACGCACCTTTGGGGTGGGAGCACAGCATCTATGTCATCGAAGTTAAAACCGGCAAAGTCAAGAAGCTGACAAAGTCAAAGTTTCATGATTTCACACCTTCTTGGATTTTGGTAGAGCGTGAATAAACTGCTCCCTTCGATTGAACAATTGTAAACCAGGACAGAACGGGCAGAGAATGTTTACACTCACGTCGATGTGGCGGATCAGGCCTCGGCAATCGAAAAACTTGCACAACCGCCGTCATTTCCGAACAAGTTAGAGACTGTTGAGGAATGTGGCCTCGAAGAAACTGTTGCACAAGGAGTTGCACAAACTTCCGACACGGCATGTCATCAGCTGGCATTAGCTGACGAATCAGCTGATTCACGCACACAGGAAGAATGCAGTCAGGGCATTAAAAAACCCTCACGAGAGCAAGGGTTTGGGGTCGTTCGTCAGTCATCGTCATCCGATGACACAAGTAGCGGTGGAGGGATTCGAACCCCCGACACGCGGATTATGATTCCGCTGCTCTAACCGACTGAGCTACACCGCCATACGGCTTTTACCGTGTAAATTACTCCCTCAGATTTGCCGCATCAGAAACTACATCTTCTAGAGGTGTAGTTAAGCCAAAAATGAGGCTTGAAATACTCGGCATACCTAAAAGTTGACACCGAGCAACTAATGATCGCCGGTGCCAGATTTCACCCAACTTCGAAAAGACAGATGACATCGAATGTCAGATTCTACTCTATCGGCTCCAGCCCGCAAGGCAATTAAACAAAAGCCGGAACGTCCGGGAAATTGCGCGATTTTCGCGCATCCTTCTGCTCAGTAAACGGAGAAGAAGGAGGGCAAAATCCATTACTTTGAGGTTTGGGATGACCTTAACTTGGCCTGGTGCACATGAAGCGTTTGTGAAGGGGGAGGACAGAATCCAGCCAGCTACAACGTTCAGGAAATGTGCCGCGACTTTCTGTGGGTCGATAAGACACTCGAAAAAACGGAAAAATGAGACGGCGGACGTCGAATGAAAACGAGCCCGTGTGCAAAAATGTTTAACGTATACGGGCAGAACAACCCTGTTGATAAAATGAGGCCGAAACAATACGAATCGAATCGGGCATGTATGCCAATTGCGAAAACGGCAATGCTTGATCGCGGGACTTAGGTTTGCGACAATCAAGGCTCTGACCCCCTCGAAATCAACCGAATGTCGGGACAATATCTTGACCAAGCTCCAATGGTTTGGCTGTGTTCAACAAATGCCTTAATTTTTCCATCGCCACTGGTGCGCTCATTTTTGGCCTACTAGGTGCGGCATGCACCTTTTCTTTTGAGAAGAGCCTCGGCGTATCTTTTTCAATTGCACACTACCTTCCGTTTGTCTCAATTGGCATTGTCATTGGGGCATTTGTAGGTTTGGCCGTTGTTTCTTTTCTAATCAACCGCAAGTAGACTAAGCCAGCCTTGTTACTTTTTGAACATCATGATCAGGTGGACACCACTGCACGGCCGTAGGCGTGTTTCCGTACGAATTTTTGAGAATCGATATGAAACTTCAAACTGCGTTCATGGTTTTGTTGGCAGTCATTTGTTGTTCAAAAATCAGCTTGGCCTATCGGCATGCCCCGCTGGTTCAGGGGATTGATGAGGTCGTTGTTGAGCAGGTTCAATTTTTCTCCGAGCAGCAAACGGCTGCCAGAATTGAGTTGAAACAGCTGCAAGACAAATTGCAATTGGATGACGAATGGATCAAGTCGCTCGAAAAGGACATCGAAAAAGCGGCCAAAGACTTAGCTGATCATGCCAGCGTTTTATTGGTGTTTGGGTTTGGCACTGGCCTGAATACTGGACTTCGAAAAGCGATGTGGGGCAAAATTGAAGAAGCGTTGCCAAGCGGAAAAGAGGCAGCGTTTGCCGAGTTCAAAGAAGTCATTGTCCGCATGCAGAAACTACGCGATGAAACAGCCGTCAAGGGTATACTCGTGTTTCTGGACAATCAACTTTGCTTGTCCGAGCAACAAGTGGATAATCTGAGAGAGTTGTATGCAAAAAACTGGAATTCAGCCTTGTTTGAGCATGCGGGATCGATGCCCGAACTCGGATTGTTTTGGGGGCGAGATGCAATTGATCTGGTCGGGGAAGAAGAGTTTGAGAATGCATTGTCCGCCAAGCAGTTCGACGCTTATAAATCGCTCGGTCAGAGATTCAACTCCTCGAAGATCAGACTCATGGAACCTGACGAAGTTGATTCTAATTTGGAATCCGCACAGACCTCATGCAACAAAGCGATGGATTTGAAGATCGCGGAGTATGAAGGACTGCTTGAAGTTCCCTCCCAAAAGCTGAAGATGCTCTCTGTTGGTTGTAAAGGCGTCATTTCGAAGGTGCTAAACCAAATTGAAGAGGAAGCGGGCGGATCGAGGCGTGGTATGAGCCAGTGATTTTGAAATGCACACGCGAAAAAAACTGGCAGAAAACCTTGGCCAAGGTTTTTGACGATGAACAGTTGCAAAAAATCGAAGCCCGAGAAGCCTCCCGAAGAGAAATGGCTGTCGATCAAGCAGTGAGCGACTTCGTGCTTTCTCTGATTCGATCGTTAGAAATCATCGTGCTTACCGCCGAACAGCATGAGAAGCTTGTCAGCGTCATTAAAGAATACTTAGGGGATTCCCGTGCCAACTACTCCGCCGTCAGAATGAGTTTCATAAAAGTGTCGGACGAAGAGCTTCAAGAAATCTTAACCGAAGATCAGTGGAAAACCTTCCAGACAGTGTTAGGCCCGATGCGTGATGCATTCAATACAATTGGGGACATGAAGATCTGGATATCTTAGACGAGTAGTTTGAAGACTCCCTCTCAACTCCACTGACAACAAACTACGCCATTCACGATGTCAGATGCTTAGTTGTGATACATGCTTCGCGATTGACCTTTGGGATCATGCCAATATTTCTTCGAGAGCAACCTCACGAGCTGCCATCTGGTACTGATACAGTGTTGAGGGATCGACAGAAAGTTGCTTTGCAAGCCCCAGCAAGAGTATCGCTGACTCTTCTTCGTCTTGCGACTCAACCTTGGACAGCCAATCTTGATATGGCTCCATCGGAGATTGCGTCTCAAAGAACATTCACGGCTGGGGCAAACAAAGCGCTCGATTCGTTTTCGATTCTTATCTTGTACTACAGTTGCACTTCGGTGGAATGAATTGCCTCTAGTGGTTCAACCAACCTGAACTGGTGGGTGCCATGCCTTGCGATTGCACGAGCATGCTCACGCAAGCGTGAAGCATGGCACCCACGGAAACTGGCCAAATCAACTCTGGCGAACCACTAGCCAATGGTCGGTTGTTCGTTCACCGGTTTTGTCGCCCGTAACTTCGAATCAATTCCAAATCCGTGTTAGATAACGTCCAACGGATGCACATCAGGTTTGAGATTCATCTCCGTCTTGCCAAACTCACGAGTTGGAACTGTTAGTCGGTATTCCAGAAGGCGAATCGACATCAGAAACAAAAGGATCATGATCGGGCCGGAAAGAATGGCGGCTGGCACACGCACGATTTCATCAAACATCAGCGTGCGGGTACGTGTAATTGTCTGATAACAAGCAATGGCAATCCAGCTTGATAATATTCCGACCGTAGTGACTAGCCCGAACCACTTCCAACTGCACTTCATCAACAGAAGGGCAATTGGCCAAAAGACAAACGAGCTGGCAACAACACACGCTACACCGTAAAGAAGCAAAAAGTGGAGATTGTTAGTTTCATCGCCGTACATCCACTCAGCACCAATCGGTAAGAGAAATGCGGTTGCAATGGTAGCCGCCAACGACAAGTATTCGAATCTACGGTGCTGTTCTGGAAACTGACCGACGCGCCCTTGGGATAAATGGATGCCCCTGTGGATTCTCAATAGCCCGGGCGCTAATGAAAACGAAATCAATGTTACTGGAACCAGAGAAGTCATTATTAAAAAATAACTTCTTTCTGGCGGGTCAATCGACGGGAGCTGCAAATGAATATACAGTCCCGTGACCAAAAGTCCTGAGATCACTACGATTGCGCCTACAATGAGAGCCCATCTCCATTTGAGTGGGCGAAGGAATGCAGCGTAATAAATCGAAAAAATCGAACACGCTCCCAAAAATGACGAAAGGCCAAACATAGCCCAAGCGAGATAGTGCCGGGGAAAACAAAAAAAACAAGTCAGCCCTGCGATTCCGAACAGCCAAACCACAAAGAGGATCACAAGTACCAATCTAGCCAGCGAAACTGCCATCAATGACTACTCTTCTTTTCTTCAAGGAAGGTGAACCTGCCAAACGTAGGTTGGCATTATAAAGCCAATTCATTCAACTTTCAAAACAGTTGTGAGGTTCCAAGTGTCCGTGGTGCGGTCTAGCCTCTTCTGAGGTGCTTGGTCGCGGCGAGCAATTGGAGCATGGCGATCTGTCTGGGAATGTGATTGCCGAAAAAGTCGTTCAGACACGAACCTTTATTGCCAGACGCTGTCTGTGATCTGAGGAATCCCGTAAATCCTTGTTTAATCCCAGCGAAAAATTGAGGGGTTCTGAGCCAAAACGTCAAGCATCATCGACAAGGCCGCTCATTCCCAGGCCAGAATTCGCCTCTTCCACCGACCTAATCGTTGTGAATGGACCGTTTGGGATTCTCGATGACATGAAACTTGTTAAGTCGATGGGTAAAGTCCAAAAACGCCTTGCCAGAAAAGCTCCAATCCGGCAAAATCTGTGCTTCCTAATGTTGGAGACGTGGCTGAGTGGTCGAAAGCGCCTGATTGCTAATTAGGTGAACGGGTCAAACTGTTCCGCAGGTTCGAATCCTGTCGTCTCCGCTTTTCCCAATGCCCGTTGTTCTAACTCGAAGAACAACGGGCATTGGCATTTTTAAAGCCCTTCGCGCCCAACATTTCCTAGCACTTCCAAAAAGCAAAAAAATTGGTTTGGAACCGCTCCCACCCCAAAACCCTTTTTTTCGTCCATCCGCAATTGCCTTGCCTCTGTGCGGGAACGCCCAGCCGCACGCCTTCTTCTACGAAAATCATCGCGAAGGGATAGTCGATTCCTCGCTTTCGCCGTTTGGCATACGGCTTGCCTCCCTTTTGATTTAGTCGCCAAGACAAATCTTCCAAGGAGACGAGATGAAGAAACCTCTTGCCCTTTTCACAGCCTCAACAACGCTTGTCGTTGCAATCTTGTTTGGTGGAATTCAGCAACAAGACGACATGCAGTTGAACTCCGCCGAATTCATGCAAAAAAAACTTGACCATTCACGGGACATCGTTTCCGGATTGGCAACAGAAAACTACCAGCTCATCGCCAAGAACGCCCAAGGTCTAATGTCGCTCAGCCATGATGCGGAATGGCAGGTCATTACGACTCTTGATTACGTGAAACTTAGCAGCGAGTTTCGCTCCAGCGCAGAACGCCTACGGAACAGCGCCAATGAAAAGAGGTTGGACGGCGCCACCCTTGCCTACTTCGAGGTAACACTCAACTGCATGCGTTGTCACAAATACATTCGCGAAAATGGCCAGCCGTAAATCGATACACTACCGACTTGAAAGGAAATCTATGTCCAATTTTTACCGCGTGCTTTGCCCGGTCGATTTGTCTGACAATAGTTTGGCTGCAATAAAACTGGCCACCACGATTGCCAAAGAATCCAATTCGAAACTCGTGTTCATGTACGTCTCACCTCTGTGGCTTCCAGACGAAATCTATATGGCAGACCGCTTCGTCGTCGACACCATGGAAGACGATCTAAAACGACTGGAGAAATTGAGGCCCTCGGATGCGTCGGTCGGTTTTGAGCACATCATCGAAAACGGAAACGCCGGCCCAGAGATAGTTCGAATGACTGAGCAATGCGATACCGTCGTCATGAGCACCCACGGTTATGGGGCCTTCATGCGATTAATGATGGGAGGCGTGGCGCAGTATATCATGCGCAACGCCAAATGCCCGGTCGTTATGTTTCGTAGCGGAAAGGTCTCACTAGCCCAAGGAACTCCGGATAAAATCGAAAAACAATTTGTCACGGAGCTGATGCTTCCGGCAACGCCAGTTTTTGCGGATGACAAAATGGCGACAATCCTTGCCTGTTTGGAAAAGGCACGCGAGTCCGCGGCGCCTGTCGTTGATGAGCGAGGAAAGTGCATCGGCATACTTACCGACACTGACATCGTTCGTTATCGAGAACTCTTGCAACGATTTGCGGCCAAAGACGAGACCGTGCTAGAAGCAATGTTTGAAGTGAATCAATACGGCCAGCGACGACCCGAGAATGTCGACTTTCACCAGGTGAAACGGCATATGAGTTCACCAGCCATTACGGTCGACAACACGGAAACCATCTATCACGCCGCCGAAGTCTTTCATGCCGATCCTTCGATCCATCACCTGATCGTTATCGACGAAAATCAACATCCGGTAGGAATCTTGAAACCCGCGAGTTGCGAACCAAGAGACTCCGTCAAAGCCACAGAGAACTCAGCGACTGCAAAAAACTAAAAAGCGAACCCAAATCACTCAGCAACATTAACCGAGGATAAATCATGAAATCATTCTCAACCGATCCGATCATTGTGCCCTGGGACTTCACTGAGATGTCCAAAGCTGCACTGAATAAAGCGATTGAAATTGCCGATTCGACTCAGCAAATCGAAGTCCTTCATGTAACCCCCTACCCTTCATCCGTTGAACCAAGCGTCGTCTGGGGAGTCTACTCGGAGGCCAAAATCGCAGAGAATTTGCAGGCCAGTTTTCGAAAGGAAGTCACCGAATCACAGCGAGACCTTAAGTTTACCGCTCTGTTTGGTGACCCTGGTTTCAGAATTGCAGAGTTTGCCACGGAAAAGAACGCTGGACTGATCGTAATTTCTTCTCACGGAAGGAGAGGTGTGAAGCGACTACTCCTTGGTTCCGTGACGGAACGAACGGTTCGTTTGTCGCCTTGTCCAGTATTGGTCCTTCGTGGAGAAAACTAGGGCCATGAGGGCCACAACAAACTCCCAAAATGTTTCCGTAGTGGCCTTCAACTCCCTCTCAACCTATGGCCCAAAATAGGGGTCGTGCCTATCCATCCACAGAGGTCTCTCCAAGAATTTCATTCGAATAGGTGGCATGTTCAACAATCGGAAATTCGTTGATCACAAATCTGCAAGAATGCAACACCGCATTTCAAAACTTGTAATTGGCGAGACGGATATGGCGGTGACAATCAATACAACTGGTTGACATTTGATAGTAGCGAAGCGCCACGGCCTCCAAATTCTCGGATTCTACCGCACTGGAAAGTCGCTTAATCGCGGTATTGAAATCTTCCGTCAACTTCCGATATCTCTCATCATCAACCGAGACCCACTTTTCACCTTGGGTAATGCCTTTGATTTCATTAATACCTTCTTTAATCAGTCGAAATTTTCCAGTCGTCAGCCCCTCAAAGATATTCTGCGAGTACATTAACTTCGTACGCATGAAGTCACGACGAGCGATAGCATCGGGGCCTTCCGCGGGAATCTCGATTTGTCATCCTCTTGCTGCGGGATTGATTGACCTGGATTCGGAAACAAAAACATCGTTGCAATGATTGCGCCAATGGCCAATAGACCATTGGCAAAATAGGCCTTTAGAGAATGCATCACGGCTCCTTGAGAAATTTGGAAACAGTGACACTGCATGCAAGCAGGATGCCAAAGCAGCACCGGTAAAGATTTATTGGCCGCTTTGCAAAATCAATATCCAAGAAAGCAACTAATTGATCGAGAAGGAAGTCGATCGGAAAGTAAAAACATACGCTTGGAGTTGTTTTCTAGCCAATACAATTCGAGCGCCCGATGGAGTCAAATTGTGCTAAATTGATATTTAGTGTGCTGTTCCGCTCAGCAAATTTCCTAGCCGCAACGAAAGATCGGCCAATGCTTGACCAGGAAAATTGGCACAATGTTTGCAACACTTGTAATTAACGTTGGACAAGCCAGCAACTGCAAAGGAGTTAACGATGATGACCAAAACAAAAGATTCGAAACCTAGCGATACTAGCAGCAAAGCCAAGCCCGGCGACTTAATCGTTGAGCCAAAACGCAGAGGTGTTTGCGAAACTGGCGTCTCTACATCGGAAGAGAATCACAAACGAAATACCAAAAAGAAACCGATGACATGTGTTGGTGGTTGGAGCGGTTTGTTTCGTGGTACACCCGATTTCTAGAAACACGTGACAACACTCCTGGTTTGTCTTCTACAAAGGAATTGAAGGATGAAAATCGAGTTCAAAGCAAAGAATGTTGACAATGAATCCGCAGTAAAAGAGTTCGTCGAAAGAAAAGTCCACTTCGCCTTGGATCGGATCGAAGCTCGTATCGACAATGTCGTGGTACGCCTTGAAGACGAGACCAAAGATTCTGCATTATTCGATGGCTCGTGTCGCATCGAAGTTGACTTGCATCCACGCGGCCATGTTCATGTTTCTTCGAACGGTGATTCGGTCTTTGATTGTGTCCTCGATGCAATCCGCAAAATGGAACATGCAGTCAAACATGATATCGATCGAAACCGGACATCTTCCAAGATCAGACACGAAAGTGGCAAACGAAATTCTTCAATGCCTTAGTCAATTGTCAATTGGGGCGTTGTCGGTTCAGAATCGTTCCTAGTCCTCTGCGGGACTCAATCGATTTCAAACTTTTCCAAGAGTCGATACAAAGAACGACGATTGATTCCCAGCGCCCTGGCGGTCTTGGTTTTGTTTCTCTCACAGCGCTCGTAGGTTTCAACGACATGGAGTCTGTTTAGTGTCTCCAAATCGAATTCACTGCGATTGATTGCAGCCGCAATTGGTCCTGGATTGGCTGCAACGATCGCTGACGGAAGATTCTTGATCTCAATACAATCTTCTTCGGCCAAGACTTTGGCGCGTTCAATAGCATTCTGCAATTGCCTAACATTCCCAGGCCAACTGTAACTGCTCAATCGCTGCATCACCTCATCGTCGATCAGCCATTCCTCGCCAGAGAATTTTTGAGCGAGCAGTTCGATATCACCCTTTCGATGCCGCAGCGGGGGTAGTTGGATCCCCAATACATTGATCCGATAGAAGAGATCCTCCCGAAACTTCTTTTCGTTAACCTCCTGTTCAAGGTTTCGATTGGTAGCGGCAATCACTCGAACTTTGACTTTGCGCTCGGTAATTGAACCTACGCGTCTCATAGAACCGTCTTCGAGAACCCTCAAAAGCTTTGCTTGCAGTGCGCCACTCATTTCACCAAATTCGTCAATGAATAGCGTGCCGCCATCGGCAACTTCAAACAAACCAGGTTTGGCGGCCACCGCACCGGTAAACGCCCCCTTTTCATGACCAAACAACTCGCTCTCCAATAGCTGTTCTGCAAGTGCGGCACAGTTGATGACAATGAGGGGGTAATCTGCCAAAGGACTCGCTTGATGAATCGCGCGCGCGACAAGCTCTTTACCGGTACCACTTTCCCCCTGAATCAACACCGGTTTGTCCGAACTGGCAGTTCGTTCAATCAACCGAAAGACTTCTTGCATGGCGGGCGAATCACCAATAATGTCAGTCCTCGGCCTTTGTCTCCGGATAACTTCCTTAAGCTGCGTATTTTCCTTTTCAAGCTGACTCGTCTCGCACGCCCGTTGAACCAGGCGGGCAAGATCGTCCAGCTTGACCGGTTTTGTCAGGAAATCGTAAGCGCCACATTTGATCGATTCCACAGCGTTTTCGATCGTACCGCCGCCGGTCAACATAATGATTTTTGGAATTGGATTGCGATCCTGAAGATGTTTCAATACTTCCAATCCATTCATTCCCGGCATATGTATATCGAGAATAATAACATCGAATTTTTTGTTGACCGTTACATTGAGCGCTTCTTCACCATCCTCGGCTTCATCAACACGAAACCCAAGTCGTTTTAGATAGCGGCACGCCGACTCGCGAAAATCGGTCTCATCATCGACGATGAGCAAATCGATATCGATCTGAGTATTCGATGTCGCAGTGTCTGACGCAGTTTGATTTGCCATGGTTGATTTGGGACGTTCGGTTAAAGGTATTGCCATTCGTTTTGCAAGATGATTCTCACTAAAACTACTGTAGCCGGCAAGTAAAGAGAATCATTCAGGTTGAGCAAGTAATGGATTGGACTGTTTCTGGCGAAGAATCATCACGGGGCAGTTCGCTTGGCGTAGGATCTTGGTCGCCACGCTGCCAAAAATACGTCGTATTCCTTTTCGTCCATGTGTTCCCAGCACTAGGAGTCGAGCTCCGTTCCGGCCCGCAAAATCAAGAATCCTTTCCGTCGGCATTCCTGAAAGGTGATGTCGGATCAACTCAACCCCATCAACCATTGGTTTGATTTTTCGAAGTTTTCGATTGTCCTGGATAACGGCGTTCGGGCTCCCAAGATAGGCTGGCCAAGCGGCGTTGGAGGGATCAGGAAATCTCGTAATGTGCAACAAGTGCAATGGAACACCAAAATGCTTCGCAAACTCGGCAGCCAAGTCGACAACGCTCTGGTCAAATTCATTGACATCAATCGCACATAAGACGCCATCATTTTCCATCGTTAATTCTCAATTTCAATTGTCCATGATGTTTGTTCAATCTTCTCGACCAGACTTCCGATCTAACTTCGTTGAAGTATCTTTGACTCGGCTTTGATTGCCAGTACCGGGCAGGCAGCCCTACGTACGACCGCCTCAGCCACACTCCCCATCAGTATCCGTTTTACCCCGGTACGACCATGTGTTCCCATCACGATTAAATCGATGGAATGTTGTGCCGCAAATTCAACAATCCGATCGGCTGGCGGCCCAAACTCAGCGACATAGACCGCTTCAATACCTTCAACTGTTGGCTTGATCTCTCGAAGGCGTTTTAGAATTTTTGATTCTTCTTGTTCCAGATCCAGATGTGCATAGGTCGCAAACGGAACGTCGGGCATATCGCTGAAGAGATATGTAATTTTGGCTCCAGTCGACTTCGCAAGCACTGAGGCGTATTCATTTGCGGCGTAATTAAATTCCGAAAAATCTATCGGACACAGTATATTTTTGAGTTTCATCCGATCTCCCTTGTCATGGATCAACCTCACTGCAAATCAGGTTCATCCCCACGTACCACAGTTTTTTCTTGAGAGTTGCAATTGTCATACCAAATTCGATTGGCGGCCGTGCAAGACCGGTCATTCACAAAATCTGCCAACTAATTCGAGCATTTGACCTCCATTGCTCTCTCGCGGCGCGCTAAATCGCACACCAAGCGTACAATCACAGTTCGCCAACCCAAAGCGAATAAGCAACTGCTGCTTTCGATGTCGGTGAGCGAAAACACATGGGTTGGGCTGATAAAGACTCTCAAGTATCAACATCCAAATTGATTGAACGCGAATCGCGTGATGTTCAACTCGGGCTCGCTTTTTTTGGTGGGCGTATTCGCGCTCCTCGATGAACCGATTAGGCATAGGGGGGCAGGAACTGTCTTGAAAAACTAGATAGCGTCACTCAATTTCTAATAGGCACGCATTTTGCATTGACTAATTAATGGAAAACACAAACCTTGAGGAGATGCGTTCATGGAAACATCAATCAAATCAATTATTCTTGCAACAGATGCAATGGCTCCCTCGCACGCAGCATCAGAAACTGCATTCAACATGGCGCAACAAATGGGCGCCAGAGTTTTGATCATTGATACGCTTCGAGAGCCATCTAGTCTTTCTCGATGGTTCTCAACCAATTCTACTGACATTTTTGAAATGGTACTGGCTGACAAGCAAAAACGGCTTGATACCGCTGCCAAGCGTTTTACTGACGCAGGCATCGAAGCGAAAGGTGAAGTATTTTTTGGAAAGACTTCCGAGGCGATTACTCTAGCGGCAATTGACAACGAGGCCGAAATGGTTGTGCGATATCTGAAAGGCAAGCGCAGTCGGTTTCCAGGACGATTCGGAAACACATCTCGAAATTTAATGAGAATCTGCCCCTGCCCGGTACTGTTCGTAAATGATCAACCTGTCGAGAATCCCGTACTGTTGGCTTGTGTTAATGTCGAGCACGAGAAATCTGAAAACGAATCCATACTGCGAATTTCAGAAAAGCTCGCGGCAGACCCAGAACGTTTGTCTGGAGTCTACTGCTGGGATTTCCATGGAAAAGACATCGTCCAAAATCATGTAAGTGACGAGTACTTGACCCAGCTACTTAGTGAATCGGAACGTATTCACAAGAGTTTTTTCGAACAAGCCCTGACTGAAACGGACCTCGGGCAATTCGCGGGCAAGATTCGTATAGAGAAAGGCGATCCCTCTGACGTCATCCCCCAAATTTGTCTGGAGGAGTCGGTAGACGTTGCCGTAATGTGCAGTGCGTCTCTGAATCACCCGATACAGCGATACCTGGGAAGTACCATTGAATCCATTTTGGAAAAGATGCCTTGCTCACTACTGGTTGTTAAGCCAACGGGGTTCAAATCTCCAATCGTTGCAACGAAGCCAAAGATCGAAATGGCAAACTGAGAAACGGGCGTTCGCAGTGTTTGAGAACCGCTATCTCTGATGGACCGTTTTCATGCGATTGATGTCAGCAACTTGTCCGATCACCAATAAGATATCCCTTTCCTGGATCGTTTCATGGGGCTTGGGATTGAATCGAAAATGCCCCTCATCATTCTTGATTCCAACAACCAACAGGTCGAAATCTTCCTTGATTCCAGATTCCAAAAGCGATGTTCCCACCAAATCACTTTTTTGGGAAACACGAAATTCGTCCAATTCCATTTCCAAGTGAGAAGCTTCTGCAAAAAGTTCAACAAGGTCCGCCGTTGAAGGTCGCGAAATCATTCGCTCCATTTGCTGAGCCCCAACCCGATGGGGCATCACAATCTTGTCAGCGCCAGCCTGTCGCAATTTCTTGCAACTGCTCTCATGCTCTGATTTCGAAATGATTTGAATGTCAGGTTGAAGATTGCGAGCCGTCAAGGTAATGAACACGTTTTCCGCATCGGTAGGTAACGCAGTCGCCAATGCACGAGCCTTCGATAGCTGAAGCTGGTTCAGCGTCTGCTCTGACGTCGCATCACCCTGGAATGCCAGCACATTCTTCTCGGTCGCCGCCTGAATTTTGGTGAGATCAAGGTCGCATACGACAAAGGGAATTCCACGATGCTGCAATTGCGTTGAGAGATCCTGGCCGAGACGCCCATATCCACATACGATCACATGGCGAGAAAGTCGATTTAGTTCTTTTGTCATTTTCCTTTTCCCAAATGCACGTTCTACTTCTCCCTCAAGTGCAAGCTGGATCAATCCCCCACAGGTGTAAACCGAAGTGGAAACGCCCAGCAAAATTACGCAGATGGTTAACAATTGAATCGCAGGAGACGAACTCGTGTTTTCACCAAAACCGACCGTAGAAATCGTCACCACCACCATCCAGATCGCTTCCAGCCATGTATAGTCGCCCAGAAAGCGAAATCCTACGACCGAAACGAAAATCACAGTCGCCAAAGAAATCGCGCCAAATCGAATTCGATGCAGCGGTGATGTCATAGATGTGATTCCAAAATCGGCGAAACAGTTTCTCTGGCATGTCTTCAATGCAAAGTGCATACCAATGGCTTTGGGCGATTTTGCACGATATCGTATGCACTTTCAATGCATGCAAATGTGCGAATTCGCTCAATTAACAACCAATTGCCTGTGCTGTTGTCCCGAACGCTCACCAGCGCACCACGATTTAAAGAAATCAGCCATTCGATATTTGTTTGGCATCATCTTTGCCCTTTACTCCTGAGGTGCGATACCTGAACAGGAGTTTCTATCATGAAAAAATTGGGCGAATTGAAAGTGGGTGATTACATGTCACCCCAGACCATACTTGTTGACGATACGTCACGATTGACGGCGGCGATCCGCCTCATGGAGTCCGAAAAGCTATCCGTCTTGCCGGTTGTTGATGAACAAGCTGAGTTGGTTGGTATTCTTTCCTCAAGTGATTTCGTGCGTGCCTTTGCCGACCACGGTGCCGCGATTGCAGGCCCTTAAGAAAACTCCGAGCGGGTTTTCATAAAATGACGATTGAAGGAGGCTACACCAATGGTCAAAACGAAACTGCTCATGCGTCTTCGTGATCTTCACGAAGAATTGGCAAGCATGAATGACGATCTGAAATCTACGGAACATGTTGATGAAGAAACCATCGATGCATTGGGACAACTGGTTACCGATGTTGGCGGACTTGTCGACCAAACGCGACAAAACGTAGATGCAGAAAATCGTGATGTTGCTGAACACCACCAGTTGCTCGACCAAATCATGCGGTTTGAATCGCACCATCCCCGAGTCGTCAGTTTTTTGAGTCAAATGACTGATGTCCTGACAATGATTGGAATCTAATTACTCAGCTCCACCGGGTTTGGACACAACCTCCAAACCGCCGTTTTTCAACCAAGGCTACCATGACAACATCCATCGGCACCACGCGCGCAAAAGATTTGATGATCACCAATCTTGTTACCGTAATCGAAACGGACAAGATCAGTGACATCGCCAAAATCTTTGAGGTCGGCGACATCAACTCCGCTCCTGTGTTAAATGAAACGGGTGAATGCATTGGCATCATTACCAGTCACGATGTCGTAGAATACGAAGCGGTTCGCATCGAAGTCTGCAACGAACTTCAACGCGGTTTCATTTTTGACAATGCCAGATATGGCGATGGATCCAACCCAAGAATTCCTGGTCGGTGCTTTGATGAAGTCGGTTTTCACATGTCGAGAGTTCTACAATCCGTGCGGCCTGATGATCCATTGAGTCGCGTCGCTCGCATCATGTGTAGGAATCACGTTCACCACGTCCTCGTATTGAATAACGAAAAGAAACTCGAAGGAATGATATCCTCCTTGGATCTGCTCGGTTACGTTCTAAATGAACCTGTGTCTAAAAAAAATGCATGTGACGGCGAAAATTGAGCGTTCAATCGGCACTCGACTTGTTGGAGCAGACAGGTTCAACGATTCCTGTGATTTTTCCATATCCCCCGCCTGTGCTTTTCACTGATAACTCGATCGCGACCACGGCGATTAGGGCGCAAGCCGTTGACGGTTCCAGATCTGCGATTCCACTCGTTGATATTCGATTCTATCGTGTAGGCGATTTGCTCCGCCTTGCCAAAATTCAAAACGAACGGGCCGAATACGATACCCACCCCATGAAGGAGGACAAGGCACTTTCGCGTTGAGAAACGTTTGCTTCATTTCGTCAAGTTTGTTTCGCAGCAAACTGCGCCCAGAAACAACGGAACTCTGCTCAGACACCCACGCTCCAAGCTGGCTTCCTCTTGGACGCAGGGCGAAATACTTAAGTGCTTCCGCCGGGCTGACCTTCTCAGCATTCCCGCTGATCTCCACCTGCCTTTGCAAGGAGTACCAAGGAAACAACAGTGATACTTGGTCATTTGTCGCAATTTGTTTTGCTTTTCGGCTGTGGTAGTTTGTAAAGAACACGAACCCATCTTCGTCAAACAACTTCAGCAATACCGTGCGCTGCGTTGGCTTGCCAAGCCCACAAACGGTCGACAGGATCATGGCGTTAGGTTCGAGAACGCCGCATTGACTGGATTCTTTGAACCATCGTTCGAACTGATGAAACGGAGATTCTTCTGTGGAATCAAGATCGAGCGTGCCGAGCGTATATTCTTTTCTTTGATTGTGAAGATCCATAGTGGGCTCCTAGTGCAATTTGCGCGCCTAAATTGAATCGTCCGATTGGCGAACAGTTCAATCCAACCGCTATGACATTTAGATCCGGTGGGGAATATCAGAAACCGCTGGGTTCCCCCTCCCCAGCCGTGATGCGGCTGGGAAGGGGGACTTTTTTCATCCCGGTGGTTGGTGTTCCGTCAGGACGCTTTCCATCGCTGACTGTTTCTAAATGTTGTCAGTGTTTCGTAGCCATGGCTCATTGGGGATTCTCAAGTTTGGTTGGCCTCGCCGCCGGCTTGGCAACAGCGAACTCAGGCACATCATCCGCGCCATTGCCGTAGAGTGGCTATTTCTCATAGCCCCAAACTTCACAGGATTTTGCATCGAGTGCTTTAACCCGTTCGTAGTCCCGCCTTTAGGCGGCATCGTATCCAGCCGGCTAAAACTGGTACTACGAACACTTTAGATAGCATGATGCAAAATCCCATTCGGTCTGGGTTAACACGGGCCCATCAACCGTCAAATCCCCGAGCGAATTTGGAGCGCGGAGGTCAGTCCGAGCGATTCCGCACAAACCGTTATACGGGAGCATCGCTTTTGCAGCCAAATCAAGCTCAAGGGCCTGCGGCGCAACCTTCGCCCATCCCATTTTGAAAACGACACGCAGGGTTCCCAAACGATCAACGATGAATCCATCGTTCAACGGCCATGTTGATTCTGGTTCGACAACGTCGGACATCACGAGAAGCAATTTTCAAGGCTCGCAGCGATTCTTGAGCGGCAAGAGATAGTTTCAGGTGATCAAGTGACCAATGCCGGTAGCACTATGACAATTGTGCGACGAAGTCGATCAGGTTCACCGTGGCGTTTTTGAAAGCAAGAAAACTCTGAAGCCCAAAGCTGAATTTGCGGCGATTTTTTTGCAGGTTAAGAAACCAAGCCTTTCAATAGAACTCCGACAATGAATGCAATCAGAGCCGCGGATCCACCGATCAAAAGGGTCTCAAATCCAGACCGATACCATTTCTGTTCAACAAAAATTGACTTGGTGGCTCCTACGGCGAAGAACGCACATGCCGTAACGACGGTACTTACGAGATAAAGCGAATTTGTTTCCACATTCATCCATGCTCCAAAAATGAAGGCCAAAAGCGGGAGCAATCCAACAAAACAAAAGGCAAAGAATGTTGCCAAGGCGGCTTTGAGAGCCGAGGGACCATTCAACGTCAAGCCAAGTTCATCTACCAGCATGGTGTCAACCCAACGCTCCTCATCTCCAGTAATGATCTCGACGGCTCGTTCAAGGTCTTTGCCTTTGAAACCTTTCGCTGCAAAAATTTGACGAACTTCCTCTCGCTCGCCGTCTGGAACCTGTTCAATGTGTCGCCGCTCCATCAAACGAGCCTTTTCAAGCAATTGTTCGTCCGTCCTCGTTCCTAAATAGTTGCTGGCCGCCATACTAAATCCATCACCGATCAAGTTCGCCAGCCCCAGGACAATTACGATCTTGGGATTCAATCCGGCACCCGCGACACCGGACACCACCGCGAAGGTGGTCACCGTTCCATCGATCGCGCCGTAAACAAAATCTCGCAAATAACTGTGCCCTACTTTGCCCTGCACTCGCTGTGCAATCGCCGCGTGTTGATGTGAGTGTTCAAGTGGATTTTCCATACATCGCGTTATTGCAACAAGCGTGCCAAGCAACTGCGTTGTCGCATTTGGTGGAAATCCACCTGTGGCAAGTGCGACCATTGGATTCCGGTTCCGTTTGTCAGAACTAGGATGAGCGATTGGGCTCAGGCAGGAAACACCAGTCGGCAACCTGGGCAATCCAGGGGAGCGACACACGACTTATTCAGTTATTTACTTGGAGACTGAAGAGAGTGCCTGGTGGTGAAGGAAATTGCGACGGCTTTCCGCGCATTCCCTGGGCCTCAATATCATTAATTGGGCACGGTGCGTTCAAGAATTCTTTGCGTGGCTGGTGGCTAGGCAGTTGTCGGTGCAGCGACATACTTTCACTGCAACCTACATTCGATGCTGTTCATGACCGCTCTGTCGAAAGTGATTGGATGCAATCATTCGTAGGGCAACTTCCCAACGTGGTCGTTGGATGTCTATTGCGAGCCAAGCGAGCCAAAGCTGGTGGCGGCAAGGGAAACGATCCTGGTAAAGGTAATCGTGACGGTCCAGACATGAACAGTTCGGCACTGGCCCTTTTAGGCGAGTCTGACGAAGACAAGGCTAAAATTGTTGAGCGTGACGTTCACCAGGCGACTGGTCCATCCGGTAATAAGTATCCGGAAGAATTCCAATTCGGCTTGGACAAGTACTTTGAAGCCTTGGAGAAAAACCGATAGTTGGAATGGCACTGAGCTCGTGGTTCAACCAACCTGAAATGATGGGTGCCATGCCTTGCGCTTGCGCAAGCGTGAAGCATGGCACCCACCAAAACGGGTCAAATCAGCTCTGACGAAGCACTAGTGTCTTTCAGGAATTTGTTTTTTTACAGCGACAATTGAATTCCTGAAGTCTGTTTAGAACAACTTTCTCCAGTTAACATTCATTGCGCGGCAACCTCGGTTGCCGCGTTTTTATTGCTTACTAGATCTTCAATTGAAGTCTTACCTGCTTCGTAGGCAATTGCTGTATGGATTCGCCCAGCGGAATCCTCAATCCTTTTGAGAGAACACAGCGCGACGCGCACTGTCCACATTCTCATCGTTCTCAGTAAAACTTAGAATCCCGTGGAATTGTGGTCTAGCCACAACGGTTTCAATGGCTGAGCTGACTCTTTGTCATCTTCCTGAACCGAGCCCAGGAAAAACATGCTAACAGGAAGATGTTGCGGTTGTAGATCGACAAGATCAGTTGTTCCATGTTGAGTCGGCCATCTCAGACTTAAAAAACCCGACAGGGCGGAAAAATTGGTTCTAGTTTCGCTAAATAGGAGTACGCGAGGAACTTTTGCTTGAAATCGTCGTCACAGATCTGAACTCAACAACTTTTCTGGAACACAACAATGCACCATTTCGGCCTTCTTTTCCTGGCAATGACTCTCGCACCCTTTTCTCAAATTGACGCTATCGAGGTATCAAAATGCGGCAATTGGAATCACGAACAAACATCAGCGCCACGAGTGGATTGCAATACCGGGCGACAAATCAGAGAAACGTTTATCGGAAACCCAATCTCCACCCAAGAAGAGAATGCGCAGGGCGAAGAAAAGCACATCGAAATCTTGAAGGAAGCTGGTGCTACCCTGGTAATAGAAGACGGGCAAGCCATCTCAATTGATCTCTCGACAAGCTTCTCCTACGGACCCATGGGAGAGCCAGGAGACATTCAAGAAGTAGATTTTACACCAGAAGTATTTCAATCGCTTGCTAAATTATCGCATCTTGCCCATGTCAACTTGCGACTTGTCAAGCTTGCGGAACATCCTGAATTGCTTGAAGTACTCCCCCAAATGACTCAACTTCAGTCACTCGACCTCGGCCTTACTGGAACGACAAACGCAGAACTCGGCAATCTATGTTGCCTCAAGGAGTTAAAAGATCTGAATCTCGAAAGTTGCAATATCACTGACGAGGGTTTATCCCAGATCACAGAACTTAAGGCATTGGAGGTTCTGAATCTGCGATCAACGAAAATCACCGATGATGGCTTGGCGAACCTAAGTCAATGTTCTTCACTGCGCCATCTCAACCTCAAATTCACGGACGTGCTTGGTGCTGGTTTAGAAGCTTTGGCAAATTTGCCCAGACTCGAATCGCTCTCCATTCAAGCCGATCGCAACACGGCTGAAAACAATCAACTCGATCTCAGCTCGCTTCAAATGCTGGGGGAGCTAAAACAGTTTTTCGTCGGAGGAAATCAATTGGGCAACGAACTCGTTCAGGCCATTGGAAGAATGCCTAAATTGGAAAAATTAGAGTTTTCCACGATTGGGTTTCTGGCCATTGATGATCAAGGGGTCAATGATATTGTTCAACAATTCCCGTCGCTTATCGAGCTTGATCTCAATGGTGCAACTGACCTCACCGACAAAGGGATTGCCAAGTTGGCGCAACTGGAAGCACTGGAAATTCTGGATCTTGGACGCACCGGAATCACCAACCTTTCGGCAAAGAAATTAGCTGAATTGCCCAACTTGGAAACGCTTCGAGTTGTCGGCACTTCTTTCGGGAAACTTGGCATAAACGTCATGCTCAAAGCAAATCCAAATCTGGAGATTTTGCTGCACCGTCGACTCAATACAAGCACACGTTAAAAAGCACCCCAAGCGTTTGGCGTCCGCTGCATCGATTCGAATACATTGAACTCTTTAGGTTTTGCGTATTGAGGCATTCAGCGGATTTAACAACCTATCCCGCTTCAACCATTCACAGAAATCCAACAGTCAAAAGCAAATCAGGGCAACAACCCAACCATTTAGCCAGGTCATTTAGCGCGAGCGTAACAATGATCTTTCACCCAATCACAAAGCTGTACCCACGACTCCTTTTGTTGTTCGTTCAGATAGACTTCAACCTCCATTTTCATTTTGTCGTGTTCCATCAACACTTCCGGAATTACCTGTTGGCGCTTACTCTCAATAGCAGCAAATCGTTCACGAAGTATCGGTTCAATTTGCCCGATCTGTTTGCTGGACAATTGGAGATCATCTTCCAATTGTTGAATTACAGATGCCACTCGTTTTTCAGGATTCGAGGCATGGTACTTCATTTTCTCAACAAATTGATTTGAGGAAAACATCACACCAGCAATAGCTCCGCAAGCGAAGGTAACTGTAAATGCCAAAACGGTCGCAGCACGACGTAACGCAACTCCATTGCTGAACCAACGAATTTTCGTCAATCTTGCTGATAAACCATCGCCAATCAAACGATTATCCAAAGCCATTATGGCGCCCCCCTAAACAAAATGTGTTGCGTTACCCCAGGCCAGCTACTTGTCGCACGCTTCCATTGCTGTGAGTAAGCCTGAATTGATACGGTGGCGATCAAAATAGCGATGGTTGCACAGCTCAGGCAAAAAAGAAGTTCCCTTTTCTTCGCGACGCGAATTTTCCTTTTTTGTATCGTCGGCCCAACTTGAACTTGAAAACTCTCTGGCAATTTGAATTCGTCATCCGCTTTTCGCCACAAACCTTTTAGCTCTTCAAGTTCATTCATGATGGATCTCCCTCTAGATTCTTCATTCTCTTCTTCGCACGATGAGCACGAACCTTGATTTTCGATTCCGACCAATTCATTCTAGCTGCCGCCTCAGCGACCGAACATTCTTCCCAATACAACAGCGTCAGTACCATTCGGTCGTCAGCGGAAAGTTGGTTCATTAGACGGGCAACTCGCTCGCGCGCCAGATCCTTCGCCGAATCACCACTCGTTGTCAGCTGAGCAGCCCCAAGCTTCTCCAGGATTGCTCTGCGTTTCCTCTCGCGACCTTTTTGGCGCAGGTAGCGATAACAACACCTAGTTGCGATCGTTTTAAGCCAAGTTTGAAGGCTGGAATCGCCGCGAAATCCAACGAGACCAAAATACATATCCGCAATCACCTGATTGGCTACTTCATCTCGATCTGCAGATGAATCCACAAAACGGTAGACCGTTTTGCATATCATTCCTTTGTTTTGTTCAAGGAGTTCAATAAAGGCATTGTCATCACCCTGAGACGCTCGATCGACCAGTTTCCCGTCCAAGTCAGAAACTCTTTGTCGCCCTTGCTTTGATTCCGCTTCCTTCTTTCGAGAGTTGTTTGATGCAAAAACAGCGCCCAACTTCCCTGAAAGATCGAAGTCAAAATGCAACAAAATTGCGGATCGACATCCGCCATCTTTTCGAATTTCGACTTTCCTAGTGAGCATTCTGAACCTGTTCAACTTGTTTTGCGAACACAGAACAATCGCCCAAAGTATTCGCGAAAATTGGGACGCCGTCGACCGACATCACCACATAAAACTTAGTGGCAGCAAGCAAGCGATTGGTTACAGAATTTTTCAAAAAAATTGATTTGTTTAACTCGTTAAGAACCGGTCGTCTTCCATGTTCTTCTTTTTTAGAAATTTGCCCGATTCTTGTAACGAATCGATTCCGCGGGATCACTAAGTCTACCATCTGGCACGGTCAACCCCATTCAATGGAACCCAACCAATGAAATACAAATTTCGAATTCACAATTTGCTGATGCTAACTGGCATCCTTACACTCGCGTTGTTTTCCGGTCGTTCTCTCCAGGCTCACTTTCTTTGGCTGAAGCCGCTTTTAGCAGACGGCAACGCACATGGAGTCATTTCATTCGGCGAATCGCCCTTTTTGGAGAACGGTAAACTTCCGGACTCTATACAGCAGGCAAGCATGTGGTGGCGGGACAAATCTGGAGGTATACACAAACTAACTCACCAATTGGTAGAAAGCGAAGAAAGGATGGTGCTGCGAGCAGCACTTCCCAATGAAGGCGCCCGAGTACTAGAGGCAACCTGCGATTATGGAATCTATCAGGACTCGCTGCTGAAGTACTACGCCAAATCAGTCATCGTTGAGTCTGTAGACCAACTGGGGGTTTTTGGAAGGTCGAAGGCACTTGACCTCGACTTGATCCCTTCCCGTGTTGAATCTGGTGTTGCAATTTCAATTTCTTGGAAAGGTGAACCGCTTCCGAATGCATCCATTGCGTTGACGGATAGCCTTGGCAATGAAATCAGGCAAACGAGTGACGAAGATGGCAAGGCAACTTTTCAGATCTCAAACGAAGGCCTAATCTCGGTCGTCGGATTTTTCACCCAAGACGACGTGGAGGGAGAATACGACGGCGAAGAGTATGGTGCCGTAATGAACTACACGACCTTGACCTTTGGGTGGAGCACCCAAGACCCAACGGGAAACACCGGAGCAAAACGTGACCAAGAACTGCCGGCCGACAACTTGCCCAATCTGCCAACCGCAGTATCTAGCTTCGGTGCGGCAGTCCATTCTGGATGGCTCTACGTTTACAGTGGGCATACTGGAAAGGCACATGCGCATTCGACGAAAAACCTTTCAAGCCAATTTATCCGAATAAGTTTGGCGGAAGACAATCGGATTGAAAATTTGGAACTCGAGAATGCGCTGCAGGGTTTTCCTTTAGTTTCCTACCGCGACAACCTGTATCGAGTCGGAGGAATGTACGCCAAGAATCTCCCCAACGAAATCGAAGATCTCCATAGCATTTCAGACTTTCGCAGTTTCAACACCGAAACAAAAGAATGGACCCAACTTCCCTCGCTCCCGGTCGCCAGATCATCGCACGATGCAGTGGTTTTAGACGGAAAACTATACGTCTTTGGAGGCTGGAATCTTGACGGATCGGACGATGGCGACTGGACTTCTACTCCATTTGTCTTTGACCTTGATGCCCAAAACGGAACATGGCAGGAGCTGCCCCAACAACCTTTCGAACGCCGCGCGATTGCGGTATCTCATTGGAAGGGGAAGCTTGTAGTGCTTGGGGGAATCGACTCAGAAAACGAACTGTCACACGATTTCGATCTCTATGATCCGAACACGCGCACCTGGAGTAAAGGCCCGATTATTCCTGGAAAACGGATGTCTGGCTTTGGCATTTCCGCCTGGAACGAGTCAGAGACGTTATGGATCGTTGGTTTGGAAGGTGTCGTCTATCGGCTCGCGGAAAACGGCCAGGAGTGGAACGCCGTTACCGAACTAAAGACTGCTCGATTTTTTCATCGTTTACTTCCGGCTGGTTCGAATAAATTGCTCGTCGTCGGCGGTGCATCAATCCAGTCTGGGCACCTCAGTGACATTGAATTGATCAATATAGACAACTAAAGTACTCACCAATGTCCAACTCGAAGATTAGGAAGTATTATTTGAGCAGCTCGTGAAACACGGCCTTCTCCATCGGAGCTATAATTTCCAAGATGGTAATTTGGACGAGTCATTGAACGATTGATTCGAGTAGTTACTTAGAGAGTGACGAATGGACCTTGCGACATCCTCCCCAGAACTTTGCGCATGTCGAGTGAGAAAACAGAGTCTATTTGTCTGTGCCTAAATGAAATATTGATTGCTAAGAAAGACAAATATGGAATTCGCCGCTGTTCTTTTTGCTTGCTTGTTGGGCCTGGGTGGGCAGGAGTCCGATTCTTCTGACTCAACGCGCCCATCTGAGGAATTGGTTCAATGGTTTTCTCAGGAAGCCGATAAACGTGGACCCGTTCCCGAGTCCTTTCGAGAACGGGCAATCACCAGCGCTGAGGAGCTTGAGCAGGCGAGAGCGCAGGTCTGGATGGCCTATGAAGCCGGCGCCAAAGCGAAAGGCTGGGATCAACAGCTTCCTGAAACTGCGGAGACTGACATTCGCAAAGCTCGTCGCAACGCAAAATCGGCCAAGGCTGGTGACAAAGAGATGCCTTTCGTCTTGTTGTCCAAAGGAGAAAAACCAGAAAACGGCTGGCCCCTTTTTATCAATCTGCACGGCGGTGGGGGAAATCCTTCCGCGACTGGCCCGCACGATTGGGGAGTCAACACAAGCGAGTGGCGATCCCAAATGAAACTTTATCGAGACGTCTATGAACCGAGCGGATTGTACTTCATTCCCAGAATGGTCGACGACCGAGAGGGAAGATGGTACTACGGCTACAATCAAGAGATCTTTGATCGTGTGATTCAGCAGGCGATTCTTTATCATGATGTGGATCCCAATCGCGTCTACCTGACCGGCATCTCAGAAGGAGGCTATGGCGCATTTCGCCTTGGCTCTCTGATGGCGGATCGGTGGGCCGGTTCGTGCGCCATGGCGGCAGCCGAACCTCTGAACACGTCGCCACCAGAAAACATGCGAAATATCGCTTTTCGATGCGGAATTGGTGAGCTTGATACCACGTTTGATCGTATTGGCCTTGCCCGTAATTACTTTAAGGTTTTGACCGAGCTGAAAGCGGAGGATCCCGACGGGTTTAACTTTCTATTCGACGAACAACAAGGTCGCGGCCATGGGATCAACTACAAACCTGGACCTAGCTGGGTGGCCAACCATACTCGGACACCAGTACCACGACGCGTCGTTTGGACTGTAATTAAACAACATGACCGACATCGTCATCGCATGTATTGGCTCGCGTTAAATGGTGAAGCGGGTTCACTGCCATTGCACCTGACGGCTGAAGCCAAAGAGAATCATATCGAGATTACCGCACAACGTCCTTCAAAAGAAGACAAGGATCTGCGGGTAAATGAGGACACGATTCAACTTCGTGTCTACCTGAATAACGAACTGGTCGATCTTTCCCAGCCTGTGACGATCAACGTCAATGGACAGGAACGTTTTCGCGGTCACGTTGAGATGACCATGGAAGCTATGATTCTCAGCACCGCCGAACGAGGTGATCCAACACAGGTGTACCCGGCGCAAGTCACAATTCAGTGACGCCAGGTATCGATGGATGTAACTTGATTTCGCAACACAACTCCAATTGATGGCGGATGGATGAAAGAACAAACTCGCAGAACTGTGCTTAAAACGATTGGCACGACATGTCTGACTTTTTCGTTACCTGCTCAACTATTTGCGAGCCGGCGACCCCCAACACTAATTCGGCTGGGAGTCATTGCTGATCTGCACGGTGGTTTGGCCATTGACGCTGAATCGAGGCTGGACGTTTTCTTAAACGCAATGGCTGAAAAAAATTGCGACGCCCTAATTCAACTTGGTGATTTTGCCTTTCCCAATGAAAAGCACCAGTCCTACGCGGACAAGTTTAACGCAGGCCACGACAACACGATCCACGTAATCGGAAATCACGAATTCGATTTCGGGCTGACTCGCGTCGACTGTCAAAAGGCGTGGGGCATTGAGGCAGCATATTACGGTCGAGATCTCAAGGGCTTACGTTTACTTGTACTGGATGGAAATGAAAAGGGATCCCCCACTGATCAAGGTGGGTATTCGTCATATATTGGTCACGAACAAATGAATTGGCTGGAGGCCGAACTGAAGGCAGCTGAAAAGCCGGTAATGATTCTCAGCCACCAACCGCTCGCTGGTATTGCAGCCATCGACAACGCGACGGAAATTCAGGAACTGCTAACTCAACATAAAGACAAAATTCTATTTTGTATCAACGGACACTCGCACGTTGACTCTCTGTTGCAAGTCGATGGCGTTTCGTATTTGCATATCAACTCAGCGTCCTACTACTGGGTTGGCGGCGAAACTCGGATGGCATATTACAAAGACACGCTTTTCACAACGATTAACATCGATTTGGAAAATTATGTCGTCTCAGTTGAAGCCAAGGCAACGAGCTGGATGGGTGATTCGCCTGCCGCCATTAATTACTTTGATCGCGATGAAGCGCCACCTGAAACGATTGTCACCCCAGCAATTCGAGAAAGGCTGGTTGATGTTCGAGAAAACAAAGTTCAAACCAGGCCCAATCTTGCGAGTGACGGATCCGCAACGGCCTTAAAGGTCATGACCTGGAATATTTGGGGGCGGCTCAATCAAGACCCACGATACACGATCGACGACAAAACGGCTCGCGAGCGAACAATCGAAGTCATACGCGAGAGTGGCGCCGATATCGTTGCGATGATCGAAACCTACGGCTCCGCAGCTGAAATTGCCAACGCATTGCAGTTTCACCACTACACTCCGTCGGCCGACGCCAATTTGTGTATCTTCAGTCGCTACCCACTGACGGACATTGCACCTCTAGAAGGGCTTTCGTTGTTCTCGTTTATCGCGGCGACTGCGACACTGCCTAGCGGGCAAAAAGTTCGCGTTTACGATATTTGGTTGACCAGTTCTGGACGACACATTGTTGAGATCAAGAACAAAGATCTTTCCGATCAAAAATTCTGCGAAGGCGATGATGTTCGATTTGAGATGTTAGAAAAGTTCTTGGCACACGACGAAGTCCAGCGGTATCTTGCCAATTCAAATAGGGTGCCGGTAATTGTCGCAGGCGACTTCAATTGCGTATCCCACCTTGATCACACGATCGGCACTCGACACAGCAAACTAAACCAAGCAAGAATCGTGTCGACAAAAGTATCCAAGGCGATGCATAAAGCAGGATTCGAGGATTCCTATCGCCTGTCCAATCCAGACATTCTTGGCTCCACTTTGGGCCATACCTGGACCACTGTTGGGATGGGCTACGTCTACGAGGCGGACAAAGGCTTCGTTCCTGTTAAAGAGAACCCGGCTCCTGAATATCGCGATCCGTATGCAAGAATCGATTTCATCTATTCGATTGGCTCGAAGTTACAAGCAGAGACCTCGATGGTAATTACACATCATCCGTCACAGGCGGAGAGAAGTTTCCCCGAGTTCCCATCTGACCACGCAGCAGTTCTCACCGAATTTCGTGTTCGTTCAAAATAGGTGAACATACTCAGGCAAATCGGGATGGTCGACAGGCTGTCATGTTGCACACAATCTAATCTCGACAGGCACTGATCCGTTGGTTGCCACAACGGTCGTTGTCACGAGTAAAACGTTGAATGAACGGGCACCGCATACCGAGAACAGCTCTATTACTTAGCTTCGCCGACGTGTTGGAGATTCTGAGCTGAACTCGTATTTTTCTTAAGGACCCGTCTAGCGTAATACAGTGTAATTATTGTCATAAACACATTGGTGCCGGCAATTGAGTACCACAACGAAGTGATGTCCATTTGATAGACCAGTACGCTCAAATAGAAAAACGGAAGTGGCAAAGCAACTCTTCTCAGGACAGATTCAAACAGCCCGTAGGTTGGACGTTTCAGCGCCTGCAACATCGCCAAGTGAGTTGACGTCATAACATAAGACCATTGGATTGGCATGATGATGTACAGGCATTTAACTCCAATATCGATAACAACTTCGTCATCGGTGAAAATACCCATCAATTGCCTGGCAAAAATCAAAATGATCATGGACGTCGCCAAAATGAGAACCAATCCAACACGATTGCAAACTCTCATCGTTTCAAGAACTCGTGCATGGTTTCCGGCGCCATTGTTTTGCCCGACCAGCGCCATGATCGCCGAGTACAGTCCCATCGTTGGAAGCAAACCGAGTTGTTCGACCCGCGTGGTTACCCCAAAAGCTGCGACGGACGCTTCACCATAAGTCTTCAAAAAGTAAGTGATTACAAAGAAGCCGATTGCAACCGACATGATGTTAAGACTTGCGGGCAACGCTTGTTGACCTATCTCCCAATAAACTTTCCAATCAGGGAGGAAGTCACTCCACGGAGAAAAAGACAGCAGTCCACGTTGAAGCACGGCCCATAGCATGAAAATGCTTCCGGCCATTTGGATCAAGACTGTCGCCCAGGCAATTCCCGCCACTCCCATCGCTGGTAGCCCCCAACCCCCGTAAAGAAACCAAGGATCAAGTGCAAGGTTAAGGAAAAACCCTAAGAACAAAACTTTGCTAAACGTTTTACTATCGCCGTTGGCGATCAAAATAGCATTGCAAAGGTTACTCAAAACAAAAAACGTCGACCCCAAAAATATCGGCGTCATGTAGCTATTGGCGATAGTCAGAAATTCACCGGATGCTCCCAGCAATCGGAAGAGTGGATCCGAAGTCATTAACCCGGCAATTGTCAGGCAAAGTGACACCACCAACCCCAGTGAAACACACTGAGTCGTATAACGTTTCTGCCGCGCTGCATCTCCACTGCCAATCGCGTTGGCAATCAATGCCGAAGAACCTCGTGACAAGCCACCACCTGTCGCGATAACCAAAAGAAAAACGGGAAAACTGAGACCCAACGCCGCTAAAGCTGACGTCGAAATCCTCCCTGCCCAAAAAGAGTCGACCACGTTGTACATCGTCTGGAAGACGAGGCCAATACTCGCCGGCAACGCCATATCGCGAACCTGCCGAGAAATCGATCCTGAAGTTAGGTTTTGAGTTGTCAAGATCGGAGCTTGGTTTGTGGTTGTTGCGAAGAAGTGGAAAACGAAAACTCTAGCAGCGACATCACCAAAATACGAGTCACGATTACGTCAGAAGAATTCGGTTCAACACCCGTTGGTTTGTTTCTTGGCATGACGATGAAACAGAAAGGTGACAAATTGTGGAAACTTCACCCTGTTGGCTTATGTCCTCGAATGCGCTAACAACGACGACTTCGGCGTCGGAAGTGCCTTCCGCCGATTCGATCAATTGCTCCATTGAGCCTTTGAATTTGACACTTGCCTGGTAGATCCCTTCGGTTAACTCACGATCCCGATCAAAAATTCTCGAAATCATCAGGAAGGGAGATACGCCAGTGAGCCTGGGATTGACATCCACCAAAAAGCAGCGATTCCGTTTATCTCGCAAGATATCTATCCCAACTAAACCAAAATAGCCGCATGAATGAAGGTATTCAGCGGTGGGTGAGACCATTCCGCAAAGCTCATCACGCAATTCGATTTGTAATCTTGAAGAATAGACTCCGCCACACCATTTCTTTTTCTCATCAAATTGTTGTTCTGTAAATCCCAACCAAACGACGGTGCCATTTCGGCGAAGGTAAAACTGAACCCCAAAATCTCCTTCGATGTTCTGGATCACGGAATTGATCACCACAGTCGAACCTGGCCAATGCGATACCAGTTGTTCTCGCATTTCACGTTCATCGGCTTCATTTCGAATCAGAAAGTTTCCAAGACCAGCGTACCCATGGCTCAATTTAACGATACATGGTGGCGTCACCTTAGAAAGGACGTCCGCTTGTCGGCAATCAATTTTCTCGATGACCTCCTTCGAATGGAGTGCGTAACTGATCGCTGGATCGAGAACTTGCTGTTCGGAGACAATCGATTCATGCGGGAAAATCGTGATGTAGCTGGTCTCATTGTCCATTGGCCACCAGTCTGGACGTGCGGCTGGTGTCCCCAAAGCATTAACCCAATGTTCCAAAAGAAATTCAGGAGGCGCAATCTGAGACGATACGCCAAGTCGACTCCCCCATCCACACATAAGATGATGCGGCCCAAGGACTTTGAGCAGTTCCTTCCTCGGGGGCGGAAAAGGATCGTGGATAATGTATCGATCGTTATTCTGGAGTTCAGTATCAGGACTATTGGACGATGGATACTCCGCCAGCAACCTCGCTTCAGGCGCGTCTTGCGAATATAACTCAGACAGAAAATTCAAATCTGGCAACGATTCGATTGGTGTCATGTCGGCGGAGGTTTCAGAATTGGTTACGAGGCAACGGAATGACAAGCGGCAAATCGTTGCACGATTTCAAGTGATCCTTGGCAGGCTGAGTTTCCTGCCAAGGCAAAAAGCAAAACGGGAGTTTTTCGCGCCCAATTATAACGAAACTTAACTCTTTTCCCAAACCGTCAGCTCGGACACCCCATACTGAAACTTGCGACTTGTTTCTCTGAATACGAACGGGATATTGACTGGAGCTTGAAGCATCTTGAATTCAGGTGCCAAAGCACCATTGATCCCTTCCAGCGTGTTAAAGTTCTCGCCCGTATTGGCTTTGAACCCCCCCAGCCACTTTTCTCGCGGAGTGTATTCCTCTTGCCATGTGTAGGAAGACGCCAACGCCAACAACCCGCCTGAAACAATTCGCGATTTAATGGTCTCGAGGAACTTTACGGGATCGTAGAGACGATCCAAAAGATTTCCTGCAAAAACGAGGTCGTAGTCTTTGAACTTCCCCAACAGGTTGCACGCATCACCCTGCAAAAATGCGATCTTGCTTTTGATCTCCTGATAGCCATCGAAATTATCCAGGCAAACTTCGCGGTATGAATTCAGTTCCCCTTCATCTTTGCAAAGGTACCGCTGACGACCTGTCTTTTGCAGATTGGAAGGCGCTTCGATGAGTCGCACAGAAAAGTCAACGCCCTCAACTCGGTCGAATAGTTTGGCCAACTCAAACGACGACCGACCTGCAGCGCATCCAAGATCCATCGCTCGCCTTGTAGACCGCCCCTCAAGGCATTTGGCGACTTCGTTAATACACGCGACTTGAAAATTCGGAACGTTGAGATTTGCAACCGCCGGTTTACCGTAGTGGAATTCAATGTACTTCGAAACCATCTGATCTGTTTCGTAAACATTGACCTCCAACTCGGGAAGCGGCTCTGCTTCGACGTAGCGCAGCCCCGAGTATTGAAAGAAATGCCGACGGAAGGCGTAACGCGCATCCTTGATCGCATAATTCCCTGTCGAAATCCAGCAACCGCCTTTGAATAGATTGTGTTTGCCATCAAAGGTAGGAGTCGAAAAATCGTCGTAGGTAGGATGGACTTCGAATCCGTTGTACCCGTCGATGGGCGATTCTGTCCATTGCCAGACGTTGCCAATCAGATCAAAAAGTCCGTCATGAAATTCGTGTCGATTGACTGGGCAAGCTGACAACTCATCTTCCAAGTTGATATTGCCTGGCGCGGAATCCCAGTAGGGCTGGTCAGTATCCAGCTCCGCTCTCATTTGGCTCCATTCTGCTTCTGTGGGCATACGAACGTGAGAATCACTCTTTTCAGATTTCCAATTGCAAAACGCTTTCGCTTCCAGGTAATTAATTTCTGCGGGCCAATCCCAAGGCATCTCAACAACCTCCAACATGGTCCGCAGTTGAAAACCTCCATCCTTCTGCATCCAGTAAACCGGATGCTTGGCTTGGCTAAACTCAATCCAGCTCCAGCCTTCTGGAGTCCAGAACGATTCCGTTTCGTACCCTCCGTCTTCCACGAATTCCAGGAACTCTTGATTTGAAACCAGGTACTTGGAGGCTTTGAAGGAGGCGACCTCTTCCGACGAATAGCCGTACTCGTTATCCCAACCAAACAACGGGTTCGTTCTTGACTTGCCCAGTTCAACGTTTCCACCTGCGACGGAAACCAACTCGTTGGTTGGCGCAAGCCCACTTTCGCGACAGATGTTTCCCCAAACCGGATGAGGTTTTACCATCTCCAGCGGCAACTCTCGTATCAGAATGGAAGTGGTCTCCAGGTGGATACGTTCATGCTCAATTCCCATCAGTACAATCCACATTGGGCTGTTCCAGTCGATCGGCAAACTGAATTCGCAAGTTCGGATAAACTCATCAACGATGGCTCGTGTTCGATCTCGATGCTCTTTGACTTGTGCGGGAGTCGGCCAATCGAAATGATCCTCGTTCAGGTCGTCCCAAGACATTTCATCGACGCCTACCGCCGAAATCGATTCCAACTTGGGATCGACACGCTGATCAATCAAATTGGCCACGTTCAATTTGTTGATAAAGAAAACGGACGTGTGGCCGTAGTAAAAGATGAGCGGCTGGCGCAGAGTATTGGCGCGACGGTAATAGGAATCATCGGACGCCAAACACTCAAAGATGCTTTCGTAGAGAGTAAATGAATGGTGAAAGTACTCAAGAATCTCTTGTCGCTTGGCTTCGACATCGCCGCCCTCCAACAACGGCATCTTGGTGACCAGCGGGGTGGAGTGAGAACCAGAGGTTACGATGGTTTTGGTATGTGTTGTCATGGGAAGAAAAACCTTCGTAGGATTAGTCGCTTGTCAAAAGACCGTAAGTTGATTTACCGGCAAAACTAATTGTTTGCAACTGATAGAAAGTGTCAAACGGAAATGAGCTAAACCGATAAACTTGGCTGGAATGAACGAATCCAATCTAGCTGACGCTCTGAGTGGCCAATTCTCACACATCTCATTTTTCAATGACGTCGCTCTGGCAAAATACTTACCGAAAACGTCCATCAATATGGTCTGAATTGCATTTCCAACAACAAGTCGCCTCAATTCACTTTGGCTAACTGGGCAAACACCATTAATTAAACGAGAGCGGGAACCAATGGGTCCACTCGATTCAAGGCCAAATTCCACGCGAAAATCAAATCATCCGCAGTGCAATTGTCAAACTTTGACGAGGCAAAACACACGAGTGCACGGTGGATAAGCAGCTCGCTACAAGCAAAAAGAAGTGAATCCTCACCTACCGATACGTTTTCTAAAAACCGGAAACCGACCGTTTTAGACCCAGATATCGCTGGTGCAATCGCCACCTGGGAAACGAATTTCATGGGCTCGAGCTGGTCCACCGGGTTCTTCCCCAAAATCAACCATAAAGTTCTCGTTAAGCGTCATCCCGCCGTTTACGTTGTCGCAATCCAACTGCAAGAGATAAGAACCTTTATCTGCGATGTCAGGGTAAAACTGGTTATCCCAAGGACTATAGAGCGAGTTCGTCACATAAAGTCGTTTTCCATCCAGACTCAGCTGCAGCATTTGCGGACCACCGTAGAGTTTTTTTCCTTTGACGGAAACTTCTTTACCGGTCACTCCACCAAGCCAAACTTGTCCAGTCATTTTTGGGTTAGCTGGATCACTGATGTCATACTGCCGCAAATCGCCGTGCAGCCAATTGGAGAAATACAAAAAGCGGTCATCCATCGATAGGACAAGATCTGTTATCAACCCCGGAACGGGAAAACGGCCAACCATCAACATCGATTGGATCGACCCCGATAACTTTCTCCGCGATCCATTTTTCATCCTTCAATTGCCAGTGCCACATGTTGCTGCTCAGCGCGGCACCAACAAAACCGTGGACGCTATCAGGGTCGTGGTGGAAACGGACCTCCAGAGGAATCATTCCGCTGTCCCCCAAATCAATCGACTGTTCGATCGTTCGTTTTTCCCAATTCCAAAAATGAATATGTCGGCCATACTCTTCAGCAGCAAGTTCGGGTTTAAAACCTTGCGAGACAGTGTTAGGCGCTGCCCACTCACTGCTGACCATCACATTGTGACGCGGTTGGTACCAAAAATCATAGTTGTAGTTCATCCCTTCCAGACTGTTCTCCCAACGTCCGGTCACGTTGAATTGGTCGTCCATTGTCATGAATCCACCTGGCGCTTCGCCATCAGCATCGCCGAGCATGGAGATCATGATCTCACCTGAGGCAAGACAGTGAACCGTGTGAGGAGCGGACAAACCCGTTTTCTGCTTGATGACTTCGGGGGCAACGACGTGTTGGATACTTGGCGCGCGTTCGTCAATGGTGTCGACAATATGGATTCGTCCGGAAGTAATACCGGGCAGAATGATTTGTCGGCGTCCCGCGGCTCCTTCTTTTCCGTGGGCAACTACTACAGGCGTTCCAGCCAAAGTGGTGTAGCTCGTCACCGACGTTCGGCATATGCAATCGATGAATCACTTGACTGTAGGTTTCGGAGTCCGGATTCAAATCGATCGTCGCGAGATAGTCTGGTTTATTCGTCTTGGTTCCCGCATAAATTGCGGGAACGTATGCGACGGTTTCCGGTGGCGCTTTCATCGCGTCTTGTGGAGAAGCGTAGGTTCGATCACAGCAAGCTTCTTCGTCCTGGGGATTGCTGCGAGACAATGAACTGGAAATCGGGCCCGTTGCAAGTGTCGCGGCGGCAGAGGTCTTAAGGAAGTCGCGGCGTTTCATCTTACAGTCCTTTAGGTAACGTTGATTGGCAATCTAGTGGTTCGCCAAAGCTGATTTGATCAATTTTGGCGGGTGCCATGCTTCACGCTTGCGTGAGCATGTTCGCGCAAGTGCAGAACCCCCTTCAATTCAGATTGGTTGAACCACGAGTGCAGCGTCACAATTTAATCTGGGGGTTGGCAGTTCAAATTTGCCCTTTGTTCTTCGGCATCTATCGAGATGCCAACCCAAAAACTTTGTGTCGACGCGGCAATAGGTTCAAATTCTATCGCACAACGTTGAGAAAAGAACCAAGTACAAGCATTTCACCACCAGGTTTTTGCTTACCTATGTTGGGACCTGCTGAAGTATCCACGGGAATCTGTTAAGCTCTGCGGAATATTATTTCGTCAAGAGGTCGGACATTTATCTTCTTTTTCCCTTCATCGCGACCATCATTTTTACATTTGGTGCGCTGTTCTTAAAAAAAGCATCAAACGCGGGCGTCAAACCTTTTACCGCCGTCCTTTTGGCGAATTTGATCGCGTCAGTGATGTTTTCCGGATTTTGGTTTATGGGAGGCCAAATCCCCTCAGTGAGTGAGCTCTGGCAACCTCTTTTGATCGCTGTTCTCTACATCGCTGGGCAGGGATTCATCCTCAATGCCGTTAGCTACGGCGATGTATCTGTGGCGGCTCCCGTTTCAAGCTCCAAAGTAATTATCGTACCCATCTTATTGATGCTGGCAGGTTCAACGGTACTAAGTACGACGACCTGGATCGCCGCCGCGATGGCGATGTCTGGAGTCGTCATGATTAATTATGTCGTTCCAAAAGCGGGGCGCAAGCGAGTACTTTACACCGCACTTCTTGCTTTGGGTGCGGCAATCTCGTTCGCGTCATTCGATGTGGGAATACAGAGTTTCGCACCTGCATGGGGCGTTCGACTGGTCCCCGTGACCTATTGGTTTGTCGGCGTGCTTTCACTCGCTTTATTACCACTGACAGACATCCCGTCCGGCTTCAAAAAGGACTTTCCCTGGAAGCCACTGTGGATTGGAAGTGTGCTTGTCGCACTTCAAGCTTGTCTGCTGGTTTACGCGATTGCGACCGCAAATGATGCGGCTCGAATAAATGTGGTCTACAGTCTTCGCGGTCTCTGGGGAGTCGTGTTTGCCTGGTTGCTGGCGGATTGGTTTGGTGGCAATGAATCGAACCTTCCGCGAAACATAATGGTGGCCAGATTGATCGGAGCATCATTGCTTGTCGCCGCAGTAGTCATCACGATTGTGGAAACCCAAATTAGAGATTCGTGAACACCAACAACAACAGATTTGTCCGTACCTCGCCCGTTTTCAATTGGCGGGCCAAGAACGTCGGATACACCGGTTTTCTTCGCCTTGTTACCTCTCAATTCAAAACAGTCCGGGTACGAGGGCAAGTTCCACGTTTGAGAGGAAAAAACCTCGACGACGGGTGCCATGCTCCTCGCTTGCGTGGGCATGTCGTGTTCTACAGAGAGACTCAAACCTTGAAATCTCGCCGTCGGGAAAAACTGCGAACCATTGTTCGTTAACGTTGCTGAAAATCGCGGACCAAAGTTGGAAGAATTGCGAGACGCATCACATTTGCGGATATTGATGTGAATCGCGGTGTTTTGCAATAGAATACAGTTAGAACGCGTTACGAACCAATGTTGTGTCTCATCGTTGTTCATTCGTATGCCACAGTGGTGAGACGCGATGAGTTTCTACGTGCTCTTACTAGAACGCAGTAATGATGAAATCCATATTGATCACCAGCCTGATTTTCCTCGTCAGCATTATCGCTGACGAGGCGAATTGTCAGGAGCCCGTTGACTTTAAAACTCAGGTGCTACCGATTCTGATGAAGCACTGTGCCGCCTGTCACAATGAGGAGGACTATGAAGCGGGGTTCTCGGTCGACTCATACGATGCAATTGAAGAAGGTTGTGATGGAGAAGCCGTTTTCATCAGCGGCGACCCGGATAAGAGCTGGATGATTCAATTGGTTGCTGGTGACAAAGAACCTTTGATGCCGCCCGACAGCCAGCCAAGACCAACAGATGAAGAATTTGAAATTCTGAAAAAATGGATCGAAGAGGGCGCAAACGATTCCGAAGCGAACAAGGAGAAACCCACAATTCAACCACCGTCTTTGGTGACAATTAATCGCGATTCTCCTATCACTGCAGTGGCCTGGTCGGCAGAGAACGTGATCGCCGTAGGAAGATTTCAAAGTATCGAACTTATCGATACCCTCAAAGGCCAATCCGCAGCTGCATTCAGTCCCGACAACCGTTGGATCGCGGGCAGCGGCATGGACAACCGAATTCGAGTTTGGAAGTTTGTGTCTCCTGACTCTGCCAACAGGCGACGCAGGCCTCGAAAAAAATTAAGGGATTCAAGCCAATAGAAATTGTCTGCGTTGATAACATAGGGTTGAATTGATTATGGATTTTGCAGGCAAGACCGAGCACACCATTTTCATCACGGCGGAAAAATGAGCAAAACCTCCGGAAAGATTAATTCACTTTCCAGCAAGTGGCGTCAAAGGCCATTCGCCGTTCCGGTTAAGCTTCTTATCGTTGACGATTAGTTTGAGTATTCACCTACATCGCATTCCACAAAGTCCTCTAAATGATTCGATTCGCAACAATCCTCCTGTGTTCGGCCCTTGCCACTTGCCTGATTGCCCAGTCTCCTATCCAAGTCGCTGATGGATTTAAGGTCACTAAAGTTGCCGATGATCAGCTTGCGACCAACATCTACACACTGACGGTCGACTCCAACGGTCACACCGTTGTGGCGGGGCCAGGATATATCAAACGACTGCTGGACAACGACGAAGACGGAATATACGACGATTTCCAATTGGTCTCTGAATTCCCCAAAAATGGCGCGCAGGGACTATGTTTCGATGGTTCGACCCTGTATGCAGTTGGCGACCAAGGCGTTTTGCAGCTGAACGATGCAGACAACGACGGTGTGTGCGACCCACCCAAAGTTGCTTTATCAATCAAAACTGGAGGAGAGCACGACGCACATGCCCTGCGAAAGGGCCCCAACGATCATTGGTACCTTTTGTGTGGCAACGGCGTACCTATGCCAGAGGCGTACTCCCAACCCTCGACGATTGCTCCAAACCGTTTCGGAAACAATGAGTCCGGATTCCTACTGGAATTGGAAAAGGATTTTTCGATTATCGAAATTGTTTCTTATGGGTTTCGCAATCCCTACGACTTTGATTTCAACTCAGACGCCGACCTATTCACCTTTGACAGCGATGGAGAGCGGGATATCAGTCTGCCCTGGTATCAACCCACACGAGTCTTCAGACTTTCCTCCCATTCCAACGCGGGGTGGGTTTCACCTAGCTGGAAACATCCTGACTATTTCAACTCAATGCCAAAAACCATTGGGCGACACGGTCGAGGCAGCCCAACGGGTGTGGTTTGTTACCGACACGATCAGTTCCCCAAATCCTTCTTTGATGCGATCTTCGTTCTTGATTGGACATTTGGGCGAATGCTGGTTCACAAACGCGACCCAAACACTGGCCAGTACGACCAAGGCGTAGTGTTTGCCTCACCATCAGGAAGTGCGGCATTCGCGGTAACGGACGCTGAGGTGGCCCCGGATGGTTCACTCCTGGTTAGCGTCGGTGGACGCGGAACCGAAGGAGCAGTCTATCGGATCGAGTCTCTGGAAACGGACCCACGGTTTCTGCCCAAGCATTTTGGACAAATCAATTCGAGTTGGGCGCGAAAACAACGACGCGCCGAGCCAATCCCCAACTCCTCCTGGCCTGAAACGGTCAACCTTATCAACGATTCCCGATCAAGCTTTATCGAAAAGAGTGTTGCAATCGAGCTCTCTTTGCAGAAGGCAGATTTGCCATTGCAGCTTTTTGCTCAGGTCAATTCTTCAGATCCTCGCCTCATCAAGAAGCTAATTTGGGCATTAAAAAAGCCGTCCGGAAATGTAGGAGAAGAACAACGACACGCGATTAAGGTCGGAGCAAAAAAACTGCAATTTGGACCAGGGATTATTGACCTGCTCGATTCCATTGGCATGGCTGTTCCATTCAAGAGCTTTGCAGTTCTCGGCGACTACGGAGCACACTTGCGAGCCTCATCATTGACATGGGATCAAACCATCGAAACGATGGCTTCTCGTTTCTACACGAGTCTTTTTTGGAACAGTCACACGCGACGCGAAAAGGACAATCGTTGGCCGGCAGTTTTCGACGGCTATTTTTCTGATGATAACAACGTCGTCGAAAAGTATCCCCTCGAAGGGAATCTGCATCAAATCTACAACGCAATGAAGGTCTCACGTGGAATAACTTTTTACGAATGGGCCCGGCGATTGGCCATCACTCGACTGACCAGCCCAGAAATTGAAAACTTGATTCTCGATCACGTCACAGACAACTCTGATCCGATTGATGACATCCACTTCATGATTTGTCTGACACGATGCATGAAGGCTCCAAAAACACCGGCCCTTCGCCGCCTAATCGATGCACTGATGCTCGTTCGCCAAAAAATTGACGATCGCGAATTGAACACAGATCGTAACTGGCCAATCCGAATGCGTGAACTTGTACAAACCATGAGTCGCGAGTTTAAGGCAGCCGAAATGATTGCTGACCATCCAGAAATTGCTGTTCCGGCCAATTTTTACCTCATCGACGCGCTGCCAAAGGTTCAACAAGAACTAGCACGCATGCGGATTGCCAACTTTGCGATGCTGGATCCTGAAAACGTTTCTTCGGAGCAAATTGCATTTCTCGCAGCCGCCGAGTCCAACATTTTCTGCGGCTTGATCAGAGCCTACAGCAACGAACCAGAGCTAACCGACGCGGTGATAAGCAGCCTGGCCAGATCCCCGATTCAAGAAGATCGAGAAACGTTTTTACGAGGATTTAAAAGTGTGAATCGGCGGACATGGCGGCTGGCTGCAATTGGGCTTCGGAAACTCCGATCTACCCATCCCGAAGACGCCATCCTCATCTACAATCGGGCCGCCTCACTGGGAAGTGACAAACCCGACCAGCGAGTCGGCAGCGAGTTACGGCGGTTTCTGACGGAACGATATCGAAATGAATCCAATGAAGTCACAGATTATGACCTGAATCAATGGCGAGAATTCCTCAAAGCCAAACACCCAGAAGAGTTCGCGAGCACCGTTGCCCAAAGCGACAGTGTTTCAAAGTCATTGAAACGCCTCGAATCAATTGATTTGACACATGGCGATGCCGAAAACGGAGCTCGTCTATTCAAGCGACTGCAATGCCATCAGTGTCACGACGGCGGCAGTCGACTGGGACCAAGCCTCAAAGGGCTTTCCAACCGTTTCTCAGACCAAGACATTGGGAAAGCGATTGTGGATCCGGACTCACAGATCCCAGATCGCTATCGCGCCCAGAAGATTCTGACGGTTGATGGCGAACTCTTTTTCGGATCCATTGTCTACGAATCTGCTGACGGATTGGTGATGACAGACCGAGAGAACAAAACGCTTCGTATCGATCAAGGTGACATCGAAAGCCGAGCGTCCACCAACACCTCATTGATGCCTTCGGGACTGCTCGATGATATTAGCGACGAAGAAGTTGCCGACCTCTTTGGCTACATGAAGTCCCTCAAGTAGCTGGCTACGGAAAATTGAATTAGAGTTCTTCGTCAAACGTATCTGCGGCATCTCACGAATTGTGTTTGAGTTTAGAACAGGAGCCCAGAAATTGGCATCGTGAACCTACACAATCATTTCGGCGATTTTGCTGACGGTACGGTAATTCCTTGCCGTCGTGGCTACGCCTAAATGCCTTTCCGCATTGGCTGCAAGCTTAGAGCGGCCGATCCCATCGGGAGCCCACAAATAGAATACATGATCAGTCAATTGCCATTGTTCGGTAGCGATTGTTTTGGATTCGATCGCCTGGATGTCTGCCTGGTCTGCCGATTCGGCAAGAAAGAATAAGTGGAGAGTCTTCGGATCATCAATCGCGTTGGGGAACGGATTGGCTTCAATCGCATCCAATAGCCGCTCTTGTCCAAGCACCAGGATCTCTGGACGGAACCCATGCTGCTTCTCAACACAATCCCCAATCTTCTTGCGCAGCCCGGACGAAGATTTCGAAGTTGATTCGAAAACGACGTTTCCACTTTGAATATAGCTTTGAACGTTTCGAAGCTTCAACGACTCTAGGCCTCTCCGCAACTCAGCCATCGGGAGGATATTCTTTCCTCCGACATTAATCCCCCGAAACAGTGCGATCCATTTACTCACTGGAAAATTGCCTCTCTTGGATTTACGAAAATCGCATTGTGCAAGTTTGTTCAGGAGCAACCCATTCGATTTCAACGACAAAGGTTTCAGTAAAATGCCCAACGATATCGCGCACTCCTAACCGCATCGTACGAACCTGCTCCTCTTCTTTGATGGGTTCATAGATTCCCGAAAGCACCCGAGAAACAGTGCCTCGATTGTCGGATACTTCGCCCTCATATTCGAGATAGATTTTCCGGTGATCAGAAAGTCGTGTAGCGTCCACGGTATCCCCAATATTGGGAAATTCGTCCAATGACCAAGTCCAAAGTCGATCTTCGTTCTCCAGCATCAGATCAAAATGACTCCGCCGATCGGCGCCAGCCGGCATTTCATGACGAAGCAATACGAAACGCATTCCCGAAATCCCCATACGGTTTGCTCACTTCTTCTCATTGAAATAATCGAGCAGTCGGGAAAAAACATTCTCTGGCCTCAGATTCGATTCCGCAAACAAACGAGCTTGAGTCGCCAGCCTGGTTCTCGTATCCGGTTCCGCCAGAAGTTTTTGTATCGAATCCAGCCAGTCTTTGGACTTTTCTGCAATCAGGCAAGGCAATTCAATTTTCGTATCAGCCAATCCCGCGGCACCATGAGGCGTGGTAATCAGCGGCAATCCAAAGGCAATTGCCTCGACGGTTTTTATCTTGAGCCCTGTGCCAAACGGGACTGGATTTATTGCAACGTCCACAGCAGCATAATGATCTTCCAACGATTTTACTCGTCCCATTAGTTGCACATTTTCGTGAGAATCTTCAATCACGTCACACACGGAGCCCGCCACAATAAGCTCGATGTCGGCTCGATTGGCCATTTCCGACCAAACGTTCTCAAGAAACCACTGGATTGCCAATCGATTGATTGAGTTATTAGATGCCAAATACCCTAACGTCAATTTGGCAATGCTAGGTTCGGTCCTCGGCCGCACGCGATTCGATCTGACCTGCATTGGATGGCCAGCGACGACGACGGGAACAGAATCTCGTATCAACTTGGAAAACTCAACGGCCTCTTCAGATTGAATGGCAACGATTAAATCAAAAACTTCTAGCGCAATGGCTTCTTGTTCCGGCGAAATATCGACCCAATGAATGAATCCTTGTTCCTCAAACAACTGACTCCGTTTGGATAACAGGTCATGCGTATCGACGGCAAACAGCACGCCATTTTTCTTATTGGCATGCGGGACCAGATACGACAAGGTCACGTATTCAACAATGACGATATTGGGTCGGGCTTGAGCCAGAAATTGGTGAAAACGTTGAGCGATTTCCTTCGACTCAAAATCGGCAAAGTTCCTCGAATACGGCGAGGCAGTCGACGGTTTCGCACTTGGAAACGCCGCGTTAACAATACACTTCGCTTGCCAAAACACATTTTGCAAAATACCATCAGGCCGCCAATCATCAATCAGCGACGTCACTTCCAATCCTGTCGCAACAATCAGCTGCGAATCCAGTTGGCTTCGCTGCTCATTGACAGCCGAGGTAAAGCAAACCGTGACACTAAATCCACTTTCCTGGAGGAACATTGCCAGCGCAAAGATACGCTGTTCGGCGCCGGTTTGCCTGCGCCAAAAACGCACGTCAGTTGCTATTACAATTTTCTTGGTCAATGAATTCTCAGGGTTCGTTTGAGTTAGATACGTTTCATCTCTAGATATTCACCGGAAGCGATGCTGGACCGAATCATGTGGGAAACCCATTCATCCGCATCCCGTGATCGCCGCTTAAGACGGTAGCATATTTGATGAAACTTGGCAGCAATAAGTGCTCTCCACTTGGACGCGTGCATCGATTTCCCATTTTGCACATTCGATTGTCCCTGACCAATGAAATAACGAGCAACATAGTTTTCAGTGGCTCGATCATCAGGAATAACGTGGGACAACGGGACATTGCCTAGCCAAACGCCATGATGTCCGGAATTGGTCACCCGCTGTAACAAAGTGATCTCGTCTCCTCCCAGTAAATCGCCTTCTTTGCGCCCCGTCTTAATGTCGAACAAGAACTTTTCCTGCGTTTGTGTGCGGATGGCAAAGTTGGCTCCGTAAGGAAATTGGCCGGATTCCAGTCGGAAATCCTGAGTTCCAAGATCACGAGCAGCGTAGACGGCTTGGCATTTCCCCCATGTCTCTTCGAGCCACTGGGGCATCGCGGATTCGAAAACGGGAATGATCCCGCCGCCAAAGAACGTCGCTTCAGGATACGTTCTGCAGGCCGCTGCATAGTTGCATAGCCAATCAGGCCGAACCTCGACATCATTGTCGGTCCAAATAATTAAGTCGCCCGACGCTCGCGCGATGGCTACGTTTCGGCTGAATGAATGCCCTTGCGTCTTTTCAAACCAATAGATCAAGGGCAACGTGTCGGAAAAACTTTGTATTACTTGCTTGGTGTCGTCCGTTGAGTTGTTATCAACAATAACGACTTCCCAGTTAACGTCAGGGGGAATCTCCAGATTGGAAATGCTTTCCAGAGTTTGTCGCAATAATCGGGAGCGATTCCAAGTACAGATTGCGATCGTAATCTTCATTGGATCGGACAAAATTCGTTCTGCTGAATTGATAAATGGATTAACCGAACAGTCGCTAACAGCATAGCATCGCTGTGGAACGTTGAGGTAGTCCGGTCTATTGTGCCAACCAACGGATTGCTGGTGATAAAACACGGTATCGGCGATTCCTGATGCAGGATTCGCGACTGAATCCTGCTGAATACGCCTTGCAAGATACGAGAGCTGCCTCAGAATAGAATCATCGGCGATTCCAGGGACCGGCTTGGGATTGTTCCAACAAAAACATTGAATCCGCGACTCCAAATCCGATTCAAAACACGAGAAATCATGACAGACACAACAGAAAACGCCGTCAAATGTCGGCAGGCGTTATCGTGCTGGTTTTTAACTGGCGCGACGGCAAGCGGAAAATCAGCGGTTAGCATGGTTCTAGCTGAGAGATTGAATGCCGAGATCATCTCAATGGATTCTATGGCCATTTACCGCGGAATGGACATTGGCACCGCCAAACCCGCCGCGGAACATCAAGCGATCTTACCTCATCATTTGATCGACATTCGCGATCCAACCGATGCGTTTAGCGTCAACGAGTATCGCGAATTGGCGCTTCAGCTTATTGCTGAAATTCGAGGCCGCGGAAAAGAGGTGTTGTTTGTGGGGGGCACCGCCCTGTATCTCAAAGCTCTTCTTCGAGGTTTGTTTGATGGTCCTCCAGCAGATTGGGAATTTCGAAAACAGATTGAAGCGGAAGTCGCCGATGTGGGAAATGAAGCCCTGCATGACCGGCTGGCACAAGTCGATCCCGTGGCCGCTCACAAGCTTCATATCAATGATCGGAGACGCGTCATTCGGGCTTTGGAAGTCTACAAATTGACGGGAAAACCTATCAGCCACTGGCAAATGGAGTTTAGCGAAGGGCGTCCCGCAACAGATTGTCGAGTTTTTTCCATTCGACATCCACGCCCAATTTTGCATCAACGAATTGAAGACCGCGTCGAGCAGATGTTTGCACAGGGACTCATTGAAGAGGTGCAAAGACTTCTTGAACGGTGGACGGACTTGGGGAACACGGCTTCACAGGCGGTTGGTTATCGCGAAGTCATCGAACACATCCGCGGTGAACGCAATCATGAAGAAACGGTTGAGAAGGTGCGAGTTCGCACGAGACGATTTGCTCGTCATCAGGAAACTTGGTTTCGCGGATTGAGCGAATGCGAAATGGTTGACATTGCCGGAGAGTATGATGCCGAACTGGTTGCGGATCGCATTTTCGAGTTGGGGAAATCCAGACAGCTCAACGAGCCAAATTTGCCGGCAAGTTAATTTTCGCTCACAATCTACCGAAGCCTCGCAATCAAGGTTGTTTTACGCCCAGGCCAGGCTCGGATACCATTGGCATGCCTCAAAACATCTCTATACCTTTCATGAGATGCTATTGGAACGCGACCATTGAAATGAAAAACTACGTTCAACATAAAGCATCCGAATGACGGTCAATCTAAAGCAAACGTTTGCCTCATTCGATGAAACCTGGGTTCCAAAGATTGTTGGCGAACTCAATGGGCAATATGTCAAAGTCGCCAAGTTTCACGGCGAATACGTTTGGCACAGTCATCAAGATGAAGACGAAATGTTTCTTGTCATTGAAGGCAAAATCGAAATTCACCTTAGAGATCAGATCGTTCATTTGGGGATTGGCGAGTTTTATGTCGTGCCGCGAGACGTCGAGCACAAACCGGTCGCAAAAGAACTTGCCAGCGTTCTCCTGTTTGAACCCAAAAGCACGCGCAACACGGGCTCATCCAAACACCAGTACACCATCGAACCTGAAGACCTCAAGAAAGCCTAAGCCCGACTCATCAATAAAACGCATCACTATCTTTCACCAAATTTGAGATACTTCGGTAGTTCCATGGCACAAATCAACGCAAACGTTAAGGTCACATTTATCGATGCCGCAACCAACCAGCCGTTTGCCGTCACGGAAATGCCCGCTGAGGACTTGCCGGAGACTTTCGAGCTGGATACTACATTGCACCTTGGCGACGAAGACTGGAGTGTTGTAAACGCACAGCCTCGGCTCCGTGCCGACTATGCCAAGTCGAATTCGCTTACTTTGGTTTTGCATCGCATCGAATACGTTGCGACCAAAGACATTCTCTTTACGTTACCGTCGATTTGCGAAGCCATTCCAGTAGCCGGTGACGTAACGTTGTCTGGCGATGAATTTGTGCTTGTCGAGGACGATTGGCGGCAATTCGAATTGGTGTCGAAAACGCTTGCCTCAGACGTTGACGAGCAAATTGAGAAAATTCGCCTTATCCATGAAAACGAAGCCGAGGGTTTGGGTTGGCGGAGCCTGCACGTTCGGACCAAACCGGTGATTCCTCTGGTAACCGAAATCACGATAAATGAACTCGCGCGTTCGCTTGAACATTCCTCCGAACCTGTAGGAGTTGCCTATCGCGGTGGAGCGACGCGGATTCTCGATGGATACGCAATGACGATGCGAGGTCTGACCGTCTATGGGGTAGCTCCCAATGGAATCGTTCGAACAATTGCATTCGAAAAGTACTATGAGGATTCTACGGACCCAGCATTACTCACGGTTGTCAAAGCAGTAGCACTGACCTTAAATGCAGATCTTGTTCACTGGTGCAGTTGTGCAAAACTTTCACCAGAGGATCCTCGGTTTGACCTACTTTTCGAGAATGAGTCGAGCTCATGAAAACAACTTCCGTCGTTTCACAACTGCGATATGTCGGCAATACACACCTAGATGAAAACCCGACGCGTGAGTTTTGAAGTTGCGCTATATTGCTTGAAAATCATACGGCACTTCGGAATTCTTTGGGTAAAGCGAGCATGAGCAATCGTTTCATTTTTTGAACGCCTCCAGAAGTTTCCAGTCGTTTGGCGAGGTAATTCATCTCCTCGCCAGTACATTGCTGGTGAAAGGCTTCAGACAATCCGTGGATTCGCTGCGCCACCCACCAACGCCGTCGTTCCTCGCTCAAGCGTCGATCAGCAAGTTTCCGGGCTCGAAGCTGTTCCAGGAACAGCACCGTCGTAATCGCGCAGTTGATCCAAGCTACCACGGCTTCGAATTTTTCAAACTGATACTGGCCAACGCCCAGCGTTGATTTCAGCTCTTTGAAAAATAACTCGATCTGCCAGCGCAGCGAATATAACTCAATCACCTCGGTCACACTCATGCCGGTCGCATTGGTCATCAATATTTTGACATCATTGGGAGTCGCTTTCTCCAAATTTGGTTTCATTGTCGAAAAAACAAGCCCCACACAACCTACGTTGTGAACGTTCCGTTTTTCCTGATGGGCGTAATACGTCCTGGTTTTCGTTTTCGGCCCAACACGCCAACGAGACAGTCGCCGATAGTCAGCGTACTTGCCAGTTGAGGCTCGAAGCCTGATCGTTTTCAGCGACAGTCCCGTCCAATCCTTCAGACGTGATCGTAATTTTGGTCGTTCTCCAGTGGGCCCAGCATACACACGCTCGGCGTTGGCCGGAGTGATCCAGATGTAGCCTCGCTCATCGCAAGCTTCCTGAACGCAGCGAGCGTCATAGGCCGTGTCCCCCAGCACTACCACTTCGGCTTCTTCGTCCAACGGCAGTTGGCGAATCATCTCAGCCATCGCCTGGGCACTGGTTTGAGGCGTTATGCCTTTCTTCTTCGAATACTCTTTGGTGTAGTGAGGAGTTTGAAATGGAATCCGATATCCCGAAGGCGTGATTAACAGTCCAAACGTAAAGCCATGAACTTTCTTGCGACGGGTTTTCTTCTTGTTGTAGCGAGAGCCTTTTTTGATTTTGCGCCGTTCCCGATTACCGGTGCTGTAAGTGTTCTCGGATTTAACACCCGCCTGACTGAAAAGCGTCAGGTCCACGATAAAAATGAACTTCCCTTTCCCACTTTCTAATTGCAGCAGGGCCGCCCGTAGCGGTTGGTTAAAATCGACCTTCTGCCAACGAGGACGCGCCAAAAAACGAGTCACCTGGCCACGATGCATGGGCCGGGAAGCAATCATCCCCGCCGCCGACGAGCAAGACATGCGGCCACGATGCAATAAAAATGCCAGTACCATTCGCATCACCATCAACCGGGCGTATTCAGAAACCAAGCTTTTTTCGAGATACCTCTTGAGCGATCCCGCGGTTTGTTCGACGATGATCATTGCAGTCTCCTTTGGTCAAAGGTGAGAATTCAATGAACTGGACATCGGGGGAGACTGCTTTTCATGCAATATCAATTTCTGATAGCACCCAAAAAGAGCGCAACTTCAAAGAGCGTCAGCGAGGACGTGTCAGGTTCGTCCTCGCTCACGCGTCGGATTTCCATGAAGTGTTCAAGAAAGATGGATGCTCAAGCACGATGAGTACCCAAGAACGCATTTTGCCGCAGAGCGGCTATTTCCATTAGCCCAGACTTTCAGAACTTCCAGTCTGGGTAACATCCCAAACCCCGATCCCCCTCGCGGAGTACTGGGTGCCATGGCCTCGCTCGCGTGGCCATGTTCTTTCGAGATTGTCTCGTTGGCAGCCTAAGCTTCGAAATCAACGCAATCGATTCTCGGTAAGGCATGCCCACGCGTTGCGAGGAGCATGGCACCCAAGAATTCATCCTGCGCGATTTGCACCTGAGCCCTTCGTTCTGCACCAACTTCTGCTTTGAATCTGGTCACCGTGAAGCGGCCGTGATCTTTCATTTATACATGAACAGAATGGCGTAACCTGCATGCTTAATGGAAACCCGACGCGTGAGCGAGGACATGTCGGGTTCGTCCTCGCTGACATGTCGGGTTTCCAAAACAGGCGGTATGTGGATGTTCAGATGACGTTGGATACTGAGTCAGCCACGCCAGCCACTTACCCGCAGCTGCCTTGGGCTTTGTGCATGCGTCCATTTGGATGTACGCCTAGGAGGTCTTCTCCGTAAAACTGTTCAAGGACAGCCTCCCAATGCTCGCGACATTTGACTTTGACAAACGCCGCACGCACCGAATCGTGCTCGGGGTGCAAAATGGAATACTTGATTCCAAACTTTCGCATCAACTGTCCTACACGTTTTTCGCCGTATAGCGATTCGGCAAGACAATAGTGCTCACGAATGACCTCTCGTTGCTCAAACAGCGTTGGCGGGTCTGGAAGCGGTTGGCCTGACGCAAGCGCCGCAACTTGTTCGAAGATCCATGGATTGCCGATCGCACCTCGGGCGACAGTGACTCCATCGACTCCGGTTTGTGCGATCATGTCGAGACAATCCTGCGCAGTAAAAAGATCTCCACTTCCTAGCAGGACCTTCTCACCCAGATGTCGTTTTACTTCGGCAAGAAATTCCCAGCGACTGGGTCCGATATAACGTTGTTTGACGGTACGTCCGTGAACGGTAACCGCAGCGACACCAGCGGCAAACGCGCCATCGAGAATTTCAAAGAAATGATCACGGCTCTCTTGTGTATCATCGATTCCCCGCCGCATTTTGACCGTAACGGGAATCTCGTCCGGCACCGCATTGCGAGTCAAGCGGATAATTTCCAAGGCAATCTCTGGCTGTCCCAAATGGAATCCACCGCGACAACGGCCGAGTACTTTTTTGACGGGGCAACCGAAGTTGATATCGATCACATCAAATCCCGCCTCGCAAAGCTTCACAGCCCCCTTGGCAAATTGTTCTGGGACGGCACCCATCAATTGCCCACCCACCGGATGCTCTTCATCGGAAATGTGCAAAAAATGCGACGTTCTTTGGCGCTCCTTAAGATTGACCAAAAACTCGTCCAACATGACTTCGCAAATGGTGTAGGGCGCACCAAGTCGCCGGGCAATGACGCGCATTGGCCAGTCGCTATAGCCGGAAAGTGCGGCCTGAACGATCGGAAATCCTATTTTGACTTTGCCGATTTGCAGTGGCTTGAGCAATTGAGCGGTGGACATCATTTTGTTTTATTGAATGGGATCACATTTTAGCCAGAGCCGTCCAACTTGGATACGCACAAGTTTTGATGGAACAAATCAGCTCAATCGGAGTTGGTGAGTCTCTTTGGCATCCATTACAATTGGGCGATGGATTGGATTATTGGATTATGGCCGCTTTGGACCCTGTTGCTTCTTTTTGGAGCACTCACTGCACTGGTACGTTTGTACTCAGGACGTGGGCGACTCCCTTACAACAAGCGACCGCGTCTGGTGACCAAAGCTGAGCTTCGTTTTTATAAGTCGCTTACGAAAGCCGTTCAGGATGACTGGACAATTTTTGCGATGGTCAGGATCGCGGATTTATTGGTCGTTCCAAAAGAGGCCCCCAAAAGGCGGGTATGGCTTAACAAAATTCTGGCAAAACACATCGATTTTGTCCTATGCGACCCAACCTCGCTTGAGCCATTGGTGGCAATCGAATTGGACGATAGTTCCCACCAACGTAAAGATCGGCAGGAAAGGGACGAATTCGTTGATCACGCCTTTGAATCGGCCGGCATGCCAATCGTTCGTTTTCCTGTCCGCTCAAGCTATCATGCCCGCGAAATACGGGAAATCATCAATCGGGCCATCTGACATCCTCACTTCATCGCAATTCAAGAATGACGGGGCGTCGCTGGCCACTCACCATCCCCCCGAATGGACCTGTTTGCCATACCAGTCTGTTTTTTCGTTACGGTTCAACACACGGACTCTGAAAAAAACGGGATCGTCGATCGGAAAATGTTTGCCAACGTTTATTTTGACCGTTTGTTGGATTACAATCGAACATTCAATTGCTCGGCATCGGGGGGGGCCGCGTCGAGTGATTCGAGCTTGAATTCGCTGAATGCTGATGTTTTGCAATCCGAGGTTGGAATCAACTCTAACCTTGGTAGACAAAGCAATCTTTGGAGATCCATTTGATGATAAATTTTGCTGCTCAGAAATCGCAAGATGAGCAACAAGACGAGAATCCGTTTGCTGTCGTCGACAGCGCAATAACCTCTCCGTCAAATACCGAGCAATCCGAGCAGTTGAATCCAGCAAGTTCATCCACTAGCAAATCCGACTTGTTATCGGACATGGATTCCAATGCAAAAACCGCTGCGAAACCAACCGGGATCACGAACGATTTGACGATTCGAGGCCAACTACCCAGCGAACAGGGCCTGGATTCTCCCCGTGCCCAATTGAACGATCAAGTGTCAAAAGCACTGTCAGCAAAGTCTAAAGAAGCCGCAGAGCAAACGACGCAGCAACCAGTACCGTCACCGCAGTCGACAGCTGGTTTTGAGCTTTCTCAAATCCACCCGGGAATTTGGCTAGCGGCAGGGCTTATCGTGTTGGTCGCTGTTTTTTGGTTTAACAGAAAATTTCTGAAACGCATGTTCCGCGGGAAACGGCACCGCACCAAGGGTGACACCTTCAAGCCCGTAACCAATCGGCTAAAAAATTTCCAAAAGACGAACGGAGCATCTTCTGAGGAGAATTCAAATCCCGGTGTTCCTGAATTTGGCTCGGCGATTGTCGAATTTTCTGAATGCAAGAACGAAGAAACGCCAGACCATCCATCTGAATTAGTTGAATCGGATCCAAACAACAATGAAAATGGGGTGTTCCCGAAAACAAACAACGTTCCTGTTTCCAGAACTGTCGAAACTAACAAGACTAATGGCGCAGCCAACAACCGCCTGATGGGGTACAGCTTACCTGCAAAAGTCAAAAACAATGCTTTTTCCGACGCGACATCTCGAAGTGCATTGAAAACTTCAGGACCACAACAGGACCCTTCATCGACGCTCACTGCGCCATCCAAAAATCCTCTTGAATCGAACTTGGAAACACCTGACCCATTTGACGGTGCAGCCAAAGAGGCAACTCTTGAAAACACTCACACAATCGTTCAATTTGCTGAACTCACTTGTGAGATAACGTCTTTGAAGGAGTCCCTTGCCAATGTCAAATTGGACCGAGACTTACGACTCCAACTTGAGTCAACCCAGACGGAACTTGAACAGAAAATGGCTGATCTGGATCAGTCTCGCTCGTTTGCCGAAGACCGAGATGCTGCCTTGCAAACTTCCGTGAAGGTGCAGGCGGAATTACATAGCAAGGTTGCCACTCTATCCAATGAATTTGAAAAATCTCAGAAGCAGATTTCTGAATTGCATGAACGAGAGCAGCAGTTAAAGAATGAGTTGGCTGCTGAACGAACTGCAATCATTGCCCTACATCGTATGATTGAAACCGCCGAAACCAAAATGCAGGACCGTCGCCTGTCAGCCAACGGCGCCATTCTCACACCTGACCCAAGCCGTCGGACAACGCAATTGGACCCCAGCAACGGATCAGATTGCTAGGATTCCTGAACAGGAACGTTTAGATGGTCGCTGTAAGATTCTCGAATCATCTTCGAAGGTTCATCGACCTACCCGACGTTTTTGAATGCGAATCTGCCGACGTTCGTGAGTTGATCAACGCTTTGGAATTGTCGTTTCCCGGTGTTGCCTCCTATCTGCTCCATGAAAACGGATGTGTTCGACAGCACGTCAACATCTTTCTGGACGATGCGATTCTCAAAGACCGCATCAAATTGAGTGATTCGCTGGAACAGGTCACTGAAATCGCTATCATGCAAGCATTGTCAGGCGGCTAGGTTTTGAGGTCTTTCCTTTTTCGGGCAT
>CBDDAC010000044.1:0-40165 GCA_965224765.1 Mariniblastus sp.
TTATCAGGAACACCGGTGGCGAAAGCGGCTTACTGGGTCTCTTCTGACGCTGAGGTACGAAAGCTAGGGGAGCGAACGGGATTAGATACCCCGGTAGTCCTAGCTGTAAACGATGAGCACTAGTCTGAGGGGACTTCCACATCCTCTCGGACGTAGCGAAAGTGTTAAGTGCTCCGCCTGGGGAGTATGGTCGCAAGGCTGAAACTCAAAGGAATTGACGGGGGCTCACACAAGCGGTGGAGGATGTGGCTTAATTCGAGGATACGCGAAGAACCTTACCTAGACTTAACATGCTTGGGAATCTCTGTGAAAGCAGAGAGTGCCTTTCGGGGAGCCCTTGCGTAGGTGCTGCATGGCTGTCGTCAGCTCGTGTCGTGAGATGTCGGGTTAAGTCCCTTAACGAGCGAAACCCTTATCCTTAGTTGCCAGCGAGTAATGTCGGGGACTCTAAGGAGACTGCCGGTGTTAAACCGGGGGAAGGTGGGGATGACGTCAAGTCCTCATGGCCTTTATGTCTAGGGCTGCACACGTCCTACAATGCACTATACAAAGCGACGCAAAACCGCGAGGTCGAGCAAACCGCATAAAGTAGTGCCTAGTTCGGATTGCAGGCTGAAATTCGCCTGCATGAAGCCGGAATCGCTAGTAATCGTGGGTCAGCATACCACGGTGAATGTGTTCCTGAGCCTTGTACACACCGCCCGTCAAGCCACGAAAGTTGGGGGGGCCCGAAGTCGCGATGCTAACCGTAAGGAGGCTAGCGCCGAAGGTCAACTCGATGATTGGGACTAAGTCGTAACAAGGTAGCCGTAGGGGAACCTGCGGCTGGATCACCTCCTTTCTAAGGATTATCAGTTGTCGTGTGGTGACACACTTCAACTTATAGTGGAACATGGTCTTGTTGCACTGTCATTGATTTCGGTCAATGACAGAAAAAGCCAAGAGTTCAGCTGTTAAATCAGCTACTACTTTATTTACTTGAAACCCGTTGCATGGAACTTGCCAGATCCATCAGCGGGTTTTTTGTTGCGCGCTCAGGTAATTTCTCAATCCTCGGATACCTGACGCATTAGCCAGAAACGGTTAGGGTGCTTCCTCGCTTACGCGTCGAGGCGGTGACTTTTTCGACTGGGCTAGTTTTCAGAAAATTTGGCGCTAAAAACCGGATGCCAAAAATCGAACGCCCGTCCACCGAGACACCGGGAGGGTCGGGAGCGCAACGACCGGGGAGGAGAATCCACTGCCGTTTTCCGAAGCAGTAAAACCGGCTGATTTGACAGTTGGCTGACTCAGTAGCCAACTGCATCTGAACATCCTGTTTGGGAAACCCGACGCGTCAGCGAGGAAGTTTTGGATTCGTCCTCGCTGAACATCGGGTTTCCATAGAATGCGGCGTGCCCACGCTCATCGACCTAAAGCAATTGCCGCGATGATTGGGCTCTTTGAATGAAATCGCCACCCCTACCAGTAGGTCCGCGTTGGCCGAGATGAGAACTGGATCGTTCGGGTGAAATCTACTTCCTGAAATTTTCTAATCTTCTTCGGCGAATTCTGGCGCTGATTGCTAATTTAATCGGTGAGCGGTATGTTGGCGGAATTGATTTTGGGATGAGAAGTGGGGGCCGATTGGTCCCTAGTCGCCTTTTTTATTGGGGAGTAAGCGATGAAGCGTAGAGATTTAGTTTTGTATTCTGTGATCTTGAGCGTGGGGACACTGTGTGGGACCAGTGTGATGAACGCGCAAGAAAGTTTTGAAACGGCGTATGGAAATGGGGTCCATCATTATTTTAATGGTGAGTATCAAAAGGCATACGATTCGTTGACGTTGGCAGTTGGCGAAAACGCCAAAGATCCACGGGCCTATTACTATCGTGGGTTGGCAAGCGAGAGCATTGGAAATTCATCGGAAAGCGATTTCCAGATGGGGGCGCGAATGGAAGCAGTCAAAGGTGGTCGACTATCGATAGTTAATGACGCACTTGAACGCGTACAAGGATACAGTCGAATCACGATCGAGAATTTTCGCGGCGAAGCTTTATTGACTGCCAAACGATCTGACCACAATCTTCCCATTTCGGGACGTACCTTTCCGGTCGATAATGGAAATTTGAAAGGCGCTGTTGCAGCTCCTGTTGTCGTAAAGCAGCCAGCACCTGTTTTGCCAGTGGTGCCTGGCCAAGAAGTTTTGTCTGCCAACAGTTCGCCTTCTCCAGAAGCAGCCAGTCCGGCTGAAACTTCAGTCGCATCAGTCAAATCTCAAAAAGAACCGATGCCTGAAGAAGGTGAAGCTGCTTTGAAAGAAGTATCTTTCGATGAAGTGGTCGCGGCCGAGCAAGCTCCAGCCATCGGCGAAACAGTCGCGAAAGATGTTGTTGAAGATCCGATGACCGAAGTTCCTACCGATACTGCCGTCAAAGAAGTGATGCAAGAAACTACAGAAGACTCTTTGTTTGGGGAAACTGTCGAAGAGCCTATGACTGATGAGGATCCGGAAGCAGCAGGCGATGAGTCACCATTTGGTGATGCATCGGATGAAACCACAGACGCTTCACCATTTGGAGAAGCGGTTGGAGAGCCGATGACTGAAGAATCTCCATTGGATGAAACCGAGCCTGCGGACGATGAGTCACCATTTGGTGATGCATCGGATGAAACCGCAGACGCTTCACCATTTGGAGAAGCGGTTGGAGAGCCGATGACTGAAGAATCTCCATTGGAAGAAACCGAGCCTGCGGACGATGAGTCACCATTTGGCGATGAATCGGATGAAACCACAGACGCTTCACCATTTGGAGAAGCGGATGGAGAGCCGATGACGGAAGAATCTCCATTGGGAGAAACCGAGCCTGCGGATGACGAGTCACCATTTGGTGAAGTCCAAGATTCTGAAGGCGACTTACCGTCTGCGGAACCTGATTCAGGCGAGGCTGCTGGTGAGCCCGTACCCGATGATGAAGAAGATGAAGAAGGTGCTCCAGACGATCCTTTTGATTTCTAAACGAATAGCGTCTAGTGAATTGATTCACGAAAAGCCCGCCAATTTACTGGCGGGCTTTTTTTATGCGTTATGGGTAATTCGTTCAATTGGAATGGCTCGCGACCCCCAAAGGGCCCTTTTTGTGGTTGAAATAGATTGGGCACGTTATACTAATAGCCCGCTTGGCGAATTGAGGATTTTCTAATTTCGATGTTCGCCTCAATTTGGATCTACCCTGCCCTACCTTCCTCAATCTGCTGAGTGGACGTCTACGGAAAGCTTTCGACTCTCAATCAGGATTGAGTTGCAGAATTGTCGTTTCAGTGCAAAAGCAAGGGTCGAGGCGTTGCGGGTATTCGCAATTTTGCCCAGGCAGGCTGACTCCGAAATTCGCTAAAAAATAGATCTCGCTCATACCAGCTATGTTTCACAAACCACTAGTGCTGTTATTCTTCATCGGATTCAGTCAACTATTTTTACAGCCCCTTTCCGCTCAGGATCTAAGTGGAAAAATTATCTACGCCAATCAATGCGCTTCTTGCCATGGAGACAGCGGGCAGGGGGTGCCTGAAAAATACAAATCTGCGTTAACGGGTGATTTATCGATTGAGGCACTGGCGGAAGTGATCGAAGCGACGATGCCTTCGGAAAATCCCGATCTTTGCATTGCGCAAGATGCGGACTCGGTGGCGCAGTTTGTCTATGACACCTTTTATTCTCCTGAAGCGCAGGCAAAAAATGCCAAAGCAAAAAAAATTGAGCTGACACACCGGACCAACCTTCAATACAAGAATTCCATTGCCGATCTCGCCGCACTTTTTGGCGGTAAAATCTGGATTGAGCAGGGAATGTCAGAACGTGGCTTCAAAGGCAGGTACTTTTCATCGCGAAGTTTTGATTCGACAAAATCGATAGGCGAGCGAACGGATAGGAAACTTGAATTCGACTTTGGTAGTGGCTCGCCTTTTTCCCCAGAAGTGAAAATGGAAGAGTTTGGTATTCAGTGGTATGCCGCTCTTCAGGTCGAAGAGACGGGGCGATATGACTTCTTTGTGGATAGCCCCAACGGCGTTCGGCTTTTCGTCAACGAAAGTAGGACTCCTGTTATTGATGCTTGGGTTTCGACAGGTGCCGAATCTCATGAAGCTTCTGTTTATCTGCTGGCTGGGCAGGTCTATTTGATCAAATTGGATATGTTCAAGTTTCAGGAAGAGTCCGCGCGTGTTTCCCTGCAATGGCGTCCACCCTACGGAAAGATCGAGCCAATTCCCGTTGATCTTTTGCAACCGATTTGGGCTCCGACCATTCTTGTTCCCAACACGGTCCTGCCACCCGATGACAGCAGCGTTGGATTTCCCCGTGGAGTTTCAGTCTCAAGAGCTTGGATGGAGGCGACGTCAGAATCCGCAATTCAGGTGGCAAATGAGTTGCTTGCAAACCAGGAAAAGTACATGGGAATCGGAGAGCGTACTGGAGACTCTGAGGAAAAGCTAAAAAAGTTCTGCCGTCGTTTTGCCAAGTTTGCATTCTCGAGACCTTTAACCGACGAACAACTTGCGCTCTATGTCACGTCGCAGTTTGAAAAAGCCGAATCGCCACGGGATGCGGCCAAACGTTCGATCTTACTTGTCTTACAGTCTCCGCGTTTTTTGTATCCCGAGTTGGGAAGTGAATCTCCCGACAGTTACACCGTCGCTTCTCGATTGGCGTTAACTCTCTGGGACAGTGTGCCTGACCAGGAGCTTTGGTCTGCTGCGTCCGGGGGAAATTTGGATCGTGCCCTGGCGGTAGAGAGTCAGGTCCGCCGCATGGTCGATGATCCGAGAACACGTGCGAAAATACGTGGTTTTTTTCACCAATGGTTGCAGATGGATGCGTCCGATCTGACCAAAGATGAAGAGCTCTATCCTGAATTCAACAACGAAATTGCAATGGATTTGCGCAAATCACTCGATTTGTTTCTCGACGACGTTGTCTGGACTGAGGGGGCCGACTATCGGCGTCTCTATTTGAGCGATGAATTATACGTCAGTCGTCTGATGTCAAATTACTATGAGATTCGACCGAAAGAAGGGCAGATTCAAGGCGGTAGGACTTCAACGATTGGCGGTGAGTCCCCGCCCGAGTTGGGAACCACATCGATGCCGGAATTTGACGGATTTCTAAAAGTTCAGACCGGAAATGAGAATAGTGCGGGAATTCTGACGCACCCCTATTTGATGACCGACTTGTCCTATCATCGCACGACATCGCCGATTCATCGCGGTGTGTTTGTGTCGCGGCAGTTGATCGGTCGCACGTTGAAGCAGCCGCCAGAAAACTTTGAACCGCTCAAAGAAGACTTCGATGTCAAAATGACCACCCGGCAACGAGTTGCCCATCAAACTCAGGACGCTTCGTGTCAAAGTTGCCATAGTTTTATTAATCCGCTCGGATTCAGTTTTGAAACCTATGATGCGGTTGGAAGGCTTCGATCCGAGGAAAAAGGCAAACCAATCGATTCAACGAGCGCTTATACGACCGAAGGTGATGTGACCTTTGACTTGAATGGACCACGCGATCTCGCCAACTATTTGGTCGAAAGTGAAAAGGCAAGAAAGAATTTTATCAGGCACTTGTTCCAGCATTTGGTGAAAAACCGGCCTTCTGCGTATGGGCAGGAAACGCTGGAGTTTCTGGATCGTTCGTTTGTCCAAAATGGATTCAACATCAGGAGGTTGATCATGGACATTACCCAATTGACAGCGTTACATGGAACCGAGGCCGCTGTGAAGTTGGAAATTGTCAGGCCTTCCGTTTCAAATTCGGAACCAACACTGAATGCCCCCATTCAAAACGGAGAAATCAGATGAGCTTGTTCGCATCTCGCCGAGAGTTTCTGAAAAATCTCAGTTGTAGCAGCATGGCGCTCCCCTTTGTTGCCAACTTGCCCAGCCTGTTTGGTCATTCGAGGGTCGACGTACCCAAACGGCAACGCCTCATTGTGATGTTTACTCCTAACGGGACGGTAGAAAAACTTTTGGCCAGAAACCGAAGGAAAGGATTTTGAGTTCAAAGAGATCACCAAGCCCATAGAGGATTATCGATCCGAAATTTTGCTTTTGCACGGGCTCTCGAACAAGTTAAAGGGAGATGGCGATAGTCACATGCGAGGGATGGGCTGTTTGCTGACGGGTATCGAATTGGCACCCGGGAACATCCAGGGTGGCTCCGATTCCCCAGCAGGTTGGGCTGGTGGAATTTCCATCGACCAAGAAATCAAGAACTATTTGCAGTCCAAACCGGAAACCGAAACATTCTTTGGTTCCCTTGAATTTGGTGTGCAGGTGCCTGAGCGAGCCGATCCTTGGACTCGCCTGGTTTATGCCGGAAGGAATAAGCCGATTCCGCCAATCAGTGATCCCTATCGAATGTTTAAAAAGATGTACGGTGGTGGAAAAGACCAGGGAGCTTTGCAGAGTGTGATGGATGAGGTGCAGAGCGAGTTGGAGTTGCTGAAGTCAAAGTTGAGTGTTGAAGATGCGAGAAAGCTTGATGAGCACGGCCAGGTTCTACGCCAGATGGAAGCCGATATTTTGAGGGCAAACGAAAAGCAGAGTGAGCTTTCGCCTCCCGAATTGGAACAAGGAGTGGTACTGCGGAATGACAATATGCCCAAGCTCAGCCGCATGCAGGTTGATTTGATGGTTAATGGTTTTGCCAATGATATGAATCGTATCGCCACGATTCAATACACGAACTCTGTCGGTCAGGCCAAGATGCGCTGGGAAGGCGTGGAGCAGGGACACCACGGACTTTCTCATGATCCAGATGAGAACGAAGAATCGCAAAAGAAGTTGACCAAGATTAATCGTTGGTTTTGTGAAGAATTGGCTTACATGATCAAACGTCTAAGTGAAACGACCGACAGCGCGACTGGAGAATCTTTGCTCAGTCAAACAACCATCGTTTGGACAAACGAATTGGGCCATGGGAACTCACATTCGTTAGCCAACATTCCTTTTATGTTGGTGGGGCCGGGGTTGGGGTACAATATGGGCCGCTTCATGAAATTTGACAATCTTCCGCATAATCGTTTGTTGATGTCACTTGCAAAAAGTTTCGGATTGGAATTGCCAACATTTGGCAAGCCTGAACTCTGTGAGGGCGGCGTCATCGAGGAGCTATGGGGATAGGTCCAGGCTCCCGCCGAAACCTACATCATGAAAATCCGATCCGGCTCCATCTTTTTGAATTCAAGGTTTCAGCTGTAGCCAAGGCAAGTCTAAACGGCTGCGACTTGAATGCCGCGGTTCAGTTTTCCGAGATCCGAAAGCCAGCATTGAATGGCGTTCGACGCGTTGGCGTTTGCTGCGACGTGTCGCTGAAAGTCCATGGTTCTGTGAATCGCATGTCCGGCGAACTCGACATCGAATTCCCAGCGATCGCATCCAGATTGAATTGAGTCAGCCAAGGTTGGATCGCACTCAATTGTTTGACCGGACAAAGCCAGCATTAGCTGTCGATAGAACTCCACCGCAAAGTCACCAATCTGAGCCGCGCGCACTCGTTTTGCAGCGGCATCTTTGCCCGCACTATCGATGAATGCGGTTGTTGTTTTGGTGAAGTCATTCGAACCTGGGTCTAGAGAGCCAAGTTGAGAAAGGAGTTGTTCCCGATACTCCATGACGGATGGATCGGCCAAAGCAATGGCGTTGGCAACGCTGCCTCCGCTGATTTGAGCAAGTGTTTCCAAGGGGATTTCTGTTTCCAGATTAATTCGTTGAAGAATCAACAGGACCTGGGCTGTATTCAACGGCTCGAATCGTATGACCTGCGAACGGGATACAATGGTGGAAAGTTGTCGGTGTTGGCTGGTTCCGATCAGAATAATAATGGAACCCTTGGGAGGTTCCTCAAGTGTTTTCAACAGGGCGTTTGCGCCTTCGACATTCAATGCATCGGCGTCGTCAATGATTGCGACTTTGCGCGAACCGGAAAATGGCTTTAGGCTAATGTCATGACATAGTCCGACTTGCATGCGGTGTTCTTTGTCACCAATAAATGCCTCCAGAGGAATGTATGCTTTGTCTTTCGGCTTGGAGATTCGCATCAAGTCGGGATGGGAAAGTGCAGTGACTTGTTGACACCCAGGGCAGATGCCACAAGGTACAAGCTCCGATTCAGAGTTGTTCGTGCAGAAAACGGCTTGCGCGAGTTTCAACGCAAATGTTCTTTTGCCGATGCCTCGTTCCCCGACGAACAGGTAGGTTGACCCCAGTCTGCCTTTGGCGGAGGCTCTTTGAAACCGTTTGACAACTTCGTCATGTCCAACAATATCCGACCAGCTCATTGGGCGTTCTCCATATACCTCGAAGCCAATTGTTGAATTTTACTCTGGATTTCTTCAACGCTGTTGGTCGCATCAATGGTCTCGACGCCGGTTGGCCAACGTTCTGCTTCTGTGAGGAAACCGTTGCGGACTTTCTCCAGGTACTCGGCGCCACGTGATTCCATACGGTCTAGCGATGGGCCAAGTCGTTTGAGCGCCACATCGACAGGGAGGTCAAATAGAAACGTTACGTCTGGCAGGACGCCGGAGATCGCCGCTTGGGTGACAGACATTATTTGATCAATTTCGACATTTCCCGCGTGTCCTTGGTAGACGATGGTGGAGAAGAAATAGCGATCGCAAACGACGGTTTTGCCGGCAGCGATTGCAGGTCGAATGACCTCCTCTACCAGTTGGGCCCTTGCGACAGAAAACATCAGCATTTCACTGCGGAAGTGAATAGGGACGTCGCTCTTGCCGAGCAAGATTTCACGCATCTTGTTTCCAAGCTGTGTACATCCTGGGTCGGAGCAGGTTACGACGTCATGCCCTTGTGTCCTGAGCCAGTCAGAAAAAAGCCGTATTTGTGTGGACTTTCCTGCGCCGTCGATGCCGTCAAAAACAAAAAACATACTGGTGGTTCTGGTCACTCAAGAAAAAACACTCATTTCATCAGTCTCACACGATGGCAATATCCTGTGAAACCGTCAAGCCGACGCCGTTGGTGTTTTTAGATTCTAGTGGTCTGTCAGGGCTTAATTTGGGGATTAGCCGTTTCGGCGCTAGCCGCGGTTGAACAAACAAAAACCGTGGCTAGCGCCAAAACGGCTTAGTGTCGCCAGCTCCCATTTTTAGCTTTGACAAACCGCTAGTGCACGTGGCAAATCCCTAAAGCGGCTCTTCGTCGCGTTTCAGCAGGAGTTTCATGGCGAAAAGTCCACAATGCCAATCCAACCGTAGACTTGAATCAACAAAGGCTTGAAATGAAAAAGCCCTGGAAAACATTTGTTCTCCAGAGCATTTATGAACGTTGCTGGCGAACTCCCCTATCGAGAGGTTCCCCCACCTTGAATTCTTGCTGCTCGGGCACGATTTTCGGATTGGGGCACCCTGACAGGAATCGGCTGGACGTCGAACACGACTCCGAGCTCGGCGATGTTAGGAACTTTTTTGACTTGGGGATTGTAGGCACGCGCGATATCCGAAAGAGTTTTGGCTCGCACCGCCCCTGGAACTCCAGGAAAGTTTTCGACCCTACCTTTGAATGCTTGAATCAATTCGACAATTTCGGGGTTTTGAATCTCTCTTCCGTTTTCCTGCTTTTTAAGCCATTCATAACTGCCAACGCAAACATAACTTTCGTGGCGGTCGTGAAACTCGTATGCGGCGATTCCCAGTTTACGCAGCTCGATCGTCAGTCGATGCGCTCTGGCCATTGCGACGGCAAGTTTACTTTCTTTGATTGACTTTCCTTTTTGCATTAGCCAATTTTGATTTTGGACGTTCTGCTGCATTCGATCCAATTCAAACGTGGTATCGCCGCGATAGGTCGCTACGCGAACGGTGTAGAATCCTTTGTTATCCAACAAGCTGTGTTTGATGCTGCGATTTCGATTCATTTTCAGGACGAATTCATCGACCTTATAGGCGGAGAAATACTCGTCGGGAAGTAGTGGGTTGGCGAGCATGAATGCTCCGCCCATAGCCCCTTTGCGTTTGTCTGCGGATGGATTGACAGTTCTGTAGATGGCGCGGCTGGCTCGCATCGTTTGGGTGTCAGATTGATCAGGGCGGATCAAGCTTTCTCCGTTTTCGTCGGAAGAAAAGGTTAGTCTTCCCAATGACTCTGGCATCAGGTACTTGATGCCATGAAGGGTATCTTGTCCTGGCCCGTCTTCAATGGTGGGATAGTTGCCGACCAAGACAGCAATTTCATCAAATTCGTTGTTGCGAAGGGCCCGCATTTTCAGTGGTTTGGCAATCATTCGGTCGTTAGACAGCCGATTTCCGTCGTTGGGATCAAATCCCAGACCGTTGTAGGACCCGGTGTAGTCAAAGTGCCGGCGGTAGGTAAACGCAAGCAGGCCGTATCGATTCCGAAGTTCTTGAACCAGTTTAAGCGCCTGAACTTCTGCCTCGTCGCCGGCAAACGAAGCGCACATGATTAACCATGGCCCGGCTTCCTGTGTTAGTTCGACTGGCGTTTCTTTCATTTGACGCAGCAAATCATCTTGTTCACGCTGGGGGGGCAGCTTTATCTGGGCTTCGACTTGAGGTGTCAGAATGGCAAAGGCGCAAACTACAACAAAAGACTTAATTAAGTGATGGAAACTCATTTTCCACTCCTGATTTGGAAAGAACCCGTGAATTGCGCGGAAGTTAGCAAATGAGCCACCGGCGATCCATAGCGAAATCTTGAGTTCTGCATCACCAAAGCAAAGATTTATTGGAAGATTCTTGCCCCCAGTAATGGCTATGGGGTTGAATTCCACTTTGGGGGCAGTATCTTGGAACTTAATCGGATAGAAGTTTCCCTAAACCGAGCAGTAAGAAGAAGATGCAATACAGTTTTCGCTTAGCAGAGATCCTGGGGCACGTTCCTGACCCGAGGAAACGTCCTGGGACGATTAAATCCATTGTTGAATATACGGGTTTGGATAGGCATCAGGTCGCAGCACTTCTGAAAAACGAAGTGAAGTACATCCCCCTTAAGGCATTGTCGCGCCTGTGTGATTATCTAATTGAATACGGCTGTGCGACTGCTGACCAATTGCCTGGTTGTCTTTTTGCCGTTGAGCCGGAAAACTTTTGGGAGCTTTTGGCCCGCCGAAGTCGGCTTGAGATGTGTGTCGGCGTGCGACGTGATGACTCGGTTGAAAATCCCGAGGTCTCCTTTGTTGTTGCATCTGATTCGGTTCTTTTAGGGGAGTTACTCAATGGGGTAACAACTTTGGGGGGGACCGCCAAACATCGAAAGACTGATATTGAGCCCTCAAGTGCGCCTACTCCACTGCCCCATCCTGAACATTTAAAGCAGACGTTGGTCTGGAGTCCAGGCCAAGCGACTGAATCGGAAGTGCAACGACGCGCCAAGCAGGTATACAAAGAGTTTTCGGAATCCAAAGGCGATAAGGCTTTGGTTGGAATCGGTAGCACGAAAAGTAATCCAGTAGTTGAGATGGTTTTGGCGAAGGCCTTTGACTGCAATCCTTTTGAAAGCCAGGACGATGTTGAGACCTCCTCGGAGCGTCGAGTCCCCTTCTTTCTGCGATATCGAGATGCGGACCCACAGCCAGCATCTTGTGTCGCCGGACTTCAATTAAGCAAGCAAGATCAGAATCTTGAGCCAGGGATTTATTTTGAGACAAAGCCAGACAAATGGGAGAATTTTGTCTCGAAATCCAAAAAAGAAGATTGTGCCTTTGTGTTCTACATTCATCGAGAGTCGTTAGGGCGGCTTGAGATGGTTTTGGGCGGTTTTTCTGGACGTGCGACCCGTTTATTAGCCCGATCGCTCGCAACACGCGGTGAGGACTTTTGGCCACCGGTTTACCAATCACAGGGGATTCAGGCTGGAGCGTTTATCGTTCAGTTCAGCTTGCCATCAAGTAAAAAGGAAATTGATATCCTTCAAACGGATCTTGTCGCATCCACCAAGGTGACCGCGTTGTCCGAAGAAGTGCTTCGCCGTCGCTTTGAACGATAGCAGCGAGGAGCAAGGCACCCGTCGTCGAGGTTTTGCCTTTTACGGGAGGTTGAGGCTCCTGCCGAAACAATTCTTTTCCTCTCAAACGTGGAACGTGGGCCTAGACCTGTTTTCCTAGTCATGTTTCCCGTCAATTCAAAACGGTTTGGGTACTAGTGTCCAGGACCTAACTTTCTGGTTTCTCGCCTAAGTTTTTCCCATTTGAACTACCGTCGATTTTTTTCTTGTTTGAGCATGATTGCCAACAATCGCTTTAAAGAATGTAGTCTCGAAAATTCTGTGAGTACACGCGGCATCTGAATCATCAAGTTGTTAATCCGAACCGCAAGGCCTAGGCCACCAAGACTGAAACTGCATTCTGTTTTTCGCTTGCAATTTGCCAATGGGTGGGCACGAATGGGATTAACATGCCGATTGTACTGCCACTACGACTGCAAGATTCCTTCTCCTCAGGCTTTCTGACAACAGAAGTGTTGTAGGCCAGTTCGACGCGCCGATACGACTAATCGTAAGCGATTGGGTAGGCGACGCTGATAGCACATTCCAGTGCATCGGTTCGCAGCATTGGTCAGCAAAGGTTGAGGAGCGGAAAGAAGTGTCGGACGATATAAACGTGTTGGCTTTGGTCAAAGGTGAAGAGAGATATCTATTTCTGTTCAATGAAAAAACTCGAGCAGAAACCCTACGCACACTGGGCCGTTACGCTTCCAATCCAGAGCTGAGTTTCACTTGGTATGACGCGGCGGTCTTGAGCCAAAAAATCCGCATGACCAAGAAATCGAAATCTGAACCGGCGGCACCGGTCACAAACCGATTCCAGCAACCGCCAGTCGAAGATCTACTGTCTGGCGAAGAGCCGATGGTTTGATGCTGGTTGCACATGCCCGCTGCGTTTGACTGTATTCTTGGCGAAATCGAAGAATGAGCCGCTAACCCAAGTGAAACGCCATGTTGTCGCGTCGGTTTGAAGCATGATCCGGTCTATTGAAAGATTTCTGCGTTATCTCAAAGTGGAGCGTAACGCCTCTGGGTTCACGATAAAATCTTATCGTGAAGATCTTACATCGCTGGCGACCTACTTGGAGGAATCCTTGGGGGCGATGCCACGACCCGATCAAATCACTCCGTTGGATTTGCGAACCTTTGTCGCAGCCCTTCACGAAGCTGAGTATGCAAAATCTTCCGTTGCTCGCAAACTGGCTTCATTGAGAAGCTATTTTCGATTTTGCCAGCGTGAGAAACTTTGTGATACCAATCCCGCCAAGCCCCTGCGCAATCCGCGGCGAGAACGGAAGCTTCCCCATTTCCTCACTTCCAAGGAAATCGGAAGACTGTTGAATGCGCCCCCCAAAGACGATTCAATGGGGCGTCGTGATCGAGCGATTTTTGAAACGCTTTATTCTGCCGGGTTGCGTGTCAGCGAACTGGTGGGAATCAATCTGACGGACATGGATTTGGTCGATGGGATCGTGCGAGTGCGAGGAAAGGGCAAGAAGGAACGTCTTGCTCCGCTTGGAAGCTTTGCTGTGCGAGCGATCAAGCGCTGGATGCGTCATCATCAGTTCAAAGGCGCCTCAGCGGAGGTCAAGAACCCACCGGTTTTTTTGAACAAGTTTGGCAAGCGGATTACCACTCGAAGTATCGGCAGGATGGTGGAAAAGTACCTGAAGCTTACGGGGCTTGATCTACGCACCTCACCTCATACGCTTCGCCATAGTTTCGCGACGCATCTATTGGATAGCGGCGCCGATATTCGCAGCGTTCAAGAACTGCTGGGTCACAAAAGCCTTGTAACGACTCAGATTTATACGCACGTCAGTACTGCGGGTCTACGGGCGGTTTATGAGCGAGCACATCCACGAGCTCGCGCCGGATCCACGGGTGGCGACCCAGGGAAAAAAGTCCGCAAAGTCGTCAAGAAGAAGGTCCGCAGAAAAGTTCGCAAGAAGAAGGTCGCCAACAACTCATGATGTTGGCTCCCTGCTAACTCGCGTTATGGATCCTTGCCTGGGCTTGCGTCTTTCGCCTCGGTCGCATCTGCCTCGTCTGAGATGGGAACATCTTTACCAGAAATTCGGTCATCGAGGATGACGTTGAGGGTCGGCTTGCCTGATTCAAATGCTTTTTTCATCTCAGGGTAGGTCATCTTGATCAGCCCGTCTGGAGCGATGAGAAGCATGCCAGGAGTAGAGTGGACGCCAAATACTCTTGTTATTCGCGATTCACGCGTTGCATGAACATGAATTCCTTGCAATTTGTTGTCTCGCACGAACTTGGTGAGAGCCTCTTTTTCTTTGTCGAGGCTGACGGACAGCAATTCAAACTTGTGGTTGGCTTTGAGTTTTGTGACTGCCTCTTGGATATCTTTTTGAAACTCACTGCTAGGGTCATCAGAGGCCCAAAAGTTAACAAGGACATACTTCCCACGCAGTGACTCAAGGGTGATTTCTTGGCCAGTCAATGAGGTGGCACCGGTCCATTCCGCGGCCGGTTCGCCTGTCCGGAGGATTGGGGTGATCACCAGTGGCTTTTCTCCTAGCTCAATAATGTCAGACTCGTCAGAGACCGGGATTTCACCAAAAATCTCAAAGGCATAGGTGCGCGGGCCGATCTTTTTATCAATACGTGCAATCAGGCCATAGGTTCCAGGAACGACGTCATAGACAACGAAGCTGCCGTCGGATTCGACCACCGCTTCGAATTCTTTTGCCGATTCGACAAGTTGCTCTCGATTGGTTTGGTACTTTTTGCCTGCATCCGACTCGAGAAACGACTTCCACCAAGATTCCTGATCGGCGGGGGCCATTTGGGCCCAATTTTCGGGCACTGGAGCCGGAGGAAGGACCACTCGTTTTAGGATTCTTACTTTGATCTGAGCCAAATCGACGTGGAATGACTCTCTTTGAGTGCCTTGGACGATCTTTCCACGAATGGTGATTCCGTCTTTTTCGGACTTTTTCTCCTGGCAGGCCATCAGCCCAGCAGGTGTGAAGAAAATCGAAAGAATAAGTTGAAAAAACAGTAGCTGTTTCATTTCTCGAAACCTGAGGTGATTGGAGGCTTTGGTCGCAAAATTCGACTGAATGTAATTATTACCAATAATAACCGACGTCTGCAGGCAAATCCGGCTGGTTGACCAGATCTTGGAAAAAATCATAGACTGATGAGTTTGATATTGTGGATCAAACGGAAAGTAAAAAGTGTCAGGACAGGCAGTAATTGGACTCCAATGGGGCGACGAAGCCAAAGGGAAATTGGTCGACATATTGACTCGCGGAAAAGATATCGTCGTGCGGTATCAGGGCGGTGCTAATGCGGGGCACACCGTGGTGGTCGGCGACGAAGTGTACAAACTGCACCATATCCCTAGCGGGATCATCAACGATGACGTTTTGAACATCGTTGCACCGGGAGTTGTGATTCATCCAGAGACGATCTTGCGCGAGATTGACTCCCTGGTTGAACGTGGAATCGATGTGCAACAGCGGATGAAGCTCAGTGAGCGAGCTCATGTGGTGATGCCTTGGCATCTCCTCGAAGATCGGCTCTGGAATGCACAAGTCACTGGTGCAGACAACATCGGAACGACGCTGCGTGGGATTGGCCCCTGCTATCGAGACAAAGTAGGCCGAAGTTTCGCGGTTCGATTGGGCGACCTGATTCGTGACGACTTTCACGATCAGATCAAAAAGATTTGCCAGGTCAAACTTCCAGCCCTGTCCGCAATTGCCGGAGAGCAAGCTATCGATTTGGACCCCGACAAGATTTTTGACGAGTTCAAAGGATATGCTGAGCGATTGGCACCCTTTATCTCCGACACCACTCGCACACTCCTTGATGCGGCAGATGACGGAAAGAAAATATTGTTTGAAGGGGCTCAAGGATCGCTTCTCGATATCGATCATGGGACCTTTCCTTTTGTGACAAGTAGCAATTCGTCAGGAGTGGGGATCTGCGCGGGCAGTGGACTTCCTCCTCGTTGCGTTAAGGAAATCATTGGGGTTGCAAAGTGCTATTCGACCCGAGTTGGCGGTGGCCCGTTCCCCACTGAACTGGATGACGATATTGGTGAGTTGATCCGGGTCACGGGAAATGAATTTGGAACGACCACTGGACGACCTCGCCGGTGTGGCTGGTTTGACGCCGTTGCCGTTCGTTACACACGTCGATTGAGTGGAATCTCTAAACTTTCACTGATGATGCTGGACGTCCTGAGCGTTTTGGATGAAATCAAAGTTTGTGTCGCCTACGAATTGGATGGCGAGCGAATCACTCATTTCCCAAGCAGTGCTGACGATCTTGCGCGCTGTGTACCGATTTACGAAACACTACCTGGTTGGAATGTTGACGTGACGGGTGCAAGACAGCTTTCAGACTTGCCAGAAAACGCGATCAACTATGTACGTCGAATCGAAGAGCTAATTGGTTGCAAAGCTGGATTTATCTCGATCGGTCCTGACCGAGCCCAGACCATCGTTTTGGGAGAGGACGTACCTGCTCAGGAATCCGTCTCGAGCCACTAGAACCGAACTGTGCATAGGTACAGTCGCGTTCTTGGTCAATGAGCCGTTGAACTGGTTGGTGAACTGTTTAAGGATGTAATGGTGACTTCCCCCGTCGACAAACAAGATTCGCTTGATTGTGAGGTTCCTCAGGAACGTCGCCCCGATCACATTGCCATTATTATGGATGGAAATGGACGTTGGGCTCAACGGCGAAATCGCCCTCGTGCTGACGGGCATCAACAAGGCGCCAAGGTCGTCCGCAAGATTTCTGAAGAGTGTGCGAGGCTGGGGATTGGCCAACTGACACTTTATTGCCTGTCCAGTGAGAACTGGAAACGTCCGCAGGACGAACTTGATTTCCTGATGCAGATGCTACAGGTCTATTTGATTCAGGAACGTGATACCTTGATGGAGAACAATCTCCGTCTTGAGATTATCGGACGACGCGATCGAATTCCTTCGGAAGTCCAGGAGGAAATGGACAAGACGATTGAGTTAACCTCGACTAATACCGGTTGTTGTCTTTGTTTGGCAATCAACTATGGCGCAAGGGGTGAAATTGTCGATGCGATCAAGCAGATTTCTTCCAAGGTCAAAAACGGTCAACTGGAGTTGGATGGCATCGACGAAGATTGTGTGACTCAGCATCTTTACACGGCGGGAATGTCCGACCCGGCTTTGTTGATTCGGACCGCTGGAGAAATGCGAATCAGCAATTATTTGTTGTGGCAGATCAGTTACAGTGAAATATGGGTGACCGAGAAAACGTGGCCGGAGTTTGACGAAGCCGATATTCGTCAGGCAATTCGAGATTTTGCCGCACGTGATCGACGTTTTGGTGGGCTTAGTCAATAAGGAGGTCTGGGCCGAATGCTTAATCGACGATTATTTTCTGCTGCAATCATCGTTAGCGCGATGATTTTTCTGACATGGCTGGATTTTTACCTTGGCAAGCCAGAGGTGCTTGGTCGTCCAGGACTTGTCTTGGCGATTCTTGTGATGGCAGTTTCTGTGATCGCTGCGGGTGAGTTAGCGACGATGTGGCGAACTGAGGCCTTGAAGCTCCGCGCGACCGTTGCGTGCATTAGTTCTCTGATCATGACGACGTTTTCAGTCATGCCTCTGTTCGTTGAGTTTCCCGTTGATTGTCCAATCGGCGCTTTTGGTTGGAGTGTGGTCGGATTTACCTGCGCGATTGGCGTGGCGTTTTCATTTGAGATGCGGTTTAGCGAGTTGGACCGAGAGGCGGTCACGCGGTTGGCGTTCTATGTGTTAGGGCTTGGATACCTGCTAATCCTGTTGGGTTTCGTTGCGCCTCATCGACTGCTGGACCGAGATAACCTCTTGGGGATCTTTGCAATTGTTTCGTTGATTACTACGGTGAAGCTTTCCGATTCGTTTGCCTACTTCGCCGGAAAGGCGTTTGGAACAAAAAAGTTGGCTCCCAAGCTGAGCCCCGGTAAGACGGTTCAGGGTGGAATGGGGGCGATTTTCGGGGGAGTGGTCGGCGCACTTTTTATGGTTTATGTGATTGCCCCTTATTTGTTCCAGTTGGATGTGGACAAGCCGATTGGATGGGTGATCGCCTATGGAGTCGCTCTGACAATCGCAGGCATGTTTGGAGACCTGGCTGAATCCTTTCTGAAACGAACCGCGGCCTGCAAAGATTCAAGCAGTTGGTTTCCAGGATTGGGTGGCGTGCTGGATGTCATCGATTCGCTTATCGCCGCGGCGCCTGTGTCATATTTGATGTGGATGATTGACACTAATTGACTCGGCTGCCCCACTGTCGCTTCAAAGCTGTAGAAGTCGGAACCTCCGATATCGATTTGCCCGGCATGAGTTTGCCCAAAACCAATTCCGATTGCCGGATCAAGGTTCAAATGAACGTGAGTGGGATGGCATTGGATGAGATTGCGCCAATCCGGTGTTTAATGGCTGTCTTACTCGGAGTGTAGTACCCTGCCCTGCCCTATTGATTCCATCATCCTCAAGAAAGTAAGAGTGATGATTGCGGCTCGCAAAAAATGGGAGGTTGAGGCTCCCGCCGAAACAAGATCCAGTGAAGGTTTCGGCAGGAGCCTCAACCTCCCGGTTCGTTTCACGAACTTCGAAGCCCTGGTATCCAACGTCAATCGCCAGTTTCATTTTGTTCGTTTCCTTCCTTTTCACATTGAGTTTTGTTATCGAAAAGACAACGTTGCCCGATGTCAGGTTCACAAGTCGCGAAAAGCCGGCGTGCAGGTTAGAATACGCGGACTTAATTTGATGGCAAGGAGATGAAGGTGTTTCAGACATTTAGATCGTGTGTATTGGTGTTTCTCGTGATGTATGCGCTTGCCCCGATGGCAAATGCCCAGGAGAAGAACTCGACGAAGAAAAATCGAGTCAAGCCAGGTGAGCAGGCAAGTAAAATTGGCTCAGCGGTGAATTGGGAAACGAGTTTCTCTGACGCCTTGGCCAAATCGAAAGAAACTGGAAAACCGATTTTTTGGTATGTCCAGACACTTGGCGGCTCATTCATGGATCGCAAGACGGAGATTGACCGTTATATGTTGGCCGGACCTTTTTCCTGGCCGAACATAATCAAAGCCATCAATGATAACTTTGTGCCCGTGCGTGCGAAGCCGACTCGCAAAGAGCAAAAGCAGTTTGAGTTGTTGCCCTACAAGTTCGTTGAACCAGGTTTTCTGATCGTTCAGACAGATGAGTCAGTGACCGCGCGTGTGGACCACATTACGACTTTTTCTCCGGCTTGGTTCGGCAAACTGTTATCCGAGAATGATGTGAACGTTCCCAGTCCAAAGACGGCCAATCAGATGCAGGAATGGTGGGCAAGTTTTCGAGCTGGGGATTACGATGTTGAAATTCCTTCACCAACGGATGGTGTCCATCATGCGACGGAACAGATGCTGTTGGCGGGAATGTTCAAGTTCCGGCAGGGCCATCATGCAGAAGCCACAAAAATTTGGCGGGCTGCCTCAATTGCCAATCCGGATAGCCCCTTGGCATGGAAAGCAGCAGCAGAAGCAGAAGGATTCGGCCCCTTCACTCGTGGTTTCGAAATCCATCGAAGCGTTTCAGCTGAAGCTTTGGGGGCGGGGATCAATTCCGTCGGAAGCGCTGCACCGGAGGGGAGTTACAAGGAAGCTGAGCTTTGGAAACGAAGTGTTAAATTCTTATTGGGAATGCAGCGTGAGGATGGAGGCTGGGTTGATAGTGATTATGACTTTGGCGGCAGCGATAGTTTGCCGAACGTTCATGTTGCCGTAACTGCTCTTTGCGGAATGGCGCTTTTGAATGCTGGTGAACATGCTCCGGAACTTGCTGAAAAGATTGATGACTCGGTTCGACGGGCCGCTCAGTTTGTACTCAACCCGGCAAACGTTAACACCGTGGATCGAGATGAGATTTTATGGGCTTATGCGTACAAAACACGGTTTTTGGCGAGGTTGGTGGAATCTGAACGAGCAACCGTTGATCAACTTCAGAACGCGGTTAATGAATTGCAGGGTGTGCAGTCTAATCGTGGGCATTGGTATCACGAGTACAACAACTCCTGGGTGACTTCGACTGCACTATGTGCCTTGCACGAAGCAGAAGAGAAGGGCGCATCGGTTGATCACAAGGTTGTCGATAAAGGCTGTGAAGTCCTGGCCAACGATCGGCTTGGAAACGGATCCTATGGCTACTCTCCACGCCGAAGTACAACGGATAAACCCGAAGGCAGCCAGGAGGCTTTGGAAGCGTCGGCAGGACGCATGCCGACTTGCGATTTGGGGCTATGGTATTGGGACAAGCTGGGGGATGATGAGTTGGCCAAGGCGTTGACCGTGTCATTCAAGTACCATAATTTAATGGCGATCGCACTCAAGTATGACAATCACACTTCGACTTATGCTTATGGCGGATTCTTTTTCTGGTATGACATGCGTGCTCGAAGTGAGGCGATCGCTCAGATAAAAGACGATGCGCTTCGCACGGACTTTTTCGCACAGCAGCGAAAGTTGGTGATGAACTTGCCCGAATTTGATGGCTGTTTCGTCGACTCTCATGAATTGGGACGCTGTTACGGGACTGCCATGGCTTTGTTGTGCCTAGGCAGAGAGTAGAAGTTGTTCGAACTTACGACCAAAGAGGAGCCGCTGCAGTTTCAGCAAAAGAATCTGTTGAGGTTCCCCTTTGACTCACTCTTGATGGACTCTTGTGAATCGCATGAGTTTTTGCCGGGGAGTTGCCCCGCTGAGTTGATGGCGAAGGCTCTTCCGACCAAGAGTTCTACTGACCAGCTGAGAGAGTTCTACTGACCAGCTGAGTAAGTTTCGGCGGGAGCCTCAACCTCCCGTTTAAACCTGGAGGACGCCAGTTCGGAATGGCTCGTCGACTGCTGTTCTTGTGACGATGGCGAGGGAATCGATCAGCGTTTGCCTTGTGTCTTCGGGCTGGATGATTCCGTCTACCCAAAGCCGTGCCGCGGCGTAGCGAATGTCAGTAGATGTCTCGTAGGCGTCGGTGACTTGGACGCGGAGGGCTTCTAGTTCCTCGGCGTCAGGCTCCTGTCCTGCCCTTTTCATGCCGGCGATATTGATATCCAGGATGGTTTGAGCTGCTTGTTTTCCGCCCATGACTGCATAGCGTGCATTGGGCCATGCGAAAATGAAACGAGGGTCAAAGGCTTTGCCGCACATCGCATAGTTTCCGGCCCCATAGCTGCCTCCGGTGATGATCGTAATCTTGGGGACGCGGCTGTTGGAAATCACGTTGACGACTTTTGCACCTGCGCGAATAATACCCGCGTGCTCACTGTCCCGACCAACCATGAATCCCAATACATCCTGCAGGAAGATGAGTGGGGTCCAAGTTTGATTGCAGTCCATGATAAATCGAGCTTCTTTGTCGGCGCTGTCATGATAGATCACGCCGCCAAATTGCATGCCCTCTTTTTTCGTCATGTTGGTTGTGCGTTGGTTGGCGACGATACCAACTTGGTAGCCGCCGATTTTGGCGTATCCGCAGATGATCGTCTTTCCGTATTCCGCTTTGTATTCATCAAAGCTGTCTTCGTCGACGATAAAGTCGAGCAGATCGCGAGTGTCGAACCGAGCCTGTGGATCCAGGGGAATCTTTTCATAAAAATCCGATGTCGATTTTGGGGCCACGGGTTTGTCGCAACGAAATTCGGAGGCTCGAGTGTCTTCGGGAAGTTTATCGATCAACGATTTGACGCGAGCAATCGCTGCATCGTCGTCGGGTTCCCGGTAGTCGATGGTACCGCTGATACTGGCATGCATCTCTGCTCCGCCGAGTTCTTCGCTAGAGACCACCTGGCCGATTGCGCTGCGCACCAAGGCAGGCCCCGCGAGATAGAGTCCCGAACCCTCAGTCATTACCAGTTTGTCGCAAAGGACGGGAAGATAACCACCGCCTGCGACACAGTTCCCCATGATCGCAGCGAGTTGTGGGATTCCCATTGCGGAGATCACCGCGTTGTTTCTGAAGATACGTCCGAAATCGTCTTCGTCAGGGAAAATCTCATCCTGTAGTGGAAGGAAAACGCCCGCACTATCGACCAGATACAGCAAGGGCAATCGGCAGTGCATGGCGATTCGCTGCGCCCGAAGAACTTTCTTGCAAGTGATCGGAAAGAACGCACCCGCTTTGATCGTTGCATCATTGGCAACAATCATGACTTGGCGATTTGAGACCGAGCCGACACCAGTCACGACACTTCCTGAAACCGTTCCGCCCCAATCTTTATACATTTCCCAGCCAGCCCAGCGACCGACTTCATGGAATCGAGTGTCCTTGTCTAAAAGTTTGGCGATTCGTTCTCGAGCCGTGAGACGGCCTTTTTTGTGCTGCCGTTCGATTGCATGTTGTCCGCCACCAAGTTGGATTATTTCACTTTGCTGTTCAAATTCGCTAATGAGTTCTTGCCAGGTCATCGCCGAAGTGTTTCGTTAAAAGCTGATTGTTTGGGAAATCGATCGGAATTCTGGCGCAACGCCATTCCTCCTAACGCCAACAGGATAGACGGAAAACCCCGTTTTTGCGACCGCCTACTCCCCGTGCATTTTTTTTGCAAAATGTTCAAATATCGGTCAGAAAGCCTGCTTGGCTTTCCACTAAGTGTTTATAAACTACTTTGACTAGTCTGTTTTTGGATAAGAGAATGAATATCAAAACCCCTTTATTGGCCTGCCTTTTGACTGGACTTGGCTCACTTGGCATGGCTCAGGAAACGGAATTGGCCTCGTTGGATGGCGATTCTGATGGCAAAGTTTCGACGGCCGAATTAAAAACTTACGTTGAAGGCAAATTGCCTGGTTTTGAAAAACTCGATGAGTTTCTCAAGCAGGTAGATGCCGATGAAAACGGCGAAATTTCTCAAGACGAGTTCGATTCACGCATGGAAACACTCGCCGCCGTTCAAGAAATGGAAGGCGATGGAGAAGGCGATAGCGATCAGGCGGAAGAGAAATCAGATCATTCCAACGACGAAGAAGCGATCGAAGCTGCTGAAAAAGCTTTCCAAGGAATTGTGAAAAGCGTTTCTGACGAAGATTGGAACGCCGTCGGCGAAAAGATGACCAAGGAAGCCTGTGATGATTTCTGCTATGAAACCGTGATGATGGCGGTTGCGTTTGCTGGTATGGATATGCCGGCAGACGTTCCCGGGATTGCCGACCTGCAGGACGAACTTCAAGATGTTGTCGATACATTTGGATTGGATGAACTTGACCTCGACGTAGATTCCATGATGCAAATGGAGATGGGCGATGGCGGTGCTGATGAAGACTCTCCTGAAAAGGAAGAGATGGACGCCAAGCAAGAAGAAGAGAAGAAGAAGGTTATCGCCGCTTTGGACAAAGACGGAAAACGTTGGGAAGTTATCGCTGCCATTTGGGACGCACAAAGCGAGTCACCATTCCAAATGAGCCCCTTGGCAGGCGAAGTAGAAGAATCTGAGTTGGACGGTGAGGTTTGCTATCTGACGGTTGTTGTGAAGCCTGATATGCCTGGCGGAGGTGGAGGCGTTCAAATGCAAATCATGTCGCCTCCAAGCATTATCCGTATCGAGAAAACTGATAAAGGTTGGATGTACGGTGGTCGTGATGATGAGCGAACCCAAGCAGCCATGGAAGAATTTATGGAGGAAATGCAAGGAATGGGTGGTGGAGCCGACTTTGGCCCCGATTTCTAAACCCATTGAATCAATCTTGTTGTAAAATCATCAATGCGTTCCAGGTAGTCTTGGGACGCATTTTTTTTGCGTTAACTTGATGGATGGACGCAACCGGGAGCTGAAATGGAACAAAAAACTCAACTACAACAAATGGCGATTCGGTTGGCTCAAATTTGCGAGGCGACTACTCAGAAAATCGTTTTTGCCGAAAGCTGCACCTGCGGGTTGGTTGCCGCCGCCATGGCCGGAGTCCCCGGTATTTCCCGCTTTTTGTGCGGGTCGATGGTTACCTATCGCGAATCTGCCAAAACGATTTGGCTTGGCATTGAGCCTGAAATGCTGGAAGAGCACAGTGCTGTGTCTCAAGAGGTAACTGAGAAAATGGCGATGGGTGTTTTAGCAAGTGTTCCGGAGTCAGATTGGTCTGCGGCGGTTACCGGCCATCTGGGTCCGAACTCGCCTTACGGATTGGACGGGCGTATTTATATTGCGTTTGCGAGGCGTTCGACCACCGAAGAACTTATCCACTGTCAGGCACACCAACTGGTTTCTGAAAGCCGATTGGCTCGGCAGGAGGAAGCGGCCTGCCAAGTACTCGAAACCATGAGCGATGCGATGGATCAGAACTGAAACTCGCTTTGAAATGCGTACGGAATAATCGCAACGGACTTTCTTTGTTTGCTTGAAAAAGAAGACCATGTTCCCAGCTGTACATGCCCAGGCTGCGCTTGATGCATGGTATCTGGGAATTGAGCGATGACAGGTTACTTGGCTTGGGAAAGAACTTCCCACGCGTCGATCAACAACTCACTGGCGCGGTCAACTTCATCTTGTGAAGTCGTCCAGCCGACGCTGAGTCGCATCGTACCGATAATGTCTTCGGTTGGCACGTTCATGGCATCCAAAGTGATGCTGGATGCGGAACCACTATGGCAAGCCGAGCCGGTTGAGGCACAAAGCTCGTTCGCCCGTTGGAGCATCTCCGCGGCAACAACGCCAGGAAAGACAACGCTCAGTGTGTTGGGCAAGCGTTCAACTTGGCCGCCATTGATTTGCAGTGGCCGCGAGATTCCTTCTTGAAGATTGCTGTAAAGTCGATCTCGTAATTCGGCCATTTTTTGAGGAGCGTCATTCATGGCCTTGCCGGCATTCAAACAGGCCCGACCAAGTCCGACAATATACGGAGTGTTTTCCGTTCCTGCTCGCAAGCCATTCTCATGATCTGCTCCATGCATTAACGGTTCCAGATCAAGTCCTTCTCGCACAAAAAGTGCTCCAACCCCTTTGGGCGCGTAAAGCTTGTGGCCAGCGATTGTCAGCAAATCGACGCCCATATGATCGACCATCGTGGGGATTTTCCCGACGGATTGTGATGCATCCGTATGGCATAGAACTCCACTTCGATGGCAAACGTCGACAATTTCGCTGATCGGCTGAATCGTACCAATTTCATTGTTGGCGTGCATGATGCTGACCAACCGCGTGTCCGGGCGAATTGCCGCTTCGATAGATTCCGGTTGGACAACTCCGTTAGAATCGCAGGGAACCCTGGTAATGTCGTAGCCAAGTCTCTCAAGAAACTGGGCAGGCGCTGAGATCGCAGGATGTTCAAATTGAGAGATAATCAGGTGTCCCCCTGAAATCGAAGAATCCCGAAGCATCACTCCCTTGAGTGCAAGGTTGTTGCTTTCCGTCCCACCCGAGGTGAAAACGACTTCGTCTTGGCCACAGCCAAGCAGACCGGCAACCTGAACACGAGCGTCTTCGATTGCTTCCGCCGCAGCCCGCCCGAGAGCGTGGGGGCTGGATGGATTGCCGTAGTGATGGGTCAAAAACGGCTGCATCGCGTCGACAACGCTCGGCGCGACAGGAGTCGTTGCATTGTAGTCAAGGTATATTTGTTTCATCAGTCTCTCATTCGGGGTGCACTTGCAGTATACAACGTTCTAGGCCGATGATTCTAGATATCCGCGATACTGTGGGTCGTACCGCTATCAGGCGGACATTCGGGCCATGGAATTGCGATAACACGTTTTAGCCGAATGCCATGTCTCCTTTTAATATGTGATTCTCGATCTTTTGTGAACCTTCAATCGATGAGTGAGTCCCCAATCGCGAGAGGCAGCAATTCGTTAGCATTGAGGCCATCGCCAACATGCACGGTAAGGTGAGTTCGTGAAATGGCCAGCAACCCAACGATTTCTCTTCGTGAAACCGGAGAAGTCCCCTACTTCAATAATATCGAAGCTGCTTTGGATTCACCAGACTTAGAGTTCGAACAAGACAACGTGCGCAAAGTGTTCGCTTCGATTTAGATCGACATAAGTTGTTTCAGGTATTGGCCAGTATGGGACTCTGCCGCGTTTGCGATCACCGAGGGAGGCCCTTGAGCGACGATAGTCCCACCGGCGCTTCCACCCTCTGGCCCCATGTCGATGATCCAATCTGCACATTTGATCACATCGAGGTTGTGTTCAATAACGATTACGGTGTTGCCTTCGTCAACCAGTTTTGAGATCACGTCCAGCATTCGTTTGATGTCTTCAAAGTGCAGCCCAGTCGTCGGTTCATCCATGAGATAGATGGTGTGACCGAACGTTGGTTTGGATAGTTCAGTGGCAAGTTTGATTCTTTGCCTTTCGCCACCACTCAAGGTGCTGGAGGGTTGCCCCAACGTTAAATAGCCCAAGCCGACATCTAGTAAACATTGCAGTACAACGCGAACCTTTTCAATGTTTTCAAATTCCCGAATTGCCTGTTCAACAGAAAGCTCAAGTACGTTCGCAATTGTCAATCCACGAAAGCGGATTTGAAGTGTTTGCAGATTGAATCGTTTGCCTTTGCATGCTGGGCATTGGACGAAAATGTCAGGAAGGAAATTCATTTTGATTTTTTGTTGTCCGTGCCCCTGACAATCAGCGCAGTGCCCTGATTTGGAGTTAAAGCTGAATCGCGAGGCGGAGTAACCCAGTTGCTTTGCTTCTTTGGTCTTGGCGAAGATCTTCCTGAGCTCTTCAAAGATTCCCGTGTAGGTTGCCGCGCAACTTCGGGAAGAAGAGCCGAGTGGCCGTTGGTCGACTTGGATCAATCGCGTAATCTCATCTGCGCCTTGGAGAGATTGATAGAAAGCGGGTGCGTCTGTTTTCAGATCCAGCTGTTCACGTAACGCCATCGCCAATGTGTCATTGATCAATGTACTTTTGCCGCTACCGCTGACTCCGGTGACACAGCAAAGTAGCCCTAGGGGAATTTCTAGATCAACCTGCTTGAGATTGTTGCCTGAGGCACCGAACAATTTCAGCCAATTACCTCCAGGTTCTCGAAGTGGCCCTATTCGCAAGATTTTCAAGGTGCCGGCAAGGTAATTTGCTGTCAGCCCGTCGGAGTTTCTGATGACTTCATCGGGAGTGCCTGAGGCGACAATTTGCCCGCCAAATTTTCCTGCCGCTGGACCGACATCAATGAGAACGTCCGCAGCCCGCATGATTTCTTCGTCGTGTTCGACCACGATTACCGAATTTCCCCGATCGCGAAGAAAAGTGATCGCTTCGATCAGTCGTTGGTTGTCCCTTTGGTGTAGTCCGATGGAAGGTTCATCCAGTACAAAGCACACGCAGGTGAGCCCGGTTCCGATGGCGGTTGCCAAGCGGACTCGTTGATGCTCTCCGCCGCTGAGGGTCTGCCCCGCTCGGCTCAAACTCAGATAGCCAACGCCAACTTTTTGCAGGTAATCAAGTCGATGGGAAATCTCAGTGACCAGCGGTTCCGCGACGGTTTCTCGAGCGTCAGAGAATCCAACAGTCTGGAAGAAGCTGGTCGCGGATTCAACTGTCAGGGCAGTAATGCTGGCGATTGATTTTCCTGCAAGCAGAACGGCATTGGCTGCGTCACAAAGCCGACTGCCTTCACATTGGGGACAGGCAATGGTCGCTTGTAGATTTTCCAGTTCGGTTCGTCGGGAGTCGTCGGTCGCAGTTGCGAGGTCTTTTTGAAGTAACAAATCAATGCCTGGCAGGCCATTCTCAACACTGTTCCAAAGTTTTTTGAGTTTCCCTGCAGGCAGGTTTGAAAGCGGCAATGAAAAATCGAATTCGAGCGAGTGTAGCAGAGGTTCAAGCTGTTTCAATTTGATCTGTTTTTCAGCAACCGGCAAACTGGCCCAGAGGGAAATCGCCCCGTCTTGGAGTGACTTTTCTGGCGTCAAAATCCGATTGGGCTCAAAACCTTCGATTGTGCCGAGCCCTGTGCAATGTTGGCAGGCTCCATAGGGACTGTTGAAACTGAAGGTTCGTGGTTCAACTTCGGCGTAGTCAATTTCGCAGGTTGGGCAAGAGTACTTCGTGCTGTACGTTTTGTCTTGCCACTCGGATGTTTCTGGAGTGAGGAAGGAAATCGTAATGAGTCCGTTGCCCAAGCGAACCGCCAACTCAAGAGATTCGACCAGGCGATTTTCGATGCCTTCGCGAATGATAATACGATCCGTGACCGCTTCGATGGTGTGTTCTATCTGGGGTTCCAATTCGGGAGCTTGTTCGATGTCGACGATACCGCCATCGACTCGAACACGAACGAGTCTCTCGGTTCGGATTTTTTGAAATGCGGCTTGATGTTGTCCTTTGCGTCCGCGGACCAGGGGCGCTAGAACCATGATTTTCGTTCGTTCGGGAAACTCCATCATGCGATCGCGTATTTGATCAACGGTTTGTTGTTGGATTGCTTTTCCGCATTGATAGCAATGTACTTCTCCGCATCTGGCCATCAGTACTCGAAGGTAGTCGTAGATTTCAGTTAGGGTGGCGACGGTGCTGCGAGGATTGTCGTAACCTGATCGTTGGTCGATGGCGAGTGTGGGCTGAAGGCCCTCGATGGACTCGACTTCTGCGCGTGGTAATTGGTTGAGGAATTGGCGAGTGTAGACCGATTGCCCTTCGATGAACTGTCGGCGACCTTCCGAGTACAGGGTGTCGAATGCAAGTGAAGTCTTTCCGCTTCCACTAACGCCCGTCAACACAACCAATTGATTGCGAGGAATGTCGAGGTCGACATTTTTTAGGTTGTGAGTACTGGCTCCGCGAATTCGAATGCATTCGTTAGTTTCATCCATGGAAGTAATTGATCGAGTGAGATGAATTTGCGTAAGGAGGTTAGGCGATGGACGGGGAAATTTCGCGACTGGTTTTCGGAGGTTTGAAGTTCAATTTCTCTGCGACTTGATCTAGTTGCCCAGAATATCTGCGACTGAAAACCAGCTTGCCATCCAGTGTTCCAGAAATGACAAGTTTGTTTAGTAGGAACCCGGCTTCGATTTGAATCTTTGTCTCGGAGTCGTTCAACTCGAAAACTCGCGACGGGAATGGGAGAAAGCTTCGACTTGCGAGTTGCCAGCCCGTTTCAATTCGCGTGATCGACAGTTTCGCTTTGGCGGGGAACGGGCCAAAGGCATGTTGAGGAAACACGATTAGTTGTTGCTTCCTGTCAAAGTTTCCGTAGTTTTTGTTGAACTGTTTCCAGATAGGGTCCGTCAACATGGTTCGCATATATACAGAGCTTCGGTTTACCCAACGAAACGCGATTGCGCAAAGGGTGAACAGAATCAGATTCAGGACGGTCGCAGCCAAGGGGGACCATGCATAGATTGCCATGAGCGTTGCGCAGGCTGTTTTGTTGCATACTTCAAAAATGGCGTCGATTGCTGGAATGGGGGTGAGCCAAATGAGTGCTTCGAAAAAGAACTTGACCAGATTGATTACAAAGATGTTGATTGCGGCCGCGACGACCAACAGCATGTCGCCGGAAAAAGAAAGGAATCCCATTTGCATCATCTGAGGTTCAGCGCCGACGGAAGGCTCTCCACCGGATGTGGCCATCATCCGGATAACGATAATAGTGATGATTCCAGAGTAGGTTTCGATTTGGTCGAGAACTTGTGCGATGGGTTTACTGACTTTGGTTAATCGAGGAAGAGAAGTCAGCAGGGTCAAAACGAGGAACGACCAAAAGACCGCTTGGTTGTTGAGCACTGGACTGCTGCTGATGAACTGATTCTCCGCAATGAATGTTCCCTGGCCGAAAAGACTCATGCCAGAGAGACAAGTGATGCCAAAGAAGGGCGATAGAGCGATCGGAGCCATCGGCCCCAGCCATTCACTGATAGAGATGCTGTTGGTCAGGTCTCGGGCTTTGTGGGCGTCTACGCCCGTTATTGGGGTTTCAGAAGGCGTCTGAACGTTTGCAGGATCCAGATTGAGCTGGGTACTTCCCAGCAGGATGGAAAGTGCGACGAACATCGCGAGAATTCGAGGGCAGTACATAGGAGAGTCTTGGGATATTCGAGGCGGCAACAAAAAAACGGCGTTTGTCCTTAGGACAAACGCCGTCAATTGTATCGAATTTTCTGGGCAAGATTATTCGCGTGGGCGAACTGCACCAGTCAAACCAGAGTAGTCAGCGCGGTCTTCGCCGTGCCAAAGTGGTTGTCCCGCCTTGACTCGCTCGCGTAGAGCTTCAATTTTGGCTTCGCTACCAGCAGGAGCGTCAGTCGCAGAGAAGCTTTCGCCTGCCATTGGTTTGAAGTCTTCGTCATGCCCATACTTGAGAATGGCTTCGAAAACATTGGTAACCACTTTGGGTTTTTCGATGGGTCGCTTTTGATTGTTGGTCATCAATCTTCCTCGGATTTTATAGGGTACGGCCCGATTTTTCGGTCGTAACTGAGAGATGCTAATAATAAAAAAAGCAAGCCAGTCGCTTGCCTTATTGAGAGTCACGTGGTGACGGGGGTATTATTGACCGGAACCCACCTAAGTCAAGAAAATTGTTGAGTTTTCATTTGGATTGGTAATGAATTTCGCGCAATCCGATTAGGCAATTGGTTGGATACTTTGACTGTTCCGATTGGACCTCAGCGGAGTTGGGTACATCAGCCCCCATTCTTGGTAGTTTAGGGTGAGTTGGCTCGCTCTTGCTGAGCCAATCGTTCAATAATACTGCGACCAAACGACACAGGTGAGGATTTTGAAAAGCGAAGATACTTTGCCGACTTGTTGGAGACAGTTTGCGATTACGTTGAAACCAAAACCTCGTGGATTCCATTTGATTACCCAAGATGTGCTCCAACAGCTACCGGATTTCTCCCAAATCAAGATGGGGCTGATGACCATTTTTATTCAGCATACGTCAGCTGGACTTACCCTGAATGAGAATGCTGATCCCGACGTCCGTTTGGATATGGAGACAGCGACTAATCGGATTTGCCCGGAGAATTTGCCTTTTCGGCATACCTGTGAGGGGCCCGATGATATGCCGGCCCATGTGAAGGCTTCGCTATTTGGGGCAAGTGTTACGATCCCCATTTCCGAGGGACGATTGGCCTTAGGGACTTGGCAAGGGATTTACCTTTGTGAGCATCGCGATCGAGGTGGTTCACGAAAGTTGTTTTTGACCCTGCAGGGGTGTGGGCGGATGGGAACGTAGGATTCGGTGCTGCATTATTGGATGAAATTTGGAGGAACTTGATGCTTTTATCGGTATGAAAACATCAATAATTATCGCAATCTTGGTCAATTTCAGCAGGTTTGAAACGAATATAGACCGACCGTTTTTTCATTGAAGTGAGTTCTGCCGTGTCCACAAATTATTCGTTGGCGTCCATGAAATTGCGTTTCGCGATGGTCTTTTCCGTTGGCTTGGCGATGATCGTGTTGTTACAGGTTTGGATTCTTGGTGTTCAGTTGCCTGGGGAAGTGCCTATCCATTTTGACTTGAATGGTGAACCAGATCGATATTCAAGTCGTGAAACTCATCTTTGGACGATGACGGGATTGGTGATTGGTACCACTGCATTTTTGCTGATGGTAAGTTGGGTGACGCCAAAGATTCCTGATTCGATGATCAACATGCCCAACAAAGATTATTGGTTTGCGCCGGAACGTCGAGCGACATCGATTACGAAGGTTCAGACCACGTTGGTATGGGTGGGTGTGTTGACGACGTTGTTATTTTCGTCGTTGGCCTTTTTGAGCTGGTTAGTGGGAATGCAGTATGCGGCTTCGATTTCGCCATGGATTTGGATTGCCGTGGTCCTTTACATGGTGGCGACGATGTATCTTTGCTTGAGTAACTTTCGTCAGCCTGCTCGTAGTGTATTGACTTTGGATTAGTGCGCGCCGCAACTTTTTTGTTTAATCATTTGTCCATTTGGAATCTGTTGATATGTGTAGTTTTAATCCCGGCCGCCTAACTTGGGGCCTTTTGTTTTGCGTCGCAATATTTCTGGGCTGCGATCAAACTCCTGCCGAACAAAACCGTGATGGAGCAAACGCTGAAAAAGTTGTCCAGGAAACCGATGCTGAGTCGAACGAGCCAGCCGGATATCTTGAACAAGCAAATCAGCTGTTTCAAAAAGCAAAAGATGCGGGGCAGACGACAGCTACCAGCGCTAGCGAATGGGTGAGTGACCAAGTTTCCGGCGCAATGGACGCCTCCGGATCGGCGGTTCAGGAGACCGGCGATTGGGTTAACGAGACGTTTGAGTCTCTCAAGGACCAGGGGCTTACGACGGCTGGAGATGCGACGGAGTGGGTACAGGAGGATCTCCGAAATATGAATTCATTTGAATACATGGTGATCGCCAAGAATCTTACGACCGCCGAAGAGGAACTCAATCGGTTGGGGAATCAGCGCTGGGAGTGTTTTGCCGTTGATGATCAAGCTCTCTATCTCAAGCGAAAAAGTAAAAGTTACTTGCGTCATGTTCCGGTCAAGGATCTTTTTAAGTTCTTGCCAGTAGGAGGAGATGGGGAATAACTCACCACCTCAAAAATGCTATACTGCTGGCTTCGGAATTGATTCGCTCCGCGTTGATGAGGTAGCCCAGTGAAAAAGTCCCTGTTTGCGATGTTGTCTTTTTTGACCTTGGTGATGTTGCCAGCTGAATTGAGGTCTCAGAATTCAGACAATGTCCGGATTGCAAATATCAGCGCACTTCGAGAGCTCGGAAAACCCGCTCCGATCGGCATGCGGGCAGCGATGCTACTCAAGTCCGAAGCCAGGCGTAGCACCGAAGTCGCTGTTTGGGAGGTCTATGCACTCGCGCGACAAAATTGGGCTCTCGACAATCAACTTGAGATGCCTGATAAGGAAGGGCCGATTGCTCCAAAGTTTGAAGAGGAAATTGCGGCTCGCTTGGTTTTGGCTGAAGCGCTGAAGGCTAGTGGACGCCGTGTTGGCAAGTCACATCGTACATACTCTGCCGACCTTCAGAAGGTGATTGAGGCCGATCTTTTCGAGGAATACATCTTTGAAACGCATCGTGAACCTGATTGGGATGCGGGCGATCGAGAGTTGCGAATTGATGAGTACAAGACCTGGGCCGCTGAAAACATTCCCGACCACGAGACACATACCTATGCATTTCGTGTCGCTCGCGCGTCGAACCGGACTCGAGCTGTTTTCATCGTGATCGACAGTGAATTGGAGACCGCATCCGAGGGGGCCTTTTGGATGAGATATGCGTTGCTGCGATTCAAATTCCGAAACGATAACGAATTGCCATTTGATTTACTGGTTGGCGAAGAGTGCATTCCAACGTTCAATGAGGAACTGGCTGCCAGGCGCGGTATGCTCAAGGACTTCGACGCGATTCAAGACAGTTTGAGTGAAGCCACCAAAAAAGCCATCAAAGACTTGATCAAGATTGAGTCCCAAGGCTATTTGCGAGAGTACGTGTGGAAGTACCTTCATCAAGAGAACTGGGAAGAACCGGTGAAACTAAAACTCGATGAGTTCAAGGGCTGGGCAGAGACAGAGATTCCCGCTCACAAAGCGCCCACCCATAGTATTCTTATTGGGCGCTAACCGTTGAACAGAAACTCCGAACAGTGGTGCACTGGAACCCGGCTGGTAAACCCAACACGGAATGTCGCACGCGAGACTCGGTTTCTGCTAAACGTGGTGTAGGGTTGGGGCGATCGAGCACCTCGGCTGGGCAGTCTTCGCAGAGTTAATACAATGGCTCTTTTGACATTAGGTTAAGGGAATCCCATGCCGTCGGTTGATACTCAGTTCACAGAACTTTGCGAACTAATGCGCGAAGTCACCTATTTGAAGTCCACGATGGCGGCACTTGAGTGGGACCAGCAAACCAAACTTCCTTCGCAAGCCTCTGATTTCCGTGCGCAGCAAATTACTTTTCTCGCAGGTGAGCTTCATAAGCGGCAGACGGCACCGAAGATTTGGGACCTTTTGGTTGAACTGAGCGAGGGCCAAAGAATGTCGGATCGACACGGTGATTTTGCCGTCACGGTTCGAGAACTAAAGCGCGAATGTGAGAAAAAGAAAAAGCTTCCTAAACGCTTGGTTGAGGAGTTGGCGAGTTGTACATCCTTGGGGCAGCAGACCTGGATCGAAGCGCGCAAGGAGAATGACTTTCAGAAATTCAAACCCGTGCTGGAAAAGATTTACGATCTCAAGCGACAGGAATGTGAAGCGATTGGGTATCAAGATCAGCCCTACGATGTTCTGTTGGACGACTATGAGCCGGCTACCTCCACTCGAAAAGTAGAAAGTGCCCTTAACGCGCTCAAGGATGATCTTGTACCGTTGGTGGCGCAGATTGCAGAAGCCAGGCAACGCCCCAATGAAGATTTGCTTCGTCGAAAGTTTTCAATTGAGGCGCAAAAAGAATTTGGGCGTGTGGCGTCTTCCAAAATTGGATTCGACTATTCGAAAGGGCGCTTGGATATCGCCCATCATCCCTTTTGCACAGAGTTGGGCCCCAATGACACTCGTATCACAACTCGATACGACGAGGACTTTTTTAGCACTTCGTTCTTTGGGGTGCTACATGAAGCTGGCCACGGAATTTATGAACAAGGGCTTCGCGAGGAGCAATACGGTTTCCCTCCTGGCAAATACTGTAGCCTTGGGATTCACGAGTCGCAGTCGCGCATGTGGGAAAACCTCGTCGGACGCAGCCTGGGATTTTGGAAGTACTTTTATGGACAGGCTCAAGAACTGTTTCCAAAGGCGTTGGGCGAAGTCGGCTTGGACGAGTTTTTTGGGGCGATTAATTCGGTCCGTCCTTCGTTGATACGTGTTGAGGCCGATGAAGCAACCTACAACCTCCACATCATCATTCGTTTTCAGCTCGAGATCGCGTTGATTAACAATGAGCTATCGGTGGCGGATCTGCCGACGGCTTGGAACGAGAAATACCAAGAGTTTCTCGGAGTCATACCTGATTCCGATTCAAATGGAGTGATGCAGGACATTCACTGGAGTGCGGGGCTCGTTGGATATTTTTCGACTTACACACTGGGAAATATTTACGCCAGTCAGATGTTTGACGCAGCTCAGAAAGAACTTGGCGACCTGGAATCGATGTTTGCTGCCGGTGAGTTTCAGCCCCTCAGGGGTTGGTTGGAGACGAACGTCTATCAGTTGGGTCAGAGTTATTCACCTGATGAACTGGTCCAAAAAATTACGGGTGAAAACTTGAGTCACGCAAATTTGGTGAACCACTTGCGTGACAAATTAGCACCAATTTACGGGTTCTAACGATTCCCAACCTCAATTCTGCCAATTGCGAATAGGTTTCAAATGCTCAGATGCTACAATAAGTAGCCCTGTCAGAGTAAATTTAGGGCAAGTGCAAGAAGCATATCCAAAATCGCACTTTTGTTGGCGTTCCAGACGAATGCCCAATGACACATCGGCGATTAGAACAAACTGCACACCATTTACCGCTCCCTCCCATTCCATCAATTATGGACCAGCAACACCCAAAATCCGGCGCTGCAGGCAAGACATTCGTGAAGTGTTTGAGTTGTGAGAAACTTGTGCGCCTCCCTGCCAATCCAGATCCCAGCGCGATCGTACGCTGTCCACGCTGTGGGCAGACGTATCCGATCGGGGTCTTGCTGGACTCAGAGATTCCAGAGTTGGAAGTGGTAAGTTCCGATTCGTCGATCGAAATATCGCCGCTTGACGACGGGCACGTAGAAACGGATGAGCAGAATCGATTTATCGTCGCACCGGCTCTTGCCAACGGAGCCAAGCGTCCGAAACGACGGCGCTCGTCCAGCTCAAATTCAAATGGCCAGTCGGATCGTCGAGTTACATCGTCTAACGGACGGTCTCAATCTGGGAAATCATCCGAGTCGCGATCTGGAACGTCACATTCTCGAAAAAAGCGGCGCAAGCATAGCGCGGCGAAACGTAGTGGGGGATTTGAGTTCGCCAAGGTTTTGTTGGGAGCATTGATGGCTCCGCCATTTGCTCAAATCGTTATCTGGTGGGGACTTCAGTTGGATCCGCTCAATTTAGGCCCAACAGTCGCCAAAGTAGTGCCTGTCGTCGTCCCTGTAAAATTTCACGCAGTCATGGACGATGTGGAACAGGACAATGGCCAACTGTTAGAGGAGGCAATGGATAATTCAAATGAGTGGGAGAATAAAAAAGAGGACCAGATACCTCCAGGCCAACTACCTTCAAGCGTTGACGACGATAATCAGGATTCGGACTCGTAAATTCGGCTGATGTCGCTCTGCGTCAATTGCTAATACGGTCAAAGCTGTGTGTACAAAGTTAGGGAATCTCTTCCCTGCCCCGCTCTAAGGATGAATTCTGTCGGATATTCCTGCACAATCAAGCTAGGGATTCTCAAAATCGCCTGTTTGATTTCGTGGGGAATCGGACAATAATGACAGGCCGAGTAGCCTAAGGATTCGATCGTTTTACGATGAAACATCGAAACACAAGTGCGGAGAAGTAATCGAATGGATGAAACGAATAGCCCTGAACCCAACTCCCAATCGTCGCAAGCCGATCCTCAGGCGATGCGCCGAAAGCTGGTAAGTTCGTTCACGAACTTTGAGAAGGGGTTTCGCAAAGACTATCCTCTGTTTTGGTGGATGAGCCTATTGGGGCCTGTGGCACTTACCGTTCTGATTTTACTGGGTGTCGGGTTGTTTTACGGCGGTTGGGCACTGAGTGGCAAGCTCGTCATTCATGCATTTATTACTTTTTTTGCCTTAGGGCGATTTGTGATTTGTTATCCCGCATTCATCTCAGCTTCTGGCGATGCGGAACAAGCAACGTTGCTCCCCGAAATAATGTCAGGGCTCGAACCTTATCTCGATTTTACGGCGCTCAATTTGTTTTGGTTGGTTACCTACATGGATATCATGGTGGCCCTGTTTGTCACGTTTCATATGGGGCTGTTATTTAGAATTCCATGGGTGGGTCCCAAGATTGCGATGCTTGTTTGGGACGGTAAGTTTGTAATGGACTCTCAACCCTGGATTCGAAAAGTTTCTTTTCTGGGTTTGATTTCATTCGTGATTTTTCCCACGTCCACGACGGGTAGCATCGGGGGTTCAATTTTTGGCCGCCTGTTGGGGCTGAGTCGATTGATGACAGTCGTTGGAGTATTGATCGGCAGCTTGTTGGGCAACGGGGTGATGGTGCTGTTTGCAGATTTCGTTACGAACTATGTGCATGGATCACCTTGGCTAAAAGTTGCTGGGGTCGTAATCTTGGTTCTGGCAATGATATTTCTTGAACGTCGTTATCGTGCGGCCAAGCAGCGGTACCTTGATGCCGAGGGCATCGATGAAGATGCGGCGTTAGATGAAGTGTGATGGCCAAAAAGAAATCGAACCTGCCTCTTTGGAATGTTTTGAATCAAGAAGCCGTTGCGTGTCAGCGCTGCCCTCGATTGATCAAACATTGTCGTCAAGTTGCAAAGACAAAGCGACGAGCCTATCGAGATGAAGAGTATTGGGGCCGACCGGTTCCCAATTTGGGACCAACTCGTTTCCCCTCTTTGGCAGGTGTTCCCCTGTTGATCGTAGGTTTGGCGCCAGGTGCTCACGGAGCCAACCGAACAGGGCAAATGTTTACTGGAGATCGCAGTGGGGATTGGCTTTTTCGTGCGATTCACGATGCCGGTTTTGCCAACCAATCTTCTTCCAGCGGGGCAGGCGACGGGCTGAAATTGAAGCGATGTGCAATCACCAACGTATGTCGCTGTGCACCGCCGGAGAACAAGCCGACTCCGAAAGAGGTTGCCAAATGCGAACCGTTTTTGAAACGAACCATTGAAATCTGTAAACCGATAGTCTGCCTCGCATTGGGCGGCCTGGCGTGGAAGGCAATCGTTCGCTACGCCGAGCGTGAAGAATGGATCCATCGTCCTCAGCCCAAATTTGGGCATGCCAACTATGTTTCGCTGGGGCACAGACGATATCTACTTGGCAGTTATCATCCGAGCCAACAAAATACGTTTACCGGTAGATTAACCCAGCCAATGTTCGCCAAAGTGTTTTCGATCGCCAACAATCTGATCGAGGCCTGCGATTCCAATGCCTAATTGTCACTTCAATTACCCAGATACACGAAACGAACGCGCGTGACTCATTCTCAAAACCCTTTGGAAAGTCATCAGTCCACTGACGAGCCATTTATTGCCATTGAGGTATTGCCTCCAGTAGTAATCGAACGCGGTTGGAATGTGAAAATATCGTGGGCGGTCATCATCTTAGTGACGGTTGGGATTTTTTGTTTGGTTTTCTTCGACGATTCAAAGGACGGCAAGACCGAGACCAGCAAATCAGGACTAATGGCGATCAACTCGCAATCTAAGATGATGGTCGGAAGTCGCGAGTTGTCTTCAGCACCTGTTACTGCAGGGCTGGACAGCATGAACCGAGGAGCATTGGAGGGGCGATACGGAATCGTGCTTTTGAAGAATGAGTTGTTTGACGCGGATGCAGCATCAAAAATGCTCTCGGAAATCGACAAGTTAGTCCAGGAAAAAAGCTACCAACCAACCGATTCGCAACTTCGATTGAGGGAAATCGTCGGCTGTTTGCTTGATGAATACCGAGAAGAACAGTGGGATTCCAGTGTGATATCCGTTGATGATCGTGAGTTCTTTGTTGAGCAATTGGGCTGGATTGGTCGACTTGGATTGACGCCAAGCAAGAGTCCAAACTCGAGTGGAAGAGAAAAGCTCCTGGCAGAAGCGACTTGGTCTTCAATTGCTATGGTGTCGGTGTCCTTGGTCATCGGACTGGGGTTCGTGATCGGGGTTGTTATGATCGTCATGCTCTCGGTTTTTGTCTCAACACGTCGAATCGTTCCCAAGCTGCCGGACCGAAGTGAACGCTCGGTGGTCTACCTGGAGACCTTTGCAATTTGGATTTTTCTTTTTTTCGTGGTGTTTCAGGTGCTGGGTAGCTTGATTGTCATTGGATTGGAAATCGAAGGTACGATTTGGAGCAACCTGTTGCAATTGGGTATGTTTTTTGCGTCATTGATTGCGATTGTATGGCCCACATTTCGAGGATTGACCTTCCGTGAAGTTCGTCAGGATATTGGCTGGACCTGTAAGAACCCGCTCAAAGAAATTGGCGCGGGTATTGTCTCGTATCTTGCGCTGCTGCCTTTGATTGGAGGGTTTTTGATCATCGTTGGGATCGTGATGTCGCAAACGATGCAATCTCAAAGTGAAGGCTTTGAGTCGACTGAAGTCGGAGGGCATCCCATACAGGATCAAATTGCCAGCGGAGATTATACGATCTGGTTGAGTGTGGTCTTGCTGGCCGTTGTTGCAGCTCCGATCGTTGAGGAAACAATGTTTCGAGGTGTTTTTTATCGCTATCTCAAAGATGCTTCGAGCTTTCGGCGCTTCTGGGGCAGTGTCGCATTTGCCAGTTGCGTCAACGGGATTGTCTTTGCATCACTTCACCCTCAAGGGCTGATTGGCATTCCACTTTTAACGACACTTGCCATCGGGATGTCGCTTGCCAGGCAATGGCGAGACAGTTTAATTGCCTCGATGACGATGCATGCGATCAATAATGGCATGATTACCTGTTTGATGTTTGCCGTTTTCTAGTACCTGTTGCCCTTTCCTGCCCGCGTTTCCAGGGAGTTGGAGGCGGATGTTTGTTGAGTGTTATGTTATCTGTGGCACGCTGAACGGCAATGTTCGTTGAGGGGCATTGGCAGTCCGACGAGTCTGTTACCTATTTCAATCATGATGAAGCAAATAACTTGGAAGCGTGATGCCCTCGTCATGTCCGTTCCATGGAGTCACCCTCCCTTCGGGCATTAGTGTCTACACAAGTTTTAGTTCCCTTGCCGACGGGAGGATGACTCGTGTCACACCGGTGAAGTGGTCTTTGTCGGTACATCTTTTTCCGTCCAAGTCGCAATTTGCATTTGCCGCAGAGCGGCTACTTCTCGTAGCCCCAGACTTTTAGTCTGGGGTAAAACGCCCACGCCCAAAACCTAATCGCGGAGCGATGGCATCCGTTTCCTAGCTAATCGGTTCTATCCTGATACCTTGTAATCGAGAGCCCGACCGCTTCGCATCGGGAGGGCCGGGTTTGAATTTTTGCGACGCGATAATCTATGGTGCATGACATGACATGCAACAGATGCCGTCGCTCTGCGACTCGGCTTTTTGGGTTGG